>NZ_CP117781.1:0-1200000 GCF_028657905.1 Burkholderia sp. FERM BP-3421 | reverse complement strand
AAGGCATGGGCGGTCGGTCGATACAGGCAAGAGTTCAACAAAAACAACGGGACGCAACGCCCATTGGGCATTCTGATGATCGGCGTAATATCCCGAAATATTTCGCATGATACGCGTGGCCGGTGCCGCCGCGCATACATTCCGCGAAAAAGGGGGTGGGATAGAACACAAAAATCGACTGAGACTATCTCATTTTTGATCCTCGCCTGCCGGCGGATTTTGGGCGGAAACCGCGTCCGGAACGCGGCAAATGATGGGGACGGAACATCGACCGCCCGGGCGGGAGGCCCGCCGGGCGGGATTGGGCGCTATCCGCATGCGACGCACGATCGCGGCCCGACGTCTCGAAACAGATGCCGCGACGGACGGTCGCGGCTGGATCCCTCCGGCCGGAAACGCGACGTGTTGCACAATTTTCCTTGCCGGCGGGCGGGCGCCGGGACGACGAGGCGCGCCACCGCGCGCGACGCGGTCCGTCGGGATGACGTCGGGGCCCGCCCCGCTCGGCCGTCGCTCGCCTCCCCTCGCGCCGCGCCGGCCGGCCCTTGCCCAGCACGGCTGACGGGCCGGGCGGCTGTAGTATCATGCGGTCGTTTTCGAGATGCGGGTTGCCGCCCGCGCGGCGCGGCGGCCTCGACCGCCGCACCCCGTCTCGATCGCGGCCTCCGGCCCACGCTCCCGCCGCATCCGTTCGCGGACAAGGGCGTGCCGCCGGTCCGCCTCCGCTACGCCCCGTTGATTTCGCCTGCATGACCGCCGATCTGAATTACCAGTTGATCCTCGAACGCATCCACGCTGAACTCGCGCCCTGGATCGGCGCGGGCCGCGTCGCCGACTACATCCCCGAACTCGCGAAGGTGCCCGCCGATCGTTTCGGCATGGCGATCGTCACGCTCGACGGCGGGGTCCACACGGTCGGCGCGGCGCGCGAGCGCTTCTCGATCCAGAGCATCTCGAAGCTGTTCGCCTGCACGCTCGCCTTCCAGCTGCTCGGCGACGAGCTATGGGACCGGGTCGGCCGCGAGCCGTCGGGCAACGCGTTCAATTCGCTCGTGCAGCTCGAAAGCGAGCGCGGCAAGCCGCGCAATCCCTTCATCAACGCGGGCGCGCTGGTGGTCACCGACGTGCTCGCACGCCGCTTCGTGCGGGCCGAGACGGCGCTCGTGGAGTTCGTGCGGCGGCTGATCGGCGTCACCGACATCGACTACGACTCGCGCGTCGCGCAATCGGAATTGCAGCACGCGGAGCGCAATCGCGCGATGGCGCACTTCATGGCGAGCTTCGGCAACATGCAGATGCCGCCCGAGGTGGTGGTCGACGCGTACTGCCGGCAATGCGCGATCACGATGAACTGCGTCGAGCTGGCGCAGGCCGCGTTGTTCCTCGCGAATGGCGGCGTCGCGCCGGTCACCGGCGAGCGGATCATCGACGCGAGTTCCGCGAAGCGGCTGTCCGCGTTGATGCTGACCTGCGGCACGTATGACGCGGCGGGAGACTTCGTCTACCGCGTCGGGCTGCCGGCGAAGAGCGGCGTGGGCGGCGGGATCGTCGCGGTGCTGCCCGGGGAGATGGCGGTGTGCGTGTGGTCGCCGGGGCTCGATTCGAATGGGAATTCGCTGGCGGGGACGTTGGCGCTGGAGTGGTTGACGACATATTCGGGGCGGTCGATTTTTTGAGGCGGCGAAATTGAGCCCGCCTCATTTGGCGCAACGGCGGCAGATTGATATCAACGCGCATTGGCGCGCTCAATGTGGAACTCGTTCATCGGCAGCAATCGACCCAACGCAGCCCCGGCCTTGCCCGGTAGCGGCCATTTCGGAAGGGGCGACGAAGTTGCTCACGTCCGACGTGCGTCGCTTCTCACATCGTCCGGCACGCCACGCCCTCCCCACTCCATCCAGAGAACCGAAATACCAGACAAAGGGCGCCGATGATGGATCGCATACCTTCTACCACGCGCTGGCTCGGCGGAAACAGCGGCACAACCAAACCGCGCTGCAAATGATGTCCGGCGGAAACCGATAGCCCTTGAACGACACGAGTGCCTTGGCCGACGGCAGCACAGAGACCTCATGCCCCATGATATTTCCGACTTCGACGGCAACCTGACGATACCTATTCGCTATATGCGATGCATCGCATATAGCGAATCCCGACCGGACCTCGGCTTACCATTGGTACCCTCCACCTACCACCACACCGTATGCGCCTCGCGTATTCGTGGTGACAGCGCCCTTATACACCCAGTGCCCATTCTCTGAGACCCTGGAAAGTCCAAGCGCCTGGCCCGATTGACCGCGATAAACACTACCGGCCAACGCCACCATGTTCATCCCGGGACGCGTCGGTTGAGGCAGGCCGGCCACTGCCATTGCAGCCGCTGCCCCGCCATCCGCGTCTTTCTCTACCGAACTGATGTTGTTTTGAAGGCTCTGAACTTGACTGTTCGTGTAGTTGTTTGCCTGATTCAACGTATTGTTCGCACTGGCGTTGAGTTGCTGAAGGTTCACGGCATCGGTCGGCTGAGTACCCGGCGCAACGTTGATGATCTGGCGCTGCTGCGTATCGCTGCCGACCGATACCACGTTCTGACGGCCGCCGTCCGTCGAGTTCGCGCCGATCGCCACCGAGTTCGAGCCGGCGGTGACCTTCGGCACATCGCTGCCGGTTCCGTTCATGTCGGCAGCAATGCTGCCGTTGTTCGCCGAACGGGCGTTGTTGTTGTTGTTGTTGTTGTTGTTGTTGATCGTCGTCGACAGCGAGTTCAGCGTGTTGTTGATGTTCGTCACGCCGGACGACAGCGAAGCCACGTTGCTGTTCGTCGCGCTCAGGCCGGTGGACAGCGAGCCGATGCCGGTGGAGGTCGACGTCGACAGCGAGTTGACGTTGCTGTTGGTCGCACTCAGGCTTGTCGACAGCGAGCTGACCGCGGTCGAGGTCGAGGTGGACAGCGACGATACCGAGCTGTTCGTCGTGCTCAGGCCGGTGGACAGCGAGTTGATGCCCGTCGACAGCGACGCGACGTTCGACGCGGTGGACGTCGACAGCGCGTTGACCGCGTTGTTCGTCGCGTTGAGCTGGCTGCCGTTGATCGCATCCGTGCTCGTGGCCGAGATCTGACCGGCGGCGACGTTCGTGACCTGACGCTCCTGGCCCGGTGCCCCGACGCTGACCACGCCGGCCGGCGTGCTGCCCGCGAAGAAATACGTGACTCCGCCGATCGTGGCGCTCGACGTCGGGTTCGCGGCGCTCGTGACCGAGTTCGCGCCGAGTGCGATCGAATTGGCAACGTTCGCGGTGGCGTTCGAACCGAATGCAAGTGCGTTGGCGGCGCTTGCCGTGGCGCTCGAGCCGTAGGCCTGGGCGCCGACAGCGCTGGCCGTGGACTGATTGCCCAGTACGATCGTGTTGTCCGCGGTGGCCTGGTTCGAGCTGCCGAGGGCGAGCGCGCTGGCGCCGTTGGCCGTATTCGCGTTGCCGAGCGCGACTGCGCCGTTACCGGTCGCCGTGTCGTTCGCGCCCATCGCTAGCGCGCCGGTACCCGTCGCGACGCTCGGGTCGCCGATCGCCACCGCGCCGTCGCCACTTGCCGTATTGCCGGAGCCGATCGACACGGCCGTGCCGCCCGTTGCCGATGCGTTCTGGCCGATCGCGACCGCGCCTGCCGACTGCGCGTTCGAACCGTTGCCGACCGCGACGCTGCTGGCGCCCGCCGCGCTGGCGTTCACGCCGGTGGCGAGGGCGTTGATGCCCGTGGCGCCGTCGTTGTTGTAGTTGGCCTGCTGCGTGCCGCCATCGTTGACGCTGAAGTAATGCGTCTTCACGGCATTGATCGCGGTCGACGTCGAGGTGGACAGCGACGATACCGAGCTGTTCGTGGTGCTCAGGCCGGTGGACAGTGAGCCGATGCCGGTTGACGTCGATGTCGACAGCGACACGATCGTGCTGTTGGTCGACGACAGGCCGGTGGACAGCGAGCTGATGCCGGTCGACGTCGAGGTGGACAGCGACGTGACCGTGCTGTTCGTCGTCGACAAGCCGGTCGACAGCGACGAAATACCGGTCGACGTCGAAGTGGACAGCGATGTGATCGAGCTGTTCGCCGACGACAGGCCCGTCGAGGTTGAAGTCGACAATGACGTGACCGTGCTGTTCGTTGTCGACAAGCCCGTCGACAGCGACGAAATACCGGTCGACGTCGAAGTGGACAGCGACGTGATCGAACTGTTCGCCGACGACAGGCCCGTCGACGTCGACGTCGACAACGACGTGACCGTGCTGTTCGTCGTGGATATGCCCGTCGACAGCGACGAAATACCGGTTGACGTCGATGTGGACAGCGACGTGATCGAACTGTTCGCCGACGACAGGCCCGTCGACGTCGACGTCGACAACGACGTGACCGTGCTGTTCGTCGTCGACAAACCCGTCGACAGCGACGAAATACCAGTCGACGTCGAAGTGGACAGCGACGTGATCGAGCTGTTCGCCGACGACAAGCCCGTCGACGTCGACGTCGACAACGACGTGACCGTGCTATTCGTCGTGGACAAGCCCGTCGACAGCGACGAAATACCAGTCGACGTCGAAGTGGACAGCGATACGATCGAGCTGTTCGCCGACGACAAGCCCGTCGACGTCGACGTCGACAACGACGTGACCGTGCTGTTCGTCGTCGACAAGCCCGTCGACAGCGACGAAATACCGGTTGACGTCGAAGTGGACAGCGATGTGATCGAGCTGTTCGCCGACGACAAGCCCGTCGACGTCGACGTCGACAACGACGTGACCGTGCTGTTCGTCGTCGACAAGCCCGTCGACAGCGACGAGATGCCGGTCGACGTCGACGTCGACAACGATGTGACCGCGCTGTTCGTCGTCGACAAGCCCGTCGACAGCGACGAAATACCGGTCGACGTCGAAGTGGACAGCGACGTGACCGTGCTGTTCGCCGACGACAAGCCCGTCGACAGCGACGAGATACCGGTCGACGTCGAGGTCGACAAGCTGTTGATCGCCGTGTTCGTTGCGAACAATTGTGATCCATTGATCGCGTCCGTGCTCGTGGCCGTCACCTGCCCCGCAGCCACGTTCGTGATCTGACGTTCCGAACCCGCAGCACCCACGCTCACCACGCTCGTCGGATTCGTCCCCGCGTAGTTGTACGTCGCGCCTCCGATCGTACCCGTCGCCGTCGGGTTCGACGCAGCCGTCACCGAACCACTCCCCAGCGCCACATCGCCGGCATTGTTCGCCACTGCGTTCGGGCCGATCGCCACACTGTTCGCTCCCAGCGCTTGACTGTCAGACGCAGAAGAGTTGGCGTGGAAGTACTTGATTCCCTGGCTGTTGATATTGTCGATCGCTGAACCGACATTGTTGGCCGTACTTGTCGTTCCGTTCGCGTTGTACGTCGTATAGGCAGGGGCGCTGATCGTTCCCGTCGCCGGATTGTAGGCTGCGCCCCCACCCAGTGCCGAAGCCGTGCTGCTGCCCAGATTGTTCGTTACGGTGGACAAGGAAACAATCGAACTGGTCGCCGCGGACAAGCCGGTCGACAGCGACGAAATGCCGGTTGACGTCGAGGTGGACAGCGACGTGATCGAGCTGTTCGTCGTCGACAAGCCCGTCGACGTTGAAGTCGACAACGACGTGACCGTGCTGTTCGTCGTCGACAAGCCCGTCGACGTCGAGGTGGACAGCGATGTAATCGAACTATTCGCCGACGACAGGCCCGTCGACGTCGAAGTGGACAGCGACGTAATCGAACTATTCGCCGACGACAAGCCCGTCGACGTCGATGTCGACAACGACGTGACCGTGCTGTTCGTCGTCGACAAGCCCGTCGACAGCGACGAAATACCGGTTGACGTCGAAGTGGACAACGACGTGATCGAGCTGTTCGCCGACGACAGACCCGTCGACGTCGATGTCGACAACGACGTGACCGTGCTATTCGTTGTCGACAAACCCGTCGACAGCGACGAAATACCGGTTGACGTCGAAGTGGACAGCGACGTGATCGAACTGTTCGCCGACGACAGGCCCGTCGACGTCGACGTCGACAACGACGTGACCGTGCTGTTCGTCGTCGACAAGCCCGTCGACGTCGAGGTGGACAGCGATGTAATCGAACTATTCGCCGACGACAGGCCCGTCGACGTTGAAGTCGACAACGACGTGACCGTGCTGTCCGTCGTCGACAAGCCAGTCGACAGCGACGAAATACCAGTCGACGTCGAAGTGGACAGCGACGTGATCGAGCTGTTCGCCGACGACAGGCCCGTCGACGTCGACGTCGATAACGACGTGACCGTGCTGTTCGTCGTCGACAAGCCCGTCGACAACGACGAAATACCGGTTGACGTCGAAGTGGACAGCGATGTGACCGTGCTGTCCGTCGTCGACAAACCGGTCGACAGCGACGAAATACCGGTTGACGTCGAGGTAGACAGCGACGTGATCGAGCTATTCGCCGACGACAGGCCCGTCGACGTCGATGTCGACAACGACGTGACCGTGCTGTCCGTCGTCGACAAGCCGGTCGACAGCGACGAAATACCGGTTGACGTCGAAGTGGACAGCGATGTGATCGAGCTATTCGCCGACGACAGACCTGTCGATGTCGACGTCGACAACGACGTGACCGTGCTGTTCGTCGTCGACAAGCCGGTCGACAGCGACGAAATACCAGTCGACGTCGAAGTGGACAGCGACGTGATCGATCTGTTCGCCGACGACAGGCCCGTCGACGTCGATGTCGACAACGACGTGACCGTGCTATTCGTCGTCGACAAGCCCGTCGACAACGACGAAATACCGGTTGACGTCGAAGTGGACAGCGATGTGATCGAGCTATTCGCCGACGATAAGCCCGTCGACGTTGAAGTGGACAACGACGTGATCGATCTGTTCGCCGACGACAGGCCCGTCGACGTCGACGTCGACAACGACGTGACCGTGCTATTCGTCGTCGACAAGCCCGTCGACAACGACGAAATACCGGTTGACGTCGAGGTGGACAGCGACGTGATCGAGCTGTTCGCCGACGACAGGCCTGTCGACGTTGAAGTCGACAACGACGTGATCGAACTATTTGCCGACGATAAGCCCGTCGATGTCGAAGTGGACAACGACGTGACCGTGCTGTTCGTCGTCGACAAGCCCGTCGACAGCGACGAAATACCGGTTGACGTCGAAGTGGACAGCGACGTGATCGTGCTGTCCGTCGTCGACAAGCCGGTCGACAGCGACGAAATACCAGTCGACGTCGAAGTGGACAGCGACGTGATCGAGCTGTTCGCCGACGACAGGCCCGTCGACGTCGATGTCGACAACGACGTGACCGTGCTGTTCGTCGTCGACAAGCCCGTCGACAGCGACGAAATACCGGTTGACGTCGAAGTGGACAGCGACGTGACCGTGCTGTCCGTCGTCGACAAACCGGTCGACAGCGACGAAATACCGGTTGACGTCGAGGTAGACAGCGACGTGATCGAGCTATTCGCCGACGACAGGCCCGTCGAGACCGTGCTGTCCGTCGTCGACAAGCCGGTCGACAGCGACGAAATACCGGTTGACGTCGAAGTGGACAGCGATGTGATCGATCTGTTCGCCGACGACAGGCCCGTCGACGTCGATGTCGACAACGACGTGACCGTGCTGTTCGTCGTCGACAAGCCCGTCGACAACGACGAAATACCGGTCGACGTCGAAGTGGACAGCGACGTGACCGTGCTGTCCGTCGTCGACAAGCCGGTCGACAGCGACGAAATACCGGTTGACGTCGAAGTGGACAGCGATGTGATCGAGCTATTCGCCGACGACAGACCTGTCGATGTCGACGTCGACAACGACGTGACCGTGCTGTTCGTCGTCGACAAGCCGGTCGACAGCGACGAAATACCAGTCGACGTCGAAGTGGACAGCGACGTGATCGAGCTGTTCGCCGACGACAGGCCCGTCGACGTCGATGTCGACAACGACGTGACCGTGCTATTCGTCGTCGACAAGCCCGTCGACAACGACGAAATACCGGTTGACGTCGAAGTGGACAGCGACGTGACCGTGCTGTCCGTCGTCGACAAACCGGTCGACAGCGACGAAATACCAGTCGACGTCGAAGTGGACAGCGACGTGATCGAACTGTTCGCCGACGACAGGCCCGTCGACGTCGATGTCGACAACGACGTGACCGTGCTGTCCGTCGTCGACAAGCCGGTCGACAGCGACGAAATACCGGTTGACGTCGAGGTAGACAGCGACGTGATCGAGCTATTCGCCGACGACAAGCCCGTCGATGTCGAAGTGGACAACGACGTGACCGTGCTGTCCGTCGTCGACAAGCCCGTCGAGGTCGAAGTCGACAACGACGTGACGGCGCTGTTCGTCGTGGACAAGCCCGTCGACAGCGATGAAATGCCGGTTGACGTCGAAGTGGACAGCGATGTGATCGAACTGTTCGCCGACGACAGACCCGTCGACGTCGATGTCGACAACGACGTGACCGTGCTATTCGTTGTCGACAAGCCCGTCGACAGCGATGAAATGCCGGTTGACGTCGAAGTGGACAGCGATGTGATCGATCTGTTCGCCGACGACAAGCCCGTCGACGTCGACGTCGACAACGACGTGACCGTGCTATTCGTCGTCGACAAACCTGTCGATGTCGACGTCGACAGCGACGAAATGCCGGTTGACGTCGAGGTGGACAGCGACGTGATCGAGCTGTTCGCCGACGACAAGCCCGTCGACGTTGAAGTCGACAACGACGTGACCGTGCTGTTCGTCGTCGACAAGCCCGTCGACAACGACGAGATACCGGTTGACGTCGAAGTGGACAACGACGTAATCGAACTATTCGCTGACGACAAGCCCGTCGAGGTCGAAGTCGACAACGACGTAACCGTGCTATTCGTCGTGGACAAACCCGTCGACAGCGACGAAATGCCGGTTGACGTCGAAGTGGACAGCGACGTGATCGAACTGTTCGCCGACGACAGACCCGTCGACGTCGATGTCGACAACGACGTGATCGAACTATTCGCCGACGACAGGCCCGTCGATGTCGAAGTCGACAGCGACGTAACAGTGCTGTTCGTCGTGGACAAGCCCGTCGACAGCGATGAAATGCCGGTCGACGTCGAAGTGGACAGCGATGTGATCGAACTGTTCGCCGACGACAAGCCCGTCGACGTCGACGTCGACAACGACGTGACCGTGCTGTTCGTCGTGGACAAGCCCGTCGACAGCGATGAAATGCCGGTTGACGTCGAAGTGGACAACGACGTAATCGAACTATTCGCCGACGACAAGCCCGTCGAGGTCGAAGTCGACAACGACGTAACCGTGCTATTCGTCGTGGACAAACCCGTCGACAGCGACGAAATGCCGGTTGACGTCGAAGTGGACAGCGACGTGATCGAACTGTTCGCCGACGACAGACCCGTCGACGTCGATGTCGACAACGACGTGATCGAACTATTCGCCGACGACAGGCCCGTCGATGTCGAAGTCGACAGCGACGTAACAGTGCTGTTCGTCGTGGACAAGCCCGTCGACAGCGATGAAATGCCGGTCGACGTCGAAGTGGACAACGACGTAATCGAACTATTCGCCGACGACAAGCCCGTCGACGTCGACGTCGACAACGACGTGACCGTGCTGTTCGTCGTGGACAAGCCCGTCGACAGCGATGAAATGCCGGTTGACGTCGAAGTGGACAACGACGTAATCGAACTATTCGCCGACGACAAGCCCGTCGACGTTGAAGTCGACAACGACGTAACCGTGCTATTCGTCGTGGACAAACCCGTCGACAGCGACGAAATGCCGGTTGACGTCGATGTCGACAACGACGTGATCGAACTATTCGCCGACGACAGGCCCGTCGATGTCGACGTCGATAGCGACGTAACAGTGCTGTTCGTCGTGGACAAGCCCGTCGACAGCGATGAAATTCCGGTCGACGTCGAAGTGGACAGCGATGTGATCGAACTGTTCGCCGACGACAAGCCCGTCGACGTCGACGTCGACAACGACGTCACGGTGCTGTTCGTCGTGGATAAGCCCGTCGACAGCGATGAAATCCCGGTTGACGTCGAAGTGGACAGCGACGTGATCGAACTATTCGCCGACGACAAGCCCGTCGATGTCGACGTCGACAACGACGTAACAGTGCTGTTCGTCGTGGACAAGCCCGTCGACAGCGACGAAATACCGGTTGACGTCGAAGTGGACAACGACGTGATCGAACTATTCGCCGACGACAAACCCGTCGATGTCGACGTCGACAACGACGTAACAGTGCTGTTCGTCGTCGACAAGCCCGTCGACAGCGACGAAATACCGGTTGACGTCGAAGTGGATAACGACGTGATCGAACTATTCGCCGACGACAAACCCGTCGATGTCGACGTCGACAACGACGTAACCGTGCTGTTCGTCGTGGACAAACCCGTCGACAGCGATGAAATTCCGGTCGACGTCGAAGTGGACAGCGACGTGATCGAACTATTCGCCGACGACAAACCCGTCGACGTTGAAGTCGACAACGACGTAACCGTGCTGTTCGTCGTGGACAAGCCCGTCGACAGCGACGAAATACCGGTTGACGTCGAAGTGGACAGCGACGTGATCGAGCTGTTCGCCGACGACAGACCCGTCGAAGTCGATGTCGACAACGACTTCACGGTACTGTTGGTCGTGGACAAGCCAGTCGACGTCGAGGTGGACAGCGACGTGATCGATCTGTTCGCCGACGACAAACCCGTCGAGGTCGAAGTCGACAACGACGTCACGGTGCTGTTCGTCGTGGACAAGCCGGTCGACAGCGATGAAATCCCGGTCGACGTGGACGTCGACAGCGAAGTGATGGTGGAACCTATCGTACTGGCGACCGAATACAGTTCGCTGCCGTTTACCGCATCGGTACTGGTCGCGCTAATCAGGCCTGCTGCGACATTTTGTATGCGCCGCTCATTGCCCGCACTCCCTACGCTCACAACACCGGCGGTACCACTCGTACCGGCAAACGATCCATAAGTCACACTTCCTATCGTCGCGCTGCTGACCGTGTCCGTCCCGCCAGTGGCGGCGGATGCCGTGCCGGTCGTGACGGAGTTGTAGCCGAGGGCGACCGAGCCTGTGGTAGCTGCGGTGGAACCTGCGCCTATGGCTACAGAATTGGTCCCGGTGGCACTGGAATACCCCCCGTATGCACTGGTGCTGAGACCGGAAGCGAGAGCTCCAACACCAACAGCTACGGCGCTAGTATTGGACGCCGTGGCAGCCGAGCCAATTGCCACGGCCTGATAACCGCTGGCGTTGGCGATGTAGGTGGTGTTGGAACCGATCGCTATGGCATTGCCGCCACTCGCCGAAGCCCATGCAGCATTATTCACGTACTGCGCATGAGCATCATGCGTCAGTGCGCCCAAGGCCACTGCAGCCAGGGCAATGCAATGAACGACCTTTGATTTCTTCGACTTGCCTCTGGCAGAGTCAAGTTCCGATACGGCAACCCACGCCCCCAGCGACTCATTCCAGATCGCCCGATATGACTTATTCATTTGCATTACCCCATCTGCTCATGCGCCGTCTCGCAATTCAGGCGTGGATGACTCGTTTCGCACATAAAAAATCACGCGAGCGACAAGTCTCGAAGATTTTAATTTTCATTCCCAACACCCCACCCTCAAAGGCAGATTTTCGGATATAAAATTCAATGTGCGACTACAGCCTTCATCGGTCCCAGCAAAACACAACAACTAATATTATTTTATTTATCAAACTAAATTCTATATAAATTAGTTCACATTTCAAAACAACATTGAAAATTTTTGTCACAGAAATTATAAGAAATGTAAATTCCAGAAGGCGAACCGAAATTTCGTCTGCCCCCTCGCGTGGCAAGCGTATAAACTGAAAGAGAATTGACAGTTAGCAAAGATGTCACCGATTAAAAGGTCAGAAGAAATGTCAATGATCAGCACATTGGCAACCTCAAGGGTGGTGGAGTGATTCAATCCGACATCATGAAAATGTTCATCGTGCGCGACTTGCCGACTACGCATCGGATTCATTGCACTGCCGTCCATTTATGCATCATTTTTTAATCAAAAAATAACGACATCACGAACACGGGCCGCAATTCGACCGATAATCCACGCAATCAACCGCCTCGAGTTCATTTCATCGATGATCAAATGGCACTGTCAGGCTGTCATCCCCCGGGAGAATTGAAAGGCCAAGCGGCGGCACCGCCGAGTGCTGTATCGGACTCGAAACATCGTCGAACGCCTCTTCAATTGCACCAAACATTTTCGTCACGTCACCACTCGATACGACAAGCTCGCGCGCAACTATCTCGCCTTCGTTGCGCTTGCCGGTGCCTTTCGGCGCTTGTGAGGATGTGAACAGAACCTAACGACATATTCGGAGCGCTCGATCCTCGCCGCCGTAGTCGAGCCGGGCTCGCTGACGGCAGCCGCCGATCGGCTCAATCGCAGTCAATCCGCGATCAGCCACGCGTTGACCGAGCTGGAGGACATCATGCAGGTCAAGCTGCTCATACGCGACCGGCAACCGGTCGCCCTGACCGCCGCGGGCGAGCGTCTGTGGCCGTACGTTCGCAACGTCGTGCGGGAAGCGCAGACGCTGCGTCAGCAGTTCAGCCTGTCGCGAGGCAAGCTCGAAGGGCGGCTGATCGTCGCGTCGCTGCCAAGCGTATCCCTGACGTTCGTCGTGCCCGCGCTTGAAGCGTTGAAAGCGCTGCATCCGGGCGTGTCGGCCGTGCTGCTCGAAGGCACCGATGCGGAAGTCGAAGGATGGATCGAGGATGGCACCGCCGACGTGGGCGTCGTGGCCGGCGCGAAAACGTTCACTCACCATTTGCCGCTGCTCGAAGAGAATTTCGTCGCAGTCGCGGCAGCCGGTACGTTCGACGGCCGCAAGCGCGTGTCGACGAAGCAGTTGTCCGCGCTGCCGTTTATTTTCTCGAACGCGGGTTGCGGGCCGTTGATCGCGGATTATTTCGCGCAAAGCGGCATGCCGCTGCGCGCCGCCTTCAACGTGGTCGAAATGCACACCATTCTGTCCTGGCTACTGATACAGCGCTGGCTCATGGGAACCGTTCTTGCGGGGCTTGCCGTGAGAATGGCTTTCGAAGCGCGAAACTAAGCCGACGGGACGGCTCAGACGGCACGGATCGGCGAGCGCCTTCCTTGGGAGCGATCGCCGCAGGCCGCCTCCTCGCCCGGGTCGCCATCCATGCGCGCCTTGAGGATGCGAGAGGCCCGATGTCGTTTCAACCCGGCCCGTCTGCCGCTACGGGCCCACTTTCGCACTCATCCCGCCGTCCGCCATGACGACCGATCCAACCATGAAGCTGGCGCGCGCGGATGCGAGAAAGAGCACAATTTCCGCAATTTCCCTCGGATCGGCGCGCTTCATCCGTGAGCCGCCAGCGCGGCGATGCCGTCGCCGTCCGCGACGACCGTGATCCGCGCCGGATTGACGGCGGCCGCCGCGGCGGCGCGCGTCGGCTCTGAGAGCCCCTCGCGGTTCAGCCGCGAATCAAGCGTTTGTCGGCCGCGCACCGACGCAGGAAGCCGAGCAGATGAAGGCCGCGTCGCCTGGTCCGAACCGATGCACCGAACGGAATCGGCGTAACGTCGGGCTTTCCGGCGCAAGCGCGCCGTCCGGCGACCTGCGCCACGTTCCCGAATCAGACGGGATCAGACGGGAAGCGACCTCGCGAGCATCGATGCCTCGATGACGGCATTGCACCTTGCCGCCGCCCTCAAATCCGCCCGCCGGGCACGAACACCGCGCGACGAATGCTGTCGATCTCCCCCCAACGCGCCCCGACGTCCGCGAGCGGAATCGCCTCGGTCGCAATCCGCAACCCCGCCGTCGCCGTGGCCTCGAACACCTGCCGCATCGCATGCAGGACGCCCGACAGCGAAAGGCTGCCGATACCGCTGCCGAGCAGGGAAATCGGCGCGGCGCGCAACGCGGCGGCCGGCAGCAGGATCTCGCCGCCGCCGAGCGCGCCGATCTGCACGAATCGCAGCGGCGCATCCTCGGCCAGCGTGCGCGCCGCCGTCGTCAGCAAGGACAGCGCACTCGGCCCCCACACATAATCCAGCACCACGTCGACGCCTTCCCGATACTGCGCCTCGAACGCGCGGCTCAACGCGTCCGCGTCCTGCCGCAACGAAACGACGACGTCCGCCCCAACCTCCTTCAGCGATTCGAGCACGCCCGCGTCACGGCCGGTCGCGATGATCCGTCCGGCACCCAGATGCCTGGCGATCTGCACCGCCAACCGCCCCGACGTCCCCGTCGCGCCGTTGACCAGCACGGTCTCGCCCGCCGCGAACTTCGCGCGTTCGACGAGCGCCGCCCACGACGACATGCCGGGAATGGCGATCGCGGCGGCCGTGACGTCGTCGATGGTGTCCGGCAGCGGGACGCAATGGGCGTCGGGAACGAGACACTGCTCCGCCATCGCGCCGTACGGCGCGCGAGGCCAGAAGAAATACACGCGCCGACCGCTGTTCGCGTCCCGCCCCGCGCCGTCGAGCCCCGCCACGAACGGAAACGCGCCGGACGACGAATAGTGCGAGCCCGACGCCTTGGAGCGCGTCACGTGACTGAGCGCGGACGCGGCGACTTCGACGATGCGATGGCCGGGAAGCGGATCGGGGCGATCGAAATCGGTGTAAACGGGCGCTGCGCCCGCCGCTTTGACGACTGCTGCTTTCATGAGGAATCCTTGAGCTTGAATGGATACGATGGCGCGCGTCGGCGCAGGTCGCCGGGCCAAGCGCCGGCCCGGCCGCGCGAACGGAAGTCACGCATCCGTCGACTCGAGCCGACGCGGCGATCGAGAGAAGCGGCAACCGCCCCCTTGCGAAGCCTCGCGCCGTTCCAATCGGCCTGGTCAATGCAATCGTCGAGCGCCTGTCCGGCCGGCGACATGTTCGACGCCAAGACCGCGACGGGGAACCAGTCTACTGATGCGGAATCGGCCCGTCTCCGGTATAAAGGTCACTCGATCCTGTCTTCCGGCCATGCAAACCCGTATCATCCGACCCGATCTCGTGTTGTCGCCCGATGGCCCGTTCCTCGCCGCGGCGGAACTGACTCAGCGCGAAGCGCGCGCGACGTCGCCGCACAGTCATCCGCGCGGCCAGCTCATGGGCGCGCTGAGCGGGCTCGTCTCGGTCGGCCTCGACGCGCAGCAGTGGGTCGTGCCCGCCACCCACGCGATCTGGATTCCGCCGCACTGCGTCCACTCGATCCGTTCCTACGGCCCCTTCTCCGGCTGGAGCGTGTTCATCGCCGAGCCGCGCTGCGAACGCTTGCCGCGGGAATCCCGAGCGATCAGGACCACGCCCCTGCTGCGCGAGAGCGTCAGACGCGCCGCGACCTGGCCCGGCGTCGATCTCGATCCGGCGCAAACGCGCATCGCGGAGGTCATCGTCGACGAACTGGCCGCGTCGAAGCCGGAATCGCTCGGTCTGCCGAGCCCGCGCGATCCACGGCTCGTCCGCATCACGGACGCCCTGGCGAGCGACCTGTCGGACAACCGCCGGCTCGAGGAATGGGCAGGCTGGGCCGGGATCGCGCCGCGCACGCTCAGCCGTCGCTTCATGGCGGAGACCGGCATGACTTTCGCGCAGTGGCGTCAGCAGGCGCGCCTGCTGCGCGCGCTCGAACGGGTCGCGGACGGGGCGCCCGTCACCACCATCGCGCTCGATCTCGGTTACGACAACGTCAGCGCGTTCATCGACATGTTCCGCCGCGCCCTGGGCACGACGCCCGGGCGATATCTCGCCGCCGATGCGCGGGAGAGCCGCGCCGAGGAATGACGGCGGGCTTCGGGTAGCGGGATCGCGCCGCCCCACCGTTCCGCCCGCGATTACGCGGCGCTTCGCGACCGCGCCGATGCTCAGGCGTCAAACGCAAGGCCGCGCGCGCCGCGACGCCGAAGCGGCATCAACGCGCGATGAACACGCCCGAACTCGGGCAGGTCCCCTGCACGTTCCCATCGGTCACGAGCGACGCCGCGCTCGGGAACTGCGCGGCCGCGCTCGTCTTCACCGAAATCCACGCCTCGGTGAAATAGCTGACGCCGTTCGCCTTCGTGCACTTGAGCGACACCGCGTTGCGCGTGTTGCTGCCGAAGGCGGTCTCGAACGCGCTCAGCAGCTGGTTGCGCGTGACGGTCCGGCCCGCGTTCGCCTGCAGGAAGCTGTTGAACGAGGTGTTCGCGAGCCGGCTGATCATGCCCGTCGCCTGGTTCCAGTAGGCGTCCGGCGAAGCCGCGGCCGCGCAGGTGCCGTGCTTGAACCACTCGTGCTTGTCGAGGCACGACGCGACGCCCGGCATGTAGGTCGACAGCGTATTGCGGGTCGCGGCGCTGATCGGATAGGCGTCCATGCTGCACCACGCATGGGCGTTGTCGAGGTCGACGTCGTTCTGCGGCACGCCGCAGAAGAACGGCTGGTTGCCGTCGTAGTTGTTCGGCCAGAGGCCGTGCAGCGACAGGTTGTTCGCGGCGAACGAGCCTGCCAGGCTCGTGCATTCCGGCGTGTCGTGCGTCGCGCAGAAGCCCGGCTCCCAGGAGCTGGCGAGCAACAGGTAATCGTAGGACTGCGCGCTGGCGAAGCTGCAGGTCAACGCGAGGACGAGCCCGCCCAACACGCGCGAAAGCGTTCTGATCATACCGGCCCCTTGTATGTGCGCGGTCGCTGCGTCGCAGCCGCCGCAATACTGACGAATTGTCAGGTTCGGATTGTGTGCTCGCCAATATTGCAGCGGCGTGAACGCGCGCGAAATCGAACCCGGCCGATCGCGTCACGACGCGATCGGCCGGGCATCGGCTTGTTCAGGACACTTGATCAGTGCGGCGCGCGCCTCCCGCGCCGGCGGCCGTCAGGCCGGCTGCGCGTCGGCCTGCCGCTCCAGCTCGCGCACGAGCGGCAGCACGCGGCGGCCGAAGTACTCGACCTCCTCGTGGTAATGCAGGAAGCCCGTCAGCACCAGGTCGACGCCGATCGCGCGCAAGGCCACGATCCGCTCGGCGATCTGCTCAGGGGTGCCGATCAGGTTGGTGCGGAACCCGTCGTTGTACTGGACCAGATCCTCGAGCGTCGAGTTGGCCCACATGCCCTGCCCGTCCGGCGCGGCGCGCCCGGCCTGCTTGACGGCATGGCCGAACGCCTGCACGGCGTCCACGTCGGCGTGCCGGACGATGTCGTCGAGCACCTGGCGGGCCTCGTCCTCGGTGTCGCGCGCGATCACGAACGCATTCACGCCGAAGCGCACGCGCCGCCCCTGCGCCGCGGCCGCCGCGCGGATCTCGTCGATCTGCGCGCGATGGCCGTCGAGCGTGTTGCCGTTCATGAAATACCAGTCCGACACCGCCGCCGCCATGCGCCGCGCGGCGGTGGAATTGCCGCCCTGAAAGATCTCCGGATGCGGCTGCTGGAGCGGCTTCGGCTTCAGCGTGTAGTCGTTGAAGCGGTAGAAATCGCCCTTGAACGTGAAATGATCCTCGGTCCACACGCCCTTCACGGCGCGGATGAACTCCTCCGAGCGCCGGTAGCGCTCGTCATGTTCGAGCCAGGGCTCGCCGAGCGCGGTGAATTCGCCCTTGAACCAGCCGCTGACCACGTTGATCGCGACGCGCCCGCCCGTCAGCTGGTCGATGGTGGCGAGCTGCTTCGCGACCACGGCCGGATGCCAGGGCCCGGGCAGGATCGCGGCGATCACCTTCAGGCGTTCGGTGGCGGCGAGCAGCGCATGGCTGAACGCGACCGACTCGTGCTGGTACTCCGCGCCGTAGCCGGCGGTGAAGCGGATCTGCGACAGCGCATAGTCGAAGCCGTGCTGTTCGGCGAGCTGGGCGAGACGGCGGTTGTAGTCGATATCCCAGCTGGTGCGCTGCTCGATCTTGCTGACGACGAGACCGCCGCTGACATTGGGCACCCAGTAGGCGAACTTGAGAGATTCCGGCGCGTGACTCATCGGGGCGCTCCTTGCGTGGACAGGCATGACGATACCCGGCCCGCAGGGCCGCACGGCGGCGCCGGCGGGCCGGCCGGCGGCCCTCGCGCGCTGCTCCCGGCAGCGTCTGTCGGCGCATCGTACGGGCCCGGCCGCCACCACCCAACCAATCATTTCGACTATCGATGCCCGACCCGCCGATAAGTCGCCGCCCGCCCGAGCGGCGCGCGCCCGCTCAGGCGGCACAACAAAACGTCCCATTGAACACAAAAGCCGTGGAGAAGCGCGCAGAAACAACGATCGAAGTTGTGATTATCTGTATCAAAGTGAGGAAGTTTTGTTCCCGCATTGAACTGGGACAGCATTTTGTATTCCAATAGCCGCTTTGTAGTCTCATTACATTTCAACCGCTGTCCGGACCGCTCGCTCTCCATGAAAAAACGTCAACGCCGCTGGCTCGGCATTGCGGCAGGCCTCGTTGTGCTGGTCTCGCTCGTCGTGCTCCTCCTGCATTTTTTCTCCAAGGACAAAGGTCCGCAGTACCTGACCGCGAAGGTCGAACGCGCCACGCTCGAAAATACCGTGCTCGCGACCGGCACCCTGCAGGCGTACAAGCAGGTTGACGTCGGCGCGCAGGTGTCCGGTCAGCTGAAGTCGCTGAAGGTCAAGCTCGGCGACAAGGTGACCAAGGGCCAGCTGCTGGCCGAGATCGACCCGGTGCTCCCGCAGAACGCGCTGCGCCAGGCGCAGGCCGCCGAGGAACAGCTGGTCGCGCAGAAGCGCTCGACCGCCGCCCAGCTGGTGCAGGCGGAGCTGGCCTTCAAACGCCAGCAGCAGATGCTGCCCGACGACGCGACCTCGCGCTCGGACTTCGAATCCGCGCAGGCGAACCTCGGCGTCCAGCGCGCGACGCTCGCGTCGCTCGACGCGCAGATCCGCTCGGCGCGCATCCAGATCGAGACCTCGCAGGCCAACGTCGGCTACACGCGGATCGTCGCGCCGATGGACGGCCAGGTGGTCGGGATCGTCACGCAGGAAGGCCAGACCGTGATCGCGCAGCAGCAGGCGCCCGTGATCCTCAAGCTCGCCGATCTCGACACCATGACCGTCAAGGCGCAGGTCTCGGAAGCGGACGTGATCCGCGTGCATCCGGGCCAGACCACCTACTTCACGATCCTCGGCGACCCCGACCGGCGCTATTACGGCAAGCTGCGCGCGACCGAGCCCGCGCCGCAGAACTTCCTCGAACAGCAGAGCAGCCTGGGCGGCATGGTCGGCAGCACGCCGAAATCGAACTCGGCGGTGTTCTACAACGCACTGTTCGAAGTACCCAATCCCGACCACCGGCTGCGCATCTCGATGACCGCGCAGGTCAACGTGCTGCTCGGCACCGCGCGCAACGCGCTGAACATCCCTGTCGCCGCGCTGGGCGCGAAGGACAAGGACGGCGGCTACACGGTGCGCGTGCTCGGCGACAAGAATCGCGTCGACACGCGCAAGATCCGCACGGGCATCAACAACAACGTGAAGGTCGAGGTGCAGTCGGGCCTCAAGGAAGGCGACCAGGTGATCATCGGCGACGCGGCCGACGCCGAGGCCGCCGCGTCCGGCGCGGGGAACTGACGATGTCGGAACCCCTGCTGCAACTGACGAACGTCACCCGCAGCTTTCCCGCGGGCGACAAGGACGTCGTCGTGCTCAAGGACGTCAACCTGACGATCCACGCGGGCGAGATCGTCGCGATCATCGGCGCGTCGGGCTCCGGCAAGTCGACGCTGATGAACATTCTCGGCTGCCTCGACCACCCGACCTCCGGCAGCTACAAGGTGGGCGGCCGCGAGACGGGCGAGCTGGACAGCGACGAGCTGGCGCGCCTGCGCCGCGAGCATTTCGGCTTCATCTTCCAGCGCTATCACCTGCTGCCGCACCTGAGCGCCGCGGGCAATGTCGAGATGCCGGCCGTCTACGCGGGCACCGCCCACGCCGACCGGCGCGCGCGCGCGAACGACCTGCTCACGCGCCTCGGGCTCGCCGACCGCGCCGACCATCGCCCGAGCCAGCTGTCGGGCGGCCAGCAGCAGCGCGTCAGTATCGCGCGCGCGCTGGTGAACGGCGGCGAGGTGATCCTCGCCGACGAGCCGACCGGCGCGCTCGATTCGAAGAGCGGCCACGAGGTGATCCGCATCCTGCGCGAGCTGAACGCGCTCGGCCACACCGTGATCCTCGTCACCCACGACGAGAACGTGGCCGCGCACGCGCGCCGCATCATCGAGATCAGCGACGGCGAGATCGTCCGCGACCGGCCGAACCCGCGCGGCGACGAAGGCGACGCGCTCGAGGCCGCGCAGGCCGAGGGCCGCGCGCTGCGCCACGCGGCGCGCCTGTCGGCCGGCTTCGGACGCTTCACCGAGGCGTTCAAGATGGCCTGGGTCGCGCTCGTGTCGCACCGGCTGCGCACGCTGCTGACCATGCTCGGCATCATCATCGGCATCACCTCGGTGGTGTCGATCGTCGCGATCGGCGAAGGCGCGAAGCGCTACATGCTCAACGAGATCGGCAGCATCGGCACCAACACGATCAACATCTACCCCGGCACCGACTGGGGCGACAGCAAGAACGACACCATCCAGACCCTCGTGCCGGCCGACGTGACGGCGCTCGCCGACCAGCACTACGTCGACAGCGTGACGCCCGAGACCTCGCGCAGCCTGCTGCTGCGCTACCGCAACATCGACGTCAACGCGCTGATCAGCGGGGTCGGCGACACCTTCTTCCAGGTGCGCGGCATGAAGATGGCGCAGGGCATAGGCTTCGGCCCGGACGAGGTGCGGCGCCAGGCGCAGGTGGCCGTGATCGACCAGAACACGCGCCGCAAGCTGTTCGGCTCGAACCGGAACCCGCTCGGCGAGGTCGTGCTGGTCGACAACCTGCCGTGCGTCGTGATCGGCGTGACCGCCGACAAGAAAAGCGCGTTCGGCGACGTGAAGAGCCTCAACGTATGGGTGCCCTACACCACCGCGAGCGGCCGGCTGTTCGGCCAGCGCCATCTCGACAGCATCACGGTGCGGGTGCGCGACGGCCAGCCGAGCAAGGCCGCCGAGGAAAGCATCTCGAAGCTGATGCTGCAGCGTCACGGTCGCAAGGACTTCTTCACCTACAACATGGACAGCGTCGTGAAGACCGTCGAGAAAACCGGCCAGTCGCTGACGCTGCTGCTGTCGCTGATCGCGGTGATCTCGCTCGTCGTCGGCGGCATCGGCGTGATGAACATCATGCTCGTGTCGGTCACCGAGCGCACCCGCGAGATCGGCATCCGGATGGCGGTCGGCGCGCGGCAGGGCGACATCATGCAGCAGTTCCTCGTCGAAGCCGTGATGGTGTGCCTGATGGGCGGCGTGATCGGCATCGCGCTGTCGTTCGGGCTGAGCTTCCTGTTCTCTCTCTTCGTGAACCAATGGAAAATGGTGTTTTCGATCGGCTCGATCGTGTCGGCCTTCCTGTGCTCGACGTTGATCGGTATCGTGTTCGGCTTCATGCCGGCCCGCAATGCGTCGCGCCTCGATCCGATCGATGCGCTCGCGCGCGACTGATGGGGAGAGGATGATGATCCGTCTCGATGCCTTCATCGCTCCGCCCCGCCTGCTCACGCTTGCGCTCGCCGGCGTCGTGGCGCTCACGGCCGGCTGCGCGACCTCGGCCCGCCACGCGCCGCTGCCGCCCGTGCAGATGCCCGCGAACTGGACCTCGCCCGCCGCGCCGGCCGCGGCCGCGGCGGATCCGCAATGGTGGCGCACGTTCGACGATCCCGTGCTCGATCAGTTGATCGAGGATGCGCTGCGCACCAACAACAACCTCGCCGCCGCCGCGATCCGCGTGTACCGCGCCCAGTTGCAGGCCGGACTCGCCGGCGCCAATCTCACGCCGAGCGTCGCGATCGGCGCGAGCGCCGCCGTGACGCGCACGCTCGACACGCATCAGATGACCCAGCGCTCGAACGTGTTGACCGGGTCGGTCAGCTACGTGGTCGATCTGTGGGGCAACCTGGCCGCGCAGAGCGACGTTGCGCACTGGGAAGCGCAGGCGACCGACGCCGATCGCGAAGCGGCGCAGCTGTCGCTGATCGGCACCACCGCGCAGTTGTACTGGCAGCTCGGCTACCTGAACTAGCTGATCGCGATCGGCGACGCGAACATCAAGTATGCGGAACAGACGCTCGCGCTGGTGCGCTCGCGCTACACGGCGGGCGCGGCCACCGGGCTCGACGTCGCGCAGGCGGAACAGACCCTGTCGCAGCAGCGCGCGAGCCAGACGCAACTGATCCAGCAGCGCACCGAGGCGCGCAACGCGCTCGCGATCCTGTTCGACCGGCCGCCGCAGATCGCGGCGGCGGAGCCGTCGACGCTGCCGACGCAGCCGCTGCCCGAGGTGCGCGCGGGCCTGCCCGCCGATCTGCTGGCCCGGCGGCCCGACCTGCGCGCGACCGAGTTCCGGCTGCGCGAATCGCTGGCGAATGTCGACATCACGCGCACCAGCTTTTATCCGACCCTGACGCTGACGGGCGGCGTCGGCACGATGACCACGAGCCTGTCGCGCTTTCTGCAGAACCCGGTCGGCACGCTGGGCGCCGGCATTACGCTGCCGTTCATTCAGTGGAACACGATGCAACTGCAGATCAAGGTGTCGCGCACAAAGTACGAAGAAGCGGTCGTGAACTTCCGGCAGGCGCTGTACAACGCGCTGAGCGACGTGGAGAACGCGCTGTCGGCGCGGGTGCAGCTCGACAGCGAGGCCGTGCAGCGCAAGCTGTCGCTCGACCAGGCCCAGCGCGCGGAATCGCTCGCCCGCGCGCGCTACCAGGCCGGCGCGACCGACGTGCAACCGTGGCTCGACCAGCAGTCGCGGCTGCGCGACGCGCAAAGCGCGTTCGCGCAGAACCGGCTGAACCGGCTCAACAACCAGATGAAGCTGTATCAGGCGTTGGGAGGCGGTACCGGTTGAGCGTCAGGGAAAGGCGGCGATTCTCGATGACCAGGATCGCCCGCTGGTCGCAATTTTTAAGACGATTCCAATGTTTTGGGTCGCATCGGTGATGCAAATTTGTGCGTCGAGTCATCCGACGCCCAACACCTCATGTACCGATACCGTTTCACGCTCAACAACCTTGGCCAGACGTTTATTCCTGTGTGTCGCGCTGCTGGCTTGGCTCTGCCTTGCCACCCTTGGCTATGGTCTGCTCTGGAGCCGCTATCTGGAGTACTTCCCGACCTATCCTCGCTGGGTCGAGCACCTGATCGATCTCACGACCGACGGCACCATGGATGACTTCGTGTTCAAGTACATCCTGTTGCTCTCATTCGCGAACGTCGCGCTCATCACGCTGGCTGTCTGGCGTGGCGGTGGCGGCCCCACCGATTCCGGCGCGACCGCCACTGCGACCGCTAAGTCATGCCTCCCCCAACCCCGCCAGCGGATGCGCATCCGCCTTCCACGGCGAGCAGAGGAAATGCCGCACCCGCTCGGCCCGCACCTCGACGAGCGAGGCCGGCGCCCAGCGCGGCTTGCGGTCCTTGTCGACCAGATGCGCGCGCACGCCTTCGCGGAAATCGCCGTCCTCGATCGCGCGCGCCGCGATCCCCAGCTCCATCCGGAACGATTCGGCCAGACTCATCTGGCGACCGCGCAACAAGGCCTCGCGCGTCACGTTGAGCATGGTCGGCGAATACGCGAGCAGCGCATCGAGCGTCGCCTGCAGCCATTGCCGGTGCTCGCGGCCCAGTTCGTCGCGCGCCAGATCCTGCCGCAGCGTCGCGACGATGCGCTCGACCCCGGAGCGCTTGTCGAAATGGCGGACGATCCAGGGCATCTGCCCGTCGAGCGCCGCGTGGGGCACCACGTTGCAGGGCGGCTCGAACACCGCGCGCAGCGCCTTCAGCGGCTCGCCGGACAGATCCGCGCGTTCGAGCCGCGTCTCGAACGTATCGAGCCACGACGAGGGCACGCACAGGTCCGCGAGCCGCGCGCCGAGCGCATCCGCGCCCGACAAGGTCGCGCCCGTCAGGCCGAGGTACAGCGCCAGCTCGACCGGCAGCCGCGCGAGGAAATGCGTCGCGCCGACGTCGGGCACGAAGCCGATGCGCGTCTCCGGCATCGCGATCCTGCTGCGCTCGGTCGCGACGCGCAGCGCCGCGCCCTGCGCGAGCCCCATGCCGCCGCCCATCGTGATGCCGTCCATCAGCGCGATCACCGGCTTCGGGAACGCGTGCAGCGTGTGGTCGAGCCGGTATTCGTCGACGAAGAACTGCAGCCAGCCGTCGTCGCCGCGCGTCGCCTGCTGATACAGCGCGCGCACGTCGCCGCCGGCGCAGAAGCCCTTCTCGCCCGCGCCGCGCAGCACGACCGCGGCGATCGCGTCGTCGCGCCGGCACGCGTCGAGCAGCACGGCCAGCGCACGCACCATCGCGTGCGACAGCGCGTTCAGCGCACCGGGACGGTTCAGCGTGATCACCGCCACGCGGTTCACGACGCGCATCAGCACCGTCTGCTGCGCGGCCGCCTCGGAACCCGCCTGCCTCATCGGCGCGCTCATCGCGTCTCTCCTTGCGGAGCGGCCCAATCCGGCGCGCGCTTGCCGAGGAACGCCGCCACGCCCTCGCGCGGTTCGCCGCTGTCGAACAGGTCGACGAAGCGCTCGCGCTCGACCGCGAGCGCCGCCTCGCGCGGCACGCCGCGCCGCGCCAGCCCGATCAGTTCCTTGGCGTAGCCGAGCGCAAGCGGGCCCTGCCGCGCCACCCGCCGCGCGAGCGCGAGCGCCGCGTCGCGCGCGCCGCCCGTGTCGACCACCTGCTCGACGAGCCCGATGCGCAGCGCGGTATCCGTGTCGACGCGCTCGCCCGCGAGGATCATGCGCTTCGCCCAGCCTTCGCCGACCAGCCAGGGCAGCGTCTGGGTGCCGAGCCCGCACGGCGTGAGGCCCACCGACGGCTCGGGCAGCGCCATCTGCGCATGCCGCTCGGCGATCCGCAGGTCGCACGCGAGCGCGCATTCGAGCCCGCCGCCCATCGCGTAGCCGTTGATCGCCGCGATCGTCACGCAGCGCGCGTCCTGCAGCGCCTCGAACGCCGAGCCGAAGCACGCGGCCATGGTGCGCGCGACCGCGTGATCGCCGTCCGCGAAGGTGTTCAGGTCCGCGCCCGCGCTGAAGAACTTCGGGCCGTCGCCGGTGATCACGAGCGCGCGCACGCGCGGCGTCGCATCGAGCCGGCCGACGGTCTCGCGCAACTGCCGCAGGCCGTCCGCGGTGAAGGTGTTGGCGGACGGCCGCTTCAGCGTGACGAGCGCGATCGCGCCGTCGTCCGCGTAATCGAGTTCGATCATGAGGCGTCCTTGTCCGGCACCGGCTGGTACAGCCGGATCACCGCCGAGAAATCGAGCCGGCCCGCGCCGCGGCTGCTCATGGTCTGGTACAGCTGCTGCGCGAGCGCGCCCAGGTAGACCGGCTGCCGCGCATGGCGCGCGGCGTCGTTCGCGAGCCCGAGATCCTTGAGCATCAGGTCGGTGCCGAAGCCGCCCGTGTAGCCGCGCGAGGCCGGCGCGGTCTCGACCACGCCCGGATACGGGTTGTAGGTGTCGGAACTCCAGCAGCGGCCGGTCGAGGTGTTGATGATGCCGCCCAGCACCTTCGGATCGATGCCGAGCGCGACCCCGAGCGCCATCGCCTCCGACACGCCCGCCATCGTGATGCCGAGCACCAGGTTGTTGCAGACCTTCGCGACCTGCCCCATGCCGATCGCGCCGCAGTGGACCAGGTTCTTGCCCATGCCCGCGAGCACCGGCTTCGCGCGTTCGAAGTCGGCGGCGTCGCCGCCGACCATGAAGGTCAGCGTGCCCGCCGCCGCGCCGCCCGTGCCGCCCGACACCGGCGCGTCGATGAACGCGCCGCCGTGCGCGCGCACCCGCTCGCCGACCGCCTGCGCGCTGGCCGGATCGATGGTGCTCGAATCGATCAGCAGCGCGCCCGGCGCGAGCCCGGCCAGCACGCCGTCGGGCGCGGTCAGCGCCGCGCGCACGTGCGCGGCCGCCGGCAGCATCGTGATCACGCAGGCGGCGCCCGCCGCCGCCTCGCGCGCCGACGCCGCGACCTGCGCGCCGCCGTCCCTGACGAGCCGCAGCGCGTCCTCGCTGAGGTCGAACGCGTGCACGTCGTGGCCCGCCTTCACGAGGTTGAGCGCCATCGGCGCGCCCATGTGGCCGAGGCCGATGAATCCGATCTTCATGACGCCTCCCGTTCAGTGCAGCCGGATCGTGGTGTTGACCGCGCCCGCGCTCGCGTCGTCGTCGAACCAGCGCGCGGTGACGGTCTTGGTCTGCGTGTAGAACTGCACGACCTGCTTGCCGTAGGGGCCGAGGTCGCCGAGCTTCGAGCCGCGCGAGCCCGTGAAGCTGAAGAACGGCACCGGCACCGGGATCGGAATGTTGATGCCGACCTGGCCGACGTCGATGTCGCTCTGGAACTTGCGCGCCGCCGCGCCGCTCTGCGTGAACAGGCCCACGCCGTTGCCGAACGGGTTCGCGTTGACGAGCGCGATCGCGCCGTCGAGCGAATCGGCCGTCAGCACCACCAGCACCGGCCCGAAAATCTCCTGCGTGTAGATCGACATGTCGGGGCGCACGTCGGTGAACACCGTCGGCCCGATGAAATTGCCGTCCTCGTAGCCCGGCACCGTCACGCCGCGGCCGTCGAGCGCGAGCGTCGCGCCCGACTCGACGCCTTCCTCGATCAGCTTGAGCACGCGCGCCTTGGCCGCGCGCGACACCACCGGGCCGACGTCCGTGCCCGGCTGGTCGCCCGCGTTCACCTTGAGGGTCTTCGCCTTCGCGACGATGTCCGGCAGCCAGTCGCGCGCGGCGCCCACCAGCACCGCCACCGAGGTCGCCATGCAACGCTGCCCCGCCGCGCCGAACGCCGCGCCGACCAGCGCGTTGACGGTCTGCTCGCGATTCGCGTCGGGCAGGATCACCGCGTGGTTCTTCGCGCCCATCATCGACTGCACGCGCTTGCCGTGCTCGCTGCCGAGCCGGTACACGTGGGTGCCGACCGCCGTCGAGCCGACGAACGAGATCGCCTTCACGAGCGGATGCGTCGAGATCGCGTCGACCACCGTCTTGCCGCCGTGCACGACGTTCAGCACGCCCTTCGGCACGCCGGCCTCCAGAGCCAGCTCGACCAGCTGCATCGTCGACAGCGGGTCCTGCTCCGACGGCTTCAGCACGAAGGTGTTGCCGCACACGAGCGCCATCGGGAACATCCACAGCGGGATCATCGCCGGGAAGTTGAACGGCGTGATGCCGGCGCACACGCCGATCGGCTGGCGCAGCGTGTAGGTGTCGACGCCGCCCGCGACGTTCTCCGCGAATTCGCCGAGCTGCAGCGTGCCGACCGAGCACGCGTGCTCGACCACTTCGAGGCCGCGGAAGATGTCGCCTTCCGCGTCGGGCAGCGTCTTGCCCTGCTCGGCCGTCAGCGTGCGCGCGATGCGCGGCAGGTTCGCGCGCACCAGCTCCTGATACTTGAGCATGATCCGCATGCGCGCGGACAGCGGCGTGTTCTTCCAGGTCGCGAACGCGGCCTGCGCGGCGCGCGCCGCGGCGTCGACCTCGTCCACCGTCGCGAACGGCACGCGCGCGAGCACCTGCTGGGTCGCCGGATTGACGACATCGCGCCACTCGGCCGTTTGCGACTCGACGAATTCGCCGTCGATCAGCAGCTTGACCGTCGGTACGTCCTGCCCCGCGCGGGGCGTCGGGATTGCGTTCATCGTGCAACTCTCCTTGGGTTGGCCCCGGCGCGCGGTGCGCGCGGCGGCCCGGTTCATGTCAGGTGGTGCGCGCCGGCGCACGCGGGTCACTTCGCGTCGTCGGCGAAATCCTCTTCCCAGTACTCGCCCGGCATCCGCAGCGTCGCATCGCCGCCGCGCTCCAGCTCGCGGCGGCGCAGCTCGACGCGGCGGATCTTGCCCGAGATGGTCTTCGGCAGCTCCGCGAACTGCAGCCGGCGAATCCGCTTGTACGGCGCGAGCTTCTCGCGCGAGAAGCGGAAGATCTCGCGCGCCAGCGCCTCGCTCGGCTCGAAGCCCGTGCGCAGCGTGATGAAGGTCTTCGGCACCGACAGCCGCAGCGGATCGGGGCTCGGCACCACCGCGGCCTCCGCGATCGCCTCGTGCTCGATCATCACGCTCTCGAGTTCGAACGGGCTCAGCCGGTAGTCGGACGACTTGAAGACATCGTCCGCGCGGCCGACATAGACGTAGTAACCGTCGTCGCGCAGCAGGGCGATGTCGGACGTGCGGTAATGGCCGTCGCGCATCGCGTGCGCGGTGGCGTCCGGATTGTTCGCATAGCCGTTCATCACGTCGCGCGCGTGCAGGCCGCCCTCACCCAGCTTCAGCGCGATCTCGCCCTCGGCCGCGGGCGCGCCGTCCGGGTCGAGCAGCGCGATCCGGTAGCCGGGCAGCGGCCGGCCCATCGAGCCCGTCACCACCGGCTGGCCCGGCGAGTTGCCGATCACGCAGGTGGTCTCGGTCTGGCCGTAGCCGTCGCGGATCGTCACGCCCCACGCTTTCCTGACCCGCTCGATGATCTCGGGATTGAGCGGCTCGCCCGCGCCGACGATCTCGCGCACTTTCACGTCGAACGATGCGAGCGGCTGCTGGATCAGCATCCGCCACACCGTCGGCGGCGCGCACAACGTCGTGATCCCGCGGCGCACCAGCGTGTCGAGCACTGCCTGCGGCTCGAAGCGCGCGTAATTGAACGCGAACACGCAGGCCTGCGCGTTCCACGGCGCGTAGAAGCAGCTCCACGCATGCTTGGCCCAGCCCGGCGAGCTGATGTTCCAGTGGATGTCGCCCGCCTGCAGGCCGATCCAGTACATCGTGACCAGATGGCCGACCGGATAGGTGCGGTGCGTGTGCTCGACCAGCTTCGGCTTCGAGGTCGTGCCCGAGGTGAAATACAGCAGCATCGGGTCGTGCGCGTGCGTGACGCCGTCCGGCGTGAACGCCGCGCTCGCGTGGCGGGCGTCGTCGAGCGCGTGCCAGCCGTCGCGCGGCGCGCCCGCGACGAGCCTGATGAGCCCGAGGCCCGGCTGCTCGAACTTCTCCGTCTCGCGCTCGTCGACGATCGCGAAGCGCGCCTCGCCGAGCGTCACGCGGTCGCGCACGTCGTCGGCCGACAGCTGCGTGGTCGCGGGCAGCACCACCGCGCCGAGCTTCATCGCGGCCAGCATCGCATCCCACAGCTCGACGCGGTTCGGCAGCATCAGCAGGATCCGGTCGCCGCGCCGCACGCCGATGCCGCGCAGGTAGTTCGCCAGCCGCGCGGACCGCTCGGCCATCTGCGCGAACGAATAGCGCGCCTCGCTGCCGTCCTGCTCGACGATCCACAGCGCGGGCCGGTCGTTGCCGTTCGCCATCGGGTCGAAATAGTCGAGCGCCCAGTTGAAGGTGTCGAGTTCGGGCCAGCGGAAATCGCGGCAGGCCGTGTCGTAGTCGGTGCGGTGACGCTGCAGGAAATCGCGCGCGTCGAGAAAAGCCTGTGCCGTCATGGTGTCGTCTCCGTCCAGGTTGGGCGCGCCGGTCGCCGCCGGCTGCGCGGTCGCGCTCACAGCTGGCGTGCAATCACCATCCGCTGTACTTCGCTCGTGCCCTCGTAGATCTGCGTGATGCGCGCGTCGCGATAGTGACGCTCGACGTCGTAGTCGACGAGATAGCCGTAGCCGCCGTGAATCTGGATCGCGTCCGAGCACACGGCCTCGGCCATCTCCGACGCGAACAGCTTCGCCTGCGAGGCCTCGGACAGGCACGGCAGGCCCTCCGTGCGCAGCCGCGCCGCGTGATGCACGAGCAGGCGCGCGGCGTTGATGCGCGTGGCCATGTCGGCGAGCTTCTGCGCGATCGCCTGGTGCTCGGCGATCGGCTTGCCGAACTGCACGCGCTCGCCCGCATAGCGGCGCGCCTTGTCGAACGCCGCGCGCGCGACGCCGACCGCCTGCGCGGCGATGCCGATGCGGCCGCCCTCGAGGTTCGACAGCGCGATCTTCAAGCCCTCGCCGCGCGCGCCGAGCAGGTTCGCCTCGGAAATCGCGCAGTTCTCCAGCGTGATCGGGCAGGTGTCGGAGGCGCGGATCCCCATCTTCTTCTCGGGCTTGCCGACGATGAAGCCCGGCGTGTCGGTCGGCACCAGGAATGCGGACAGGCCGCGCTTGCCTTGATCCGGATCGGTCATGGCAAAAACGATCGCGAGCCCGGCGCGCGCGCCGTTGGTCACGAACTGCTTGCTGCCGTTCAGGATCCAATGGCCGTCGCGCAGCTCCGCGCGGGTGCGCAGGTTGTGCGCCTCGGAGCCGGCCTGCGGCTCGGTCAGGCAGAACGCGCCGATGGTGCGGCCCGCGGCCAGCTCGCGCAGCCAGCGCTCCTGCTGCGCGGGGCTGCCGAAGTGCAGCAGCGGCCCGCAGCCGACCGAGTTGTGCACGCTCATCAAGGTCGCGCACGACGCGCAGCCGGCCGCGATTTCCTCCAGGGCGAGCGCGTACGCGGTGTAGTCGGTGTAGGAGCCGCCCCATTCGGCCGGCACGATCATCCCGAGCAAGCCCAGTTCGCCCATCTGCGCGACCACCTCGCCGGGCAGGTGCGCGTCGCGGTCCCACTGCGCGGCGTTCGGCGCGAGCGCCTCGGCCGAGAAGGCGCGCGCGGCGTCGCGGATCATCCGTTGATCTTCGGTGTAAAGCTGGTCCATGGCGCTGCATGTCTCCCGGCGGCCGTGCCGCCCTGTCTGTCATCTTTCAAGTGTAGGCAACGCGCGATTTCTGTTCGATGCTCGCTCCGCTCATTTACACTGATCGTTTTTGCCACACTGCTGCACAGACGGTTCAACGATGACGCAAGAAGAAAAGGGGACGGTTTCAATCGCCCTGGTGGAGACCAGCCTCGCGCTCGCGCGCCGGCAAGGCGCCGACGAGACGGCGCTGCTGGCGGCCGCGGCGATTCCCGCGGCGCTGCTGGGTGCGCCGAAGGCGCGCGTGTCGGCGCAGCAATACGGCGCCCTGTGGAACGCGATCGCGCACGCGCTCGACGACGAATTCTTCGGGCAGGACCGCCATCCGATGCGCAACGGCAGCTTCATCGCGATGAGCCAGGCCGCGCTCGGCGCGCGCACCGGGTTGCGCGCGCTCAGCCGCGCGGTGAACTTCATGCGCTATGTGCTCGACGACCTGCACGCGGAGATCGACGTCGACCCGCACCGCGTGCGCCTGCGCTTCGTGCATCGCGACGGCGCGGGCGCGCCGGAGATGTTCACCTACGCGACCTACTTCATCCTCGTCTACGGCCTGACCTGCTGGCTGATCGGCCGGCGCATCCCGCTGCTGCACGCGCGCTTCCGCTGCGCGGAACCGCCCGCCGCGCACGAATACCAGCTGATGTTCTGCGATGATCTCCGCTACGGGCAGGATGCGTCGTACGTCGATTTCGAGCCCGACTTCGCCGCGCTGCCGGTGGTGCAGACCGCGAAGACGCTGAAGGCGTTCCTGCGCGGCGCGCCGGCCAATTTCATCGTCAAGTACCGCAACCCCGACGCGCTCGCCGGCCGGGTGCGCGCGGCGCTGCGCGGGCTGCCGCCCGTCGCGTGGCCGACCGCCGATGCGCTCGCGGCGCGGCTGCATGTCGGCGAGGCGACGCTGCGCCGCAAGCTGAAGCAGGAAGGCCAGTCGTACCAGGCGATCAAGGACGCGCTGCGCCGCGAGCTGGCCTGCGACGCGCTCGCCGAACCCGAGCGCACCGTCGCGGAGATCGCCACCTCGCTCGGATTCGCCGAGCCCAGCGCGTTCTACCGCGCGTTCCGCAAGTGGAGCGGCCTGAGCCCCGCCGACTACCGCCGGCGGCTGCCGGGCTTCGCGCTTTCCCCGGAAAAGACCTAAGCTACAAGCATCGGGCCACGCCCATCCACCGGCGCGGCCGCGCCGGTTGCGGCAACGCAGCACGGCGTCGCGGTCGCCTGCCGGAAGCCGCCATGCCTGTTGACCATCGATCGTCGCGGCACCCCAGCACCCTGCCCGCCCGCCTCGCGCGCGCGGCGCTGCTGTTGCTGGGCCTGTTCGCCGTCTGCGCGGCGCTCGCCGCGACGCCGCCCACGCCCGCCCCCGTCGTCATGATTCCGGTCGACGGCGCGATCGGCCCCGCGAGCGCCGATTTCATCGTGCGCGGGCTCGCGCATGCCGAGGCGACGCACGCGCAGCTCGCGGTGCTGCAACTCGACACGCCGGGCGGCCTCGACACATCCATGCGCCAGATCATCAAGGCGATCCTCGCCTCGCCGGTGCCGGTCGCGGCCTACGTCGCGCCGGCCGGCGCGCGCGCGGCGAGCGCCGGCACCTACCTCGTCTATGCGAGCCACATCGCCGCGATGGCGCCCGGCACCAATCTCGGCGCGGCCTCCCCCGTGCAGCTCGGCGCGGCGGGCGCGGCCGCGCCGGGCGGCCGCGCGGGCAGCGGCGCCGACACGGCCTCGACCGAGGCCCGCAAGGCCACCCACGACGCGGCCGCCTACCTGCGCAGCCTCGCGCAGCTGCGCGGCCGCAATGCCGAGTGGGCCGAGCGCGCGGTACGGGAGGCGGTGAGCCTGCCCGCGGCCGACGCGCGCGCGCTGCACGTGGTCGATCTGGTCGCCGCCGATCCCGCCGATCTGCTGCGCCAGCTCGACGGCCGCGAGGTGTCAACCGAGTCGGGCCTGCATCGCCTCGACACCGCGCACGCGCCGCTCGACTGGCGCATCGCGGACTGGCGCAGCCGGCTGCTCGCCGTGATCACCGAGCCGAACGTCGCGCTGATCCTGCTGACGGTCGGCATGTACGGCCTGTTCTTCGAGTTCGCGAACCCGGGCTTCGTGCTGCCCGGCGTCGCGGGCGCGATCAGCCTGCTGACCGGCCTGTTCGCGCTGCAGCTGCTGCCCGTGAACTACGCGGGCCTCGCGCTCGTCGTGCTCGGCCTCGGCTTCCTGATCGCCGAGGCATTCCTGCCGACGTTCGGCGTGCTCGGCATGGGCGGCATCGCGAGTTTCGCGATCGGCGCGCTGATGCTGATCGACACCGACCTGCCCGGCTACGGCGTGCCGTGGCCCGTGATCGCGGCGCTCGCGGCGACGGGCGCGCTGCTCGTGCTCGTCGTCTCGGGCGGCGCGCTGCGCGCGCGCCGCCGACCGGTGGTGACGGGCGCCGAGGCGCTCCTCGGCAGCATCGGCGAAGTGCTCGACGACGGCCTGCAGCCCGACCAGCCCGCGCGCGGCCCGACGGCGCCGTCGGCGGCCGGCTGGGCGCTCGTGCACGGCGAACGCTGGCGGGTCGCGAGCAGCGCGCCGCTGGCCGCCGGCCACCGGGTCCGCGTCACGGGCCGGCAGGGCCTCACGCTGACCGTCGCGCCGCTGTACGACCCGCCGTCCGCACCAGGAGAACCTTCATGATCAGTTTCACCTTCGGCTTCGGCAGCCTGCTGGCCCTGCTCGCACTGGTGCTCGTCGCGATGGCCGTGCGGATCTTCCGCGAATACGAACGCGGCGTGGTGTTCATGCTCGGCCGCTTCTGGAAGGTCAAGGGGCCGGGCCTCGTGCTGATCGTGCCGATCGTCCAGCAGGTGGTGCGCATCGACCTGCGCACCGTCGTGTTCGACGTCCCGCCGCAGGACGTGATCACGCGCGACAACGTCTCGGTCAAGGTCAACGCGGTCGTGTACTTCCGCGTCGTCGATCCGGAGAAGGCGGTGATCCAGGTCGCGCGCTACTTCGAGGCCACCAGCCAGCTCGCGCAGACCACGCTGCGCTCGGTGCTCGGCAAGCACGAGCTGGACGCGCTGCTCGCCGAGCGCGAGCAGCTCAACGCCGACATCCAGAAAGCGCTCGATGCGCAGACCGACGCGTGGGGGATCAAGGTGTCGATGGTCGAGATCAAGCACGTCGACCTCAACGAGACGATGATTCGCGCCATCGCGCGTCAGGCGGAGGCCGAGCGCGAGCGGCGCGCGAAGGTGATTCACGCGGAGGGGGAATTGCAGGCGTCCGAGAAACTGCTGCAGGCCGCGCAGCTGCTCGCGCTGCAGCCCCAGGCGATGCAGTTGCGCTATCTCCAGACGCTGACCACGATCGCCGCGGACAAGAATTCGACGATCGTGTTTCCGTTGCCGGTGGATCTGCTCAACGCCGTGCTGGAACGCCTCGGCACGCCGAAATCCCCGTCGTAGGCCCACCCCGGCGCGCGCCGCCTGATCCGTCCCCTGGGGAGCGGGCGCGCCGCCGCTCGACCGGATTAGGAGAAATACTCCTTTCTAAAGGCTCGCGTCCGTCGCTCACTGGTATAAGATATTTACATTGACCAATGACACAGTTCGAGCTGACTCATTAAAAGGCGGACGCGCTCGCCTCCTTCGGCCGGCTGTCACCAGGAGACGACGCATCATGGCCGACCACGCCCTGCCCACGGTCCATCCGGACGAACTCGCGCAGTTCCGCGCCGTCCAGCAGCTCGCCTACCAATGCGTCGAAACGGTCGGCGCGATGCTGCAGCCGGGCATGACCGAGAAGGACGCCGCGCGCCTCCTGATCGAATGGGCCCAGGACCACGGCGTGCGCGACTGGCTGCACAAGCCGTTCGCCTGGTTCGGCGACCGCACCGCGTTCGAGGGCTTCTCCGGTTTGAAACACCTGGGCGGCTTCAATCTCGCGTTCTTCCCGAGCAACCGCCGGCTCGAACCCGACATGCCGATCATCCTCGACGTCGCGCCCGTCGTCGACGGCGTGGTCGCCGACGTCGGCTACGCGCACTGCCTCGGCCGCAATCCGATCCTCGACCAATTGCAGGACGACCTGATCGCGCATCGCGAACTGATCGTGGGCCTGGTGCGCGAGCGCCGCACGCTCGCGGAAGTCGCGCAGGCCGTGGACGCGCTGTGCCGGCGCCAGGGCGTCGCGCCGCGCCACAAGGCCTACCCGTTCAAGGTGCTCGCGCACCGCGTCGCGAAACTGCACGCCCCCGCGAAGCCGCGCTTCGTCGCGCGCTTCGGCCTCAACTCGACCCGCAACCTGATGCTCGACCAACGGCTCGCGGGCAAGCAGCAGGGCTGGTCGCCGCTGTGGTCGATCGACCGGCGCTCCGCGCACGCGCCCACGCCGGGCCTGTGGGCAGTCGAACCGCATCTCGGCTTCGCGGGCGTCGGCGCGAAATTCGAGGAACTGCTGGTGATCACCGACGACGACGCCTACTGGCTCGACGACGACCTGCCGCACGTGCGGCGCTGGAACCGCCGCCAGGAGGCGGCCGCCGCGCACGAGCAGGCCGCCTGAGGCCCGCCGCGCCCTTCCCCTTTCCACACGGTCCCACGATGCAGCCTCTCTCCGACGAAGCGCCGCTCGCGCTGTTTGAAGCGGTGTACACCGAATCCGCCGTGCCCTCGGGCGACGTCACGCTCGCCGTCAAGACCTGGGGCGACCCCGCGCACCCGGCCGTCGTGCTCGTGCACGGCTATCCGGACGACAGCAGCGTCTGGCACGCGGTCGCGCCCTTGCTCGCGAAGCAGCATTTCGTGATCGCCTACGACGTGCGCGGCGCGGGCCTGTCGAGCGCGCCGCCGCGCACCGCCGACTACCGGCTCGCGCGGCTCGTCGACGACTTCGCCGCGGTGCTCGACGCGTTCAGCCCGACCCGGCCCGTGCATCTGATCGGGCACGACTGGGGCTCCATCCAGGGCTGGGAATTCGTCACCGAGCCGCGTCTCGCCGGCCGCATCGCCTCCTACACCTCGTGCTCGGGACCGTGCCTCGACCACGTCGGCTACTGGTTGCGCCGGCAACTATCGCGACCGTCGCCCGCCGCGCTCGGCCGGCTCGGCGGACAACTGCTGCGCTCGTGGTACGTGTACCTGTTCCACCTGCCGCTGCTGCCCGAATGGAGCTGGCGCCTGTGGCTCGGCCGCGCCTGGCCGCGGCTGCTGCGCCGGGTCGAGCGCACCGCGATCGCGCCGCGCCCGACCCAGGCCGGCGACGGCGCGCGCGGCGTGCGCCTGTACCGCGCGAACTTCATCCGCTGCCTGTTCGCGCCGCGCGAACGCTTTGCGCACGCACCGGTGCAGGTGATCGTGCCGCTCGGCGACAAGTACGTGAGCCCGGCGCTGTCGGAGGATCTGTCGCGCTGGGTGCCGCGCTACTACCGCCGTACCGTGGCCGCGCGGCACTGGCTGCCGGTCGCGGACCCGGCGCGCTTCGCCGGCTTCGCACAGGAACTGATCGACGCGGTCGAACACGGCGTCGAGCCGCCCGCGCTCGCGCGCGCGCGCCGCGCCAATCCGAGCGGCCCGTTCAGCGGCAAGCTCGCGGTGGTCACCGGCGCGGGCAGCGGGATCGGCCGCTGCGCCGCGCTCGAATTCGCGAAACGCGGCGCGACGGTGGTCGCGGTCGACATCGACCTCGCCGGCGCCGAGCGCACCGCGCTGCTGGTCGGCCTGCTCGGCGCGCGCGCGCACGCGCGGCGCGTGGACGTCGGCTCCGCCGAGGCGATGGAGGCGCTGGCCGAATGGGTCGACCGCGAACTCGGCGGCGCCGACATCGTGGTCAACAACGCCGGCATCGGCATGGCGGGCGGCATCCTCGACACCAGCGCCGCGCATTGGGAGCGGATCCTGCACGTGAACCTGTGGGGCGTGATCCACGGTTCGCGCCTGTTCGCGCGCCGGATGGTCGCGCGCGGCGCGGGCGGGCATATCGTCAACACCGCGTCGGCGGCCGCGTTCGGCCCGTCGCGCGACCTGCCCGCCTATGCGACCACCAAGTCGGCCGTCCTGATGCTCAGCGAATGCATGCGCGCGGAGCTGGCGGAGCACGGGATCGGCGTGACCGCCGTGTGCCCGGGCTTCGCGGAGACCGGGATCATGGCGTCGACGCACTACGCGGGCGCGAGCGCGCAGGACGAAGCGCGCCTGCGGCAGCGCGCGACGCGGCTCTACCAGATGCGCGGCCTGAAGCCGGAGACCGTCGCGCGCGCGATGGCGGACGCCGTGCAGCGCGACCGGCCGCTCGTCGCGGTGGGCGCGGAGGCGCATGCGATGCGTTTCATCGGCCGTTTCATGCCGTGGCTCGGCCGGCTGATCGCGCGACTCAACATGGCCGCGCACTGAGCAGCGGACCCGATATCAACGGAGACTCCCATGAGCGCACCCGACGGCCACCATCTGATCAAGGCACGCCACGTGCGCTTCGATTTCAGCGCGACGCCGATTCAATGGATTCCGGGCGACCCGGCCAGCACGCACATCATCAACACGCTGAACCTGCTGTTTCCCGAGGGCGAGCTGTGGTTCTGCCGCGTTATACAACAAGGCGCTGCCGCTGATCGACGACCCGGCGCTGCGCGCGGACGCGGAAGGCTTCCTGCGTCAGGAGGCCGTGCATTCGCGCTCGCACGGCGGCGTGCTCAAGCACTACTACGAACGGCATGGGATCGATACGCAGCCGTTCACGAAACGCCTCGCCTGGCTGTTCGGCAAGATGCTCGGCGAGAAGGCGTTCGGCTTCGCGGCCGAGCTGGGCAAGACGCGCTACTGGTTGCGCCAGCAACTGGCGGTGATCGCCTCGCTCGAACATTTCTTCGGCTATCTCGGCAACTGGGTGTTGAACGCGCGCGCGCTCGACGGGGGCGAACGCCGATCCGACCATGGTCGACCTGCTGCGCTGGCACGGCGCGGAAGAAGTCGAGCATCGCACCGTGGCGTTCGATATCTACCGGCACATGGGCGGCCATTACCTCGAACGCGCGCTGCACATGAGCTTCGTGATCGTGATGCTGCTGTATTTCGTCGCGACGGGCGCGAAGTTCATGTACCGGCGCGATCCGGCGGCGGGCCGCTATCCGGGCTTCGCGATCGCATGGTGGCGCGGCTCGCGGCGCGGCCACCTGCCGTCGTTCTGGAAGATGATCGCGGCGGCGCTGCGGTATTACCGGCCCGGGTATACGCCGCACGCCGAAGGTTCGACCGCGCAGGCGCTCGCCTATCTCGCGCGCTCGCCCGCCGCGCAAGCCGCCGCGCACGGCGGGAACTGGGGGGTGGCAAGGCGGGCGGCGGGGGAAGGTTGACGCGGCGGCCGCATCGTCGAAGGCGACGCAGGGCATGCATCGGCCAGCCCGGCGTCGACACCCGCGCCGTCGAATGGACTTCGTCCGTCGGCGCATGCGGCGCGGCCCGCGATGAGTCGATCAATCCCCGCGCCTGCGCAAAACCTCGCTGCGCGCCGGACAAGACAATGAATAAGAAAAATGCCACGAAATAGCCGCTGTCCATTTCACGACAAATCGATATTTTTTACCGACCATATCACGCGCATCAGGACTCGACATTTTCACTCATCCCGGCACCTCGATTTCCCGCATGAAAAGTCGAATCGAATAAAATCAGACCCCAAAACCACCCGATTCCGCGCGCCGGCCCACGCCTCGCCCTGCCGGCCAACCCTCTCCTCCCCCCGCCATTCCACCATCCTTCCCCTAACGACTTTATTCAAAAAAAATCCCGCCGTTTGGAATCATCCCTCTATCCCGATCTTCCTTGACTTCTCATTTTAAATATCCAAAGAATGCATCATGCTTCGCGCATGTTTGCAGAAAAATAACCACACCATAACAAACAGATATCACCTGTATTCACGACACGCTTCGAAATAATGACAATCGGAAAGCCGTCAGGCCGGACCGGTTGAAGAACACGCCAATCACCCGAGGGATACCTGATGAGCACAGGCCAACCGCCGTCGCCGGCCGGTGACGAGCACACGATCGACAATGCGCTGCGCGGCGCCGACACCGCGCCCGCCGCCCGTCTCGACCGCGCGCTCGCGCTGATCATCGTCGCCCTGCCCGCTGTCGGCACCGCGCTCGCGATCGCCCTGTGGATCGCGGGGCACGGCCCGGGCCCCGTCGAATGGGCCGTGTTCGGCGTGTTCTACTTCGCGACCGCGCTCGGCCTCGAAGTCGGCTTTCACCGGCACATCACGCACAAGGCGTTCAACGCACGGCCCTGGGTCCGCGCCACGCTGATCGCGATGGGTTCGATGGGCGTGCACGGCCCGGTCAACTGGTGGGCCGCGATCCATCGCCGCCACCACGCCACCAGCGACGGCCCCGGAGACCCGCATTCGCCGCACCTGTCCGGCGCCAGCGCGGGCGGCCTGCTGCAAGGGCTGTACCACAGCCACTTCGGCTGGCTGTTCGTCGGCCGCTCCACGCGCCCCGACGGCTGGGAACGCTACGTCCCGGACCTCTATCGCGACCCGCTCGTGTTCCGCCAGCACATGCTGTACTACCGCTGGGTGGTGATCGGCCTCGTCGTGCCGCCGCTCGTCTGCGGCCTCGCGGCGCGCTCGTGGAGCGGCGTGCTGCTCGGCTTCCTGTGGGGCGACCTGGTGCGGATCTTCGCGGTCAGCCACTGCATCTGGGCGCTCAATTCGTTCTGCCACGTGATCGGCCGGCGCGACTTCGCCACCACCGCGCACGACCGCAGCCGCAACAGCCTGCTGCTCGCGCTGCCCACCTTCGGCCAGGGCTGGCACAACAACCACCACGCGTTCCCGGGCTCGGCGTTCACCGGCCTGCACTGGTGGCAGCTCGACCCGGGCGGCCTGTTCGTGCGCGTGCTGCAAGCGCTGCGCCTCGTCTCCGAGGTCAATCGGCCGCCGGCCGAACTGATCGAGAAGAAGCGCCTTTCCTGACCCCTCTGCCACTCACGGAGATTCCCGATGACGCAAGCGACTATGACGGCCGTCCAGCCCGATGCGGAAACCGCGCAGGAGATCCAGAACTGGATGATCGCGTACCTGGTGAACCAGAACGGTATCGGCCGCGACGCGATCGACCTCGACAAGGAGTTCATCGACTACGGCCTCGATTCGGCCGCCGCGCTGCGGATGGTCGGCGATCTCGAGGACTACCTGAAGCGCAAGCTGTCGCCGAGCCTGCCCTACGAGCACCCGACGATCGCGCAGCTCTCGCGCGCCCTCGCCGGCCGTTGAACGCCCCGCGCGCCGCCCGCGCCGCACCGCGCACGGGCCCCGCGCGCGACTTCGCACGCAATCCGCCCGCCGACCCGTCGGCCCCCATCAGGAGCAAGCCCATGACACCGGAAGTCGATACGCCGCGGCCGGCCGCCGGCCCCGCGTTCGGTGCGTCCGCCGACGCCATCCAATACCACTACGACATCGGCAACGCGTTCCTCGCGCTCGCGCAGGAAGGCGGCCGCAACTACTCGTGCGCGATGTACCACGAGGGCGACACGCATGAGGAAGCGCAGATCCGCAAGCTCGACTATCACATCGACCAGATCCGCGCGCGCGGCGCGGCGCGCGTGCTCGACATCGGCTGCGGCTGGGGCGCGCTGCTCAACCGGCTCGTCACGGTCGCGGGCGTCGGGCAGGCGGTCGGGCTCACGCTGTCCAACGAACAGATCCGCCATATCCACGACAGCTATCGCCATCCCGGCATCGAGGTGCTGCTGAAGAACTGGCAGGACTACCGACCGGACGAGCCGTTCGACGGCATCATCTCGCTCGGCGCGTTCGAGCATTTCGCCAAGATCGACGAGGACAAGCTCGAGGTCTACCGCTACTACTTCGAGAAGTGCCACGCCTTCCTGAAGCCGGGCGCGCGCATGTCGCTGCAGACCATGGGCTACGGCGACGTGCCGCGCGACCGGCAGCACACCGACCTGTTCATCGCCCACGAAGTGTTCCCCGAATCCGACCTGCCGTATCTCGCGGACATCGTGCGCGCGTCGGAGATGCTGTTCGAGGTGGAGCTGGTGCGCAACGACCGGCACGACTACACGCGCACCATGCGCGCCTGGTTCGAGAATCTGCGCGCGAACCGCGACCGCGCGCTCGCGCTCGCGCCGCTGCATGTGATCGAACGCTACGAGCGCATGTACCGGACCATGAGCTACTCGTTCGACCTCGGCGCGTTCGCGCTGTACCGGATCACGTTCCGCCGGATCGAGCCGAACCGGCTCGGCGCGCGCGCGTCGTAACCGCCCGGGCGCCACGATGGACGATCCCTCGCTGCTCGACGCCCCCCGCCGCGCGCCCGCCCCGCCGCGCGCGTCGGCGGCCGACGACGCCCACCTGTCGGTCGCGTCGCGTCTCCGGCACCTGGGCGTCGCGCTGATCCCGACGCTCGGCACGCTGGCCGCGCTGCTGTCGTGGGCGCTCGGCGGCCCCGCGCCGCGTCCGCGCGAGTTCGCGCTGCTCGCCGGCTTCTACGTGCTGAACCTGCTCGGCATGGAACTGGCGCTGCACCGCTACTTCGCGCACCGCGCGTTCAAGGCCACGCCCGCCACCCAGGTCGCGCTCGCGGTGCTCGGTTCGCTCGCGTACATGGGGCCGCTGATGTGGTGGGTCGCGATCCACCGCAAGCATCATGCGCATACCGACCGGCCCGGCGATCCGCACACGCCGCAGCTCGGCGGGCCGGGCCTGCGCGGCCGCCTGACCGGCTTCTGGCAAGGTCACGTCGGCTGGCTGTTCACGCCCGAGCGGGCCCGGCCGCCGGCCTGGAACCGCTATGCGATGGATCTCTACCGCGACCCCGTGCTGCTGCGGATCCATCACGCCTACGACTACTGGCTCGTGCTCGGCCTGCTGCTGCCGATGCTCATCGACGGGCTCGTCGATCTGTCGTGGAAAAGCGCGCTGCTCGGCCTGCTGTGGGGCGGCACCGTGCGGGTGTTCCTCGCGACGAACGCGGTCTGGGCGGTCAACTCGGCCGGCCATCTGTTCGGCGCGCGCCCCTACCCGGGCCGCGACGCGAGCGGCAACCTGTTCTGGCTCGCGCTCGTCACGCTCGGCGCGGGCTGGCACAACAATCACCACGCGTTCCCGCAGTTTGCGAGCACGCGGCTGCGCTGGTGGCAAATCGACGTGACCGCCTGGGTGATCGCGCTGCTCGAACGTCTGGGCCTCGTCTGGGACGTCCAGCATCCCGATCCCGCGACGGTCCGCAAGAAAGCCGGCGCCGGCGCGAAACCCCAGGACTGAACGGACCCCGCCATGACCACCCCGCGCATCTTCGACGCCCGCGTCCACCTGCTCCCCGACTCCGTCGCGAAGCTCGTCTGGAAAAACTATGCGCGCGATGCGTGGGACATCCGCTACCAGCTGCTCGCGGACGCCGCGCTCGCGTTTCTCGCCGCGCACGGCGTCGAGCGCGTCGCGGGCATCTGCTATGCGTCGCAGCCCGGCATCGCGCCCTTCCTGAACACCTTCATGGCCGGCCTCCATGCGCGGCATCCGGCGCAGGTGGTGCCGTTCGGCACCGTGCACCCGGGCGACGAGGACTGCGTGCGCGAAGTCGAGCGCGCGCTCGACACGCTGGGCTTCGCCGGCATCAAGCTGCACTGCCACCTGCTGCGGATGGCGCCCGACGATCCCGCGCTCGCGTCGATCCTCGACGCCGTCGCCGAACGCGGCAAGGTCGTCAACCTGCATTCGGGCGCGGTCGCGAAGAACAACGCGGCGCTCGATGCGGTCAGGGCGTTCTGCAATGTCGATCGATTCCGGCGCGCGCTGCGCCGCCGCCCCGCGCTCAGGATCATCGTCCCGCACATCGGCTACGACGAAGTACAGGCCTATCTCGACCTGATGGACGAATTCCCGAACCTGCACTTCGATACCGCGATGGCGTTCGGCGGCCACCGCGTCGCGATCGGTGAAACGATTCCCGATGTGCGCCCGCTCGTGCCGGCGCGCTACCCGCGCGGCATGCATCCGCCGCTGCCCGATCCGTGGCGCCCCGCGCTCGAACAGCTGGTGCCGCAGATGCAGGCCCGGCCGACGCGCTTCCTGTACGGCAGCGACTTCCCTTATGTGCCCTACGACTGGGATCTGGAAATCCGCCAGCTGACGCGCTACCTGCCGCCCGAGGTTCTCGAGCGCGTGCTGTGGGACAACGCGGCCGCGCTGTTCGGCGCACCGCGCGAAGCGGAGCGGGAAAGCGCCGCCGCCGCGCAGGGAGCGAACGAATGAACGACGCGGACCGGAACATCGACGCATGCCGGGACTTCGTCGCGCTCGCGCGCCACCGCGCGCGAACCACGCCCGATCTGCCGGTCTACACCTTCGTCGGCTTCGGCGACGAACCGTCGCAGGTGCTGACCTGCGCCGAACTCGACCGGCGCGCGACCACGCTCGCCGCGCGTCTGCTGGCCCGCGCGCGGCCCGGCGACCGCGCCCTGCTGCTGTTCGCGCCCGGGCTCGACTACATCGTCGCCTTGTTCGGCTGCCTGTATGCGGGCGTGATCGCGGCCCCCGCGTACCCGATCGAACCCGCGCAAGCGGTGCGCACGCTGCCGCGCCTGATCGCGATGGTCGCCGATTGCGCGCCGGCCGTCATCCTCGGCACCGCGGCGGAGCGCGACGCCTGCGCGCAACCCGGCGCGCCGATGCAGCCACTCACGCGCCTGCCGTGGCTGGCCGTCGACGCGCCCGACCTCGACGAACCGACCGCCGCGCTCCTGGACCCGACCGCTTCGCCCGATCCCGCGCAACCCGCGTACCTGCAATACACGTCCGGCTCCACTGGCTCGCCGAAGGGCGTGATGATCGGCCATCGCAACCTCATGCACAACTCGGCGCTGATCGCGCGCCGCTTCGGGCACGATGCAAGCAGCCGGGGCGCGATCTGGCTGCCGCCGTATCACGACATGGGACTGATCGGCGGCATCCTGCAGCCGCTCTACGCCGGCTTTCCGGTCGCGCTGATGTCGCACCTCGATTTTCTCAAGCATCCGCTGCGCTGGCTGCGCACGGTCAGCACATTCCGCGCGACCACGAGCGGCGGCCCCAACTTCGCCTACGAAATGCTCGCGACGATGCGCATCGCCGACAGCGATCTCGACCGTCTCGATCTCGCCAGTTGGCGTCTCGCCTTCGTCGGCGCGGAGCCGATCCGAGCCCGCACGCTGCACGCGTTCGCCGCCCGCTTCGCACGCTGCGGCTTCGACGCCGCCGCGTTCTATCCCTGCTACGGGCTCGCCGAGCACACGCTGTTCACGACCGGCGCGCCGCTGCGCGGCGATGCGCCCGGGCCGGTCGGCGCACCGGACGCCGGCGTCGCGTGCGGCGCGCCGGCCGAGGACAGCATGGTGCTCGTGGTCGACCCGCGCACCGGCGAGCGCTGCGCGGACGGCGAAGTCGGCGAACTGTGGGCGAGCGGGCCGAGCGTCGCGCAAGGCTATTGGGGGCAGCCCGCGCTGACGCGGGAAACCTTCGCGGCGCGGGTCGCGGGCGTCGCGGGCGCCTTCATGCGGACGGGCGACTACGGCTACCTGCGCGACGGCGAGCTGGTCGTGACGGGTCGGCTCAAGGACATGCTGATCATCCGCGGCGCGAATCACTACCCGCACGATCTCGAAGCGACGATCGAGACGCTCGATCCGGAGGTGTTCCGCCCGGGCGGCTGCGCGGTATTCGCGGTCGACGCCGCGCGGCAGGCCACGCCGCGCGTGACGGTGGTGCGCGAACTGCGGGCGCGCCACCTGCCCGCATTCCGCGACAACGCCGAGGCGGCGCGCAGCGGCCACTTCGAACGCCTGCGCCGCGCGATCACGCAGCGGCACGGCATCGTCGTGCACGATATTCTCTTCACGCCGCCGTCCGCGGTGCCGAAGACGACGAGCGGCAAGGTCCAGCGCCACGCCTGCCGCGACCTGCTGCTGCGCGGCGCGCTGCCGATCGTCGCGCAATGGCATGCGGATCCAGCCTGAACGGCTCAACCACGGAGACAAGCAATGTCGGAACAACGGGATGCGGACTACTTCAATCGCCTCGGCAAGGACTATCTGCCCGGGTTGCTCGGGATGGTCATCACGGAACTGGACGGTCTGTACCTGAAGGCGGAACTGGACGTCCGCCAGTCGCTGCTCGCGCCGAACGGCTATCTGCACGCGGGCACCCTCGTGAGCATGGCGGACACCGCATGCGGCTACGGTTGCTTCGCGAACCTGCCGGAAGGCGCGACGAACTTCACCACGATCGAGCTGAAAAGCAATTTCATGGGCACCACGCGCGACGGCGTGATCCATTGCGAGGCGCGCGCGCTGCATGCGGGCCGCACGACCCAGGTGTGGGACGCGCTGGTCCGCCATGAAGGCAAGCTGCTCGCGACGTTCCGCTGCACGCAGATGATCCTCTGGCCGACCCGGTGACGCGATGAGCACTTCGTCCGATCTCCGTGTCGAAGCGCGCCCCGTCAGCCGCCTCGGCGCATCCATCGACACGACCTGGCTCGACACGCTGCGGCTCGGCGCGCGCGCCGCGCGGATCCGCCGCGGGCCGGCCGCGCATGCGCGCGACGGCGTGCGCATCGTCGACGTGTCGAACTGCGCGATGCGGGTGCGCGTGACGGGCGCGCGCATCGGCAGCCAGCCGACCATCGTGCTGGTCTGCGATCCGCCGAGCGTGATCGAGCATTTCGATGCGCTCGTCTCGCTGCTCGCGCCCGAGGCGCGGGTCGTCTGCCTGGAGCCGCCCGGCTTCGGCTATTCGGTGCCGCGCCGCGCCTTCCGCTTCACGTTCGACAACTACCGGACCGCGATCGACGAACTGCTGCTGGTGCTCGACGAAGGCCCTTATCTGCTTGCGTTCTCGTGCGTCTGGGCGCACATCGCGCTGCAGATCGCCGCGCAGCGGCCCGCATGGATCGCCAAGCTGCTGCTGTGGCAAGGCGTCGCGTGGGAGCAGCAGGTCAGCTGGGCGAACTATGTCGACGCGGACCATACCTTGTCGCGCCCGCTCGTGGGTCAACTCGCGGGTATGTTGGTTACGCGGCGCATCGGGGTCGGCTGGTATCGCGCGGCGATGGCCAAGGATCGGTATCGGGACTTCACGCCGACGCTGTTGTCGGCGCTCGACAGCGGCGCGTTCTGCTGTCTCGCCTCGCTGTGGCAGCAGTTCTATCGCGACGCGCCGCCCGAGGTTCAGATCGATCAGCCGACGCTGCTCACCTGGGGACATGCCGATCGCACGCATCGCCACAGCGACAAGACTTCGTTGTCGCGCACACTGCGCCGCGTGGTGCGGCACAGCGGCTTCGACCGAGCCGGGCACTCGCCGGAACTGGAGGACTGCCCGGCCTTCTCGCGCCTGCTGCTCGACTGGCTCGCCGCGCCGGATTATGTGCCGTCGGTCGTCGGTCCGTCGGAGGGAGAGGCCGGTTGAAGCAATGCGGTCGCGGCGGGAGGCGTGGCGGCGACGCCGCCGCTTTCCGCTCCGCCCCGGTGCGTCGCGCCCATCGATATACGATTCGCATTCCTGCATGATTAATCTTTCAAGCGTGTGATGGCCGAACCCGCTTCACCCCGCGCATCGAACCGCAAACGCCCCGGAAGTCATCGCCTCTCGCGCGCCTGTTCTCCACGCCTATCGCCGCCATACCCAATTTCAATTGGCATATCGTCCGACGATCTCTTGTAATGCAATCGGTTTCACCAACCTGATTGTCATCAAGGAGTTCCCACGACATGTCCACCGCCACGAACCGTTTGCGCCTGGGTCTCGTCGCCGCCGCCTGCGTCGCGCTCGCGACCACGGCCTCGGCCGCCGACCTCACGCGCGACAATGGCTCGCCTGTCGGCGATAACCAGAATTCGCAAACCGCCGGACCGAACGGCCCGGTGCTGCTGCAAGACTCCCACCTGATCGAAAAACTGCAGCGCTTCGATCGCGAGCGGATCCCCGAGCGCGTCGTGCACGCGCGCGGCACCGGCGCTTTCGGCGAATTCGTCCCGAGCGCCGATCTCGCCGACCTCACGATGGCGAAGGTGTTCACGTCCGGCACGCGCACGCCTGTGTTCGTGCGCTTCTCGACCGTGATGGGCTCGCGCGGCTCGCCCGAGCAGGCCCGCGATCCGCGCGGCTTCGCGGTCAAGTTCTACACCGAGCAGGGCAACTGGGATCTGGTCGGCATCAACTGGCCGATCTTCTTCATTCGCGACGCCATCAAGTTCCCGGACTTCGTGCACGCGAACAAGCCGAGCGCGGTCACCGGCGTGCAGGATCCGAACCTCGCCTTCGACTTCTTCGCGCACACGCCCGAAGCCACCAGCATGCTGACCCGGCTGTACACCCCCGAGGGGATGCCGGATTCCTATCGGCACATGGACGGCTTCGGCGTGCACGCCTTCAAGTTCGTCAATGCGCAAGGCCAGGTGCACTACGTGAAGTTCCATTGGAAGAGCGCGCAGGGCATCCACGGCATGCGGCCGAAGGACATCCCGGGCTCGGTCGGCGCGGACTGGAACCTGATGACGAACGACCTGTACGGCGCGCTGAAGGCCGGCGACTATCCGAAGTGGGATCTGTATATCCAGGTGCTCTCGCCCGCGGACCTCGGCAAGTACGACTACGATCCGCTCGACGACACCAAGGTCTGGAGCGATGTGCCGGAGCGCAAGGTCGGCACGCTCACGCTGAACCGCGTACCGGACAACTTCTTCGAAAGCACCGAGGAATCGGCGTTCGCGCCGTCGCGGCTCGTGCCCGGCATCGAGCCGTCGGAGGACCGGATGCTGCAAGGCCGTGTGTTCTCCTATGCGGACACCCAGATGTACCGGCTCGGCGCGAACTTCAGCCAGTTGCCGATCAACCGCCCGCGCGTGCCGGTCGTCAGCAACAACCAGGACGGCGCGATGAACGGCGGCGGCCGCCAGGGCGAGGTGAACTACGAACCGTCGACCCTCAACGAGATCGCGCAGAACCCGCGCTACAAGTACGTCCAGACGCCGCTCTCCGGCGTCACGCAGCAGGCGGCGATCCACAAGACGCTGAACTTCAGGCAGGCCGGCGAGTACTACCGCGCGCTGTCCGAGCGTGACCGCCAGGATCTCGTGACGGCGCTGTCGGCGGACCTGCGACGCGTGACCAACGACCGGAACAAGTACACGATGCTGTCGTACTTCTACAAGGCGGACGCCGACTACGGTGCACGCCTCGCGAAGGCGACGCAGGCCGATGTGTCGCGCGTGAAATCGCTCGCGGACCAGCTCGTCGAGCACTGATCCCACGCCCCGCCCGGGGACGCGGCATGCCGCGTCCCCGGCCCGATGCTCCTTCAAGCGCGCCCGCACGACGTGCGGGCCTTGCCACGATGAATCCTCGCTCGATTTTCACGTCGCGCGCCTGGCGCGCGGGCGCGCTCGCCGCGCTGCTGCTCGTCGCCGCTGGTTGCGCGCACATCGAACCGCCCTCCACGGCCGCGCTCCGGAGCGCCGCGCCCAAAACCGTGCGCGATTACGACGACACCTGGTTCGCGGCGGCGCGTCTCGGCCGCATCGACATCCTGCAGGCGCTCGCCGACGCCGGCTATCCGCTCGACGCCAGGACTCGCGAAGGGTACACGGCGCTGATCCTGAGCGCGTATCGCGGCCAGAGCGATGCGCTCACCTACCTGCTGCGCGCGGGCGCCGATCCGTGCGCCGCGGACCGGCACGGCAACACCGCGCTGATGGGCGCGATCTTCAAGGGCGATGCGGCGATCGCGCGCACGCTGATCGCGACGCGCTGCCCGATCGACCAGACCAACAACGCGGGCGCGACCGCGCTGTCGTTCGCGACACTGTTCGGTCGCCTGGACCTGCTGCCGACCCTCGTCGCGCGCGGCGCGGATCCGGACCACGTCGACGCGCTCGGCCGGACCGCGCTGCAAACCGCGCTGCTGCAAGGCAACCGCGACGCGGCTGCCGCGCTCGAACGCCTGGGCGCCACGCCGAATGCCGACCAGACGCTGCGGATGCGCCCGTAACGCCACGCGAGCGTTGACAAGCGCCTGCGCCGCCGACACACTGCAGGTCATGAACACGCGCACCGTTTTCACTCTCTCGTCAGGCCGCCGATCGGTAATTGCACGACGTGCATTACCCGGGGCCTCCGTGCGCTAGCCGTTCCACAGCAAGCACTGTCACCAGGCCCCGCCGATCCGGTTGGGGCCTTTTTCATGCATGGCATCGCGCTCCATCCGCCGGCTCTACAAGGAGAAGACGAAGATGGAAGACGCGAACCCGATGTGGCCGCCGCCCGATGCCGACGCGATACCGCTGCCGCGCGTCGCCCTGCACTTTCCGCTCACGCCGGGCGCGCCCCTGACCTGGCGCGCGCGCAGCGACGCGGAGCTGCGGATCGGGCGCGCCCAGGTGCGCCTGATCCGGTCGAGCAGCGTCGACGATCTGTGGCTTCAGCCCGGTGACACCGTGCACGTGCGGCAGGGCGAGCGCATCTGGCTCAGCACCAGAGGACCGCACCCGGCCGAGGCGACGCTCACGACGCCCTACGCGCAGCCGTCGCACACGCTCGTGCGCTGGCTCGCGCGGCTGCGCGACGCACTCGCCGATCTCGCGGCGCCACGCCCGCGCTGATGCGGCGTCGCGCGCAACCGGGCCGCACAGCCGGGCCGATCACGCGGCCGCGTCGTTGCCGACGCGCGGCGCCGTGCGCAACGGCACGCGCGTCGCACGCGCCACGCAGGCCAGCGCCTCGTCGAGCGGCAACACCTGCTGCTCGCCATTGCGCAGACGCAACGCGACCGTGCCGTCGCGCGCTTCCTGGCTGCCCGCGATCGCGAGGATCGGCGCGGCCAGCGCGCGCGCGTCGACGATCTTGCGTGGCAGGCGTTCCGCGCGGAAATCGCGCGCCACCCGGCATCCGATCGATTCGAACGCCTGCGCCACCTGGTCGGCGAACGACCGCTGCGCCTCGCCGATGCTGGCGACCACCACCTGATCCGGCGCGAGCCAGGCCGGCAACCAGCCCTCGTAATGTTCGAGCAGGATGCCGATGAAGCGTTCGAGACTGCCCAGCACCGCGTGATGAATCATCACGGGCACGCGCTTCTCGCCCTTCTCGTCGACATACGTCGCGCCGAGCCGCTCGGGCAGCACGAAGTCGAGCTGCACGGTGCCGCACTGCCACTTGCGGCCGCGCCGGTCGATCAGGTGGAATTCGAGCTTGGGCCCGTAGAATGCGCCCTCGCCGGGCTGCAGCGTGAAGCGCAGTCCGGCCGCGCGCGCGGCCGCCGCGAGCTGGGCTTCCGCGCGATCCCACGATGCATCGTCTCCCGCGCGCTGCGCCGGCCGCGTCGACAGCGCGACCTCGAACGCGTCGAAACCGAAATCCGCGTACACCGACGCGAGCAGCGCGCAAAAGCGCACCACCTCGGCCTCGACCTGCGCCGGCGCGCACAGCACATGCGCATCGTCCTGCGTGAAGGCCCGCGCGCGCATCAGCCCATGCAGCGCGCCGGACGGCTCCGCGCGATGCACGGCGCCGAACTCCGCGTAACGCACCGGCAGGTCGCGGTACGAACGCGATCCTTTCTTGAAGATCAGCACGTGCCCCGGGCAGCTCATCGGCTTCAGGCAGAACCGGCCGTCGTCGCCGTCGAGCGTGAACATCTGATCGCCGAACTTCTCCCAATGGCCGCTCTGCTCCCACAGCGCGCGCGCGAGCAACTGCGGCGTGCGCACTTCCGCGAACCCGGCCGCGCGCATCCGAACCCGTACGTACTCCTCGACGACGCGCAGCAGCGCCATGCCGCGCGGATGCCAGAACACCGTGCCGGGGCCTTCGTCCCGCTGGTGAAAAAGATCGAGCTTGCTGCCGAGAATCCGGTGATCGAATGCGTCCATCGTGTGCTCCGTTTCGTGATGAGCCGGCGGCACGGGACATGAAAAAAGCCCCGTCCGTTTCCGGCGGGGCTTCAGGGATGTCAGAGACGCACTGACTACGACACGCGACCTCCCCTCCGCCCGCCGATGGCGGTCGTGGTGGTGGTCGTGGTGGTGAGTGCGCGTGCGTTCATGTCGTCCAATTTACCGGATCCGATGCGCACGCGTCAACACCGCTGCGGGTTCGCGCAGGCGAATGGGCGCTATCGAAGGAAGGAAGGATGGAGCGGCACCGCGCGTATCGCGCGCGCACTCCGCACGCGAGGAACGGCAACGGTAAACCCCCGGGCCGATTCAATGCACGACGCGGCGCAAGCCGCCGTGCGTCCGCCACCGTGTTCCGTTGCTACCGGACGAAGTTGCGTGCCCAGCCTCGATGAGGACCGGTGCGCCACACTCCGGCGCCATCGCCCCGGCGGGGCGAGCGCGTGAACTCAGGTCGACGCGAACGATCGCACGCCCACGCGCGCGAACATGAAACGTGAATCAGGATGATGCGGGAAAACGCCCACGAAGCCGGGGGGCGGCGGGCTGCGGTCGACGACGGCCGGGCCGCGACAGTCCAATGCCGCGCGCAGACAGGCAACAGCGCGTTTCATCGAACCCGGCTCAGGTGCTGGCCGCGAGACGCGGACCCACGACCCCGCGCGCCGCCGCTGCGGTCTCGATCTCGGACTTCTGCGTTTGCGCGCTGACCCACGGCTCGATGCCTTGCTTCTGCACTTCCTCGAGGAACGAGACGCGCGTGCGCCAGTAATCCGCCTGCAACTTCGCGTCAATCACACGCTGCTCGGCCGTGAACAACTCCATGCGCGCGGTCACCAGCATCGACGCAGCGGTTTTCTCCGGCGTGGGGGCGTGCCGCAACGCCCAACGGCTGATCCAGTTCAACATGCTTACCTCCGTATTGACGGATGAAATCGTCCGGCAGCACCGCACGGGCCGCCCCGAACGCACCACAACGATCGCGGAACACGTCGGCCACCACTCTTGCGCCTCGCGGGCCTACCGCGACAGCGCCGCCGACATCTGACGCGACCACTCTCTACATCCTAGAAAGAGAACCACGTTAACGCGATGACGTCTTGCAATGTTTTACACAGATAACGCGATTCCCTCGCACTTCAGGCGAGATCGATGCGCGCCGGGCGGCCTCATGCGCGTATCGTGCGATACCCGCGCATGCGTGCGGGCCGCCGGCCCGCCTATGTCGCACCGCGCGCGACGACGGTCGCGCGCAGCCTGTTCGAACGCCGCGCGCACGCTGCGCGCGGCTGGAATCGGTTCGGCCTCCGCCGCGTCATGCGACGCCGCAGCGAAACCAGTCGCCGCGCAAGGCGCGCGACGTGATGTCGACCTGACAGGATCCGGCGCAAGTTGCGCCGGATCATGCCGGCGGCGCAACTTAGCCCTGCGAAGCGCCTGCGTCGCGACGCGCGCGCCGCAGGCCTCCCTCAATCCAATCCACACTCTACGACGGCTTCCCGCGCCGCGCATCGCTTTGTTGACGCGTGTCGCGTTCCGCGCAACACCGGGCGCCGAAGCGTCACACGCATGGCACAGATCCGTCGTGCACAGCCTGACACAAACCGTCATCGCGTGCAGCTTCGCGATGCCCCCCTGCAAAAGCCCCGTGACAAAACGATGTATTTCCTATGATGGGTCATGTCGATACAAGAACAACGAGGCGATCGATTGAGCCATCCACATTCTTTCGATGACATTACGAGGCGCTGGAACGGCCGGCATGCGCGCCGTTTCGGCGGCGTCGGCGCCTGGCCGGTGACGACCGCCGGGCTCGCACTGCTGACCGGATACTGGGCGCTGCAAGGCAACGGGCTGATGCTGGCCGTATCGGCCGCCTGCTGCGCGACCGCCGCCGCGCTGTGGACATGGCGCGTGCGACGCCGCGCCGACGCGCTGCCCACCGGCCTGTTTCCATCGCGCGCGCGCCTCGCCTTCGATCCGGTGCGCGCGCTGTTCGTCGTCGGTTGGGGAGCGGTGCTGCTGCTGGGCCTGCACGCCTACGGCGCCGGCTTCACGCCCGCGACGCCGCTGTATCCGCTGATCGGCGCGGCCGGCCTCGCGTGGACCGCCGCCGGCCTGCTCATGCTGCGCTTCAGCCCGCACGCGTTCGAATCCGCGCGCGGGCTGCGACGCGTGCTGCTCGTGCTCAGCCTCGTGTTCGCGAGTGCCGGCGTCGCGTCCGGTTATGCGCTCGGCTGGACCTACACGCAGCGCTATGGCGACGAAGCGCTGCGCCAGCGCAACGTGGTCGCGAAATGGCAGCCGCTGGGCGCCTATGGTTGCGCCGCCTATGTCGAAGTCGATGCGCGCGCGCCGTTCGCGCCGCCGCACTGCGTGAGCGCGCCGTATTGGGCGACGCTGCGCGTCGGCGCCGCCGTGCGCACGCGCGAACGCGAATCACCGTGGGGCAGCATCGTCAGCGTGACCGAGCCGCGTCAGCGCGCGGGGCTCGGCTCGGGCCAGCGGTAGGCGAGCAGTTGCGCGCGCGGATAAGCGAGTTCGCGCACCTCGCCCAGTTGGTTGCCGCCGAACAGGTACAGGGATTCGTTGTCCTGGCGCAGGTAGAAGCCGACGTGCCCCTTCCAGCTCGCGGGATCGTCGCGCGACAGCACCACGACGCATCCGTACACGGGCTCGACGAGCCCACGCCCCCACTCGAGCCACGAGCGCGCGAGCGCCGAGCCGGTGCCCGCGATGCCGGCGCGCGCGAGGCACCAGTTGACGAACGACGAGCACCATGAAATCTTGTCGTCGTAGCCGATCAGGTTGGTCGCATCGTTGTACTCAACAATGCGCGGATTGCTCTCGCCTTCGGCACACCGCCGCACGCCGACCTCGGCCAACGCGATCGGCATCCAGGCCACTTCGGCGGTGGCGTCCATCAGCACGTCGTTCATCGGCCCGCCCCCTCGTGCAGCGCCGGCGCGCGCGCCGCGGCCGCATCCTGTTCGAGCGCGGCCTCGTCGACCGGACCGTAGAACGCGCGCGGCGCGCCCGTGCACGCGGCCCAATAGCGATCGCCATACGACCAGTGCCACCATTCGGACGGATAGTTGACGAAACCCGCGCCGCGCATCGCGTCGACCAGCAGCCGGCGGTTGCGCGCGGCGGCCGGGCTGATGAACGCGCAATCCGTATAGCACGCGCCCGACGATTCGGCGTCGGTCGCATTCAGCACGCAGCCGAGATCGAGCGGCTCGCCGTCCGCACCGATCAGCGTCAGGTCGATCGCCGCGCCGGTCGGATGCGCGGCCACGTCGGGCGGCGCGATGTAGTGGCTCGCGAGCATGAACAAGGCGTCGTCGCTCAAGCCGGCGCGCGCGGCGCGCAGCTTCGCGAGATGGCGATTGAAGTAGTCGCGCTGCGCGCCGAGCGGCCGATAGCCTTCCGTCACGCACAAGCGCAGCGCCGCCGGCAGCGCCTTGCCGGCGGCGGCGAGCCGCGCGGCGAGCGACGCGCGCACTTTCAGGAAATGAGGACTTTTGCTTGAGATGTAGCGGCGACTCAAGTCGACCGCGATGGAGGCATCAGGGTCCGCCAGATCGACGAACCGCTCGCCGCACTCCACGAGCGCGACGTTTTTGACCTTGGGATCAGCGAGCGTAAGCATGTTCTCTCAGGGAAATTATTGTCGAGGCCCCGCTGCCCGGCAACGGGGATCCGTCTGCCAACAACTACCGCATCACCGCCAGTGACTTCCGATCTCATCGCGCGCCGCCCTGGCCCGGACGCCGCGCAGAACGCCATTGTAGCGCCGCCGCGCCGCGCCCAAATACGATGCGGCAGACGGAACCGGTCCCGCCCGTGGCGCGCGGCGAGCCCGCCTTTGCCGCCAACTATATCGTCCGATCTATGTCCGCTATTACAATCCGCCGATAGCCGCCCAATAGTGGCTGGTTACAGTACATCGGCACTGCCGCTACAACAAATCATCAGATTAAGCAACACGACAAACTGACCGGAGAATCCCCTTCATGGAATCGCTCAAACGGTATTTCGGCTTCGCAGAAGCCGGCACCGACTTTCGCACCGAAATACTCGCCGGGGTCACCACCTTCCTGACGATGGCGTACATCATCTTCGTGAACCCCGCGATCCTCGGCGACGCGGGCATGCCGAAGGAATCCGTGTTCGTCGCCACCTGCCTCGTGGCGGCGCTCGCATCGCTGATCATGGGCCTGTACGCGAACTATCCGATCGCGTGCGCGCCCGGCATGGGGCTCAACGCGTACTTCGCGTACACGGTCGTCAAGGGCATGGGCTTCACGTGGCAGGCGGCGCTCGGCGCGGTGTTCATCTCCGGCTGCCTGTTCCTGCTCGTCACGCTGTTCCGGGTGCGCGAGGTGATCGTCAACGGGATCCCCCGTTCGCTGCGCATCGCGATCACGGCGGGCATCGGCCTGTTCCTCGGCATCATCTCGCTCAAGACCGCCGGCGTGATCGTCGGCAGCCCGGCCACCCTCGTCACGCTCGGCGACCTGCACCAGCACAACACGATCCTCGCGATCGTCGGCTTCTTCGCGATCGTCACGCTCGACTATCTGCGGGTGCGCGGCGCGATCCTGATCGGCATCATCGGCGTGACCGTGCTGTCGTTCTTCTTCGGCGACAACCACTTCCACGGCATCTTCTCCGCTCCGCCGTCGATCGACGCGACGCTGTTCAAGCTCGACATCGGCGCGGCGCTGTCGACCGGCATCATCAACGTGATTCTCGTGTTCTTCCTCGTCGAACTGTTCGACGCGACGGGCACGCTGATGGGCGTCGCGAACCGCGCGGGCCTGCTGGTGGAAGGCAAGATGAACCGGCTCAACAAGGCGCTGCTCGCGGACAGCACCGCGATCGTCGCGGGCTCGGTGCTCGGCACCTCGTCGACCACCGCATACATCGAGAGCGCCTCGGGCGTGCAGGCGGGCGGCCGGACCGGGATGACCGCGGTCACGGTCGCGGTGCTGTTCCTCGCCTGCCTGTTCATCGCGCCGCTCGCGGGCGTCGTGCCCGCCTATGCGACCGCGCCCGCGCTGCTGTACGTGTCGTGTCTGATGCTGCGCGACATGGTCGACGTGCCGTGGGACGACGCGACGGAAGCGGTGCCCGCCGCGCTGACCGCGCTGCTGATGCCGTTCACGTATTCGATCGCGAACGGCGTGGCGTTCGGCTTCATCGCCTACGGCGGCCTGAAGCTGCTCACGGGCCAGGCGCGCCAGGTGAAGGCCGTGGTGTGGGTGATCGCCGCGGTGTTTCTGTTCCGGTATTTCTACCTCGCGGCGGAGTGAGCGGCGAGGCCGGCCCGGCCTCGCGCCGGGCCGCATACAGCACGACGCCGCCCTGGGGTGGCGCTTTTTTTACCTCATTCAGCCCGCCCGCGCCGCCCGGCCGCGCGGCGTCGCGGTGCGGCGCGGCTTGTCGTCGCGCCCCGAGGCTTCGTCCATGCGCCGCGTCACCGTCTCGATCTTCAGGCAGTCGCCCGCCTGCCAATGCGTCTGCAGCATGTCGCGCAGCAGGCGCAATTCCTCCTGCTGGCGTTCGAGCGCCGCGCGCAGTTGCTCGACTTCGCGCAACCGTCCGTCGAGCCCCGCGAGCAGCGCCTCCTTCTGCACGCCGCCCTCCCACGACAGCCCGGTGCGCAGCGCATCGAGCGAGAAGCCGAGACGTTGCGCGAGCTGCACCAGCTTCAGCCGTTCGACGGCATCGTCCGGATAGTCGCGATACCGGTTCAGCCCACGCGGCGGCGCGGCCAGCAGGCCGCTCTGCTCGTAGAAACGGATCGCCGATGTGCTGAGGCCGGTGGCCTTCGCCAGTTCCCCGATCTTCATTGCGCATGACCTTCAAGTGGATTCGGAAATCAGTATAGCTCGCGCGACGGCCCGCCCGATGCCGTCCCGACCGCCCGCCACGCCCGGAAAAATTCCGCGCCTTCGGGCTTGAACCTGACGTTACGTCATGTTTTATTGTGCGTTCAAGCGGAGGAATTGCGATGTCATTGAAGATCGGCGCGCTCGCGAAGCGCGCAGGCCTGACCGTTCGAGCGCTGCACCACTATGACGCCATCGGCTTGCTGTCTCCTTCCGCCCGCTCGGACGGCGGTTCCCGGCAGTACACCCACGACGACGTGATCCGCCTGCACCGGATTCAGGCGCTCAAGCATTTCGGCTGCTCGCTGTCGGACATCAAGACGTATTTGAACGACGCCGGCACGGCTCCCCTCGATCTCGTCCATCGACAGATCAGCGTGCTGGACGAGCAGGCGCGACGTGCGCAGACGCTGCGCAACAGTCTCCAGCACCTGGCGGACCAGCTTGCGGGCGGCAACGAAACCGGCACGGCGGACTGGCTGAACCTATTGGAAATGATGACCATGTATGAACGACATCTCGGCAGTGACGATCTCGATCATTTGCGCGCGCAGCGCCAGCACGCGGGCGCGCATCTGGATGCCAGCCGAGCCGGGCTGATCGCCGAGACGCAACGCTGCGTCGACGCAAGCCTGCCGCCCGACGATCAGGCGGCGCAGGCACTGGCCTGGCGCTGGATCCAGCACCTGAAGGAGGCGACGGGAGACAACGCCCAGCTGGCGTTCCGGCTGAAGAACCTGCAGGAACAGGAACCCCGGGCCCGGGAAATCGCCGGCATCACGCCGGACATGCATCAATGGATCGCGCACGCGATCGCGCATGCGCGGGCGGAGCCCTTCGCCAAGTACCTGTCGCCCGTCGAACGCGAGGAAGTGCAGCGCCGCATGATCGCCCACCTCGACGATTGGCCGCCCTTGTTCACGGCGGTGCGGATCCAGATGGAGGCCGGCGCGGCGCTCACGGATCCGCAGGTGCAGGCATTGGCCCGCCGATGGCAGGACCTGTTCCGCGACTCCTACTGCGGCGACGATCCCGTACTCGAAAGCAAGGTGCTTCTCGCGTTTCAGGCCGAACCCGATCTGTCGATCGGCATTGGCCTCGACATGCCTCTGATCCTGTTCATCCAGAAAGCCATCCTGGCCTTGAACGAAACGGGCCCGGGATCGCGCGACGCCGGCCCCAAGCCCAGCGCGCAACGCGTCGCCACGCTGCGCGCGGCGCATCAGTTGCTGGACGATCCGTTGATCCTCGACGACCCGCTCGCGCTGAAAATACTCGGCGACGACAACGAAGCCGCGATCCGCGCCCACCCGGATCGCTACGACGACCCCTTGTCGAAAGGGCTGCGGATCTCGCTCGCGGTGCGCAGCCGATTTACCGAGGACGCGTGGCGCGAGGCGGCGCGCCGCGACGTGCGCCAGTACGTCATCCTGGGCGCGGGATTGGACACCTATGCCTATCGCGAGCCCGCCGAGGCCGAGCGCCTTTTCGAGGTCGATCTCCCCGCCACGCAGCAATGGAAGCGGGCATGCCTGGACGCCGCCGGCATCGGCGCGCCCGCGTCGCTGACCTACGTGCCGCTCGATTTCGAGCGCGATACCCTGGCCCATGCGTTGTCGCGGGCCGGATTCCGCGACGATGCGCCCGCGTTCTTCTCCTGGCTCGGCGTCTCGATGTATCTCGACGAAGCCGCCATCCAGGAGACCCTGCGCTTCATCGCATCGTGCGCGGCGGGAAGCGCCGTCGTCTTCGACTATATCGTCACGCCGTCATTGCTCACGCCCTTGGAACAACTCGGCATGGAACTGGTGCGCGCGAAAGTCGCGGAAAGCGGCGAGCCGTGGAAATCCCACTTCGATCCCGCCTCGCTGCCCGACCGGATACGCGCGCTTGGTTTCGGCGCAGCGGTCGGCATCCGCCCGGAAGACCTCAATGACACCTACCTCGCGGGACGCAAGGATGGTTTCCGGATGGGGAACAGCCTGAGATTGATGCACGCCGTCGTCTGAGCCGCGGTTGCGGCGCGCAGATCGGTTGGGAAGCCGGAATGAAACAGATCGCGGTCGCCCGCGCCACGGCCGGCGGCGTCATCGTCGCGCGCGACACCGGGCCCTTCCCGACGGACGCGCCGTGCGACGCGTCCCGAAAGAATCCGCGGGCGCCACCCCCGGGCGGCACCCGCGCAGCGGTCCAGCTACCGCCCGTTCGCCTCGTAAAAACGCACGTAGCCGCTTCTCAATACCGAACACTGCGCGCGGGTCTCGGACAACAACCTGCGCGCGGCGGCCTCGATGCGGGGCCGGTGCGTGTCGAACGCGCCGACCATGTCTTCAAACCGGGGGGACGCAGCGCCGAAATGGTCTTCTAGCGCCTCCGCGGTGATGTGGCATTGGATCCGCTCGCCGTCGACCATCGCCGTGAACGCGAGCATAAGTTCGCGCCCCGAATACTCTGGAGCTTCGTTCGTGAACATGATCTGCATACGAGCCACCTTTGCCGAAAGGTGAAAACACGGAACCGCACGCGCCGGATACAGGCTTTAGCGGGCCAGGCGCGCGCGGGGCGGGCCGGTGGATGCGCAGCCAGCTGGATATTGAGCAGGCTGCGCGCACCGGTTGAATTCACTTTAGACGCTTTCCGCCCCGAGGCAAAATTCCGTGCGAAAAAACCTTGCGCGCGCGCATTCGTCGGTCGAATCACGCGCGGCCGACAGCGTGCGGCGCGTCGTCGGAGCGGCGCACGCTGGCTTGAGGGTCGATCACTCGATCTGGTCGTTCGGCCATACGTTGAGCGCGATGACGCAGGTGGTCGCCCCGACCACGATGGCCAGCGCGCCGTAGAACAGGGCCCGGCCCTGGTCGAACAGCATGCCGTGGATGGCGACGCCGATGCCGGCCAGCACGACGAAAGTCGCGATCACCGCCAGCACTATCCTGAGTTCCGTTCGAACCATGATGTTCTCCCGAACGGATGCATGTCGCGGCGCATGCGGATTGCGCAAAGCCGCTGCTGTCGCGCCGGCCTCGCGCAAGGCGCGACGCGCGCGCGCCTCATTTTCATGATTGCAGGTAAACACTTAAAAGCAAGGGCTTTGTATTTGCGTTCGCACATCACCGGCCGCGCTTGTATGATGAGGCGTGCCCGCGCCGCCTGCCCGGCCGCGCCAGCCGAGCGGAGAACGCACTCCGCCGGCAGGCCCCTTGGAGACACTTCATGCCCGAATCTTCCGTGCAGCCAGCCGCCGCGGGCCGCATCGACCTGCTCGCGCAAGCGCACGCGCGCTCCGCGGCGCTCGGCCTGCGCGCGTCCGAGCGTCCCGAGTTCGCACCGCTCTCGCGCGGCGCGCTGCGCGACCTGATCGACGGCAGCCAGTCGCTCTACACACATGCGCGCCCCGTCATGGACACGCTGCACGCGCAGATCGCCGACACCGACAGCCTCGTGCTGCTGACCGATCCGGACGGCGTGATCCTGCACAGCGTCGGCGACGCCGATTTCATCGAGAAGGCACGGCGCGTCGCGCTCTATCCCGGCGTCTCGTGGGCCGAGGGCGAGCGCGGCACCAATGCGATCGGCACCGCGCTCGCGGCGGGCCAAGCCATCGCCGTGCACGGCGCCGAGCACTTCCTGCATGCGAACCACACCCTGACCTGCTCGTGCGCGCCGATCGTCGATCCGTTCGGCCGCGCGCTCGGTGCGCTCGACGTGAGCGGCGATCCGCGCGGCTTCAGCCCCCATACGCTCGCGCTGGTGCGGATGTCCGCGCAGCTGATCGAGAACCACCTGTTCGCGAATCAATGCGCGGATACGCTGCGCGTTCGTTTCCACGCGCATGACGAATTCGTCGACTCGCTGTTCGCGGGCCTCGTCGCCTTCCTGCCGGACGGCACGCTCGTCGCGGCGAACCGCAGCGCCCAATTCCAGCTCGGCGCGCCGCTTGTGGCACTGCAGCAACGCGGCTGCGACGCATTGTTCGGGCTGTCGTTCGCGCAGCTCGCGCAACTGGCCGCGCGCCAGCCGGGCACGCCCGCCACGCTGACGCTCGCGAGCGGCGTACGGGTGATCGCGCGCTGCGAATTCAGCGACGCGCGGCGCGTCACGGTGCCCGCGCGCGCGCCGGCGCCGGCCGCGCGCGTCGAACCGCCCGCGGCCGGTGCTGATCCCGATGCCATCACCTTCGCGACGCTCGACACCGGCGATGCGCGCGTGGCCGCCGTGCTGCAGCGCGTCGGCAAGATCCGCGGACGCGACCTGCCGCTGCTCGTGCTCGGCCAGACCGGCACCGGCAAGGAGTGGCTCGCGCGCGCGCTGCACGATGCGTCGCCGCGTCGCGACGGCCCGTTCGTCGCGGTGAACTGCGCGGCGCTGCCCGATTCGCTGATCGAGGCCGTGCTGTTCGGTTACGAGGACGGCGCGTTCACCGGCGCGCGCAAGCGCGGCAGCCCGGGGCGGATCGTGCAGGCGGACGGCGGCACGCTGTTTCTCGACGAAATCGGCGACATGCCGCTCGCGCAGCAGGTGCGCCTGATGCGCGTGCTGCAGGAACGCGCGGTGGTGCCGCTCGGCGGCGCGCGCGCGCTGCCGGTCGACGTGCGGATCGTCTGCGCGACGCATCGCGACCTGCGCGCGATGATTGCCGCCGGCGACTTCCGCGAGGATCTGTTCTACCGGATCAACGGGCTCGCCGTGACCTTGCCGCCGCTCGCCTCGCGCACCGACCTCGACGTGCTCGTGCAGCGCGTACTGGCGCGGCTCGCGCGCAGCGAGCCGCTGCCGCAGCGGATCTCGGGCGCGGTGCGCGCGGCGTTCGCGCGCTGCCGCTGGCCCGGCAACCTGCGTCAACTGACCAACGTGTTGCGCACCGCCGGCATGCTCGCCGAAGGCGAGGCCGAGATCGGTCTCGAACACCTACCCGATGATTTCTGGCTCGATTGCCCGGCCGACATGCGCGCGGCGGACGGCACGGTGCCGCAGGTCGACGCGCGCGCGCCCGCCACGCTGCACGACCACCAGACGGCGCTGCTCGAACGCGCGCTCGCACGCCACGACGGCAATGTGTCGGCAGTCGCGCGCGAACTCGGGCTCGCGCGCAACACGGTCTACCGGCATCTGCGGCGGCGGCACTGAACGCGGCGGCCGCGCCGCTTCGGGTATCCTTGCGGCTCGTTCCGCCGTCGTCCCATCCGAGCGCATGTCCGAGTCAAATCCCTCCTTCCAGGTGCGCGTCGAGCCGCTCGGCGCGTGCTTCGACGCGCCCGCGTCGCTGTCGCTGCTCGACGCCGCGGGCTTCGCCGGCGTCCGGCTGCCGCGCTCGTGCCGCAACGGCACCTGCCGCACCTGCCTGTGCCGCCTGCGCGCCGGATCGATTCGCTATCGGATCGAATGGCCCGGCGTCAGCGCCGAGGAAAAGGCGGAAGGATGGATCCTGCCCTGCGTCGCGCAGGCAGAATCGGATCTCGTGATCGAAGTCGAGGGCGCGTCGCGGGTCTGAGCAGGCGTGTGCGGCTGTTCGCGCCGCCTCGAAACTCTCTCTGCCGTCACGCGAACGCCGCTCATGTGTCGGCGTGATCCCGGATTCGCCTGGCCCCCACCTCACGCAGCCGCGTGCAGCGGCAAGCCCGCGGCCCACGCCGCCGCGACACGCGCGGCTTCCGCGACCGGATCGAGCGCGCGCACCTGCGCGTCGCGCCGCGCGCACGCCTCCGGATCGAGCGTAAACAACGCCTGGGCCGCCTGCCGCGCGCTGGATGCCAGCGCCGAGGTCTTCTCCGCACGGCTGGCCGCGAACGCCGCCAGCGCGGCATGCAGATCGGCCGGCGCACCATCGAGGCAGCGCGCCAGATGCCATGCATCCTCCAGCGCCTGACACGCGCCCTGACCCGACGTGGGCAACGGCGCGTGCGCGGCGTCGCCGATCAGGACCACGTTGTCCCGATGCCGGATCGCGACCGGATCGAGATCATGGACGGCGATCTTGCGCAGCGAGCCCGGCGGCGTGGCGCGCATCACCGCGCCGATCGGGCCGGGCCAATCCCGGAACAGCCCGGCGACGATCTCGTCCTGCGGCGCGTGCAGCGGGGCCGTCGCATGCGCTTCCGCCTCGGCGCGCGCGCCCGCCCAGTAAACGGTATGGCGATCCACCGCGACGAGCCCGAAGCGCTCGCCGCATCCCCAGTAATCGAGGATCTCGACCTCGTCCACCAGCGGCGCGGTGCTGTGGGCAATGCCGATCCAGTTCACGAAGCCCTGATAGACCGGCGCGTTGTCGCCCACGACATAGCACCGCGCGACCGAACGCATCCGGCCGTCCGCGCCGATGATCAGGTCGGCGCGCACGATCGAACCGTCTTCGAAACGGACCTGCGCACCACGGTCCGGATCCGTATCGATCGCCACCGCGCAAGCGCCGTACACAGTCTCGATTTCCTCTGCGGCGAGTTGAGCCGCCAGCACGGCCTGCAGATCGCGCCGCAGGATCGAGCGGCTCGGGAAACCCATCGACCGGTCGAGCCGTTCGATGTCGAGGTACCCGAGCGCGCGTCCGTCCCGGTCGAACCGGCGCATCGCGCGAGGCCGCCCGGCATGCGCATCGAACGCCGCGTCGATGCCGAGTTCGGCCAGCACGAAGCCGGCATTCGGCCACAGCACGACGCCCGCGCCGAGTGTCGAGGCGACCGCGCGCCGTTCATAAAGCCGCACCCGATGCCCCTGCCGCCGCAGCATCAGCGCCGCACTCATGCCGGCTACGCCGGCGCCCAGAATCGCAATCTCCATCCGCGCTCCCTCTCCTTCATCGCTCGGTCGCCCACGCGCGCCGGCCGGGCCGACCGGGCCGCGCGCTGACCCTCGAGTTATCTTAAATTGCGACCGGAAATGGAATTAGATGGCATTATCGGCAAGCTTTCCTATCTCAAATGGAACAATGATGCGCAGCAGGCTGGATCTCAACACGGTGCGGGTCTTCGTCGCGGTGGTGGACGCGGGCAGCTTCGCGGGCGCGGCGCGCGCGCTGGCGCTGCCGGGCTCGAACGTGAGCCGTCATGTGTCGCAGCTGGAGACCCGGCTCGGCGTGCGGCTGCTCGAACGCAGCACGCGCCACCTGCGCCTGACGGAGCCCGGCCGGCTGCTCTACGACCGCGCGAAGCCGATGCTCGACGCGCTGGAGCTGACCGAAAGCGAACTCACCTCGCAACACAACGAACTGCGCGGGCCGCTGAGGCTGTGCCTGCCGGCCGAGATCGGGCCGCGCGTGTTCGGCGCCGCGCTCGCCGCGTTCGCGCATCGGCATCCGGGCATCGAGATCGATTGCGACACGCGCTTCGCGGGCCTCGACGCGCTGCGCGACGACCTCGACCTCGCGATCATCGTCAATCGCGGGCCGCTCGACGACAGCGCGCTGGTCGTGCGCCCGCTCGCGAGCCTGCCGAGCCTCGTGGTGGCCGCCCCCGCGCTGCTCGAACGCACCGGCATGCCGACCCATGCGCGGCAACTGCGGCAGTTGCCGTGCATCACCACGCTCAGTACGCTGAAAGGGCTACCTTGGCAGTTCGTCGACGCGCACGGCACCATTCATCGGATCCCCGTGCAGAGCCGCTACCGGGTCAACAGCGGCGAACTCGCAGGCGCGGCTGCGCTGCAGGGGATCGGCTTCGCGATCCTGGCCGAGGCCGGCTGCCGCGACGCGCTCGCGGACGGCCGGCTGCAGGCGGTGCCGCTCGACATGCGCGCCGCGCCGCTGGAGTTGCTCGCGGTGTATGGGCATCGACATTTCGTCACCGCGCGCGTGCGCGGCCTGCTCGATCATCTGCATGCGTATCTCCACGACAAGCGGGCGAGCGCGCTGCCCTAGCCCGCGCCGCGTGTTCGGGTTCAGTCGGCGTCCGCCGCGTGGAACCCGAGATAGTGCAGCCGCGCATCCGTCAGCGCACCCGCCGACTGCTGCAACGCGTCGATCGAGCACAGCGTGTCGAGCGTGTTCCTGCGATTCGAGACGAAGGTCCAGGACGACGCCTGCGCAGCCAGCGCCGCGACGTCTGCGTGCGTGAGCGCATCGAGCGCGGCGCTCAATGCCTCGCTGCCCGGAACGAAGATCGCATAGCCCTCGTTCGCGAGCGCGGCCGACTCGAATCCCAGCAAGGCGCACAGCGCGCCTCTCGCCTCGGCCTCGCGCGCGTCCGTCGCGCGAAAAGCCGCGATGGTCTCGACCAGTTCCGGGTCGAGATAGCCGCGCGAGTCGGCCAGCACCGGATGCACCGGGCTCCACGCCTCGGGCGGGCAGCCCTTGCCCGATGGTTCCAGCGCGACGAACGGATTGATCTCGGCCGGGTAGATGCGGCATACCCGCGGCCGCTGCGCGTAGTTCCCGCAGCGCAGGTCGTCGAGCAAATGCGGACAAGGGCCATCGAACGCGGCGACGAGCGACACGACCACGCGCACCGGCAACGCGCCGCTCTCGGCCGCGAACGAGCGGCGCTTCTTGTGCGCGGCCGGCAGGTCGTCGTCAGGCGGCTCGACCGGCCACGGGATCGCTTCGCTGAACAACTGGACCTCGCCGCCGCCGCGCAGCCAGGCGGCGGCTTCGTCGAGGCTCAGAGGCAGGCGCAGATCGCGGCAGCAACGGCCGCACTGCGTGCAGGAAAAGTGGGTAGACACGTTTGCAATAATCCATCAGGAATACAGATCGTTCCTTGCTTCGACGGCGCAAAGCGCATCGGCGTGCGCAACGCGGGCCATTCGGCTGCGCGAGCAGCCCACACATTCTGAAACCGTGCGCCGGCACCACCCTGACAGGCTGTCGAGGAACGACTGCGCGACGCCGGCCCACGGCCCGTTGCCGTGGGTGCCCGCATCGTATTCCATGGCGGGATTCTGCCCGTACCAGATTACGAATCCATTCGCGCTCGTGGCGCGCTGATCGTTCGGCAGGTATTGCCGCTTCGCCGGTGGGACAAGCTGTGCATTCTGATCGGGGGCTTGTCTCCACCGATACGGGAATACGTATGCGCGCCCACGCCGCGGGCGTGAGGTTCGGGTTTATCTGCGTCGTCCGGTTTGCGCGGGGAGATGGCGCGACTATCTCGCGGTGACGAGCGCGGGGTGAGTGCAACGGTCATCTTCCGGGAAGCGCCCGGCGCGGTAACCGCTAGAATTGCGGTTTTAGTCCGGAATACGTCCATGTCTTTTGCCTCGCTCGGCCTGATCGACCCCTTGCTGCGTAATGTGCAGGACCTCAATTACCAGACACCTACGCCGGTGCAGGTCAAGGCGATTCCCGCTGTGCTCAGCGGCAAGGACGTCATGGCCGCGGCGCAGACCGGCACGGGCAAGACGGCAGGTTTCGCGCTTCCGCTGCTGCAGCGGCTGGTGCAACGCGGCCCGGCGGTGTCCAGCAATCGCGCGCGTGTCCTGGTGCTGGTGCCCACGCGTGAGCTGGCTGAACAGGTGCTGCAAAGCTTTGTCGATTACGGTAAAGGCCTCGATCTGCGATTTCTGGCCGCGTACGGCGGTGTGAGCATCAATCCGCAAATGATGAAGCTGCGCAAAGGCGTGGATGTGCTCGTCGCCACGCCGGGCCGTTTGCTCGATCTCCATCGCCAGAACGCCGTGCAGTTCGATCAAGTGAAAACGCTGGTGCTGGATGAAGCCGACCGCATGCTGGATCTGGGCTTCGCGCGCGAACTCAACGCCGTCTTTGCCGCGTTGCCCGCTCAGCGTCAGACGCTGTTGTTCTCTGCCACGTTTACCGACGATATCCGCGCGATGGCGGCAGGTATTCTGCGCGGCCCGGTGAATATCAGCGTCAGCCCGCCCAATGTCACGGCCAGCAAGATCAAACAGTGGGTGATACCGGTCGATAAAAGGAACAAGCCCGATCTCTTCATGCACCTTGTTGCCGAGAACAACTGGGAACACGCGCTGGTGTTCGTCAAAACCCGTAAAGGCGTGGAATATCTGGCGGCCATGCTGGATGAAGTGGGCTATGCGGTCGACACCATCCACGGCGATAAACCGCAGCCCGCGCGCCTGCGTGCGCTGGAGCGCTTCAAGACGGGCGAAGTCAATATGCTGGTCGCCACCGATGTGGCTGCGCGCGGGCTGGATATCGACGACCTGCCGCTGGTGATCAACGTGGATCTGCCGATCGTGGCGCAAGATTATGTGCATCGTATTGGTCGCACCGGGCGCGCGGGCGCCAGCGGTGTGGCGGTGTCTCTTGTGTGTGCGGATGAAGCACCGCAACTGGCGGCGATCGAAGCGCTGATCCGGCAAACGCTGCCTCGTGAAGAAGAGCCGGGGTTTGAAGCCGAACATCGTGTGCCGGAGACCAGCGCGACGGGGGAGATTATCAAGAAGCCGAAGAAGCCTAAGAAGTCGAAGGTGCTGCAGGCTGTGCCGGGGGCTGGGCAGGTGATCGGGAAAAAACCGCATAAGCAAGGTGGCGAAAGCAAGCGCAAGGCTGGGGCGCTGGGCGCTGGGGCTGCGGGGAAAGGCGCGGGTTTTTCCAGCGGAAGCCCATTCAGCTCGCAAAAGCCGCGTAGCAAACCTGCTGGCAAGGCGGCTGCGGGTTCACGTAAACCGGTGGGCAAACCCGCTGGTGGGCGTGGCAAACGTCAACCCTGATCCGGCGGGACGAGTCACGCCACGCCAGCGCAGGAATAGCGCTGGTGGTTTTACGGCCCGCTGGTAGGCTAACGAGCGTCCGATCGAAGCCGCTTTCGGTGAATGGGGATGCTTCTCACATGAAAGTCGTCATTTGATCGGCTCATTGCGGACCACCGCTTTGAGTTAGAAGTCGCCGCCTACATATGACGGCAACCGGCCATGAAGCGACCTTCGTCGGATACGTCGCTCAGACAGTCACAAGACAAGTTCACTCAGTAAGTGGTCATTCGCCGAAACGGCCTCGTACCGCACTCTGCTTTGGTGCATGGATGTCCTCAGGCGCCATGCCGGGTAATCCAGGACTCTTATCGCGACTCCTTGAATCTTTGTTTTGGTGACTCGCAGTCAGATTTCGATATCTCAAATTTCAAATAGTCCGAAAATCGCCTCGCAGGTCAACGACGCATAATTGCAGGTCGTTTCTTTAACGAAATATGCCGGAAGGCTGCCATCGAGTCTCGTATCCTCGGTATGATCGGGATCGGACACTAAAAGCACTGCAGGAGATCGCATGGCACGCCGGGGATTTGTGAGTACCTTGAACCGTATTTCTCGTGAGATGGAGCGTTCTGCCCGTGCGTCGCAGCGCGCCTATGAGAGCGAACAACGCGCACAAATTCGCGCGGCCCGAGAAGCCGAGCGTGCCGAAAAAGCCTATCAGCGCGCTTTGATTGTCGGCGAGAAGGAAAGCAAGCGTCTTCACGTCGAATCTCAAATGGAAGACGCGCAAAGCCAGAACCAGGAGCTTGAGGAGCAGGTGCAAGCGCTTGGGAAAATCCTGACTGACGGCATTCGACGCAATCCAGTCCTCGATTTCGCGAAGCTGCGGACCAAGCCAACCTACAAGCCTCTGGATCTGGGAAATTTCCCGCTCATCGAAGATCCTCCTCGTTGGGATGACTACGCTCCAGTAAAGCCCAATGGCATGTCGAATCTCTTGCCGTGGGTGAAGAAAAAACATGCGAAAGAAGAGTTGTCGGCGCGGCAACGCTTTGAGGCCGAGGCCCAGGCCCGTGTGTCACGAAATGCAATGCGTCAAGCTGAAGTAAAGAAGCGCCGCGACGCCCATGAGCGTGTCGTCGAGCAAGCTAAACGTGAAGCGGACGAACACAATAAGCAAGTCGAACAGCTTGAGGCCGCGTTTCGTGCAGCAGACCCGGACGCAGTTGCCTCTTACTTTGCAACGGTTCTGGAAAGTAGCCCTTATCCCGATGGGTTTCCGCTGGCAACCAACGCCGAATATCAGGCCGAGTCGAAACAGCTGATCGTGGCCTACGATCTGCCGGAATACGACGCAATTGTTCCGGCAGTGAAATCCGTCAGGTACGTCAAAACCTCGGACTCTTTCACGGAATCAGCTCGACCCGAGAGTCAGCGGCGTACGATGTACGCCGACGCCGTTGCCCAAACGACGCTGCGCTCACTGCACGAAATATTTGCGTCTGACACGGCTGGGTACGTGGAAACGGTCGTGTTCAATGGATACGTGGACACTATCGATAGAGGCAATGGTAAGCCCATCCGGCCCTGCATCATCACGGTTCGGACAACGCGCGAAATATTTCACGACATGGACTTGGAAAATGTCGAACCGCTTGCCTGCCTGAAGTTGCTGAACGCGTCAGTCTCGAAGAGCGCCGCCGAACTGGCGCCGGTACGTCCAGTGCTCGAACTGAACATGACTGATCCGCGCTTTGTCCAGGAGGGCGATGTCCTCGCCACGCTCGATCAGAGGCCTAACCTGATGGACCTGACGCCGGGCGAATTCGAGTCACTGATTACCAACCTGTTCACGACCATGGGGCTTGAGTCTCGCCAGACGCAGGCATCTCGGGACGGTGGCGTGGATTGCGTAGCCTTCGATCCTCGTCCGATCTTCGGTGGCAAAGTGGTGATTCAAGCCAAGCGGTACAAGAACACCGTCGGGGTCAGCGCCGTACGCGATCTGTTCGGCACCATGCAGAATGAAGGTGCGTCAAAAGGCATCCTTGTTGCGACCAGTGGTTACGGCAAAGCTGCCTTTGAGTTCGCTAACGGCAAACCGATTGAATTGCTGGCAGGCAGTAACCTGCTGTATCTGTTGAAAGAACACGCCAACATCGACGCAAAGATCGTTATGCCGGAAGACTGGAGAGATATTGGCCCCGATGATTGACCGCGAGTTGACCGCTCAGCAGTCGGGAGCCGTCGTCCGGCTACTCGTGCTGCGAAGGACCGCTTCGGGTTGAAAACAGCCCCCTGAACAAGGTCGAGCGCAAATTTTACGCCTACCTTTCTGATTATCTCCTTGTCACACAAGGCACAAAAAATGCGCCGCCAGGACGCCTGACGCATATGCTTTTCACCGCTTCGTGACGACGACCATCTGGCTTGCGATGGTTTCGGCCGGCAACTGGCGATCGAAACCATCGCATTCAGCTGCACCGTAGCGCCCACATCGCGCCGTCCGCCCCCGAAATAGATCCTCGTCAACCAATCTTTCAAATCGAAAGGCAAATCCCCAAACATGTACGTACACGTATGCGTTGTAGTAAACTGCGCAGCATCAAGCACCCCGCTGCCCCGCCATGTTTCCCGAATGCCCGCCCCCGCTCACGATCCGACACGTCGCGCAACGGCCTGACCTCACGCCGCTTTGCCACGCGCACCGCCAGCGGTGCGAAGCAAAAAAGCCGCACCTCGCACGCGAACGACACGCAACACAAACCGCCAGACAAACCCCGCCGCCCCACCCCAAGGCCTCATCATGAGCGCCACACCCTACACCGCTCCCCACCTCCTCGCCCCTACGCAACCTGACCCTCCCCTGGGCGATCGCGCTCGCCACCGGCCTCGACTATTTCGACAACGCCTCGTTTTCCTTCTTCCTCAGCTACATCGCAGGCGGCGTCAACTCCGCACCGGACGAACTCGTCTGGGCATCGAGCGCCTACGCCGCGGCATCCGTAGTCGGCATCCTGCAACAGCAATGGTGGGTCGAGCGCGTCGGCTACCGGCGCTACATCAGCGGTTCGCTACTCCTATTCGCAGCCGGCTCGATCATGGCGATGCTCAGCGAATCCTCACTCGAACTGGCATTCGCACGCGGTTTCCAGGGCTATTTCATCGGCCCGATGATGAGCGCATGCCGAATCCTTCTACAAACCACCTTCCCCCCACAGCGCCGCGCGAGCGGCACGCGCGCGTTCCTGATGATGATCCTGCTCGGCAGCGCGCTCGCGCCGCTCGTGGGCGGTTATCTGATCGCGGATTTCGGCTGGCGCGCACTGTTCGCATGCAATGCCTTCCTGGGCATCGGTTTCGCCACACTCACGCTGTTCACGCTGCCGCCCGCCGGCAAGGTCGCACCGGACCAGCGCGGCGACGCGCATCTATGGCCGTACCTGGTATTCGCGTTCGCACAGGGCGCCCTGCAAGTCGCCATGCAGCAGGTGCGCTTCGAACTGTTCACCGCGTCGCCGGAGTCGATCCTGCTGACCGCGGCCGCCCTGCTCTGCCTCGGCTGGTTCGGCTGGCACCAGTGGCACCATCCGAAGCCGCTGATGCGGCTGCACATGCTGCGCGAACGCACCTACCAAACCGGCATCGCGCTTTACATCGGCTACTACTACATCAGCAACGCGCTCGGCTATCTCGTATCGCGCTTCCTTGAAGGCGGGCTCGCCTACCCGGTCGAGAACGCCGGCAGGCTGGTCGGCTGCGCATCGCTCGTGTCGCTGACGGCGGCCTTCGCGTATTTCCGCTACTCGGCGCGCATCCCGCACAAGAAATGGCTGATCGTCCCGGGCTTCATGCTAGCCGTGGCGGTCAGCACATGGATGGCCAGCATGCCGCCGGATGTCAGCATGGCCTGGCTCGTGGTGCCGCTCGTGCTGCGCGGCATGCTGCTTTTGTTCATCGCGCTGCCGAACGCCGGCATCACGTTCCGGATCTTCGCGATCGAGGAATATCACAACGGCTACCGGCTCAAGAACATCGTCAAGCAACTGACGTTCTCGTTCTCCACCGCGACGATGATCATTCTCGACCAGCATCGGCGCGCGGCGCACGAAACCCGGCTCACCGAATTCGTGAACCTGTACAACCCGCGCTTCCAGGAAACCTTCGGCGCACTCAGCCAGGCGTTCGAGCGCATGGGTCACGCAGCAGGCGACGCGCACGCCCTCGCGCTCGCGCAGATCAGCCGCATGGTCACGCAGCAGGCGAGCTTTCTCGGCACGCTCGACGGCTTCTGGTTCATCGCGGCCGTCGCGACCGCCTATTGCGTGTTCGCGATCGCGCAGACGCAGATCGACTGAGCGGCGCGTCTCACTCCTTGGCCGTGCGCGGCGGATGCATCGCCGCCGCGAAGAAGCGTCGCAATTCCTCCATCCACTCCGCCCGCGCCGCCGTCACGTCGAACGCGCGCCGGCCGTCCGCCGCATGCGACTTGCGCCACGCGGCCGCCGCGGCACGCGCGGCGCCTGCGCGCGCCGCGTCGAGTTCGAGGCTGCGCAGCGCATGATCGGCGATCAGCGTGACGCCCGCGCGCGCCACCTCCAGCACGCCGCCCGCGACCAGGAAACGGTGTGACGCGCCGTCGCCCGCATCGATCACGGTGACCACGCCCGCGCGCACCCGCGTCAGCAGCGGCGCATGCCGGGCATAGATGCCTAGCTCGCCGCGCTCGCCGGGCACGGTCACGAAATGCGCGTCGCCGGCGAACAGCGTCGCCTCCGCGCTGACGACATCAAGTCGGAAGGAAGTCTCGGCCATCGCGTTCATCCGATCGCCGCGGCGCCGGCCACGATCTCGCACAGCTCCGTCGTGATCTGCGCCTGGCGGGTTTTCTGGTAGACGTGCCGCAGTTCGCTCAGCATCTCGTCCGCGTTGCGCGTCGCATTCTGCATCGCGAACATCCGCGCGCACTGTTCGCATGCGAAATTCTCGACCACCGCGTGATAGAAGCACGCCTCGACATGGCGCAGCAGCACGGTTTCCACGACCGGCTTCGGCGCGGGCTCATACAGGTAATCGGCGGCGAGGCCGTCGCTCCCGTGCCCGTCCGCATCGGCCGCGTCCTCGGCCACGCCCGCGATCGGCAGCACCCGGTCGAAACGCGGCGCGTAGTCGAGCGCGTTCGTCAGGTGGTTGTAGGTCACCCAGACCTCGTCGAGCCGCCCTTCGACGAAACCGGTCAGCGGCACCAGCATCGCGCCGAGCACGTCGTCGAAACGCGGTTCGCCGCCGAAGCCCTGCGCGTGCGCAACCACGTTGCCCCCATGCCGGACCAGCGGCCCGAGCCCGCGCGCGCCGATCACGGTCAGCTCGACCTCCGCGCCCGCCTGCTCCCACGCGCCCAGCCGCTCCGCGCAACCGAGCATCAGGCGCGCGTTGAGCGGCCCGCACAGGCCGCGATCCGTGCTGATGACGATCACGCCGATATGCCGGGCGTCGCTACGCCGGGCGTCGCCACGCCGGGCGTCGCCTTCGTCGCGCATCAGCGCGGATACGCAGTCGGGCCGGTCGCGCAGCATCCGCGCCGCGATCGCCGCGACGCGCGCCGCATACGGCCGGAAATCGCGCGCGCGCCGTTGCGCGTTCGCCATCTTGGTGCGCGCGATCATTTCCATCGCGCGCGTGATCTTGCGCGTTGACTGCGTGCTGTCGATCTTCGCGCGGATTTCACGTATGTGCATGGTGCCTGGATCGTGTCGTGCGGCCAGCCACGCGGCGCCGGCCGAATTGCCGTGAACCTCCGGACAAGGCTATCGATCACGCCGCAGGGGCGCTTGACGCAGATCATGGGATGCCTGGACGAGGCGCGACACAATGCCTGTCGATGTCCGCGCCGGGCCTGTCTCCGGCCCCGTTCCGCGCGTCATCCGTATCAGGCTGTCCCCCGCCGCGCGGCGGCCCGCCCGCCGTTCCGTCCGCGCCGCCCCTGCCCGCCGCATTCGAGGAATCACTCCAATGTCCGAGACTCGCAAGCATGAGAAGTACGACGCGCTGATCGCCCGCTGCCGCGCGCTGGACCCGGTAACGGTCGCCGTCGCGCATCCGTGCGACGAGGCGTCGCTGAAAGCCGCGCTCGACGCGGCGCGCACCGGCCTCATCACGCCGATCCTGGTCGGCCCCCTCGCCCGCATCGAGGCGCTCGCGGACACGCTGCGGCTCGATATCGGCCGCTACCGCCGGGTCGACGCGCCGCACAGTCATGCGGCGGCGGCGCGCGCGGTCGAGCTGGTGCGCGCGGGTGAAGCCGAGGCGCTGATGAAAGGCAGCCTGCACACCGACGAGCTGCTGGCCGAGGTGGTCCGCCCGGACAGCGGAATCCGCACCGAGCGCCGCCTGAGCCATGTCTTCGTGATGGACGTGCCCACCCATCGCAAGCCGATCTTCATCACCGACGCGGCGGTCAACATCCGGCCCACGCTCGAACAGAAAGCCGAGATCATTCGCAATGCGATCGATCTCGCGCACACGCTCGGGATCGATACGCCGAAGGTCGCGATCCTGTCGGCGATCGAGACGGTCAGTTCGAAACTGCCGTCGACGCTCGACGCCGCCGCGCTGTGCAAGATGGCCGAGCGCGGCCAGATCACGGGCGGGCTGCTCGACGGGCCGCTCGCGCTCGACAACGCGATCGATCCCGAGGCTGCGCGGCTCAAGCATCTCGACTCGCCGGTCGCGGGCGACGCCGACATCCTGCTCGCGCCCGACCTCGAAGCCGGCAACATGCTCGCCAAGGAGCTGACCTTCCTCGCGAATGCCGACGCGGCGGGCATCGTGCTCGGCGCGCGCGTGCCGATCATCCTGACGAGCCGCGCCGACAGCGAGCGCACCCGGCTCGCGAGCTGCGCGGTGGCCGCGCTGCACGCGCATGCGACGCGCGCCGTCGCGCGCCCCGCCTGAGGAGGCCGCGATGCGCGCCCCGATCCTGGTGCTGAACGCGGGCTCGTCGAGCCTGAAGTTCTCGGTCTACGAAACGCTCCCCGACCGCGCGCTGCGCGCCGCGCTGCATGGCGAAATCGAGCCGCTGCAGCAGGCGCCCCGTCTCGTGGTGCGCGACGCGCACGGCGCGCTGCTCGCCGACCAGCCGCTCGCCTGCGCCGGTCATCACGGCGCGATCGAAGCGCTGCACGCGTGGTTCGTCGACCATGTCGGTGTCGAGGCCGGCTTCGACGGCGTCGGCCATCGCGTGGTGCACGGCGGCCGGCGGTTTTCCGCGCCGGTGCGGATCGACCACGCGGTGCTCGATGCGATCGCCGCGCTCGCCCCGCTCGCGCCGCTGCACCAGCCGCACCACGTCGATGCGATCCGCGCGGTCAGCGCGATCGCGCCCGACCTGCCGCAGGTCGCCTGCTTCGACACCGCGTTCCATCACACGCTGCCCGCGCTCGAGCGCGAGTTCGCGCTGCCGCGCGCGCTGACCGAGCAGGGCATCGTGCGCTACGGTTTCCACGGGCTGTCCTACGAGTACATCACGACCGCGCTCGATCGCCTCGACCCGGCATGGCGCACGCGCCGCACGGTGGTCGCGCATCTCGGCAACGGCGCGAGCCTGTGCGCACTCGAACACGGTGCGAGCGTCGCGACGACGATGGGCTTCACGGCCGTCGACGGCCTGCCGATGGGCACCCGCACCGGCGCGCTCGATCCGGGCGCGGTGCTGTACCTGCTGCGCGAGCCCGGCCGCACGCTCGACGACGTCGAGCACCTGCTCTACGCGGAATCGGGGCTGCTCGGCGTATCGGGCATGTCGAGCGACATGCGCACGCTGCTCGCGAGCGATGCACCCGCCGCGCATCACGCGATCGAGCTGTTCGCGTACCGGATCGCGCGCGAGCTGGCTGCGCTCGCGGGCGTGCTGGGCGGGCTCGACCTGCTGGTGTTCACGGCCGGCATCGGCGAACACGCGCCGCCGGTGCGCGAGCGCGTGTGCCGGCGCGCCGCCTGGCTCGGCATCGCGCTCGACGACGACGCGAACGCGCGCGGCAATGCGATCGTGAGCGCGCCCGCCTCGCGCACGACCGTGCGCGTGATCCCGACCGACGAAAACCTGATGATCGCGCGCCATACCCGGCAGTTGCTGGATCGTGCGCGCGTCCCTACGCCGTCTCTTTCGGACTGACCCGCCATGTCGACCACGGAAGCGCTCCCGACCGCTACGCCCTTCACCCCCGCCCTGCCGCTGTTCTGGCCGATGGCCGCCGCCGCCGCGATGTTCAAGGCGGGCGCCGATCTGTCGGCGCGCAACCTGCAGTTTCTCGCCGAGGAAGAGAAGCTCCATTTCGAGCTGCACCCGACGCTCGCCTCGGAGAACCGGCCGCTGCTCGAACTGCGCACGATGGTGTTCCGCGACTACTCCGTCGCGCCCGCGGACGGCATACCGACCATCGTCGATCCGCCCTATGCGGGCCACAGTTCGATGATCGCCGACTACCAGCCGGGCCAGAGCCTGATGGAAACGCTGCGCAGCCACGGCGTGACGCGCCTCTTCATGACCGACTGGCGCTCGGCGACGGAGGACATGAAGGATCTCGAAATCGACCAGTACCTCGCGGAGCTGAACGTGTGCGTCGACGAGGTCGGCGGCCGCGTGAACCTGGTCGGCCTGTGCCAGGGCGGCTGGCTGGTCGCGATGTACGCGGCGCGCTTTCCGCACAAGGTCGCGAGCCTCGTGCTGGCCGGTTCGCCGATCGACACCGACGCGGGCGACGGCCCGATCAAGCGGATGGCGCACAGCTACCCGACCTCGTTCTACGAGGAGCTGGTGAAGCTGGGCGGCGGGCTGATGCGCGGCCGCTTCATGCTGCGCGGCTGGAAGAACATGCATCCGGAGATGCACTACCTGCGCGAGCACATCGATCTCTACGAACACCTCGACGATCCGGCCTACCTGCGCAAGGAAGAGGCGTTCGCGAGCTGGTACGAGCAGCCGATCGACCTGCCCGGCCGCTGGTATCTGCAGGCGATCGTGCAGCTGTTCAAGGAAAACCGGCTCGCGAAGGGCGAATTCGTCGCACTGGGCCAGACGCTCGATCTGCGCCGCATCACCTGCCCCGTCTATCTGCTGGCCGGCGAATCGGACGACATCACCACGCCCGAGCAGGTGCTCGACGCGCGCAAGCACGTCGGCACGCCGGTCGGCCAGGTGACGAGCCGCACCGTGCCGGGCGGGCACATCGGACTGTTCATGGGATCACACACGCTGCGCGACGCGTGGCCGGAGATCGCGGCGTGGCTCGCCGCGCGCAAGTAAGCGGCGGGAAGCGGGAAGCGGGCGGCCGGAGCCGCCCGCCCGGCGTCAGCCGCCGAGATACGCGCTCTTGATGCGGTCGTTCGCGAGCAGGTTCGCGCCGGTATCGGCGAGCACCACCCGGCCGGTCTCCAGCACGTAGCCGCGATCGGCCACGTGCAGCGCCTTGTTGGCGTTCTGCTCGACGAGGAACACCGTCACGCCTTCGTCGCGGATCGTGCGGATGATGTCGAAGATCTGCGCGATCACGAGCGGCGCGAGGCCGAGCGTCGGTTCGTCGAGCAGCAGGAGGCGCGGCCGGCTCATCAGCGCGCGGCCGATCGCGAGCATCTGCTGCTCGCCGCCCGACATCGTGCCCGCGCGCTGCGCGGAGCGCTCCTTCAGGCGCGAAAACAGCCGGTACACGTGCTCGATCCCTGCCTCGATCTCGTCGCGGCTCGAAAAGAACGCGCCCATCTTGAGGTTCTCGAGCACGGTCAGGCTCGGGAACACGCGCCGCCCTTCCGGCGAGATCGCGAGCCCGCGGCGCATGATCTCGTGGGTCGGCATGCCGGTGATGTCCTGCCCCTCGAACAGCACGCGGCCGCGCGACGCGCGCGGCGTGCCGCACACGGTCATCATCAGCGTCGTCTTGCCCGCGCCGTTGCTGCCGATCAGCGTGACGATCTCGCCCTTGTTCACTTCGATCGACACGCCCGACAGCGCCTCGATCGCGCCGTAATGCGTGTGGACCTGTTCCAGCTTCAGCATCACTCCTCCCCCAGATAGGCCTTGATCACGCGCGGATCGTTGCGCACCGCCTCGGGTGCGCCGATCACGATCGGCCGGCCGTGCTCCATCACGAGGATGCGGTCCGACACCCCCATCACGAGGCTCATGTCATGCTCGATCAGCAGCACCGCCACGCCGAACTCGCGGCGCAGCCGGTCGATCAGGTGCTGCAGCTCGACCTTCTCCTGCGGGTTCAGGCCGGCCGCCGGCTCGTCGAGCAGCAGCAGGCGCGGCTCGGTGATCATGCAGCGGGCGATTTCGAGCCGCCGCTGATGGCCGTACGAGAGCGTGCCCGCCGGACGGTTCGCCACCGCCGTCAGGTTCATGCGTTCGAGCCACAGCGCCGCGCGTTCGAGCGCCTCGCGCTCCGCGCGCCGGTAGGCGGGCGTCGCGAACAGCCCGTGCAGCAGCCCCGACTTCACCTGGCGGTGCTGCGCGACGAGCAGGTTCTCGACCACCGTCAGCGAGCGGAACAAGCGGATGTTCTGGAACGTGCGCACGAGCCCCCTGCGCGCGATCTGGTGGCTCGACAGGCCCGCGATCGGCTGGCCGTCGAGCACGATGTCGCCCGCCGTCGGCCGGTAGAAGCCGCCGACGCAATTGAACACCGTGGTCTTGCCCGCACCGTTCGGGCCGATGATCGCGAACACCTCGTCGCGACGCACGTCGAAATCGATGCCGTCGACCGCGAGCAGCCCGCCGAAGCGCATCTGCAACCCGGTCACCTTCAACATGTCGGATTGCGCGGTCATTGCGGCAGCTCCACGTGGGGACGGCTCGCGGGCAGCAGGCCCTGCGGACGCCAGATCATCATCAACACCATCACGAGACCGAAGATCAGCATCCGGTACTCGGCGAAGCCGCGCGCGACTTCGGGCAGCACGGTCAGCAGGATCGCCGCGAGGATCACGCCGAGCTGCGAGCCCATGCCGCCCAGCACCACGATCGCGAGGATCAGCGCCGATTCGATGAAGGTGAACGACTCCGGATTGACGAGCCCCTGGCGCGCCGCGAAGAACGCGCCGCCGAGACCGGCGAACGACGCGCCGAGCGTGAACGCCGACAGCTTGATGCGGGTCGGGTTCAGGCCGAGCGAACGGCACGCGATCTCGTCGTCGCGCAGCGCTTCCCAGGCCCGGCCCATCGGCATGCGGATCAGCCGGCTCGTGACGAACAGCGTGAAGCACACCAGCACGAGCGCCAGCAGGTACAGGAAGATCACCATGTGCTCGCCGCTGTATTCGAGGCCGAGCAGCTCGTGGAAGGTCTTCGCGCCCTCGACGCTCGCGCTGCGCGCCATCTCGAAGCCGAACACGGTGGGCTTCGGGATCCCCGAGATGCCGTCCGGGCCGCCCGTCAGGCTGGTCAGGTTGTTCGCGAGCAGGCGGATGATCTCGCCGAAGCCGAGCGTGACGATCGCGAGATAGTCGCCGCGCAGCCGCAGCACCGGGAAGCCGAGCAGGAAGCCGAACAGCGCCGCCGCGAGCGCGGCGAGCGGCAGGCACTCCCAGAACGTGAGCCCGAAGTACTGGTTCAGCATCGCGTAGGTATAGCCGCCGACCGCGTAGAACCCGACATAGCCGAGATCGAGCAGGCCCGCGTAGCCGACCACGATGTTCAGGCCGAGCCCGAGGATCACGTAGATCAGCGCGAGCGTCGCGACGTCGACCGCACCGCGCGAGCCGAAGAACGGCCACACGAAGCCGACCGCGACCAGCGCCCAGATGATCGCGCGCTGATGCTGCGCGCCGAGCGGCGCGACCTTGGGCAGCGGCAGGCTCGCCTTCGCGCGCGCGAGGGCCGGCTTGAACAGCTGGAACAGGAAGACCGCGGCGACCGCGATCCAGACCGGCCGCCAGTGCGCTTCGAGCACCACCTGGTAGCCGTCGAGCTTCAGCTGCAGGCCCAGCACGGGAATCGTGAGGAGCGCCGTGAGCACAGCGGCCGTCACCGCGTTCTTGAGCGACTGGCCCGCGCCGAGCGCGGGCGACGCGCCGCGCGGCGTAGTGATGGATTGATTCATCTGCGTCCCTCAGACCTTTTCGATGTCCGACTTGCCGAGCAGGCCGGTCGGGCGGAACAGGAGAATCAGCACGAGGAGGCCGAAGGCCACCACGTCCTTGTATTCGGCGGGCATGTAGCCGGATGCGAAGGTTTCGGCCAGGCCGAGCAGCACGCCGCCCAGCATCGCGCCGGGGATGCTGCCGATGCCGCCCAGCACGGCCGCGGTGAACGCCTTGATCCCCGCGACGAAGCCGATGTATGGATTGAGCTTGCCGATCGTGAGGCCGATCAGCACGCCGCCGACCGCCGCGAGCATCGCGCCGAGCACGAAGGTGAACGAGATCACGCGGTTGGTGTCGATGCCGAGCAGGTTGGCCATCCGCATGTCCTCGGCACATGCGCGGCACGCGCGGCCCATGCGCGAATGCGCGATGAACAGCGTGAGCGCGATCATCAGCACGATCGTCACGCAGACGATCAGGAGGCGCGAATACGGCACGGTGACGTCGAAGTCGCCGCCGAGATGGATGTCGAACGCGCCCGAGATCAGCACCGGCACCGACACGTCGCGCGCGCCCTGGCCGATCTGCACGTAGTTCTGCAGGAAGATCGACATGCCGATCGCGGAGATCAGCGGCACGAGCCGCGGCCCGCCGCGCAGCGGCCGGTACGCGACGCGTTCGATCGCGAACCCGTACAGCCCGGTCACGAGCACCGACACGATGAGCGCCGCGCCGAGCACGAGCGGCAGCGGATAGCCGGCCGACACGCCGATCGCGGTCAGCGTGACGAGGCCCACGTACGCGCCGATCATGTAGATCTCGCCGTGGGCGAAATTGATCATGCCGATGATCCCATAGACCATCGAGTAGCCGATGGCGATCAGCGCATAGATCGCACCCAGCGTCAGGCCGTTGACCAGCTGCTGGGCGAATTGCGGAAAGAAGTCTGTCATGCGGGAAACCCCCGTTCGCGCCGCGCCGCAAGGGCGGACGGCGCGCGATCTCGATACCCCGCCCGGCCGGCGCGCCGATCATGCGGCGCGCCCATGCGCGCGCGCCCCGCGCGAATCCGGCGGGGCGCGCGATGGGCGGGGGGAACGCCGGTTTAGTTAGCGGCCGTCTTGGTGGCGTCCTTGTGCCACGTATAGACCACGAACTTGAACGCCTTCAGGTCGCCCTGGGGATCGTAGGCCACCTTGCCGATCGGCGTGTCGAAGCTGTGCTGGTGCATGTACGCGGCCACCTTGGTCGGATCGGTGCTCTTCGCGCCCGTGATCGAGTCGGCGATGATCTTGACGGCCGAGTACGCCGGCATCTGGAACGGGCCGTTCGGGTCGCGCTTCTTGTCCGCGAACGCCTTCACGAGCGCCGCGTTGGCCGGGTCGGCCGTGAAGTCGGCGGGCAGCGTGACGAGCATGCCTTCCGACGCCGGGCCGGCGATCGCCGTCACGTCCTTGTTGCCGACGCCTTCCGGTCCCATGAACACGGCCTTCACGCCCTGCTCGCGCGCCTGGCGCAGCAGCAGGCCCATTTCCGGGTGGTAGCCGCCGAAGTACACGAAGTCGACGCCTTGCGACTTGAGCTTGGTGATGGTCGCCGAGTAGTCGGAATCGCCCGCGTTGATGCCTTCGAACAGCACGACCGGGATCTTCGCCGCTTCGAGGTCCTTCTTCACCGACGTCGCGATGCCCTGGCCGTACGACTGCTTGTCGTGCAGCACCGCGACCTTCTTCGGCTTGACCCTGGTGATGATGTACTGCGCGGCGGCCGGCCCCTGCTGGTCGTCGCGGCCGATCGTGCGGAAGATGAACTTGCGCTTCTTGTTCTCGGTCAGCTGCGGCGCGGTGGCCGACGGCGTGACCATCACGATGCCTTCGTTCTCGTAGATGTCGGACGCGGGGATCGTCGAGCCCGAGCACACGTGGCCGATCACGTACTTGATCTTCTGGCTCACGATCTTGTTGGCGACGGCGACGGCCTGCTTCGGCTCGCAGGCGTCGTCCATCATCACCACTTCGAGCTTGTTGCCGCCCGCGCCGCCGGCGGCGTTGATCTGCTCGACCGCCGTCAGCACGCCGGCCTTGACCATGTCGCCGTACTGGGCGACCGAGCCGCTCATCGGGCCGGCAAAGGCGATCTTCACGGTGTCAGCGTGCGCGGCGCCGGCGACCAGCAGCGCGGCGGCGAGGGAGATGGACGAAAGACGGGACAGCATCATCAGGAGCTCCTCGATTATGTTTAGTCATACGGGCAACGACATCAGCATGACTTGCGCAATCGAACAACACCCGTGGAGGACGAAACTGGAGCACGCCCGAGACGGAAAGACGGACCTGCAGATGGAAACAGCGCTTGCGGGGCCCGGCAGTGTCAGCCCCCGGGACTGGGACCGGTGACCTTGGTTCGGAAAGACAACGTAATGCGTCTTGTATCGCGCAAGCGAATCGCCTGCCCCGCTTGCCGAACCGCACGCCGGAGGGATATTCCGACAGCCGTTGGCAAGGCAGCCGAAATTATAGGTTCGTTTCTCGCCCGCCTGCGCACAATTGACGTACCAATCAGGGAAAATACGCAGTTCCGTACACGTCTGAGCCACGGTTGCACCCGCCTTGATCCGGCCCGTTCATCGGCGTCAGGTCGGCCCGCGCGCGGCGCGTCGGTCGCAATGGGCCACGTACGAATCGCCGCCCCTCCGGCCCCGCTTTCACGCCATCGCGCGCGCCGCCTCCGCCACGCGCCGCCGCCCACGCACGCGCGCCGCAGGGTGCAACCACGCGCGCGAGCGCGCCGGTTTCGTCGGATCCGATGTTGCGCGAGCGCGCGACCTGTTTAGCGCACGTCTCGGTCGAGGTCGAAAATAGTTTGTAATATTTATGTAATAATACGAGCCAGTCTTCGAGCCTCAGCCACGCCCCCGCATCCCGCCGGTTCGCCTCCGCGCCGCCAGCCACGGGCTCGAAGCTCCCGCCCCCTCTGTTTACGCGCGAGCCTCCCGTCATGCATCCGATCACGCGCGCCGTTATCGCGGCCGCCCTGCTCCACGCCGCCGCGGCCCAGGCCATGCCGGCCTCCGCCCCCGTCGCCGTCAACCTGTTCAACGTCGAACACACCCAGGCGCACGGCGCGCTGGCCGCGCACGCGACGCCGCCGCCGCGTTTCGCCTCGCCGCTCGACGCCGCGTCCTACACCACGTCCAACCCGGCCGTCGATTTCACGACGCCGAGCCCGGCCGAACAGCGCCGCCGCGAAATCGCCAGCCATCTGACCGAGCCCACGCCGCAGGACGCCGTGCCGACCACGGCGTTCGAGATCCAGCAGCGGGAACTCGCCGCCTTCCACCAGAACCGGCTGCGCTACGCGCGCCCCGATCACCGCGACGGCCGCTACATGCCGCCGCCCGTCAACCCGCTCGTGCCGATCGGCGAGACCCGCACCTACTTCACGCATCCGATGGGCAGCCAGTGCACCGCGACCGCGATCGGCAGTTCCACGCGCTCGTCGTGCACGCTGCCGTGGTGAGCCGGCGCGCCCCGCGCTGAGCCGGCCGCCGGCCGCCCCCGCGCGGCGCAGGCGCGCATCAGCACGCCTGCGCCGCGTCGATCTGGTCGACCAGATGCACGGGGCTCACGGGCGTCGCGACGACCTGCACGCCGAACGCCGCGAGCGCATCGTCGATCGCCGACGCGATGCAGGCGGTCACCGGAATCGTCCCCGCCTCGCCGACGCCCTTCGCGCCGAGCGGATTGGTCGGGCTCGGCGACTCGATGAAGATCACCTCGAGCCAGGGCACGTCGGTCGAGGTCGGCAGCAGGTAGTCCGCGAAGGTCACGGACTGGGGCTGGGCCTCGTCGTCGTAGCGCATGAACTCGAACAGCGCGTTGCCGATGCCGTGCACGATGCCGCCATGCACCTGCCCCGTCGCGAGCAGCGGGTTGACGAGCGTGCCGCTGTCCTGCACGGCGACATAGCGCAGCAGCTTCACGTGGCCGGTGTCGATGTCCACCTCCACTTCGCAGGCGTGCGAAGCGTTGGCGTACGCCATCGCATCCGGCTCCCAGAAACGCGTGGACGCCAGCCCCGCCCCCACGCCCGGCGGCAGGTCGTAGCCCGGGATGCCGTTCAGCAGGCGCGCGATCTCGGCGTACGTCACCGCCTGCCCGGGCGCCGCCGCGACACACACCCGGCCGTCGGCGAGCAGGACGTCGGCCGGCTCGACCTTCAGCCGCCGCGCGCCGACCCGCCGCAGCTTGTCGGCGACATCGCGCGCGGCGAGCAGCACCGAGGTGCCGGCCGTGATGGTCTGGCGGCTCGCGAAGCCGCCGAGGCCCATCGAGATCGCGGCGCTGCTGCCCGAGATGACCTCGATCGCGTCGACCTCGACGCCCAGCTCGGTCGCGACGATCTGCGCGAGCGTGGTGTGCAGGCCCTGGCCCATCGCCATCGCGCCCGTGGCGATCACGATGCGGCCGGTGGCGGAAATCTTCACGCTGGCGGATTCGAACGGACCGCGCCCCGTGCCCTTCGTCGCATTGGCGAGACCGATGCCCAGATGGCGGCCTTGCGCGCGCGCCGCGCGCCGCCGCACGTCGAAGCCTGCGTAGTCGATCGCGTCGAGCGCCCGGCGCTGCGCCTCGGGGTAATCGCCGCTGTCGAGCACGATGGGCTTGCCCGAGCGCGCCTTGAGCGGCTTCACGTAGGGCATCTTCTCGGGCGGGATCAGGTTGCGGCGGCGCACCTCGGCGCGATCCACGCCCAGCGCGCGCGCCACGCGATCCAGCAGGCGCTCCATCGCGAACGTGCCCTCCGGATAGCCCGCGCCGCGCACCGGGATCGTGTACACCTTGTTGGTCTGCGCCACCGCGACGTCGAGCCGGAACGCCGGCACCACGTACGGCCCCGTGACCGCGGTCGCCGCGTTGTACGCGCAGTTGATGCCCTGCGGCGTGTACGCGCCCTGGTCATGGACCATCGTCCCGCGCACGCCGAGGATCCGCGCCTCGGCGTCGACGGCGATCTCGACGTCCCAGTACTGGTCGCGCTCGTGGATCGTCGCGACGAAGTGCTCGGCCCGATCCTCCAGCCATTTCACGGCGCGCCGGTAGTGCCAGGCGACCGCCGCCACCGCGAGTTCCTCGGGATAAACCAGGTATTTCGCGCCGAAGCCGCCGCCGACATCGGGCGCGATGACGCGCAGCTGCGTCTCGGCGACGCCGAGCACGTCCGCGAGCGCGCCCTGCAGCTGGTGCGTCATCTGCGTCGACGACCACACGGTCAGCATCCGGTGATGCGCCTCGTAAGCCGCGACCACGCCGCGCCCCTCCATCGGATGCGCGGCGCCGCGATGCTGGTGCAGCGAGACGCCCAGCACGTGATGCGCGCCGTCGAACGCCGCATCGCAATCGCCGTAGTCGACGCGAAAGCGCTTCAGCACGTTGTCGGCGGCTTCCAGGCGCACCTTCGGCGCATCCGGGTCGAGCGCCTGCCGGCAGTCCGCGACCACGCCGAGCGGCGCGTAGTCGACCTCGACGGCCGCGGCCCCGTCCTCCGCGACATAGCGCGAGCGGGCCAGCACCATCGCCACCGCCTCGCCGACGAAGCACACCTCGTGCGGCGTCAGGACATAGGGCGTGATGCCGTCCGGCAGCTCCGTCGTCGGAAACCCGAGCGGCATGCGCAGCGTGGCGACCATCCCCGCCATCTGCTCCGCGGTCACCACCGCGAACACGCCGTCGATCGCGCGCGCCGCCGACGCATCGATGCGCCGGATCAGCGCATGCGCGTACGGGCTTCTGACGAAGGCCACGTGCAGCATGTCGGGCACGCTGATATCGCCGACATAGCACGCCTCGCCGCGCAGCAGCGGCAGATCTTCGGTGCGCAACACGGAACGGCCGATCTGGCCGGGATTCAACGCGCCCATGCCGCGCCCCGCCGTTTGTCGAGCACCGCCAGCGCGGCTTCGACGATGTTCTGATATCCCGTGCAGCGGCACAGATGGCCGGACAGCGCGAGCCGCACCTCGTCCTCGGTCGCCTGCGGATGATCGGCCAGCAGCTCCGTGAGCGTCATCAACACCCCCGGCGTGCAGAACCCGCACTGGAGCCCGTGATGCTCGCGCAGCGCCTGCTGCAATTCGCCCAGCGCCGCGCCGTCGGCCAGCCCCTCGACGGTCGTGATCGCGTGGCCCTGCGCCTGCGCCGCGAGCATCAGGCAGCTGCGCGCCGTGTGCCCGTCGACCAGCACGGTGCACGCCCCGCACGCGCCATGCTCGCAGCCGAGATGGGTGCCGACGAGCCGGAACCCGTCGCGCAGGCAATCCGCGAGCGTGGTGCGATCCTCGACCTGCGCGTGGCGCAGCACGCCGTTCACCTCGATGGCGACCGTGCGGCGCACGTCGTCATGATTCATGGGTTCCTCCCTTTTCTCTCGGATCCGACAGCCGCGTCGAGGGCGCGCTGCAGCGCGGCGCGCAGCAGCCGGCCGGCCACGCGCCGCCGGTAGCGCGCCGGATAGGCCGGGTCGTCGAGCGCGTCGAGCACGTCGACCTCGGCCGCCACCGCATCGATCAACGCGGGGTCCGGCCGCGCGCCAACCAGCCAGCGCTCGGCCTCCGCGAGACGGATCGGCACCGGCCCCACGCCGCCGAGCGTCAGCGACGCGCGCGTCACGCGCCCCGCCTCGTCCGTCTCGATCAGCGCGGCCGCGGACGCGATCGCGAAGTCGCCATGCCGCCGGCCGAATTCCATGAACGCGCAGCCATGCGCGGGGCCCCACGGCGCGATGTGGATCTCCGCGAGCAGTTCGCCTTCGTCGAGGCTCACCGTCATCAGGTCGGTGGCGAACTCGGCCATCGCGATGCGCCGCCCGCCGCCGCGCGCGCTCTGCACGACCAGCGTCGCATCGAGCGCCGCACAGGCGGTCGGCAGTTCGGCCGCGGGATCGGCGTGACACAGGCTGCCGCCGAGCGTGCCGCGGTTGCGCGTCTGCCGATGCCCGACCCGCAGCACGGCCTCGCGCAGCAACGGCAGCCGCTCGCCGAGCAGCGCCGAGTATTCGAGCGCGCGCTGCGTCGTCATCGCGCCGATGCGGATCACGCCGTCGCGCTCGTGGATGCCGCGCAACGCGGCAATGCCGTTCAGATCGACGATGTGCGCAGGCGTCGCGAGCCGCATGTTGAGCATCGGCATCAGCGACTGACCTCCCGCGAGCGCCCGGCAATCGGGAAGCATGGCGATCAGCGTCAGCGCCTCGTCGAGCGACGACGGCTGGTGGAGCGTGAAGGGCGCGGGCTTCATCTCCGCTCCTCGGCGGTTCGCCGATGCGGCGCGGCCGCGCCCGGCCGGTCAAGCCGACGCGCCGCGCTCACGGGCGCGGCGTACAAAGACCGCCCGCGGCGCCGCAGACGCAATCGATGCGCGCCGTCGGCCGGCCGGTATCCGCTGCGATATCCGGTTTATCCATGCAGGAAGCCATTGCCCTCGACAACGCATTTCCCAATCGAAAATAATCCAGCCCATTAATCATGATTTAAGATAATTTTTAATTCGTCATTATTCTGCTTGAAAATCTGAATTATCGATCCTACCTGCCACCACGCTTGCTCGCAATAGCGCATACCGAGCGTATCGGGCCGACCCTGCGCCGCCCCCGCGCGCCGACATGCGAACATACTTTACGAAATCCATTCGCCATATTTTCGAATGAGCCCGATTCAAACCAAATGAATAGCCATTTCATTGAAACAGACAAGCGCCGATTGATCATTCGGGCAATACTCTTTACGCTTCGAGCGCGCATCGGCGGCATGCCCGCGCGTCATCCGGCCTGACGCCGGACCTCACTCATCGGACACCCCTCGACATGAATCTCAACGGAGAACGCAGCTTGCCCGCCGCCCGGCAGGCGGTATGGGATGCCTTGAACGATCCCGCGGTCCTGCGCGACTGCCTGCCCGGATGCGAACGGATGGAACGCGTTTCCGACACCGCGTACACGCTCACCTTGCTCGCGGTGGTCGGGCCGGTGAAGGCGAAGTTCGCGGGCAAGCTGGTCCTCGCCGACATCGATGCGCCGCGAAGCTACGCGCTGGACTTCGAGGGCGCCGGCGGCGCGACGGGATTCGGGAAAGGGCGCGCGCGGGTCGCGCTCGACGCGCCCGGCGGCGACCGGACCTAGCTCAGCTATCACGCGGACGTGCAGGTGGGCGGGAAGATCGCCCAGGTCGGCGCGCGGCTCATCGACGGCGTCGCACGCAAGATCATCGAGGCGTTCTTCTCGAAGTTCGAGGCGCAGCTGGCCGCGCGCGGGGAAGCGGATACGCAGCCGTCTGGCGCGGCGCGCCCGGAGTGATCGGCAGTCATGGGCTGACGCTCGGGCCGATCACCGGGAGGGTGTTGGCGGAGCGGATCTGCGGAGAACCCGCGTCCGTCGACCTGACGCCGTTTCGGGCGGAGCGGTTTTGAGGAACGGCGCGCGCTTGCGACAGCATGCCTCCCGCCGACCATCCCCGCTTCCGGGTTCGAGCCGCCCCCACCGCACGAGATTATCGCCGCGCCGATACTCGATACCGAAGCAGCCTGATGAGTTTCTTTCTCTTATCTTTCCATTTTCCTGATCAACAGGCAGCGGCTCATACCCGATCCCCGGCAATGTGCCCTGCGCGGCCATGACAATCATCGACAACGTGCACCTCAACGGAAAGCCGGTGCGGCATCGGCGGATGCGCACGCACCGGTCACACCGCGCACACGGCCAACGAATAGCCCGACAGCCCATGCGCCATTACCCGCACGACTGCCGCGCCCCATTAGACTCCTCCACCTGATCCGCCTCCGCGCCGCCCGACCATGCCCACCCGCCTGCAACACGCCATCGAAACCTACCTCCACGCGAAGGACTTCAACCGCCCGCACCGGATGACGGACGCGTTCATCGCCGACGCCGAATTGGCGATGACGGTCCATGCCGAGGAAATCGCGTTTCCGGCCGCCGCGCGCGGCGTGCACGCGATCGCCGCGACCTTGTCGAGCGGATTCGCGCAGCGCTACGAGAATGTGTACACATGCTGCATCGGCGCGCCGCCCGCGCATGACGGCCGCTTCGCGTGCGACTGGCTCGTGTGCATGACGGACAAAGAATCAGGCGCGGCGCGCATCGGCTTCGGCCGCTACGACTGGCAGGCCGACGAGGCCACGGGACGGGTCGCGCGGCTGCACATCACGATCGAACGGATGGCGACGCTGCCCGCCGAGGCGAACGGGGCGCTGCTCGGCTGGGCGCGCCGCCTGCCCTATCCCTGGTGCCCGCGCGACAGCCTCTCGCCGTCCGCGCCGGACATCGACGCCGTGCGAGACGTGCTGGCCGCATTGACCGCACCGGATCGCTGACATCGGGAATGTCGCAGGGTGTCGCCGCGCGACCCGGGGCCGCCGGCGAACACGCCCGGCGGCGGACCTTCGAATGTCCGACATATCGAGGAATTCCGCCACGCGGCAGCGTGCAATAATTTGACTTTTCGAGTGAGGATCGATTTGAGCCATGCCTGAACATCGCCCCAGCAAGTTCCAGATCAGAAGGCTGTCGCCGCCGGAATGGGTGCAGGCATACCCTGTCATCGCTCAACTTCGGTCGCTTGAAGAAGCCGAATTCCTGGTGCGGGTCCGCCGGCAAGCGTATTCGGGCTACGAACTGGTGGCGGCCTTTCTCGACGGGAAGATTGTCGGGGTGATGGGCATGAGGCCCGTTCACACCTTGGCGCGCGGGGCGCACCTTCATATCGACGACCTCGTGGTCGATGCGGCGGGCCGAGGGAGCGGCGTGGGCCGGTCCCTGATGGAATATGCCGACGTCGACGCCCGTGCCCGCGGCATGACCGCGATATTTCTCGACGCGCGGCCGGACGCCATCCCGTTCTATGAGCGGGAGCACTATGTGCCGCACCTCTCGCCCTCGATGAAGAAGGTTCTCGCGTCTTAAGGCAAGGCAGCCGCGGTCAGCGCGATCCGGCCGTGCCTTCAGCCGATGGATTGCCCGGAATCGGGCGGCCGCGGCGGAAGCTCAGCGTCCTCCCGGCCGGTTCGAGGCGTTCGACATCGCTTCCCGGATCGTCATCGACGCCGCGCGGCAATCGGCGCATCCGCGCCCTCGCGCGCGTAGCCGGCCTCCTTCGGCGGGCGGGAAGGCAGCCCGCCCCGACCCCGCCGCTCATCCCCTGCCGCGCGAGGTCTTCCGGCCCGGCCTCGCCCCTCGTCATTCCTGGAGAGATACATGGCGCAAAACATCTACGACCACCCCGACTTCTTCGCGAACTACAGCCAATTGCCCCGGCAGGTGCACGGGTTGGACGGCGCGCCCGAATGGCCCGTGCTCCGAGGCTTGCTGCCCGACCTGCGCGGCAGACGTGTCGTCGACCTGGGATGCGGCTTCGGCTGGGCCTCACGCTGGATGCGCGCGCAAGGCGCGGCCTCGGTCCTGGGCCTCGACCTTTCGCAAAACATGATCGAGCGCGCCATCGCCGAAACAGCGGATGCCGCCATCGAGTACCGTATCGCCGATCTCGACGCGCTGGACCTGCCCAAGGGCGCTTTCGATCTTGCGTACAGCGCGCTGACCTTTCACTATGTTCAGGATTTCGGCCGCCTCGTGCGCATGATCCACCAGGCGCTCGTCCCCAACGGGCATTTCGTTTTCTCGATCGAGCATCCGATCTTCATGGCCGCGACGAATGCGCAGTGGATCAGCGAGGAGGACGGACGCAAAACCTGGCCGGTCAATCGATATTCCGTCGAGGGTCAGCGCCGGACGGACTGGTTTATCAAGGACGTCCTGAAGTACCACCGAACGCTCGGCACGACGCTGAACACGCTGATCGACGCGGGCTTCGCCATTCGACGGGTGGAGGAGTTCGCCCCGACGCCGGAGCAGATCCGGCAGATGCCGCAATTGGCGGAGGAACTGGAGCGCCCCATGATGCTGATGGTGTCCGCGTCGGCATAGCGGGCCGGGCCGGGCCGACAGCCTGCCCCGCGCGCGACGCCCATCCCCCACACCGGAAAAACCGCGCCGCCCTTCCGGACGGCGCGGCGCCCCCTCCCTTCATCAGCTTGCCGTCGCGATCCCGAACACGTGCATCTTGCCCGCGTTGACGAGTCGCGGCAGCGTCACGCTCGCCACCCGCTTGCCGGCCGGCACCGCGATCTTCTGCGCGAAGATATAGGTCTTCACGTTGTCCTTCTGCCCGCCGGCCGTGTTGCGATAGCCCATGGTCAGCGCAATCGCGGACTTCGCCCCCGCGCCGCCGCCGTTCAGCGTCCAGTCGTCGAACGCGAGCGTCACCGACTGGCTCGTGCCGTCCGTGAAATTCACCTGCGCGGCGCCCGTGCTCGGCCCGTTGTTAGACGAGCCCAGCACGATCACGCTGCCGCCCGCCGACCCCGACGGCACCATCACGGTCTGACCGACCGTCACCGCATTGTCGAGCGGCGTCTGCCCGCCTGCGAGCGCGAAGCTCGCGCCGCCATACACGAACGGCGCCCCGGGCTTCACGCCCGCCGCCGCCAGCGCATTCGCCGAATAGCTGTACTGGCTGCCGTCGAAGTCCGCGCCGTTGCCGTCGGTATTGGTTGCGCCATCCGCGCTGAAACCGTGGTTGTTGAAGCTGTCGGCAGGCGTCGCCGCGACCGGTACGCCATACGACGGCGGCAAGTCCGTCGCCCCCCACTGCGACGCCGCGCCGCCCATCGAGAAGTTCAGCGTCGCGCCGTTCGCGAGCGTGTCGTACGGCACCCACGCGCTGGTCTGGTTGCGGCCGTCGATCGTCAGGCTCTGCACGTAGTTCGACGTCGGCGCGCCCGGCGCGTTGATCGTCAGGGTCTTGCCGCTGCCGAGCCTGATCGCGATCGACGGGAACTGCGGGCTGCCGATCGCGAAGCCGCCGACACCCGGGATCTGCGGATACAGCCCGAGCGCCGCCCACACGTACCAGCCGGACACCGCGCCGAGATCGTCGTTGCCGGGCAAGCCGTCGGGCTTCGTGCTGAAGGCCGTGTTCATGATCTGCTGCACCACCCGCTGCGTCCCCGCCGGCGATCCGGTCCAGTTGTACAGCCACGGCGCCTCGAAGGTCGGCTCGTTGCCCATGTAGAAGTTCGGCAGGCTCATCCCCGCATTCAGCACGGTAAAGAACTGATCGAGGCGCGCGACGACCGTCTGCGGCGTGCCGAGCAGCGCCATCAGGCCGCCCGGGTTGTACGGCACCATCCACGTGTACTGCTCGGCATTGCCTTCCACGTAGTTGTCGGTGCTGCTCTGCGTCTCGTTGATCCAGCTGCCGTTGCCGTTGCGCGCGGCGATCAGCGGCGGATTGAGCGAGGTGTTGAGCAGGTTCTGCCAATACGCGGAGCGGCTCAGCAGCATCTTATGGATCGTCGTGTTGCCGAGCGCGCCGGCGAACTGCGCGATCGCGAAATCGCTGCTCGTATATTCGAGCGTCGACGACGCCTGCCCCCACTCTCCGCCCGTGATGTAGCCCGTCTGCAGATAGCCCGCCCGGCCGCCGTTGGTCGTCACGTTGTTGCACGCGGTGCCGGGGATGTTCGCCATCTTGACCATGTGCGCGAGCGCGCCCTGCGCGTCGAAGCTGCGCGCGCCGAAGGCGTATGCGCTCGACACCATCAGCGAACCGGCGTCGCCCGGCATCACGCCGTCCTCGACGTTGTCGTTGACCCAGTGCGGGATCGCGCCGCACTGGTCGGCGTCGTTGACGAGCGACTGGATCATGTCGCTCGTTTCCTGCGGGAACAGCACGGCCTTCAGCTGGATCAGCGAGCGGTAGATGTCCCAGCCCGAGAAGCTCGAATACTGCGCGCCCTGGCCCTTCGAAACCGTATGCACCTTGTTGTCGAAGCCGACGTACTGGCCGTTGACGTCGCTGAACAGGCTCGGCGCCCACAGCGCGTGATAGAACGCGGTGTAGAACTTGGTCAGCGCGTCGGTATCCCCGCCCGTCACCTGGATCGCATTGAGCCGGGTGTTCCAGGCCGTGTCGGCCGCGCTCTTCACCGCGTCGAAATCCCAGTTCGGGTTTTCCGCGGCGAGGTTGGCCTTCGCGTTGTCGACGCTCACGTACGAGATGCCGATCTTCATCCGGACCGTTGCGCCCGCATCGAAGCCCAGCTTCGCGATGCCCTTCGACAAGGTCGACGACGTCGCGAACGGCCGGTCGAACTGCGCATAGAAGTACACCGGCACCGGCGTGCCGTTGCCGCAGAAGCCGCCGCCGACGGTGCTGCCGGAAATCGCATCGGCGGCCACCTTCGTGACGCTGCCCGTGGTCGAGGTCTTGGTGTTGGTGCGCGTCGTGTCGATCACGAGGTAGGCCGGCTTGCCGGCCGGATACGTGAAGCGGCCGAAGCCGCTGCGCAGCGTGGCGGTCAGCTCGACCTTGATCTGCGTATCGAGCAGCACCGAGTAATAGCCGGCCCGCGCCGTCTCGTTCGCGTGGCTGAAGGTCGGCACGAGCTTGCTCGTGTCGGTGGTCGGCATCACCGGGAATTCGCCGTTGTTGCCCGCGCACCCCGCTCCGCTCATGTGCGTGACGCTGAAGCCCTGGATCGAATTGAGATCGTAGTAGTAGCCGGCCGGGGAACCCGGCTCCGCGCTGCTGTTGGGCGCGGGCGTCGTGTTCGTGTCCGGCGCCCACTGCACCATCCCCGACGGCAGGCCCGCCGCCGGCACCACGCTGCCCGCCTGGCCGGCCGGCACCGGATTCGGCGAGTTGCTCGCCAGCGTGCCGATCAGCGGGTTCACGTATTGCGTCAGCGGCAGCAGCACGGGCGCGGCCGCGTCGTTCGCCGTTCCCGCGGTGCTCACCGTGGTCGCGGCCGCCGCGACCGCGCCGGTTCCGCTGCGGCTCGCCAGCGCCGACGCGGTCGGCCCGCCCTCGTCACCCCCACACCCTGCCAGCACGCTCACCGCCGCGACGACGGCCGCCAGCTTCGCGAATTGCTTCATGAACGTCTCCAGTTCTTATATTTTCCTGTTAAGCAGCGCTTCCAATTAAATAATCCGCCGCTCACCGACCAGAACCGCGCCCGCAGACTAGGGCAAGAGAAGTTCACCCGTCAATCGAATGAATGTTTTTGTAATGTTTTTATTTGATTTACTAAACGACGCGCAACAGAATATATAAAATAATCGCCAAAGCACCGCCGGCGCTGGCGCTCCGGGCTTTGCTCACCGCAGTTTCGCAATCGCGATCCGCGCCACGGATAAATCCGCCTTTTCCGCCGAACCATCGGCGATAAACCAGGCCGCCGATAAACCGGCATACGCCAGTATCCATTCCAATAAGCGCCGGCGCTCCAGTTGCGCGGCCGCGGCCACCACCTCCACCTGCCGCGCGAAGCGCACCGGATCGCGCGAGACCGGCAGGTCCGGGTTGCACAGGATGTTCGCGAAATCGAAGCCGCGCTCACCGTACAGCCCTTTCGGATCGATTGCGCGCCAGCCGCGCGCGCCGAAGTCGAGCACGTTGTCGTGATGCAGGTCGCCGTGCAGCACGACGACCTCGCGCGGCGCGGCCAGCAGCGCGCGGGCCGTGTCGGCGCTCGTGCGCAGGATGCCGCCGTGCGCGCGCGCGGCCGCATCCAGCTCCGCGAACCAGCGCGCGAGCGGCGTCAGCGGGGGCGGCACCGGAACGCGCGGCGCATGCAGGCGCGCGGCCACCGCGCAGATCGCGCGGCTGGCGACATCGTCGTCGCCCGTCATCGCCATCTCGTGCAGCGAGCGCGCGCCGCGCGCGCGTTCGAGCAGCAGCGCATCGCCTTCATGCCCGAGCACGCGCGCGGCGCCGCGGCCGTCCCACCAGGCCATCAGCGCGGCGCCCGCGCGTTCTTCCGGCACGCGCGCAATCTTCAGCATGGCCGCGCGACTCGCCATGCGCACCGGCAGCAGCGCGCTCGTCGCCGTGAAGCGCGGCGCGCCGTCGGGCGTCAGGCGCCAGCGCCGCAGCGCGGCATCGAATATCGTCGCAGTCATCGCGCGCCTCGCGCCTCTACGCGTCAAACACGGTGAGGGGACTCTAACAGAGGGGCTTCATTGGCGTCGCGGGAACAGGCAGGGCTGCGGCTTCACGTGAAAATTCTCGTAGCGGCACGGACGACCGAAGTAATCGACCGTCCCGCCGGCCGACGCCGCGGAAGCGACGCGCTCGCCGCTTCCGGTCGCGGGCGGCGCATCCGCGCCCGCCGGCCTGGCGGCCGGCGGCGCCACCCCGCAGGCGGTAAGCGATGCGGCGGAAATCAACACGGCGAGAACGGCAAGGCGACGGGACATGTGAGGCGGCTCCTGGAAACGCGACCGCGCCGACACGATGCGACGCGGCCGACAATGGCATGCGGCCAGTCTAGGCAGCCCTTCCACACCCGCCCGTGACGCGAACATGAGCGTTTTGTCATGCACGCTCCGCGATGGCGGATTTGTCATGCGCGGCTCATGATCCCGTTTCGTTCGCTCTCCACAATGATCCCGGCTGTCCGATTCCCGGCGGCATCCACCGGAGAGATCACATGAAAGTCCTGCCCCTGTTCGTCCTCGCATCCCTGCTGCCGATCGCCGGCGCCGCGCTGGCCGACGGCATGCCCGAGGGGAAGTACGGCAAGAGCCGCGAAGAAGTGCGCGCCGAGCTGATCCGCGCGCAGCACGAAGGCCAGGTGCCGGCCAGGAAGACCGAGTACCCGCCGAGCGCCGACACCGTGGCGCGCAACCGCGAGTTGCACGCGGTCGCGCGCCATGACGGCGCGCCGAATCCGCCGCTCGGCCCCAACGAACTGGCCGGCCGCTAGGCCCACCACCACCGCGCCCTCGCAGGAGGGCGTTTTTTTGCGCGCGCGACGGGACATGACGGATTTGTCATGTTGCGCTCATGTTTGCATCGCACCCGCTCCGTAGCATCGCCACCTGATTGCCTCCCCTTCGCTCGCTTCCGATTCGATGATGTCCAAGTCCTTCGTGCTCCTTCTCGCCGCCGCGCTGTGGCTGCCCGCCGCCCATGCGCAGACCGCCGCTCCCACCCCGGACGCCGGGCCCGACACGCCGTTCACGCTGAGCGACGCGCTACGGCTCGCCGCCGCGCGCAATCCGCAGCTGCGCGGTGCGCGCGCCGCCGCCGACGCGTCCCAGGGCGCGTTCGTGCAGGCCGGCATGCGCCCGAATCCGGACATCTCGTACCTCCAGGAAAGCTTCCAGCGCCAGGAGAACACGCGCACCGCGCTCGTCAACCAGCGCATCGAACTGGGCGGCAAGCGCGGCTACCGCATGGACGTCGCGGCCTACGGCCGCGAAGCGTCGCTCGCCGCCGTCGACGCCCAGTCGGCCGCGGTGCGCGCGAACGTCACGTCCGCGTTCTTCGGCCTGCTCGCCGCGCAGAAGACGCTCGACGTCAGCACGGAATCCACGGCGATCGCCCAGCGCTCGACCGATCTCGTCACGCGGCGCGTCAGCGCGGGCAAGGTCTCGCCGGTCGAGGAAACCAAGGCGCGCATCGCACTCGCCGCCGCGCAGATCGAGCTGACGCGCGCGGCCACCAGCGTCGCCGCGGCCCGCGAAAAGCTCGCGAACACGCTGGGCGGACCCTGGCCGGGCGGCAGCGCGAGCGACGCCGCGTTCGACGCGCTGCCCGCCATGCCGCCTCTCGCGCAACTGCAGGCGCAGCTGGACGGCGCGCCCTCGACGCGCCAGGCGCTCGCCAACCTGCGCCAGTCGAACGCGCGGATCGCGCTCGAACGCGCGCGACGCATTCCGGACGTGACGATCAGCGCCGGCTACAAGCGCGTGACGGCGGGGGGACGCCCGGACAACCAGGCGGTCGTCGGCGTGTCGATTCCGCTGCCGATCTTCGATACGAATCGCGGCGCGATCATGGAAGCCACGCACAACGCCGCGAAGGCCGAGGCCGACCTCGCCGGCGAACAGCTCGAACAGCGGCTCGCGCTCGCGCAGGCCTACGCCGGCTACGAGAACGCCACCCAGGAAGCGCGCCGGCTCAAGCGCGACGTGCTGCCCGCCGCCCGCGACGCGCTCGACGCGATGTCGCGCGGCTACGCGCTCGGCAAGTTCCAGTTTCTCGACGTGCTCGATGCGCAGCGCACGCTGTTCGACGCCCAGACCCGTTACATCCGCGCCCTGACCGACGCGCACCTGACCTACGCGGAACTCGACCGCCTGGTCGGCACGTCGCTCGACGTCGCCGCGGCTTCCCAACCCGCCCAACCTTGAGGATCACCATCATGCCGCGCAACCTGAAGCGTGTCGCCGTGGCGGTCGCGCTCGCCGGCGCGCTCGCCGCCGCCGGCACGATCGCCTTCACCGCCGTGCGCCCGTCCGCCGGCGGCGCCGCCGGCCCGTCCCCCGCCAGCGCCGCCGCGCCGGGCGCGCGCGGCGGCGTCGTGCTGAAGACGGGCGCCTACGCGCTCGAAATCGTGCCGAGCGAGCAGGACGGCGCCGTCACGCTGTCCATCTACCCGTCGGTCGACGGCAAGCCGCTCAAGCCGGGCCCCGACGCCGTGCTCGACGCGACGCTGGTGCGCTACGACGGCACCCGCGCGCCGCTCACGCTTGTCGCGAACGGCGAGCGCTACACGACCCGCGAGCCGCTCGCGAAGCCGCACGTGTTCGACGTGCAGTTCCAGCTGCGCGCCGGTGCGCTGCGGCAGGCCTTCAGCTACACGCTCGGCGACGGCCTGCTGCCACTCACGGCCGAGCAGATCCGCGCCTCGAAGATCGGTCTCGCGCAGGCCGCGCCCGCCGAGATCGTCGCGTCGTTCCAGCTGCCGGGCGAGATCAAGTTCAACGAGGACCGCACCGCGCACGTGGTGCCGCGCATCGCGGGCGTGGTCGAGCAGGTCAACGTCGCGATCGGCCAGCAGGTGCGCAAGGGCGACGTGCTCGCGGTGATCGCGAGCACCGACCTGTCGGACCGCCGCAGCGAACTGCTGACCGCGCAGAAGCGCCTGACCGGCGCGCGCCAGGTCTACGCGCGCGAAAAGACCCTGTGGGAAGAGCGGATCTCGGCCGAGCAGGACTATCAGGCCGCGCAGGTGCAACTGCGCGAAGCGGAGATCGCGGTGCAGAACGCGCAGCAGAAGCTGTCCGCGATCAATGCGTCCGCCACCGGCGCGCTCAACCGCTATGCGTTGCGCGCGCCCTTCTCCGGCACCATCGTCGAGAAGCACGTGACGCCGGGCGAAGCCGTCGCGGCCGACGCGAACGTATTCGTGCTCGCGGACCTGTCGACGGTGTGGGCCGAGATGGCCGTGCCCGCGCAACGGCTCGACGAGGTGCGGGTCGGCCGCCGCGCGACCGTCAGCGCAACCGCGTTCGACTCGCAGGCGAGCGGCGAGATCGCCTATGTCGGCGCGCTGCTCGGCGCGCAGACCCGCACCGCGCCCGCGCGCGTGGTGCTGCCGAACCCGTCGCTCGCGTGGCGGCCGGGCCTGTTCGTCAACGTGTCGGTCGACGCGCGCGCGCGCGCCGTGCCGGTCGCGATCGAGACCCGCGCGCTGCAAACCCTCGACGGCCGGCCCGCCGTGTTCGTCGAGACCGCGCGCGGCTTCGTCGCGCAGCCGGTGGAGCTGGGCGAGCGCGACGGCCGCTTCACCGAGGTGACGCGCGGCCTGCGCGCCGGCCAGCGCTATGCGACCGACAACAGTTTCATCCTGAAGTCGGAGCTGGAAAAAGGCTCCGCCGAGGGGCATTGAGCCACGCCCACGCGGTCCGGGCTGCCCGGACCTCACTAGATCCCTGGAATCCTTCGAATGTTTGAGCGCCTGATTCGCTTCGCCATCGCGCACCGCTGGCTCGTGCTGCTCGCCGTCCTCGCGGCGGCGGCGCTCGGCGTCTACAGCTACCAGAAGCTGCCGATCGACGCCGTGCCCGACATCACCAACGTGCAGGTGCAGATCAACACGCCCGCGCCCGGCTATTCGCCGCTCGAAGTCGAGCAGCGCGTGACCTATCCGCTGGAAACGGTGATGGCGGGCCTGCCCCACCTGGAGCAGACCCGCTCGATCTCCCGCTACGGGATCTCGCAGATCACCGTGATCTTCAAGGACGGCACCGACATCTACTTCGCGCGGCAGCTCGTCAACGAGCGCCTGCAGCAGGCCAAGGACCGGCTGCCGGAAGGTGTCGCGCCGATCATGGGGCCGACCTCGACCGGGCTCGGCGAGATCTACATGTGGACCATCGAGACCGATGACAACGCGCGCAAGCCCGACGGCAGCCGCTACACGCCGATGGACCTGCGCGAGCTGCAGGACTGGGTGGTGCGGATGCAGCTGCGCAACGTGCCCGGCGTGACCGAGGTCAACTCGATCGGCGGCTTCGTCAAGGAGTATCAGGTCGCGCCCGATCCGGCCAAGCTGATGTCCTACGGGCTGTCGCTCGCGGACGTGGTGCGCGCGCTGAAGATCAACAACGACAACGTCGGCGCGGGCTACATCGAGAAGCGCGGCGAGCAGTATCTCGTGCGCGTGCCGGGCCAGGCGCGCTCGGTCGACGATCTCGCGAACATCGTGCTGACCAACGTCGGCGGCGTGCCGGTGCGGATGAAGGACATCGGCGAGGTCGGCGTCGGTCGCGAGCTGCGCACCGGCGCGGCCACCGAGAACGGCCGCGAGGTCGTGCTCGGCACCGTGTTCATGCTGATCGGCGAGAACAGCCGCACGGTCGCCGACGCGGTCGCGCGCAAGATGGTCGAGGTCAACCGCTCGCTGCCGGCCGGCGTGAAGGCGGTGCCCGTCTACGACCGCACGGTGCTGGTCGAGAAGGCGGTCGCGACCGTCAAGAAGAACCTGCTCGAAGGCGCGCTGTTCGTGATTGCCGTGCTGTTCCTGTTCCTCGGCAACCTGCGCGCGGCGCTGATCACCGCGCTCGTGATCCCGCTGTCGATGCTGATGACCTTCACCGGCATGGTGAACGCGAAAGTCAGCGCGAACCTGATGAGCCTCGGCGCGCTCGACTTCGGCATCATCATCGACGGCGCGGTCGTGATCGTCGAGAACTGCGTGCGGCGGCTCGCGCACGCGCAGACCGCGCTCGGCCGCCCGCTGACCCGCGAGGAGCGCTTCGCGGAGGTGTTCTCGGCGTCGCAGGAAGCGCGCCGCGCGCTGATCTTCGGCCAGGTGATCATCATGGTGGTGTACCTGCCGATCTTCGCGCTGACGGGCGTCGAGGGGAAGATGTTCCATCCGATGGCGATGACCGTCGTGATGGCGCTCGCCGCCGCGATGGTGCTCACGGTCACCTTCATTCCCGCCGCGGTCGCGCTGTTCATCGGCGACAAGGTGCAGGAGAAGGAAAACCGCCTGATGACCTGGGCGCGGCGCGCCTATGCGCCGCTGCTGGACATCTGCCTGCGGCGCGCGCGGCCGGTGCTGATCGGCACCGTCGCGATCGTCGCGCTGACCACCCTGCTCGCGACGCGGCTCGGCAGCGAGTTCATCCCGAGCCTCAACGAAGGCGATTTCTCGGTCTCGACGCTGCGCGTGCCGGGCACGAGCCTCACGCAATCACTCGAGATGCAGCGCACGATCGAGCAGACCCTGACCACGCGGTTCCCGGAGATCGAGCGCGTGTTCGCGCGCACCGGCACGGCCGAGGTCGCGACCGATCTGATGGCGCCCAACCAGTCGGACGCCTACATCATGCTGAAGCCGGTCAAGGCGTGGCCCGATCCGTCCAAGTCGCGCGACACGCTGCGCGCCGAGATGGAGGAAGCGCTGCAGCAGATCCCCGGCAACGTCTACGAGTTCTCGCAGCCGATCCAGCTGCGCTTCAACGAACTGATCTCCGGCGTGCGCAGCGACGTGGCCGTCAAGCTGTTCGGCGACGACATGGACGTGCTGAACGGCACCGCGCAGCGGATCCTCGACGCCCTGCAGAAGGTGCCCGGCGCATCCGAGGCGAAGGTCGAGCAGACCACCGGCCTGCCGGTGCTGACCGTCAACCTCGCGCGCGAGCGGCTCGCGCGCTACGGCGTGAACATCGGCGAGGTGCAGGACGCGATCGCGGCGGCGATCGGCGGCAAGACCGCGAGCACGCTGTTCCAGGGCGACCGCCGCTTCGACATCGTGGTGCGTCTGCCGGACGCGCTGCGCTCCGACATCGACGCGATCCGACGCCTGCCGATCGCGCTGCCCGCCGGCGACGCCGCGCCCGCCGCGTTCAGCGTGACGCCCGCGAGCGGCTCGACGGTCGCGAACGGCGCGCCGGCCGGCGTGCGCTTCGTGCCGCTGTCGGAACTCGCGAGCGTCGACGTGACGCCGGGCCCGAACCAGATCAGCCGCGAGGACGGCAAGCGCCGCATCGTGATCAGCGCGAACGTGCGCGGCCGCGACGTGGGCTCGTTCGTCGCCGACGCGCAGGCGCGCATCCGCGCCGACGTGAAAATCCCGTCCGGCTACTGGATCGCCTGGGGCGGCCAGTTCGAACAGCTGCAAAGCGCGGCCGAACGCCTGCAGGTGGTGGTGCCGGTCGCGCTGCTGATGGTGTTCCTGCTGCTGTTCATGATGTTCAACAACGTCAAGGACGGCCTCCTCGTGTTCACCGGGATTCCGTTCGCGCTGTCGGGCGGCATCGTGTTCCTGTGGATGCGCGGCATCCCGCTCTCGATCTCGGCGGCGGTCGGCTTCATCGCGCTGTCGGGGGTCGCCGTGCTGAACGGGCTCGTGATGATCTCCTTCATCCGCAACCTGCGCGACGAGGGCCGCCCGCTCGACGACGCGGTGCGCGAGGGCGCGCTGACCCGGCTGCGGCCCGTGCTGATGACGGCGCTCGTCGCGTCGCTGGGCTTCGTGCCGATGGCGCTCGCGACCGGCACGGGCGCCGAAGTGCAGCGCCCGCTCGCAACCGTCGTGATCGGCGGTATCCTGTCGTCCACCCTGCTCACGCTGCTGGTGCTGCCGGTGCTGTACCGGCTCGCCTACACGCATTCGCTGCGGCGCACGCTGGCGGCGTGGCTCGCGGGCCGCCTGCCCGCGCGCTGGCTCGCGCGGCTGGGCCTTTCAACGAGGTAAACGAAGATGCGCATCCTGATCGTCGAAGACGAACCGAAAACCGGCATGTACCTGCGCAAGGGGCTCAACGAAGCCGGCTTCGTGACCGACTGGGTCGATGACGGCGTCACCGGGCTGCATCAGGCCGAAACCGAGGACTACGACCTGATCATCCTCGACATCATGCTGCCGGGCCGCGACGGGCTCAGCGTGGTCGAGAGCCTGCGGCGCTCGCGCTCGACCCCGGTGCTGTTCCTCAGCGCGCGCGACAACGTCGAGGACCGCGTGCGCGGCCTCGAACTCGGCGGCGACGACTACCTCGTGAAGCCGTTCGATTTCGTCGAGCTGCTCGCCCGGGTGCGCTCACTCCTGCGGCGCGGCAAGCCGCGCGAGGCCACCTAGCTGAGCGTCGCCGACCTCGAACTGGACCTGACGCGCCGCAAGGCCACCCGCCAGGGCCGCACGATCCTGCTCACCGCGAAGGAATTCACGCTGCTGTGGCTGCTGATGCGCCGCGAGGGCGAGGTGCTGCCGCGCGCGACCATCGCCTCGCAGGTGTGGGACATGAACTTCAACAGCGACACCAACGTGGTCGACGCGGCGATCCGCCGGCTGCGCGCGAAGATCGACGACGACTACGAGCCGAAGCTGATCCACACGGTGCGCGGCATGGGCTACGTGCTGGAGGCGCGCGACGCATGAGCCGCTTCCTGCCCGCCACGCTGCGGCTGCGGCTCACGGTGTCGTTCGCGATCTGCACCGCGCTCGTGCTCGCGTTGAGCGGCCTGCTGCTGTATGAATCGCTGCGCGTGCGCGTCGAGCGCCAGGCCGACGCGCAGATGGACGGCCTGCTGGGCGCGCTGCGGTCGCATCTCGGCGACGCCGCGACGCCCGACGCGGTCGCCGCGCAGCCGCGCTTCTGGCTCGACCAGCTGCACGGCCACGGCGACCTCGAGATCGCGCTGTTCGACGCGCGCGGCCGCACGCTGATGCGCAGCCCGGGCCTGCTCGATCCGCCCGTCGCCGACGACGCGCGCCGGCTGGTGCCCGACAGCCCGCTGCGCTACCTGACCGCGGGCGCGCGGCTCGCGCGCGGCGCGGGCGAGCCGGTGCGGATCGTGATCCAGTACAACGCGTCGAGCGACCGGCTGCTGCTGCATACGCTGTTCATCACGATCGTCGTGATCGGCGTCGCGGGCATCGTGCTGATGACGGCGCTCGCCTACGGCATCTCGGCGCTCGGGCTGAGCCCGCTGCGCCAGCTGGTGCAGAAGGCCCAGCGGATCTCGACGAGCCGCCTGGACGAACGCCTGCCCGAGACCGGCATGACGGGCGAACTCAAGGAGGTGAGCGAAGCCTTCAACGACATGCTGCTGCGCCTCCAGCGCTCGTTCGCGCAGCTGTCGCAGTTCTCGTCCGACCTCGCGCACGACATCCGCACGCCGCTCACGAACCTGCTCGCGGAATCGCAGGTCGCGCTGTCGAAGCCGCGCAGCGCGGACGAATACCGCGCGGTGATCGAGTCCGGCGTCGACGAATACCGGCGCCTGTCGCGGATGGTCGAGGACATGCTGTTCCTCGCGCGCTCGGACAACGCGCGGCAGCGCATCGCCCCGCATGCGCTCGACGCGCGCACCGAGGCCGAGCGCGTCGCCGGCTACTACGAGTTCATCGCCGACGAGGCCGGCGTGCAGCTCGACGTCGTCGGTCACGCGCGCGTGACGGCCGATACGCTGCTGTTGCAGCGCGCGCTGTCGAACCTGGTGTCGAATGCGCTCGCGCACGCGCCGCGCGACAGCACGGTCACGCTCGCGATCGAGTGGCACGCGGACGAAACCGTGCTGTCGGTGACCGACCACGGGCCCGGCATCGCGGCCGAGCATCTCCCGCACATCTTCGACCGTTTCTACCGGGTCGATCCGTCGCGCCACCACTCGGCCTCGGGTACGGGGCTCGGCCTCGCGATCGTGCAGTCGATCATGCGCGCGCACCGCGGGCGTTGCACGGTGACCAGCACGCCGCGCGTCGCCACCACGTTCTCGCTGCACTTTCCCGCCGCGTCCGCCTGACAAAAACTTCATCTGTGCGTCATGCCGCGATCGGGTACGCCGGCGCATGATGGGAACCGACCCGCCCGCCGCAGGCTTCGCGCCTGCAGCCGGGCGACCCCGCAGGCAATCAGGAAGGAGCCCTCATGAAATCGTTCGCCGCCCTGCCCGCCGCCGCCGCGCTGCTGCTCGCGCTGGCCGCCGCGCCCGCCATGGCGTCCGCGCGCTACGACAGCGCGCGGACGCCCGACACCACCGCCCCCTCCGCCGCCGCGCGGCAGGACGCGACCGACGCCGCGACGCGCGCGGGTTACGGCGCGAACGCCGCGCCCCGCGCCGAGGCCGGGAGCCGCGCGACACTGCACGTTGCCCGCGATCCGTTTACGATCAACGGCCGCTCGTTGTACGACCAGCCCTGACGGACACCACGTCCACGCGGGTGGGCCTTCCCACGCGGTCCTCACCCCGGCGCTGATGCGAGTCAGGCGCTCACCGTGCGGCCCACCTTTTCACGCCCCGGACCTCCGTGTCCGGGGTTTTTTTGTCCCGTTTCCCAGTGGAATAACGATTCGATTGTTTCTGAATCGGCAAAAAGTAATTTGATCCAGGCAGGATGTTTTTTCCATGCGAGGCCGCTTACATTTAACGCATCCACTCATGGTAAACCGCTACGGAATCGACGGAACGCAGCTGCAATAACTGCCTAGGCCGATACCGCACGAGCTTTAGGAAACGGCAAAATGAAGTCCACCCACTCCCTGCCTGTGCTCGATCCCGACGACGTTCATGTTGAAATCCTCGAACGTTCCGATACGCTGCTCGTCGTACGCTGGGTCGAACCCGGCCGCTGTCACTACGGCGAGCAACGCTGGCGCCGGCGCTTCGCGCAGCGCACCGGCACCTGCGCGTTGTCGCGGCAGGTGATCCACCGCGGCGACGAGGTGTTCCGCCCCGCCGAGCGCCCCGCCCCCGCGAACGCGGCCGCGATGATCTCGGCCGCCGAAGTGCTGGGGCTCCTCAGCGCCAAGTAAGCGCGCCTCGCGCATCCCCCCGGTTAGAACCCATTCTCTAGTTCATGCCTTGTCCCTGCGGCTCGGCCGCATTACCGTTACATCAATCAATGTGATGGTCGGAGCGGTCCCGTTTACGCACGACACACCGATGCGCGCCGGCCGCGACGGCCGACCAACGGAGGCCACGATGCATGCCTGGAGCACCCGACACATCCTGCCGCAAGGCGGCAAGGTAGCGGTCGTCACCGGGGCCAACAGCGGCCTGGGCTGGCAAATCGCCGATACGCTGGCCGCCAAGGGCGCGCTCGTCATACTCGGCTGCCGCGATCTCGAGCGGGGCCGCGCGGCCGCGCACGCGATCCGCAGCCGCTCGCCGCACGCCCGCATCGAGGTCGAACCGCTCGATCTCGCGCATCTCGCCTCGATCTGCCGCTTCGCCGACGGCGTGCACGAACGGCACGGACGCGTCGACATCCTGTGCAACAACGCCGGCGTGATGTTCCTGCCGCTGTGCCGCACCCGCGACGGCTTCGAGATGCAGATGGGCACCAACCATCTCGGTCATTTCGCGCTGACGGGGCTGCTGCTGCCCGCGCTGCGCGCGGCGCGCCGTGCGCGGGTCGTGACGATGTCGAGCGGCTTCAACCGGCTCGGCCGGATCCGGCTCGACAACATGCACGCGGAACGCAGCTACAACAAGTACCGCGCCTATTGCGACAGCAAGCTTGCGAACCTGATGTTCGCGCTCGAACTGCAACGCCGCTTCGAGCGCGCGGGGCTCAACGCGCGCAGCGTCGCCGCGCATCCCGGCTATGCGGCCACCAATCTCCAGTTCGCGGGCCCGGCGATGACGCAGTCGGCGCTCGGCACGCTCGCGATGCGCTGGTCGAACCGTCTCGTCGCGCAGCCCGCCGACGTGGGCGCGCTGCCCGCGCTGTATGCGGCGACCTCGCCCGATCTGCCCGGCGGGGCCTATATCGGCCCTGCGCGGCTGTTCGAAACGCGCGGCTATCCGGCTTCCGCGCGCATCCCGCATCCGGCACGCGATCTCGCCATGCAGGCCCGGCTGTGGGACAAGTCGACGAACCTGACGGGCGTGCGCTTCCTCGACCTGCCGCCGGCGGACGGCGCGCGCGATGCGGCGCATCCGGCCGACTCCCGCCGGCCCGATTGACGCTGCGGCGCGCGCCCCGCGCCGCATCGCGCTCACGCCCGCCCATTTTTACGCCCCAGGTAAGAATCTATCGTCGAAATCAGTATTTACCCCTAGATCTCCGATGACTACGATGTAACCAATCGCTTAAGACAAGGTGTCGAGAGCGACGCCAATACAACATTCGGAGGTCATCATGAAATCGATCGTTTATGCAGTCGTCGCCGCATCCGCGCTGTCCGCCTCGTTCGGCGCATTCGCGCAAACCAGCCCCGTGACCCGCGCGGAAGTGCGCGCCGAGCTGGTGCAACTGGAGAAGGCCGGCTATCAGCCGGGCGTGTCGAGCCCGTACTACCCGGCTGACATCCAGGCCGCGCAAGCCCGCGTCGCCGGCGCAACCGACACCAGCGGCTATGGCGCCCAAGCCGCGCCGACGGTGCGCGCCGGCAGCCCGGCCGCCACGTCGCAACGCGCGCGCGACTCGATCTTCTTCGGTCAGTAAGCACGCCGCGCCGCCCGCTTGCACCGGGCGGCTCCCCTGCTTTCCCCCGCGACGAGCCCGCCAGCCGGGCTCGTCGTCGCATCCGGACCCGTAACCTCCGCCGCTTCGCGAGAAGCGGCTTCCGCCCGGACGCGATGCGTCCGAGCGCTTTTTCCGAGTGCGTCCAAGTGTCCGCGTATCGAGGAAGGCCGGTGTCTTGCCTGCGCCGATCCTTACATCATCTGTAAGGATCGGCGCGGTCTCATGAATGTGGCGCAAGCAGGGTTCAGCGCGAGGGGCGGATCAAGGTGTGGCCATACTCGTCGCTGACCGCCCCCTTGAACGTATCGGCCGCGCGGGTCAGCCCGCTGCGCGCGAAGCCGAGCGCCTCGACCAGCGCGATGGACGCGCGGTTGCGCGCATCGATCTCGGCGTCGATCCGCCCGATCGGGTAGCGCGCGAACAGATGCGTGACGACGGCGCCGACCGCTTCCGTCGCCACGCCGCGCCGCCACTGATCGGGAAACACCAGGCAGGCGATCGACGCCGCAGCCCGCGCCGGCCGCACCGTCGCCTGCACGTAGCCGGCAAAGGACGCGCCGTGCGCTGCGCCGATCGCCCAGTTCAGCCAGATCTCGGCGCCGTCCGGCGATGCCTGGCGCGCGAGCGCCTCGACGCTCGCGGGCGGGCAGGTCGGGAATGAAGCCGTAGGCGCGCGGATCGCGCAGGCCGTCGTGCATCGGCCCGGCATGCGACGCATCGAGCGGATGCAGCGCGAAACGCGCGGCGGTATGCAGGACAGCGTCGTCAAGCGGATGCATCGCGCCCTCCGACCGCGCCGCGCTCAACGCACGATCGAATAGATCCGCGCGTCGACGAGCGCGCCGTCGCGCTCGCCCCCCGCGCCTTCGAGCCGCATGCCGACGCGCTCGCACAGGCGCCGGCAGCGCACGTTGCCCGGATCGACGCGCGCTTCGATCCGGCGCGCGCCCAACGCGTCGAACGCGAACGCCAGCAGCGCCGCCACGCCCTCGCCGATCAACCCCGCGCCCAATTCCCCGTACGCCCCACCAGCCCGCTTCGAACGAGCGCACCCGCCAGTCGGGTCGATGGATGCCCGCGCAACCCACGAGCGCACCGGACGCCTTCGGGAACAGCAGGAACGGAAAATCACGGCGCGCCGCGAATCGTCGCGATGCTGCCCGAACGGCTCGCGCGCGGCTGCCCCGGACTGCAAGCGGTCGACGCGCCGCTCGCGGTGCCCGGCTACGAGATCGCGATGCTGTGGCACGAACGCCAGCACCGCGATCCCAACCATCAGTGGCTGCGCGATCACATCGCCGACACGGCGCGCACGCTCGCTCCCGCCGACCAAAACGCACGCAGCCGTCCCCCGCCCCGGTGCTAAGATCCTTGCATCGCACCCCGCGCCTCTCGTTGGTTCGCCATGCGCCGCCTACTTGCCTTGCTCGCGCCCCTGCTGCTCGCCACCCCGTTCGCCGCGCACGCGTTCGGCGACGACGGCCAATACGACCAGTGCATCCTGCAGTCGCTGCGCAACAGCCAGAGCAGCACGGTGGCCAACGTGCTGCGCAGCTCGTGCCAGTCGCTCTACCGGGACGGCGCGATGCTGCTGCCGCGCGAGCGCGCCTATCACGCCTGCATCCTGCAAAACGTGCCCGGCGTGCGCGACAGCTTCGCGCTGCAGCAAATCATGCAATCGTGTTCGCGCCAGAACCCGATGTAAGCGGGCTGGCCCGCGGTTTCCCTCCATGCTGACTTCGCCGCCTCCGACCACCGACCACTGGATCGCGACCGCCCAAGGGCGCGCGTTCGCGCGCCGCTGGCGGCCCTCGGCGGCATCGGCCGAGCGCGCGCCGATCGTGCTGTTTCATGACTCGCTCGGCTGCGTCGCGCTATGGCGCGCGTTTCCCGCCGCCCTCGCGCAAGCGACCGGGCGCGCGGTGATCGCCTACGACCGGCCGGGCTTCGGCGCATCCGATGCCCGGCGCGACACGCTTGCGCTCGATTTCGTCGAGGCGGAAGCGGCCGGGCCGTTCCGCGCGCTGCGCGCGCAACTGGGCTTCGATCAGTTCATCGCGTTCGGCCATAGCGTCGGCGGCGGCATGGCGGTCGGATGCGCCGCCGCGTTTCCCGAGGCGTGCCGCGCGCTCGTGACCGAATCCGCCCAGGCGTTCGTCGAGGCGCGCACGCTGGCCGGCATCCGCGCGGCCGAGCGCACCTTCGCCGAGCCCGGCCAGCTCGACCGGCTCGCGCGCCATCACGGCGACAAGGCTGCGTGGGTGCTGCGCGCGTGGGTCGATACCTGGTGCGCGCCCGGGTTCCAGGCATGGTCGCTCGACGCGCTGCTGCCGCGCGTGCGCTGCCCCGTGCTCGCGATCCACGGCGAGCACGACGAATACGGCTCGCCGCGCCACCCCGAGCGGATCGCGTCGCGGGTCAGCGGGCCCGCACGCGTCGACTGCCTGCGCGCGTGCGGGCACGTTCCGCATCGAGATCGCGGCGGCGAAGTATTGACCACCGTCGCCGCCTTCCTGCGCGACATCGACGCGTAGCGCGCCGACCGGGCCGCCGTGCAGCGGCGGCCGGCGTTCGCTGTCGCGCGGGCGCCGAGTCAGGCCGATGCGGCCTCGCGCGCCGAGCGCGCTTCGTAGGTCTTCAGGTGGTTGTAGGCGATCCGCAGCGGCGACAGCCCCGCGCCCGCTTCCCCCGCTCGCGCGAGCAGGTCGCCGATCACATGGTCGGCCTCGACGCGCGCGTGACTCTCCAGGTCGCGCAGCATCGATGCGGTGAGCGGCGACGGCGTGAACAGCATGCGCTGCACGCTCGCATCGAATGCGTCACTCGGCGCATGGCCATGACGCCCGGAGATCGCGCGGCACTCGCCGTACAACGTCTCGATCAGCAGACGGCCGTCGGGCGCGGCGAGGATGTCGGCCACAGCGCCGCGCATCAGCGTCGTGCTCGCCGCGAGCGTCGCCAGGAATACCCACTTCTCCCACATGCGCGCGATGATGTCGTCGCGCAGCGAGGCGTCGAAGCCCGCGCCGGCCAGCACGTCCGCGATGGCGCGCGCGGCGTCGGCCGCGCCTTCCGAGCGCGCGCCGAACGACACGCCATGCGCGTCGTTCAGGTGCACGATGCGCTGCTCGCGATCGAGCGTCGCCGCGATCACGCACAGCCCGCCCAGCACGCGATCAACCCCGAAGCGCGCATCCAGCACGTCGAGATGGCGCATGCCGTTCAGCAGCGGGAGGACCCGCGTCGCCGGGCCGACGAACGGTTCGAACGACGCGATCGCGTCGTCGAGGCTGTACGCCTTGCAACTCAGCAGCACCAGATCGAACGGCTCGGCCGACTCGCCCGCGCGCACCACGCGCGGGGCGGGCAGCGTCAGGTCGCCGCGCGGACTGCGGATCACGAGGCCGTCGCGCGCCAGCGCCTGCGCGCGCGCGTCGCGCACCAGGAAGGTCACGTCACGGCCCGCCGCCGCGAGCCGCCCGCCAAAATATCCGCCAACCGCGCCGGCGCCCACCACCAGAATTCGCATCCTCGTCTCCACATCTGTCCGGGGTTCCGCGACGCCAGGGGAGCGACGCGTCCGAGCGGCGACTGTAGCGCAAATCGCCGGTTGGCACCGGCGGCGGTTTGCGGTTTGCGGTTTGCGGTTTGCGGTTTGCGGTTTGCGGTTTGCGGTTTGCGGTTTGCGGTGCGCAACGGCACCACGCTCAGAATCGGCGCGCAAGTGCGAATGACGGCGAGCGGTCGCGTGCGCATGCATACCGACCGTCCCGCAAGAAACGCGACGCGCTCAAGCGAGCAAACGCGAGCCCCCGGAAATACCCTCGCGCACCGGATGTCCCCTGCCGCGCACGGAACGCGCCTACCTGGCGCGTCCGCCTCGACCGCCGCGCTTCGCCGCCGGCTCGTCGGCGGCCGGCGCACGCTCGCCCGTGGCTTGTTCGAGCCACGACAGCGCATCCACATACGACAGGAATTGCCGCAAATAGGCCGGCGACAACGCGTGCATCTGCGTCAGCGCGCGATGCACGAGGCTGCTCGAATTGAGCGGGCCGGCATTCTTCGGCACCTGGTCGAGCGCCGTCCGCAACTGCCGCTCGGTGCTGACGCGCGACCAGGTCTCGCGGAAATAATCGAGCAGCGCCGGCTCCGGAAACGCGCGCGCGCCGCCCGCGGGCGCGCGCGCGGGCAAGCCGATGCCCTCCGCGCGCGGCTGCGCCGCGACGTAATCGACCAGCGCCGCGAGCGGCCCCGGCATGACCGCCCCGGCGGCGGCCGGCCGCGCCTCGGCGCGCGACGCCCCCGCGCGCGCGACCCGCGCCGCATAGGCGTCGAGCCAGCCGGACAAGGTCGCGTCCAGCACGCTGCGCGCTTCACCCTGAAGCACCTGCGCGCGCCGCAGCAATGCCTCGAGCGCACGGAACCGCGCCGGGTCCAGCCGATCCGCGCCGCTCGCGCGCCAGTCGTCGAGCAGCGCGTGGGCGCGCGCGCACGCGTCACTCATGCCGCGCTCCGCTCACGGCCGGCGCGGGCCGCGGCACCGGCGCGATCTCGACGCGCCGGTTCAGCGCCCGCCCCGAGTCGTCCGCGTTCGAGCTGACCGGCTGCTCCGAACCGAATGCCGCCGCGAACACCGACGCAGCCGGCACGCCTTCGTCGATGAACGCGCGGGTCACCGTCAGCGCACGCTTCGCGGACAGCTCCCAGTTATCCGCGAACAGGCGGTTGCCCGCGCGCACCTGCTGGTCGTCGGCGAAGCCGCTCACCATCAGGATCTCGTCGCGATTCTTCAGATAGGCGGCGAGCGGACCCGCGAGGCTCTTCAGCAAGTCACGGCCGGCGGGTTGCAGCTGATCCGAGTTCAGCGCGAACAACACGCTGCCGCTGATGCCGATCCGCCCGTTGACGAAGGTCACGCGCCCCGCCGCGAGCGGGCCCGCGAGCGCCTGTTCGAGGCTCTGGCGACGCTGCGCCTCCTGCTGCCGCTGCCGGACTTCCGCGTCGAGCTGAGACGACAGCGCCTGCTGCACACCGATCACCCCGACCAGGATCAGCACGAACACGCCCAGCAGCACCGACATCAGGTCGCCGAACGCGGCCCAGATCGGCGCGGTGGCGTCCACGCCGCCGTCGATTTCGTCGCTCATGCCGCGTCAGCCCCCGAAAGCGCCGCCCGGCCGGCCGCGGCGCGCTGCAGTTCCTCGACGATCTGCTTCTGCGACAGCATGCTCAGGTCGATCACCTCGCGCGCCTGCGCCACGTAGTAGGCGAGTTGTTCGTCGCTGCGCGTCAGCGAACGGTCGAGCGCGCTTTCGACGCGTTCGAGATGCGTCACCAGTTGGCCGTTGGCCTCGCCGAACACCTGCACGGCCGCGCCGAACGCCTCGCCCAGGCTCGCCACCTCGGCGGCGCTGCCCGTGACCTGCGCGGCGACCGCGTCGAGGCGGCCCGCGCCGTTGTCGACCTGCTCCGAGAAGCGCGACCCGACGCGCGCGAGCAGATCCGACGAGGTCGAGACGAGCGCGTCGATGGCCGCGCGCTGTTCGGTGGATGCATGATTCACCGCGCCCAGCAGCGTTTCGAGCGTCGCGAGCAGGCGGCTGCGCTCCTCCAGCATCGCGGTGTCGCGCACCATGCTGTCGGACAGCTTCTGGCGCATTTCCGCGACCACCTCGGCCGCCACGCGCGGCGCTTCCGATGCGGCCTGCACCAGCTGGCCCAGTTCCGCGATCGTGTCGCGCGCATGCGCGTGCGTCTGCGCGGAGATCGCCTCGGCGGCGCGCGCGAGCGCGTCGCAGATCGCCTGCTGGCGATGCGCCGCGGCCTCGCCCGTCCGCGTCCACTGTTCGTCGAGCGTCGCCGCCACCGCGCCGAGCGACTCGCGCCAGACCGCGAGCCGCGCGTCGTCGCGCGCGACCAGCTCGGCGCGCACCGCCGCGTGCGCGTTGCCCAGGCCGTCCAGCAATGCCGCCGCCTGTCGTTCGAAGCCGCTCGACGCCGTTTCCAGCGCCTGCTGGTTGTGCGTCGCCAGTTGTTCGTTGACCTGCGCCTGACGATCGAGCGCCTCGCCCAACCCGCCCAGGAGCGCTGATGCCTGCTGCTCGAAGCCGCTCGACACCGCCTCCAGCGCCTCCTTGTGGTGCGCGGCCGACTGCTCGTTGGCCTGCGTCTGCCGGCTCAGCGTATCGCCCAGGCCGTCCAGCAATGCCGCCGCCTGTCGTTCGAAGCCGCTCGACGCCGTTTCCAGCGCCTGCTGGTTGTGCGTCGCCAGCTGTTCGTTGACCTGCGCCTGACGATCGAGCGCCTCGCCCAACCCGCCCAGCAGCGCTGATGCCTGCTGCTCGAAACCGCTCGACACCGCCTCCAGTGCCTGCTTGTGGTGCGCGGCCGACTGCTCGTTGGCCTGCGTCTGCCGGCTCAGCGTATCGCCCAGGCCGCTCAGCAATGCCGCCGCCTGTCGTTCGAAGCCGCTCGACGCCGTTTCCAGTGCCTGCTGGTTGTGCGTCGCCAATTGTTCGTTGACCTGCGCCTGACGATCGAGCGCCTCGCCCAACCCGCCCAGCAGCGCCGATGCCTGCTGCTCGAAACCGTTCGACGCCGCCTCCAGCGCCTGCGTGTTATGCGTCGCCAACTGCGCGTTGACCTCGGCCTGGCGATCGAGCGCCTCGCGCCACGCGCCCGCGACATTCGCCGCAGCCGTATCGAGGTGCGTCGCGACGCCGTCGAGCAACGCAGTCGAGCGCTGCTCGACCGTCTCGGCCGTGCGCGCCAGCTGCGCGACCATATCGGCCGCCGCGCGCGGCGCCGCCGACGTCTCGCGCGCGAGACCGGCCAACTCCGCCAGCGTGTCGCGCGCCTGCGCCCGGGCCTGCTCGGACAGCTCGCCCGCCGTCCGCGCCAAGGTTTCGCAAATGACGTGCTGGCGGGACTCCGCCTGCTCGCCCGCACGCGTCCAGTTCGCCTCGAGCGTCGCCGCCACCGCGCCGAGCGCGTCGCGCCACGCCGCGAGCCGCGCCTCGTCGCGCGCCGCCAGCTCGGCCTGCAATCCCGCGTGCGCCCCGCTCAGCCCGCTCAGCAAGGTCGCCGCCTGTCGTTCGAAGCCGCTCGACGCCGTATCGAGCGCCTGACGGTTATGCGTCGCCAACTGTTCGTTGACCTGCGCCTGACGGTCCAGCGCCTCGCCCAGCCCCGCCAGCAATACCGCCGCGCGCGTCTCGAAGCCTGTCGCCGCGCGTTCGAGCGCCTGCTGATTGCGCTCCGCCAATTGCGCATTCGCCTCCGCCTGCCCCGTGAGCGCGTCGCGCCACGCGGCCGCGGTGCGTTCGCCCGCTTCGTCCGCACGCGCGCTCATGCCGTCGAGCAAGGCCGCCGAGCGCTGCGCGACGCCGGCGTTCGCCTTCGCGAGTTCATCGCGCAGCTCGCGCACCAGCGCTTCCTGCTCGCGCTGCTGCCGCGCGAGCGCGTCGGTCCAGATCCCGGACACCTGCGCGGCCGTCGCCGTGAAGCCGTTCGATACCTGCTCCAGCTGCCGCTCCACCGCGCGCGACACGCTGTCGTGCAACGCCCCCGTCTCGCGCGCCAGGCCCGCCAGCGTCGCTTCCATCAGCGGTTGCAGCGCGCCGCCCACGGCGTGGGCGCTGTCGGTCGCGCTGTCGCGCAGCGACTGGCCGACCGACGCGGCCAGCTGCGCATACGCCGTCTCCGTGCGGCCGAGGAATGCCTGCTGATTCGCGAGCTGACGCTCGGCGTCGGCGCGGCCGTGCTGTTCGAGCGCCGTCACCATCGCCTGCATCCGCTCGGCCAGCAACGGCAGCGCCTCCGCCTGACGTTGCAGCAGGCGCGCGGTTTCGTCGCGCTGATGCGCGTGCGAATGAATTCTCAACGTCGTTGCGAGCGCCGCATCGAGCCGCTGCCCCACCTGCGCACGCTCGCGGCGGCACAGCGCGGACAGCAGGCCGAGCATCGCCGAAGTTGCGACACCCGCGATCGACGTGCCGAACGCGAACCCCAGGCCCTTGACCGGGCTCGCCAGCGACGCACGGATCGCCTGCAGATCGGCCGCGCTTTCCAGCGCGGCGCCCGTGCCCTTGAGCGTCGCGACCATCCCGAGCAGCGTGCCCAGCATGCCGAGCAGCACCAGCAGGCCGACCAGGTACGGCGTGAGCGCCGGCCCGGGCAGCGCGGCGCGCTCGCCGTCGATGCGCAGGCGCACCACGCCGCGCAGCCCCGCCGGCAGCTGGTCGAGCCACGGCGCGAGGCTCGGCGGCGGCTCGGTGAGACCATCGACGGCGGCCGCGAGCGCGACCGTCGTCTGTTGATAGCGCCGCAGTTCGAGCGCCCCCGCGACATAGCACGCGCCGACCAGCAGCGTGAATGCGAGCGCGAGCGGATTGGCGGCGAGATACCCCGCGCCGACCCAGCAGACAGCGGCCAGCCCGGCCAGGAAAACAACGGGATTAAGGTGAGATCTGGACATGGCGTCCCGGTGGTTGGCTGGTGCGAAGCGCCGCGAGCAGCCCCTCGACCGGTTGAAAACGAATATCGAGTTCGGCGAGCAGCAGGCCGCGCATGTCCTGACGGAACAGACCGAGCCAGGCGCCCGAGGTCGAGGCGTCCGGCGCGGGCTCGCCCGCCCGCGCATCCGCACGGCGCAACTGCTCGAAACGCGCGCCGAGCAGCGTCGGCACCGCGCCCAGCAGGCTGCGCTCGCGCGCGTCGAGCGCCTGCTCGAAGGTGGCGTCCAGCACCGCGAGGCGGGCGAGTTCGGGCGTCGAGGCCGTCATCGCGCGGCGCAGCCGCGCGCGCAGCAGGCCGATTTCGGTCTGCATCGATTGCTGGATGAACTGGTAGTCCTGGCGCAGCACCGCGAAATCGAGCGCAGCGTCCTTCGGCGCGACGGGCGGCGCGGGCGGCGCGCCGCCGCCGCGCCCGGCGCCGAACGCGGCGACGCCGTCGATCGACTTCGCGAGCGCGGCGCGCACGCGCGCGCACTCCCGGCCCGCCTCGTCGTGGGCGGGGGCCGGGCCGGATCCCGTGGGCGTACCCAGGTTCAGGGCGGAGGACAGCGTGATGGCGTCGGTCCAGCTCAGCCAGCGGCTCAACTGGTCGGACAGCGACTGTCCGGGTGCGGACACTTCCAGATCCGCCAGACGAGCCAGCAGACGAATCAGTGCCGGACCGCCCGGCGCGCCGCGCCGTGGTGGTTGCAACATGCTGCGTGCGTCGATAAAAAAGGCAGCAGTTTACACTCCGGCGGGCGCTCGGCCGAGATTCCGGGTAACGGCGCGTCGGGCGGGGGGGTTTCGGCGTGCGAGCGACGAGGATCCGGCGGGTTGCGCGGCGCGTCGCGACGACGGCTCCCGCCACCGCCGGATGCGGTGGCGCGCGCGGGAACCCGCGCCGTCAAGCGGGCGGCAAGCGCCGCGCAATCCGCGTCGCACAAGGCCGGCGCGAAGCGGGCGCAGGCCGGGCCGCCGCGTTCCCGGCACCGCGCCGAACCGGGTCCGACGATACGCGAACACGGCGCAATCACGGCGAGCCATCCGCGCCGGGCGACCGCCCTTGCCCGGCATCGCGCCGGACCAGGTTCGCCAATACGCGACGACGCAACGCCCGGCGAGCCCTCCCCACCTCGCGCGGCCGGCACGAAGCGGACACCAACAGAGCAGCCCCATGCCCAGCATCGCGCCGCCCCCGGCCCACCGCTACGCGAGCCCGACGTATCGCATCCACGCCGCACCGCCTGCCGGACGCGCGGCGCGACGCCGGCGCCAAGCCCGCCCGCCTTCCGCTCAATACCCGACCAGCGACCCCGCGTGATAGACATAGGAATGTCCATACACGTGCACACGGAATTCCAGCGCCCCCTGCCCGTCGTAATCGAACGGCACGATGAACGCCTGCACCGTGTTCGCATCGTTGAAATCCGCGCGCATCAGCTTGCGTTTCGCGAACACCGTATTCGTCGACCAGCGATACACGTCGAGATCCGCGATGTCGTCGTTGTGCGCGGCGGTCACGTCGACCTTGAGCAGGAACGTCGCATTCAACCGCCCCGCCGGCAGTTGCTGGACATAAGGCCCATAGCTGAGATTCGAGTACTGCCCGGTAGCCGGAATCTCCCAGCCGGTCCCGTTCGCGCGCCCGGTCACGTGGCCGTACGCCGGCGAATTCGCATGCCACGCGCCGAGCGGCGGGTTCGTCGAACCGCGCGCGTCGAGGTCGACCACCTGACGCCGCGCGATCTGGTCGTCGAGCAGGTACTGCGGCGTATCGAGCGCCACGTAGCGGCTCGCGTCGCGACAATCGACCCGAACCCAGTCCTGGTCGCCCCATCGATCGAGGCCGGCATGCCCCGTGCCCGACACGTTGAGCACCTTGCAGCGCGCGCGCAGCGGTTCGTTGTCGGTTTCCGGGTGGCAGGACGGATCCTGCGCGCCGCGCTCCGCGTAGCAGCGGCTGCGTGGAATCCACGCTTCCCAGCGCGTCATCCCGTATTCCTTCGTGAAGAAATAGCGCTCCAGCGCATTGTTCCGCTGCGACAGGGTGGTCGCCGCGAAATGGTCCGACCGGATCGCCGTCATCACCTTGCCCGACTCGAACTGGTAGGCGCCCGGACCGTTCCAGTAGGTGACGCCCGTGCTGTTGCCGTCGCCGCATCCGGCGGGCGCGGGCTGCGTGACCTGGATGTGGTACGTCGGATGGTAGATCGACGAGGACGGCGGCCAGCCCGACGGCGGCCCCTGGAACGGGAACAGGATCCAGCCGCCCGCCCGTTCGGCGATGCTGCCCGCGCCGCCCGTGCGCGACCAGATCTGGTCGCGACAGCCCGGGTCCGACGTGCGGATGAACGACGCATAGCTCGAATTGTCGAGATCGATCAGGTCGTAGCCGTCGCGCACCTCGGAAAACGAGAACCGGAAGCGCGAATCGAAGCCGCCCTGCAGGTTCTTCATCACCAGCACCTTGGTCGTGCCGTCCGCGCCCAGCACCGGGATGCTGTTGGTCGACTGGTAGGCCGCGCCACTGTTGTGATCGAAATCGGTCAGCAGGTAGGGCGAGCGCTCGCCCACGCGCATGTCGCGATGGCTGGGACAACTGGCGGGATCGCCTGCGATCGGGTTGTCGTCGGCGTCAACGCAGACGTCCTGGATCAGGTAGTCGCGGAGTTCGCGGGTCGCGCCGGCGTGCGCTGCGGACATGCACAGCAGCAAGGCCAGCGAACAAGCCAGGGATCGCATGGAATGGTCTCTCAGGTCGTGGATTTATGGTGAAGCGTGGACGCGCGGCGGATGAATCCCCCCGGACCGCGCCAGCGAAAGGTAGAAGCAAGGCCGATCGATGTCAATGGCAAGGCGGAGGGCGTGGAATCGGCGCGGACAGGATCATCCGCGACGACGGGCGCATGCGCCGCATCGGCATCCGTTTGCGGCGCATACGCCGCCTGCAGCGGCGGGCTGTTCGCGGCCCGCGGCGCGAATCCAGGCTCCAGCGCCCCTTCGCGCGCCCGGTTGACATGACGCGCGCGCCGTCACGACGTCGAACGCCGCGCGCTGACCCGGGCGGCGCGCTCGACACGCCGCGCGCCCGGCGCGCGCCCTCAGCGCCGCACGCGCGGCGCCCGCCAGTTCGACGCCTTCGCGAACTCGACGAACGACCGCAGGTAATCCACCGCCTCGTCCGCATCGCGCGTGCCGAGGAAAATCTGCTTCGCGATGCCCGCCTTGCCGAGCTTCACCGGCACCACCGCCATCCGGTCCGCATATTCCTCGGCGAGCCAGCGCGGCAGCGCGGCCACGCCCCGGCCGCTCTCGACCATCTGCAACATGATGTCGGTGGTCTCGATGGTCTTGTGCCGGCGCGGCACGACGCCCGCCGGACGCAGGAAATAGTTGTAGATGTCGAGCCGGTCCGTGTCGACCGGATAGGTGATCAGAATCTCGTCGACCAGCTGCTCGGGCTTCACGTAGCGCACCTCCGCGAGCGGATGCCGCTCCGCCACGACCAGCACCTGCTCGTAGTCGAACACCGGCTCGAAACGCAGCCCCGGCCGAGCGAGCGGATCGGGCGTGACGAGCACGTCGATGTCGTAGCCGAACAGCGCGCCGATCCCGCCGAACTGGAAGCGCTGCTTCACATCGACGTCGACATCCGGCCAGCGCGCCAGGTACGGCGACACGACCTTGAGCAGCCACTGGTAGCACGGATGGCACTCCATGCCGATCCTCAGCGTGCCGCGCTCGCCGTCCGCGTACTGCTTCATGCGCGCCTCCGCGTGCTCGAACTGCGGCAGCAGCCGCTCGGCGAGCGACAGCAGGTACTGCCCCGCCTGGGTCGGCCGCAGGCTGCGGCCGTCGCGATCCCAGACCAGCACGCCCAGCTGCTGCTCGAGCTTCTTCACCGTATGACTGAGCGCCGACTGGGTCAGGTGCAGCGCGTTCGCGGCCGCGGTCAGCGAACCCTGGCGCGCGACTTCGCGAATGATGACGAGATGGATGCGTTCAAGCATGGTGGAACCCCGGGCAAGCAACCCATGAATAAAAATAATCGAACAATGAAATAATGCCATTTTTCTTCATGAGCGCGAAACCCTATCATCGCCTCAGGCTTTCACTCACTCCACGCTTTCTCATCGGACGACAGCGCTCATGGTCACGACTCACAATCTCGGTTTCCCGCGCATCGGCGCAAAACGCGAACTCAAGTTCGGTCTCGAACGCTACTGGAAAGACGAAGCGTCGCGCGACGAGCTGAAGGCGCTCGGCGCACAGCTGCGCCAGCTGCACTGGCACAACCAGCGCGACCTGGATCTCGCGCCGGTCGGCGACTTCGCGTTCTACGATCAGGTGCTCGACATGAGCTTCACGCTCGGCAACCTGCCGGAACGCGTGCAGGGCTTCCACGGCGATGCGCTCGACAACTATTTCCGGGTCGCGCGCGGTCGCTCGGCGCAATCGGCCGAGGAACACGCCGCATGCTGCGGCGGCGTCGCGGCGGGCGAGATGACGAAGTGGTTCGACACCAACTATCACTACATCGTCCCCGAGTTCGCGGCCGGCACGACCTTCACGCTCGACGCGTCGCGCCTCGTCGAGCAGCTCGCCGAGGCCCGCGCGCAGGGCGTGAAGGCCAAGCCCGTGATCATCGGGCCGGTCAGCTACCTGTGGCTCGGCAAGGCCAAGGACGACTCCGACAAGCTCGCGCTGCTGCCGCGCCTGTTGCCCGCCTATCAGGCGCTGCTCGACACGCTGGCCCGCGAAGGCGTCGAATGGGTGCAGATCGACGAGCCGACGCTCGTGACGGAACTCGACGCCGCCTGGCAGCAGGCCTTCGTCACCGCCTATGAGGCGCTCAAGACGCGCAAGGTGAAGCTGCTGCTCGCCACCTACTTCGGCCAGCTGCTCGACAATCTGGCGCTGGCCTGCGCGCTGCCCGTCGACGGCCTGCACATCGACGCGATCAACGCCCGCGCCGAAGCCGGGAAGGCGGCCGGCCTGCTGCCCGCGCCGCGCGTCCTGTCGGTCGGCGCGATCAACGGCCGCAACATCTGGAAGAGCGACCTGAACGCGACGCTCGAATGGCTCGCACCGCTCGCGAAGCAGCTCGGCGAGCGCCTGTGGATCGCACCGTCATGCTCGCTGCTGCACGTGCCGGTCGATCTCGGCAGTGAAGAGAAGCTCGACGCCGAGGTGCGCTCGTGGCTCGCGTTCGCGCTGCAGAAGCTCGACGAACTGAAGGTGCTGGCCGCCGCGCTGAACGGCGACCGCGCATCCGTCGCGGCCGCGCTCGACGCCAACGCGGCCGCGATCCGCGCCCGCCGCGCCTCGCCGCGCGTGAACAATCCGACCGTGAAGGCGGCGGTCGCCCGCCTCGACGCCCAGCTCGGCAAGCGCGCCAGCGCCTATGCGCTGCGCGCGCCGAAGCAGGCCGCGCTGCTGAAGCTGCCCGCGTTCCCGACCACCACGATCGGCTCGTTCCCGCAGACGGGCGAGATCCGCCAGGCGCGCAGCCAGTTCAAGGGCGGCGCGCTCGGCATCGACGGCTACCAGGCCGCGATGCGCGCCGAGATCGCGCGCAGCGTGCGCGAACAGGAACAGCTGGGCCTCGACGTGCTGGTGCACGGCGAAGCGGAGCGCAACGACATGGTCGAGTACTTCGGCGAGCAGCTGGACGGCTACGCGTTCAGCCAGTTCGGCTGGGTGCAGTCCTACGGTTCGCGCTGCGTGAAGCCGCCGATCCTGTTCGGCGACATCAGCCGCCCGAAGGCGATGACGGTCGAGTGGATCACCTACGCGCAGTCGCTGACCAGCAAACCGATGAAGGGCATGCTGACCGGCCCCGTGACGATCCTGAACTGGTCGTTCGTGCGCGACGACCAGCCGCGCTCGGCGTCGTGCCTGCAGCTCGCGCTCGCGATCCGCGAGGAAGTGCTCGACCTGGAAAAGGCCGGCGTGCGCGTGATCCAGATCGACGAGGCCGCGCTGCGCGAAGGGCTGCCGCTGCGCCGCGCGCAGTGGGCCGAGTATCTGGGCTGGGCGGTCGAATCGTTCCGCATCACCGCGAACGGCGTGCGTGACGAGACGCAGATCCACACCCACATGTGCTATTCGGAGTTCAACGACATCATCGCGTCGATCGCCGACATGGATGCCGACGTGATCACGATCGAGACGTCGCGTTCCGACATGGAGCTGCTCGACGCGTTCGACCACTTCAAGTATCCGAACGAGATCGGGCCGGGCGTGTACGACATCCACTCGCCGAACATCCCGACCCAGGAGCACATCGTCGGCCTGATGCGCAAGGCGGCCGAGCGGATTCCCGCCGAGCGCCTGTGGGTGAATCCGGACTGCGGCCTGAAGACCCGCCAGTGGGCCGAGGTGATCCCGGCGCTGACCAACATGGTGGCCGCGGCGAAGACGCTGCGCGATCGCACGCACTGACGCCGCGCCGGCCGGGCGACGGCCGGCGCTTCCCTGCGCGCGTCCCGGGCCCGCCCCGGGACGCGTCGTTTGTCCTTTGAACCCTTCATCGCCCATTCGCCATGTTCGAACGCCACCGCGACTCGCTCGACCGGCCAGGGTAATCGGTCCGATCGGATCGGGGAAATGGCCGCCGAAGCACACGCTCCGATTTGCGTCCGGGACGCCTATCGCGGCTCAGAGGCGCCCGCCTTCCCCTCCCCGCCACAGCCTCACCTCGCCAACAACCCCCGCTTGCGCAGCATCGGCGCGGCCTGCGGATCGCGGCCCCGGAACGCGCGGAAAGCCGCGCGCTGCTCGCGGCTGTTGCCCGCGCTGTAGACGTAGCGATGCAGCTTGTCCGCGAGCGTCGGATCGAATGCGTCGCCCGCCTCCTCGAACGCAGCGAACGCTTCCGCCTCCAGCACCTCCGCCCACATGTAAACGTAGTAGCCCGCCGCGTAATGCGCGCCGCCGAACATGTGGCCGAAATGCGGCAGCCGGTGCCGCATGCCGATCTCGCGCGGCACGCCGAGCCGCGCATACTCCGCCGCCTCGAACGCGGCGAGATCGAGGTTCGCCGGATCCGGATGCTGGTGCAGCGCGAGATCGATCAGCGTCGAGGACGTATAGGCGACCGTCGAGAAACCCTGGTTGAACAACTGCGATGCGCGGATCCGTTCGATCAGCGCCGCCGGGATCGGCTCGCCCGTCGTCACGTGCCGCGCGTGACGCGCCAGCACCTCGGGCACGGTCGCCCAGTTCTCCATCAGCTGCGACGGCAGTTCGACGTAATCCTGCGGCACGGCCGTGCCGGCCAGCAGCCGGTACGTCACGTTCGACAGCAGCCCGTGCAGGCCGTGACCGAACTCGTGGAACAGCGTACGCACGTCGTCGAAGCTCAGCAGCGTCGGCCCGTCGCCGCCGCGCGCGAAGTTGTTGTTGTTGACGATGATCGGCACCGTGACGCCGCCGTTGCGACGCTGCTCGCGGTAGTCGCTCATCCACGCGCCGCCCTGCTTGTTCGGCCGCGCGTAGTTGTCGCCGAGGAACAGGCCGACCAGTGCGTCGCCGCGCCGCACTTCCCACAGCCGCACGTCCGGATGGTAGAGCGGCACGCCCTTCTGCTCGACGAAACGCACGCCGAACAGGCGGTGCGCGCAATCGAACATCGCGTTCAACATCGCCTCGAGGCTGAAATACGGCTTCACCTCCGCATCGTCGAGCGCATAGCGCGCGACCCGGACCTTCTCGGCCAGGTGATGCCAGTCCCACGGCGCGATGTCGGTCGGCTCGCCCAGCGCCGCGGCCTGTTCGACCAGCGCCTGACGTTCGCGCGCGGCGCTCGCCTTCGCCGGCTCCCACACCTGATCGAGCAGCGCATGCACGGCGGCCGGCGTGCCGGCCATGCGGTCGGCCAGCGCGTAATCGGCAAACGTCGCATAACCGAGCAGGCGCGCCTGCTCCTGCCGCAGCACGAGGATCTGGCGGGCGATCGGCCGGTTGTCGCGCGCGGCGCTCTCGCCGCGGCCGCTCCAGGCGCGCCACACCTGCTCGCGCAGGTCGCGCCGGGTCGACCAGGTCAGGAACGGCTCGACCAGCGAACGCGACAGCGTGATCACGCAGCCGTCCACGCCGCGTTCGCGCGCCGCGCTCTGCGCCGCCTGCCGCAGGAACGACGGCAGGCCCGCCAGATCGGCCTCGCCTTCGAGCTTCAATTGATACTCGGTCTCGTCGGCCAGCACGTTCTGCGCGAACTGCGTCTGCAGTTCCGCCAGCCGCGCGACGATCTCCGCGAAGCGCACGCGTTCGGCGCCCTCCAGGCGCGCGCCGGCCCGCACGAAGTCGGTATGCACGCGCCGCAGCAATTGCTGCTGCTCCTCGTTGAGCTCCAGTTCGGCCGCGCGCTCGTGCAGCGCATCGAGCCGCGCGAAGAACCCCGCGTGCATCTGCACCCGGCTCGTATGCGCGGCGACCACCGGCGCCATCTCGCGCTCGACCGCCTGCAATGCGGGCGGCGATTGCGACGCGCACTGGTTGTAGAACAGGTAGAGCGCGCGATTGAGCCGCAGGCCCGTCGCGTCGAACGCGGCCACCGTGTTCTCGAAGCTCGGCGCTTCGGATTGCGCGGCCAGCGCGTCGATCTCGGCCAGATGCTCGGCGCTCAGCACGGCGATGGCCGGTGCGTAGTGCGCGGGCTCGACCTGCTGGAACGGAGGGAGTTGATAAGGCGTGTGCCAGTCTTGCAACAGCGGGTTGCTGTGGGGGGTCATCTCGTTCCGCCTCGTGAGCGTGAAAGTGTGAGACCGCAATCATAAGACAACACAAAATTCAGCGCTGCACACAATTCGAGGCTCGCCTCGACCGCGCCGCCCGCGCGCTCAGCCCCGCTGTTCCAGCAGAAATTCGCAGACCGCGTGGTGCATCGCGGCCACCCGCGCGCTCGTATCGAGCGCGCGCCAACAGCCGTGCACCAGCCCCGCGCCGAGCATGAAGCGGGCACGGCCGCCCGCCGCCTCGATCCGCTCGACGTAGGCGCGCGCGTCGTCGCGCAGCGGATCGTGCTGTGCGCCGATCGCGAGGGTCGGCGGCAAGCCATCGAAGCGGGCCGCGTCGAGCGGCACGGTATTCGGCGGCGGCGGCGCGCCGCCCCAATACGCCCGCCGGCAGGCGTGCACGTCGGCGAGCGTCAGCAGCGGCGCCTGCGCCTCGGTCCGCGCGGCGGGCAGGCGCGGCGCATAGCCCAGCAGCGGGTAGACGAGCGCGAGCGCGGCAACGCCGCCCTGCCCCGCGTCGCGCAGCGCCGCCGCCACGCACGCGGCCAGCGTGCCGCCCGCGCTGTCGCCCGCGAGCATCAGCGGCGCGGCGCCGACGCCGAACGGCAGCCGGCCGTGCAACGCGGCCACGGTCACCTCAAGACAGTCGTCGCGCGCGGCCGGCGCACGGTGTTCGGGCGCGAGCCGGTAGTCGACCGCGATCACGTCGAGGCCGGTATCCGCCGCGAGCCGCGCGGCGATCGCGTGGTGGCTGTCGAGCGAGCCGACCACGAAACCGCCGCCGTGGAAAAACAGCACGGTGCCGCGCGCCGCGCGCCCGCGCGGGCGATAGCGCCGCATCGCGAGCGCATGCCCGGCGCGCGCCGCGTACACCGCGTCGTCGATCTGCACGCCCGCGGGCAGGCTCGGCGCGAGCCGCGCGGCGAATCGTTCGTACAGGCGGCGCTGCTCGGCCGGCGAGCGCTCGGCGGCGTCGGCCGGATAGCAGGCCGCGACGCGCGCGACGAAGGCGTCGAGCGCGGCGTCGAGCAGCGGCGCGCCGCACGCGCTCGACGTCATCCGCGCCGCGCCGGCAAGCCGATCACGCGGCCCGCGCAAGCGGGCGCATCGTGCCGCTGCGCCGCGAGTGCGGCCACCCGCTCGGCGATGTCCGGATCGAACGGCGTGGAGGCCGGCCCAAGCGTGTCGACGTGCAGCAGCATCTGCTCGCTCGCCGCCACCGCGCCGTCAACGCCCGCCGCGAACATCTCCAGGTACAGGTGGACCCGCTTCGCGTCGTGCGCGAGCACCCGCGCGTCGACCCGCACGCGCGCCCCGGCCTTGACCTCGCGCAGGTAGTTAAGGTGCACCTCCAGCGTGTACACGGAGCGGCCGCGCGCGCGGCGCGCCGCGTCGTCGAGACCGATCCGGTCGAGCAGCGCGTCGGTCGCGAAGCTGAAGATCAGCAGGTAATAGGCGTCGCGCAGGTGGCCGTTGTAGTCGACCCATTCATCGCGCACCACGTCCTCGTGCAAGGTCAGCATCGTCGTCCCCGTCGGTCAGGTCTCGTCATGGATGCCGTGACGCGCCTTCACGGCGGCGATCGTCGCGAGCACCTCGGTGATGCACTCGTCGCGATAGCGTTCGAGCGCCTTGATGCTGTGGCCGCCCTGCTGCGCGGCGGTGCCCTCCACCACCCGATCGATCAGCGCGTCGCTCAGCGGCGGCGCGGCGAGCCGGGTCCACGGCAGTTCGAGCGCCGGCCCGAACTGCCGCATGAAGTGTCGCATGCCGGCCTCGCCGCCCGCGAGCGTGTAGGTCAGGAAGGTGCCCATGAACGACCAGCGGATGCCCGCGCCGAAGCGGATCGCATCGTCGATCTCGCCGGTGGTGGCGACGCCGTCGTTGACGAGGTGCAGCGCCTCGCGCCACAGCGCTTCGAGCAGGCGGTCCGCGATGAAGCCCGGCACTTCCTTGCGCACGCGCAGCGGCCGCATGCCGAGCCGCCGATAGATCGCCATCGCGGCCTCGACCGCTTCCAGCGCGGTGTGTTCGCCGCCGAGCACCTCGACCAGCGGCAGCAGGTACACCGGATTGAACGGGTGCCCGACGAGGCAGCGCTCCGGATGCGTCGCGCGCGCGTAGAAGTCGGTCGGCAGCAGCCCCGACGTCGACGACGCGATGATCGCGTCGGGCTTCGCCGCGCGGCTGATCTGCTCGTGCAGTTCGCGCTTCAGCGTCTCGCGCTCGGGCGCGCTCTCCTGGATGAAATCGGCATCGGCGACGCACGCCTCGATCGTCGACACGAAACGCAGCCGCGCGGGATCGGCGCCCGGCGCGAGGCCGACACGCGCCAGCGCGGGCCACGCGTTCGCGACGTTCGCGCGCAGCTGCTGCTCCGCGCCCGGCGCGGGATCCCAGACCACCACGTCGAGACCGTGCGCGAGCGCGCGGGCAACCCACCCGCTGCCGATCACGCCGGCGCCGATGGCGGCGAACGTCTTGATGTCGGTCTTCACTGCCATGTCAGTGCATCCTTCAAATCGGGGGAATCGAACGGCGGACGCCCATGCGCGCCGCCGACGTATTGCAGCGGGTGAGGCAGCGGGGCGCGTTCACGCGAATTCGGTGAGCGCGCGGCGTTCGAGCGGGCGCGCGCCGCGCGCCGGCAAGCCGAGCGTGCGCCGGCCTTCGGCCGGCGTCAGCACGCGGCCGCCGAGCCGCTCGACGATTTCGCGCGCGCGCTCGACGAGCGTGCCGTTGCTCGCGGGCACGCCGCGATCGAGCCACAGGTTGTCTTCGAGGCCGACGCGCACGTGGCCGCCGAGCAGCATCGCCTGCGCGACCATCGGCATCTGCATGCGGCCGATGCCGAAGCCCGCCCAGTGCGCGCCGGCCGGCAGGTTGTCGACCATCGCCTTCATCGTGCCCGTATCGGCCGGCGCGCCCCACGGGATGCCGAGGCAGAGCTGGAACAGCGGCGGATCGTCGAGCAGCCCTTCCTTCAGCAGCTGCTTCGCGAACCACAGATGGCCCGTGTCGAAGATTTCCAGCTCCGGCTTCACGCCGAGTTCCTGGATGCGCTTCGCGCCGGCGCGCAGCTGCGCGGGCGTCGATACGTAGATGGAGTCGCCGTCGCCGAAATTCAGCGTGCCGCAGTCGAGCGTACAGATCTCGGGCAGCAGTTCCTCGACATGCGCGAGGCGCGTGAGCCCGCCGACGAGGTCGGTGCCCCGGCCGAAACGCATCGGCTCCTCGCCCGCGCCGATTTCGAGGTCGCCGCCCATGCCGGCCGTCAGGTTGATGATCACGTCGATGTCGGCCGAGCGGATCCGGTCGACCACCTCGCGGTACAGCCGCGGATCGCGGCTGCCGCGCCCGGTCTGCGGGTCGCGCACGTGGCAGTGCGCGACCGTCGCGCCCGCCTTCGCCGCCTCGATCGCGGCCGCCGCGATCTGCTGCGGCGTCACCGGAACCGCCGGATGCCTGCCGACCGTATCGCCCGCGCCGGTCACCGCGCAGGTCACTATCACTTCGTGATTCATCGTCGCCTCGTTTCAGTGGGGTGCGCGGGCCCGCTCCCGCGCGGATTCGCTTCGTGGAAACGTTCAAAGGCCCAGGTGGGCGCGCACCGCCGGCAAGCCTTCCTTGCCGTCATAGGTCGTCACGCCCGCGAGCCACGCATCGAGCACCTGCGGGTTCTGCCTCAGATAGGCGCGCGCGGCCTCCGCGGGGCGCGTCTTGTTCATCACCGCCTGCATCAGCCGGTTTTCGAGGTCGGTCGTGAAACGCAGGTTCGCGACCAGCCGGCCCGCGTTCGGGCAGCGCTTCAGGTAGTCGGGCGCGGTCAGCGTGTAGACGCGCGCCTCGCCGTAGTTCGGGCCGAACGCGGCGTCGCCGCCCGCCAGATAGTTCATGCCGATCTGCAGGTTCATCGGATGCGGCTCCCAGCCCAGGAACACCACCCACTTGTGCTCGCGCACCGCGCGCTCGACCGTCACGAGCATCCCCGCCTCGCTCGATTCCACCAGCCTGAAGCCGCCCAGTCCGTATTGATTGGTGTCGATCATCTTGCGGATCGTCGCGTTCGCGCTGCTGCCCGCCTCGATCCCGTAGATCTTGCCGTCCAGCTCCGCGCGATGCTTCGCGATGTCCTCGAAACGCTTCAGGCCCGCCTCGTAGGCGTAGTTCGGCACCGCGAGCGTCGCCTTCGCGCCGGACAGGTTCGGCGGTTCGATCAGGTCGATCGACTTCGCGTCGAGAAACGGTTGCAGCTGCGCCTGCTGCACCGGCCACCAGTAGCCGAGCGACACGTCGATCTGCTTGTTCTTCAGTCCCGCGAACGAGATCGGCACCGAGGCGATCGTGGTGGTCGGCTTGTAGCCGAGCCCGTCGAGCAGCAGCGACGCGAGCGCGGTCGTCGACGTGATGTCGGTCCAGCCGATGTCGGCGAAGCGCACCGTGCGGCAGGTGTCCGGGTCCTGCGCCCGGGCCGCGCCGGGCATGACGCAGGTGGCGAGCAATGCGCCGAGCAGCGCGGTGGGGATCGGCTTCATGGTGACTCCCGTTCGTCGGATTGAGCGGGCGCGGCCGGGATGGCCCGCGCGACGGACTCCAAAGTAACGGGCCAGATTAGTCCGGAAGCGACCAGCGGCGACTTTTTCTTGACTGGAGGCGACGCCCGGGGGAAACCACTAGGCGGAGGGCGCGGGCGCGGGGCGGCAAGCGAGACGGCACGAAGGCGCGAGATGGCGCGGGATCGAACGCGGGGCATCGGCGGCGGGGCGAGGGGCGTCGCGACACAGCGCCGACGCGCGCAACGACAATGCGGAACGCCGGTATGCGGTCAATGAACGACGCGCTTCCCGTGAGCGAGATGCGCCGACAGTCACGACACGCCGCTTCGTTGGCGTCGGGCCGCCTGCCTGATATCGCAATCGCTTCTCAGCTTTTTTCGGATCGGGATGTTGCGCGTCGACCACCGAAAGCAGCTTGAGGCGGTCGGCATCCGGCGAACCCGGCGCTGCGGTGAAGATCGTGAGCCGTTCCGTCAGGTCGGCGGACGTCAGCATCACGCAGTCGAGCGTCAAGATGCCGACGAGCGGATGGACATAGCGCTTGCGGCGCCGATCCGCGACCTCGTGCAGCTTCCACAGCGCAGCGAATTCGTCGGCCTCGGAATCGTCGGCGCTGCGACCGTGGACAGCCCGCAGCGATGCGACGTAGCGCCGGGAGTGGGCCTCGTGGTCATCGGGGTGGTAAATCCGGCGCTGGTCGGGATCGGTGAACCATCGGTAGATGATCGAGCGATTCAGGCCGGTGTAGCGGGTCTGCTCGCCGACAAGCGCGATGGCCATGCGTTCTGATGCAGCGTCGCCCCCAGATCGGTCACGATCCGGGCTGGGGTGTCGAGGTGGCTCGGCACCCGCAGGAGCGCCGCACTGGGATAGTCGGTTCGGTGGATGCGAGGCGGCGCGGCGTAACCGTTTCATCAAACCACTCGCGGATGCGAAGCTCAGGAGACTGCAAGCACTTGTGCTGCGTCGTCGGCAACTCGTCTCTGCCCTGGTTGCTGAGCGACAACATTTGCGCCAAGCCCATGTCAGCGTTAGCTCAAGCGTCGAGCACTCCATCGAGTTCATCAAGATCCAAATTGGTCGGATCTAGTGCGAACTCAAAGATCACGTCCAGCGGCATCACATAGGCTTTTCAGCTCTCCTTGGAAGCGTCAACGGCATTGGAACAGCCACAATTGCTACCCTTGCTGCGGAACCGCCTGAACTGGGATCGCTCTGCAGGCGGCGGATCGCGGCCCCGGTGGGGGTTGCCCCATTCAATCGCGACTCCGGACAGATCCGTGGGCGTCGAACTATTTCCGGAGGGCGATCCGATGTTCGATGCACGCTTTACATGGCAACGCCTGCCGCGGTACGCCATAACCCTGTTCTTGTTTCGTTTTACTCCCGCTTGGTGATGACGGGAACGCCAAAGAAGGTGGCGCTCGTTGCCGCAATGCGAAAATTACTCACCATTCTCATTGCAATCGTGAAGTCCGGCCGCCCTTGGAACGCAGCGTCGCACTCGCCTGCTTGACATCGAAGACGGTTGCTCTTAACGCTTCACAGCCAGCGCTTCTGTGAACGCGGTTAGCATCAATTCTGGACGCCTACACCCGCTCGCGACGACGACGACGACGGCGCGCGTCGTCGTCGTCGTCGGATCGATCCGCGATCGTGGTGCGATGAACGCGGAAATCCGGCAAGGCGTCAAGGCACGATGTAAACCCCGTTCATGGTCGCGTACGTCCCCGACAACTTCGTCACCGTGAGCGTGTGCGATCCGCGCGACAACACCGGAGACGTGTAGACCGCGACGTTCGAATGCCGTTGCTTGTCCGCCGGCGTCGTATCGACGGTTTGCTGTGGCCCGCCGTCGATCCTGATGCCCAGCTTGCCCTGATCGGTGTTCTGTTCGCCGAAGACCTGGATCGCCGTGCCGGTGAAATCGACCGTCATCGTATCGTTGTCGTTCGTCGTGTAATGAAGGTCGTGCAGGTAGTCGAAGTAGACGGACCGGTTGTGGGCATGTTGCCACGAGCCGGTGTATTTCAGTTGCGACGCGTTATCGCCGATCCGGCCCGTCACGCTGCTTTCGGAGAGATTCGCCGGATCGTTGCCGCGCCCCGCGCTGCTCATCACCGTTGCCGGCACGGCCGACAACGACGTGATGGTGATGTTTCCGCTGCTATGCGTGTCGATCGGAAGAGGCGGGCACGTGGCATAGTCGCCGCCTGGCGCGTCGGCGTAATTGCCGGTGTACCAGATGTGTCCGGTTGGTTCGCATCCGCCCTGGACCGAGCCGTACGGCCCGGTGGAATTGAACGACACATTGCCGGACCAGTTGATCCATTCCGAGCCGGCGTCATCGTAGTAGGTCCGCATGACATTGTTGCTGTTGTAGGACACATTGCCGGTTACCTGGATGCCGTGGGCCAGCGTCGCGACGGGATCGAGGGTCGTGCCGTCCGCCTTGTACTGATACTGCGCCTGATGGCCTTCGATATAGACTGCGCCACCGTCGGTCAGCCCCGTCATGTAATCGTGCAGCAGGTTGTTGCTGAGCGTGTTGCTGTCGTTGATGTTCGTCGATTGGGACGGATGGTTGGAATTGTCGACATGCCCTTGGATGACGCCGGCCGTGATCGCCGTGTAGGGTACGTCGTGAATTTCGTTGCGGGTGACGGACGTCTTCTGGCCGAACAACAGGGTGATCGCGCTGGCCGATGGGTAATCCGTGCCGATGTTGTGAATCAGGTTGCCCGAGATCGTGTTGTTTTTCATGATCTCGTTGGCGCCGATCGCATCGTTCTTCACGAGCGTGGGGTCCGGGTTGCAGTTCTGCTTGATCGCGGCGGCGGTGGCTGCCTTGCCGTCGGTCGGCGTGGGATCGGACGTGCAGCCCAACAGGATGGCGGTCGAGGCGATCGACGCAAACTCGTTGTTCTGGATCAGATTGCCGGACGATCCGTACATGAATGCCAGGCCAGCGCCGCCCAGCGCGGTGAAACGATTTCCCTTGAGCGTAACGTTGTTCGCCGCGCTGAAGCTGACGTTGGCGAGCGGTTGAGACAACGCGCCCCACGGACATGAACCGGTGGGCGACGAGAAATTACACATGCCTTGATTGCCGGTTGCCGTCGTCATGCGCAGATTGCTCTGCACGTCGGCGAAACCGGGCGCGGCGGACGGGGCGTTCCAGGTCGCATAGGAAAACTGCAGCCCGGAGAACGTCACGTCGTGCAGCGGTTGAGCGAGGGAACCCGCGCCTTGGAGCAGCGTTTCCAGCCGGGGCAGCTCGATATCGAGCGCCGTCACCGATTGACCGGGAATTGGTTGATAGTAAAGTGCGCCGGCCGCCGTATCGAGGAACCACTGTCCCGGCTGGATCAGGACACGCGCATTCTGGATCGACGAGGGTATCGTGCTCGTCGACATCGACGGCAGTCCGCCGCTGGCGTTCGAATAGGTGGCGCGCTGCGTCACGTTGGTCCAGCAGGGTTGCGCCATCGTGATCGCGCCGTTCGAATAGCTGGCTACCCGGCATCGCGATTCGGTCCAATTGCCGTTGCCCTGCGTGTAGACGAACTCGACATTGGCGACTTGCGTCGCGGTGAGCTGAGCGAACCAGGTCTTCGCGGTCTTGTCGCTCGTGATGTCATAGCCGGTTTTCGAACCCACCCATCCTCCGCTGAAGCCGAGTTGGTTGGGGGTTTGCTGCGCCACCAGCGCGGCTGCGCCATTGACGTACAACTGGCGCGAGTTGCCGCCCGACGGCACCGCGGCGACCCAGACGCTGCTCGCGCCGGATGGCTGCCATCCAGTGATCTGCGTCGCGCCGGAAATGATCGGATGCCCGCCGGGCGCGGCCGCCCAAACCACCGGATGGCCGGGCACACCGGAGTCCGCCGCGCCGAATCGCCAGGTCTGCGACAAGCGGTACGTGCCGTCGGCGAGTAGAACCGTCACGTTGGTGTTGCCGGCCGCTCGTTGCGACTGGACGGCCGATTGGGCGGCGGTCAGACTGCACGGCGCGCCTTGCGAGCAATCGCCCGATCCGGTCGGGCTGGCGTACAAGGTGATGCTCGAACCAGCCGCTGGATTCGCCGCGGCCGCGTTCGGCGAAATGGCTGACGCCGTGGCGCCAGGGCTACCGCTGCCGTCATCGCCGCCGCAACCGCTCAATGCCGCTATCGCGCACACGGCGGTGACGACGAGCCAGTGATGGATTGTGCTCGAATCGCTCACATTTCTCATATCTTTAGGAATATTGAATAGTTTCATGGTGTTTCACCATTGTCGCTTTATTTTCTAGAACCGGTAGGCAGGGCGGAGAGACGGCGAGGACGAACCCAATGTGGCAAACGGCAGGTCAGGCGGAAGGAAATGCTCGTTTTCCCAAATCCTGGCGACCTGGGTTCGCTGCAAACGCCCGGTGGATTCGGTGGCGCGGTCCTGCCAGATGCGCTCGTCGCGCCGGAAGCGCAGGAAATGCAGCCACGACGCGAACACCCGCTGATAACTCGTCAGACCGCCGTCCGCGCACAAGCGGCGGGCCGTGTGCACGTAACCGTTGAACGGGCGATAGGACTTGTCGCCTGCTGCAGCCACGCGGTGACTGGCTGCGCGATCAGTTTCTTCAGCTCGACGTCGCCCGCGCCCGACACCCCATCGAGGGTCCAGCTGAAATCACGACCGAGTTTCGGGACCGACAACAACGAACGTGCTCGCCGGCAGCGGCGTGTCCAGCCGTAACAGCCGGTCTTGCTGGAGCAGCCCGGTTCGGATTCTTTCGCTAAGTTGATACCCGCCCATATGAAGGTACCCATTGGTTTTCTTACGTAAACCTAACGGGCCACGAATTCAAGTCGCTCACAATATACGTAATTTCTTGATCAGTAGTTTGTGCATTTATAAATTGTTCACATCTTGGCGCGGGTGTTTCGAACGTCTATCGCGTCGCGAGAGGTTCGATATGACCTATGGAGTTGACCTGAGGCGGAATTTTGTGACCAATCAGGCAGTGAGTCTCGCATAGATAGTATCGGAATCCAGCCAGGCTCGACGGACCGCGGCGGGAGGTTGATAGCGATGTGCGCCATGGGGCCGGCGCTCGTTATAGAACTGCCGCCAGCGTTCGATGAGCACCTTGGCCTCGGCGCGGCTGCGGAACCATTCCCGGTTCAGCAATTCGTCGCGAAGCTTGCCGTTGAAGCTCTCGACGAGCCCGTTTTGCCACGGACTGCCGGGCGCGATGAAAGCCGGGCCGATTGCAACATCTCGCAGCCAGCGCATGACCTTGGCAGCAGTCGTCGTCCGACCGTATGAACGTGGGCTTGCCGTACAGCCGCATGAGTCGCGACAGCGTCAGGATCACATCCTGCGACCGGAGGCGCGCGCCGACCTCGATCGCCAGACACTCGCGGGTGTATTCATCGATCACGCCAAGCATCTTCAACGCCCGCCCGTCTACCAGTTGGTCATGCACGAAGTCGCAGCTCCAGACCGAATTGGGCTGCGTGGCGCCTGGCAGGCGTATGTCGTTGCCACGACGACGTCGGCGAGGACGGCCTCGCGCAAGATCCGGATGACCTGCTCGTCGGTAAATCGCTTCTTCATTGAGTTCTCCTTGCCTCTAGGATAAAAGAGAACTCGCTTGCCAAGCGGCTACAAGAAACGTCCCAGGTCGGCAATGCGAAAATTGCTCGCCATTCTCATTGCAACCGTGAAGTCCGGCCGCCCTTGGAACGCAGAATCGCACTCGCCTGCTTGACATCGAAGACGGTTGCTCTTGACGCTTCAGAGCTGACACATGGCGCCGGTTCGGCGCAGCGAACGCGCAGCACCGCGCCCGCCACGCCGACGACGCGCCGCTTATCGAACGACCGTGAAGCGACCGCGCTCATCCTTGACGCAGCCGCCGGGAATCGGCGCGCAACCGATCGCGGTCACCGGATAGGTGCCGAGCCATGAGCCCTTGACGGTGAACACCGGCTGGAAATTGTAGACCCCGCCATTCGTGGTGCCCCTGAAATTGACGAAGCCGAAGTTCGGCGCCTGCAACGACAGCGAAATCTCCCCCGCGCGCACCGACGACACCCAGAAGTGAACCGGGAGCTGGGTCGGCTGTAACAATTTGCCCTGCACCGCGGGCACGATGATGGTGATGCCCTCGTCATTCGCCTTGGGTGCCGCGGCGAGCGCCGTCGCGCGCATTCCCGCCGCCGCGAACATGCGCTGCGCCGGCTGCGGATTCGCGCTCTTGCAGAGCGCGAAATCCAGAATCCGCTCGTCGAACGTGACGTCCGCCTCCTCGGTCGCATCGACCGCGCCAAGCGCCGCGCATTGCTGCTGCCGGTGCCGCGCCGCCTCCGCCGACTGCTCGCCGCGCACCAGCGTCACGCTGCCGGGCGCGACCTGCTTCAGCACCTGTTCGACGACGACCGTCTTGCGCGCATCGGCGGGATCCGCCGCGCGGATCGACCGGTAGATCTTGGTCACGCCGGCGGCATTGCCGACCGCCTGATAGCTGACCACGCCCTCTTGAGCCGGGTCGCCGGCGGGCGGGCTGTCCGCTTGCTGCGCGTGAGCGGAGAACGTGGTGAAGGCCGCGGTCAGCGCGACAACCCAAGCATTGCGTTGCATATTTCAATCCCGATGTAAGGAAAGTAAAACGCGCACGCCCAGGGTGCGTGCGCGGACGACATCGCCAGGCAACACCCGGCTGGCGCGCCGGGGCGATGCCCCGGCGAGATACGGAAACAGGCTCACCGAACCACGTTGATCCGGCCGCGCGAATCGTCGACGCAACCGATGCCGGGTGCGCACGCGCGCGCGTTGATCGGGAACATGCCGAGCTTGGAGGCGCGCACGGTCAGAGCCGTCTGGAAATTGTTGACGCCGCCGTAGGTGTAGAACTGGAGGTTGCCGACGCCGAAGGGCTCGGAGGAAACCGACAGCGTCACGGTCCCGATCTGCACCGTCGACACCCACAAGTGCATCGGCAGTTGCGTCGGCTGCTGGAGCCGGGCCAGGATCCCCGGCACGATGATGGTGATGCCCTGGTCCGCCAGCGCGGTTGCCGCACGTGCTGCGCCGGCCTGCTGCTGGGGATTCGCGCTCTTGCAGAGCGTGGCGTCCAGGATCCGTTCGTCGAACGTGACGTCCGACTCCTCGGTGGCATCGACCGCGCCGAGCGCCGCGCATTGCTGCTGGCGGTGCCGCACCGCGTCGACCGGCTGCTCGCCGCGCACGAACGCCAGGCTGCCCGGCCCGGCCTGCTTCAGCACCTGCTCGACGAGCACCGACCGGCGCGCATCGGCGGGATCCGCCGCGCGGATCGAGCGATAGATCCTGGTCGTGCCGGCGGCGTCGCTGATCGTCTGGGAGCTGACGATCTCGCCCTGCGCGACGGCGGAAGGCGATACCGCCCCGGACTGCTGCGCGTGGGCGGACAGCGCGGTGAACGCCGCGCCCAATGCGATAAGCCAAGTCTTACGTTGCATGTTTCATTCCTTTGACATGGGAAATAAACGCACACGCCGAAATGCGTGCGCGACCAACAGCACTGCTTGAAGCGCCGATGCCCGGCAAGCCCCGTCCCTCCGCCGGCAATGCGGTCATGCCCAATGCCCATCTTCACGAATTCGCCTCATCGAAAACCAATGGGCGAGCAATATCCGCGCGGCGATTTGCCGTGCCTTAATGAATGAGGGGATTTATAGAATTTCAGAAAAACAGCAATCACGCCAATTGGGCAGGATGCACTCAATTGGATTTTCCCGGCGCGTTCTTTTTACGGAAGCCAGTCTAATCAGATTAAAAAGCGCTGACAAGATCTTGAATCGACGTTTTCGAAAAAATAGTTTCTTTACAGAAATAGCCTGATCCGATCTCCATTTGATAATCGACGAAAATCACCGGGTCGATTCGAACTCATCGATCCGCGCGGCAGTCGCGCCGCCGGAAAGGAAAATGCGCGACGCGCGTTCGGCAACGCCGCGCCAGCCTTACCCCGCCGACGTCTCAAGCCCCGCGACGCCCGCTGGAGCCGGTCGCATAGAGCACATGAATCAGCAGTCCCGCGCATAAACCCCAAAACGCGCCGCCGATGCCGTAGAGGCTGAAACCGGAAGCCGTGACGAGAAAAGTGGCGAGCGCCGGCAAACGGTGCGTCTCGTCCCGCATCGCGCCGAACATCGACGAACTGAACGCGCCCGTGAGCGCAAGACCGGCCGCCGCCTCGATCAGGATCGGCGAGGACGAGGAACTGACCAGCGTGATCACGATCGACGCGACGGGCGGCAGGATCACCGCGTACACGAGCCCCGCCACCACCGCCGCCGGATAGCGCCGTTCCGGCCGGGCGTGGGCGTCCGGCCCGGCGCACAGCGCGGCCGTGACCGCGGCCAGGTTGATCGCGGGCGCGCCGAGCAGCGCCGAGAGCGCCGACGCCGCCCCGGTCGCGAGGAACGAGAGGCGCGCCGGCGCTTGATAGCCATAGGTCGAGAGCACCGCGAAGCCCGGGATGTTCTGCGAGGCCATCGTGACGATGAAGAGCGGCAGCGCGATCGACACGAGCGCGTGCCAGTCGAAGCTCGGCGACACCCATTCCAGCGCCGGCAGCGCGAAGGCCTGCGCCGGCCCCCGGCCGGCGAAGCTCATGGCGGCGACCGCCACGCCCAGCGCGGCAGGCGCGGCCCACAGGCGATGGAAGCGCCCCACCACCAGCCAGGTCAGGATCACGAGCGCCGCGAACGTCGGCGTTTCCCGCAGCGCCTCGAACGGCGCGAGGCACAGCTTGAACAGGATGCCCGCCAGCATCGCATTGGCGATCGGCGGGGGAATCCGCGTGATCAGCCTGCCGAACGGCGCCCATACGCCGGCCAGCATGATCAGCAGGCCGGTGACGATGAAGGCGCCCACCGCCGCGGAGTAGCCGCCGGCGGGCACCGGCAGCGTCGACAGCAGGGCCATGCCAGGCAGGGTCCAGGCGATCGAGATCGGGATGCGGCTGACGAGACTCAGCCCGATCGCCGTCAACCCCATCGTGACGCCCAGGATCGCGAGGCCGGAGGCGGCCTGCGCGTGCGAGGCGCCGACCGCGAGCATCCCGTTGATCACCACGGCCACCGAGCTGGTATAGCCCACGACCGCCGCGAAGATCCCCATCGCGATCGATTGGCCGCTGAGGTCGGCGAAAAACGCGCGCATGCCGCTCATTCCGTGCGCGAAGCGGTTTGCGAAGTGGTTTGCGAGGCCGTCGGCGAGGCGTTCTCCCAAGGCGCGGCGAACGGAATGCGAACCGACGCCGGCACCGCGAGACGCGCCGTATTCAGCTCGCGGCCGATCACGGCGAGGTAGCCGTCGAGCGCCACCAGCTCGACGATGCCGTCCTCCCCGAAACGGGCCCGCGCACGCGCGTAGACCTTATCGCTCACCTCGTTGCGGCGATGCAGTTCGTCCAGCACGTCGTACACCACGGCCTCGTCGTCGTCCAACTGCGCGGGACGCTCCTGTTTCGCGAGCGCCGCGACCTGCGCGGGCGTGACCCCGTGCTGAAGCGCGATCGGCTGGTGGATGTACCAGATGTAGGGCGCGGCGACGTAGCGGCCGGTCATCAGCATCGCGAATTCGCGCAGGTGCTGCGGCAGGATGGATTTGAAGCGCAGGTATTCGCCGAGCAGCTGCAGCCGCGTCAGCACCTCCGGGCTGCGCTGCAACACCGCGAACGGCCCGAAGATGCAGCCGCGCGGGCCCGATGCGATCTTGAGCGCCGCCTCGTGCTGGGCCGGCGTCATTTCGGCCTCCGTGAGCTTGCCCATCCGCTGGAACGCCAGGTCCGCCGCGGTGGGCTCGACGTTGGGCGCGCACTGCGTCGGCCAGTCGACGGGATTGTCGATGACCGCGGTTTCGGACCACGCCGGCGGGGCAATCAGGAACAGGGAAAACGCGGTTGCGACGGAGGCTGACAGCAGCTTGGACATGGAGAGGTTCCTATAAGTCTCGACATGGGATGACGTCAACTGGATTCGGGGTGAGATTCGGCCGGGGCCCCGCTCCCCCGCCCCGACGCGGCGCGCCGCTCCGGAGGCATGCCGGATGCGCGCCCGGCGGTCAGCGTGAAGCGGATGCGCCCTCACTGCCGGTCCGGATGCGCGTGCGCAAACGCCGGCTCGGCCAGGCAGGCCTCGTTGATGCGGATGATAGTCGGCCACGCGTCCAATTCAAGTCCCACGCGACGCGCGAAATAAACCTGCGGCACGAGCGCGATGTCCGCGAGCGTGGGCTGGTCGCCGTGGCTGAAGCGGCCGGTTCCGCGCTCGGCGCTCAACAGCGCGTCGAGCGCATCGAAGCTGCGGCGCAGCCAGTGGTGCTGCCATGCGCGCACCCCGGCGTCCTGGAAGCCGTGCGCCTTCAGATAGGCGCTCACGCGCATCGACGTGATGGGATGGGTGTCCGCCGCGACGATCTGGAACAGCGCCCGCACCCGCGCGCGCTCCGCCGCCGAGGCGGGCAGCAGCGGCGGCAGCGGATGCCGCTCGTCGAGATACGCGATGATGGCGAGCGACTGGTTCAGCACGACGCCGTCGACTTCCAGCGCGGGCACCAACCCCTGCGGGTTCAGGGCCAGGTAGGCCGGCTCGCGCTGCGCGCCGCGCTCGAGGTCCCGCGCGACGCTCTCGTAGGCGACGCCCTTCAGGTTCAGCGCGATCCGCACCCGGAACGTGGCGGACGAACGGTAAAAGCCGTGCAGCTTGATCAAGAGAGGTCTCCTTCGGGGTTGCGTCAGGCGTTCGGCGGCGGCGAGCGTTACCGGCCGGACAGCGCCTCGTCCGGCGCCGCCGCCGCGTCGGAATGCTCGTGCGCCCCGCCGGCGTGACGCGCCTCGATCGAGCCGATCAGATCGAGCACGCAGCGCTCGGCATCCTGCGTCTGGCGGGAGCGAATCAGCGGGCGCGGCAACGCATGCGTGTAGAAATGCGCCCCCTCGACCGGGAAGCCGATCGCCCACATGTTCGCGCGCGCGCGCCCGGCGGCGTCGATCGGATGCAGGCCGGCGTCGATGTCGATGCCGCCCGGGTGATAGTCGCCGTTGCGATACGGGCGGACCAGGCCCCGCGCCAGCAGGCTGGCCGACAGCGGCGATGCGTCGGTCAGCGGCGAGTACGCGTCGAGCCGCGCCACCACCAGCACGTCGGCATGGCAGCGCGCCGTGCCGCCCGGGTAGTCCGCCTCGATCCGGAAGCGCGCCTGGGCGTCGTCCGCGATCACGCGCGCGCCCGGCCCGCCAGCGATGTCGATGAGCCCCGCGCGGCGCAGCGCGAGATATTCGAGGTTGCGACGCCGCGGCGGGCCGAACGACACGCGATTGGTGGTCGCGTTGAAGTCCTCCATGAAGCGGCGATGCGACGCCGGCGTCAGGCCGCCGTATTCGACCGCCGTGCGGAGCGCCTCCCGGGTGTCGCGCAGGACATCCGTGGCGGCCTTCACCGGGCTCGACACATTGCCCTTGAACGCCTCGCGCAGATCGTCGCGGAACAGTCCGTCGAAAAACGGCCGGAACGCCTCGAACGATTCGAAGCGCCGCCCCTTGAGCGGCCACAGGATCGCCTCGATCGCGGTCAGCTCCTCCGCCGTGGGCGCGAAGCCTTCGGGGTCGATCTCCCGGCCCTCCAGCGCGGTGCGATACGCGTAGGCCATTTCGCACACCGCGAGCGGCAGCACGTCGCGCTCGAAATCGATCCGCGGATCGCCCGTGGCCGCGAGCACCGCGCGCCGTTTCGCCGTGACCGCCTGCGGCGTGAAGAAGCGCGCGCGATGACGCCCGGCCAGTCCCTTCTGGTTGATGCCGCGCGCCGCGAACGGCAGGCAGTTGCGCGAGAAGAGACGGATGGCCGGCTCGTCGCCCGAAGCTTCGTAATGCAATTCGCCGTCGCGCTCGACATAGCGGCCGCCGCGCCCCAGGGTCAGCGCCGAGATGACGTCGTGCGCGGTCAGCCCGAGCCCCTGGACGGCGACGGTGGACGACGCGGAGATGCGCCCCAGCCCCTCCACCGGATAGGGCGAGGCGAAATACGCGAGCGCCTCGTTGCGGCCCGCGTGACGCGCGACGAAGGCCGCGAAGGCGCGGTCCTCGTCGGTCGGCTTGCGGCTGCCGTGGCCCGTCGTCAGGAACACATAGTCCACGCGCTGCGCGCCGAGGCCGTCGGCGATCACCTGGTAGCCGCCTGCGTCCTCGATCAGATCCGTCACGCGCGCGCGGCGATGGATCACCTCGATCCCGGCCGGCAGCCGCGCGACGACATGGCGGTACGCCCAGGCGAGATATTCGCCGAGCAGGCTGCGCGGCAGGTAGTCCGCCTCGGTGATCGGCAGCGCGTCGCCGTCCCCGGCCGCGAGCACGAAACGCTCGCCGGCGCGCCGGTAGCCGGCCTCGTGCGCCCACTCGACGAGCGAGCGGTCGCCCTCGCCCGCCGCGCTCTCGGGCGCGAACATCGTGACCTGGGACGCCACCGTATTGATCATGAGGTGGTCGGGCTGCAGGGCGCGGTGCGCCCCCTGCCCGGCTTCGCCGCAATCGAACGCGACGATCCTCAGGCGCGCGCCCGCCGGCAGCCGGCGCGCATGTTCCCGGAGCCGCTCCAGCACGGTGAGGCCGCGCGGTCCGAGGCCGACGATTGCGATATGGATGACCTGCATGTGCATGCTCCTTGGTCGGTGGCCCGATGCCACGTTCCGTCGATCCTGCTGTCTGGGGCGCCGCCGCGCGGCTCGTTCTAGCGCAGGGGCTCCGCGTGGAGCCGGACGATGTCCTCGTGTCCGTTCCAGGCCGGAAATCGCAGGCGCACGCCGGGATCGTGCCCGGGGATGATGTGGTCGGGACCGTCCGCGAGCGCCTCGATGCGCTGGTGGGCGTCGAGCATGCGGGCCACGTCCAGCACGATGGGAAAGGGCCGGCGCGCGCGGAGATTGTCCCAGTAGTGCGCGGCGTCGCTGGCCAGCACGAGGTGGCCGCGCGCCGTGAGCACCCGCACGACCTGCAGGCCGGCCGTATGGCCGCCCAGCAGATGCACGCCGACGCCCGGCGCGATCGGCCGGTCGCCGTCGACGAAGCGCACCTGCCCCGCGTACAGCTTCTCGATCGCGGCCGCGACGTCGCGCGCCTCGAACGGCTTTCTCAGCACGTCGTGGCACATGCAGCGGCCGGTGCAGTACGCCATCTCCGCCTCCTGCAGATGGAAGCGGGCCCGCGGAAACCCGCCGATATTGCCGGCGTGGTCGTAATGCATGTGCGTGATGATGACGTCCGACACCGACGCGGGATCGATGTCCAGCTCGCGCAGCAAGGCCAGCGGCGAATGCAGGTAGGTGCGGCGGCGCCGCGCCGCCATGTCCGGCGTGAACCCCGTATCGACCACGATGGTCCGCTGCGCGTTGCGGAGCACCCAGATGTAGAAGTCGAAGCCCACCGATGCATCGCCGTGCGGGTCCTCGCCCAGGTAGTTCTCGCCGCTGCGGCGGCCGTCGTGGCGCGCGTAGCGCAGCGCGTAGACCTCGTAGGGCTCGGGGGAAGAATCGGGGCGGTTCGTCAATTCGTCGTCTCCAGTGTCTCGTGCCGGTTCCGGCCGTCGTCGCGCGCGATGCGGACGATCGATTCAGGCTCGCGCGCGCCGTCGGCCGCCTTCTGGAAGAAGAACTGGCGCTCGCCGAACGCGGGCGTCAGCTGATCGAGCCACGATGCCTGCGCATCGAACTTCGCATAGAACGGACGCCGCACCCAGTCGGGGTTGCGCGCCTGCAGGAACTGCAGCGCGAAGACCTGCTCGCCGCCCAGCTCGACGATCCCGTCGATCATGACCTTGCCCGGAAACGCGCTCATGGACGGACCGCGCACGGTGCGGGCGAGACCGGAGACGGACTGGTACGCCGCCTGGAAGATCTCGTAGGCGCGCGCGAGCGGCAGCTTGAAGTAATCGCTCGGGCCGGTGTCGCGCTCGACGAACATGTAGTACGGAATCGCGCCGAGGCGCACGCCCGTGGTCCACAGATCCGCCCACGCGGCGGGATCCTCGTTGATGTGCCGGATCACCGGCGCCTGGATCCGCAACGTCGCGCCCGTCGCGATGATGCGGCGGATCGCCTGCTGGGCGATCGGATGCTGTATTTCGCGCGGGTGGTTGTAGTGGCCCATCAGGGCGAGATTGCGGCCGGACCGCACCACGTTCTCGAATACCCTGAGCAGATCGTCGGCGTCGCGATCGCTGACGAAGCGCTGCGGCCAGTAGGCGACCGACTTGGTGCCGATGCGGATGTTCTGGACGTGCGCCAGCTCGGGCGCCAGCAGCGGTTCGAGATATTCGCCGAGCGAGCGCGCGTTCATCACGAGCGGATCGCCGCCCGTGATCAGGATGTCGGTGACCTCGGGCCGCGTCTTCAGGTAGGCCACCAGATCGTCCGAGGCGCGCGCGTCGAACTTCAGCTCGTCCATGCCGACGAACTGCGGCCAGCGGAAACAGAACGTGCAATAGGCATGGCACGACTGGCCCGCGCTCGGAAAGAACAGCACCGTCTCCTTGTACTTGTGCTGCAGGCCCGGCAGCGGCCGCCCGTCGAGGTAGGGCACGTTGTGGGTCATCTGCCCGGCCGGATGCGGATTCATGCTCATGCGGATCGCGTGCACGACGGGCTCGAGCTCGCGGTCCGACGCGCCGCGGGCGATCAGATCGCGCAACGGGACATACTGGGCGTCGGGCAGCATGTCACGGTGCGGAAACACGAGGCGGTAGATCGGATCGTCCGGCACCTTGTCCCAGTCGATCAGCTCGCTCAGCACGTAGGGATTCACGCGAAACGGCAGGACGTGCGAGACCGTATCGACCGCCTCCTGCAAATCCGCCGACAGCTTCGCCCATTGTGGAGCCTGTCGGATCGTCTGCCTCGTATACGGCTTGAATTTCCACACCGGACTGTCTTGCATGGCGCATGCCTCTCAGGTATCTGTGAGAACGGATTTCGACTTCGATCGTCCGCGCCGCGTCCATGCGGCGCTCTCGCGGCCATGCCTCGCCCGCGATGCAATGCGGCGTTGCGGTGGAACCGGTCGAGTCGACGGGTCGTTGTTGTTCATCCCGCTTGAATGGGTGATGCCCTGTAGCGTCGCGGCCGCGTCTGGCCGACCGCGTCTAGCCGACCGCGTCTGGCCGGCCGCGTCAGACAAACCATGCCGAACTCGCGCCCGTTGCCTTCCTTTCGTCCGGCGAGGCAGACGCGCACGACACGCCCCCGTACCCTGCGCGATCGATCCGCGACATCGACGCGGCCCGGTTCATCGGCGTCGCGCGATCTCCCGCCGTCCGCCCCCCGGACGGCGAGGAACGGCGGGAGACCGTCGCGCCCGCCGCTTCAGCGCGCCCCGGCCTTGGTGCCCACGGCGATCAAGGTCGCGCGCGGAATCTCCGCCACGTAGTGATCGCGCTCGCGCGAGACCGAGATCGGTCCCAGCGTCTTTTCGATGAGCGGCTCGAGCGCCGCCTCGACGCCCGCGTCCGAGCTGGCCACCTTGATGAGGTCGTACATGCCGTACACGTGCCGGATCGCGTTGCGTCTCGCCTCCTCGGGCGTCGCGCCGCGCAGGACGAACGGGTCGGCCATCTCGAACAGCCGGATGTCGCGGAAGCCCGCGCGCGTCAGCAGCTCCAGCAGGCCCGGGCGCGTGAAGTGCGCGTTCGGATGCCCGGTGCGCGAATACGGATGCACGACTTCGTCGAAGAAGTTCGCGACGCGATCGCCGATCTCGAAGGTGTGCAGCACGAGCCGGTGGCCGGGCTTGACGGTGCGATGCGCTTCCGACACCGCGAGCTGCCGCGTCTCCAGGTCGAGGAGCTGGCTGCCGTAGGCGATCAGCACGCCGTCGAGCGCGTCGTCGCGGAACAGGCTCCGGCCCGCCGACTGACGGATATACGGCAGATGCTTCGCGCGGCAGGCGCTGATCATCAGATTGGAGAGATCGGCCGTCACGATGGTCGGCGCATGCACGCCCAGCGTCGTGAAGAAGCGCGCGACCGTGCCGCCGCCGCCGAGCACGTCGAGAATCCGGAAATCGGCACCGGGAATGGCGTTGTAGTCCGGCGAGAAGCACTTGATCAGGCTGATCATGCCGACGCTGCGATTGTCGTAGTTCTGCTGCGCGAGATTCGTCTTGTTGTAGGCGGCCCCGCGACCGCCGATCTCGTTGCCTTCGAACTCCCAGGACAGGCGATTCATTTCATCGAGGTAACGGGCGATCGCGTCGTCGTCGATGCGCGCCGGATCGAGCAGCGTATAGAGATCGGGCCAGCGCTCGCGAAGGTCTTGCAGATAGTCTTTGAACGTCAGCGTGTCGATGTAGATGTTGTTCTCCGACCCGTTTTCAAGCTGCGCGGACATGCTCTCTCCTTCTCGTGTGGGGAAACGCAGGCCCGTTCGATCGAACCCGCCCTCGTTGAACGCCATTCATGCCGGTCGACTGCGCCGCTCCGCGCGCGACTTCCGTCGCGGGGACGATGCATCGCCCGCCGTCCGGCATGTCCGCGCATCGATGTCGCGCCGCCCTCGCGGCGCATCGAGTCGTCGAGCCGGATCCTTCGAGCATTCATCGTAGCGGACGGCACCGCGCGCGTGACGGCGCCGGAACAGTCCGCCTATAAAAAGCGCTAGGGGTAACGCACGCGCCCCGCGCCCGCGCGCTTCGCGGCGCGAGATACTTCACATGGCCCCGGATCGCGGCGGCATGCGGACCCGCGCGCGATGCGCGTCGACGCGCGGGATGCGTCGCATGCCGCGCCCCGGATGAGCCGGTCGACCGATCTTCGAAAGGATGCGATGGAATGACGACGAGTCTTGCGGCGGACGCGAACATCATGACGCTTCGCGCGTATCTGAACCGGGTGAGCCGTCCGGCCGACCAGCCCGCCTTCTGGTCGGCCGGCGCGCTTGCCGCCGCGCTCGCGGGCCTGCCGCCGGGCGAGCCGCAGGCGATCGTGTTGACGGCGAACACGCGCGGCAGCCAGGGCGAGATCGCGCCGGATCTCTCGCTCGTGCTGCAGGAAATCAGGCCGGGGCAGCAGTCGGCGCCGCATCGTCATTCGTTCTGGCATCTCTATATCGTCCAGGCCGGACGCGGCGCGGCCTGCATCGAAGGCGCGGGCGAGGCGCGCGCCATCGCGGCGGGCGACATCGTCTTCGTGCCGCCGTTTCACTCGCACGGCTTCGACAATCGCGAGGGCGCTGAATCGCTGATCCTGATCACCCTGCAAAACATGCCGCAGCTCGCCCAGCTGGGCTGCTTCATGCGCGAGGGCGAAGCCGGCTCGTGGTATCTCGTGCACACACCCGGCGAGCCGGCGACGACGCGCTTCGAAGGACGCTTGAGTCCGGCCGCGACCGGCCCCGACGCGGCATGAAACCGTGACGGCGATGGCCGGCGGAACGCGCGTCGCATGCAGGCGGATGCAAGGTCCGGAGCCGCGCGCCGACGTCGGTGCGCCGCGCGTGCGCATGCCGGGCCGGCCGTGAGGTCTCGCCCCGGCGCACGCGGCGCGTCGCGCGGCCGCGCTCGTTCGATGCAGGCCGGCGGCGACAGCCACGGCGTCGTTTCGCTCCATCGCGTCGACGGTCGCCGAAGCCTTGCCGCGCGCCGCCGACGCGGGCCGCGAGCGACGCGGCGCGCCGATTGCGTCCGGACCGCGACCGCGCGTCTGCGCGCCCACATCCTCTGAGCACCCGCCATGCCGGACACGCCATCGTCGACCGAACCCGCTTTCCATCGGCTGCTGCTCGCCGTCTTCCTGCCGTTCGCGCTCGGCCATTTCCTCTCGCTGTTCTTCCGCAACGTCAATGCCGTCCTGACGCCGTATCTCGTCGCCGAGATGCCGCTCGGCGCGGATCGCATCGGCCTGCTGTCGAGCGTCTACTTCCTCGCGCTCGGTCTCGCGCAACTGCCGGTGGGCCTGAGCCTCGATCGCTGGGGCCCGCGGCGCACGCAGATCGCTTTCCTGAGCGTTGCCGTGGCCGGCGCGCTTCTGTTCGCGGCGGCCCGCGATTTCGCCACGCTCTTCGCCGCGCGCGCGCTGTGCGGCATCGGCATGGCCGGCGCCTTCATGGCGGCCGTCAAGGCCATTTCCACGGCATTCGACGCGCGTCGGGTGCCGGTGCTCAACGGCGGCATGATCGCCGTGGGCGGCCTCGGCTCCATGGCGGCGACCGCCCCCGTCGAATGGGCCCTGCATGTCATGAGCTGGCACGTGCTCTTCGTGTGGATCGCCGGCGGCCTGGCGCTCGCCATCGCGACGACCCTGCTCCTCGCGCCGCCCGCCCTGGACGCCCCGACGCCCACCGCGCCTGCGGGCCCCGGCGCCCTGGCATCGTTCCTGGACGTATGGCGCGTGCCGGGCTTCCGTCGCACCCTCTCGCTCGTGCTGCTGCCGCACGCGGTCGCATTCGGCGTGCAGGGCGTATGGCTCGGACGCTGGGTCAGCGATGTCGCCCGCCTCGACCGCGCGACGACCGCCAACGTTCTGTTCGCAAGCATGGGCGGCATCGTGGCCGGCGCGCTGCTGGTCGGCGCGCTGGGCGGCTGGGCGGCGCGGCGCGGCTATCGGCTCATCGACGTCGCGGGCGTGGGCGTGGCGCTGTTCGTCGCGGTGCAGGCGGCGGCCGCGTACGGGTGCGTGCCGCTCGTGCCGATGCTGACGGTGGCCTTCACGCTCGTCGGCGCGATCGGCGGGCTCGAATTCTCGCTGGTCTCGCAAGCCGTGCCCCGGCATCTGACCGGACGGGCCTCGACGCTGCTCAACCTGCTGATCTTTCTCGGCTCGTTCCTGGTTCAAACCGTATTCGGCCTGATTCTCGACTGCTGGACCCCGTCGTCCGACCTGCACTATCCCCCCGAAGCCTATTCGGCGGCGTTCGGCTTGCTGGCGCTGCTCCAGACACCCGGGCTCGCGCACTGGTACTGGCGGCGCGACGCGTCGCGCTGGCTCGGCCGTCCGGCGGAATGACCGCCGCGCGTCGCGTACCTGAAACACGGATGGTCTATGATCTGGACGCGGTCGACATGCCTCGACCTGAAGCGGGAATCGTTACGCCGAGCCAGCCAGTTCACCCCCACATGAATGAGGTGCACCGTGGTCACTGAAATCGTTTTCTTCAAACTCAGGCCGGATATCGATCTGCCGACGCTGCTGGGACACTATGAAAAAGCGGCGATCAAGTGGTCGACCAACCCGGACCTGCTGCACAAGTGGTACTACTACGACGACGCCACGCACGAAGGCGGCGGCGTCTACGTCTGGCGCACGCGCGAAGCGGCGGCCCGCTGGCATGACGACGAATACAAGGCGATGGTCGAGAAGGTCTATGGCCATCCGCCCGTCATCCGCGTGCTCGACACGGTGCTCCATGTCGACGCGACGAAGCAGCAATACGAAATCATCGGCGCTCAGGCCTGACGCTCGAGCGGGCATTGCGCGACCGCGTATTCACCACGCGACCGGAACCTCGGCTGCCTGCGGTCCCACGATGAAGTCGGTTTGAAGGCGGCCGCCGCGCGCGGCCTTCGCCTTTCCGCGTCCCCTGATATCGCGCTCCGCGCGTCCTCGGTTCCAGGGCGCGCCCCTCTCCGCCACGATCCGTTCCCTGTGTTCGGCAATGCTTCCGGCGCAACGCGCTTTATGCCGCATTGCGAACCCGACTCAATATTCAATTTGACTCGAATAATAGACGCTATCGATCCGGAAAGATAAACAATATCCGCAGCGCCACGCCATTCCGAATATCGTCGGCCTAATTCCGGGTATTTCGATCAGGACGAAACAATGACTCGAATCCACCTGCCCACCGCCAAACCTTACAATTTCAAAATGGCAATTCCAATCGACGCCTGAAGCCGCCTCTCCCGAAATCACCTGCCAGGCCTGGCGCGACGTGGAAAACAGCAGCCTCACATCAAATGCAATCCAGCCCCAACGGAATAAATCGATTCTGATTTTGAAAGCATATTGTCAATATCGAATCACACATACAAAAACATCGGAAATCATTGTTGCGTATCCCGAATGATCAAGGTATCTTTTTATCATGCGACACATTCGATGCGTTTGTCGAATTTGTTGCAACTGTTGAGTATTCGCTTAATTTCCAGAAAATCATTACGTCATGGCAGCGTCATCATAATTTCGGATGCTGCAATGATTCCAGCTGGAAGATCCAGGGTGTCGGGCGGAGCGTGAGCCTCCGCGCATGACCTTGCGCGAACGCGGGGATCGAAGCCGAGTCCACGCACCCGCGGCAAGGCGATTGCGGGGCATGACGGCGCGGAAGACCACGGTCAGGCGGCGGCGCGCGATTCCGGCATGCGGCGCGGTGCGCGGCCCATCGCGGAACGCCGCGCGCGAAGGCCCAGCGCCTCGGATCCCGGCCGTGGGTCATGACGTCGATGGCATCAGCTTCAAGACAGTACGCAGCAAAACGAGGCACATCGTGTTGCGCGACGCGGATGACGATCCGCGTCGAACGTTCCGGAAGCCACGGTTTCCCTGATTCTTCATCCGCCGGTTTCAAGCCACGGCCGCACGACCACGGGCCGGGCGCGGCAACGCGCGCGGCCGCCGAAGTCATGGAAAACCAATCAACCGACGACATTCGCTGACTCGCCTTGACCATGAAGATTCATTAAGGATGTCAAATGAATATTAATCTTTCGACATGGTGGAACGAAGTATTCACCGGCTTCAGCCATGCCCTGACCGATGCCGAGATTTTGCAGAATATGGAGCACTGCGCGCGGCGGCTCGGATTCGAGCGCGTGGCATTCGGCACCAAGGGCACCGCGTCTCCCAAGGACGACGGGGTAAGCATCATTTCGAACTACCCGGACGCCTGGCTCGCGCGCTACCTGGAACGCGACTACGTGGCGATCGACCCGACCGTCCGCCTCGGCATGCGCACGCGCAGCCCGGTCGTGTGGCATGACGCGCTGTTCGTGAAATCGCAGCAGCTGTGGTCGGAGGCGCAGGATTTCGGCCTGCGCGCCGGCCTGGGCCAGTCGTCCTGGGCGCGCGGCGGCATCTTCACGCTGCTGTCGCTGGCCCGGGACCGGGAGCCGGTCAGCGTCGACGAGGTCCACGCGCTGCAGCCTTATCTGTTCATTCTGGCCGAGTGCGTGACATCGAAGATCCAGAATTCGATCGACGGTGAAAACGCGCGGCGATACCTGCAGCGGCTCTCGCCCCGCGAGATCGAAATGCTCAAATGGAGCGCGGACGGCAAGACGGCCACGGAGATTTCAACGCAGTTGGGCATCGCGAGCGCGACCGTCTATTTTCATTTGCAGAATGCGAAGCGCAAGCTGGGCGTCACGACGAAGATTCAGGCCGCGGACCATGCGAGGCGCCTGGGTGTGCTCGATTGAAGCCGCGCTCGCGATCGCGAGCTCCGGCATCGCGCCGTACACCGATGCCGTGTCCGCCGACGCCGCGCGCGTCGACACCGCATCCGTGACGGCGGGCTTCGATTCACGCGCGTGCGACGCACGCCGCATGACAGAATGTCGGATCGAGCAGGCGCGGCGGGTCCAAAGTCATGGGCCGGATGGGTCAGCAGGCAACCGATGCCGGCTTTTTCACGGCTGGGGGCGACGCGCCCCGCACACGTTCGGCGGCGCTCCGTCCGCTTGAAAGCGAGCGACAAATCCTCGCCGGCAGCCCCGGCGGCACTCGGATGACGATGCGACGCATGAAGGCGGCGGCATGAAGCGGCCACGCGTTCTCGGCAACGAATACAAGACGCCTGGTTGAACGGATTTCCACTCATCCCCCCGGATTCGCGTGCGCCATACCGCTCGCCATGTCGATCCGAAGAAGCAAGCCCGCGAGGCTCTCGCGAGCCCCGCCCGACGGCATCTCGATCCATCGCGCGTGCGTCGCATGAAATCATGGACAATCGAAGCTCCCCGACCGCACGGCGCGCGCGCTCCCGATGCCCGAAGACCTTCATTTCCTGCTGCTGCCCGGCTTTTCCGCGCTCGGCTTCATGTCGGCGCTCGAGCCCTTGCGCGTGGCGAACCGCTTCCGTCCCGATCTGTATCGCTGGCGCCTGCTCAGCAGCGACGGCGCGCCCGTGGTCGCGAGCAACGGCATCGCGCTGAATGCCGACGCCGCGTACGCCGACGTCGCGCGCGTCGACACCGTATTCGTGATGGCGGGCTTCGATCCGCTCGCGTGCTACACGCGCACGCTCGCCGCGTGGCTGAAGCGCTGCGATCGCGAGGGCGCGACGCTCGGCGGCATCGACACCGGTGCGTTCATCCTCGCGCAGGCCGGCCTGTTCGCGCCCGCGCAGCCGCTGACCCTGCACTGGGAAGCGCTGGCCGCGTTCCGCGAGCGCTTCCCGCAATTGCACGCGACACAGGAGCTGTTCGAGATCGACGCGCGCCGCATCACCTGCGCGGGCGGCACCGCGTCGATCGACCTGATGCTGAACCTGATCGGCCGCCGCCACGGCGCGGCGCTGGCCGCGACGATCTCCGAGCAGTTCGTGGTCGCCCGGATCCGCCCGCCGAGCGACCATCAGCGGCTGGAAATCGCCGCCCGCCACAACGTGCGCAACCGCAAGCTGATCCATGCGATCAGCCTGATGGAGCAGCACCTGGAAACCCCGCTGTCGTCCGACGCGCTCGCGCACGAGACCGGCATCACCCGCCGCCAGCTCGAACGGCTGTTCAGCGCGACCTTCGACGACACGCCGACCCACTTCTACCAGCAGTTGCGGCTCGACCGCGCGCGCGAGCTGCTGCAGCAAACCGGCATGTCGATCGCGGCGATCTGCGCCGCGTGCGGCTTCGAATCGCCTTCGCACTTCTCGCGCACCTATCGCGCGCGCTTCGGCGCGAGCCCGCGCGACGACCGACATGCGCTGCGCTGAATGCAGCGATCCTTGCACTGCAGCACAAAATTGCAGCGCAATCGGCGTCGCGGCAACGTTTACGTCAGTTTCATCAACAACCCCGCCAATTACTCGACAGATCGAATCAGCGGTCGAAAATAAATCGAAAAAATTGTGAAAATGTTCTGTAACATATCCTAAAAATACGTAGGCAGCCTAAGAGATGTCCGCTCCAAGCGGCGCGCGCGGGCTGCCTGTCGACTCGCTGATCCGAGGGGGTATGTCATGACGATGCGCGTCAGGTTCTCGCCGTTTCCGTCCTTCGTTTCCCACCCATACGCCGGCGCCGCCCGGCGGTCGCCCGCCGGCCCCTTCGCCGCCTGTTTGCTTCGACTTGATACTTAGTCGTCCTAGGCAGTAGCAACACCCCGCAGCAGCGCGCCTTGTCGCGACGGCTCCGCGCCGCCGCGCGGGCCGTGTCGTCCTTGCGTTTCGAGAGGTTCGTGGTGGCTCCCCCAACTTTACGACCATGAGGAACTCCATGCAGACATCCTGCAAAGCATTGCCGTTGGCGCTCTGCGTCGCGCTCGGCTTCGGCGTCGTGACGAACGCCGGCGCGGATTCGAAGGCCGGCGACCCGCAGGCCCAGACCCTGCGCGACAGCCTGACCCGGGGCGTCGCGCCGCCCGCCGCCGCGCTCGATCAGGCGGACGGACAGGTTCGCCCGAACGGCGTCGCGGTGACGCTGTATCAACCGGCGTTCCGCGCCGCCAAGGCCGGGGCCGGCGCGACCGCGACCGCGCGCGCGTTCGTCGGCGAACAGGCCGCGCGGCTCGGCCTCGACGCGAATGCGCTCGCGAGCCTCGTCGTCACGTCCGAGCGCAAGGACCCCGATTTCACCGTGGTGCGCCTGCAGCAGCAGGCGGGCGGCCTGCCCGTCTACGGCAGCGAGATCGCGGTGACGGTCGCGCGCGACGGCCGCGTGCTGTATGTCGCGAGCAATGCGATCGGCGGCGTCGCGGCCGTGTCGGCGAAGGCACAGGCGGTCGACCAGCAGCAGGCGCTCGACCGCGCCCGCGCCTATCTCGGCGCGACCGGCTTCACCCACCTCGACGCCGCGCTCGTCGCGTTCGTCGACGCAGCCGGCACGCATACCGCGTGGAAGGTGCGGGTGCGGCCGCAGGACGGCCCGCGCGGCGACTGGGAGCTGCTGGTCGACGCGCAGAGCGGCGAGGTGCTGCGCGCCGAGGACAAGGCGTTCTACGCGACCGACGGCAGCGGCCTCGTGTTCCGGCCGGATCCGTTGTCGTCGACCAAAAGCAGCTACGGCAGCACCGGCTACAAGGACAACAACGACGCCGACTCCGCGCAACTGAACGCGGCCCGCGTGCGCGTGACGCTGAAGGACCTGACCCAGACGGGCGGCAGCTACAAGCTGGCCGGCCCGTACGCGGCCTGCGCCGACTTCGATGCGCCGCGCGACAACGCCTGCCCGGTGCAGACCTCGTCGACCTTCGACTTCACGCGCTCGAACCTCTACTTCGAGGCGGTCAACGCGTACTACCACATCGACACGTTCCTGCGCTACGTGAACCTGACGCTGGGCGTCAAGGCGCTGCCCTACCAGTACACGGGCGGGGTGCAGTACGACCCGCACGGCGAATCGGGCGCGGACAACTCGTCGTACTCGTCGAGCAGCGGCAGGCTGTCGTTCGGCCAGGGCGGCGTCGACGATGCGGAAGACGCGGACGTCGTGATCCACGAACTGGGCCACGGCATCCACGACTGGGTGACCAACGGCGGCCTGTCGCAGCAGGAAGGCTTGTCCGAAGGCACGGGCGACTACCTCGCGGCCGCGTACAGCCGCGACTTCAACCAGTGGAGCCCGACGGACGCGCAGTACAACTGGGTCTACAACTGGGACGGCCACAACGAATTCTGGGCCGGCCGCGTGACCAACTGGAACGTCGGGCGCACCTATGCGCAGGCGCGCGGCGCGGAGATCCACACGGCCGGCCAGTACTGGGCGTCGTGCAATCTCGTCGCGCGCGATGCGATCGGCGGCGTGGCGATGGACAAGGCGTTCCTGAAGGGGCTGTCGATGACCAATAGCTCGACCAACCAGAAGGCCGCCGCGCAGGCGGTGCTGACCGCCGCGTCCGCGCTCGGCTACAGCAGCGCGCAGCTGACCGCGATCGGCAATGCGTACAACAAGAGCTGCACGTACGGCGTCACGGTGCCGAAGCAGTCATGACCCGGCAACCGCGACAGGCGGGGCGAACCGCACGACCTGCGGCCGCCCTGTTTCTCGACATCCCATCCCGATGAGATCGAACATGCCTATGCTTACCCGTCTTTGCGCCGCCGTGGGCGGCGCGCTGTTCACCCTCGCCGCGCACGCGGCGCCGGTCTGGATCACGCTCGACGCCTCCGCGCTGCGCGAGCTGCAACGCCTCGACCCGGGCGCGAACGTCGCGTCGTCGGCCGCCGCGGGCGTCGCCGCCGCGGCCGCGCTGCACGTGGTGCAGGTCGACGAGGCGCTGCTGCCCGAGCTGGCGCGCGCGGTCTACGACGCGCGCGGCCACGGCCCCGGCTTCATCGTGCACGACTCGCGCGCCGAGGCGCTGCGCGCGCTGCAGGCGCCCGTCGCCGCGAAGCCGGCCGCCGCGCCCGACTACCGGATCGCCGCGTCGCCGCAGATCAAGACCTGGATCGCGCAGCTGCAGGCCAGCAACATCGTCGGCACGATCACGTCGCTGTCGAGCTTCACGAACCGCTACTACACGACCTCGCACGGCGTGGCCGCGTCCGACTGGCTCGCCCAGCAATGGAAGCAGCTCGCGGGCGCGCGCGCCGACGTGACGGTCGAGCAGTTCGCGCACTCGGGCTGGCCGCAGAAATCGGTGATCCTGACCATCAAGGGCAGCGATCCGAGCGCGGGCACGGTCGTGCTCGGCGGTCACCTCGACTCGACGGTCGGCCGCACCACGGAAAACTCGCGCGCGCCGGGCGCGGACGACGATGCGTCCGGGATCGCGAGCCTCACCGAAGCGCTGCGCGTGCTGCTCGCGAACCAGTACAAGCCGAAGCGCACGATCAAGTTCATCGGCTACGCGGCCGAGGAGGCGGGCCTGCTCGGCTCGAACGCGATCGCCAGGCAGTTCCGCGCGCAAAACGTGAACGTGGTCGGCGTGCTGCAACTCGACATGACCAACTACAAGGGCGATCCGAAAGACATCTACCTGATCACCGACAACACGAGTTCCGCGCAGAACACCTACGTGGCCAACCTGGCGAAGACCTACCTGCCGGAGCTGAGCGTCGGCACGTCGAGCTGCGGCTATGCGTGCTCGGATCATGCGTCGTGGAATGCGCAGGGTTACGCGGCGTCGTTCCCGTTCGAGGCCGACAAGAACGACAGCCCGTACATCCACACGGTCAACGACACGCTGCAGAACTCGGACAGCCAGGGCAACCACGCGCTGAAGTTCGGCAAGCTCGCGCTGGCCTATGCGGTGGACCTGGGGGACGGCGCGGCGAAGCCTTGAGCGGCGCGGCGCTGGCTTGACGACAGGCGGGCGCGCGGTGGCGCGCCCGCCGTACGCCCGCCGATCGGATCACGCGCGGGCGCGACGCCCGCCGGAGCATGCCCGGCACCAATACCGACGATCGGCGCCAGGGTTTCGCCGCTTCCCGGACAGCATGCAACGCCATCCTTCCGCGACGCGCATGACTCACGACGCGCGCGCCGCCGCGCCCGCTCAGAACGAATGGCGCATGCCGATCCGCACGTCCGCCTGGGTCTGCGTGGTCGACGGCGTGAAGCTGTAGCCGATCACGGCGTCCACGCCGTTCGACGCGCGCAGGTAATCGCCGGACAAATAGACGTCGGTGCGCTTCGACAGCAGATAATGCACGCCCGCCGAGCCCTGGTTCCAGTGATTGCCCTCGAAGCGCGTGTGCTGGTAGCCGGCGATGAAGCTCAGCGCCGGGGTGAACTGGTAACTGCCGCCGCCTTCGTACACCTGCATGTGCGACGACTGGCCGAAGCCCTTGATCGTCGTATAGGTGAAGTTGCCCATCAGCGTGAGCTTGCCGAGCGCATAGCTCGACCCGACGCCGAAGGTGCCCTGGCTGTCGACGTTCATCGGCGTGTTCGCGTACAGGTCGGTGACCTGGCCCGTGGCCGGATTGACGCTCACGGTCGGCTGGCCGAGGAAGGTGTGGGTGCCGATCATCGCGTACGGGTCGAACGCGTAGATCCCGTTCGGGTTGTTGAGGCGCGTATAGGCCGCGCCGATCATGAAATCGCCCTGCGTGAAGTTCGCGCCGAGGCTGTAGGCGCTGTTGCGATGGAAATCGCCCGCCACGTTGCCGAACGAATACATGCCGCCGAACTTGAAGCCGCCGAACGTGTTCGACAGGAATTTCACCGAATTGGGCAGGCGGTCGCCGTTGAAGCGGTCGAAGTCGCCCTGGTGGATCGCGTAGCCGCTTCCCCACGCCGAGATATTGGTCGTGTAGACCATTTCGTTGGTCATGTCGAGCTGGTTGCCGAGCGACAGCGTGCCCCAGTCGTTCTGCAAGCCGACATAGGCCTGCCGGCCGAATTCCGCGCCGCCGAAGCCCAGGTTGCCATTGCCGAGCCGGAACCCGCTTTCGAGCACGAAGACCGCCTTCAGCCCGCCGCCCAGTTCCTCGACGCCCTTGAAGCCGATCCGGTTGCCGTAGGACACGCCGTCGTCGAACTTCACGACGCGCCCGCCTCCCGAGTTGCTCACATAGGTCACCCCGGCGTCGAGAATGCCGTACAGCGTGACGCTGCTCTGCGCGTAACCGGCGACCGGCACGCCCGCGAGTACGAGCGCCACTGCGCGCCACGCGACGCGCTTCGTCTTGTTCATGTCCACACCCTCCCTGCCCGCTGATTGGAAAGCGGACTCCACGCGCCACGCGGATCCGCGCCGCCTGCCTGTCTGTCTGTTCCACGCGCGGCGATCGTTGCGCGCCTTGTGCACAATCAACCGCCGCTCGCCAAAAAGTACAAACCCATATTTCGCGCTACCCGTCTCCAGGCGACATCGAATGGTCAGCAGACGACCCGGGCAGGCTGCGTCACGGCCCGGCCAGCGCCGCGCGCACCGCGGGCAGGCCCGGCGCGCCGTTCGCCGTGGTCACGCCGTCGAGCCATGCGGCGACGCGCGCCGGCTCGTCGCGCAGCGCCTGCCGCGCGGCGGCCTCGGCGGGCTGATGCGGGTCCAGGAGGCGCGCGATCAGGCGGTTTTCCAGATCGACGCCGAAGCGCATCTGGCGGAACAGGCGGGCGAGATTCGGACAGTCGGCGGCAAAGCCCGCGCGGGTCACCGTGTTGACGGTCGCGCTGCCGTAGTCGGGACCGAAGTACGCATCGCCGCCCGCGAGATACACGAGGTGGAAACGTGTATTCATCAGATGAGGCTCCCAGGCGAGGAACACGATCCACTCATGCGCGCGCACCGCGCGCTCGACCTGCGTCAGCATGCCGGTTTCGCTCGATTCGACGAGCGACCAGCGCGCGGGGCCGAGCGCGTGATCGTCGAGCATGCGCCGGATGCTCTGGTTCGCGGGCGCGCCGGGCTCGATGCCGTAGATCCGCGCGCCGAACCGGTCCGCCTGCCGCGCGAGATCCGCGAATTGCCGCACGCCGGCCGCCGCCACATAGTCCGGCACGGCCAGCGTGAATTTCGCGCCGCTCAGGTTCGCGCCGAGCACGTCGATCGCGCGCGCGTCGACGAACGGTTTCACGAGCGGCGCCTGCGCCGGCATCCAGTTGCCGAGGAACACGTCGATCTGCCCTTTCTTCAGACCTTGATAGGTGATCGGCACCGACAGGTTCGAGACGCTCTGGCGATAGCCGAGCGCCTTCAGCACGACGCCCGCGAGCGCGTTGGTCGCCTCGATGTCGGTCCAGCCCGGCGCGGCCATCCGCACCGCGCCGCACACGGCCGGCTCGCCGGCCCACGCGCCGCCGAGCGCGCCGGCCGCGAGCGCCGCGCCCGCCAGGAACCGCGCGAGGCGCGGGCCCCGCTTCATCCGCTCGATGCGTTTCATGATTCGCCTCCCCCATCGGCCCGCGTCGTCACGCGTGGAAAGCGCGCCATCGCCTCGACGTCGTCGAGCGCGAGATGGTTGCGCATGTAGCGGCGGCTCGCGTCCTGGAACGGCTGCCAGTCCCACGCGCGCACCTGGCCCTGGCTGCTCGCCTGGAAATGGAAACGCCGCCGCCGCTGGCTCGCGCGCACCGCTTCGCCCAGCGCGGCCAGATCCCAGCGCAGCGCCGCCTCGGTGCGAAACGCAGCGAGCGTCGCCGCCGCGCCCGGATCACCGGCCAGATTGACGCGCTCGCGCGGATCGTCGCGCAGGTCGTACAGTTGATCGGGATCGACGGGCGAATGCACGTACTTGTAGCGGCCGCGCCGGATCATCACGAGCGGCGCGACGGCCCCCTCGGCCAGATACTCGCCGAACGCCTCGTCATGGCCCGCGCCGCCCGTCAGGTGCGGCAGCAGGCTGCGGCCGTCGACCGGATCCGGCCACGCGGCCGGCGGCGCGCCCGTCGCCAGTTCGACGAGCGTCGGCAGCAGGTCGACGTGCGACACCGACGCCGCGACCCGCGCGGGCGCGAAGCAGCCGGGCGCGTGCACGATCAGCGGCACGCGGCAGCCGCCCTCGAAGAACGTCATCTTGTACCAGAGGCCGCGCTCACCCAGCATGTCGCCGTGGTCGGACGTGACGACGATCGTCGTATCGCTCGCGAAGCCGCTTTCCTCCAGCGCCGCGAGCACGGCGCCGAACTGCGCGTCGACATAGGAGGTCGCGCCGTAATAGGCGTGCCGCGCGCGCCGGACCTCGGCCTCGGACGGCGGCGCGGCGTCGTTCGCGCACACCGCGCGCAGGCGGCGCGAGTGCGGATCGTCGGCGACCTCGCCGCGGCCCACCGCGGGCAGATCGATGTCCTCGTGCTGATAGAGATCCCAATAGTCGCGACCGATCGCATACGGATCGTGCGGATGGGTCAGCGACACGACGAGGCAGAACGGCCGCGCGTCGCGGCCGGCCGCCCGCTCGCGCGCGATGTCGTAGAGCTTCTGGCGCGCGGCGAAGGTGACCTCGTCGTCGAAATCGAGCTGGTTCGTGCGCACGCACGGCCCGGCCTCGCGCACCGACGACATGTTGTGATACCAACTCGGCCGCTCGTCCGGCCGGCTCCAGTCGGGCACCCAGCCGAAATCGGCCGGGTAGATGTCGGTGGTGAGCCGCTCCTCGAAGCCGTGCAGCTGGTCCGGCCCGCAGAAATGCATCTTGCCCGCGAGCACCGTGCGGTAGCCGGCCGCGCGCAGGTAGTGCGCGAAGGTCAGCGTCTGCGCGGGCAGTTCGGCCGCGTTGTCGTAGGCGCCGATCGCGGCGGGCAGCTTGCCCGTCATCAGCGAGAAGCGCGACGGCGCGCACAGCGGGCTCGCGCAGTAGGCCGAATCGAACACCACGCCCTCGGCGGCCAGCCGGTCGAGATGCGGCGTGCGCACCAGCGGGTGACCGTACGCGCGCAGCGCGAACGGCGTCAGCTGATCCGCCATGAGGATAAGGATATTCCGCTTTGTATGAAGCATCGCGCGCACCGTGGATTAGAATCGTCGGAGCCTTGCGGCGTCGGCCGCGCGGCCTGTCGGGGTGAATCCACTATGAGCGCCCGGCGGCGCGCCGTGAAGACGCCCGATTCTTATGAGCCCATTAGAGGTGCTTATGACGAGACCAGACCCGCTGCCGCCGCTGCAGGCGCTGTCGGCATTCGAATCGGCCGCGCGCCTCGCGAGCTTCACGGCCGCCGCACGCGAGCTGGGCGCGACGCAACCGGCCGTCAGCCAGCGCGTCGTGCAGCTGGAAACCGATCTGGGCGCGCCGCTGTTCGCGCGCGGCCATCGCGGCGTGACGCTGACCGAGGACGGCGCGCGGCTGTTCGAGGCGGTGCGCCACAGCCTCGACGCGCTGCGCGTCGCGAGCGCCGACATTCGCGCGCGCCGCGCGCGCGGCGCGCTGACCCTCGTCACCGATTTCGGCTTCGCCACCTACTGGCTGATGCCGCGCCTGGCCGAATTGAAGCGCGCGATGCCCGACGTGGACGTGCGCGTGGTCACCTCGCAGGCGCTCGATCCGCGGCGCGAGCAGGCCGACGTCGCGATCCTGTTCGGCGACGGCGCATGGCCGTCCTGCACGTCGACGCGGCTGTTCCCGGAAGCGGTCACGCCCGTCTGCTCGCCCGCGTTCCGCGCCGCGCACGCCGCGGCCGTCGCGCGCCCGGCCGACCTGCTGCCCCTGCCCCTGCTGCACGTGCAGCCGACCGACCCGGAGCGCTGGCTCGCATGGCGCGACTGGTTCGGCGCGCATGACCTCGATGCGCCGCACGGCACGCACGGGCTCACCTTCAACAGCTACGCGCTCGTGATCCACGCGGCGCTGATGCACCAGGGCGTCGCGCTCGGCTGGGCGCCGCTCGTCGACGCGCTGATCGAGAGCGGCCAGTTGGTGCGGCTGATCGACACGCCGGTCGTCACGCCGCGCGGCTACTTCCTCGTGCGGCCGCCCGCGCGCCCGGAAGCGCCGGCGGTGCCGCTGTTCCGCCGCTGGCTGCTCGACGCGTGCGCGGCGGCGCTGCCGGCCTGACGCGCCGATACCAGCGGCACGGCGTTCCGGTTCTATCCGCGCGGGGCGCGGCCCTGCTCTACTTGAGCCACGCATCCGGCCCGCGCCGGGCGCGTCCCGCTCAACGAGAACCGAGGAACGCATGACCGCCCCATCCCGCCCCCCTTCGTTCGTGCTGACCCTGTCCTGCCCGAGCGCCGCCGGCCAGGTGGCGGCGGTGGTCGGCTTCCTCGACCGGCGCCGCTGCTATATCGACGAGCTGAGCGTATTCGACGACGATCTGAGCCAGCGCTTCTTCGTGCGCTGCGGGTTTCATCCGACGGATGACGCAACCGCGCCGCCGGATCTCGACGCGCTGCGCCGCGAGTTCGCGCCGATCGCGGCCGGCTTCGACATGCAATGGGCGATCCACGACGCGAGCGCGCGCCCGAAGGTGCTGATCCTGGTGTCGAAGCTCGAGCATTGCCTCGCGGACCTGCTGTTCCGCTGGAAGATGGGCGAACTGAAGATGGACATCATCGGGATCGCGTCGAATCATCCCGACCTCGCGCCGCTGGCCGCGCAGCACGGCCTGCCGTTCCGGCATTTCCCCATCACGGCGGACACCAAGGCGCAGCAGGAAGCACAGTGGCTCGACCTGTTCGAGACGAGCGGCGCGGAGCTGGTGATCCTCGCGCGCTACATGCAGGTGCTGTCGCCGGAAACCAGCGCGCGGCTCGGAAACCGAGCGATCAACATCCATCATTCGTTCCTGCCCGGCTTCAAGGGGGCGAAGCCCTACCATCAGGCGCATACGCGCGGCGTGAAGCTGATCGGCGCGACCGCGCATTTCGTCACCGACGATCTCGACGAAGGGCCGATCATCGAGCAGGTGGTCGAGCGGGTCGACCATGCCTATCGGCCGGAACAGCTGCTCGCGGCCGGGCGCGACGTGGAGTGCATCACGCTCGCGCGCGCGGTCAAGGCGTTCATCGAGCGGCGCGTGTTTCTCAACGGGGATCGGACGGTGGTGTTTTCGTAGGGGGCGGGCGGGCCGGTGCGGGTGCCCGGTCTGCGCCTACGATGCTTATCGTCAGGGGAATCCGACTCCGGAGGCAGGCAACGTGACGCCGGTCACTCCGTCTGCGCCGCGCCGTTTTCCACCACGAAGTCCGCCGCCACGCTGTGCGCCTGCACGAGATCGACATTCGGAAGATCGTTGTCGTCGAGCTTCGCGCGGATCGCCGCGTCATCCATCCCATACCCGCGCCAGCGCGCGGCGAGCCGCTCGACCAGCACCGGGCGCGGCACGGCCAGCATCACCGTCGCGTCGAACAGCGGCCGCAGCACCGCCCAGTCGGGATCGTCGAGCAGCAGATAATTGCCCTCGACGAACACGAGCCGCGCCGATGCAGGCACGATCTCCGCGCCCGCGCGCGCGATTTCCAGCGTGCGGTCGAATACCGGCACCGCGATCGCCTTGCCGTCGTCCGCACGCAGCCGCGCGAGCAGCGCGGCGAGCCCGTCGACGTCGAAGGTGAACGGCGCACCCTTGCGCGCGCGCTGGCCGCGCGCGTTCAGCACGCGGTCGTCGAAATGAAAGCCGTCCATCGCGAGTACCGCCGCGACGCCCGGGGGTGGTCGCGTTGAGGGCATCGCACAGGTGGGCGGCGAAGGTGCTCTTGCCCGAGCCGGGCGGCCCGGCAATCGCGATCACGCGGCGCGGCGCGTGTTGCGTGTCGCGCAGCGCGGCGAGCAGGGTGTCGGCGTCCACGGCGCTTGCCTTCGTTGCCATCCCGCTCATGACAATTGACTCCGCTCGGCCTGCTTCAGGACTTCCCGCGCCGCCTTCAGCTGCACGCGCATATACGCGAGCGCGTGGGCGGCCAGATCGCCGCTGTCTTCCCACAGGTTGCGCCAGATCGCGAGGATCCCTTCGAGCGGCTGCCCGACCACGCGCGACGAGAAACTCTCGAACGCGATCGGCCCCGCGTACCCGGTTGCCGCGAGCGCGCGAAAAAATTGCCGTGAAATCGATGCTGCCCGAGCCCAGGTAGCCGCGATGCGAATCGCCGACGTGGACATAGCCGAGATACGCGCCGGTCTCGCGGACCGCGGCCGCCGCGTCGGATTCCTCGATATTCATGTGATAGGTATCCAGATGCACTTTCACCATGCGCCGGTCAATCCGCCGGCACAGCTCGACGCCCTGCGACGCCGTATTCAGCACGTTCGATTCATAACGGTTGACCACCTCCAGGCCGAGCGTGATGCCGCTCGCCTCGGCCTGCTCCGCGACCCGGGCGAGCACATCGACCGACATCGCGATACCTTCCGGCGTCGCCGGGACCGCATATTTTTGAAATGCCGAGTAGAGGATGCCACAGAGATGCGTCGCGCCGCAGTCGCGCGCGACGCGCAACGCATCTTCCAGCTTGCGCAGGCCGCGCGCGGCCTTCGCCGGGTCGCCGCTCGCGATGTCGGACTCCGCGTCGAGCCCGAGCGAAAACGTCACGCCCAGGCCGTTGCGTTCGAGTTCGCGCCGGGTGAACGCGACATCGATCGATGCCGGGTCGAGCGCCGGCACCTCGATGAAATCGAAGCCGGTCTCGGCCGTCCGCGCGATCGCCCGCGCGCAGGCCTCACGCGACCAGTCGGCCTCCCACACCAACGCATGTACGCCCAGCTTGTTCATTCGCTCCCCCTTCGTTGACGAGATCCGGGGCCGCCCGTCGCGCGCCCCGCGATATGAATCCGCGCGAACAGCCGCGGCGCGATCCGGGTCCAGCCCCAGCGGGCCGCCATCACCGCGAGCAGGAACGCGCCCCACAGCGCGGTCGCGAGATGCTGGCTCGCGCCGAGCAGGTTGAGCCCCGAGGCCATCACCTGCAGGATCACGAGCGCCACCACCACCGGCGCAACCCGGCCGAAACCGCCGAACGGATCGACGCGACCGAGAAAGCAGGCAAGCACGGCGATCAGCAGCAGCGCCTCGCCATGCCCGACCCGCACCGAATTGAAACGGGCCAGCATGACGATGCCGGCCACGCCGCACATGAGCCCCGACAGCATGTAGACGCGCGCGAGCGAGCGCGCCGTCGCGATGCCGGAATAGCGGGTCGCTTCGAGATTCGAACCGATCATGCGTGTGACGAAACCCAGCCGCGTGTATGCAAGCACGACATGCATCAGCAGCGCGCAGCCCGCGAAGACCCACAACGGCGCGGGAATGCCGAGCCAGATCCCGTTGCCGAGCGCGCGTACGGCGGGTGGAAAGCCGGAAATGTCGCCGCCCCGGGTCAGATATTCGCCGAGGCCGCGCACGAAGATCATGGCGGACAGCGACACCAGGATGGCGCTCGCGCCCGTGCAGGCAATGATCGCGCCGATCAGCCAGCCGATCGCCGCGCCCGTCGCCAGCGCGGCGGCGGCGCCCGCGACGATCACGCCGAGGCTCGCGTCCGCGCCGCCGTGCGCCTGGATCACCGCCGCCATCGCGAGCCCGGCGAGGTTCGCGGTGAACGTCACCGCGAGATTGATGCCGCCCGACATCAACGGCAGCAGCATCGCCAGCGCGAACAAACCCAGCTCCGGCAGCTGGAAGGCGATCGACACGAAGGTGCCGCCCGTCAGGAAGCGGGGCGAGGCCATGCCCAGCGCGAGGGTGACGAGCGCCAGGAAGCCGAGCAGGCCGGCCACGTCGGCCGGCACGACGCGCCGGGGAGAACGGGAATTCATGGCCGACCTCCGGCACGGGGCGACACGACGCGACGCGCGCCGAACAGACGGGTGACGCGCTCGCCGGACAACGTGATCGCGGCGAGAATGATCGCGCCGACAATCATCTTGAAGGCGTACGGCGAAATGCCGAGCAGGTTGAGCCCGTTCGCGGTCAACGACACCAGCAGGATCCCGAGCACCGCGCCGGGCACGCTGCCGCGCCCGCCGCCCAACCGCGCGCCGCCGAGCACCACGGCCGCGAGCACGTCGAGTTCGCGCCCGTAGAGCGCGTTGGGCACCACTTCCTGCACGTCGTGCGCCTGCATCAATCCGGCGATGCCCGCCGTCATCCCGAGCCAGCCGTACGCGATGTAGTGCATCGCGCCGATCGGAATGCCGATGCGGCGCGCAGCCTCCGGGTTATCGCCCGCCGCGTACAACTGCCGGCCGGTCGTCGTGCGCGCGAGCAGGAACCAGGTCGCGGCCACCACCACGGCCATCACGCCGGCCGGCAGCGCGAGGTCGGCGACGCCGCCCGCCGTCTCGACCCGCACGAGCGACACGCGGCGGGTCCACCAGTCCGGCAGATCGTAGATCGACACACCGCCCGTCGCGAACATCAGGCCGCCGAAGAACAGGTTGAAGGTGGCGATCGTCGCAACGATCGACACGATGCGAAAGCGCTGCACGAGCGTGGCGTTGAACGCCCCGAGCAGCGCCCCGTAGCCGGCCGCGGCGGCAAAACCGAGCGCCCAGTTGCCGCCGCCGAGCCGCATCATGGTCAGCGCGGTCAGATACTGGACGACCGATGCGCCGACCGCGAACGAGATGTCGATGCCGCCCGCGATCAGCACGACCAGCAGGCCGGCCGCGAAGATCAGGTTGACCGCGCTCTGGTTCAGGAGGTCGAACAGGTTCGACACCGTGAGGAACGCCGGCGAGGCGAGCGCGAGGCCGAGCGCCATCAGCACGATGACCGCGCACAGCAGCCGCTCGACCGCGCCGAATGCCGAGGGTCGGATGGATTCACGCATGGACGTCCCGCTCGATCTGATCGATGTCGACCGCGCCCGGCACGTATTGCGCGACGATGCGGCCGTCGCGCATGTGCAGGATCCGGTCGGCGTTGAAGTACACCTCGGGAATTTCGTCGGAGATCAGCAGGATCGCCATGCCGCCGGCGGCCAGCTCGCGCACGATCGCGAAAATGCCCGCGCGCGCGCCGACGTCGACGCCGACCGTCGGCGCATCGAGGATCAGCACCTTCGGCCCGGCGGCCAGCCATTTCGCCAGCACGATGCGCTGCTGGTTGCCGCCCGACAGCGTCGACACCGGATCGTCCACGCGACCGACCCTGACCGCGAGCCGGCCGATCCAGTCGTCGACGAGCACGGCGCGACGGCGCGGCGAGATCAGCCCCGCCGCGCCGAGCAGGCGCTTGAGTACGGCCAGCACCGTGTTGTCGCCGATCGACTGCGCCTGCACGAGCCCGAGCTGCAAGCGGTCTTCCGACACGTACGCGATGCCGGCGCGGATCGCGTCGCGATTGGACGCGAGCGCGAGCGGCCGGCCTTCGAGCCGGATCGCGCCGGCCGTCGGCCGGGTCATGCCGAACAACGACAGCGCAAGCTCGGTGCGGCCCGCGCCGAGCCGGCCCGTCACGCCGAGGATCTCCCCCCGGCGCAGCGCGAACGACACGTCGTCGTACTCGCCATGTCGGGACAGACCGTCGACCTCGAGCACGACGGGCGCATCGGCGCGATCGGCTGCACGCACCGCATCGTCGAGGCGGCGGCCCGTCATCAGCTCCGCGAGGCGCGCCTGGGTCATGCCCGCGGTCGGGAAGCTGCCGACCAGCGCGCCGTCGCGCATCACCGTGACCCGGGTACACACGTCGAGCACTTCGGCGAGCCGATGGCTCACGAACACCACGGCGATGCCGTCGTCCGACAGCCGCCGCACGATCGCGAGCAATGCGCGCGTCTCGGCATGGCTGAGCGACGCGGTCGGTTCGTCCATGAACACGAGCCGCGCATCGGCGACGAGCGCACGGGCAATCGCGACGGTCTGCCGCTGCGCGATCGACAGCGCGCGCACGGGCGCATCGAGCGCGAGCGGCACGCCGAGCCGTTCGAGAATGCGCGCCGCGGCAGCCGCCGTCCGGCGGTCATCGACCAGGCGCGGCCGCGCCCCGAGGTTGTATTCGAACGCGATGTTCTCGGCCACCGTGAGATCCGCGAACAGCGCGAGATCCTGCCAGATCACCTGGATCCCGAGCGCGCGCGCGACGGCCGGATCGAGCCGGTCGAGCCGACGGCCGTCGAAGCAGATGCGCGCGCCCGGTTCCGGCGCGTGGACGCCGCTCACGATCTTGATCAGCGTGCTCTTGCCGCAACCGTTTTCTCCCGCGAGACACAGCACCTCGCCGGGCATCACGTCGAACCGCACCTGCCGCAGCGCATGCACGCCACCGAAGCACTTCGACACGTTATCGAGTGCGAGCAGCGGCGCGCACCCGGCCACGACGGGCGGGCTCGATTCGTTCGGCATCACGGAGCGCATCGTCGTCCTCCTGTCGGGTCGCTGCACGGCGACGCTCACAGCCCTTGCTTCGCGAGTGCGTCGACCGTCGCGGCGTTCAACTCGACCAGTTGATCGACGATCAGCGTATGCCCGACGGGGTGGACGACGCCAAGGCCCGGAATCGTCATGCCGTCCTTGATCGGCTGCCCCTTCGCGACCATCGTGCCGAGCGTGACGAACACCTCGCCCGCCTGCTCGGGATTCCACATGTAACCGCCGCTCAACACGCCGTCGTGGACGAGACGCCGGCCCTGCCCCGGCGAGAACGGGCCCAGCACGAACACCTTGCCCTTCGCATTGCGTTCGGCCACCGCGCGCGCGGCGCCGATCGGCCCCTGGCTGCCGAATGCCAGAATCGCCCTCAGGTTCGGATGCGCGCGCATCAGGTCGAGCGCGGTCCGGCGTGAAGCATCGACGTCCTCGGCCACGCCATAGCGGTCGCCCACGAGCTTCATGCCCGGCTGATTCGCCTTCAGATACGCGATGGCGGCATCCGCCCACGCGTTGTGCAGCGGCACCGTGAGCGACCCGACGAAGACCGCGTATTCGCCCGTGCCGCCCAGCGCCTGCGCAAGCTTCTTCGCGTAGGCCTCGCCGAATCCCTTCGCGGAGGCCAGTTCGAAATCCCAGTCCGCGTTCTGTTGGCGCGGCGATTCGTGCGTGATCACCTTGATGCCGGCGGCGCGGGCGCGCTGCAGCACCGGCTCCAGCACCTGGGCATCGTTCGGCACGACGCCGATCACGTCGACGCGCTGCGCGATCAAGTCCTCGATCGCCCGCACCTGGAGCGCCGGATCCGCGCTCGTCGGCCCGATCATGAAAGCCTTCACGCCGAGTTGCGCCGCACGCTTGCGGATGCCGGCCTCCATCGCGTTGAACCACGGAATGCCGCCCACCTTCACCACCACGCCGATCACCGGTTGGTCCGGCGAGCCGACGGCCGGACCGGCCGTCAGCGCCAAGGCGATGATTCCCGCGCACAGCGCGCGCACGATGCTCGTCGACATGTCTCCTCCAGCGGGCGCGACCGCCCAATTTTAAAATTCCACCTTCGGGTTTGCTGAATGGATTCAGCTCTTTGGTTTCGTGTATGCTGAATCCATTCAGCTTCCGTTGTAAGCATGGGAAAACCCTGACATCCCGTGAGTTGGGGCACGCAACGAGAACAAACAGACCGAGGGTGGCAGATGAAGAGCGGCAATGGCGGACGCAAGTCCACGATCTACGACATCGCGAAGGCGACGGGCGCGTCCACGTCGACGGTCAGCATGGTGCTGAACGGCACCTGGGCGCGCTATCGCATCAAGGAGGAGACCGCGCAGCGCATTCTCGCGAGCGCGCGCGCACTCGGCTATCACGTGAACCTCAGCGCGCGCGGCCTGCGCCTGTCGCGCTCGGGGCTCGCGGGCATGATCATTCCACACTATCGCAACCGCTTCTTCGCGGGGCTCGCGCAGCACTTCGAGGACCACGCGCGTCAGCGCGGCTTATGCCCGATCGTGGTCGGCACGCAGCGCGACGCGACGGTCGAGCATGACGTCGTGCGGACCTTGCTCGCGCAACGCGTCGAACTGCTATTCATCGCGGGCGTGCGCGACCCGGAGCCGCTCAACCTGCTCTGTGCGGACGCGGGCGTGCCGTGCGTGAATCTCGACCTGCCCGGCGCGGGCGCGCCGTCGGTGGTGACGGACAACCGCGCCGGCGCCGCGCGGCTTGCCGGGGTCCTGCTCGACAAGCTGCTGGCGCGTGGCGCGCCCCCGGCGGCGCTGGTCATGCTGGGCGGCATCGCCGGCGAATACGCGACCGCTGAACGGATCGCCGGCTTCCGCGACGCCTTCGACCAACGTGGACTCGCCGCGCCCGCGCCGGACGCGATCGACTGCTGCGGCTATAGTCCCGCGGCCGCGCGTCACGCGCTCGCTCAGCGTCGCGGCGCGCTGGGTCACTTTCCGGCCGGCGTGCTGATGAACTCGATCACGGCGTTCGAGGGGCTCGTGCAGTTCACGTCGGATCTGCCCGCCGCCGCGTGGCGCGATGCGGTGGTCGGCTGCTTCGACTGGGATCCTTTCGCCGCGCATCTACCGTTCGACGTGACGATGCTGCGCCAGGATGTTCAGAAGATGATGGCGGAGGCATACGCGCTGCTCGACGCCGGTGACGCGGATCCATCGCGCCGGGTGATGGTGCCGGCGAGCTTCACGCACACGCTCGACGAGGATGACGCGGTGTATCACGAAGCAGGTGCGCCCTGAGCGGCCGCGCGCGAAGCCCGCTGATCGTCGCGCACCACCGCGCCTCAAAACCAGAAGGCCCGGGTTGAACCGCACCCGGGCCTTCGTTCACCGCATTTCTTCGCAGACCTACCTGACCCAGGCAAAGTAATAGGCGACGCCGATAGTCAGCGCCGCGCCCGCGAGCGTCGCGTATGGCGCAGCATCGAACCAGCGGCTGCGCGCCGGCACCGCCAACACCACGTCGCGCCGCATCTGCTCCGGGAAACGCCCGCGATCCTGCCAGTAATGGCGATACAGGAACACCGGCACGATCAGCAACATCGCGATCAGCCCGTTGCGCAGCGTGCCCTCGCCTTGCAGGTTCGCGCCCGCGCCCACGTAGACGAGATTGGCGAACCCGCACAGCGCGCCCAGCGCCAGCAGCCAGGTCGGGCAGCGGAACGGCCGCTCCCAGCCGCCGCGGTCCATGCGATGAATCCAGCCCGACTGAAGATTCAGGAACACGAACAGCATGTAGCAGACGTTCGAGATCGACAGCACGGTCATGTAGTCCGACATCATCAGCAGGACGAGGTTGAACCCGAGGTCGGTCCACATCGCGCGCGTCGGCGAGCCGTGCTCGTTCACCTGCGACAGGTACTTGGGCAGCCAGCCGTCGACCGACGCCTGATACAGCGTGCGCGACGAACCCATCATCGAGGTCATCACGATCAGCAGGATCGACAGCATCAGCATCACGACGACCGCGTTCGCGATCCACGCGCCGCCGCCGACGATCTTCGCCATCGCGGCCGCGACGCCCGTGCCGTCGCCGATCTTCGGATCGAGCATCGCCGCCGTGCCGAGCGCGCCCTGGAACGCCAGCGGCACCAGCGTCATCACGACCAGGCACAGCGCGCCCGACCAGAAAATCGCCTTCGCGGTGTCGCGGCGCGGATCGCGGAATTCGCGCGTGTAGCAGACCGCCGTCTCGAATCCGTAGGAGGCCCAACCGGCCATGAACATCGCGCCGAGCGCCATCACGACGCCCTGGCCGTTCCAGCTGCCGAACGACGCGGCGGTGAGCTGGCCGTTCGCGTCGTGACCGAGCGGCAACAGCGGCAGGAGATTCGACATGGGCACGTCGCCCGTGACGAACGGCACGATGCCGACGATGAGCAGCGGCGTGAGCGAGGCGATGCCGAGGATGCGCTGCGTGCGCGCGGCCTTGGCGGCCCCGCTGTGCTGCAGCTTGAACGTGACGAGAAGCAGGAGCGCCGCGATCACGAAGGTCGCGTTGATCCGCAGGGTGAGGCCGGGCTTGATGAAACCGAGGTCGGCAAGGGTCCATTGCCAGTGCTGGATCGCGGCGTCGGCCGGGAACAGGCTCGTGAGCGCGTAGCTCGCGGCCAGCCCGCAGCCCAGCGCCAGCATTGGCGACCACGCGAGCCAGTTGCACCACACCGAAACCGGGGCGATCAGCTTGCTGTATCGCACCCATCCAATCGCGCCGTACACCGACGCGCCGCCCGATTTATGGGGAAACAGCCCGGAGATTTCCGCATAAGTCGCGCTTTGAACCAGGCCCATCGTGATCGCGGCGATCCAGATCGCCCACGCGGGTTGGCCTACCGTGGCGCACACGCCGCCGATCGTGAACAGCACGCCCGCAGGCACACCGCTCGTGACCCAGAATGCATCCTTCCAGGTCAGGCCACGATGCAGCGTGTGGCCCTTCACATCATGTGAGATCGTGTCTCCGACCGTGTCTGCGCGGCATGTTCGCAGCCCTGCGTGACTCATCCAAATCCCCCTGTGAAGACGTCGCACAATCACATAGTTTAACAACGTATGTGTTCGGAAGTCCAGAAAACGTCTGTTTTTATCGAGAAATTACGCGATTCGTGAAATTTAATTCGCCATCCTCACCATGAATTCCACTCTTTCGCGCGATGACGATCGAGACGGCTTCATGGCGCGGCAGCGACCCATTCGTTCACGCGATCCGCGTGCGCGGCGATCCACGCATCGGCGGCCGCATCGGGCTTCGCGCCGCTCCGGATCGCGAGCATCACGCCGTCGATCTCGCCCGGTTTCCACTGGAATTTCCGCAGGAACGCCGCGACCGGTTTCGCCTTGGTTTCGAGGCCCGGATTCGCGACGCTGTCGACGTGTTCGGCCTCGCCGTAGACTTTCTTCGGATCGTCGAGGAAGCGCAGCTTCCATTTCGCGAACATCCAGTGCGGCGCCCAGCCCGTGACCACCACCGGGCGGTTCGCGTGGATCGAGCGCGCCAGCTCCGCCGTCATCGCACCGCCCGAGCTGGCCATCAGCGTGTAGCCGAGGCCGTAGTTCCTGATCGCGTCGTCGGTCTTGCGCATCACGCCCGCGCCGGCGTCGATGCCGACGATGCGGCCGCCGAAGTCGGCCTTCTCCGCGCCCAGCTCGTCGATGCGCTTCGCCTTCACGTAGTCGGGCACGATCAGCCCGATCCGCGCATCGGGAAAGTTCGTGCCGAGGTTCACCACCTTGGTCTTGAACTGATCCCAGTACGCGCCCTGCGTGACCGGCAGCCAGGCGGACAGAGTCGCATCGAGGTCGCCGCGCGCCACGCCCTGCCACATCACGCCCGCCGCCACCGGCACGAGCTGCACCGGATAGCCGAGCCGCTTCTCGATGATCCGCGCGGCGACGTTGGTGGTCGCGACGCTGTCGTCCCAGCCCTCGACGTAGCCGATCCTGAGCGTCGGCTTCGCATCCGCGAGCACCGGCGCGGCCGCGACCAGCAGGGCGGACAGCGCGCCGCCACACAGCAGTCTGGCGAGAAGTTTCATGGTCGATCTCCTTGGGGTGGGGGAACAATGCAACGCCTCTCAGGTTCCAGCATCCTCAACCACAAATTCGCGCGACCGTTCTTTTGCGACACGTCCTTGCCCGGCGGCGACGCGCGCCGCCACGCCCGGCGTCACTTGTCGATCACGAGATCCGACAGCGGCTTGCTGCAGCAGAGCAGCACCATGCCCTGATCGATCTCGCGCTGGCGGATCCCGCCGTTGTGCTTCATCTCGACCTGCCCCTCGACGAGCTTGACCTTGCAGGTGCCGCACATGCCCTGCGTGCAGGAGGCCGGCAGACGCACGCCGGCCTGCCGCGCGGCGTCGAGCACGTGCTGGCCCGCGCCGCAATGGATCTCGCGCCGGCTCTTCGCGAAGCTCACCGTGTACTGCGCCGCGTCGGTGGCTTCCGCGGCGGCGGGCGACGCGTCGACCGCCGCCTCCGCGGCCAGCGTCTCGAACGAGAAGCTTTCCTCGTGATAGCGGCTGCGCGCGAAGCCCGCTTCGTCGAGCAGGTCGCGCACCGCCTTCATGTACGGCGCGGGGCCGCACGTGAAGATCTCGCGCTCCATGAAATCCGGCGCCATCAGCTTCAGCAGGGACAGCGACAGGAAGCCCGTCACGCCGTGCCAGTGCGTGCGCGCGCCGACGCGCTCGCACACGAACGCGGTGCGGAAGTTCGCCTGGCTCGCCGCGATCAATTCCAGCTCGCGCGCGAAGATGATGTCGTCCGGCGTGCGCGCGCTGTGCACGAACACGATGTCGCGGTCCTCCGCGAGATCGTGGTGCGCGCGGCTCATCGACATCAGCGGCGTGATGCCGGACCCGGCCGACAGGAACAGGTACTTGCGCGCCGGATGCCGCGCGCAGGTGAATTCGCCCGCCGGGCCGAGCACGCGGATCGACGCGCCCGGTTGCAGGTTGTCGTGCAGCCAGTTCGACACCGTGCCGCCCGGCACGCGCTTCACCGTGATCGACAGCGTGTGCGGGCGCGCGGGCGACGACGAGATCGTGTAGCAGCGATTCACGCGCTCGCCGTCGATCTCGATTTCGAGCGTGATGAACTGCCCCGGCTCGAACGCGAAGGCGCGCCCGGCCGGCGAACGGAAGAAGAAGCTCTTCACGTCGTGCGTCTCCTGGCGCACCTGGCAGCACACGAGCGCATCCTCTTCGTCGCTGTTCCAGCAGCCGGGCAGCGCGCGCCAGAACGCGGGACGGCTTACGCGGCTGTCGGCCGGCTCGAAATTCTCGACATCTCGCATCATCTGTCGCCCCCTCCCGCTATGCGGCGATCCGCGCGGCCAGACGGCCGATGTACCAGGCCGAGAACTTCTCGACCAGCCCCTCGGTATACGGCGAGTACGGCCCCGGTTCGTAGGCGCTGCTCGCCGCGCCGCGCTGTGAGTATTCGACGAGCGCGCGGTCCTGGTCGTTGGTCGCGTTCCACACGGCCGTCAGGTTCTTCACGTCGTAGTCGATGCCTTCCTTCGCCTCCTTGTGCACGAGCCACTTGGTGCGCACGAGCGTCTCGCCCGCCGACAGCGGGATCACCGAGAACGTGACGATGTGATCGCTCATGAAGTGGTGCCACGAATTCGGCTGGGTCCAGAACGACAGGCCGCCCAGGTCGGACTGCCGGAACTCGCCGAGCAGCACGCGCGACGCGACCCGCGCGTCGAGCGTCTGCGATTCGCCGCTGCGGTCGAGCGGCAGCCGCTGCGTGCGGAAGCCGGTGGTGTCGCCGAGCCGGTCGACCTCCACCGACGGCAGACCGAGCGCGGCCCATTGCTCGGCGCGCTCCGCGCAGGTGCGCTCGAACGCGGCCATGCCGTCCGCGTTCGCGGGCGACGGCTGGTAGCCGAAGCCGTATTCGTACAGCGAGATCGTCAGCTCCGGATGGTTCGCGACGCAGTGGTAGCACTCGCGATTGTTCTCCATCGTCAGCTTCCAGTTGCCCTGCTCGATGATGTCGACCTGCGCCGCGATCTTCGTGTTCGGCAGGTCGTGCGGCAGCAGGTACGGCTCCATCGCCGCGCGCATCACCGCGAAATCGACGGGCGGCGTCTCCGCGAGGCAGACGAACAGCAGGCCCGCGAGGTTCTCCAGATGCACGGGCTTCAGGCTGTGCTTGCAGCGGTCGAACTGCTCGCCCATGTGCTCCGCGAACATCAGCTGGCCCGTCAGGTTGTAGGTCCAGCTATGATACGGGCACACGATGTTGCCGACCGACCCCTTGCCCTCGTTGCACAGACGCGCGCCGCGATGACGGCAGACATTGTGGAAGGCGCGCACCTCCATGTCGTCGTCGCGCACGATCAGGATCGAATCGTCGCCGAGCTGCACCGTCACATAGTCACCGGGTTCGGGCACATCGGGCTCGACCCCGACCTGGATCCAGTGCTGGCGGAAAATCGCGTCCATGTCGAGCGCGAAGATCTCGTCGCTGCGATAGAACGGCGCCTCCAGACTGTAGCCCGCTTTTCGCCGTTCGATCAGTGCGCGAATGTCTGCCGATACTTTCATCGTGTGCTCCGGATTCCTTGCTTTTCCTGGGGGTTGACGACAGGCATGGAGGGGCGGCGCCTCAATAGTCGATGAGCTGATGCTCGCGCAAATAGGCCAGCATCACTTGTGCTTTTTCGACCGAACTCCCTTCAATTACGACGTTTCCGCCGCGGCTTTCGGTGGTGGTCGCGGACAGCATCCGCGCATGTCCCGAGCGCTTCTCGGCCGCCGCGAGGCGCACCGGCTTGCGTTCGACGGGGCCGTTCGACCAGGCCCCGGCATCGGGCACGGCGCGCGGCGTCACGCGCAACGGGCTCACGCTGCCCGCGCGCAGGCGCGCATAGGCATAGCGCGGCTGCGCGTTCGCGAGCGGATGCACGGCGACGAGCGCCGGCAGCGGCGCGTCGACGCGCCGCCGCAACCCTTTCGGCAGGAACTGGCGCACCGCGACCCGGCCCGCGTCGACCTGGAGATCGACCGCCGCGCCGATGCAGGGGCAACCGAGCGCCGCCGCCACCTGGTAGGGCAGCATCCCGCTGTCACCCGCGCCTTCCGCGCGGGTGCCGGTCAGCACCAGGTCATAGCCCTGCACCCGGGCCGCCAGCGCGGCGGCCGCGTCATCGGCCGCGCCGCACGGCAGCACTTCGACCTCGCGCGCGCCGAGCGCCAGATAGTCGGCCAGCGCCGGATTCGCGGCGTCGCCCGCGTGGAACACGTCGAGCCGCGCCGCATGGCGTTCCGCGAGCGCCAGGCCGAGCACGAGCGCGGATGCGTCGTTGCGGCCGTAGCGCGGCGCGCCGTTCACGGGATGCACGCCGACCGACACCAGGACGGCGATCCGTTCGAGAGTACGGTTGTCGTTCATGCGGCCAGCTCCTCCGGTTGCGCCGCGCGCGGCGCGGCGTGGCCCTGCCGGCGCGCCGCGCCCACCTGCTCGATCAGCGCGGCGATGATCGCCCGCGCGTCGCCGACGATCGTCAGGTTCGCGCGCTTCGCGATCGGCGCGCTCGCGTCGAGATTCACCGCGATCACGTGCCGGCAATCCTTGATTCCCTGCAGATGCTGGACCGCGCCCGAGATGCCGAACGCGATGTAGAGGCTTGCGTCGACGGTCTTGCCGGTCGCGCCCACCTGCTTGTCGCGGCTGAAATGGCCGTTGTCGACAGCCACGCGGCTCGCGCCGATCGCCGCGCCGAATACCGTCGCGAGCTGCCCGAACGCGGCGACGTCGGTCACGCCGTTGCCGGCCGAGACGATGAAGTCGGCTTCTTCGAGCGCCACCTGCGCCGCGTCGGCTTCCTCGATGCCGAGGTCGCGATAGGTCGACGCCGCCTGCGCCGGCGGAACCAGCGCCGCCAGCTCGACGCGCTCGCCCGCGCCGACGAACGGCAGGCGCGGATCGACCGCATTCGGCGCGAGCAGCACGACCTCGGGCAGCGCACGGGTCGCAAAGCCGCGCTTCGCATCGATGTACACGCCGACATGGCGCGCGTCGATCTCGACCACCTGGGTCGCGACGCTGGCCCGCGCGGCGGCCGCGTAGCGGCGGCCCAGGTCGCCGTCGCCCGTCGCGTTGTCCGGCATCAGCAGGTGGCGCGGCGCGAGCGCCGCGACGCACGCCGCCAGCGCGGCCAGCGCCTGTTCCGGCGCGAACGCGCGGCGCTCGAAGTCGCGCAGCTCGATCAGCCGGTCGACGCCGAGCGCGGCCGGATCCTCCTTCAGTTCGCCGAACACGAGCAGCGCCACGTCGGTATCCGGCTCCGCGAGCAGCGCGGCGGCGGCCACGGTCTGCTTGGCATGTTCGTCGAGCGCGCCGCGCTCGCTGTGCGCGGCGACCAGCAGCACGCAGCGGCGCTCGCCCGCCGCGCGCAGCGGCTTCACGGCCGGCGCATCGTGCGCCGACGCGCGCCATGCGCCGGGATCGGCGCTGCCCGTCTCGCCGAGCGTGATGCGCTTCAGCCCGGCCGCCGTGACGACGAACGGCCGGCGGGGATCGATTCGTTTGATCGGATTCATCGTGTCACTCCAGCGCAGCGGCAACGAGTTCGGCGACGTCGAGCACGTCCGGGCGCGGCCCGACCACGCCCTCGAGCATCGCGGTGCAGTTCGGGCAGCCGACCGCCACCACATCCGCGCGCACCGCGCGCGCGTCGGCGATGCGGATGTCAGGAATCCGCTGCTTGCCGGGGATGTCGGTCAGCGGCGCGCCGCCGCCGCCCCCGCAGCAGCGGCCGCGCATGCCGTGGCGCTCCATTTCCACGACCTCGATCCCGATCGACTTCAGCAGGCGGCGCGGCGCGTCGGTCTCGCCGTTGTAGCGGCCGAGATAGCAGGGATCGTGATAGGTGACGCGCGCGTCGCGCAGCGCTTCGGCCGCCTTCGGCGCGATCCGGCCGGCGTCCGCCAGCTCCGCGATGAAGCCGGTATGGTGCTTGACCGTGTAGCGCGCGCCGAGCGCGCGGTATTCATTGCGCAGGCTGTGCATCACGTGCGGATCGGCCGTGACGATCTGCCGGAACGACAGCGCGTCGAGCGTCGCGATGAGCTGCCGCGCCGCATGCTCGAAGGCGGCCTCGTCGCCGAGCCGGCGCGCGACGTCGCCGGTGTCGGTCTCCGCGCGGCCGAGCACCGCGTAGTCGATGCCTGCCTGGTTCAGGATCCGCACGAGCGCGCGCAGCGTGCGCTGGTAGCGCATGTCGAAGCCGCCCTCGCCCACCACGAGCAGCACGTCGACCGGCCGGCCCGGCTGCGCGACGGGGGCGCCCAGGTCCACCGACCAATCGTAGCGCGCGGCCGTGTCGTGGCCGCCCATCGTGCCGGTTTCCCGCAGGTTCGCGAGCACCTCCGCGCCCTTGCCCGGCACCGCGCCGAACGCGAGCGTCTGGTTGCGGCGCATGTCGACGATCGCGTCGACGTGTTCGATCAGCATCGGGCATTCCTGCACGCACGCGCGGCAGGTGGTGCACGACCACAGCGTGTCGGCCTCGATCAGGCCCGAGACGATCGGGCCGCCCGGCTCGCCGCCATGCCGGCCGACCGGGATCCCCGGCGTGGGGCTGCCCGCGTAGCCCGCGTCGGTGCCGCCCGCCATGCCCGTGACGAGATCCTGGATCAGCTTCTTCGGATTCAGCGGCTGGCCGGACGCGAAGGCCGGGCACGCCGCCTCGCACTTGCCGCACTGCACGCAGGCGTCGAAGCTCAGCAGCTGGTTCCAGCGAAACTCGACCGGGCGGCCGACGCCGTACTCGCCGCGTTCGAGCGCGGGCGGCTTCAGCGCGGTCGGCGGCGTCGCCGCGCCGTGGCCCGTGTAGGCGTCGCGGCTCGCCGCGAAACGCTCCTGGCGCGGATGGAACGCGAGATGCAGCAGCCCCGCGATCGCATGCTTCATCGGTCCGCCGCGCGCCGCGCCCAGCGTCATCGCGAACGCGCCCGCGCCGATCAGCGCCGCGCACAGCAGCGCGAACGCGCCCGACATCGCGGCGGCCGGCACCAGCATGTACAGCACGAGGCCGAGCGCGAACGCGCCGAGCAGCCAGGGCAGCGTATTCCACGGCCCGCGCGACAGGCGCGCGGGCGCCTCCTTCGCGCGCCGGCGACGCCACACGAAGCCCGCGCCCACCAGCATCGCGACGGCCGCGACCAGGATCAGCCGGTCGAGCCAAGGCGAGTACAGCGCGAAACCGTAGTTCACGAACACCAGCGCGAGCGCCGCGAGCGCGCCGCCGGCGGTCGCGACGTGCGTCTTCGCGATGTACGGATCGCGCGCGACGACATGATGGAGATCGACGAAGTAGCGCTTCGGGATCGCGAACAGGTTCGCGACGCCATACGCGCCCGGCGCGCTCGCGCGGCCGAGCCGCCAGTACGACGCGCGCTTCACGACCGCGAACGCGAGCCCCGCCACCGACAGCCACAGCAGCGCGGTAATCAGGAAGGCCGGCTTCATCGTCAGAAATCCTTGGTGAGCCGCAGCGCGTCGTAGATCGCGCCGTGGATGTTGTGCATGGAGATGCAGTCGCCGACGCGGAACAGCAGGAAGCGGCCGTCGCCGAGCGTCTCGGCCAGGCAGGGCTGCGGTTCCGCCGCGAACAGCTTGTGCACGTCCACCTGGCCGCGATTCGCCGATTCCGGCTTCAGCTTCCAGTACAGCGCGTCGTTCGGCGTCACGCCGTTCTCGATCACGACCTGGTCGACCGCGCGCTCCTCCTGCTCCTCGGTGTATTCGTTGCGCAGCACCGCGATCGTCCTGCCGTCCTCCTCGTAGACGCGATCGAGCCAGTAGTTCGGCGTGTGGATCACACCCTGCGCGTACAGGCGGCGATAGAAGATCGGGAACGTGGTGCCGCCGCAATCGTCGGCGACCTTGACGTCGGGCGTGACGATCTCGACGCGCGCGCCGCGGCTCGCGATGAAATCCGCGACACCCGCGCCCGCCTGCGTGCTGACGCCGTCGTACACGAGCACGTTCTGCTTCGGCTCGACGCGGCCGGACAGGATGTCCCACGAACTGACCGCGCGCCCCTCGGCCACGCCCCAGTCCGGCACCTGCCCGGTGAAGCTCGCGCCGCCCGTGGCCAGCACGATGATGTCGGGCTTCTCGGCGAGGATCATGCGGTCGTCGGCCGCGACGCCGAGCCGGCGATCGACGCCGAGCCGCTTCGTCTCCATGTCGAACCAGCGCACGATGCCGGCCATCTGCTCGCGCTGCGGCGCCTTCGCGGCGAGCAGGATCTGGCCGCCCACCTCCTGCTGCTTCTCGAACAGCACGACCTCGTGGCCGCGCAGCCGCGCGACGCGCGCGGCCTCCAGCCCGGCCGGTCCCGCGCCGACCACCACCACCTTGCGGCGCGGCCCGCGCGATTTCTCGATCACGTGCGGCATGGTGGCCTCGCGCGAGGTCGCCGCGTTCTGCACGCACAGCACGTCGAGGCCGTTGTACTGGCGGTCGATGCAGTAGTTCGCGCCGACGCACTGCTTGATCTCGTCCTCGCGGCCGTCGCGGATCTTGATCACCATGTGCGGATCGGCGATCTGCGCGCGCGTCATCCCGACCAGGTCGACCATGCCGTTCGCGAGCAGGCGTTCGGCCTGACCCGCGTCGCGGATGCTCTGCGCGTGCATCACCGGCAGCTTGACGACCGACTTGATGCCGGCCGCGAGATGCACGAACGGCTCGGGCGGCAGCGCCATCGGCGGCATGCAGTTCGCGAGCGTGTTGTGGGTGTCCGCGCCCGAGCCGATCACGCCGAGATAATCGATCAGCCCGGTTTCCGCCATCGCCTGCGCGATTTCCTTGAGTTGCTCGTGGTCGAGGCCGTCCTCGTGGAATTCGTCGCCGCACATGCGCAGCCCGACGCAGAAGTCGCGGCCGACCGCCTCGCGCACCGCGCGCAGCACCTCGACGCCGAAGCGCAGGCGGTTTTCCAGACTGCCGCCCCATTCGTCGGTGCGGAAGTTGGTGCGCGGGCTCCAGAACTGGTCGATCAGGTGCTGGTGCGCGGCCGAGATCTCGATGCCGTCCATGCCCGCGTCGCGCACTCGCTTCGCGGCCGCCGCGAAATCGCCGATGATGCGGCGGATCTCCTCCGGCTCGATGATCTTCGCGTTGCCGCGATGCACGGGCTCGCGCACGCCCGAGGGCGTCATCAGGTGCGGCCAGTGCTCGCCGTGGAACGCCGAGCGCCGCCCCATGTGGGTCGCCTGGATCATGATCTTCGCGCCGTGCCGATGCATCGCCTCGGCCAGCCGCGCGAGCGGCTCGACGACCCGGTCGGTCGACAGGTTCACCGACTTCCACCAGCCCTGCGGGCTGTCGACAGACACCGGGCTCGATCCGCCGCACACGGCGAGGCCGACGCCGCCCTTGGCCTTCTCCTCGTAATAGCGGATGTAGCGGTCGCCCGGCAGGCCGCCCGGCTCCGCGTAGACCTCCGCGTGCGCGGTGCTGACGATCCGGTTGCGCAGCGTCAGCTGGTTGAGCGTCAAGGGTTTGAACAGGTGGGGATAGCGCATCGCGGGCGACCTCTGGCGTTCTCGGGTTCTCGTGGCGGATTCGTGGCGGTGGAGCGGGCCTCAGTGCGCGAGCGGCGACACCTCGAACACGCAGTGCGCGTGCCCTTCCGCCGCGCACTGCGTTTCCGCCGAGCGTGCGCGGGGCGCGCCGCGCCCGTCCGGCGCGGTGTCGTTGACCCAGTCCATCGCGCCCGCGAACCAGCCCGCGAACATGTAGCAGAGCTTGCCTTCCTTGCCCGGCTGCTGGAGCACGAACGACGAATGGCGCAGTTCGATCTTCGCGCGCGCGCGCGCCGGATCGGCCTCGATGATCGAGAACAGGCCCCAGCCGCGCTGCGACAGGCGCTTCAGGTAGTGCTCGAACACGGCCATGCCGGCCAGGCCGTGCAGCTTTGCTTCCTTGTCGCACCAGTGGTGGGCGGACTTGTAGCCGGCCTGGTAGAGAATGTCCGCATACGCCTCGACGCCAAGCGCTTCCTCGACGGCGACGTGGTTGTTCGTGAAGAAGTGGCGCGGCACGTACAGCATCGGCAGCGCGTCGGTGGTCCAGACGCCGGTATCGGGATCGACGTTGATCGGCAGTTGCGGTTGCATCGTGTGACTCCGTGAGGAAGGTTGGCCGCGCGGCTCGGGCGCAGGCGCGTCATCGTTCGCGCGCCTGCGCGGCCGGCGCGGGCGCGTTCCGATTGTGTTGTGTCGAATCGACGGGCGGGCGGTCCGGCGCGGCGCTTACGCGCCCCACACGTCCTTGAACACGCGCACCCAGTTCTCGCCCATGATCTTGCGGATGCGCGACGCCTGCCAGCCGTGGCGTTCCATCGCCGCGGTCAGGTTCGGGAATTCGCCGATCGTGCGGATGCCGTCCGGGTTGATCACCTTGCCGAAGTTCGTCAGCTGGCGGTAGCGGCCCTTGTCGTGCGTCAGCATGTCGAAGAATTCCTTCGCGAAATCCTGCGTGAAATCCGTGCCGATGCCGACCGCATCCTCGCCGATCAGGTTCACGACGTAGTCGATCGCCTCGATGTAGTCGTCGATCGTCGCCTCGATCCCGCGCTTGAGGAACGGCGCGAACATCGTCACGCCGACAAAGCCGCCCGCGTCGGCGATCTCCTTCAGCTGCGCGTCGCTCTTGTTGCGCGGGTGCTCCTTCAGGCCCGACGGCAGGCAGTGCGAATAGCACACCGGCTTCTTCGAGAACGCGATCGCTTCCGACGAAGTATGGCCGCCGACGTGCGACAGGTCGACCATGATCCCGACGCGGTTCATCTCGGTGATCACTTCCCGGCCGAAATCCGACAGCCCGCCGTCGCGTTCGTAGCAGCCCGTGCCGACGAGGTTCTGCGTGTTGTAGCAAAGCTGCACGACGCGCACGCCCATGTCGGCGAACGCCTCGATATAGCCGAGGTTGTCCTCGAACGCATGCGCGTTCTGGAACCCGAGGATCACGCCGGTCTTGTTCTCCCGCTTCGCGCGGAAGATGTCTTCCGTCGTGCGCACCAGCGTCAGCAGCTCGCCGTTGTCGCGGATCTTCTTCTTCATCACGCCGATGTTGTCGACGGTCTTCGTGAAGTTCTCCCAGACCGACACCGTGCAGTTCGCGGCGGTGATGCCGCCACGGCGCATGTCCTCGAACACCGGCCTCTCGAACTTCGAGATGTTCAGCCCGTCGATGATGATGCTGTCCTGATGCAGCGTGCTCATGGTTGCTCCAGTCCTGTCGGGGCCGTCGGTTCAATAGATCGGGAAGCGTTCGCACAACGCGAAGATCTCGCGGCGCACGCGCTGTTCGGTGGCGCGGTCGCCCTCCGGGTTCGCGCGCAGCGCGTCGAACACCTCGAGGATCAGGCGGCCGACCTCGCGGAACTCGGCCGCGCCGAAGCCGCGCGTCGTGCCCGCCGGCGTGCCGAGCCGGATGCCCGACGTCACCGTGGGCTTCTCGGTATCGAACGGGATGCCGTTCTTGTTGCAGGTGATGCCCGCGCGTTCGAGCGCCTGTTCGACCGGCGCGCCCTTCAGGCCCTTCGGGCGCAGATCGACCAGCAGCAGGTGGTTGTCGGTGCCGCCCGTGACGAGATCGACGCCGCCCGCCTTCAGCACCTCGCCGAGCGCCTGCGCGTTCGCGAGCACCTGGTCGATGTAGGTCTTGAAGTCCGCGTTCAGCACTTCACCGAACGCAACCGCCTTGCCGGCGATCACGTGCATCAGCGGGCCGCCCTGCAGGCCCGGGAACACGGCCGAGTTGATCTTCTTCGCGATCTCCTCGTCGTTGGTCAGCACGAAGCCGCCGCGCGGGCCGCGCAGCGTCTTGTGCGTGGTCGAGGTGATGACGTGCGCATGCTCGACCGGGTTCGCGTGGCGGCCCGCGGCGATCACGCCCGCGATGTGCGCCATGTCGACCATCAGCTTCGCGCCGACGCCGTCGGCGATCGCGCGGAAGCGCGCGAAGTCGAGCTCGCGCGGGTAGGCCGAGAAGCCGGCGATGATCAGGTTCGGCTTGTGCTCCCGCGCGAGCGCCTCGACCTGGTCGTAGTCGATCCGCAGCGTGTCGCGGTTCACGCCGTACTGCACCGCGTTGAACCACTTGCCCGACAGCGCCGGCTTCGCGCCGTGCGTCAGGTGGCCGCCCGCGTCGAGCGACATGCCGAGCACCGTGTCGCCCGGCTTCGCGAGCGCGAGCATCACCGCGCCGTTCGCCTGCGCGCCGGAGTGCGGCTGCACGTTCGCGTAGCCGGCGTTGAAGATCTGCTTCACGCGCTCGATCGCGAGCGTCTCGATCTCGTCGGCGAACGCGCAGCCGCCGTAGTAGCGCTTGCCCGGATACCCTTCCGCATACTTGTTGGTCAGCACCGAACCCTGCGCCTCGAGCACCGCGCGCGACACGATGTTCTCCGACGCGATCAAGCTCGACCTGCGACTGCTGGCGTTCCAGCTCCTTGAGCAGCGCGCCGCGCACCGGCGCATCGCGCTCGGCGAGCGTTTGCGAAAAGAAGGAATGGACGTTCGACATGGGGTATCCGTCACGGAATGGAATGAATCCTGCACGTGCCTGGAAGGCTGTCGCGGCGGGGGTTCCCGCGTGATCCGCCAGCGCTTCCGACGGCTCTATTCTTGTCGTTCGGATTTTTCGTCGATTGATGAATTCAGACGCTTTCTTTTCCTTTTACGACATTCGCGTCCGTTTTGAACAAGTGACCGGTCGTGCGCTTTCCCGCGCCCGGCACAGCGGCGGTGCCGGGGCCGCCCGCGACCGGTGCAGCCGCTCCCGTATACGGTGCGGCGCAGCATCGCGCGCCGCGCGCCGGCCCCCGCCGGATCTAGGGTTTAGCCGTATGGCACGCTTGTTGCGCTCGCTCCGACAATAGCCGAGCCCAGTTCCCAGGCCGCATCCGAACAGACTCAAGGAACACCCCCCCCCATGTCGCCCGACCGCACCGCGTCGTTGTCCCACTTCGCGTTCATGCCGCTGCCGAACTTCACGATGATCGCGTTCACGAATGCGATCGAGGTGCTCAGGATGGCCAACTACCTGAGCGGGCAGCCGCTGTACCGCTGGTCGATCATCAGCCCGCAGGGCGGCCCGGTCGCGGCGAGCAACGGCCTCACCGTCGACACCGGCCCGTCCGAATGCGCGGGCCAGCCCGACATCGTGTTCGTGTGCGGCGGCGTCGACGTGCAGCGCGCGACGGACGCCGCCCACCTGTCCACCCTGCGCCGCTTCGCCCGGGCCGGCGTCGCGCTCGGCAGCCTGTGCACCGGCACCTATGCGCTCGCGAAGTCGGGCCTGCTGTCCGGCTATGCCTGCGCGATCCATTGGGAAAACATGTCGGCGCTGAAGGAGGAGTTTCCCGATACGCGCTTCCTGAAGGAACTGTTCGTCATCGACCGCGACCGCATCACCTGCACGGGCGGCGTCGCCCCGCTCGACATGATGCTGAACCTGATCGCCGCGCGCATCGGCACCGCGCGCGTCACGCAGATCGCCGAGCAGTTCATCGTCGAGCACGTGCGCGACATGAGCGCGCAACAGCGCATGCCGCTCGTCGCGCGGCTCGGCTCCGCGAACAAGTCGCTGTTCGAGGTGATCTCGCTGATGGAGAACAACATCGAGGAGCCGTTGTCGCGCGAGGAACTGGCGCGGCTCGCGGACATGTCGCAGCGGCAGTTGCAGCGCCTGTTCCGCGAACATCTCGGCATGACGCCGACCCACTACTACCTGACGCTGCGGCTGCGCCGCGCGCGCGAGCTGCTGTTGCAGACCGACATGTCGATCATGCACATTACAATGGCGTGCGGTTTCCAGTCGGCCTGCCATTTCAGCAAGAGCTACCGCGACGCGTTCGGCACGGCGCCGACGCGTGAACGCCGCAAGCAGGTCGCCCCGCTTGCGCAACCGGCGCTGCCGCCGCTCGGCGCGCCCCTGACAGCCCTGGCGCTGCACGCCTGACCCACCGAGGCTCGGCCTCGCGCGGGCGGCAGCCCGCAACCGAGTCCATATCCGTGTCTACTTCGTCCGACCCGCTCAGCCGCGCCTACACCGCCTACCTTAAGCATCCCGGCTGCCTGAGCGCCGTGGGGCTCGCGCGCGAGCTGCGCACGCGCGGCCATGCGCAGGAGGCGATCCGCGTCGTGCTGCACTGGGCCGACGCGGACGACGCGCCGCTGAGTCTCGCGCAGTTGGGCGTCGAGATGAACTTCCTCGGCCAGTTCGCGCAGGCGGAGCAGCTGCTGTCCCGCGCGCTGCCCGGGCTCGCGCACGACCCGAACCTGTATGTCGTCAAGTTCGAGCTGACGATCGCGCGGTACGGGCAGGGCAAGTACCACGAGGCGCACACGTTGTACCGCGAGATCCGCGACCTCGCGTGGCGCGACCAGATCGTCGATACGCTCTACCCGGTGCGCGACCCCGGCGAATACGCGTGGGCGAAGGCCAAGTTCCTCGGCCACGACGAGCCGGTCGTGGGCAAGCGCGTGCTGGTGCTGATGGAGGGCGGGGTCGGCGACCTGTTCATGTACGCGCGCTACTTCCAGCAGCTGAAGGCGGAAGGCGCGCGCGCGGTGCACGTGCAGATCGTCGACGCGGTGCGCGGCGTGCTGCCGGAGGACGACTGCATCCGCATGGCGAGCGACCTCGGCACGCTGCCCGACGAATGCGACTGCGTGACCTGGGTGTTCAACCTGTTCGCGCGCTACCAGTCGAACCCCTACTTTCCCGCGCAGGCCGCGCCGTATATCCCGACGCCGCCCGCCGAGGCGCTGCCCGAGCCGCTGCGCGCGGCGCTCGCGCCGGTTCCGGGTGTGGTGAACGTCGGGCTCGTGTGGCGCAGCGGCACCGGCGTGCGCCACGAGCCGTTCCGCTCGCTGCCGCTGCGCGCGCTGGAGCCGCTGCTGCGCACGCCCGGCTATCGCTTCCATGCCTTGCAGGTCGGCGCGCTCGACGACGACGAACGCGCGCTCTACGCGCAATACGGCATCGTCGATCTCGCGCCGTCGCTGCGCTCGTTCGCGGAGACGGCCGCCGCGCTCGGCGCGCTCGACCTGCTGGTGTCGATCGACACCGGCACCGCCCACCTCGCGGGCGCGATGGGCCGGCCCGTGTGGCTGATGCTGTCGCAGGCGGGCGACAGCCGCTGGCTCGACTGCCAGCGCCATACGCCGTGGTATCCGACGATGCGGCTGTTCCGGCAGACCACCCTCGGCGACTGGCAGGGCCCGCTCGACGCGATGGCGGCCGCGCTGGCCGCGGGCGGCGAGCCGGGCCTGCGGCTGCGCGGCTGAAGGCCGCCGCGCGCAGGCGCGGACGGCGGCCGCCGCGTCACGCGGCGTTCAGCATCCCGTGCGGATCGATCACGAACTTGCGCGGCGCGCCGCCGTCGAACTTCCGGTAGCCGTCCGGCGCCTGATCGAGCGAGATCACCGTCACGTTGACGATCTCCGCGATCGGCAGCCGGTCGTACAGGATCGCCTGCATCAGGTTGCGGTTGTACTTGAGCACCGGTGTCTGGCCCGTGAAGAACGAATGCGACTTCGCCCAGCCGAGGCCCAGGCGGATGCTCAGGCTGCCGTGCTGCGCGGCCTTGTCCTTCGCGCCCGGATCGTCCGTCACGTAGAGGCCCGGAATGCCGATCGCGCCGGCGGGCCGGGTGATCTCCATCAGCGAATTCAGCACCGTGGCCGGCGCTTCCTCCGCATGCCCGGCCGAGCCGTGGCCGTGCGCCTCGAAGCCGACGCAGTCGACCGCGCAGTCGATCTCGGGCGTGCCGAGGATCTGCGCGATCTGCTCGCCGAGCGTCGCATCCTTCGACAGGTCGACCACCTCGAAGCCCATCGCCTTCGCATGCGCGAGCCGCTCCGCGTTCATGTCGCCGACGATCGTCACGGCCGCGCCGAGCAGGCGCGCCGACGCGGCCGCCGCCATCCCGACCGGGCCCGCGCCCGCGATGTACACGGTCGACCCGGGCTTCACGCCGGCCGACACCGCGCCGTGATAGCCGGTGGGCAGGATGTCGGACAGGCAGGTGAGGTCGCGGATCTTTTCCAGCGCGCGATCGCGGTCCGGGAATTTCAGCAGGTTGAAGTCCGCGTAGGGCACGAGCACGTATTCCGCCTGCCCGCCGATCCAGCCGCCCATGTCGACGTAGCCGTACGCGCCGCCCGCGCGCGCCGGATTCACGTTCAGGCACACCCCGGTATGCTGCTCGCGGCACATCGCGCAGCGTCCGCACGCGACGTTGAACGGCACCGACACGATGTCGCCGATCTTCAGCGTCTCGACGTCGCGGCCCACCTCGATCACCTCGCCGGTGATCTCGTGCCCGAGCACGAGGCCGACGGGCGCGGTCGTGCGGCCGCGCACCATGTGCTGGTCCGAACCGCAGATGTTGGTGCTGACGACCTTCAGGACCACGCCGTGGCCGATCGCCCGGCCGCTCGGATCGACCATCCTCGGATAGTCGATCGCCTGCACCTCGACCTTGCCCGGCCCCTGATACACGACACCTCGGTTGCTGCTCATCGCATTGTCTCCATGTCTCGTTGGCTTCGCATCCCGCCGCGGCGCGCCGCGGCTCGCCCACTGAGGGTAGTCCGCGCCCCGCTCCGCCACCGTGCAAAAACCGACGCGCGCTTGGCCGGCGCCGACATCCGCGCCCGCCGGGCCGGGGTCCCGTTCGTTTTTTATTGATTGAACGATCAATAAAAAACCGCTATCCTGCCGGTTCTCGTCAACCTGCCCCGCGCAAAGGAGCTCGCCATGCCGAAACTCGGAATGCGCGAAGTGCGCCGCGCGCAGCTGATCGAAGCCACCCTGCGCACGATCGACGAAGCCGGCCTGCCCGGCACCACGCTCGCCTCCGTCGCGCAGCGCGCGAACATCTCGACCGGCATCGTCAGCCACTATTTCGGCGACAAGGACGGCCTGCTCGAAGCCACCATGCGGCACGTGCTGCGCGATCTGTCGACCGCCACGGCGCGCCGCCGCCGCGCCGCGCGCAACGACCCGCGCGCCCGGCTGCGCGCGATCGTCGCCGCGAATTTCGATGCGACCCAGGTCAGCGCGCCCGTGATGAAAACCTGGCTCGCGTTCTGGTCGCAGAGCATGCACGAGCCGGCGCTCAAGCGGCTGCAGCGCGTCAACACGCGGCGGCTCCATTCGAACCTGAGCGCCGAGTTCGGCCGCGCGCTGTCGCGCCCCCGGGCGCGCCAGGCCGCGAGCGGGCTCGCCGCGCTGATCGACGGGCTGTGGCTGCGCGGCGCGCTCGCCGGCGAACCGATCGACACCCGGGCCGCGCTGCGGCTCGCCAACGACTACATCGACCTGCTGCTCGCGCCGCACGCGTGACGCTCAGCTCGCCACTCAAGAAGGAGCTCTCCATGTCTGTCTACGGTCTGCAACGTCTCTACATCGGCGGCGAATACGTCGACGCCACGGGTGGCGCCACCTTCGACACGTTCGACCCCGCCACCGGCGAGCGGCTCGCCACGGTCCAGCAGGCGAGCGCCGCCGACGTCGACCGCGCCGTCGCGTCCGCGCGGGAAGGCCAGCGCGCCTGGGCCGCGCTGACCGCGATGCAGCGCTCGCGCATCCTGCGCCGCGCGGTCGAGCTGCTGCGCGCGCACAACGACGCGCTCGCCGAGCTTGAAATGCGCGACACCGGCAAGCCGCTCGCCGAGACACGCGCGGTCGACATCGTCACCGGCGCCGACGTGATCGAGTACTACGCGGGCCTCGCGACCGCGCTCGAAGGCCTGCAGGTGCCGCTGCGCCCCGAATCGTTCGTCTACACGCGGCGCGAGCCGCTCGGCGTGTGCGCGGGCATCGGCGCATGGAACTACCCGATCCAGATCGCATGCTGGAAAAGCGCGCCCGCGCTCGCGGCCGGCAACGCGATGATCTTCAAGCCGAGCGAGGTCACGCCGCTGTCGGCGCTCAAGCTCGCGGAGATCTACACCGAGGCCGGCGTGCCGCCCGGCGTGTTCAACGTCGTGCAGGGCGACGGCTCGGCCGGCGCGCTGTTGACCGCGCATCCGGGCATCGCCAAGGTGTCGTTCACGGGCGGCGTCGAGACCGGCAAGAAGGTGATGTCGCTCGCGGGCGCGTCCTCGCTGAAGGAAGTGACGATGGAGCTCGGCGGCAAGTCGCCGCTCATCGTGTTCGACGACGCCGACCTCGATCGCGCGGCCGACATCGCGGTCACCGCGAACTTCTTCAGCGCGGGCCAGGTGTGCACGAACGGCACGCGCGTGTTCGTGCAGCGCGCGGTGAAGGATGCCTTCGTCGCGCGCGTGCTCGAACGGGTCGAGCGCATCCGCGTGGGCAGGCCGTCCGATCCGGACACCAACTTCGGCCCGCTCGCGAGCGCCGCGCAGCTCGACAAGGTGCTCGCCTACATCGCGAGCGGCAAGACCGAGGGCGCCAGGCTGCTCGCGGGCGGCGAACGCCTCGTCGACGGCCACTTCGCGCAGGGCCAGTACGTCGCGCCGACCGTGTTCGGCGACTGCCGCGACGACATGAAGATCGTCCGCGAGGAAATCTTCGGGCCGGTGATGAGCGTGCTCGAATTCGAGACCGAGGACGAGGCGATCGCGCGCGCGAACGACACCGAGTACGGGCTCGCGGCGGGCGTCGTCACCGAGAATCTCGCGCGCGCGCACCGCGCGATCCATCGCCTCGAAGCGGGCATCTGCTGGATCAACACCTGGGGCGAATCGCCGGCGGAAATGCCGGTCGGCGGCTACAAGCAGTCGGGCGTCGGCCGCGAGAACGGCATCACGACGCTCGAGCACTACACCCGGATCAAGTCGGTGCAGGTCGAGCTGGGCCGCTACCAGCCGGTATTCTGAGGAGGAGCGCGACGTGACGATACGCGAATACGACTACATCATCTGCGGCGCGGGCTCGGCGGGCAATGTGCTCGCCACGCGCCTGACCGAGGATCCGGACGTCACGGTGCTGCTGCTGGAGGCGGGCGGCCCCGACCACCGGTTCGATTTCCGCACCCAGATGCCGGCCGCGCTGGCCTTCCCGCTGCAGGGCCGCCGCTACAACTGGGCCTACGAGACCGACCCCGAGCCGCACATGAACAACCGCCGCATGGAGTGCGGGCGCGGCAAGGGGCTCGGCGGCTCCTCGCTGATCAACGGCATGTGCTACATCCGCGGCAACGCGCTCGACTACGACGGCTGGGCGCAGCACAAGGGCCTGGAGGACTGGACCTACCTCGACTGCCTGCCCTACTTCCGCAAGGCGGAAACCCGCGACGCCGGCCCCAACGACTATCACGGCGGCGACGGCCCGGTCTCGGTCGCCACGAGCCGGCCCGGCGTCAATCCGCTGTTCGAGGCGATGGTCGAGGCCGGCGTGCAGGCCGGCTACCCGCGCACCGACGACCTGAACGGCTACCGGCAGGAAGGCTTCGGCCCGATGGACCGCACCGTCACGCCGCGCGGCCGCCGCGCGTCGACCGCGCGCGGCTACCTCGACCAGGCGCGCCCGCGCCCGAACCTGAGCATCGTCACGCACGCGCTGGCCGATCGCATCCTGTTCTCCGGCAAGCGCGCGACGGGCGTCGAATTCCTGCGCGGCGACACGCGCCTCACCGCGCACGCGCGCCGCGAAGTGCTGGTGTGCAGCGGCGCGATCGCCTCGCCGCAGTTGCTGCAACGCTCGGGCGTCGGCCCCGGCGCGTGGCTCGCCGAACTCGACATCCCGGTGGTGCTCGACCTGCCCGGCGTCGGCCGGAACCTGCAGGACCACCTGGAGATGTACATCCAGTACGCGTGCAAGGAACCGGTCTCGCTGTACCCGGCGCTCAAGCTGCACAACCAGCCCCGGATCGGGCTCGAATGGATGCTCAACGGCACCGGCATCGGCGCGAGCAACCACTTCGAGGCGGGCGGCTTCATCCGCACCCGCGACGACGACCCCTGGCCGAACATCCAGTATCACTTCCTTCCCGTCGCGATCAACTACAACGGCTCGAACGCGATCGACATGCACGGCTTCCAGGCCCACGTCGGCTCGATGCGCTCGCCGAGCCGCGGCCGCGTGAAGCTGCGCTCGCGCGATCCGCACGCGCACCCGAGCATCCTGTTCAACTACATGGCCGAGCCGCTCGACTGGCGCGAGTTCCGCGACGCGATCCGCGCGACCCGCGAGATCATGCGCCAGCCCGCGCTCGACCGTTATCGCGGCGAGGAGCTGAATCCCGGCGCGCAGCTGACGAGCGACGCCGAACTCGATGCGTTCGTGCGCGATCGCGCCGAGACCGCGTTCCACCCGTCCTGCTCGTGCAAGATGGGTTACGACGACCTTTCAGTCGTCGATCACGAAGGGCGCGTGCACGGTCTCGAAGGGCTGCGCGTCGTCGACGCGTCGATCATGCCGATCATCACGACCGGCAACCTGAACGCGCCGACCATCATGATCGCGGAGAAGATCGCCGACCGGATCCGCGGGCGCGCCCCGCTCGCGCGTTCGAACGCGGCCTACTACGTCGCGAACGGCGCGCCCGCGCGCAGCAAGGCGCCCATGCGGGCGCCGCAGGTCGTGTAAGCCGGAACCCCGCGCGGGCGCGTCATGCGCCCGCGCGCCGGCCGCGGCGCGGGTGGCACACCGCCTGCTGCACGTCGCCTGATGCACGACGCCCCCGCCCACCTTGCCGGCCATTGCGCGCCGGCATTCAACAAATCCCACCCAACCTCCTCCATCGTTCGCCTTTCCCGAACAACCGGACGGTGTTTTCACCAGATCGGCAAATCCCCGAACCCGTTGTTAAGATAGCGATCCCGCTCCCGCTGGAAAGCTTATGACCGCTGCGCCTAACGTTGCAGACGCCCGTCCGTGCGCGGACGCCCCGAGCCCCACCGCGCCGTCGCCGACGCCCAAGTCCATGCAGACGATCCTCTCCGTTTCGAATCTCTCGAAGACCTACGCGACCGGCCAGCGCTCGCTGAACCAGGTCAACCTCGCGATCCGCGCGGGCGAGATCTTCGCGCTGCTCGGGCCGAACGGCGCGGGCAAGACCACGCTGATCAGCGCGATCTGCGGCATCGTCACGCCGACCGAGGGCAGCGTGACGGTCGCCGGCCACGACATCGTGCACAATTACCGCGCGGCGCGCGCGCAGATCGGCCTCGTGCCGCAGGAACTCACGACCGACACCTTCGAGACGGTGCGCGCGACCGTCAGCTACAGCCGCGGCCTGTTCGGCAAGCCGGCCAACCCCGCCCTCATCGAGAAGATCCTCAAAGATCTGTCGCTGTGGGACAAGCGCGACGCGAAGATGCTCACGCTGTCGGGCGGCATGAAGCGCCGCGTGATGATCGCCAAGGCCTTGTCGCACGAGCCGCGCATCCTGTTCCTCGACGAGCCGACGGCCGGCGTCGACGTCGAGCTGCGGCGCGACATGTGGCGGCTCGTCAGCGAGCTGCGCGCGAGCGGCGTGACGATCGTGCTGACGACGCACTACATCGACGAAGCCGAGGAGATGGCCGACCGGATCGGCATCATCAACGCGGGCGAGATCATGCTGGTCGAGGAAAAGGCCGACCTGATGCGCACGCTCGGCAAGAAGCAGCTGACGCTGCAGCTCGACGCGCCGCTCGCGCGCGTGCCCGACGCGCTCGACGCCTACCGCCTCGAACTCACGCACGACGGCGCGGAGCTGGTGTACACCTACGACACGCAGCAGGAATCGACCCGCATCGTCGCGCTGCTGAACGCGCTCGGCGCGGCCGGCATCGGCTTTCGCGACCTGCGCACCACGCAGAGCTCGCTGGAGGACATCTTCGTCAACCTGGTCGGCGCGCGCCGCGACCGCGCATCCGGGGAGCAAGCCCGATGAATTTCCATGCGCTCCGCGCGATCTATCGCGCCGAAATGGGCCGCACCCGCCGCACGCTGATGCAGAGCGTGATCGCCCCCGTGATCTCCACGGCGCTGTACTTCGTCGTGTTCGGCTCCGCGATCGGCTCGCGCATCAGCGACGTCAACGGCATCGGCTACGGCTCGTTCATCGTGCCCGGCCTGATCATGCTGTCGCTGCTGTCGCAGAGCATCGCGAACGCCTCGTTCGCGATCTACTTCCCGCGCTTCATCGGCACGATCTACGAGCTGCTGTCCGCGCCGGTGTCGTACTGGGAGATCGTCATCGCCTATGTCGGCGCGTCCGCGATCAAATCGCTCGTGCTCGGCCTGATCATCCTCGCGACCGCGACGCTGTTCGTGCCGCTGCAGATCCTGCATCCGTTCTGGATGGTGCTGTTCCTCGTGCTCACCTCGGTCACGTTCAGCCTGTTCGGCTTCGTGATCGGGATCTGGGCCGACAGCTTCGAGAAGCTCCAGGTGGTGCCGCTCCTGATCATCACGCCGCTCACCTTTCTCGGCGGCAGCTTCTACTCGGTCGACATGCTGCCGCCCGCGTGGCGCGTGGTCGCGCTGTTCAACCCGATCGTCTATCTGATCTCCGGGTTCCGCTGGTCGTTCTACGGGCTCGCCGACGTGCATGTCGGGCTGAGCCTCGCCGCGACCCTGCTGTTCCTCGCGATCCTGCTCGGGGTGACCGCGTGGATCTTCCGCACCGGGTATCGCCTCAAGCACTGACGCCGGACGGGCGGGCGCGCCGCCGGCGCGCCCGTTCGAGCCCGACATCGGGTTCGCTCCCTATCGACACACGCAGTCTGCCGCGTATCATGATTTGACCGGCCCAGCCGCATCACACCGCCCCAGGCCGCCCTCGCACCAGAGGTCGCCATGCCCACCGCTACCGCCGCTTCTCCCCCCAACGCCGCCGCCCGGCTCGAACGCCTGCCGTTCTCCGGCTATCACCGGCTGATTTTCTTCATCATCGCCGTCGCGTTCTTCTTCGATTCGGTCGATCTCGGCATGATGACCTTCCTGCTCGGCTCGATCCGCCATGAATTCGGACTGTCGACCGCGATGGCGGGCCTCGTCGCGAGCGCGAGCTTCTTCGGCATGGGGCTCGGCGCGGCGGTGGCCGGCCTGCTCGCCGACCGCTTCGGCCGCCGTCCGGTGTTCCAGTGGAGCATGGTGCTGTGGGGCCTCGCGTCCTGGCTGTGCTCGACCGCGCAGAGCGTCGACGCGCTCCTCGTCTACCGCGTGCTGCTCGGCATCGGCATGGGCATGGAATTCCCGATCGCGCAGACGCTGCTGTCCGAGTTCGTGTCCGTCGCGTGGCGCGGCCGGGCGACCGCGCTGCTGAACGGCTGCTGGCCGCTCGGCTTCATCACGGCCGGCCTCATCGCCTACTTCGTGCTGCCGAGCTTCGGCTGGCGCGCCGTGTTCGCGCTGCTCGCGGTGCCCGCCGTGTTCGTGCTCGTGGTGCGCCGGCTCGTGCCCGAGTCGCCGCGCTGGCTCGAACACCACGGCCGGCTCGCGGATGCCGCGCGCGTGCTCGCGCAGATCGAGGCGAGGGTGATGCGCTCGACCGGCGCGACCCATCTGCCGGAACCGGCGCAGTACGTCAGCGCACCCGCCGCGCCGCATCCACGCGGCGCGTTCCGCGAGATCTGGAGCAGCGGCTACCGGCGTCACACGACGATGGTCTGGCTGCTGTGGTTCTTCTCGCTGCTCGGCTTCTACGGTCTCACCTCATGGCTCGGCGCGCTGCTCCAGCACGCGGGCTTCGCGCTCACGCAATCGGTGTACTACACGATGCTGATCTCGCTCGGCGGCGTGCCGGGATTTCTGTGCGCGGCCTGGCTCGTCGAGCACTGGGGGCGCAAGCCGACCTGCATCGCCTCGCTCGCGGGCAGCGCGGTGATGGCCTTCGCCTATGGCCAGACCGCGCTGCATGGCGCAAGCGTCGCGCTGCTGATCGGCACCGGCCTCGCGATGCAATTCTTCCTGTTCGGGATGTGCGCGGTGTTGTACGCCTACACGCCGGAGCTGTACGGCACCGGCGCGCGCGCCACCGGCTCGGGCTTCGCGTCGGCGGTCGGCCGGATCGGGTCGCTGATCGGGCCGGCCGTCGTCGGGATCGTGCTGCCGGTGTTCGGCCAGGGCGGCGTGTTCACGCTCGGGGCGCTGTCGTTCGCGGTGGCGGCGGGCGCGGTGTGGCTGCTCGGCATCGAGACCAAGGGGCTCGCGTTCTAGGCGCGGACGTCGCAACACCCGGGCGCGCCGCACCGCTCGCCCTGCCCGCCGCGAACCGGGCGCGCAGCATGCGCAACGCGTCACGCCCGCTCCGGCGTTCAGATGAATGCCTTGCGAGTGATCGCCCCAGCACCGACGCCGGGCGGGCCCGCCGCCGATGGCGCGCCCGTTCCACCCCGACGCCGGTTTCCTTCTATGGCGGCGATTAATGGTCGCATCTACTGACCGGACCGGCCCCGCGGCGTCCCGCCGCCCGGGCCGCTTCCGCGCCAGAGGTCGACATGCCCGCCGCTCCCGTTTCCGCCCCCGCCAGCGCCGCCGCCCGGCTCGAACGCCTGCCGTTCTCCGGCTATCACCGGCTGATCTTCATCATCATCGCCGTCGCGTTCTTCTTCGACTCGGTCGATCTCGGCATGATGACCTTCCTGCTCGGCTCGATCCGCCATGAATTCGGGCTGTCGACCGCGATGGCGGGCCTCGTCGCGAGTGCGAGCTTCTTCGGCATGGTGCTCGGCGCGGCGGTGGCCGGCCTGCTCGCCGACCGCTTCGGCCGCCGCCCGGTGTTCCAGTGGAGCATGGTGCTGTGGGGCCTCGCGTCCTGGCTGTGCTCGACCGCGCAAAGCGTCGACGCGCTGATCCTCTATCGCGTGCTGCTCGGCGTCGGCATGGGCATGGAATTCCCGATCGCGCAGACGCTGCTGTCCGAGTTCGTGCCCGCCGCGCGGCGCGGCCGGCTGATCGCGCTGATGGACGGCTTCTGGCCGCTCGGTTTCATCACGGCCGGCCTCATCGCCTACTTCGTGCTGCCGAGCTTCGGCTGGCGCACCGTGTTCGCGCTGCTCGCGGTGCCCGCCGTGTTCGTGCTCGTGGTGCGCCGGCTCGTGCCCGAGTCGCCGCGCTGGCTCGAACACCGCGGCCGGCTCGCGGACGCCGCGCGCGTACTCGCGCAGATCGAGGCGAAGGTGATGCGCTCGACCGGCGCCGCGCAGTTGCCGGAACCCGCACGGCATGCCGTCGCGCCGGCGGCGCCCCATGCGCGCGGCGCGTTCCGCGAGATCTGGAGCGCCGGCTACCGGCGTCGCACGACGATGGTCTGGCTGCTGTGGTTCTTCGCGCTGCTCGGCTTCTACGGTCTCACTTCATGGCTCGGCGCGCTGCTCCAGCAGGCCGGCTTCGCGGTCACGCAATCGGTGTACTACACGATGCTGATCTCGCTCGGCGGCGTGCCGGGCTTTCTGTGCGCGGCGTGGCTCGTCGAGCGCTGGGGGCGCAAGCCGACCTGCATCGCCTCGCTCGCGGGCGGCGCGGTGATGGCCTTCGCCTATGGCCAGACCGCGCTGCATGGCGCGAGCGTCGCGCTGCTGATCGGCACCGGCCTCGCCATGCAGTTCTTCCTGTTCGGCATGTGGGCGGTGCTGTACACCTACACGCCGGTGCTCTACGGCACCGGCGCGCGCGCCACCGGCTCGGGCTTCGCGTCGGCGATCGGCCGGGTCGGGTCGCTGATCGGGCCATCCGTCGTCGGGGTCGTGCTGCCGGTGTTCGGCCAGGGCGGCGTGTTCACGCTCGGGGCGCTGTCGTTCGCGGCGGCGGCGGGCGCGGTGTGGCTGCTCGGCATCGAGACCAGGGGGCTCGCGCTGGAGGAACTCGCGTCGCACGACGACGAGGCGCGCCGCGCGCCCGTCGCCCTGCCCGTCGCGGACTGAGCGCGCCACGGGGGCAGCCGCGCAGCGCGTCTCACGCGGCCTCGCCCTGGAATTCCTCGATGAGTTCAAACTCTTTGACAAGTCCCCCCCCTTCGGGGATGTACTATCAGTGCGCGGATACGTGGGACGAGCGTCCAACCCGTTGAGCGGCGGAGCACCTGAATTGTCCCCTGCGTCGATCCGCGTCTCGGCGAATGGTCGTCCCGATGCATCGGGACGCGACCCGGGCAGCCGCCCATCTGCCATCGCGCGAGGCCATATTGGGGTCTCGAAGAATGGCTGAATCGTGCAAAACCATCCAGACTCGCCGCACACGACGGATTGCCCTTTCAGCATGGGAACAGCAATGACCAATCGTCAGGAATTCTTCGAATCAGTCTATAGGAACAACCTCTGGGGAAGCGACGAGAGCCGCTCCGGTCAAGGCTCGGCCTTGTGGTACACGAAGCGCTTGATCGAAGCGCTGCCGTCCGCCCTGCGCCAGTTGGGCGTGTCGCGCCTGCTCGACGTGCCGTGCGGCGACTTCAACTGGATGAAGGAGGTCGACCTGACAGGCGTCGACTACATCGGCGGCGACATCGTCCCCGCGTTGGTCGCATCCAATACGGCTGCGTACGGATCGCCTTCGCGGCGCTTCATGTCGCTGGACCTCGTGAGCGACGCCCTGCCCGCGGCGGACCTGATCTTCATCCGCGATTGTTTCATCCATTTCTCGAACGATCTTGTTTTCCAGTCATTGGAAAACATCGCCAAGAGCGACATCAAATACATGTGCGTCAGTTCGATATCGCCGACATTTCACCCCGATGTGACCAATTTCGATCTGGATCGCACTCAGGCCGGCGTCAATTTCGAATTTCGTCCGATCCAGTTCCGATCGGCCCCGTTCTCATTTCCGCCCCCGGTGCTGGAACTGGCGGACGGGATAGAAGGGACGACGGATTGGCACGCTTCGATGACGATATGGGAAGTGGAAACGTTGAGGCAGGTGCTGAAATCGCGTGCCTGAGCCGCGGGCCCCGTATTGCGGGGCCTGACCACTGACGAACCCCATGTTTTCCAGAGCGTGGGGGTTCGTTTTTCTGGCAAGCGGTCGAACGGTGGAGCGATGCAGGCAGGTGTCGCGGGTGACGTGTCGGGTATGGCGTGCCCGACTCGATGCGACGCGATGCACCCGTTCGCGCCCTCAGATGTGCTGACTGCCTGCCGCCTTCGTTCTCGCCAGGACCTCGGCGCGCCTGAGCGCAGCGTAGACGGCCATCGCGCGTCCGCAACATGCAGACGCGCCTCACCTCGATCAGCGAGCCCGTGTCACGCGCAAGCCCGGGGCGGGCCTTGCGCATCCCGGGCTCCCTTCTCCGGCTAGGAACGCCCCGCGTTCACGCGAGCGCCCCGTACCGCATCATGCGCATCGCGCATCGCATCGGCTCCCGCCTCCCCCGGCAGTTCATCCAGCGCCCGATGATTGGTGCGCGGGCCGAACACCCCGATCGACAGCACCACGACCAGCATGCTGCCGCCGATCAGCACGAACACCGCCGGCACGCCCGCGCGCTCCAGCAAGAGCGCGACGAGGAAACTGCTCGCGATGCCCGTGAGCCGCCCGATCGAATGAACGAAGCCGAGCGCGCGCGAGCGGATCTCGGTCGGGAACACCTCGGCCTGATACGCGGTGCCGTTGCTCGCGAGCACGGTATTGCACAGCGTGACCAGCACGCCGAACGCGATCACGAAGGCCGCCTGCGCGGACAACGCGAACGCGGTGCCGAACAGCGCGACGCCCGCCGCCGACGCCACGATCAGCCACTTGCGCTCGATCCGGTCGGCCAGCAGACCCGCGATGAACGGCGACACCGGATACGCGAACGCGATCACGAACGCATACCAGAGGCTCTTCGTGATCGTCGCGCCCTGCGCGGCGAGCAGCGTCGGCAGCCACTGGCTGAAGCCGAAGAAGCCGATGCTGAGGAACGCGTTGAACGCGATCAGCATCAGTGTGCGGCCGCGATGATGGCGATCCCACATCGACACACGTCGCACGCCCGCCGCCGCGCTCGATTCCGTCGCGACGAGCGCGGGCAGCGGCCGGCCGGTTTCCCGCTCGACCGCGCGTTCGAGCGCGCCCAGCACATCCTCGGCCTCGGCTCCGCGGCCGACCCGTGCGAGCCAGCGCGGCGATTCGGGCAGGCGCGACTGCAGCCACCACACCACCACCGCGCCGCTGCCGCCGAGCAGCACGACCCAGCGCCAGCCGGACACCCCGAGCGGCGCGCGCGGCACCCACAGCCACGACACGAACGCGAGCACCGGCATCGCCAGATAGCCGATCGCGAAACACAGCGCGAACGCGCGGCCGCGCACGGCCTTCGGCACCAGCTCGGTCAGGAACGCGCCGATCGTGATCAGTTCCGCGCCAATTCCGCAGCCGGCGACGAAGCGGCACAGCAGGATGCCGAGCGCGCTCGACTGCACGCACATCGCGAGGCTCGCGGCCGTGTACAGCAGCAGCGCGCCCGTGAACAGCGCGCGCCGCCCGAAGCGATCGGCGAGGCGGGACACGAACATCTCGCCGACGAACAATCCGGCAAAGGTGGCCGCGCCGAGCGCGCCCTGGTCCGACATGCCGAGCACGCCGTGCGCGCCCGCGTGGAAGATGCCGTCGCGGATCAGGCCGGGCGGCAGATAGGTCATCTGGAACAGGTCGTAGACCTCGAAGAAGCCGCCGACGCTCAGGAACAGGACGAGCTTCCAGATGCTGGCGGTCGCCGGCAGGCGGTCGATCCGCGCGGCGATGGATGACGGATGGAACGATGACATGTGCTTTCCTCGGATGGCTGCCGGGCCGCGCGGCCCGGCGGGATGCGCCGCTCAGACGGTCGCGACCGGGTTGACGGGCGACCCCACCAGCCCGCGGATATGCAGCGGCGGCGCGGTCAGCAGGAACCGGTTGCGCCCCTTCCCCCGCAACCACGTCGCCAGCGGCGTCAGGTGCCACAGCTCCCCAAGGTGGATCCCAAGCTTGAACAGGCACAGCTCGTGCAACGGCATCGCCGCCCCGCGCTCCGCCTTCGCTCCCGCCCCCTTCGGACGCTCCTCCACCGCGTGATTGTCCGCCGCCAGCACCGACAGCCCGCTCTCGTCCACCCACCTCAACAGCCTCTCGTCCGCGCTGTCCAGCACGCAGCACTGCGACAGCGTGTCTCCTTCTCCCGTCTCGTCCTTCAACAACAACTCCGCGAAGCCCGTGTGGATGCACACCATGTCACCGCGCTCCACCCGCACTCCATCCACGTCCATCACCCGCATCAGCTGCTCGTAGCCCACCTTCGTCCGGCCCAGCCCGAAGTGATGCCGCAGGTCGATCAACACCCCGCGACCCTGCACGCCCGTCGCCGCCATCACCTCGATCCCCAGCGCCTCCGCGCCGCCGCGCACCGCGCCCTGTTCCGGCACCCGCACGTGTTCGCCCAACCGGTAGCCGTTGTAGAACACCGCTTCCGCCTCTCCGTCTCCATCCGCGTCGAACAGCCCGCCCACGTGCGACAGCGCATCCCACTGCGTCGAGAATTGCGAGTGCATGCAGAACGCGTCGTCGCACACCACGTCCGTCGCGTTCGCGATCTGCTCTTCCGCCCTATAACCGAAGTACGGCCGCTCGTTCAGCAGCGCCGGCATGATCGCCGGCGGCTTCCTGCGCGCGTTCAACCCGCCCCCGCGCGGCACGTCCAGCGGCAGGCTCAACGAAAACGTCAAACCCTCCCGCACTTCCGCCGCACCCTCGCGCACCTTCTCCGGCGTCAGCCAGTTCAAGCGCCCCTTCTGATCGTCCGGACCGAATTCCCCCCAGTTCGAACCCGGCGGCCGGTGTGTCCAGCGTGCTCCCATCGTGTCCCCTCCAATTGGTTTCGTTCGCATGACCGCGCGCGCGGCCGTCCATCGCGGCCGCGTCGCGCGGGTACGTCGACGCGCCGCCCGCTACGCCGCGCGAATCACCTTCTGCTCGACGAGCCGCGCATATTCGTCCTCGCCGAGCAGCGGCAGCAGGATCTCGCGGTTGTGCTCGCCCAGGCCCGGCGCGGGACGCCGGAAGGTGCCGGGCGTCTCCGACAGGCGCGGCGCGATGTTGTGCATCGGCAGGCTGCCCACCTCGTCGTCGGGCAACTCGACCAGCGCCTCGCGCTCGATCACATAGTGATCCTGAACGATCTGGGCAATATCCTGGATCGGGCCGACCGTCACGCCCGACTCCTCGAAGAACGCGAGGTTCTCGGCAAGGTCGCGCGCGGCGATGAATTCGCCGACGATCGCATCGAGCGCGTCCGCATGCTGCACGCGCTGCACGTTGGTCGCGTAGCGCGGATCGTCGATCAGATCGGCGCGGCCGATCGCGCGGAACAGGCGTTCCGCCATCGCCTGCGTCGAACTCGACAGGCACAGCCACTTGTCGTCGCGGGTGCGGTAGGCATTGCGCGGCGCGGTGTTCGACGAACGGCTGCCGGTGCGCGCCTTGATCTTGCCCGTCATCACATAGTTCGCCGCCGCCGGCCCGAGGATCGACAGCAGCGGCTCGAACAGCGACACGTCGATCACCTGCCCGGCCGCGTGCTGCGCGTCGCGCGCGTGCAGCGCGACCAGCACCGCGATCGCGCCGGACAGCCCCGCCGTCATGTCGCCGAGGAACATCGGCGGCAGCACCGGCTCGCGATCCGCGAAGCCGTTGATCGCCGCAAACCCCGCATAGCCTTCCGCCAGCGTGCCGAACCCCGGCTTGTGACGGTAGGGCCCTGTCTGCCCCCAGCCGGAGATCCGCGCGATCACGAGCGACGGCTGCACCGCGAACAGATCGTCCGGACCGAGGCCCATCTGCTCCGCGACGCCGGGCTTGAAGCTCTCGATGAACACGTCGGCGTCGCGCGCCAGGCGACGCACGATCTCGCGCCCCTCGGGCGTGCGCAGGTCGACGCACACGCTGCGCTTGTTGCGCCCGTAAACCTTCCAGTTGGTGCTGATGCCGCCCGCGCCGACCGCGCGCAGCGTATCGCCGCGCTCGCTCTCGACCTTCACCACGTCCGCGCCGAAGTCCGCGAGCTGCACACTCAGCATGTTGCCCGCCATCAACCGCGACAAGTCCACCACGCGCACGCCGGCGAGCGGCCCCTGCGCGTCCGGGTCGAAGCGCTTCGGGTGAATCGGACCGGCAGGCGCGCGACGGCGCCCGCCTGCCGCCTGCGCGGCTTGCGTCTCTGGAACGAACATCGATGTCTCCTGGTTGTGAGTGTGGGTAAGGTCCGCCGCCCGGCGCCGCTACTCGTGCAGCGCGCCGAGCGCGTCGGCGGCGGCGCTGCCCGCGCCCGCGGGCAGGTCGCCGCCGAGCACGTGCGTCAGTTCCTGCGCGGCCGCCTGCACGAGCGGCAGGTATTCCGCCAGCACCTTCTTGTTGAAGCGAAACAGCGGCACGCCCAGAGAGATCGCACCGCTCAACAGCCGGCCGACGCCGAACGCCGGGCACGCGACCGCCGCGCTCTCCGGGTCGCGCTCGCCCTGCGACACGGCGTAACCTAGCTCGACCGTCTTGTCATGATCGCCGCCGCGCGCGCCGGAGAACGCGAGCAGCACGCGCCCCGCCGCGCCGGCCTCCAGCGGAAAGCGGTCGCCCTCGCGCAGATGCGTGCGCACCGCGCGCTGCGCCTGGAAGCGGAACAGGCAGACCCGCTGGTCGCCCTCGCGCACGTAGTACGCGGCCGTCTCGCCCGTCTGCGCCGACAGGCGCGAGAGGATCGGCGCGACATGCTCGCGCAGCTGGAACGACTCGCGGTACATCATGCCCAGCTGGAACACGGCGGGCCCGAGCACGTAGCGCCCGTCCGGCAGGCGCTTGATGAAACGGAACTGTTCGAGCGACTCGAACATCCGCAGCAGCGTGCTCATGTTCAGGCCGGTCGCCTCGCTGACCTGCGCGAGCATCAGCCCGTTGGGCGCGTCGCCGAACGCGAGCAGCGCGGTCAGCGCACGGTTGACGGCGGCCACGCCGCCTTCTGGCTCTTTACTCATGTCCACCTCTTCCGGGGCCGGACGACGCCGCCGAGACCTCGCCCAGAGCCCCTTAAAAATAAAAGTCACTTTCATTATACGCAGAAGCTTTGAATCGGCAACCTTGACCGCATCCGGACAAGCCCGGCCAAATTCGCGCATCTCCCCGCTAATTCTAGGCGTTAACCATAGCCTTGACGAATTGCCCCATCACCCACAAAAATAAAAGTGACTTTCATTTTTTGGAAACATGATGACTGTACCGACCCAACCCGTTTGGCGTTCGATGCTCTACGTGCCCGCCCACGTACCCCGTTTCGTCGACAAGGCCGCGGGCAGCGCGGCCGATGCGCTGATCCTCGACCTCGAGGACAGCGTCCCGCCCGCGCAGAAGGAAGCGGCGCGCGCGACCCTCGCGGCGAGCGTGCCGCTGTTCGCCGCCGCCGGCCACGACGTGCTGGTGCGCGTGAACGATCCGCTCGACCTGCTGGTGCCGGACCTGCGCGCGGCGGTCGCGGCCGGCGCGCACGGGGTGGTGCTGCCCAAGGTGCGCGGCGCGTCGCATCTCGAAGCGATCGACGCGTTGCTCGATTCGCTCGAAGACGCGGCCGGTGCGTCGCCGGGCGCGACCCGGGTCATCGCGATCATCGAGACCCCGCGCGCCTTTCAGGCGATGGAGCGCATCGCGCGCGCGTCGCCGCGCGTCGCCGCGATGATGCTGGGCGGCGGCGACTTCGCGCTGAACTGCGAGAGCGCCGCCAGCGCCGACGTGCTGCGCGTGCCGAAGCAGCTGCTGGTGATCGCCGCGCGCGCGGCCGGGGTCCAGCCGCTCGGCCTGCTCGGCGGGCTCGACGAGCTGCGCGACCTCGATGCGTTCGAGCGCATCGCGCGCGCCTCCGCCGAACTCGGCTACGCGGGCGCGACCTGCATCCACCCGCTCCAGGTCGACGCGCTCAACCGCGCGTTCCGGCCGGACGAGGCCGCCGTGCGCGACGCGCGCGCGCTGCTCGCCGCCTACGAGGACGCGCGCGCCGACGGCCGCGGCGCCTTGCGCATCGACGGCAAGATGGTCGATGCGCCCGGCGTCGCCCGCGCGCGCCGCATCCTCGCGCGCGACGCGGCGGTGCGCGCGCGCCTCGACACGCGCGACGCCCGATGAATCCTTGCCGCCCCGCTCCGCGCGCGCGTCGCCGCCTGTTTGCCCTGCGCCCCGGATGACGCGGCGGGCGGCGCGCCTCCCCAAGCGCCGCCCGCCCCGCGCGACACACAACAAAACCAAACCGGAGACAAACAATGGGCAAGCGGATGTCCGCGCTCTGCGGGCTGGGCTTCGTCTCGGCCGGCGCGTGCGCGCAGGCCAACCTGACGCTGTACGGCGTCGCCGACGTCTACACCGAATTCCTGACCGGCCAGGCCGGCCCGGGCGGCAGCGCCGCCACGCTCGTGCGCATGGCGTCGGGCGGCAAGAGCGGCTCGCGCTGGGGGCTGAAGGGCGTCGAGGATCTCGGCGGCGGCTGGCAGGCTGCGTTCCGCCTCGAAAGCAGCATCAACATGAACAACGGCACGGGCGTCGGCGCGGGCGGCTTCGACCGCGGCGCGTGGGTCGCGCTGCAACACCCGCAGTGGGGCGCGCTGCGGCTCGGCCGCCAGTACACGACGCTGTTCGACATCATGGAGCGCTACTCGCCGACGGGCGCGTATTCGACGATCTACGAACCGGACGGCGCGATCGTGGGCTTGAACTACCGCGAGAACAATGTCGCCAAGTACCTGGCCAAGCTCGGCGCGCTGACGGTCGAGGCGCACTATGCGTTCAGCAACACGGCGGGCGCGTTCCAGTCCGGCGCGGCCTACGGCGCGGGCTTCGATTACTCGGGTGGCCCGTTCTCGGCCGCCGCCGCGTTCGACGACGTCCACACCCCGCAGCCGGGCGGCTTCGCGCATTTCCGGCGCTACGCGGCGTCGGCGATCGTCTATCTCGATCGCGCGCAGCTGATCGGCGGCGTGGCGCACGGGCAGAGCAACATCAACACCGCGTCGGTCGTGACGAACTTCACGCTCTGGTGGGCCGGCGTGCGCTACAGCGTGTCCGACGTGCTGCAGGTGATCGGCGCGGCCTACTACGAACACATCGACAAGCAGAATCCAGGCAGCACCGGCGCGAGCGCGCAGCCGAGCAACCCGCAGCAGGTCACGCTGCAGCTCAACTACTTCCTGTCGAAGACCGTCACGCTGTATCTCGCGGGCGGCTATGCGCATCGTGCGGCGCTCGACTTCGACAACTACAACTACAACTTCCTGCATTACACGCTCGCCGCCGACCGCACCGGCAGCGCGGGCGTCGCGCTCGGCCTGCGCAAGCTGTTCTGACCATCCCCGGACAACCTGGAGCCCTCCCCATGAACCGCCGACACTTCCTCGCCGCGCTCTCCGGCAGCGCCGCCCTGCTGCCGCTCGCGCACGCCCTCGCCGCCGACGCCCCGCCCGACGCCGCGGCCGGCCCGGATCTCGCGCAGCAGCTCGCCGACTACGCGGCCGGCCTGCAGTACGCGGATCTCGACGCCGCGACCGTCGAAACCATCAAGGCGCACCTGATCGACGCGCTCGGCTGCGCGATCGCCGCCTACGACGAAGGCCCGGTGCGGATCGCGCGCGACGCCGCGCTCGCCTCGGCGGGCGGCACCGCGACCGTGCTCGGCACGAACCGCCGCACGAGCCCCGACCTCGCCGCCTTCGCGACCGGCACGGCGCTGCGCTACTTCGACTTCAACGACGCCTACGCCGGCAAGGAAACCGGCCACCCGAGCGACAACGTGGCCGCCTGCCTCGCGGTCGCGGAAGCGCAGCGCGCGAGCGGCCGCGACCTGATCCTGTCGATCGCGATCGCCTACGAGATCGCCTGCCGGCTGATGGACGCGGCCGCGATCAGCCCGCGCGGCTGGGACCACACCTGCTACAGCCTGCCCGCGGTCGCGCTCGCGGCCGGCAAGCTGATGCGCCTGCCGACGCCGCAGCTGGTGCAGGCGGTCAACCTGTCGATCAACAGCCATCTCGCGCTGAACCAGACCCGCGTGCAGCAGTTGTCGAACTGGAAGGCGCTCGCCGATGCCGACGCGGCGCGCAACGCGGTGTTCTCGACCCAGCTCGCGCGCGCGGGCCTCACCGGCCCCGCCCCGATCTTCGAGGGGCTCGCGGGCTTCTTTCCGCAGGTGTCCGGGCCGTTCGCCGTCGATACGCGCGCATTCGGCGGGCGCGGCGGCGATTTCCGGATCGCGCGCTGTTTCGTCAAGTACTACCCGGCGCAGGGCCTCACCCAGACCGCGATCCCGGCCGCGCTCGACGTCGCCGCGCAGATCGGCGACCTGCGGCGGATCCGCGCGATCGAGGTGCACACGACCGAGGTCGGCTACGTGACGGCCGGACGCGATCCCGAGAAATGGGCGCCCACCACGCACGAGACGGCCGACCACAGCCTGCCGTACATCGTCGCGCGCGCGATGCTCGACGGCGACATCACGACCGAAAGCTATTCGTCGGCCGCGCGCCGCGATCCGACGCTGCTCGCGCTGATCCGCACGATCACGGTGCACGCCGATCCGGCGCTGAGCGCGCGCTATCCCGCGCACGCGGGCAACCGGGTGACCGCGATCTGCGACGACGGCGCGCGCTGCACGAAGGAAGTGGAGGATTTGCCCGGCTCGCCGAGCCGGCCGATGCAGCGCGCCGACTACGAGGCGAAGTTCACGAAGAACTGCCGGCGTCACTGGCGCCCCGCGCAGATCCGCGCGGCGCTCGATTATCTGTGGCGGCTCGACGCGCAGCCCGACGTCTCGACGCTGCCGCCGCGGCTGGTGATCGCCTGAGCCACGCCGCTCAGGCGAGACACGCGACGTCGGGGACGCGCGCTTCGAGCGCTTCCGCGACCTCGGCGATGCAGTTGCGCAGCCACGCGTGGGCGTTGCTCGCGTCGTGCCGGCGGTGCCAGTACAGCGACCAGGTGACGGGCTCCATCGGCAGCGGCAGTTCGCGGATCACGAGGCGCGCGTCGCCGAGGCTCTGCGCGTGCCGCTCGGACATGATGACCGCGTAGGGCAGCGCGTCGAGCATGTTCGGCACGACGAGCCAGTGCGGCACGTTGAGCGCGATCCGCCGCGTGCAGCGCAGGTTCGCGAGCATCGTGTCGACCAGCCCGTGATCGACGGGATTGATCGACACGTTGAGGAAGTCGAGCGCGACGAAGCGCTCCAGCGTGAGCGGCCGGTCCGCCTCGGGATGGGCGCGGCTCACGACGCACACGAGCCGGTCCTGGAATACCGTCTGCGAGGCGAGCCCGCCCGAGTGCTCGAGGCCCGCGCTGATCGCGAGGTCGAGCCGGCCGGATTCGAGCGCCTCGGCGGTCTTCGCGGCGCTCAGGTGCATGATGTCCATGCCGATGCGCGGCGCGGTGTCGCGAATGCGCCGCAGCAGATTCGGCAATATCAACAATTCAATCAGATCCGACATTCGGACCGTGAAATGCCGCTCCGACGTAAAAGGGTTGAATTGATAATCCAATTCAAATAATTCCTCGATTTGTTTCATGACTTGCCGAATAGGCGTGACCAGGGCTTTGGCGCGCGGCGTGAGTTCCATGCCGACCGCGGTGCGCACCAGGATTTCGTCCTTGAAGACATAGCGCAGCCGCGCCAGCGCATTGCTCACGGCAGGCTGGGTCAGCCCCACCTTCTGGCCGGCCCGCGTGACCTGGCGCTCCGTCAGCAGCGCGTCGAGGATCACCAGCAAATTCAAGTCGATCGAACGTAGATTCATGATTGCGATCATCCACCAAACAGATTAGGTACCGATCCCATGTTCCGAATTTCGGAACAAGAAATACCTGATATTTAGTGCAACGCACAAGAATAGTCCAATCTTGACGAAAATAAATTATTGATATAGCTGTTTCGAATAAGACTTTTTATATGAATATTGTGTCCGCCGCACGTGAAGCCCGGCGAAATTCCTGTCCATTGGTCGACTAAAAACTTGCGGGCGGCCGACGCCGCCCGCGCGCCTGCTCGCTCAGACGGTCGCGACCGGGTTGACGGGCGACCCCACCAGCCCGCGGATATGCAGCGGCGGCGCGGTCAGCAGGAACCGGTTGCGCCCCTTCCCCCGCAACCACGTCGCCAGCGGCGTCAGGTGCCACAGCTCCCCAAGGTGGATCCCAAGCTTGAACAGGCACAGCTCGTGCAACGGCATCGCCGCCCCGCGCTCCGCCTTCGCTCCCGCCCCCTTCGGACGCTCCTCCACCGCGTGATTGTCCGCCGCCAGCACCGACAGCCCGCTCTCGTCCACCCACCTCAACAGCCTCTCGTCCGCGCTGTCCAGCACGCAGCACTGCGACAGCGTGTCTCCTTCTCCCGTCTCGTCCTTCAACAACAACTCCGCGAAGCCCGTGTGGATGCACACCATGTCACCGCGCTCCACCCGCACTCCATCCACGTCCATCACCCGCATCAGCTGCTCGTAGCCCACCTTCGTCCGGCCCAGCCCGAAGTGATGCCGCAGGTCGATCAACACCCCGCGACCCTGCACGCCCGTCGCCGCCATCACCTCGATCCCCAGCGCCTGCGCGCCGCCGCGCACCGCGCCCTGTTCCGGCACCCGCACGTGTTCGCCCAACCGGTAGCCGTTGTAGAACACCGCTTCCGCCTCTCCGTCTCCATCCGCGTCGAACAGCCCGCCCACGTGCGACAGCGCATCCCACTGCGTCGAGAATTGCGAGTGCATGCAGAACGCGTCGTCGCACACCACGTCCGTCGCGTTCGCGATCTGCTCTTCCGCCCTATAACCGAAGTACGGCCGCTCGTTCAGCAGCGCCGGCATGATCGCCGGCGGCTTCCTGCGCGCGTTCAACCCGCCTCCGCGCGGCACGTCCAGCGGCAGGCTCAACGAGAACGTCAAACCCTCCCGCACTTCCGCCGCACCCTCGCGCACCTTCTCCGGCGTCAGCCAGTTCAAGCGCCCCTTCTGATCGTCCGGACCGAATTCCCCCCAGTTCGAACCCGGCGGTCGATTTACCCAACGTCGTGCCGTCAAGATGCGTCTCCTCCCTGTGTCGTGTCCTGCCCGTCGTCCACGCCGCTCGCCGCCAGTTCGGCGAGCGCGTCGAGCGGCGCATCGTCCACCAGTGCCCGCACCGCATCGCGCAACGCAAGCGCGCGCGTCATGCCGAGTACGGAACTCGCGGCCAACGCGAATTTCGCGGTCAGCTCCTGTTCGGTGAGCGGGCGCGAATTCGTGCCCTTGCTCGATTCGATGCGCGCCTCGCGCACCTGCCCGTCGCGCAGCGTGACGCGCAGCACCGCCGGCAGGAAATCCGGAAAGCGCGTGTCGCACCACGGATCGGCGACGCAGCGCACCTTCGCGGCGAGCGCGCGGCGCGCCGGATCGCGCGCCAGCGCATCGTCGAAATCGTCGAACCACACCCCGAGCCCGCCGCCGCCCAGCAGCGCCGCCGCGACCGTATACGGTCCCGAGAACGCCGCGGCATAGCCGTTCGGCGGGTTCGCCTTCAACTCGGCCGGCTCGCCGATCGTGCGCAGCGTCGAGGCGGCCACCCGCAGCTCGGCCTCCACCACGTCGTCCGCCTGCACGCCCTCGGCCTTCAGCTGCAAGGCCGCGTCGATGGCCGGATGCGTGAAATGGTTGCATGGGTAAGGCTTGAAGATGATCCGGCGGGTTTCCCACGTCGTGCCGATATCGCGCAACACCGCGCTGACGTCCGCGAGGTCACCGCACCAGGCATGGAAAAACCCGAAGCGCCCTTCGAGCGCGGTCGGCGGCGCGGTGACGCCCGCGGCCGCCAGTTCGGCCGCGCTGACGCCCGCGTGCGCCGCCCAGCCGCAATGGATCCGCTTCACCGAGCCGCCGGTGCGGTTCGCTTCGAGCAGCCCCGCCCCCATGCTCGCGGCGATGCCGATTGCCGCCGCGATCTGCCCTGCGTCGAGGTCGAACAGCATCGCGGCCGCGGCGGCCGCGCCGATCGTGCCGCAGATCGAGGTGGCGTGCTGGCCGCGCTCGAAGAACACCGAGTTGCCCAGCCGCTCGTTGTACGCGGCCACGCCGAGCCGGATGCAGATCTCGGTGCCGACCGTGAGCGCATCGAGAAACGCCGCGCCCGACGCGCCGCTCGCCTGCGCGGCGGCCAGCGCGGCCGGGATCACCGATGCGCTCGGATGCAGCACCGAGCGCATGTGCGAATCGTCGAAGTCCATCGCATGCGCGAGCGTGCCGTTGACGAGCGCGGCGCTCGCGGCCGGCAGCCGGTCGAACGCGCCGATCACGCTCGCGCGCCCCTGGCCCGCCCAGCGGCGCGCGACCTCCAGCACCGAGCGCGCGACCGGCTCGCGATGCGCGATCAGGCTGTTGCCGACCACGTCGAGCACGCGCGCGGCGGCCTCCTCGCGCAACTTGCGGTCGAGCCCCTCCGCGCGGACCGACGCGGCGAAGCGCCCGAGCGCGCCGACGATGCCGTCGGGCGGCAGCGCCGGGCCCGCCACCACGGCGCCCGAACCCGGCGCGAACGTTGCCGGCGCGCTCATGCGAGGGCCCCGCTCGCGCGCAGATTGTTCGCGAGCGCCAGCGTCACGCGCGCATTCGCGATCAGCGGCGGCGCGACCACCCGGCCGTCGGGCAGCACGAACACCGACGACGCGCTCTCCGCGCCGGCCGCCGCATCGACCGCTTCGAGCACGCGCTCGGCCGCGCGGATCTCGTCCCCGGACGGCGTCCAGACTTCATTGATGATCGGCAGCTGCGACGGATGGATCGCGAAGCGGCCGACGAAGCCCATCGACTTCGCGCGCTGCGTCGATTCGCGCAGGCTGTCGAGATCGGTCAACGTGTGATGGACCGTCTGGATCGGCCCGTTGAGCCCCGCGGCGCGCGACGCGATCACGCACCGCGCGCGGCAGACCTCCAGCGTGAAATTGTCGACGCCGACCTGCAAGTCCGCGCGCAGGTCGCTCTCGCCGAGCCCGATCCGTTCGAGGCGCGGCGACGCCGTCGCCAGCGAATAGGCCGTCTCGACGCCATAGGCCGACTCGATCAGGATCTGGATCCCCGCCTCGCAGTCGAGCTGGTCGAGCCAGCCGGCCACGGCGCGGATCTGCTCCGGCCGATCGCATTTCGGCAGCCGCAAGGCGCGCAGCGCGGGCAGCGCGATCGCCTCGACGTCGTCGCGGCACCACGGGCTCGAGGCCGGGTTGATGCGCACGTAGGTCGGCTTCGACGGCCCGGCCGCGAGCACCTCGGCCGCGGCCTTGCGCGCCTCGGCCTTGTGGCTCGCGGGCACGGCGTCCTCCAGGTCGAGCACGATCGCGTCGGCCTCGCTCGCATACGCCTTGTCCACCACCTGCGCCTTGTGCGCGGGCACATACAGGTAACTGCGGTACGTCGCACTGCTCTTCATAGCACTCCCCGTTCAGTCAACGCGGCAATCTCGGGCCGCTCCAGTCCCAATGCGCCGAACACCTCGTCGTTGTGCGCGCCGCGCCGCGGCCCGCCCCAGCGGATCGCGCCGGGCGTGTCCGACAGGCGGAACGGCACGTTGTGGGTGCGAAAGGCGCCCAGCTCCGCGTCCGGCACCGACACCACCGAGCCGAGCGCCGCATATTGCGGATCGCGCAGCACGTCGGTGACGTCATAGATCGGCGCGACCGCCGCTTCCGCGCGCTCGAATTCGTCCAGCACCTCGTCGCGGGTGCGCCGCGCGATCCAGCCGCCGACCGCTTCGTCGAGCTCGTCCGCGTGCCGGGCGCGTTCCGCGCCGTTCACGAACCACGGTTCGTCGATCAGATCCGCGCGCCCCACGAGCCGCATCACGCGCTCGGCGATGCTCTGCGCGGACGTCGACAGCGCCACCCACTTGCCGTCCGCGGTGCGATAGACGCCGCGCGGCGAATTGTTCGCCGAGCGATTGCCGGTGCGCACCGGCACCTGGCCCGTCTGGTCGTAGCTCGTGACCTGCGCGCCCATCGCCGCGAGCATGGTCTCGATGATCGCGAGATCGACCACCTGGCCGCGCCCGGTGCGTTCGCGCGCCTTCAGCGCCGTCATGATCGCGAACGCGGCCGTCAGCCCCGCCACCGTGTCGGCGAGCGGAAACGACGGCAGCAGGGGCGGGCCGTCCTGTTCGCCCGTCAGCGCGGCCAGACCGCTCATGGCTTCCGCGAGCGTGCCGAAGCCGGGCCGGCTCGAATATGGGCCGAACTGGCCGAAGCCCGTCACGCGCACCAGCACGAGGCGCGGATTGACCGCCGACAGCGCGTCGTAGCCGAGCCCCCAGCGCTCGAGCGTGCCGGGCCGAAAATTCTCGACGACGACGTCCGCCTGCGCCGCCAGCTCGCGGAACAGGCGCTGGCCCTCGGCGTCGCTCAGGTTCAGCGTGACCGCGCGCTTGTTGCGCGCGAGCACTTTCCACCACAGCGGCACGTCGTCGCGCCGCGCGCCGTACTTGCGCGCCGGATCACCCGTCGGATGCTCGACCTTGATCACGTCCGCGCCATAGTCGGCCAGCATCGTCGCGGCGAGCGGCCCCGCGAACAGCGTCGCGGCGTCGATCACGCGGATGCCGTCGAGCGGCCCGGAGCGCGCACGCTCCGCGGCCGGCGCGGCGGCGATATCTTCGGTTTCCACCGTGGCCATCGCATTTCTCCCTTCAATTGAATCGATTCGCGCGTCGCGTCACTATTTCGCATCACTGAATGATCGGATGTGGATTCGACGCGGCGCGCGAGCCGGTGATCAGACCTCGTTGATCCGATAGATCGGGAAGTACGTCTGGATCTTCCCGTTCAGGTAGTCGGACGCCAGCTTCGGCACCTCGTCGAAATCGAAGATCTCGGTCGGCTCCTGCCCGATCCAGCCGGTCGATTCCTGGAAATCGCGGATCGTGATGCTGTCGTCATAGCGCCAGGCGTGCGTGTGGATGTGCAGACGGCGGTTGATGCACTCGGTCGCGCGCAGGTTCCACAGCCGCATCCCGGTCTTCCAGCCGACCGTCGCGACGATCCCGGTGCGGCCGATCACGCGCATCGTCGCGCGGTACAGCGCGCCGCCCAGGTTGTCGAGGAAGATCGCGACGCCGCGTCCGCCGCTCAGTTCGTTGATCGTGTCCGCGAACACCTTTTCCGACTCGCGATAGTTCGCCTGGTATTCCGGATCCGTGCGATAGCGCTCGTCGTCAAAGCTCAGATGCGGGAATTTGCGGCGATCGACCGCCGTGATGCCGAGCTTCGTCAGCTCATCGAGACGCTTGTCGTTGCTCGCCGTCATCGCGACGCGGAAGCCTTCGCGCTTGGCGAGTTGCAGCTCCGCGAGCGTGGTGCCGCCGCCCCAGCCGAACACCAGGTAGTCGGCCGGATCGACGTCGGGCAGCTGCGAGCGCCAGCATGCCGACGCGACCTTCCAGTTGTCCCAGGCGGTGAAGTAGCGGCCGTAGGTCGCCCATTGCAGCAGCGAGTGGCGGCTGTCGGACGGCACCGGCACGAGATTGTCGGCGCGCATCTTGGTGCGACGCGCCATCACGCCGATCGTGCCCGGCGCATCGTAGGCGTAGACCAGTTCCGCGAAGCCGTTCTCATCGCGCTTGCCGAACGGCATCACCATGCAGATCTCGCCTTCCTGGAGCGAATGCACCGCGCCGCCGCGTTCGAGCACGCGCACCAGCGCGCCGTTGCCGAGCACGATCTTGTCCTCGCGGCGCTGCCGGCAAATATCGACCGGATTGCGCGACAGCGCGTGATCGAGGTTCGCCTCCCACGAGCCGTACAGCGGCTCGACCAGCACCTCGTCGGCGGCCAAGCTCGTCGAAGCGGAACGTCTCGCGTTGCAGTTCGCCTGCCACGGGCGCGGCCTTGCGGCCCGTCTCCGGTCCCGCGTACAGGACCCATGCATCTGTCGAAATCATTGTCATCCCTCGGGTTATAAGCGTGTCTTCCGGGTGCGCCGGCGGCGCGCGCCGGTCAGCGTGAGAACGCCTGTTCCAGTGCCGCCTCCACGTCGCTCGCCGCGGCGACCTGCCCGAGCTTCGGGAAGATCTGCGTCAGCGCGAAGTTCTGCGCGTCGCTCGACGACGTGCTCACCGCGTCGCTGACGACGACGACGTTGTAGTTGTTTTCATAAGCCTGGCGCGCCGTCGATTCGACGCCGATGTTGGTCGCGATGCCGGTCAGCACGATGTCGGTGATGCCACGGCGGCGCAGCTGCACGTCGAGATCGGTGCCGGTGAACGCGCCCCCACTGATGCTTGGTGACCACGAGATCGTTCGGGCCGACGCCGAGGGCCGGCGCGAACGCGCTCCATTCGGGATCGAGATTCGGCGGCGACGACGGCGCGTCGGTGCGGACCTTCAGCGCCACGCCGCCGTCAGGCCGGTAGCTCGTGTGCACGTAGATCACCGGCAGTTGCTGCGCGCGGAACGCCTGCGCCAGCTCGACGGTCTTCGCGACCACCTGGGCGCCGGTGTACGGCGTGACGGGCAGCGACACGATGCCGTTCTGCAGATCGATGGCCACCAGGGCGACCGTGCGGTTGAGCGTCGGAATGGACATGCAAACACCTCACTTCTGTTGTTGGATGGAAGGAACCACGGCGCCGATATGACGGCTCGACGCCGCATTGAGCAACAGCACCACGCTGATCGCGGCCAGGACGATCGCGAGTTCGCGCAGGCCCCGGTCGCTCGCCGGGTGGCCGAGCGCGACGCCGACCAGCGCGAACGACAGGCTGCCGCCGACGTATTGCGCGGTGCGATACAACCCCGACGCGGCGCCGATCCGGTCGTGCGGCGCGCTCTGGTACAGCGTCGCCTGATTGCCGAGGTTGTTGAAACCGTTCGGCACGCCGAACACGATCGAGAGCAGCACGACGGCCGCGATCGGCAGGCTGCTCGTGAAGCAACTCATCACGACGCTGCCGATGCACAGCAGCGCGGAACCGACGATCAGCACCGGGCGCGGACCGTGGCGATGCGCGATGCGGGTCGCGACGAAGGTGGTCACGGTGCCGAGCGCGGCGATCGGCAGCATGGCGAGGCCCGCGTTCGCGGCGGACAACCCGCGCGCCTCCTGCAACCACATCGGCAGTGCGTAGAAGATCGCGTAGAACACGGCATAGGTGCCGACGCAACGCAGGTAGGTGCCGAGCAGCGGGCGGTTTTCCGCGAGCATCCGCACGTCGATGAACGGCGTCGCCGCCTGCCGCTCCCACTGCACGAGCAGCGGCGCGAGCAGCGCCGTCGCGCCGAGCAGCAGCCAGTTCGGCCGGTGCGCCACGGTCTGCAGGAACAGCAGCAGGCCCGTGAGCGTCAGCACGAACAGCACGAGGCCCGGCACGTCCAGCTCCTTGAGCGTGCCGCCCAACGTGCGGCGCGCCTGCGCGCCCTGGTACGGCGGATCGGCGGGCAGCCAGCGCGCGGCCGTCACGAACGAGGCGAGCACGATCGGCACGTTGATCCAGAAGATCGCGCGCCATCCGGCGCATTGCACGAGCGCGCCGCCGAGCGGCGGACCGAAGGCGACCGCCACCTGCGCGGCGATCGAGATCGCGCCGAGCCCGCCCGTGGGCGTCGCGCCGTTCGCATGCCGCTGCGACCACGCGCGGATCAGCGCCATGCCGGCCGGATACGCGGCGGACGTGCCGATCCCGAGCGCGATGCGCGCGGCGACGAGCGCGCCCAGCGACGGCGCGAACGGCGCGAGCACCGAGGCGGCGAGCACGATCGCGAGACCGATGCAGAACATCCGCTTCGCGCCGAAGCGATCCGCGAGACGACCCATCGTCGGCTGGCCGACCGCGGTCGCGAGATAGAGGCCGGAGACGAGCCACATGGTGTCGAAGCGCGCGCCCGGCGCGAAGGTCTGCTGGATGCTGACCAGCGCGACCGCGATCATCGACGAGTTCAGCGCGTTCAACAGCGTGCCCAGCACGATCGGCCCGACCAGCCGCCCGGGCAGACGCAAGCCCGCGTCGGCTGCGCGCGCGGCCGCACCCTGGGCGGGTTGGTCGCTTGCGGATGCGGTATGAACAGGTTTCATGGAGAACGGTTTCCCTCGGTTTGTTCGCATCGCTCAATGAATATCGAACGTGTGTTCACCATACCGTTCGGGACGGACGGATTGAAATGGATTGTTGCGATGCACACATTCCCCGCTTGAATGCGCGAGTGGCGCGTGCTGGGCGATATCGGGCAGAGCGGATCGCGCGCGGAGCCTTGTGCGGCGCTATGTTCCTTGTTCGACAAGGGATTTCCGCGGATATCGGCGGGACGGGACAGGCATCGAAAAAGCGCGCTCGAACCTGTGCCGTGACACTTTTTTTGCGGCAGTGCAATCTATGCGTGGAGAGAATGCTCTACCCAAAAAAGTATTGTCTTTTTCAGAATTTCCGAAAAACGAGGATGGAATCTTTTTATTATTTCCGTTTGGTGAACGGCGGTTTTTTATCCGGACTGCGTAATGTGTTGGTAAAGAATAGCTGCCGTTGGCCGATCCCTTCCCTGCTCGTATCGCGGCGGCTGCACGCTGCGCCGCCATGCCGCTCCTTGCTGCGAAACGATGCGCGGGTCGGGCGTCATGCACGATCGCCGTGCAACCCGCTTCGGAACGCTCGATCGATATCGATGCCGGGATCGTGTGCGCGGATGCGTTCGACCGGGGCACCTCATCGAGTGACGCGCCGATATCCCGTCTCGCCTCCGATTCCGAGGGCGTGGCATCCGAACGATCGCATCGCCCCACCGCTTATCTTCACTGCCGGATCACACACTGTCCGCATCCGACTCCGTGCCGCCGCAGGCGCGCAGGCAGGCCGGGCAATCGCCGTCGCCTCCTTCCAAGGATGGGCGACGACGCGACACGCACGTCAACTACGACGGGGAAAATTTCGCGGCGATCGCTGCGCGTTTCCGTTAGCGCCGAGCGTGCCGCGTCTTCTCCAACTGTCCGTCGCCGACGCACACCACAGTCGCGAGATACGCCTCGACGAACGCGAGACCGATCTCGTGCATGCGGTCCGGATCGCGCGTTCCGTGGTCGACATGTCTGCGAAGCGCGCACCCAGCGAATGACTCGACAGCGAGAACGCGCAGCAGCAGCCAATGGTCGCCATCCGGAACATCCGTTACGGGAAAATCGTCGGCAAAACCAATCCGGATATTGATTCAGTACTCCGTTTGATGTGTCCGGGCGCCGTGAAATACGGGAATATCGCGGGTTTTCCAACGATATGACATCGCGCATTCGCTCTTGCCCGCGACCGACCGGATGGAAGCCATCGCGTCGACCGAGCAAGGTCATGGTATCGATCGGGTCATTCACGCCGTTCCCGAAACGGATCGGGCAGATCAGCCCCATGCGAGATACATCGAGGCAATGTCCGATGCAACACGATCGCTCGCCGAACACGTGCTTCGAGTACAGCACAGTCGATCACGGTCAGCACATCGCGCGCGATAACGCTCCGCCTTCCTTCCCGTTCGCCGCATCGCGCTTGTTCGATCGATGCCTCCTCCATACCGCAATCGACAAAACACGTCACATGCATCGCCGGCGACGGCTGCGGAACGCAAGCGGCTCGATGCCCGCGCAACCATCTCGACCAATTCGCCGCGAAAGCGCCTCCTCGCCTCGCCCCCTTTCGTCCCGACCGACGGCATGCATCCGCACCGGTCTCGCATCGCCAGGGATGAACACGACATGCGCTTCCAACCCGAATCCCTCGGCGAGACATCCAGCTTTTTGCTCCGGATTCCTACCGACCCTCCATGAGAATCCGGTCGTGCTTTCCGTCCCTCAAAAGCCCCCCGCCCTCTCCCCGACATGTCGCCTCCTCCATATCTCCCCGGGCATTTTCGAAATTAGAGAACAAACATTCAGTTTGTCTTACGCTTACATATCCATTAAAATCGCGCCACCCAGAGAATGGTTTGAGTCAGAACAGCGCCGCGAACTGAACCCTGCCGTAATGCTTCACATCTTCACGAAACGGCAGCTACTTAAAAAATACACTTGACTTTAATTTTTCTCTGAATAAATATCCGTGCATATACATGAAAAGAGTCACCGAGGGCCGCAATGAGTGCAGGGTACGTTCCAATTCCCGTCTGGCACGTGGAAGAGGCTGACGTGATACCTGGCATCGTTACTTGCCAGGACGCGTCCAGTGTTAGGCGCGACCTTGCCGGACGCTCGTCCGTGTCTCCCCATAGCCACCAGCCCTTGTGCCTGGGCCGGTGGTACTCGCTTCTCCAGTAGTCGTCGCTCGCTGCAACACATCGGCATCATCCTTGGACGCCGGCTCGCCGCCGGATGCCCACGGCTCGTCTTGCCTTGTCGCCCCGCGTCTCGTGCGCCGGGCGCGGGGAGTGCCGTTATCTGCTTGACGCCGAGTTTCAACAGGCCGGCGTATTGACGGTCTGCATTCGTTGTAATAATCGGAAAACAAATATTTTCCTGGCATTTACGTAATTCTACGTAAATCGGGAATGGCATGTTATCGCGCTTTTTTATGTTCGCTTAAAGAAATCGAACAGAACGGTCGTTTTCTTTAATGCCAGTGCTCCGGGCCGCGTGTGTTTCAAACACCGGCAGACAACGCGTTACTGAAGAAAGGATGGCGACATGACAATATCCGAAACCGATTCCGGAACCGCGCGGATCTCCGCGTCGGCCCCGACGCAGCGGCGTCACGGCGCGCCCGCCACGCTCGAGCGCTACCCGGTTGCGACGATGGTCGACGTGTTGCGCCTGCAGGCCGCCGAGCGGCCCGGGCAGATCGCCTTCATTCACCTCGTGGATGGCGAGAACGAGGTGCGCGAGATCAGCTACGGCGATCTGTATCGCCAGGCGCTCGCGGTGGCGCATCACCTGAGCGCGCGGGAATCGGTCGGCAAACGTGTGCTGATGCTGTTCGAGGCCGGCATCGACTACGTCGCCGCACTATTCGGCGTACTGATGGCAGGCGCCGTCGCGGTCCCTTCGTTCCCGCCCGTCGGCACGCGTGCGCTCGGCCGCCTCGCGTCGATCGCGCAGGACGCGCAAGCCGACATCATCCTGACCAATGGCCGTTTCTCGAAGCTGCGCGAGCGCGTGCTGGCCCTGCTGCCGGACACGCTCCCGGAAGACGCCTGGACGGATGTCGACCCGTTTCTTCTCGGTCATAACAATGCATATACATACAAATCGCCCAGTGGCGCGGACGACCTGCCCCGGCTCGATCCGGAGAGCCTCGCGCTGCTGCAGTACACCTCGGGATCGACGTCCGCCCCGAAGGGCGTGATGCTCACGCACGACAACCTGCTCAGCAACTGCCACTGCGCGAGCCGCTGGATGGGCGGGCCGCGCGCGCGGGTCGGCTGCACCTGGCTGCCGCCGTATCACGACATGGGCCTGATGGGCGGCATCCTGCAGCCGATCTACGAAGGCTTCCCCACCGTGATCCTGTCGCCGGGGCATTTCGTGCAGCGCCCCTACCGCTGGCTCGCCGCCGTGTCGCGCTACCGGGTGACGACCACCATCGCGCCGAACTTCGCCTTCGATCTCTGCTGCGACACGATAGACGACGCTGAATTGGCGACCCTCGATCTGTCGACCGTCGAGGCGATCTACTGCGGCGCGGAGCCGGTGCGGCTGCGCACCTTCGAGCGCTTCGCGGCGCGCTTCGGGTCGCGCGGCTTTCGCGCCGCCGCGTTCGGCCCCTGCTACGGGCTCGCGGAAGCAACCGTGTTCGTGTCCGGCAAGCCCGACGGCGCCGCGCCGATCTTCACGAGCGTCGACCAGGAACGCCTCGCGCACGGCGCCGCGCTCGACGTCCCGGACGATCATCCGCGCGCGCAGACGCTGGCCGGCTGCGGCATCGCCGCGCCCGGACACGACCTGCGCATCGTCGACCCGGCGGACGGCCGCGCGCTGCCCGACGGCGCGATCGGCGAGATCTGGTTCAGCGGCCCGAACATCGGCGTCGGCTACTGGAACCAGACCGAACGCAGCCGCGAAACTTTCCACGCGACGCTGCCCGGCTCGCCGGACCGCTACCTGCGCACGGGCGACCTCGGCTTCCTGCGCGACGGCGAGCTGTTCGTCACCGGCCGGATCAAGGATCTGATCATCCACGCGGGTCGCAACCTGTACCCGCAGGACATCGAACAACTCGTGCAGGAAACCGATGCGAGGATCCGGCCCAACGGCGTCGCGGCGTTCTCGATCGACACCGGCGCGAGCGAACAGATCGCCGTGGTCGCCGAGCTGCGCCGTGGCGAGCGCGTGACGTCCGACGAGCTGCATTCGCTGCGCGACGCGATCGTCGAGCGCGTGACGCTGCACCTCGGCGCGGCGCCGCACGTGATCCATTTCGCGCCGACGGGCGCGATCCCGTTGACGACGAGCGGCAAGATCCAGCGCTATGCGACCCGCCAGGCGCTGCTTGCCGAAGCGCTGGCCAGCTACCCCCACGCCCGCACCTGACGCGGACAAGGACATCATGGATACCCAGACCCAACACGCGTCATCCCAACCGTCCGCGATCGCGGACCGCACCGGCGCCTCGGAACGCCGCCTCGCCTACCTGACCGTCGGCATCCCGGCCGCCGGCGCGGTCGCGGCGGTGGTGCTCGCCTGCTTCCACGGCATCGGCCGGCTCGAACTCGGGCTGCTCGCCGCGATGTACGTGTGCACCGCGCTCGGCGTCGAGGCGGGCCTGCACCGCTTCTTCTCGCACCAGGCGTTCAAGGCCGGCCCGATCGTCACGTCGCTGTTCGCGATCTTCGGCTCGATGGCCGCGCAGGGCCCGGTGCTGTTCTGGGCCGCGACCCACCGGATGCACCACGCCTTCACCGACAAGGAAGGCGACCCGCATTCGCCGCGCCTGCACGGCGACGACTTCAAGGGCCGCCTGCGCGGGATCTGGCATGCGCACGTGGGCTGGCTGTTCACGCTGCGCCGGCAGAACTGGAGCACGTTCACGCCCGACCTGCTGCGCAACCGCCTGGTCGTCAAGCTCAACCAGTTCTACTTCGTGTGGATCGCGGTCGGCCTCGCGATCCCGACCGCGGCCGGCTGGCTGATCGGCGGCACCGCCTACTCGGCGCTGATGGGCTTCCTGTGGGGCGGCCTGATGCGGATCTTCCTGGTCGACCAGTCGACCTGGGCCATCAATTCGTTCGCCCACAGCTTCGGGCCGCATCCGAACACCACGCGCGACCAGAGCCGCAACGTGTTCTGGCTCGCCCTGCCGGCGGTCGGCGGCGGCTGGCACAACAACCACCACGCATTTCCCGCGCTCGCCCGCACCAGCCAGCATTTCTGGCAGATCGATCCGTCGGGCGCGCTGATCGACCTGCTCGCGCTGTTCGGCCTCGTCTGGGACGTGCGTCGTCCCGAACGCCCCGCGAACCGGGCCACGCAGTCATGACATTCCGCCCCCGCCGCTCCATCGTCCGCCATCCGGAGAGCCCTCGATGAACCCGCTCGACTTCAGCAGTCCGCCAGCCACCGCCGGCGACCAGCCCACGCCCGTGCGCGGCGTCAACCAGCTCGACGCGCGCGGCGCCCGCATCAAGGCGCGCACCGCGTTCGGCGTGATGGCGATTCCGTTCGCCGGCTCGCTGGGCGCCGCGTGGATGTGGCACCTGGGGCTCGCGACCTGGCTCGACGCCGGGCTGTTCGGCGTCATGTACGTGCTGCACATGGCCGGCGTATCGATCGGCTATCACCGCTTCCTCGCGCATCGCGCGTTCAAGACCTCGTCGGTGTTCCGCGCGCTGATCCTGGTCTGCGGCTCGATGGCCGCGCAGGGCCCGATCCTGTTCTGGGTCACCACGCATCGCCGCCATCACACCTACAGCGACAAGCCGGGCGATCCGCATTCGCCGAACCTGCTCGGCGACAGCCGCGCCGAACGCCTGCGCGGCCTCTGGCACGCGCACATGCCGTGGATGATGGCGCCCGACATGTCGAGCTGGAGCTATTTCGCGCAGGACATCCTCAAGGACCGCACCCTGCTGTTCTTCAACCGCACCTACTTCTACTGGGTCGTGCTCGGCCTGCTGACGCCCGCCGCGATCGGCGGCCTCGTGACGTCGAGCTGGACCGGCGCGCTGTCGGGCCTGCTGTTCGGCGGCTTCGCGCGCATGTTCCTCGCCAACCAGTTCGCCTGGTGCGTCGGCTCGATCTGCCATCGCTACGGCAGCCGGCCATTCGACAACCGCGATCACAGCACCAACAACTGGATCGTCGCGTTCCTGACCTTCGGCGAAGGTCTGCAGAACAACCACCACGCATTCCCGGCCTGGTACCGGCATGGCGTGCGGTGGTGGGAGCCCGACCTGTCGGGCTGGGTTCTGACGCTGCTGGGCAAGCTCGGCATCGTCTGGGAGTTGCGCTCGCCGAGCCGGGAAGTCATCGACCGCCTGCGCGCGCGCAACGCGACCTGAACCTCGGTCGTCATTTCGATTCGTTTTCTCAACCCTGACGTTGGAGTACACATCATGGCGTTCATTTCGAGCCTGTTCAACAAGATCGGCTTCACCGAGGAAAAGCGTTCGGCCGCCCCGCTGACGGAAGCCGGCATCCGCCAGTGGCTCGTCGAGCGGCTGGCGAAACAGATCAACGTACCGGCCGCGCAGATCGAGACCGCGCGCACCTTCGAGTCCTACGGCCTCGATTCGCTCGTCGCGCTGCAGGTCGCGGGCGACCTGGAGAAGCTGCTCGAACAGCGCCTGTCCCCGGCGCTGCTGTTCGAACACCAGAACATCGACGATCTCGCGCATTACCTGGCCACCGATCTCGCGTCGAGCGAAGTGAAGGCGTAGCCCGCACGGCAAAGGAGCCTATACGATGGCAACCATCAAACTACCGCAGCAGCAGACGCAGGGCTTCCGCGAGTTCGTCGACTCGCTCAAGACGCTCGACCACGAGCGCCTGGCCGACGCGATCCCGCGCGAGCTGTACGAACCGCGCCTCGCGCGCGGACTGCTCGGCTTCTTCGCGAGCGCCGCGCTTTACGTCGGCGCGGTCGTCGGCGTCCACTACGCGCCGCACTGGTCGCTCTACATCCCACTCTGGCTCGCGGCGGGGCTGGGCGGCTGGGGGCTGTTCTGCATCGCGCACGATTGCGGGCACAACTCGTTCTCGAAGAGCCGCCGCTTCAACTTCATGCTCGGCCAGATCGCGCTGTTCCCGCTGCTGTATCCGTTCCACGGCTGGCGTCACATGCACAACCTGCATCACGCGAACACCAACAGCCTGGAGATGGATACCGACTGGCGCCCGGTGTTGCCCGAGCAGTACCGGCGCATGGGGCTGTGGGAAAAGTTCGTGTATCGCAGCACGCGCAGCTGGCTGTTCTGGCTCGGCACCGTCAACTACCAGCGCCATTCGGGCTTCCGTCCCGGCATGTTCCCGAAGCTGGAGGCGCGCAACGACGTGCGACGCTCGATCGTGGTGACCGTGCTGTTCGCCGCGATCTACCTGCCCGCGCTGATCTACTTCACCGGCTGGCAAGGCTTCCTGCTGTACTTCCTCGGCCCGTGGCTCGGCATTCACGCGTGGTTCAGCACGACGACGATGATGCATCACATCGCCGACGACATGCCGTTCCTCACCCGCGAGCACTGGACCCTGAACGGCAGCCGGCTGATGATGACGACCGACTACGAGTACCCGAAGTGGCTGCACTTCTTCACGCACAACATCTCGGTGCACGCCGCCCACCATGTCGTGCCGGTCATCCCGTTCTACAACCTGCCGAAGGCGCGCGAGGCGCTCAAGCGCAAGTACCCGGGCGCGATCCGGCAGAAGACGTTCACCTGGGGCGAGGTATGGAAGGTGATTCGTTCCTGCCACCTGTACGACCCGGTGCACGGCTACTACCAGTCGTTCGAGGCGGTCGCGACCCCCGCCGCGCCGACGCCGCCGCGCGCCGACACCGCGATCTGACGTCCTTCACGCAGGAGAAGCAGCGATGTCCAATACTTCCGAGCAATCTCTTCCCGGCGCCCTGGCGCAGCCCGCCGCGCCGCCGATGCCGTTCCGCAAGCGGCTCGTCAAGGGCTACGTCGACGCGCTGAGCGTGGTGTCGTCCGCCGCCGCCGCGCGGCGGGCGACCGACCTGTTCGGCTACACGCGCACGTTCCGCAAGACGCCGCCGAAGGACATGACGCCGCTCGGCGCGCGCCGCTTCGAGATCGAGGGCGTCGCGGGCGTCAAGCACGGCCACGTATGGGGCAAGGGCGAGCGCACCGTGCTGCTGGTGCACGGCTGGGGCGCCGACAGCGCGACGATGTTCTCGTTCGTGCCGTGGCTGCAGAAGGCCGGCTTCCGGGTCGCCGCGTTCGATGCGCCCGCGCACGGCGTGTCGCCCGGCACCGTGACCACGATGACGGCCTTCAAGGACGCGGTGAAGGGTGCGATCCGCTCGCTCGGCGGCGTGCACGCCATCGTCGCGCACTCGCTCGGGTCGATCGCCTCGACCGGCGCGCTCGCGGAACTCGGCCCGGCGAGCGCGGCCGGTCTCGTGATGCTCGCGCCGCCGTGCACGCTGCCCGCCGTGATCGATCGCTGGTCGAACGATTTCCTGCAGCTGACGCCGCCCGTGATGCGCGCGCTGTACGCGGAGCTGCACAGCCGCAACGGCGTGCCGCCGCAGCACTGGGACATCGGCGTGCTGGGCCGCGGGCTCGCCGCGCGGATGCTGGTGATGCACGGCCCGAACGACGACGTCGTGCCGATCTGCGAATCGGAAAACATCGTCGCGGCGCTGCCGGGCGTCGTGTTCGAGCGGGTCGAGAAGGTCGGACACGTGCGCATCCTGTCGGACGCGGGCGTGATCCGGCGCGTGACGCAGTTCCTGACGGCCGACGCGGATCAGGCCGTGCACGCCGCGACTGGCGCCTAGCGCCGCAGGGAGATTTCGATGATGCTCTATCCCGAGTTGTACCAAAGCCTCGAACGCGCGCGCTGGAACATGCAGCACGACGTCGCCTGGGACCGCTTCGATCGCAAGCGTCTCTCCGACGAGCAGGCGCTGTCGATCAAGATGAACGCGATCACGGAGTGGGCCGCGCTGCCGGCGACCGAGATGTTCCTGCGCGACAACCAGCACGACAGCGACTTCTCCGCGTTCATGTCGATCTGGTTCTACGAGGAGCAGAAGCACTCGCTCGTGCTGATCGAGTACCTGCGGCGCTTCCGCCCCGACCTCGCGCCGAGCGAGGACGAGCTGCACGCGGTGCGCTTCCCGTTCGATCCGGCGCCCGCGCTGGAGACGCTGACGCTGCATTTCGGCGGCGAGATCCGGCTCAATCACTGGTATCGGTGCGCCGCGCACTGGCACACGGAACCGGTGATCCGCCAGATCTACGAACTGATCTCGCGGGACGAGGCGCGCCATGCGGCCGCCTACCTGAAGTACATGCGGCGCGCGCTGGAGCGCTACGGCGACGAGGCGCGCCGCGCGTTCGCGAAGATCGGCACGCTGATGGCGAGCGGCAACCGCTCGGCGAAGGCGATTCATCCGACCAACCTGCACGTGAACCGCGCGCTGTTCCCGAACGACACGGTGCAGAGCCGGCTGCCCGACCCCGAGTGGCTGGGCCACTGGCTCGACAAGCAGATCCACTTCGACCGCGACTGGGAAGGCAAGGTGGCCGACCGCATCCTGCACAACCTGTCGCTCCTGCTCGACCGCCCGCTGCTGTCGATCAAGGACCTGAACAAGCTGCGCAAGCAACTGAACCAGAGCATCGAATGCCCGAGCGCGGAAGCCGCGCTCGAAAGTTAATCCGGAGAACTGCACGATGTCCGACATTGCAATCGAGTACCGCACCTGGATGTGTCTGATCTGCGGCTACATCTACGACGAGGAAACCGGCGATCCGAAAGCCGGCATCCAGCCGGGCACGCGTTGGGAAGACATTCCGGGCGAATGGCGCTGCCCGGAATGCGACGTGCCGAAGAGCGACTTCGAGATGGTCTCGATCTGAGCGCGCCCGCGCGCCCCTTCCCACCCTACAGGATTCAACACCATGCAATACAGCGACCTTTCGACCCCGGCCTACCTCGACAATCCCTACCCCGTCCTCGACGCGATGCGCGACGAGGCGCTGCTCGTGCAGCTCGCGCCGCGGCTGTACGCGACCTCCCACTACGCGTTCGGCGAGAAGCTGCTGCTCGACCGCCGCTTCGGCAAGGGCATCGTCGAGGCGGTCAAGGCCCGCTACGGTGAAGGCGTGATCGACCAGCCGCCGTTCCGCACCTTCCGCGCGATGCTGCCGGGCCTCAACCCGCCGAAGCACACGCACCTGCGCGCCCTGATCATGAAGTCGTTCAACGCGCGCCAGATCGAGAAGTTCCGCGAGGCGTCGTACGCGATCTCGAACCAGCTCGTCGACAAGCTCGCCCGCGAGCCGCAGGGCGACCTCGTCAGCGGCTTCGCGTTCGTGCTGCCGATGCAGACGATCTGCACCATCCTCGACGTGCCGCTGTCGGACGGCGCGATGTTCAAGAAAGCCGCCGACAAGGCGGCGGGCGCGCTCAACGTCACTCCGCTGAATGCGGAGCAGCTCGAGGAATCGAAGCAGTCGGCGCTGCAGCTCGAGGCCTATTTCGCGCGCGTGCTCGCGGAGCGCCGCAAGCATCCGGGCGACGACCTGATCTCGCAGATGATCCTCGCCGAGGAGAACGGCGAGCGCCTGACGGACGACGAAATCGTCGCGAACCTGTGCTTCCTGTTCGTGGCGGGCCACGAGACCACCGAGAACATGATCGGCAACTCGCTGATCGCGCTGCAGCGCCATCCCGAGCAGCGCGAGCGCGTGAAGGCCGACCCGTCGCTGATGCCGAACGTCGTCAACGAATGCCTGCGCTTCGACAGCTCGGTGCAGATCGCGCAGCGCGTCGCGCTCGAGGACATCGAGATCGACGGCTACGCGCTCAAGCGCGGCGACCTGATCTGCGTCTGTCTCGGCGGCGCGAACCGCGACCCGCAGCAATTCGAGGATCCCAATACGCTCAACATCGATCGCGAGGGCGTGCGCCCGCTGTCGTTCGGCAACGGTCTGCATTACTGTCTCGGCGCACGGCTTGCGACCCTCGAAATCGCCGCCGCGCTCGAAACCATCTACGCGCGCCTGCCGAACCTGCACATCACCAACCTCGACGCGCTGCCGTATCGCCGCAACAACGCGCTGCGCGGCGTCGACTCCCTGCTGGCCACCTGGTAGGTAGGCGGCCCAGCCTCCGGGCCGGCGCCGCGTGAGCGCCGGCCCGGACGGCGTCGCCCGCGCGGCGACGCTTGACAAGCCTTTATTACATGATCACCATAATATTAAAACCGAGGTAGGTCCGCGTACCGGAACGACCGCCGCGCCGCTTGCGCGGACGGGGTGCGCGCGTCCGCATCGCGGCACGTCCCCCTTCCCCGCCGGCGCGCCCAGCCGGGCGCGCCGGCCGAAGGCGCGTCGACGGCGGCGTCCGCCGGAACCCAGATTGCCAAGCATAGGAGAGGTAAGTGGTGAGCGAAACCCGTTCGGACACGCAGGTCATCCAGGGCGTCGACGGCGACAAGCCGGCGCGCAAACGCAAGCTGGTCTTGCCGGTCATCATCGTGCTGGGGGGGCTGCTGATCGCCTACGGCGTCTACTGGTGGCTGCACGCCCGTTTCATCGAGACGACCGACGACGCCTATGTCGGCGGCAACATCACGGTCATCTCCCCGCACGTCGCCGGCTACGTGTCGGAGCTGCTGGTCGAGGACAACCAGCGGGTGCGCGCCGGCCAGCCGCTGCTGCGGCTCCAGCAGAGCGACTACTCGGCGCAGCTCGACGCGGCGAAGGCCAATGAGGAAGCCATGCGCGCCGCGCGCGTGCAGCTCGTCGCGCAGCGTGCGCTCCAGCAGGCCGTGATCGACCAGGCCGGCGCCGACGTGACCGAGAAGGCTGCATCGCTCGCGTTCGCGGAAACCGACGCGGCGCGCTATCGCAAGCTGGTCGTCACCGAAGCCGGCACCCGCCAGGCCGAGGAACGCTCGAACGCGGCGCTCAAGCAGGCCAGGGCGCAGCTCGACGCGGCCAACGCCCGCCAGCGCGAGGCGCGCCAGCAGGTCGCCGTGCTCGACGGCAAGATCGCCGGCGCCGACGCCGCGCTGCTGCAATCGAGCGCGGCGCTGCGCACCGCGCAGCTCAACGTCGGCTACACCGAGTTGCGCGCGCCGATGGACGGCTATGTCGGCAATCGCTCGGCGCATCTCGGCAGCTATGTGACGCCCGGCACGCAGCTGATGTCGGTGGTCGCCGCGAACGGCCTGTGGGTCGACGCGAACTTCAAGGAAGACCAGCTCACGCACATGAAGCCGGGCCAGTCGGCGAAGGTCTGCGCCGACGTGCAGTCGTCGAAATGCTTCAGCGGCCGCGTGCACCTGCTCGCGCCCGCGACGGGCGCGGTGTTCAGCGTGATCCCGCCGCAGAACGCGACCGGCAACTTCACGCGGATCGTGCAGCGCGTGCCGGTGCGGATCGCGCTCGACGCGCAGGACGGCGTGCTCGGCATCCTGCGGCCGGGGCTGTCCACCGTCGTCTCGGTCGACACGCGCGGAGGCGACCGGTGAGCGACACCACGCAGGCCGTCATCGCGCCGCCCGAGCAGACGGCGCCGCCGCAGCCGGCCGCCTGGCCGTTCGCCGTGATGTGCGTCGGCATGTTCATCGCGCTGCTCGACATCCAGATCGTCGCCTCCTCGCTGCAGGAAATCGGCGGCGGCCTCGACGCCGCGCAGGATCAGATCGGCTGGGTGCAAACGGCCTACCTGATCGCCGAGATCACGGTGATCCCGATGTCCGGCTGGCTGACCCGCGTGTTCTCGACGCGCAAGCTGTTCGCCGCGTCCGCGCTCGGCTTCACCGGCGCGAGCATGCTGTGCGGCTTCGCCTGGAACATCGAGAGCATGATCGTGTTCCGCGCGATCCAGGGCGTGCTGGGCGCATCGATGATCCCGACCGTGTTCACCTCGTCGTTCCACTACTTCGAAGGCAAGCGCCGCGTGATCGCCGCCGCCGTGATCGGCACCATCGCGTCGCTCGCCCCCGCGCTCGGCCCGATCGTGGGCGGCTGGATCACCGATACCGCGAACTGGCGCTGGCTGTTCTACGTGAACCTGGTGCCCGGCCTGCTGGTCGCGTTCGGCGTATCGATGAGCGCCGACATCGACCATCCCGATCATTCCCTGCTCAAGGGCGCCGACTATCCGGGCATCGCGCTGATGGCGGTGTTCCTCGGCACGCTCGAGTTCGTGCTCGAGGAAGGCGCGCGCTGGAACTGGCTCGAAGACGACACGATCCGCCGCTGCGTCGTGATCTCGGTGTCCGCGGGCGCGATCTTCATCGCGCGCTGCCTGAGCATCGACAATCCGATCGTCGACCTGCGCGCGTTCCGCAACCGCAACTTCACGATCGGCTGCACGCTGTCGTTCCTGACCGGCGTCGGCGCGTTCTCGTCGATCTACCTGACGCCGCTGTTCCTCGGCTACGTGCGCGGCTACGACGCCTGGCAGACCGGCATCGCGATGGTGCCCACCGGCATCGCGGCGCTGGTCGGCGTGCCGGTCTACGTGCTGTTCGCGCGCAAGACCGACCTGCGCTGGCTGATGATGTTCGGCATGGCGATGTTCGGGCTGTCGATGTGGGACTTCCGCTTCATCACGCACGACTGGGGCGACGCGCAGCTGTTGTGGCCGCAACTGATCCGCGGCTTCCCGCAGGTGTTCGCGATCGCGCCCGCCGTCACGCTGGGGCTCGGCAGCCTGCCGCCCGATCGCCTCAAGTACGCGAGCGGCCTGTTCAACATGATGCGCAACCTCGGCGGCGCGGTCGGGATCGCGGTGGTCGGCGCGATTCTCAACGACCGCACCAACGAACACTTCTCCGACATCGCCTCGCGCCTCACGGCGGCGAACCAGCCGATGCAATCGATGCTGAACGGCCTCGGCTCGCACCTCGGCGACGTGCTCGGCTCGCCGCAGGCCGGCCAGGCCGCCGCGCTGCGCCAGCTGCACGACCTCGCGTTCCGCGAGGCGCAGACGATGGCCTACGGCGACGCCCTGACCACGATCATGATCGGCTTCATGTTCGCCACGCTGATCGTGCCGCTGATGCGCAAGGTCGTGCCGCCGCCGCCGCCCACGACCGGGGCCTCGAACAATGCTCACTAAGAATCCGGACATGCCGACGATCCCTTCCCCCCGCCGCCTCGCCGCCCTGCCGTTCGTCTGCGCGCTCGCGGCCGCGCTCGGCGGCTGCATGGTCGGCCCCGACTATCGGGGCGTCCAGAGCCCGCTGCCGGCCAGCTACGCAAGCCAGGACACGCTGCGCACCCTGCAAGGCGCGGCCGCGCCGGCGGCCGCGCTCGACACCTGGTGGCGCGCATTCAACGATCCGGCGCTGACCCGCATCATCGATCGCGCGCTGTCCCAGAACCTCGACCTCGCCGCCGCCGAGGCGCGCGTCGCGCAGGCGCGCGCGGCCGCGTCGGAAGCGGGCGCGCAATACCTGCCCGAATTCAACCTGCAAGGCCAGGCGGCGCGCCAGCGGCAATCGCTCGAATCGCCGCTCGGCCGGATCGGCTCCGCGCTGCCTGGCTACGAGCGCGGTCAGAGCCTCACCTAGCTCGGCCTCGGCGCCAGCTGGGAACTCGATCTCGCGGGCGGCCTGCGGCGACGCGCGCAGGCGGCGGGCGCCGAGGCCGAGGCGGCCGAGGCGCTGCATGCCGGTTCGCGCGTGTCGGTCGCGGCCGACGCCGCCGACGCCTACTTCCAACTGCGCGGCCTGCAGGCGCGCATCGCGATCGTGAACGCGCAGATCGACGCGAATACGCGCCTCGTGTCGCTCGTGCGCGACCGCGTGGCGAACGGCGTCGCGACCCAGCGCGAGACCGCCGAAGCCCGCGCGCGGCTCGCGCAGACCCGCGCGCAGCTGCCGCCCCTGCAAGCCGGGCGCGCGCGCCAGTCGAACCGGCTCGACATCCTGATGGGCGCGGCGCCCGGCACCTACGCGGCCGAACTCGCGGGGACGGAGGCCGCCCATGCGGGGGCCGCCCATGCGGAGGCCGCCTATGCGGTGCCGGGCCTGCCGGCCGACATCCGCCCGGATGCGCTGCTGCGCCGGCGGCCCGACGTGGTGGCCGCCGAGCGGCGGCTCGCGGCCGCCAATTCGGGCATCGGCGCGGCGCTCGCGGAATACTATCCGCAGGTGTCGCTGTCCGGGATCCTGGGCTTCGAGGCGCTGAACGGCCCGCTGTTCAAGTCCGCCGCGTTCCAGCCGGGCGTGCTCGCGGGCCTGCGCTGGCGCCTGTTCGACTTCGGCCGCGTCGACGCGGAGGTCGGCCAGGCCAAGGGCCGCTACGCGGAAACGCTCGCGCAATACCGCCAGACGGTGCTGCGCGCGGCGGAGGACGTCGAGAACGCGGTGACGACCTGGGCGCAGATCGCCGCCGAGCGCGACGAGGTCGCCCATCAGGTCGACGCCGAGGCGGTCGCCCAGCGCGCCGCGCGCGACGCCTATGCGCAGGGCGACGCGAGCCTCGTCGAGGTGCTGATCGAGGATCAGCAGTGGCTGTCGGCGCGCGGCGAGCAGGCGCGCCTGAATGCCGATGCCGCGCGCGCGGCGGTCGCGACCTTCCGCGCGCTCGGCGGCGGCTGGCAGGCGCCGGACGCGGCCGCGACGCCGGCCGTCGCGTCGGCGCACTGAAACAATCGACGGCCCATCGAATCGCGCCGCGCAACAATGGCGCGCGATGGCATAAAATGACGGGCAACCTGTCTTGCAACTTCATTTCCGACAAGGAGCATGTCATGAGCCCTGGCCCGCTGAGATTGCAGTGCCATTGCGGCACGCTGAGGCAAGCCGCGCGGGCCGTCACGGCGCTGTATGATGCCCATCTGGCCAAGCACGACATCCGCATCACGCAGTTCACGCTGCTGATGGCGCTGCGCGGCACCGCGGCCATGCCGATGCGCCTGCTGTCCTCGCTGCTGCTGCTCGACCAGACGACGCTGAGCCGCACGCTCGCCACGCTGCGCACGCGCAAGCTGGTGCGCGCGCAAGCGGACGAGGCGGACAAGCGGATGCGGCTCTGGTGTCTCACGCGCAAGGGCGAGACGCTGCTCGAAGCCTGCCTGCCCGACTGGGAGGCGGCCCAGAAGGAAGTCGCGCGGCGCAACGGCAAGCGCGACATGCAGGCGTTCGACGACCGCATCTTCGAGCTGACGGAAGCGCTCGCCGCCTGACGCTCCCCACCCGCCCCTTCCCCGACGAGAGGCCATCATGCGATACGACCCGGAACACAAGGCGAGAACCCGCGAACGCATCGAGGCCGTCGCCTCGGCGCGCTTTCGCGAGGAAGGCATCGATGCGGTCGGGGTGGCGAGCCTGATGGAGACCGCCGGGCTCACGCACGGCGGGTTCTACGCGCATTTCCCGTCGAAGGAGGCGCTGGTCGCCTCGGCGGTCGCGGTCGGCTTCGAGCAGACGGCCAACCGCCTGCGCGAAGGCATGACCCACCGGCCCGCCCGGCCGCGCCCGGTCGCATTCATGCAGACCTACCTGAACGAGCAGCATCGCGACCATCCCGATTCCGGCTGCGTCGCCGCCACGCTCGGCGCCGAGATCAGCCGCAGCGGCGACGCCGTGCGCCAGGTGTTCACCGAACAGCTCGAATCGCTCGTCGCCTGCGCGACGCCCGACGACGGCGCGCCGCGCGAGCGCCGCGAAACCGGGCTCGCGGCCGTCGCGCTCGCCGTCGGCGCGCTGATCCTGTCACGCGCGGTGGACGATCCCGCGCTCTCGAAGGAACTGATCGCGGCCGGCGTCAACGCCTCGAAGAAGCTCGCCGACTGAGCCGCGCGGCGTCGCTTCATGACGCCGGTCAGCGGAAGTCTCGCCGATCCCATCCCGTTTCGCGCCGCATTGTATGATGTCCACGCGGCACATATATGTATATGCATTCAATTCGATGCACTGTTTTCCTCAATCATCCTGGAGCCTGCCATGTCTACCGATCCGATCGTGATTCTGTCCGCGGCGCGTACGCCGGTTGGACGCTATCTCGGCAACCTGTCCCCGAAGAGCGCGCCCGAACTGGGTTCGACGGCGATCCGCGCCGCCATCGAGCGGGCCGCGATCGATCCGGCCAGCGTGGAGGAAGCCTACATCGGCTGCGTGCTGTCCGCGGGCCTCGGTCAGGCGCCCGCGCGCCAGGCGGCGCTCGGCGCCGGCCTGCCCCGCTCGGTGGCGGCCGTGACGGTCAACAAGGTGTGCGGTTCCGGGATGCAGTCGATCCGCTACGCGTTCGACGCGCTGTCGAACGGCAGCCTGGACGTGGCCGTCGCGGGCGGCATGGAAAGCATGACCAATGCGCCGTATCTGGCGCTGAAGGCGCGCACCGGCTATCGCGCGGGCCATGCGATGTTCTATGACCACGTCGCGCTCGACGGCCTCGAAGACGCCTACGAGCGCGGCCGCGCGATGGGCGAATTCGGCGAGCAGTGCGCGGCGCACTACGATTTCACGCGCGCGGCGCAGGACGCCTATGCGACCGAATCGCTGCAACGCGCGCAGCGCGCGCAACAGGAAGGCCGCTTCGACTGGGAAATCGCCCCGGTCGAGATCGCCACCAAGCAAGGCACCCAATCGATCGAGGCCGACGAGCAGCCGCAAACCGTCGACGCCGCGAAGATTCCGAAGCTCAAGCCCTCGTTCAGCCCGACCGGCACGATCACGCCGGCGAGTTCGAGCCCGCTGTCGGACGGCGCCGCCGCGCTCGTGCTCACCCGCGAATCGGTCGCGAAGCGGCTCGGCAAGCAGCCGATCGCGCGGATCCACGCGCACAGCGTGCACGCGCAGGACCCCGAGTGGTTCACCACCGCGCCGATCGGCGCGCTCAAGAAGCTGTTCGCGCGCACCGGCTGGCAGCCGGGCGACGATCTCTACTACGAAGTGAACGAGGCGTTCGCCGTCGTGCCGATGGCGGTGATGCGCGAATTCGGCATCGCGCGCGAGCGCATGAACGCGCACGGCGGCGCCTGCGCGATCGGGCATCCGATCGGCGCGTCGGGCGCGCGGATCGTGGTCACGCTGCTCGGCGTGCTGCGCGCCCATCACGCGAAGCGCGGCATCGCGAGCCTGTGCATCGGCGGCGGCGAAGCGACGGCGCTCGCGGTCGAACTGCTGTAACGGCTACGCCCCAAGGCGCGCGCGGCGGCCCGGGCGCCGCGCGCGCCGCGTCCCGCCCAAGCGCCTCGGCGCACATCCCGTCCCCTTCCTCCCGACCGCGCGAGCCATCCCGTCCCGCGCCTTTGACGCGCGCCGTTCGTGAATCCGCGAGACCCTGCGCCGGAAGATGCCGCGCATCGTCGCTTCTCTCATTTCCCGCAAAAAAGTGCTTCACCACACATCTTTTCATCTCAGGAAAAAATTGCGCCGTGAAAATCAAAAGGCGCACTTTTTACGCGATCATTCAGCGAAATATACCGCGCGATCGTTTATTCATTAAATCCATTTAATTCGGCATGCCCCGGGGTCGTGCAATCACGCTCCCCGATAGGCGGCCTTCAACGCACCCTCACAGTAAGCATTACGTGCTGCTTTCACGAATAACCTTACAGCCCCGGGAGCCGTCCGCCGGGCGACCCCGCCTCGGTTTCCCGACAGTGCGCCTTCACCCCTCGCCTTCGTTCGCGAGACAGCGCGCGATCTCCTGCTGGAGCCAGGCCACGAACACCCGCGCCGCGGCCGGCAACGGCGCGCCCTTCGGATAGACGAGGTAGTAGTCGCGATTGGCGCGGATCGTCGGGCCCGGCAAGCGGATCAGGCGGCCGTCGCGGCGCGCGCCGGCGACGAGCCATTTGCGCCCCAGCGCGATCCCCTTGCGCTCCTCGACCGCGCGCAACAGCAGCGACGAGTCCTCGTAGGTCATGCCGCCCGCCATCGGCGGCGCGATCACGCCGCAGCGCTTGAACCAGCGCTCCCACTCGTCGTAGGGATTCAGCAGCGGATAGCGCAGCATGTCCTGCGCGGACTCGGGCAGGTTCTCGAAGCCCTCCACGCCGCTCGCCGCGACGACCGGGAACAGGTATTCGATCGCGAGCCGCTCGGCCTCCAGGCCGTCCCAGTTGCCGTAGCCCATGCGGATGCCGAGCGGAATCTGCTTGGCGGACAGATCGAGCGGGACGATCGTCGGGATCAGCTCCACCGTGATTTCCGGATGCTGCTCATGGAAATCCGGCAGACGCTCCGCGAGCCAGCGCGTCGCGAACGACGGCACGACCGTCACCGGCAGGCGGCTGGCCGATTGCTTCGCCTCCCGGCGCAGCTCGTTCGACGTATCGGTGATCAGCTTCAACGCGCTCGACATCGCAAGCTGCAAGCGATGGCCGTGCGGCGTCAGCACCACGCGCCGCCCGACCCGCGCGAACAGCTCGACGCCCAGCTCCGCCTCGAGCGCCTTGACCTGCCGTCCGACCGCGCCATGCGTGAGAAACAGCGAATTGGCCGCTTCGCGAAAACTCTGATGCCGCGCGGCGGCTTCGAATACCTGCAGATTCCGTAGGGAAGGGAGTCTCATGGCCGATTGGCGCATTCAAAACCATCAAGCGTCGAATGCGCGACCCAATTGAAAATCGATGACAAATCACCGCCCTTCCAATCGCACCGTTGGAAAGGAATTGTAATTTATCGACAATGGTGCATTCCAGCCTTGATATAGCGCCTCGAACGCACCGCCTCGGAGCCTCGCTTCGCGTCAGCTTCTTTTAATCTTTTGTAAGGCCGACGGAATAGATATGTCGGGAACCTGGCGAATTCAAGGCACCACCACATTAGCGTATTTTTCGCTTTTTCGGAAGCGGCATTGCCGATAGCATTATTTCGCGGTCGACAACAAGTCTTAAAAACACTTTGCCCGCGTTTTGTTTATTCTGAGATTTCACATTAAGCGGCATTAAGCCCGCCGGACCGGTCACGCGCCAATCCGGGCGGCCGACATTCTCCATCCCGAGTCCACTGGGAGAAGCAAGTGCATCGAGTTGAGTCTCTCGTCGACCGCGCCCGCTCCGGGTCGAGCGCCGCGCCCGTTCCCTGCGGATAAGGCCTGCCGTTCCACGCAAGCGCGAGGCGGCCCCCGCCGCCCGCCGTTTCCCCCAACCGTTCGCCATACACGAGTCATTCATGAATTCGAACGTTCAAACAGCGACCGCCTCGTCGAGGCAGGGTCTGGTTCTGATCGCCGTGATTCTCGCGTGCTTCAGCGTGCCGCTGAACTTCACCGCGGGACCGACCGCGCAGCCCTATATCGCCCACGATCTCGCGGGCGGCGCGGTGGCGCTGTCGTGGATCACCAATGCGTTCTTCCTGGCCTGCGGCAGCACGCTGATGGTCGCGGGCGCGATGGCCGACCAGTTTGGCCGCAAGAAGATCTTCGCGATCGGCATGGTGATCTCGACCGTGATGTCGTTCCTGATGCCGTTCGCGCCGAGCGTGTTCGTGCTCGACCTGCTGCGCGTGCCGCAGGGGCTCGCCGCCGCCTGCGCGTATTCGGGCGGCATCTCGATCCTCGCGCAGGAATTCGAGGGGCATACGCGCGCCAAGATCTTCAGCGCGATCGGCATCACCTTCGGCGCGGGCCTCGCGTTCGGGCCGACGATCGCCGGCATCCTGATCACCGGCTTCGGCTGGCGCGCGGTGTTCTTCGGCAGCACGACGATCAGCCTGGTCGCCCTCCTGCTGTGCGTGACCGCGATGACCGACAGCAAGGATCCGAACGCGCGCGGCCTCGACTGGTGGGGCGCCGCGGTCTTCACGCTGATGCTGACCTGCTTCACCTACGCGGTGATCCAGGCGCCGACGAGCGGCTGGACCAGCCCGCTGATCCTCGGCCTGTTCGCCGCCTCGGCGCTCTCGCTCGTCGTGTTCGTCATGATCGAGCGCAGCGTCGCCAATCCGATGCTGGACCTGTCGCTGTTCGCCTATCCGCAGTTCGTCGGCGTGCAGCTGCTGCCGCTCGCCGCCGCCTACTGCTACGCGGTCCTGCTCGTGGTGCTGCCGCTGCGCTTCATCGGCATCGAGAAGCTCACGGCGCTCGACTCCGGCCTGCTGATGATCTACTTCTCGGGTTCGCTGCTGTTCATCCCGTTCGTCGCGGCCAGCCTGACCCGCTTCGTGCCGATCGGCGTGCTCGCCGGCTTCGGCATGCTGATCTCGGTGGTCGGCATGTTCTTCCTGATGCGCGTGCCGGTCGGCGACCACGGCCTCGCGATGCGCATCAATCTCGCCGTGATCGGCTTCGGCGTCGCGATCCCGTGGGGGCTGATGGACAACCTCGCGGTCTCGGTCGTGCCGAAGGAAAAGGCCGGCATGGCGATCGGCATCTTCGGCGCGCTGCGCGTGTCGTTCGACACGACGGCCATCGCGATCGTCGGCTCGCTGCTCGCGTTCTTCATCGCGCAGCACATGAGCGCGACGCCGGGCCTGGACCCGGCGGCGGTCGCGGTGGCGTCCGCGCAGCTGTCCGCCGGCGCGCTGCCGAAGGCGCAAAGCCTCGTGCCGTCGCTGAGCCACGCCCAGCTGCTGGCCGCCTACGACGGCGCGTTCCACCGTCTGTTGATCGTGCTGATCGCGCTGACCAGCGCCGCGACGCTGCTGGTGTTCGCGCTGCTCTGGCGCATCAACCTGGAACACGACGAAGACAGCGCCGAGCCGGCGCTCGGCATGTCCGTCGCTGAATGAACGCTGGCTTCGCGACGCGCGCGAATTTCCTCAACTTCATCGAAACGGGTGGACCGGAATCATGATGCTGCATGAAATCCCGCCGCAACTGCTGCACAAGGGGTCGGCCGACGACGTCCTGATTCACCGCTATCGGCCGGCGCCGCCCCTCTATCTGGACGAAACGGCAGCGGCCCGGATCGCCGCCCACCCGGACGCGGGCGCGCTGGCCGACCTGTACCGGCCCTGCGACGGGCGGCGCGCCCGTCTCGACGTGCCGCTCGACGCGCACGGCCAGTTCCGCGGGGACGACGCCGCGCTGTCGAGCCGCGTGCCGGCCGATCCGCGCTGGCATGCGCTGCGCGGCGTGCCCTACCAGGTGCTCGACGCGCGCCTCGCGGGCGCGCCGCTCGACGACGCGGCGGCGCGGCTCGCCGCGGCCGGCGGCGACGCGCTGCGCTGGTCCAGCGCCTACGAGATGATCAACCATGCGGATCACTACTACTTCTACCGCAAGGAGCACGAGCACGTGCCGGGCGTGATGCTGATCGAGGCCCAGCGCCAGGCGGTGTACTGCCATCTGTACAAGCACACGGCGCACCAGCGCGGCCGGGTGACCGTCAGCCTCAACGCGCTGAACTCCACCTTCCACGCGTATGCGGAGCTGATGTATCCGATCGAGCTGGTGGTCGACGACCTCGCGCCCGGCCCCGTCGCGCGGCCGCGCAAAATCGACTATCGCGTGTCGTTCTACCAGCGCCGGAACCTGATCGCGGTGATCGACACGAAAGCGACCGTGATCGACATGGCAGGCTTCGAGCGGATCCGCGACATCTTCCTGGTTTCCGACGACTGGTATGCGCCGATCGACGCGGCGCGCGTGCAGTGCCGGGTCGACACCGACGGCGTGCGCCGCGACGCGCAGCTGCTCGGTGTATCGAAGGCCGGCTGCGTGACGCGAGCGCTGGATCTCGAACGCGGACGCGTGCATGCGCTCGTCGTGTCGGACCCGGAAGGCGTCGCGTTCGAGCAGGAGGTCGCCTTCGACCGCGATCTCGACGACGGCCGGACCCTGTGGCGCTTCGTGAATTCGACGCCGGACAAGGTCATCGACATCGGGCGGGTCGTCAAGCGCGGCTTCGTCGCCAGCGAGGGCGCGCCGATGTTTTGACGGGCGGCGCGCCGCGACGACCGCGCCAGGCATGGGTTTTATTTAGTCATACATAGCAGATTGATAAACGCACGATCACTTGAAGTATTTCGAGGGAACACGTCATGACGGAAATCATTCGGGACATCATCAATCGCGCGATCGACGCGCAGGAAGCCCTGCTGCCCGCACCGGTCGACCGCTCGCGGGGCGACGCCACGCCGATCTTCGGCGAAGGCGCGCCGTTCGATTCACTGGGGCTCGTCGCGCTGATCGTCCAGATCGAGGAAATGGTCGAGGGCGAACTGGGCGCCGGCATCACGCTCGTCAGCGAAAAGGCCATGTCGGCGCACCGCAGCCCGTTCGCCACCATCGGCGCGCTCGCCGAATTCATCGAATCGCTGCTACCGGAGGCTGCCCGTGTCTGACGCGCCGATCACGCTCATCACCGGCACCCGCAAGGGTATCGGCAAGTATCTGGCCGAGTACTACGTATCCCTCGGCCACGAAGTCGTCGGCTGCAGCCGCGAGGACGCCGACTGGACGCTGTCCGGCTACGACCATCTGTGCGCCGACGTGGCCGACGAATCGGCGGTGCGCCGCATCATGAGCTTCATCCGCGACAAGCACGGCCGGCTCGACAACCTGATCAACAACGCCGGCATCGCAAGCATGAATCACGTGATGCTGACGCCGCTCGCGACCGTCAACCGGATCCTCAACACCAACGTCACCGGCACTTTCCTGTTCTGCCGCGAGGCGTCGAAGCTGATGGCGAAGCGCCGCAAGGGGCGCATCGTCAACTTCACGACCGTCGCGACGCCGCTCAAGCTCGAAGGCGAGGCGATCTACGCGGCGTCGAAGGCGGCGATCGGCTCGCTGACCGAGGTGATCTCGCGGGAGCTGGCGCCGCTCGGCATCACGGTCAACGCGGTCGGCCCGACGCCGATCGAGACCGACCTGATCCGCTCGGTGCCGAAGGACAAGATGGACCGCCTGCTCGCGCGTCAGGCGATCCCGCGCTTCGGCACCTTCGCCGACGTGTCCAATGCGATCGACTTCTTCCTGCGTCCGGCGAGCGACTTCGTGACGGGACAGAACCTCTACCTGGGTGGCGTATGAACGCGCTCGACACGCTCGACGCGCGCTTTGCGGCCGCCGGCGATGCGACGGCGCTCGTCGTCGGCGACGACGCGCTGCGCTACGGCGCGCTGCGCGCGGCGATCGCGGACGAAGAGCGCAGGCTGCGCGACACGGGCTGCGTCGCGGGCGTGGTCGCGCTCGTGGCCGACTATTCGCTGCGCTCGATCGCGTGCCTGATCGCGCTGTGGCGGCTCGGCAACGTGGTGGCGCTGCTGACCGACCGGCAGGCGCCGCAGGAACGCGAGCTGATCGCGATCGCCGAGGCCGGCTGGGTGATCCGCAGCGGCGCGGACGGCGACGTCCGGCTCGCGGCGACCGGCGCGACGGTATCGCACCCGCTGCTCGCCGGCCTGAACGAGGCGCGCGAGCCGGGCTTCGTGATCTTCTCGTCGGGTTCGACCGGACGGCCGAAGGCGAGCGTCCATCGCGCGCTGCCGTTCCTCGACCGGCATGTCGGTCAGAAGCGCTGCCTGCGTTCGATCTCGTTCCTGCTGTTCGATCATGTCGGCGGCCTCAACACGCTGCTCTACGTGCTGTTCAACCAGGGCATGCTGGTCGTGCCCGCGTCGCGGCGGCCGGAAATCGTCGCCCAGGCGATCGAGACGCACCGGGTGCAGGCGCTGACCACCTCGCCGACCTTCCTGAACCTGCTGATCTTCAGCGGCGCGCTCGACCGATACGACCTGAGCGCGCTGGAAGTCGTCAACTACGGCACCGAGCCGATCACCGAGCGCGTGCTGGAGCGCCTGTCCGCCGCGCTGCCGCGCACGCGCTTCTCGCAGGCCTACGGCCTGACCGAGACGGGCATCGTGCCGACCCGCTCCGCATCGTCGACCTCGAACTGGGTGCGCATCGGCGGCCCCGGATGCGATGTGCGCGTGGTCGACGGGCTGCTCGAAGTGCGCAGCGCGACCACGATGCTCGGTTACCTGAACGCGCCGAGCCCGTTCACGGACGACGGCTACTTCAGGACCGGCGATGCAGTCGTGCGCGACGGCGAGCTGTTCCGGATCATCGGCCGCCAGTCCGAGCTGATCAACGTCGGCGGCGAGAAGGTCTATCCCGCCGAGATCGAGCGCGTGCTGAAGGACCTCGACGGCGTGATCGACGTCACGGTGAGCCGCGGCGAGCATCCGCTCGTCGGGCACATCGTGACCGCGACGTTCCGCGTCGCCGCGCCCGAGCCGCTCGACGCATTCCGCCAGCGCCTGTACGCGTTCTGCAGCGGCCGGCTGCCGGCCGCGCGCATTCCCCGCAAGATCCGCATCACCACCGAACCGCTGCACGGCGAGCGCTTCAAGAAGATGCGCACGACGGTCGACCGCGATTCGTTCGCCAACGAGGAGGCTTGACATCATGGACATGGAAACGATCCGCGCGGAGCTTGCCACCCTGCTCGAAGTGCCGGTCGGGGAATTGACCGACGACGCGCCGCTGCATCAGTTCGGCAACTGGGATTCGCTGGCGATGGTGGCGCTGATCGCCTACCTCGTCAGCGGCGGCCAGCCCTCGGTGAACGTCGACCGGCTGGAGAAGCTCGCGACGGTCGGCGAGATCCGCGCGCTGCTCGCGCCCGCCTGCGCGGAAGCCGCGCGATGATCCTCTCGCTCGATCAGGTGCGCGTGTCGGCGGTCGCCGCCGCGCTGCCCGCGCGCACGCTCGACATGAGCAGCCTCGCCGCCGAATACGGCGAGCTGGAGACGCGGCGCATCGTCGAGAGCACCGGCATCCGCGCGGTGCGCGTCGCGGAGGGGCTCTCGACGGGCGACCTGTGCGAAGCCGCGGCCCGCCGCCTGTTCGCGCAGGCGCGGGTGCGGACCGAGGCGATCGACGCGGTGGTGGTGGTCACGCAGACGCCCGACGACTTCATGCCGGGCGCGGCGGTCAGCCTGCAGGCGCGCCTCGGGCTCGCGCAGGGCTGCCTCGCGTTCGACATCGACCACGGCTGCTCCGGCTACGTATACGGCCTGCTGCAGGCCGCGATGCTGGTGCGCGCCGGCTGCCGCTCGGTGCTGCTGTGCACGGGCGACGTGACCACCAAACTGCTCAAGCCCGGCGAGCGCCACGTGCGGATGGTGTTCGGCGACGCGGCGAGCGCCACCCTCGTCGAACCCGGCGGCGGATGCATCGACTTCGCGTGCTGGACCGACGGCGGCGGCGTCGGCCACCTGAGGACGCCGATCGACTACACGAACAGCGCGCACGCGGCCGCGCGGGTCGGCCATCTGCACATGAACGGCAACGAGGTGATGAACTTCGCGCTGTCGCGCGTGCCGCCGCTCGTCGACGCGCTGCTCGCGCACTGCCGCCTCGATCGCGCCGCGCTCGGCCTCGTCGCGCTCCACCAGGCCAACCAGTTCATGCTGCGCTACCTGCGCAAGATCCTGAAGCTGACGGCCGAACAGACGCCGATCGGCCTGGCCGACGTCGGCAACACGGGGCCCTCGTCGATTCCGCTGCTGCTCTCGACCGGGCTCGGCTTCCCGGAGCGGGCGCGCGAGCAATCGCTGCTGTGCGGCTTCGGCATCGGCCTGTCGATCGCGGCGGCGCGGCTCGACCTCTCGGCCACCCGCTGCTTCGCGCCGGTCGACGTCGCGCCGGCCGATGCGACCCGCGACATCGCCGAACAGGTTCCGGCGTGAACGGCCCGACGCTGTTCCACCGCCTCGACGGCGCGGGCCCGGAAGCCGTCGTGATGCTGCCCGGCCTGCAGGCGGACCATCGGATCTGGCGCGCTGTGCAAGCGAGCCTGTCGCCCGCATGGCGCACCGTGGCGGCGGACAACCGCGGCTTCGGGCGCAGCGGCTTCGACGGCGCGCCGCTGTCGATCGAGACGATGGCGGACGACGTGCTGCGCCTGATGGACAGCCTGTCGATCGAGCGCTTCTGCGTGGCCGGGCATTCGATGGGCGGCGCGATCGCGCAATGGCTCGCGCATCGGCATCCCGGGCGCGTGCGCGCGCTCGCGCTGTGCAACACGTTCCGCGCGATGCGCAGCGACACGCTCACCGCGATCCAGGCGCGCCTGCGGTCGCCGTGCGATGCGCGGGACTGGGCCGACATTCAGCATCGCTTGTCCGCGCATCTTCTCGCGAGCGGGCCGCTGCGCGGCGCGGCCGGGGCGGCGATCGTCGAGCGGCGCGCGCGGTCGATGGAGGCGGGCCACGTCCTGGGCCTGCGCCGGCAGCTCGATGCGCTGCTCGCGTTCGACTCGCGCGCGTGGGTCGGCGGGCTGCGCGTGCCGACGCTGATCGTCGATTCGGCCGCCGATCGCCGCTTCCTCGTCGCGGAAGCGGACGCGCTCGCGGGCGAGATCCCCGCCGCGCAGCGCGTCACGCTGCCGGGCGGGCACGCGAGCACGATCGAGCAATGGCGCGCGCTCGCTCACCTGCTGGAGACCTTCTTCGGCATCCACGCGCCGGGCCGGCCGCCGCGGCCCGCGCACCCGACACCCATTTGCAGCACACGCGCCGGACGAACGCCGTTCGTCCCGGCGCACCCTTAACCTACCGACAGGAGCAAGCATGTATCTGATCATCTCGAACTACATCGTCGATCCGGCCAAGGTGGATCCCCACCGCAAGTCGCACGCGGACTGGGTCGCGAAGCACGTCGCCGACGGCACCTTCATCATCGCCGGCCCGAAGGACACCAAGGCGGGCGGCGTGATCCTCGCCAGGAGCATCGACAAGGCCGCGCTCGCGGCCATCATCGCCGAGGATTCGTTCGTCACCGAGAAGCTCGTCGAGAACCAGATCGTCGCGTTCGATCCGGTGTTCGCGACCGAGCAGTTCTCGGCGCTCAAGGCGCTGTGATCCCCCGCCGCCGCGCCCGGGTGCGGGACGCCCGGGCGCGGCGGCGGTTCAGTTGACGAACGGAACGCCACCATGACGGATACACGGACGCACTACGATGTCATCGTCGCGGGCGCCGGCCCGATCGGGCTGCTGCTCGCCGCCAATCTGACGCGGCTCGGCCTGCGCGTCGCGGTCGTCGAGAAACGCGCGACCCGCTCGACGCAGTCGAAAGCGTCGTCGATGAACGCCTATTCCCTCGCGATCCTGCATGCGCTCGGCGTCGCGCCGCGCTTTCTCGACGCCGGCAAGCCGATCCGGGATCTGGTGCTGTACTGGAACGAGCGACGCCTGATGCGCGTCGACTATCGCCGCCTGCCGTCGCGCTACGACTACATCCTCGGCCTGTCTCAGCCGGAAACCGAGGCGCTGCTCGAAGCGTGCTGCGTCGAGCTGGGCGGCGACCTGTTCCGCTCGACCGAGCTGCTCGATTTCACCGAGCACGAAGACACCGTGGCGGTATCGCTCGCGCCCGAACGGCGCCTGACCTGCCGCTACCTGGTCGGCTGCGACGGCGGCCGCAGCACGGTCCGGACGCTGCTCGGCCTCGATTTCGACGGCATCGACCACGGCGTCGGCTTCATCATGTTCGACAGCAGGATCGCCTGGGACGGCGACCTCGGCGTGGTGCACTACTACGTGAAGGAAGGCAGCTTCCTGATCATCATCCCGCAGGCGAGCGGCACCCACCGGATCATCATCAAGACGCGCGACGACGAAACGGTCGACGAGCGCGCAGCCGACAAGCCCGCCGCCTACCAGGCGCTGGTCGACAAATACGGCCCGCCCGGCGTGCGCGTCGAGGCCGTGATCTGGGAATCGCGGACCCAGTACTACAACCGGCTCGCGAGCCACTATCGACGCGGCCGCGTGTTCCTCGCCGGCGACGCGTGCCACCTGTTCAGTTCGATCGGCGGCCTCGGCATGAACACCGGCTTCCAGGACGCCTTCGCGCTCGCGTGGCGTCTCGCCGGCGTCGTCAAGGGGCGCTTCAGCGAGCGCGTGTTCGATTCGTACGTCGAGGAGCGGCGCGGCATCACGCGCCAGCTGATCGCGAGCACCGACATCAACACGCGCCTCATCACGCGCCTCGACAAGGACGAACACGGCCCGCTGCGCGACTGGCTGCCGTCGATGCGCAACCGGCCGCGCATCGCGCACGGCTTCCCCTACAACTTCTCGGGGCTCGGCCAGCGCTATGCGAGCGGCCTGTTCGTCTCCGGCGGCGGCGAGCTGGTCGGCAAGCTCGTGCCGTATGCGGCGTTCACCGTCGCGGGCGCGCCGTGCTGCACCTACGACCTGATCGACAGCGCGCATTTCGTGCTGCTGACGGCTGGCGTCGCGCCGCCCGCGTTCGCCGCGCGCTGGCCGGACGGCGACCTCGTGCGCACGGTCGCGATCGACCCCACGGAAGCGAACCGCCCCGCGCTCGACGCGCTGCACCTGTCGCGCGCGCGCGCGCTGCTGCTGCGCCCGGACGGGATCGTCTGCATCGAGGACGCGCTCGAACACGAGGACGGCTTCACGTCGTTCCTCGACGCCATCGCGCTCGAAAGCGAGCACGAAGCATCGCGATGCGCCTGAACGCACGCACGCCTCTTTCCCCAACCTCACACGAAGGTCGTCATGAAACCCCTTCTCGTCTTTGATCTGGATGGCACCCTGGTCGATACCGCCCGGGACCTGGTGGGTACGCTCAATGCGCTGCTGCGCGAGCACGATCTGCCGATCGTCGCGCTGCACGATGCGCGCAACCTGATCGGGCGCGGCGCGCCGGCGCTGCTCGAACGCGGCTTCGGCGAGCGCCTGCAGGCCTGCACGGCCAACGAACGGCAGACGCTGCTCAAACGCTTCGTCGCCCACTACGAAGCGCATCTGCTCGACCACGCCACGCTGTACGACGGCGTCGCCGACGTGCTCGGCGCGCTGCGCGCGGACGGCTACGAGATGGCCGTCTGCACGAGCAAGGGCACCGGCCCCGCGACGACGATCCTCGAAGGGCTCGGGATCGCGCGCCTCTTCTCGGCCGTCTGCGGCGGCGACTTCTTTCCCGGCGCGAAAAAGCCCGACCCCGCGCACGTGCTCGGCACGATCGCGCGCGCGGGCCGCACGCCCGACCAGGGCGCGATCTTCATCGGCGATTCGAGCGTCGACGTGAAATCGGCCAGGAACGCCCGCCTGCCGATCGTCTACGCGACGTACGGCTACAGCGACATCGACCCGGCCACGGTCGAACCCGACGCCGAGATCGCGACGTTCGCCGCGCTGCCCGACGCCGTCGCGACGATCGCGGCCCAGGTCTGACGCCGCGCGCTTCCTCTCCCCGACCACGAACCCGACATGAATCGCTTCCGTAAAATCAAGCTGATCGCGGTCGACACGAACGGCGTCCTGCTGAAGGATACGTTCGGCGTCACCATCAAGCATTTCGTCGAACGCCACGGCGGCGTGCATACGCCGGAACTCGAACGCCTCGTGCTGGGCGCGCCGCATATCGCGGGCGGCCACATCATGTCGCTCGCCTGCAAGCTGCCGTGGACCGCGCAGGAGACCATCGACGCGTTCCTCGCGGAACACCGCGCCTACACGCGCGACGATCCGGTCACGCTCAATCCCGGCGTGGGCGAGGCGCTCGCGCTGCTGCACGGCACGGGCGCGCGCATCACCACCTATGGCGGCCGCCCGGAAGACGCGATGTTCGCGCAGTATCTCGGGCCGTTTCGCGCGCTGCTCGACGCCGAGATTCCGTACGTCGACATCGACCTGATCCGCCCGGGCATGAAGGAGATCGTGCGGGACCGCTTCGGCCTGGCGTTCGACGAGGTGCTGTTCATCGACGATCTCGCCAAGGTCGGCGAAGCCTGCCGGACGCTGGGCGCGGGCTTCATCGGCGCGCCCGTGACGGCATTCCAGCGTCAGCTGATGCGCGATGCGGGCGTCGCGCACCTGGTCGACTCGGTCGCCGAAATCAGCGTCGCGCTGCTCGACCGCATCGACGCGGCCCTGCTCGCCGGCCGCTTCTGGTAAGCGCGCGCGGCGGCATGCCTCGGCGGTGCATCAACCGGCCTCGATCAGCACCTTGAGCGCGTGCGTCTCGGCCGCGTGGCTGAAGGTTTCGTACGCGCGCCCGATCTCGTCGAGCCGGAAACGGTGGGTGATCAACTGCGTCGGGTCGAGCCGGCCCGCGCGCACCGTCTTCATCAGCATCGGCGTGCTGATGGTGTCGACGAGCCGCGTCGTGATCGAGACGTTGCGATCCCAGAGCTGCTCGAGATGCAGGTCCGCCTTGGTCCCGTGCACGCCGACATTCGCGACGATCCCGCCCGGCCCGACGATCGACGTGCACAGCTCGAAGGTGGCCGGAATGCCGACCGCCTCGATCGCGCAATCGACGCCCACGCCTTCGGTCAGGCGCAGCACCGCGCCCGCCGGATCGCCGTCGCGGCCGTCGACGCAATCGGTCGCGCCGAAGCGCCGCGCAATCTCGAGGCGATTCGCATCGGGATCGATCATCACGATCCGCGCCGGCGAATAAAACTGCGCCGTCAGCAACGCGGCCAGCCCGATCGGCCCCGCGCCGACGATCGCGACCGAATCGCCGGGCTGCACCTTGCCGTTGAGCACGCCGCATTCGAAGCCGGTCGGCAGGATGTCGGACAGCATCACGAGCGCATCCTCGTCCATCCCGGACGGGATGCGGTACAGGCTCGCCTGCGCGTGCGGAATGCGCACGTATTCCGCCTGCGTGCCGTCGATCCGGTTGCCGAGGATCCAGCCGCCCGTCTCGCAATGCGAGTACATGCCGCGCCGGCAATAGCCGCAGCGGCCGCACGAGGTGATGCACGAGATCAGGACGTGATCGCCCGGCGCGAGCGACTCGACGGCCGCGCCCACCTGTTCGATCACGCCGACACCCTCGTGCCCGAGCACGCGCCCGGGCTCGCAGCTCGGCACGTCGCCCTTCAGGATGTGCAGGTCCGTGCCGCAGATGGTCGTGCGCGTGACGCGCACGATCGCGTCGGTGGCGGCCAGCAGGGTTGGCTTCGGCCGCTCGTCGAGCGACTTGCGACCGGGGCCGTGGTAGACGAGTGCTTTCATCTTGCGTTCTCCGAATGAAACCCTGGGAATGCCGCGCCGGAATCGACGGAATCGACGGGGCGATCGCGGGGCGGCGTTCCGCTTAGTTTGAATGCGCGTCCGCGGCAGTGCCGTTCGGCCGCGCAGGCGCATCGGCGAAGCCGCCCGCCGGCTGTGCGCCGAACGCGGCGGCCCAGTCGCGCCACGGCATCGAGGCGTCCCGGGCGTCGAACGTGTGCTGCCAGTGTTTCGTCCAATCGCCCTGCCAGGCATGCAGCCCGTCGCGCAGCACGGCGACCGACGCCTGTTGCGCGCGCAGGTTCAAGGCGCCCGCGTCCTGCCACAGGCCCGCGCTGACCTGCAGATAATCGCGCCAGGCGAGCCGGCAGGCGTCCGTCAAGTCGCGGGCGTCGGCGGACGACCCGAGCGCATCGCCGACGCGACGCAGCGCATCGCGATCGCGCTCGATGCCGCGCCCGATCAGCGCATGCCAGTCGCGCCGCCAGTCCTGCGCGCACGCCAGCGCGCGCAGCGTCGCTTCCCAACCGTCCCGGCAGCCGTCGAGCGGTGTCGTGTTCCCCGTCATCATCGGTTCTCCCCTTTGATCGAATCGGCGGATCTCTGCGTCGCGCCGCCAAGCCGGCCCGCGACCCATTCACTGTGCGACCTCCGCGCCGGGCGGCCGTTGACGCACGTCAAGCGGGCGAGCGCGCCGGGCGCGCGACATCGGCGCGCAGGGAGCGCGTTCGCGGCGACGAAGAAAAGGTGCGCCGGGCGCGGCGCGGAGAAAAGCCCGGGGCGGCCGTCGGGCCGGCCCGGGCGAACGGCGGCGGGCGGCCACGCCACCCGCCTGCATCATGCGGGATGCCCGTCGTGCGGACGTCCTGCGCGGCCGATGCGCGTCAGCGCGCGCCGGTGACCGTGGTCGTCGCGAGCATGGGCATGCCCGCGATCGGCGCGGGCGATTGCTTGCGCAGCGCCACGAAGAAGTTGTAGGAGCCCTCGGCGATCCACGGGATATAGACCTTGTACTGGTTGCCCGGATGCTCGCAGTCCACCACATAGGCATTCGGATCGCCGGGCGTCGTCACCCACAGGCAGGCGTATTCGGCAACCGGCTTGGCGCGATCCTCGTTCCAGGTCCAGTGAATGGTCGTGCTGGCCGTGCCGTTCACCGGCACCGTCACGCGCTGCGGGTCCGCCGACAGGCTGCCGTAAGGCGGCGGGCAGTTGTACAGGCAGATCGTGCCGGGATTCCACATCAACCCCGGCGACTTGGCCAGCCACTGCACCAGTTGCGCCTGCTGTTCCTGATTCAGGCTCGATCGGTCGAGGCCGTCGCTCGCGCGCGTCATCGTGCCCGCCACCGCCGCGCGCAGCTGGTTCACGTCCACCTCGCCGGCCGCGTGCGCCACGCCTGCGCCGAGCACCGCCGCTTGCACGGCGAACAGCACGGACAACACGCGTCGTTTCATCTGTCTCATCTCCTGCTCCTTGTAGGTTTATCCCCGGGTAGGGTTGTCGCGGGCAAGCCGTTGCGCGATGGCCGAATCAATTGACCGGCGCATTTCAATCGCCATAAACCGCCCAGGGTAATGAAAGGATAAAAATCAGGAAATGAAAGAAGCGCGACTGGAAAATCAACTCGAAACAATCGCGCATTCCGCACACACTTTCGCACCTCGCATCGTCCACTCAGGCTGAACTCCGGCCTGTCGCGACGGCAAGCGACGGCGCACCGCCGCGCGAATCGCTCGACGACACGCGCGAAACCGGAATGGGAGCGCCCCCCGCACGCGGCCGGCCCGGTTCGATCGGAAGCCGTTCCCACGGTCGCGGAACGCCGCCGCACCAGTGCAACGCTCAGGCGCGGCATACCCCAGCCTCATCCCGATGCCTGCGCCCGCATCGATCCCGCGACATCCCGCGTCCGGGCGCCCCTCCGCACCGCGCCCCTAGCGTAGCCGCGCCGCGTTCAACCGATCGCGCACGCGCCGCAACGCGAACACGCGCACGTAATCGTGAATCCGCGCGCCCGCTTCGAGTTGCGCGCGCGCCTCGTCGTACCAGCGTGTCAATGCGTCGTCCGGGATCGCCAGTTCCCGGGCCGCGTCGCGCAGCGCGTCGGTCAGCCATTCGTGCCGCATCGGGTCCTCCTTCGTGCAGGGTCCGCCTTCACCCTAAGCCCGCCGTGCGCGCGGCGCGCGTCGTCCCGCGCGTCGCGCTTGACGTGCATCAACGCGCGCGGGCGCGACACCGGCACGATGCAAACGTGACGGCTCCGCCACCCGACAGGAGAAAGCCGATGCCTCCCGACGCCCTGCCTCTGTCCGACGAGGACGATCCGCGCGGCGCTTCGCTGCACGCGCTGCTGCGCTACGCGATCCTCGCGCCGTCGAGCCACAACTCGCAGCCCTGGCGCTTCGTCGTCGACGATCGCACGATCGCCGTGTGCGCGGACCGCGTGCGCGCGCTGCCGGTGGTCGACCCCTACGACCGCGAACTGCTGATCAGCTGCGGCGCGGCGCTGCTGAACCTGCGCGTCGCGCTGCATCACGCCGGCTTCGCGCACACGATCCAGTCCTTTCCGTCCGACGTCGATCCCGACGTGCTCGCGCTCGTGCGCATCGACGCGCACGGCCACCTCGATCCGGCGCTCGCCGCCCTGCTGCCCGCCATCCCGCTGCGCGTCACCACGCGTCTGCCGTTCTCCAGCGCCGCGGTGCCGGAACGCGTCGTGCAGGCGCTGGTCGAAGCGGGCGCCGCCGAGGGGGCGGAAGTGGCCTGCGTGAGCGATGCGGACGAGCGCGCGCGGGTCGCGGGGCTGGTCGCGCAGGCGGACCGCGAGCAGTTCGCGGACCCGCGCTTCCGCCGCGAGCTGGCCAGCTGGATCGATGCGCGCCGCCACGGCGACGGCATGCCCGCCTATGCGGCCGGCGCGCCGGCGCTGCTCGATTTCGCGACGCCGCTCGCCGCCTCCGCGATCCGCACCTTCGATCTCGGCGACGGCCTCGCGGCGCGCCATCTCGCGCTCGCGCACGGCGCGCCGCTGCTCGCCTGCATCGCGACCACGCGCGACGACCGCGACGCCTGGCTCTCGGCCGGGCAGGCGCTCGAACGCATGCTGCTGGTCGCCGCGCAGGCCGGCTTCACGGCGTCGTACCTGAACCAGCCGATCGAGGTCGAGACCTTGCGCGCGCGCCTCGGCCAGCTGCTCGGGCTCAACGGCGCGCCGCAGTTGCTGCTGCGCATCGGCCAGGGGCCGCGCATGCCGCACGCGCCACGCCGGCCGCTGGACGCGGTGGTGTCGTGACGCCGGCGGTGGCGCGCGAAGCCGGTCCCGCCTTCGATCGGCTCGCGCCCCGCGCCGGCAGACATCCCCGCGCGGATCGCTTCACGGCGCGCGCTGCGCGCACCGCTTCACGCACGGACGCCGTTTCGCCTCGCGTCCACCCTGTCCCACTATCCTGACTGACTGGAGATCACCGTGCGCATCACCGTTCATCTCGATGCATTCGACCGGCACCCGAACACCTACGCGATCCTGTGGTTCGACAAATCGCATCATCGCTGGTCGCGCGAAGGCCATGCGGGGCTCAGCCTGCCCGCCGGCGGGCTGCTCGCCTGCGTCCACGGCGCGACGCGCCTCGCCGCGCAACCGGGCGGCGAATTCGACTGCGTGCTCGAAGGGCTCGACCTGACGCATGTCGACGGGCCGTTCGAAGGCGAGACCGGCATCGCGCGCTGGCGCGCGACGCCCGAAGCGCGCGCGGCGCTCGGCGTCTGGCATGTGCAGTGCATCGACGCGGATCGCGCGCCGTCCGCCTGACGCGGGCCGCCGCCGCGATTCAGATCGGCGTCAGCAGGGCTTCGCCGGCGAAATGCCGCGCGGCGTTGTCGACGAACAGGCGCACCGCCGCGTCGACCGCCTCGGGCGAGGTGCCGCCGACGTGCGGCGTCAGCACGACGTTGTCGAGGTCGAGCAGCGCGGCGGGCGGCTGCGGTTCGCCCTCGTAGACATCGAGCCCCGCGCCCGCGATGCGCCGCGCGCGCAACGCGTCGGCGAGCGCGGCCGTGTCGACGACGCTGCCGCGCGACACATTGACGAGATAGCCTTGCGGGCCAAGCGCGTCGAGCACGCGCGCATCGACGAGGTGCCGGGTGGCCGCCCCGCCCGGCGTCGACACCACGACGAAATCGGCCCAGCGCGCGAGCGCTTCGGGCGAATCGAAATAGCGATGCGCGACGCCGTCACGCCGCCGGCGGCTGTGATAGCCGAGCGCCAGGTCGAAGCCGAGCGCGCGCCGCGCGACATGCGCGCCGATATGACCGAGCCCGAGAATCCCGAGCCGCCTGCCGGACAGGTTCGGCTGCATCGGCAGCGCATCGCGCCACACGCCCGCGCGACACGCGGCATCGAGGCGCACGATGCCGCGCACCACGGCGAGCAGCAGCGCGAACGCGTGATCGGCGACGCACGCGTCGTTGGTGCCCGCGCCGTTGACCACCGCGATGCCGCGCGCATGCGCGTGGTCGCGCGCGATGTTTTCATGGCCCGCGCCGAGCGCGCCGATCAGCTCGACGCCCGGCAGCCGGTCGATCTCGTCCGCGCGCAAGCCGGTGCTGCCGTTGGTCAGCACCGCGCGCACGGCGGGATCGGGGGTGGCGAACGCAGCCGCGCGCGACGCCGGATCGGCCGCGTGGCGCAATTCGAATGCATGGGAGAGCGCCGCATGCGCGGGCGGGCGCAGCGGAATCAGCACGAGCAGCGTCGGCTTCATGATGGCGGGGCGGCGGCGAGGAAGGGAATGGGCAGTGTAGCAGCGCGCCGCCGGCCCGGCCCGGGCTTACTCGGGCGGATGCGCGTCGAGCCACGCGACGATCTGCTGCGCGGCCTGCAGCGGCGTCACGGTCTCGCCCGTCGCCAGGGTCTCGTACTTGAAAGGGTCCGAACCATCGAGATTATCGAGTTCGGGCTGCGCGATCGTCCAGAGCCAGTCGATCCGGTCCGCGATCGGCGACGGCGCGCCTTCGATGCTGCAACGGCAACCTTCGATCTCGGTCACGAAGCCCGTGGCGGTAGGTGCAAAGCTTGAAAACACGGCGACTCCCGTCGAGATGCGCCGCTGCGCGGCCGGGTAGCGAGTATCGCACGACGGGCCGGCCGCGGCGCGCCCTCACGCGAGCCCGCTGCCGGACGCGTACAGCACCAGTTCGGCATCGCTCTTCAAGCCGAGCTTGTTCATCGCGTTGTGCTTGTGCGTGCTGACAGTCTTGATGCTGCGGCCGTGCATCTGCGCGATGTCGGTGAGCGTCAGGCCGCTCGCGCACAAACGCACGACCTCGACTTCGCGCGGGCTCAGTTGCGGCGCGGGGATCGCGCCGAGGCCGGCCGGGCGCGGCCCGCCCGACGACGGATCGTCGGCCATCTGCCCGATCGCGCGCGGCAGCTCCTCCAGCCCGCCGCGCTTGCTCAGCACCGCGAACGCGCCCGCGTCGCGAATGATTTGCAGCAACGCATGATTGGTCAGCATCGTGAGGACGATGATCCGCGTCGCGGGATAGCCCGCGCGGATCGCGGCCAGCATCGCGAGACCGTCGGAAGCCGAGCCGCCCGGCATCGCGAAATCGGTGATCACGGCATCGCACGGCTGCGCCGCGAGCGCCGCCAGCAGCGCGGCCGGGTCCTTGGCCTCGCCGACGATCGACACGTCGGGACGCTGCGACAGCACCTGGCGAATCCCCATCAACACGATCGGATGATCATCCGCAATCAGTACACGCATCTTCATTCTCCTTTCTGTTGACGCGATACCACGATGGCGTCGCGTTCGCCCGCCGCCGATGCGACGCGATGCTGCAGATGCCGGATCATCGCGAACACGTCCCCGACAGCGGTGCGCAGCGCATCGGGTTCGCCATCGAGCCGGCGTTCCAGTTCGTCGAGCAGCTCGTCGACATGCCGCTGCCCGAACAGACCAAAGGTACCGCGCGCGGTATGGCACCACGTGCGCAGCGCGTTGCCCGGCAGCACGCCGCGCAGGTGTTGTTCGAGCGTCGCGCGGTCGTGTTCGAGCGCGCAGGCGAAGGCCTCCAGGAACTCGCGCCGGCATGCGCCGCGCACCGGCACGCAGCCGATCCCGTCGAGCAGCGCCGCACTGTCGAGCCGCCCGGGATCGAAGCCGCCGCCGCCCGCGCATACGTCGGCCAGCGCGCGCCGCAGCGTGTCGAGCGGGGTCGGTTTGTCGAGACACACGACCATCCCGGCCGCGATGCAGCGCGCCACCTCGTCGCGCGCCGCCAGCGCCGTGACGCCGATCACGGGCGTCGCGCGCACGCGCGGATCGGGATGCGCGCCGATCGCGGTCGCGAGCGCCACGCCGTCCATGCCCGGCATCACGCAGTCGGTCAGCACGGCGTCGAACGGCGCGGCCTCCAGGGCGGCCAGCGCCAGCGCGCCGTCGCTGCACAGACGGCTGTCGTAGCCGAGCGCGCTCAGTTGCCGAGCGAGCGCCAGCCGGTTCAACGGATGGTCGTCGACCGCCAGGATCCGGAGCGACGACGACGGGCCGCTCCCGCGACGCATCATCGCGCCCTCGGTGCTGGATGTTGTCGCGCTGGATGTCGTCGTGCCGCACGTCGTCGCGCCGGATGCCGCCGTGCCGGACACCAGCGCGCTGGATGTCGTCGCGTCGCACGTCATCGCGCCGGATGCCGTCGTGCCGGGCACCATCGCGCTGGATGTCGCCGCGTCGCACGCCGTCGCACCAGACGCCGCCGCACCGGGCACCATCGCGCTGGATATCGTCGCGTCGCACGCCGTCGCTCCGGACGCCGCCGCACCGGACGCCGCCGCACCGGACACCGCCGCACCGGACACCATCGCGCTGGACGTCGTCGCGTCGCACGCCGTCGCACCAGACGCCGCCGTACCGAGCACCATCGCGCTGGATGTCGTCGCGTCACACGCCGTCGCACCAGACGCCGCCGCACCGGGCACCATCGCGCTGGATGTCGTCGCGTCGCACGCCGTCGCACCGGACACCATCGCGCTGGATGTCGTCGCATCGCACGCCATCGCACCAGACGCCGCCGCACCGGGCACCATCGCGCTGGATGTCGTCGCGTCGCACGCCGTCGCACCAGACGCCACTGCACCAGGCACCATCGCGCTGGATGTCGTCGCGTCGCACGCCGTCGCACCAGACGCCGCCGCACCGGGCACCAGCGCGCTGGATGTCGTCGCGTCGCACGCCGTCGCACCAGACGCCGCCGCACCGGGCACCAGCGCGCTGGATGTCGTCGCGTCGCACGCCGTCGCACCAGACGCCGCCGCACCGGGCACCATCGCGCTGGATGTCGTCGCGTCGCACGCCGTCGCACCAGACGCCGCCGCACCGGACACCATCGCGCTGGATGTCGTCGCATCGCACGCCGTCGCACCGGACGCCATCGAACCAAACGCCATCCCTCCAGACGCGTCCGACGGATCAGCCTCCGCCCGGGCAGACGCGACGACGCGCAGCCGGGCGCCGCCGGCCGCCCCGGGCGACGCCTCGCCCCACGATGCCGGCGCGGACCGAGGGTGTGGCCGTGCGGCGGCCGCGGCCGCGCCCTCGTCCGCGCCACCGGTATCCACCCGCGCCACCCGGGCGGCGCGCGCCCCGACGACCCCACAGCGAATCCAGGCCTCGGCCCGCGTGCCCTGCCGCGCGTCACTCGTCACCGCGACGTCGCCGCCGAGCGCGCGGGCCAGCTGGCGCGCGATCGGCAAGCCGAGCCCCGCGCCCTGCGTGTGCCGCGCGGCCTCGCCGCCGAGCCGAGCGAACGGATCGAACAGCCGCGCGAGATCGCCGCCCGCGATGCCCGCGCCCGTGTCGTCCACGGTCAGCACGAGCGTCACCGCGCCCTGCGCGACCTCGCGCACGTCGACGACGAGCGACACGCTGCCGCGCGCGGTGTACTTGATCGCGTTGTCGAGCAGATTGACGAGGATCTGCCGCAATCGGTCGCTGTCGGTGACGATGCGCGCCGGCACCTCATCCGCGACCCGCCAGCGAAAACCGAGGGCCTTGCGCCGCGCCCGTGCGCCGAACGGCGCAAGCGCCCCTTCGAGCCAGCCGCGCACGTCGACGCGCGTGATCCGCAGCGTCACCTGGCCGGCCTCGATGCTCGCGTAGTCGAGCATGTCGTCGAGCACCCGCGCGAGCGTGCTGCCGGACGCCTGGGCATGCGTGAGCAGACGCCGCTCGTCCGCCGAGAATGCGCCGCGCGGCAACAGTTCGATCAACGCGAGCATGCCGTTGGCGGACGCGCGCAGCTCGTGGCTCGCCATCGCCAGGTACTCGCGGCTCGCCCGCAACGCGGCACGGGTGCGCCGCGCCTCCCGGGTCAACCACGCGCCGCCCAGACCCGCGATCACGAGCCCCGTCACGCCCAGCGCGCTCAGCCCCGGCGCGGGCGGCAGCCAGTGGCCGGCCGCGCCGCAGGCTGCCGGCCATAAAGCGCCCCAGCCGCGCGCGCAGTCCGCGAACGCGGCCAGCGCCCAGACCGCCAGCCCAGCCAGCCATGCATGCGTGAGTACGCGGCGCCAATGTTTTCCGGCGACGAAGCCGTTGCGTTTCATGTTGTCGTTCCAATCGAAATGCCGCCGGGCGACCTCCGCGCCCCCTGCGCCGGCGGCTAGGCTAGTAGCGAACGTCGATGATCACGCTGTCGGTATACGCGCCGACGGGCGGCGTGGCCTGATCCGGATAGATCTTCGCGGTATAGGGAAACAGTTCGCTCGACTGGCCGTCGGCCGCGCCGTCGCTGGATGCCCGGTTGTCCGCCTGCCGCCATACCGCGCCGTCGGGACCGAACACGTCGTATTGCAGGCGATGCGCGCCATCCGCCATCTGACGCCGCCCGTTCGCGTGCGGCTGCCCGCCCGCGCCGATGCCGACCGTATAGGCCATGCCTTTCGTGCAGCGCAGTGCGAGACTGCCCGTGACCGTGGCGAAGTTCGATACGATCGGCGCCGCGCCGAAACTGAGATCGGGCGCATGGATCACGCAGTCGTTGGCGACCGTGGCCGACAGTTGCACGCTCGCCGAACCACTGCCGCGGTCGCGCCGCGAACACAGCCCCCCCGCACCGATCCCCGCGCAATAGTCCCAACGCCAGGAGAACGTCAGCGTGTCCAGATAGACGCCTGCCGCCACGTTTCGGCCCGACGGGATCTGGAAATAGAGCGGCAGCAGGTTCGATTGCCCGCCGAAAACGCCGAGCAGGTTCAGCAGGCGGCCGCTCGCCCAGTTGTAGGCCGTGTCGGGATTGAGCGGGATCGCGCGGTTCGCATCCGCGTGGATCTGGTATGGCACCCGATCGCCCGTCGGTCCCGCGAGACGCCCCCCGCGCCGTGAAACGACCGTCATCTCGATAAAATCGCCCGCCGCCGGCAAGCCGGCCGGCGCGCCGCTGCACGACAGGCCGCTGCTCGTCGTCGAGGTCGACTGCCGCTGGCTCGCGAGCACGAACGACGTGACGGTGCCGAACGAGGCCGGCGCCGCGGCGACGACCGCGCAGTCGGCATGCGCATCCGGCATGGCCGCGCCCGCGCACGACAGCGCGAGCGACGGAAGAAGCGGGCGAAGGCGGCTCATGCGCGGACCTCAGCGCGTCGCGTCGCAACGCAGCGGGCCGACCCGCCGCGCACCCGACGCGGCCGCGTCGAACGCGAACGCGACTTCGCAGGCGCGTCCGTCCGGCCACGCGACGCGCATGCGATTCGTCGCCGCGAGGTTCTCGAAGTAGGTCTCGCCACCCCAGCCGACGAGCGAGGTTCCGCCGCTCTCGATGTGGGTGACGCGCAAGCCGGCCCGCAACGGCAGCCCGTCCGCATCGACCAGCGCGACGCGCGCGGCCGCGACCCGCCGCAGCGGGAACCGCACCAGCGCGCCGGCGCGCTCGCGCACCGCGACCCGTCGCTCGGTGGCCGGCGCGCGCACGTCGGACGGCAGGTCGAGCGGATCGATCTCGTACTTGGCCGCGTAATACGACGGCGCCCAGGGCACCAGCAGATGGCCGGAACGGTCCGTCACGCCGACCGGCTGGTTCTCGTAGCGCACCGGCACGCCGCGCGCGCCGTCGGTGCTGACGACCACGAACGCGTCGTCGACCCGATTCGCGGCGAGCCACGCGCCGTCCATCCACACGAGCGCGCCCTGCGCCTCGCCCCAGCGGGTGTAGCGATTCTCCGCGCCGTGGCTGTAGACGCCGCCCTGCACGTGCAGCGCGCGATGGCGCCAGGCCAGGTCGGCCTGCCGATAGCGCGCGCCGCCGCCGGCATAGCCGAGGGTCCAGCCGAACCCGCCGTCGCTCGGCACGCCGCGGCTGTACTGGAGCCGCTCGCTGATGCGCCCGTCCGTGTCGCGTACCACGCCGCCCGTCGCCACGCCGTAAGCGCCGAGCGGCACGATCAGCTCCAGTTGCGCGCTCGCGCCGCGTTCGCCGAGGGTGCGGTTCAGCGCGGCGTAGAGCGTCGCGCCCCGCATCAGCGGCCGTGAATACGACAGGTTCAAGACCCGGTGACGTCCACCGTCCGCGCCGCGCATCTCGAAGTAGCCGGCGCCGAGCGTCCCGCCCGCGCGGCCGAAACTCAGCGCGCCCGTCGCCTGCGTGCTCGCGCGCGCGAGCCGGGCCCGGCTGCCCGGCCCCGCCTGCCGCTGCACGGACAGATCGCCATAGCCGGGCGTGCGCAGCACCCGCTGCACCGCCACACTGCCGCGCTGCGCGGTATAGCTGTAGCCGAACGCCTGTTGCCAGCCGCCCGCACCGTCGACACGGCCGTACGCGCGCGCCGCGTTGACGACGCCGAGCTGGCCGAGACCGAGCGTCAGGCCCGCGCCGCCGAGCGCGAGCCGCGCGCCGCCTTCGGCGTGCGCCTCGGCCGTCAGCCTGTCGGTCACGCCGTGGCGGACTACCCCGGATACGGCGAACCGCCCGTAGGCGAACGACCGCAGGCCGTAGTCGCGCCGCACGAAGCCCGCATCGAGCGCATACGAGGACCAGCCGCGCCGCAGCAAGGTGTTCGCGACATAGAACGGCACGAGGGTCTCGACCCGCCGGCCGAGCGCATCGGTGGTAACGAGCGTCGCCTCGCCCGCGCCGTTGATGAACGGCCCGTTGTCCATCGTGAACGGCCCCGGCTGCGCCTGGCCGCTCGCGGCGCGACTGCCGTTGATGAACAGATCGACGCTGGTCGGCACCGCGGCCTGCCCGGAAAAGCGCGGCAGCGGGTACGTGACGAGATCGGGCCGCACCGAGAAGTCGCGTGCGATCGACACGCCGCCCACGCGCACCGCGCTGCTCCACGGCAGCGCGCCCGTGATCAGGTCGCCCGCGGCATAGGTGCGCATGCGGTCCTCGTCGGCGTAGCGCCAGGACGTGTCGTAGCGCATATAGCGCGCGCCCGGGACGCTGCCGTCCGCGTGGTACACCCCATTATTGACGAGCGCGCCCCAGCGGTCGAACACGCGTTGCTCGAGCCACGCGGACGCGCGGTTGCGGCCTTGCGCCGACGCCGCCGCGTAGACGTCGTAGTTGAACAACGCGCCGAAACTCACCTCGGCCGGCGCCCGCTCGCGCGAATTGGCCGCGCCCAGTTGCTGATGCGGCAGCCAGCCGGGCGGCACCGTCAGTTTCAATCGCTGCAGCGTACTTTCGTATTCCATCGTCACCCCGTCGAGCCGGCCGAGATCGAGCCACTGATCAGCCGGCGCCTCTATCCGCACCGATGCCCGCGCGAGATCGCCCGCGCGGATCGCATATGCGCCGCCGCGCAGCCGCACCGCGACGATCTGCCCCGAGTCGCGCTCGTTGACGACCAAGTCCAGATACAGCATCGCGTCGCGCGCGGGCTCACCGGCGGGCGAGCCCGTCTGCGCCTGCACGGCCAAGGCCAGCCAGCAGCCGGCCGCGCCCGCGAGTCGGCCGAGCCGCGCCCGGCGCGCGGACGCACTTGGCCCTTGGGCGCGCGCCGCCCTCGCACCGTCGAGCGCGGCGCGGTCGTCATTCTGTTCGTCAAGCAATCTCAGCGCCCGGGCGGCTCCGCCTGTTCCACCTCGAGCGCGAGGCCGGCCGCGCCGTTGACGGTCGCGACCAGGGTCGGCCGGGTGCCGGACGCGAACGTCCCCGGCACCGGCCAGCGCATCCGCGCCCCCGGCAGCACATAGCCGAGCAGCCCGCGCGCCAGATCCACGCGCGCGCCGTTCGATTCCAGCACCGCCTGCGTGATGCGCGCGTGCACCGGCCCCTGGTTCGACACCTCCAGCCAGCGCCGGCCGCCTTCGCGCGCGAGCGACCAGCGCAGCGCCGGCCGTCCCGCGCTCGCGGGATCGCGACGTCGGCTCGGATCGTCGCGGGTCCACTGTCCCTCGCCGTACACGAACAACGGCACCGAGTAGTGCATCTGGAATTTCACGCCGAGCGAGGCATGGCCCGCCGACACTGGCGCCTCGTCGTCGGGTTGCGGAATCTCGTCGATCAGCACGCGGTACGCGTCCTCGCCGCCCGGCGCGACCGGCGCGATGCGCGTCAGCCGCACCAACTGGCGCGCGCCGGGCGGAACGGTCGCCATCGGCGGACTGCCCGCGACGCGCGCCTGGGTCTCGTCGTAGACGTCCGCGCCATCCACCTGCCGCCAGCCGAGCACCCGCACCTGCAGCGTCACCGGCTGGTCGTCGCGGTTCTCGAGCCACAGCGCCGCTGCGCGCTGGTCGCTCTCCATGACCGGATCGATCGGCCAGATCATCATCGACGCCGCCGCCCACGTGCCCCGCGCCGCCAGCAGCAGCATGCCCAGCACGACGAGCCGGGCTCGACGACCGCTGCCGACACTGCCCTCTCTTGCCCCAATCATCACGCACCCCTGAATGATTCAATATCCGAACGTGACCTGCGCCGTATCCGTATAGACGCCCGCCGGCACCCCACCGCCCGGCAGACTCAATTCGCCGTATATCGGCAACGCGACGATGCCGGACACCGGCATCGACACTGCTTGCCCGATCCCGATCGGCCGCGTGCGCGCGGCATCCGCGTACAGGCGATAGGGAATCCGCACGCCGCCGCCCGCCGTGAGCTGGCGGGCCCCGTGGCCCGCACCGGGTTGGCGTCCGCCATCGATCGTCAGCGCCAGGGTCGTGCCGGGCGAACATTCGAGTTGCAAGGCATGGCCCGCGGTCGCGACCGTCACCGTCCCTGCCGCCACCGCGGGATGCACGCCGAAATCGAGCGGCCCGAGGTCGAGCGCGCCTGCCCCCGCACCGCGCAGCCCGCATCCGGCGACGATCTGCGCGCTGACGCCGAAGGCCTGAGTGCGCGGCAACGGCGTATCGGCGCGCGGCGCGCCCGGCCATGCCAGCGCGCCGAACCACAGCGCGGCCCGCAGGCCGCGCGCGATGCCATCACCAGCCAAGCGTGATGCTCAACGTGTCGTTGTAGGCGCCGGCGTCCAGCGCCGACGGACTGACCTTGTTCGCGACGCCATACACCGGCAGGTCGAACGCGGCGCCTGGCGTCGGCACCGAGATGGTCTGCGCGGTGTCGGACACATACTGGGTGCTGCCCGCCTTGTCCGCGTAGATTTCATAGGGTACGTAGCTGGCGCCGTTGCTGACCGCGCGGGTGCCCGCGCCGATGCCCGCCCCCTTGCCCCCATGCCGGCCGGCGTCAACGGTGACCTGGACCGCCGCCACGTCGGGCGAACAGGTGATCTGCGCAGCGCCGGACGACCCGCTGCCGCTCACCGCGCTGCGCAGCGAACCGGTGAAGCCGCTCGGCTGCATGCCGAAGTCGAGGGTGCCGAAGCTGGTCGCGCCGACCGACCCGCCGCCCGCGTTGATCACGCAGCCCGAGGTCAGCATCAGCTTCGTATCGATCCTGCCGGTGAGCGGACTCGATTCGGCATAGGCGGCCCCGCAAGCCGACGCGGCCACGAGCGTGATCCAGGTTTTCATGCTCAATTTCATTTGTATTCCTATATGTTATTGAAAGAAGTGCTGCCATCAGCACCCGGATCACCCGTTCAGCATGATGCCGGGGACATCCTCATGGAATCTGAACGGATAGGCGCCGCCCGGGCCGCTGATCGCCCCATCCGGCGGCGGCGCAACGTCGCGGCCACCGAGGTCGACGAAGCAGGTCGCGGGATACCCGGCGCGCCAGCGGCGCGCGGCATGGAATCCGTGCCGCGCGTCCGCCCACGACAACGTCCCGCACAAGACGGTGGGGTGGCGGATCGCCGTTGCGGCCGCAGCCGATCGGGACAGCGCATCCGTCGCTCCCGGCGCGGCGGACGAGGCCGATGGCCCGGCGCGCGCCGTTCGCGCGGCGGCCGACTGCCGAGCGAGCGAACCGGCACGGCGCGGGTGCACCAAGGCCGACCCACCCGGCCCCCGCGACCCCAGCAGATCTCGATCTTGGCCTGGCCCCGGGCCTCGAAGCCGCCCACCGCCGCACCACCCGAAATCGACAGACCGGGCAGGCCCTCGCGACACCACGCAAAATCCGCACCGCATCCATCGCCACCGTGCACGACCGGCCCGCGTCCACGCGGCAATCCGGCGCGACGCTCGTCATCAAATTGATTCAAGTGGTTTTGGTTTTGCTTCATGCGGATTTTCAATATTCAAATCAAATTGCCCATCGCCACATAAACATGCACGAAAGCATCATGAATTAATTATTAATTCGGCACCATCGGAATAATCCTAGCAACATCACATTTTACAATTTTTATTATTCATTTCGAATCATCTTAAAATCATGACATCGCATGCCGCAACGTCGTTTTTCGAGCACGGCGGGATGCCCCTCCCTTTGGCCACCAGGGCATATCAATGCGCTCGATGCGGATAGGCAACGCTGCGCGCACTTGCTTGCGCGAAGTCAATTGATCTTATCAACACGTTCACATCCATAAATTAGAACAAGTCTCAAAATAACCTTCATTCGATCCTCGATCTTAAAAAATACCAATGAAATGACAAATTCAAGGGATCTCACCAAGACATCCACTTCATGGCATTTTCCGCATCACGGTTTAACAAGCATTCCTGATTCACGTATTCCAGGCACGCGAACCCGATCGGATCGCCATGTGTTCCTCGCATCCCGGCATGACGCAATCGACACGCGACGGTCGAACCGGACAACCCGTGTCGCGAACGCAGTCAAAAGGCATTCGTAAGACTGAGGCGCCCGCCATCCCCGCGCCGCGTCGTGGGCCACACGAATCGGCGGGGTTCGCTCCGGCACGCGCGAGACTGTCCACCACGCGCGGCGCCGCCCACCGCCGCACTTACATGCACTTACATCTGTGCGCGACACTGTGCACGCATGCGACAGAATCCCGCGCAGCGTTGCGCGGCAAGGCGCGCGGCTTGCCGGCGCCCTCGGATGCGAGCCCGCGGCAGCGCATCCGGCGCGCCGCTGTCAACCAATTGCCGTCGCCGGGAGTTATTGACGGTACTGGGGCCGTTCATGCGCCAGCGGGCCGGTCCGATCCCGTCGGGCTGCACTTGGGCACACCGTGCCGCCCTCTCCCATTCAGTCAGGAGTAGAAATGAAAAAGACAGCATTCCTCGCAGCGATCGCAGCCGGCCTGTGCTTCTCGATGACGAGCTTCGCGCAAGTTCCCGCCAGCGCACCCACCGGGACGACCGGCCTGTGCAAGGACGGTACGTTCTACTCCGGTGCCTCCAAGAAAGGCGCGTGCGCGGGCCACAAGGGCGTGAAGACCTGGTACGGCGCGGCAAGCGCCACCGCGGCGAGCGGCGCGATGGCAAGCGGCGCGATGGCGGCGCCGGTCGCCGCCTCGGCCGCGAAGCCCGCCGCCGCGAGCGGCGCGATGACGAAGAGCGCCGCGCCGGGCGGCGGCCCCGGCCAGGTCTGGGCGAACACCAGCACGAAGGTCTACCACTGCTCGACCGACAAGTACTACGGCAAGACCAAGCAGGGCAGCTACATGTCGGAAGCGGACGCGAAGGCGAAGGGCTTCCATCCGGCGCACGGCAAGGCCTGCTCCTAAGCCGCACCGGCACCGCATGAAAACGGCCGCTGCATGTACGTGCAGCGGCCGTTTTCCGTAAGGCGGACCGACGCGGCGCAAACCACCCGCCGCGCCCGCCGCCGAATCCCACCGCCGAATCCCGCCGCCTCGTCCCCACGCGCCGCCGCGCAAACCGGTCCCACGGCCGAAGCTTGCCCCGCCCGCCGGCCCAATCCCCGTCGGCGCACGTCCATCCCCGATTCGAGATTAGAGTCTCCCCACTACACGCCGGGGCGGATTAATTACGTGATTTCCATCCAGGCATCAACAAACTCCGCCATCGTTGCCGACATCAGGCATATTGCAGCGCGTCATCGTTTCACTATCGGGCTGCCGGGCCCGCCCGGCGGGCGCTTCATTTACTTTCACTCAATTTATTCATTAATCGTCATCATTCGCCCAATATTCCCCAATCGACCCCTCTAAAAATAAATTCGGATTAATTCGAACATTGCATGTAAATCAAATGTAATATTCGAGCGGGGTTGCAGCATGCCCCTCCGGCCTGCGCCGGGCGCCCCCGCCCAGCGCTCGGCAACGCGCGGCCCAGGACGGGCATTCCCCCTCAGCCGTCCCTCCGGTGCCATCTCATCCTCGCGAAGCGTGGTGTTCCGATCCTGATTGTTTAGTACACCTCTTCAATCCACACGGGAAGATCATGACCAAGACCTTCTACATCACCGCAGCGCCTGTCGGCGCAGTCCCCAAGTTCCTCGACCCCCAGGAACCGAAGTTCATCCCGCTCCCGCTTCTCGATCTGCTCGACGATGCGGCGCGCGGCACGCTGCAGCACGCACTCGAGGCCGATGGCTGGGAAGCCGTGCCGGAAGGCGGCATCGCCCTTGAGCGCGGTTTCGACGCGCCCGTCGACCTGGCCGCGCAATCCGCGCGCACGCAGTTCGACGCCCTCGCCGCACTCGGCTGGTCGCGCGACGGCGCGGTGCTGCGCCGAGATATCGCGCACACGGCGGTCGGGCTGCCGCTCATCGTTCCACGCGCGCTGCTGGACCGCATCGCACCGCGCGATCTGGTCCGCCAGCTGGTGCTCCAATTGACCACGTTCGGCTGGCTCGCCACCGACGACGGCGGTCTCGAATGGCCGCACGAGCGCGTCCACAGCTACCTGCCCCCCGCCCTGGTCGAACGCCTGCGCGAAGACGCGCCGGCCGCGCTCGACGCCTTGCTCGCGAACGGCTGGCAGCCGCGCGGGCCGGGCCTATGGCAACCCGGCAAGGCGCGCTCGCCGCATCTGCCGATCACCGCGAGCGGCATCGTCGACGCGGCGCGCGACGCGCTGCGCGAAGGCGCGGCGGCGGTCCACCTGCACACACGCGCGACCGACGACCAGCGACGCCTGCCCGTGCCGGGCCTGAACACCGGCATCACGATCGGCGCGCAGCGCAATCACATCGTGGTCGACGACTACGACCACATCGTGCCCAGCCTCATCGCCCTCGAACCGGCCGCGATCCTCAATCTCTCGACCAGCGCGCGCGGCGATCGCCGCGCCTCCGAAAGCCCGCTGCGGCGCGCGCACCTGAAGCACTACGGACACGCGCGGATCGCCCCCGACGTCGCCTCGTTCAGCCCGGGTCCGGTGGTGTTCCAAGGCGGCGGCGGCTATGACAACCCGCACGGTTTCCTCGCGCAGCAGCTCGCGCATTTCGCCGAATACGGCGTGCGGCCCGAGATCGAGGTGTTCAATCACACGATCGTCGAGAACGCGACGACGCTGTACCGCGCCCCGCTGATCGCGGCCGGCGTGCCGGTGCTGTTCATGCTGGTCGCGGCCGTCGACCAATACCACCGCGATCCCGTCAGCGGCGAGACCGAGGACGACTCGCTGATCGACGTCGCCTCGCGCAAGGCGATCGCCAAGCTGCTGATGCGGGACGAACCCGAAGCAACCGCCGAGGCCGCGCGCATCGCGGTCGACCGCCTGCGGCCGAGCGTCGAGCAGCTGCGCGCAGGCTTCCCCGACTGCCGGATCTCGCTGCTGCTGCCCGGGCCGTTCCAGGCGCTGCTCGTCGACGTCGCGCTCGGGCTCGATCTCGACGGCATCCGCGTGGGTCTCGAGGATGCGCTGAACGTGTTCGACGAACGCGTGCCCGGCGGCGTGCGCAAGGCGGCCGGCACCGGCGACCAGGTCCGCGCGCTGCGGCTCGATCTCGAACGCCGCGGCATCGCAATCGTCGATGCCGAGACGCTGCGCGACGACCTCGGCATGCAGCGCCCCGACGTCGCGCTGTTCAGGCAGGCCGAAGCCGCGCTCGCCCGCTATCCGGCGGACGCGCGGCCGCCCGCCCGCCTGCCCGGCGCATCGACGATCGTCGACGCGCTGCGGCCGATCATCGATCGTTATCGGCGCGTCGAGGACGAACTGGCCAGCTGCCTCGCGACCGCGACCGACCTGCCCGCCACGCCGGCCCAGCTCGCGGCCTTCGTGCGCGCGACCGCGCATGGCTTCGGCCTCTCGATCCGCTCGTTCGTCGAGGAGCTGGACCGCTACGCCGACCAGGAACACCTGATCGCCAACGACCTCGACGTACCGCTCGCGCTGAACTATGCGCGCGAGATCCTCGCCCCGCGCGGCTACGGCATCGCGAGCTACGACGACGCGCTCGAACGCTATGCGCGACCCGGCCAGACCATCTCGCGCGAAGGCGCCAGCTACCGGGTGCCGAGCGAACAGTTCAAGCCGCTCGCGCTGCGCGGCCTCGAATACCTGGCCGCGATCCCGTGCCGCTACAACAGCGACCACAGCAATGTCGTCAACGTCGGCTTGCGCCAGGACACCCGCTACAGCGCGACGATGGCGCTGCTTTACCATGCCGCGCGCGAACTCACGCTCGCGCTGCGCGAGCGCTCGAGCGCGCCGCGCAAGGCGCCGGGACCGGTCTGGACCGCGGTCGAGACCGCCGCGAACCCGGCCGAGCCGCCGCATCGCGAGGCGCTCGACACGCCGGGGCCGCTCGCCGCGGACGGCTTCGACTGGATCGTGCTGCCCAGCACGCCGACCACGAACTATCCGCTCGGCCTCAAGCTGTCGCACGGCATGACGCGGCGCTTCCACGGCTTCGTCGCGCAAATCGCCGCCGACCCGATGCTGCGGCCGCCCGGCACCGCACCGCTCGCGAAGCCGCTGCGCCTGCTCGGCATCACGCACGCGGGCCAGCGCCACGACGGCGAGACCGTGATCGAGGCCAGCATGCTGCACAACCGCTTCGCGTTGAATGCGGATCTGGCGGGCCGTCTGTTCAGCCCGGAATCGCAGATGATCTACGAACGGCTGATCCTGCCGCGCCTCGTCGATGCGCCGGACCGGCTCGACTACACCGATGCGCTGCTGGTGCGCCGCGACGCGGCGGGTTTCCCGCTCTACCGCGACGGCTCGATCGCACGCCGCATCAACCCGCGCCGCATCGAGGCATTGCCGCTGCTGCGCCTCCTCGCGCACAGCTCGGGGATCGCGACCGCGCAGCAGCTCGACGTGCTCGCATGCCTCGACGGCGAGCGGATGGGGATGAGCGAGGAGGAGTTGCGGGCGTTCTTCGACCGGGCGCTGATCGTGTCGTTCGGGTCGGCGGCCGACGTCCATCTCGACTGGCTCGGCACCTCGGTGCTCGACATCACCGCGTTCAACGACGTGCGCAGCCTCGCCGGCACGACGCACCGCCACTACGTGCTGACGCCGGGCGCGCATTCGGACGTGCTGCAGCAATGCCTGTCCCGCGCGCGGCCGGGCGAGTATCGCTACGAGCACGCGGTGCCGGTCTGGCAGCAGGGCGCGCGCGGCAAGGTGGTGGCGCGGTTGACAGGCGTGTTCCTGCTCGACGACGCGTCGCGCCTCGATGACGGCCATTCGATCCGCCGCTATCTCGCGTCGAGTCCGCTATGGCTGCGCCGCTGGATCTCGCTGATTCATCATGCGCGGCCGGATGCCGGCGCGCAGGCGATTCTCACGCAGTTGCAGGCCGCGACCGAACAGCGCGACGCCAGCGCGAATCAGGCGATCCGCCAGGCGATTGCCTGAACGGGCGGGGTTGGCGTCGGGCCTTCGCCCGGCGCGGCCTGTACGCGGGCCGCGCCGGGTGTCGGGTGTCGGGTGTCGGGTGTCGGGTGTCGGGTGTCGGGTGTCGGGTGTCGGGTGTCGGGTGTCGGGTGTCGGGTGTCGGGTGTCGGGTGTCGGGTGTCGGGTGTCGGGTGTCGGGTGTCGGGTGTCGGGTGTCGGGTGTCGGGTGTCGGGTGTCGGGTGTCGGGTGTCGGGTGTCGGGTGTCGGGTGTCGGGTGTCGGGTGTCGGGTGTCGGGTGTCGGGTGTCGGGTGCCGGGTGCCGGGTGCCGGGTGCCGGGTGCCGGGTGCCGGGTGCCGGGTGCCGGGTGCCGGGTGCCGGGTGCCGGGTGCCGGGTGCCGGGTGCCGGGTGCCGGGTGCCGGGTGCCGGGTGCCGGGTGCCGGGTGCCGGGTGCCGGGTGCCGGGTGCCGGGTGCCGGGTGCCGGGTGCCGGGTGCCGGGTGCCGGGTGCCGGGTGCTAAACGCCGGACACCAAGTGCCCGACGCCGAACACCGCCCGGCCCGTCGACCAGCGCGTGCGACACGGCCGCCCGTTGGGCGGCCGTCTTCATTCACGCACCGGCGCAGCGCGCGGCGCGCCAGCGCGCATGATCGGCGCGGGTCCAGTCGAACGTGACACCGACCCGGCGCGTGCCCGGCCGGATCTTCGGCTTGTACAGCGCGAGCGTCAGCGCATCGAGCGCCGGCCATTCGTCGAACGACAGCACCGCGATGTCGAACACGAGCGTTTCGAGCAGGCGCGTATGCGGCTTGTGCGCGACGAACGCCGCGATCCGCGCGCAGTACGCGTCGTAGTCGATCCAGCCCGCCTCGCCCTGCTCGGCCGGCACGCAGCGATACCCGAGCCGCGCATCGAGCACCACCGGCTGCGGCCCGGCATGCTCGTGCGCATGGATGCCGACCCGCGCCGGCATCTGCAATGCATCGATGAACACGCTCCAGCCGCCGCCCGTCATGCGGCTGTCCGCGATGAACGGCGCCTCGGCCGGTTTCATGACGCGAGCGGCGCGGCCGCGTCGAGCATGATGCGGCAGAAGTAGTCGGCGAAGCTGCGCCGCACGACGATCTCGAACGATTGCTCGCCCGTCGGCACCAGCACGATCGACGCCTTGAAGAAATGGCTCTGCGCGCACTGTCCCACGCCGAACCCGCGCGGATGCAGATCGAGCGGGCAGCCGCGCGCGAGCACGTCGCGCACGCGCTCGCCGCTGATCTCGACCACCGTGTAGCCGCTGCCGACATCGACCGCCGCCGCATACAGCCCGTCCAGCGCGCGGGCGAGCGTCGCCTCCAGGCGGCCGGCCTCGACCGCGCCGTTCGAGCGCACCAGCCATTCGTCCGGGCCGAGCCACAGCACGTCGCACTCCGCGCCGCGCGCGACCGTGTTCGGCCGCGCAGGCGGCCGGCACCCGAGCGCCGCCTCGAACGCCGCGACGAACGCCGGGTCGCCCGCCTCGCCCCGCACGTTCACGAGATCGAGGAAGGGCCGCTCGCGAAACGCGAACTTGCGCGCCGCGCGCGCATCCTGCTCCGCGAGCAGGCCGGCCGCGCCGACGAGCGGCGATTCGAGGCGCACGCCCTGCGCCTCGCGCGGCGACGCCGCCTCGCTTCTGGTTTCATTCCACATGCTGGCGCACCCCTTCGCTGTCGTAGAAAACCGGGCTGGAGATCTTCGCGGTCACGCGGCGGCCGTCCGCCAGCGCAACGGCGACCGTCCCGCCCATCCGTTCCAGTCCGCCCTTCACCACCGCGAGCGCGATCGAGCGCTTCAGGATCGGGCTGTAGTAGCTCGACGTCACATGCCCGAGCATCGGCGTCGTGCCGTCGGCGGCCGGCGCCGCGCCCGCCTCGACGATCTGGCCGCCTTCCGGCAGCACGTATTGCGCGTCGTCGGTCAACAGGCCGACGAACTGCTTGCGGCCCGCCTTCGCGGTGTCGCTGCGCGTCAGCGAGCGGCGGCCGAGGAAGTCCTTCGATTTCGCGACGAGCCCGCCCATCCCGAGATCGTGCGGCGTGATCGAACCGTCGGTGTCCTGGCCCACGATGATGTAGCCCTTCTCGGCGCGCAGCACGTGCATCGTCTCGGTGCCGTAGGGCGTGATGTCGAACTCGGCGCCCGCCGCCATCAGCGCTTCCCACACCGCGCGGCCGGCGTTCGCGGGCACGTTCACCTCGTAGGCGAGTTCGCCCGAGAAGCTGATCCGCATCACGCGCGCCTTCACGCCGGCCACCATGCCGTCGCGATAGCTCATGAACGGGAACGCGCCGTTGCCGAAGTCGATGTCGGGGCACACCCGGCGCACCACCTCGCGGCTCTTCGGACCCACCACCGCGAAGGTCGCCCAGTGGTCGGTCACCGACGCGAGCCGCACCTTGAGATCCGGCCACTCGGTCTGCAACCAGCGTTCGAGCCAGGTCAGCACGCGCGCCGCGCCGCCCGTGGTCGTGGTCATCATGAAATGCTGCTCGCCGAGCCGCACCGTCACGCCGTCGTCGAACACCATGCCGTTCTCGTCGAGCATCACGCCGTAGCGGCACTTGCCGACTTCGAGCTTGTTCCAGGGGTTCGTATACATCCAGTTCAGCAGCTTCACCGCATCGGGACCCTGGATGTCGATCTTGCCGAGCGTCGACGCATCGAGAATGCCCACGCTCGTGCGCACGGCGAGACACTCGCGCGCCACCGCCGCATGCAGGTCCTCGCCCGATTTCGGGAAGTACCACGGCCGCTTCCAGTTGCCGACGTCCTCGAACAATGCGCCGTGCGCGACGTGCCATTCATGCACGCAGGTCTTGCGGATCGGGTCGAGGAAATCGCCCAGCTCGCGCCCCGCGAACGCGCCGAACGTCACCGGCGTGTAGTTCGGCCGGAAGGTCGTCGTGCCGGTCTCGGGAATCGTCTTGCCGAGCGCCTGCGCGAGGATCGCCATGCCATTGATGTTGCCGAGCTTGCCCTGGTCGGTGCCGAAGCCCATCGCCGTGTAGCGCTTCACGTGCTCGACCGACTCGAAGCCCTCGCGCGCGGCCAGCAGGATGTCGGCGGCCGCCACGTCGTTCTGGAAATCGACGAACTGCTTGGGGCCGCGCGCCGCCATCGCGGCGTCGCCGACCAGCCACAGCGGCTGCAGCGGGGTTTCGGCCAGCTCGGCCACCTGCGGCTCGGCCGGCCGCTCCGCGCCCGTGCAGCCGGCCGCTTGCGCCGCCTCCACCCCCGCGTCGAGCGCGAACCGCAACGCGCGCGCGAGCCCGAATTCGCCTGCCGCCGCGCCGACGCTCGCCTCCGCCTGCATCGCCTTGCCCGGCACGAAGCACGCCTTCCCGTCGTGCCAGTGCGCCTTGCCGCCCGACTGCGCGAACAGGTGCAGCACCGGGCTGAAGCCGCCCGACATCGCGACGAGGTCGCACGGCAGCGTCGCGAGCCGGTCGCCCACGCGGCCGTCCGCATACGCGGCGACCTCGACCGACGCGACCCGCAGGCGACCCGAGGCCGCCGTCACCACCGCGCCGTTCATCACGGTCACGCCGTGACGGCGCGCGGCCGCGGGCAGCGCGCCGTCGGCCGCCGCGCGCACGTCGACCACCGTCACCTTCGCGCCGCAGGCCTTCAGGTCGAGCGCGCACTGATAGGCGCGGTCGTTGTTCGCGAACACCACCGCGTCGCGGCCCGGCAGCACGCCGTAGCGATGCACGTAAGTCGACACCGCCGAGGCCATCATCACGCCGGGCAGATCGTTGTTGCCGAATACGAGCGGCCGCTCGTGCGCGCCCGTCGCGAGGATCACGCGCTTGGCGCGGACCTTCCACAGCAGCTCGCGCGTGCCCTTGCGCATCGAGACCGGCAGGTGCTCGGTCAGGCGCTGCACGACCGTCACGAGGTTGTGGTCCTGATAGCCGAACGCGGTGCTGCGCGTGAGGATGCGCACGTCGGGCCGCGCGGCCAGCTCCGCCTCGACCTTCTCGACCCACTGCAGCGCGGGCTTGCCGTCGATTTCCGCGCGGCCCGCGAGCAGGCTGCCGCCCAGCTCGCGCTGATCGTCGACGAGGATCACCCGCGCGCCCGCGCGCGCCGCTGCCTGCGCGGCCGCGAGGCCCGCCGGGCCGCCGCCGACCACGAGCACGTCGCAGTGCGCATAGCATTTGTCGTAGCGGTCGGCGTCGAGCGTATCGGGCGCCTTGCCGAGCCCCGCCGCCTCGCGGATCCTCTCCTCGTACTTCGGCCACCACTTGCGCGGCCACATGAAGGTCTTGTAGTAGAAGCCCGCCGGCAGGAAGCGCGCGAACTTCTGGTTGATCGCCATGCGGTCCTGCTCGAGCGACGGCTCGGCATTCACGCTGCTCGCGACGAGCCCCTGGTACAGCTCGATCTCGGTCGCGCGCGCATTGGGCACCGTATGCGCGCCCGTCTCCAGCTGCACCACCGCGTTCGGCTCCTCGACGCCCGCCGTCACGATGCCGCGCGGCCGGTGGTACTTGAAGCTGCGCGCGACGAAATGCACGCCGTTCGCGAGCAGCGCCGACGCGAGCGTATCGCCCTGGAAACCCTGGTAGATGCGCCCGTTGAAGGTGAAGGTGAGCGGGATCGCGCGGTTGATGCGGCCGCCCGCGCCGAGTCGGTCTTTCTGGCTCATCGCTGGGTATCCTCTTGGTCGTGCGCGGGTGCGCCGAAGGTCTCGTAGCCCTGGAACGCATAGCTGACAGTGTCGCGCGTCGCCATGAACCAGCGGCGGCAGCCCTGCGCGTGCAGCCATTGCTCGCGATGCACGCCGCGCGGGTTCTTGCGCATGAACAGGTAATCACCCCATTCGCGGTCGGACAGCGCGTCGGTGTCGAGCGGGCGGGCGATGTCCGCCTCGCCGCCGCAGCTGAATTCGGATTCGGCGCGCGGGCCGCACCACGGACATTCGATCAACAACATGGCGTTCTCCTCATGTGTCGACCAGAGTTGGCGCTTCAGCGCCTTACTCTGGTCCCATATACTCAATGCGCAGTTGGCGCTTCAGCGCCTTACTCTGGTCCCATATACCCAATGCGCAGTTGGCGCTTCAGCGCCTTACCCCGGTCCCATCTATTTCAATACGGTCAGGCTCAGTGCGCGACCGCGGCCGCGCCGTGTTCGTCGATCAGGTGGCCGGTGTAAAAACGGTCGAGCGCGAACGGCGCGTTGAGCGCGTGCGGCTCGTCGCGCGCGATGGTGTGCGCGTAGGCCCAGCCCGAGCCCGGCGTCGCCTTGAAGCCGCCCGTGCCCCAGCCGCAGTTGAAATACAGGCCCTTCACGTCGGTCTTGCTGATGATCGGGCACGCATCGGGCGACACGTCGACGATGCCGCCCCACTGCCGGTTCATCCGCACCCGCGAGAACACCGGGAACATCTCGACGATCGCCTGCAGCGTGCCTTCGATGATCTGGAAGCTGCCGCGCTGGCCGAAGCCCGTGTACTGGTCGATGCCCGCGCCGATCACGAGATCGCCCTTGTCGGACTGGCTGATGTACGCATGCACCGCGTTCGACATCACGACCGTGTTGACGACCGGCTTGATCGGCTCCGACACCAGCGCCTGCAGCGGATGGCTTTCGAGCGGCAGCCGCACGCCCGCCATGTCGGCCAGCGCCGTGGTGTTGCCCGCCGCGACCACCGCGACCTTCTTCGCCTTGATGAAACCCTTCACGGTGTCGACGCCGACCACCGCGCCGCCTTCGCGGCGAATGCCGGTGACCTGGCAGTTCTGGATGATGTCGACACCCGCGCGGTCCGCGCCGCGCGCGAAGCCCCACGCGACCGCGTCGTGCCGCGCCACGCCGCCGCGCCGCTGGATCGACGCGCCCAGCACCGGATAGCGGCTGTCGAGGTTGATGGTCGGCTCGATCTCCTTGATCTGCGCGGGCGTGAGGAATTCGGCGTCGACGCCGTTCAGCCGGTTCGCGTTCACGCGGCGCTCGGTGTCGCGCACGTCCTGCAGCGTGTGCGCGAGATTCATCACGCCGCGCTGGCTGAACATCACGTTGTAGTTGAGATCCTGCGCGAGCCCTTCCCACAGCTTCATCGCCTTCTCGTACAGCGCGGCCGACTCGTCCCACAGGTAGTTCGAGCGCACGATCGTGGTGTTGCGCGCGGTGTTGCCGCCGCCGATCCAGCCCTTCTCGAGCACCGCGACGTTGGTGATGCCGTGCTCCTTCGCGAGGTAGTACGCGGTGGCGAGCCCATGCCCGCCGCCGCCGACGATCACGACGTCGTACTCACGCCTCGGCTCGGGGCTCTTCCATTGCTTCTCCCAGTTCTCGTGATAGGACAGGCCGTTGCGGAACAGGCTGAATATCGAATAGCGGCTCATGTGCGGATCCTTCGTTAGCATTCGATGACGTTCACGGCCAGGCCGCCGCGCGACGTCTCCTTGTATTTCGTCTTCATGTCGGCGCCCGTCTCGCGCATGGTCTTGATCACGGAGTCGAGCGACACGTAGTGCTGGCCGTCGCCCTTGAGCGCCATGCGCGATGCGTTGAGCGCCTTGATCGCGCCCATCGCGTTGCGCTCGATGCAGGGAATCTGCACGAGCCCGCCGACCGGGTCGCAGGTCATGCCGAGGTTGTGCTCCATGCCGATCTCGGCCGCGTTCTCCACCTGGTCGGGCGTGCCGCCCATCACGGCGGCGAGCGCGGCGGCGGCCATCGAGCACGCGACGCCGACCTCGCCCTGGCAGCCGACCTCCGCGCCCGAGATCGAGGCGGTCTCCTTGTAGATCGCGCCGATCGCGGCGGCGGTCAGCAGGAAATCGACGATCCCCTGCTCGGTCGAGACCGGCACGAATTTCACGTAGTAGTGCAGCACCGCCGGGATCACGCCCGCCGCGCCGTTGGTCGGAGCGGTGACGACCCGGCCGCCGGCCGCGTTCTCCTCGTTGACCGCCATCGCGTACAGGTTCACCCAGTCGAGCATCGACAGCGGATCGCGCAGCGCTTCCTCCGAGCGGCTGCGCAGCCGCGCATGCAGCTCGGCCGCGCGGCGCTTCACGCGCATCGGGCCGGGCAGTTCGCCCTCGACCTTGCAGCCGCGCTCGACGCACGCGGCCATCGCGCCCCAGATCGCGAGCAGGCCGGCGCGCACCTCGGCCTCGGGCCGCAGCGCGCACTCGTTGCGCCACATCAGCGCGGCGATCGACAGCCCGCTCGCGCGGCATGCGCGCATCAGGTCGTCGCCGGTGCGGAACGGGTGCGGCACCTCGACCGCCGCGCGCACGCCGTTGACGCGCTCGCCGTCGCGATTGACGACGAACCCGCCGCCGATCGAGTAATACTCCTTCTCGACCAGCAACTGGCCGTGCTCGTCGAACGCCTGGAAGCGCATGCCGTTCGGATGCACGACGCTCGTGCCGCCCATCAGCTTGCGGTAGAGCGCGAGATCGTCCTTCTCGTCGAAGCGGATCGGCTGGCGGCCGAGCAGCGTCAGCGCGCGCGCCTCGCGGATCGCGCGCAGGCGCGGCTCGATCAGGTCCGGATCGATGCTGTCCGGCAGGTGGCCTTCGAGCCCGAGCAGCACCGCCTTGTCGCTGCCGTGCCCCTTGCCGGTCGCGCCGAGCGAACCGTACAGCTCGACCCGCACGCGGCGCACGAAGCCGAGCAGGTTCGCATCGTCGAGATGGGACGCGAAGCGGGCCGCGGCGATCATCGGGCCGACCGTGTGCGAACTCGACGGACCGATGCCGATCTTGAACAGATCGAAGACGCTGACGTTCATCTGGCTGCCCTTGCGCATTGACGCGTGAAGTGACGTTGGGTGCCAGTACACCAAAGCGTAAAATCCGCCGATAGAACAAAACCGGCATCGGCGTGGGACAACGCCGCCACCCGGGCCGCATCGATGCGCTTTGGCGATGGTTCGCGACGGAAAAACGCAAGTTCCGGCCGCGCCGATCGGCGACGCTGGCGACGTGGCCCGCGCCGGACGAGACCCGCCGGACGCCGCCCGGCCAACCCTGAGCCTCACCGCAATGACGCCTGACGCACCCGCCTCCCCCGCCGCCGCGCCGCGGCGCATCCGCTTCGGCATCGTGCTGCTGCCGAATTTCACGCTGACCGCGTTCTCGGGCTTCGTCGACATGCTGCGGCTGTCGGCCGACGACGGCGACTACAGCAAGCCGGTGCGCTGCGCGTGGAGCGTGATCGGCGACACGCTCGCGCCGGTGCGCGCGAGCTGCGGGATCCAGGTGACGCCGTGGGAGACCTTCGCCGACACCGCCCCGTTCGACTACGTGGTGGTGGTGGGCGGCCTGCTGCACTCGGGGCCCCAGGCGGGGCCGGAAACCCTGCAGTTCATCCGCCGCGCGGCGGGCGACGGCGCGAACGTGGTGGGGATCTGCACCGGCGTGTTCGCGCTGATGCGCGCGGGCGTGCTCGATGCGCACCGGATCTGCGTCAGCTGGTTCCACTACTGGGATTTCATCGAGCGCTTTCCGGCCGTCGATCCCGACCTGCTGATCGCGGACCGGCTGTTCGTGATCGACCGGCGGCGCATCACCTGCTCGGGCGGACGCGCGTCGATCGACGTGGCGGCCGCGATCCTGCTGCGCCATTTCGACCACGCCACGGTGCAGAAGGCCTTGCGCATCCTGCTGGTGGGCGAGATGCAGAAGGGCAATGCGCCGCAGCCGCACCCGCCCGGGTTGGAGCCGGCCACGCATCCGAAGGTGAAGCGCGCCATCCTGCTGATGGAGCAGCATGTCGGGCGCACGCTGCCGCTCGACGAGCTGGCCGCCAAGCTCGACCTGTCGACGCGCCAGCTGGAGCGCCTGTTCAAGGCGGAAACCGGCACGAGCCCGCAGGCGTTCGCCAAGCAGGTGCGGCTGCGCACCGCCGCGTGGCTGCTGACCAGCTCGGACCGCACCGTCGCCGACATCGCGACGAGCTGCGGCTTCGCGGACGCCTCGCATCTCGGACGGGAATTCCGCAAGCAGTTCGGCGCGCCGCCGGCGACCTACCGCGAACGCGGCGGCGCGGTGGCGGCGCAGGTCGAGCCGGAAATCGGGACAGATACCGAAGCCTGACGCGCGGCCGGCGCATTCGCTGCGGCCGGCCGCAGCGAATGCGTGCGAGGCAATGGGTTTCGATGCGCGCCGCGCCGATCGGCCCGGGCGCGACACGCACAGGAGAACGCGCCGCCCCGGGGACCGGGGCAGACAGGCGCGTGACGAGGCCGGCGTCGCCGGCCCCGTCACGCTGCTTACTTGCTCTGGCCGAGATAGGTTTCGGAGCAGATATGGACGAAGGCCGTGGAGGACGCCGCGGTCGTCTGGGTGCTGTCCGTCTTCGCCGTGGCGTACGCGCCGGTGTACGAGATGAGCCATTTCTGCGCCGGCACCGAGGTGGTGGCGAACTGCCCCGACGTGACGGCCGAACCCTTGCAGACGCCGATATTGAGCGGCACCAGCACCTTGCCGTCCGGCCCCGTGTACCCCACCGCCGTGGTCAGCAGCGTCCCGGGCTGGCCGACTCCGTTGTAGTCATACACCTGGATCGTGATGCGCTCGCCCGGCGGCAACAGCACGTTGCCCGTGTGATCCCAGCCCGCCACGCCCGCATTGATGGTGCGCGCGACGTTCTCGAGGTTCGGCACGAGGTGGGTGATGCTCTCGGTGTCGAGGAACTGATAGAACCCGGCGGTGCCCAGGCCGTCCGAGACGCGCAGCGAGTACGTCTGCCCGGCCGGCGCGGTCGTCGCGGTGTTGTAGACGCGCAGCAGCAGCGTCGCGCCCGCGGGCCCGGTCACCGTGGCCGCGGTCCCCAGCGGCAGCGTCCCCCAGGTGGTCGGCGAGGTCAGCAGCTGCGCCGTCTGCGAGCCGTTCCCGTTGAAGGTGAGCAGGCTCGCGGTCTGGCTCGCCGGAACCGTGACCGTGTAGTAGTCGAAATCGCTGACCGTATCGAGGTTTGCGTTGATCTGCAGGTTGCCGCTCAGCTTCGTCGCGAGCCGGACCGCATCGTTGGGCTCGTAGCTGTCGTAGCCGGTGCTGTTGTTCACCTGGAACTGGAACGTCGCGCCGCCCGCGCCCTGCTGCGAATCGACGAGCAGCAGCAGACGCACCGGGCCCGGCGGGATGCCCTCGACGAGCTTGCTCGGCTGGGTGCCCGTGTCGTTGTCGAGGTAGGTCAGCGTACCGTCCGCGTTGACCTGGACCAGATGCGCGTCGTGTTCCTCGTTTGCCGGCAGATTGGCCACGTAGGCGATGGTCTTGGTCGCGTCGGCCGCGACGAACTGCGCGCAGATGAGCTGGCCCGACGGCGCGGTCGGCGCGTTGTAGACCGCGCCGACCTGGATGTCCGCGCATCCGTCGACGGGCGGCGCGACCGGGCCGGCCGCCTGCGCCGCGGCGACGCGCAGCGTGCGCTTCGCCTCGAAGCGATTGGCGGGCAGGCCCGGCGGCCGGATCGAGGCGCCTTTCGCGGCCAATGCCGCGAGGCGGTTGCCGATGGCGGGCACGTTATCGTTCGCGACCGTGCCCGGTACGTAGGATTGGGCGGTCAATGCGACCGACGCATGGGACGAAAGCGGCGACAGCGCCGCGCCGACCAGCAGCCCCCACAACGAGAGAGTTTTTTTCATGATCTTTTGATTGGGAATGGAAAATGACCACACTCGGAATGCGCGATCGATATTACGGGATATTTTTCGATAATGGCATATCCCGATTCATCGGATATCGGATGCCCGGAATCCGTTATCGCAATGGAATGCCGCCGTCAACGCCTTACGGCACCGACATCACGCCGGAAACATGCACCGGCCGCCGCTGCCGCGGGAAATTTGATTCTTCGCAAAATCGTCACGATTGCATCTCCCCGAAAATCGATTCGACAATCGAAGAACATCGATCCGGAACCAAAATTAATCCGAAAGGGAAATCGGGCATGAAATCCGCCGGAATGCGCGATCGCGCGGGCGGGGGCGGGGCCGGGGCCATGCGATGCGTGAGCAGCGCGTCACGCGCGCCCGGCGATCGGGCGTGTCGCGCGCGCAGGGGTGCCGTCGGCGGGGGCCGGCACGCGGCCCGCCGACGCGGCGCCGCATGCGGGCCCGGCGCGGCCGGCCCCGCCGCTGCGCCGATTTACCTGCCGCGGCCGAGGTAGTGCTCGCGGCAGATGTGCATGAAGTTCACGGTGGACGAATTGGTCTTGTTCCCGCTCTCCGTCGTGACTTCCACCTTGGCGCTCGGGTTGTAGTCGATGCGCCAGCGATCGGACGGCACCGGGCGGGTGGAAAACGCCTTCGTCGTCGCCCCCGACGCCACGCAATCGCCGACCTTCAACGGAACCAGCACCTGTCCGTTGGCGACCGTATAAGCGGTCGTCGTGGCCAGCACGCGCCAGTTGCCGGTGATCCCGTCCTGCTCGGACGCCTGCACCGTGACGCGCTCGCCGGGCGGCTGGCGGACATTGCCGGTGTGGTCCCAGGTGCCCACGCCCACGTCGATGGTGCGCGCGACGTTGACCCGGTTGGGCACGAGATGCGTGATGCTTTCGGTGTCGAGGAACTGGTACACGCCCGCGGTGCTGAGCGCGTCGCCGACGCGCAGCGCATACGCCTGCGCGGCCGGCGCGGTCGCGCCGGTGTCATAGACGCGCATCAGCAGCGTCGCGCCGGCGGGCGCGGTCACCGGGGTCGCCGTCCCCGGCGGCAGCGTCCCCCAGGTGGTCGGCGTGCTCAGCCACTGCGCCGTCTGCGTGCCCGTGCCGTTGAACGTGATCGAGGTCGCCGTCTGATTGGCGGGCACCGTGACCGTGTAGTAGTCGAAATCGCTGACCGTATCGAGGTTCGCGTTGATCTGCAGGTTGCCGTTCAGCGGCGTCGCATGCCGGAGCGCGTCGTTCGGCTCGTAGGCGTCATAGCCCGTGCTGTTGTTCACCTGGAACTGGAACGTCGCGCCGCCCGCGCCCTGCAGCGGCTCGGCGGCATGCAATTGAAACGGCAACAGGGCCGCGCCGGCCAGCACGCTCAATAACCAGGATTTTCTCTTCATTATTTTCGATTGAATATCGAAACGACTACACTCTGAATTTCCAAATGATATTTCAATATTTTTCGAAACAATTACAGCACACCGGACAAAGGACGTCATGGCCGTCAAACGGATAACGCATCGCTCACCCGGCCGACAAGCCGGGTTCCGCATCCAGGTTCAGCCGGTATAAGCACGCGCCGTCGCGCTTGCGTAACGTGGCCCATTCGTGCTCGATATCGACGTGTCTTGAAAAAAGGCGTGATCGCAATGGCAATCTTATGAAAATGGCAATAGGCTATTCAGTGTGCCAGATGAGAATTAATCGATGAATAAAGAATGTGAATTTTTCATGTCATTTCCGATTTTCCGGTTGTCGATCACGCGGTCGGCACCCGTCTCCGGCGCGCCATGCAACATAGTGCGCGCGCTTCACAGCGTTACCCCCGATGCAGCCGCCACATTTAATTTGTACGATGACCCCACCACTTCCCGACGAGCCTCGCCATGTTCGAGAAAATCCCGTCCCGCGCGATGAGCGACACGGTCGCCCAGCAACTGCTCCAGCAAATCGAGATCGGCAGCTTCGCCGGCACCGGCAAGCTGCCGACGGAAGCCATGCTCGCGCAGGAGTTCGGCGTGAGCCGCACGGTGATCCGCGAGGCGATCTCGCGGCTGAAGAACGAAGGCGTCGTCGCGCCGCGCCAGGGCAGCGGCGTCTACCTCGTCGAGCACGCATCGATCCGCCCGCTGCGGATCGACTATGCGGAGGCGGTCGAGGCCGGCGCGCTGACCCAGCTGTTCGCGGTGCGCCGCGCGATCGAGGCCGAAGTCGCCGCCGAGGCGGCGCTGCAGCGCAATGACGCGGACCTCGCGGCCATCGACGCGGCGCTGCGCGGAATCGACGCGGCGGTCGCCGAAGGCCGCGACGGCGTGGCCGAGGACATCGCCTTCCACAGCGCGATCGCCGCCGTCACCGGCAACCCCTACTTCCTGAAAACGCTCACCTTCCTGAATCAGTACCTGGCGGCCGGCATCGCCATCACGCGACGCCACGACGCGACCCGCGCGCATTTCTCCCGCCAGGTGCGCGACGAGCATGCGGCGATCGCCGCCGCGATCCGCGCCGGCGATCCGCTGGCCGCGCGCGACGCCGCGCTCGCGCATCTGCGCCACGCGGCCCAGCGGCTCGCGCAGGCCGGCCTGCGCTGAACGCCGGCCCCGCATGCCGCCGCTGCGCCCGCCCGCCTTCGCCGGCCAACCCCACCCCACGCGCACGGGCGCATCACGCCCGCCGCGCACTCGACCGGAACCCCGATCATGCCGCGCTTCGCCGCCAATCTCTCGATGCTGTATCCGGAACACGCGTTCCTCGACCGCTTCGCCGCCGCCGCCCGCGACGGCTTCCGTGCGGTCGAGTACCTGTTCCCCTACGACTTCCCCGCCGCCGAGCTGAAAGCGCGCCTCGACGCCCATGGGCTCGCGCAGGCGCTGTTCAACGCGCCGCCCGGCGACTGGGCCGGCGGCGAGCGCGGCCTCGCGTCGCTGCCGGGCCGCGAGGACGACTTCCGGCGCGGCCTCGACACCGCGCTCGACTACGCGCGCGTGCTCGGCAACGACAAGCTGCACGTGATGGCCGGCCTCGTCGCGGCGCCGCTCGAGCGCGCGCGGCAGCGCGACCTGTATCTGCGCAATCTCGCCTACGCGGCCGACACGGCGCGCGCGCACGGCGTCACGATCCTGATCGAGCCGATCAACCCGCGCGACATGCCCGGCTTCTTGCTGAACCGCCAGGATGAGGCGCAGGCGATCTGCCGCGAAGTCGGCGCGCCGAACCTGAAGGTGCAGTTCGACTGCTATCACTGCCAGATCGTCGAGGGCGATCTCGCGACGAAGCTCGAGCGCGGCATCGCCGGCATCGGCCACGTGCAGATCGCCGGCGTGCCCGACCGCCGCGAACCCGACCTCGGCGAGCTGAACTATCCGTATCTGTTCGCGCTGCTCGACACGCTCGGCTACGACGGCTGGATCGGCTGCGAGTACCGGCCGCGCGCCGGCACGTCCGACGGGCTCGGCTGGCTCGCGCCTTACCTGTGAACCGTTCGATCACAGAACGACATCCATGAAAATCCTCATCACCGGCGGCGCGGGCTTTCTCGGCCAGCGCCTCGCGAAACGGCTGCTCGCACGCGGCGTACTGGCCGGCCCGGACGGCGCGCCGCAACGCATCCGCGAACTCGTGCTGCTCGATGTCGTGAAAGGCGACGATTTCGGCGATCCGCGCGTCACGACGCACGTCGGCGACATCGCGACGCGCGCGACGCTCGAACGCGCAATCGACGCCGGCACGCTCCCGATCTTCCATCTGGCCGCGATCGTGAGCGGCCAGGCCGAAGCCGACTTCGAGCTGGGCGTGCGGATCAATCTCGATGCGTCGCGGCAGCTGCTCGACGTCTGCCGCGCGCTCGGCCACCGTCCGCGCGTGGTGTTCACCAGTTCGGTCGCCGTCTATGGCGGCGCGCTGCCGGATGTCGTGCGGGACGACACCGCGCTCAACCCGCAATCGTCGTACGGCGTCCAGAAGGCGATCGCCGAATTGCTGCTGTCGGACTACACGCGCCGCGGCTTCGTCGACGGCCGCGTGCTGCGCCTGCCGACCATCAGCGTACGGCCCGGCCGGCCGAACGCGGCGGCCTCGTCGTTCGCGAGCGGGATCATCCGCGAGCCGCTCAACGGCGAGCGCGCGGCCTGCCCGGTGCCGGGCGGCACGCGGCTGTGGCTGTTGTCGCCGCGCCGCGCGATCGACGCGCTGGTCGTCGGCTGCGAGCTGGACGATGCGCAGCTCGGCGCGGCGCGCGCGATCAACCTGCCGGGGCTGTCGGTCAGCGTCGACGAGATGATCGACGCCTTGCGCGAGGTCGCGGGCGAGCCTGTCGCCGCGCGCATCGACCACGCGCCCGATGCGCGGATCATGCGCATCGTCGGCGGCTGGCCCGCGCGCTGGGACACCTCGCGCGCGGAACACCTCGGTTTCACGGGCGACGCCGGCTTCGCGGACGTGATCCGCGACCACCTCGCCGACGCGCGCCGCTGACGCGGCCCGCGCCCATTACCGATCATTTCAGTTTGCGAAAGACTCGCGAACCGGGCGCAAACCCCGCCAGGCAAGCCCGGCGGGCGACCGCGCAGCCATTGCGCGAAGTCGGTCCGAGGCTGGATGTGGCGTGTGCGAGACGCATCGCAGGGCTACAGTAAGCCATGTTTGGGATGATCGCCTGACGAGGCGACGCGCGCCCCGCCGCCGGCGTGCCACCGGCGGCCCGCGCGTGCGCCGCCTCGACCGATGCATATCCACAAAAAATTCGATATGGCTGCCTTTTATGATGTCGGCGCGCGCGCCTTGCGCACGCTCTACGATCGCCGGATCGACGCCGGCGCCGTGCTCGACAGCGTCACGTTGTTTCCCGACGCGCCCCGTTTCGTCGCGGCGTGGCCCGCGATTCGCGACGAAGCCCTCGCGGTCTCGCGCGACCTCTCGCGCATCCCGCGCTTCCACGAGATCATGCGCGAGCAGGCGTCGATCTCCGCGAACGACGCGCGCGACTGGCGGATGTTCATCGTGCAGGCCTACGGCGTGCGTTTCCCGCGCAACCTCGACCGCTGCCCGGCGCTCGCCGCGCTGCTCGCGTCAACGCCGGACGTGCTGTCCGCATCGTTCTCGTTTCTCGCGCCGGGCAAGCACGTCCCCGCCCATCGCGGACCGTTCCGGGGCATCCTGCGAGGCTATCTGGTGCTGTCGATGCCGAAGCGCGCGGATGGCTCGGCGGCGGCGGCGCTGAAGATCGACGGGCAGGAGCACCGGCTCGACGACGGGCAATTCCTGTTGTGGGACGATACCTTCGAGCACGAAGTCTGGAACGACAGCGAGGAAGTGCGGATCGTGCTGCTGCTCGACATCCGGCGTCGCGGGATGTCGCGCGGGCTCACGTGGCTGTCGGCGGGCCTGATCCGGCTCGTGCGGATCGCGATCCGGCTGCGCGGCGGCGCGATTCCGGTGTAGCGCGGCGACGCCGCGCGCGCGTCGCGACGATCGCGCGACGCGCTCGACGCCGGAAAACCACGCCTCTCCCTGCGTTATGATTCGAGGCCCTGGCGGCTGAAAGCAACCGTCGAGGCTGCACGCACGCTTCGTCTCGGGTCAATCACATGGATAAACGGATGGCGGAAATACGCTGGGGCATGATCGGCTGCGGCGCGGTGGCCGAAGTGAAGAGCGGCCCCGCGTTCGGGAAGATCGAACATTCGCGCCTCGTCGCCGTGATGCGGCGCGACGCCGCGCTCGCGGCCGACTACGCGCGGCGGCACGGCGTGCCGCGCTGGTATGCGGACGCCGCCGCGCTGATCGAGGATCCCGAGGTCAACGCGGTCTATATCGCAACTCCGCCGCATCGGCACAAGGCCTACGCGATTCAATGCGCGGAGGCCGGCAAGGCCGCGTACGTGGAAAAACCCATGGCGCTGAACGCGGCGGAATGCGCGGAGATGCTCGCGGCGGCCCGGGCCAACGGCACGCCCTTGTTCGTCGCCTACTACCGCCGACGGCTGCCGCGCTTCCTGAAGCTGCGCGAACTGCTCGGCTCGGGCGCCGCGATCGGCGTGCCGAGGTTCGTCACCTGCATGCTTCACCGCCCGCTCGAAGCGCGCTACCGGGACCCGTCCCATCTGCCCTGGAGCGTGATCCCGGAGATCTCGGGCGGCGGCCTGTTCGTCGACCTGGCCAGCCATACGCTCGACATCCTCGACTTCCTGTTCGGCGAAATCGTGTCGGTGCGGGGTCACGCCAGTTCGCAGGCCGGCGCCTATCCCGCCGAGGACTGCGTATCGATGTCGTTCCTGTTCCGCAACGGCCTGCACGGCTGCGGCATCTGGAATTTCGCGAGCCATGAGCGCTGCGACGAGATCCGCATCGTCGGCAGCGAAGGACAGATCGCGCTGTCGACCTTCGGCGACGGCGACCTCGTCGTCACGCGGCCCGGCGAGCCCGAGCAGCGCTTCCCGATCGGCAACCCCGTCCACATCCAGCAGCCGCTGATCGAATGCGTGGTGCGCAGCCTGACCGGCGAGCAGGACCCGCATCCCGACCTCGACCCCGCCCGCGCGGCGAGGACGAGCTGGGTCATGGACCAGGTGCTGGACGAATACCGGGCGAACCGGCGCGCGCGTCCGGACTGATCGCGCCGCCGCGACCGGCGCGCGCCGACATCGCTACTCCGCGCGCGGCGTGCGCGCGCGTGCGGCGGCGGGGCGGGCGCCCGCCGGCTTGCCGTCGGCGTCGACCACCTCGACCTCGCCCAGCTTGAGCGCGCGCACCGGCCGCTCGATCCGGCGGAGATCCCCGACGACCACCCACGTCATCGCATCGGGCACGATGAAGGCATGCAGCGCGGCTTCCGCCGCCTTCGCATCGACCGCCTCGACGGTGTCCTTGAGGGTGTTCGCGTAGGTGTCCGGATACCCATACCGCACCATCCGGCTCACCATGTCGAGCACGTCCGCGCTGGTTTCGTAGCGCCCCGGCAGCCCTCTCACGACGAACTGGCGGGCCAGTTCCACCTCGGCGGGCGTCAGCGGCCGCGCGCCCACCACGTCGCGCGCCTCCGTCACGATCTCGCGCAACGACGCCGCCGTCTTGTCGGTCTGCACCGGCGCCGAGATCAGGAACAGGCGCTGGCCGACCGCATCCTGCAGGCGGCTGGACGCCCCATAGGACCAATGCTTGTTCTCGCGCAGATTCAGGTTGAGACGCGACGAGAAGTTGCCGCCGAACGCGCCGTTCGCCACGTCGGCGGCGATGGCGTCGCGCGCCGCGCTCGACGGCGCGAGCAGGCCGGCAAAGATCGACGACTGCGGCGCGCCGGGCTTGTCGACCAGCAGCACGCGGGCGCCGGCCGGCGCGGCGGCCACGCCGAGGGCCTTGCGCGGCAGCGGCGCGGCCGGCGCGGACCAGTCGCCGAACACGGCGTCGAGGCGCGGGACGATCTCCTGCAGCGAGGTGTCGCCGACCACCAGGATCGTCGCATTGTCGGGCCGCAGCCAGTTGTCGCGATAGGCAGCCAGGTCCGCCGCGCGGATCGCGCGGATCGACGCCTCGGTGCCGGAACCCGTGAAGGATGCGCCATACGCATGGTTCGGACCGTACAACAGCGACGGCAGGATACGCGCGGCGATCGCACGCGGCAGGGTCTTTTCCAGCGCGATGCCCGCCAGCAACTGATTGCGGATGCGCTCCAGGTCGTCCGATTCGAACACCGGATCGCGCACGAGATCGGCAAACAGCGCGAGCGCGGGCTGCAACTGCTCGTTCAGCGCATCGAGCGACGCCGTGCACGAATCCAGGTCGCACGCGACCTGCGTCGATGCGCCGAGCCCCTGCATGCGCCGCGCCACCGCGATCGCATCGAGCTGCCGAGTGCTGCGCATCATCGCGGCGGTGAAGCTGGCCGTCCCGGGCTTGCCGGCCGGATCGCCCGCATAGCCGGCGTCGAACATCACTTGCACCAGCGTCGTCGGGATCGCGCGATGCTGCGCGACGATGACCTCGATGCCGTTCCTGAGCCGGCCGCGCGCCAGCGCCGGAAAGGTCAGCGACGGAAACGTCGCGACCCGCGGCACGCCCGCGCGGCGATCGACCTCGCTCGCGCGGGTCGCATAGGCCTGTTCGGCCGGCAGTTGCGCCGCCGGACGCCCCGGCAGCGGGCCCCGCGCCGTCGCACGCTCGCCCTTCGCGGCCGCTCCGCCGCCAGCGCGCACCGGCAGCACGGTCAGCAGGTAGTCGCCGCGCGCGAGCCAGGTGTCCGCCGCCGCCTTGACGCCGGCGGGCGTCGCGGCGTCCGCCCGTTCGAGGTCATGCCGGTAGGCCGCCGGATCACCCCGATAGAGCTGCCCTTCGGCCAGGATTTCCGCCTTGCCGCCGACTTTCTCCATGCTGCGCACGAAATCCGCGCGGCGGCTGATCCGGGCGCGCGCCAGTTCCTCGTCGGTGGGGCCGTCGGCGAGAAAACGCGCCAGCTCCTCGCGCACCACGGCCTCGGCCCGGGCGGGCTCCACGCCCTCGCGCACGTCGACCGAAATCTGGAACAGACCGGCCAGCGCCAGCGGCGACACCGACACCGACACGGCGTCGGCCAGCTTGTCCTGGAACACCAGCCGCTGGTACAGGCGCGAGGTGTCGCCGCCGCCCAGGACCGCCGCGGCCAGATCGAGCCGCACCGCATCATCCGTGCCGAGCTGCGGGATCACCCAGGTCCGATAGAAGCTCGTCTGCGACACGTGATCGCGCTGCACGCCACGCTGCGCAGCCAACAGCGGCGTGACCCACGGCTGCTGGCGCGGCACGGGCGGGCCGGCCGGAATCTCGCCGAAATACCGCTCCGCCTTCGCGCGGGCCTCCGCCGGGGTGACGTCGCCCGCCAGGACCAGCGTCGCGTTGGCCGCGCCGTAGTACGCGCGGAACCAGCGCTGCACGTCCGCCAGCGACGCCGCGTCGAGGTCCGCCATCGAGCCGATCGGATCATGGTGATAGGGATGGTTGCGCGGGAAGCTCGCCGCCAGGATCTGCTCGTATACGCGACCGTGCGGCTGGTTCTCGCCCTGCCGCTTCTCGTTCTGCACGACGCCGCGCTGGGTGTCGAGCGCCTTCGGGCCGATCGCGCCGAGCAGATAGCCCATGCGATCCGATTCCATCCACAACGCCATGTCGAGCGCCGTGGTCGGCACCGTCTCGTAGTAGTTGGTTCGATCGAACGACGTCGTGCCGTTCAGGTCCGACGCGCCGGCCTGCTCGAACGGCGGCAGATACGAATGCCGGTAGTGCGCCGAGCCGGAGAACATCAGGTGTTCGAACAGATGGGCGAAACCGGCCTTGCCGTCGGGCTCGTCCGCCGAGCCGACGTGATACCAGACGCCCACCGCCACCACCGGCGCCTTGTGATCCTCGTGCACCACCACGGTCAGGCCGTTCGGCAGCGTGAAGCGCGTAAACGGCAGGTCCGGAAGCGGCGCGGCCGCGGCGGCCCGCAGGCCGACCGACAGGAAAAGCATGCCGGCGACACGCCGGCTCAGGCTGGTTTTTCTCATGACGCGATGACTCCCGCACAGGTAACGACCATCCCTGGTCGAGTTCAATTCAGGTAGGCCGGACGACTTTCGCGCCGCCCCCGCTCAGCCACGACGGCCCAGCCCGAAACAGATATTCCGCACGCCGCGTGGCGCCGTGACAAAGCCCAACTATATCGGTCCCACAACGTCGTCGCGCCCGCGAACACGCTGACGCTGCTCAATCACGGGCCGCGCGCGCATCGCGACGACCGTTCCAGGACGTGACCGCCTTCGAGATTCACGCCGGTGGACACGCCATACGGCGGCCCCGGGTCGTGCCTCGACAACCGCGCGAGTCCGGTCAGCTATTCATATTCATACAGGATATACGGACCGCCGGACCGATCTTCCGCGTACGCGGACCATCGCCGTCCGGGCCGACGCGCCTGACGCGCGCCGGCCCGGTCCTGGTCATCGAATCGACAATGCATGCGCATCAAAGATGCGTACGATGCCGGCCCGCACCGGCGAAAGCCGGTACGGTCGATCATCGGAACGCGAAATACCGGCGACTCATCTTATATTTCTATTGGTCGAACGCCGGACATTCGCGCGCCACGGCCTCGCCCGGCCGCGCACGCGTCATCCGCCCGCGCGGCCACGCCCCCATGGAGGCCGCGCGGGCTCAGTGCAGGCCGAGATACGCCTTCACTGCCGGCAGGCCCGGCTTGCCGTCGACCGTCGTCACGCCGGCAAGCCACTTGTCGAGCGCCTGCGGATTCTCCTTGAGCCACTCGGCCGCGGCCTTGTTCGGCTCTTCCTTGTTCATGATCGGCACCATCACGTGATTCTCGATCGACGTCGTGAACTGCAGGTTCGACACGAACTTCGCGACGTTCGGGCAGCGCGCCGCGTAGTCGGGCGGCGTGGCGGTCAGCACGCGCGCCTCGCCGTAGTTCGGCCCGAACACGTCGTCGCCGCCGCTCAGGTAGTCGATCTTCATCTGCACGTTCATCGGATGCGGCTCCCAGCCGAGGAACACGATCCACTGCTTGTCGCGGATCGCGCGATTGACCTCGACCAGCATCCCCGCCTCGCTCGACTCGACCATCTTGAACTTGCCGAGCCCGAACTGGTTCCCGTCGATCATCTTCTTGATCAGCAGGTTGCCGTCGTTGCCCGGCTCGATCCCGTAGATGCGGCCGTTCAGCTTGTCCGCGTACTTCTGGATATCCGCGAACGACTTCAGGCCGCCCTGGTACGCATAGTCCGGCACCGCGAGCGTGTATTTCGCGCCCGTCAGGTTCGGCGTCGGCAGCACCTTGATCGTGCCCGCCTTGGTGAACGGCGCGATGATCGGGTCCATGGTCGGCGACCAGTAACCGAGGAACACGTCGATCTGCTTGCTCTTGATGCCCGCGAACGTGATCGGCACCGATGCGATCGTCTTGGTCGGCGCGTAGCCGAGCCCCGCGAGCATCGTCGACGCGAGCCCGGTGGTCGCGGCGATATCCGTCCAGCCCACGTCGGCGAACCGCACCGTCTTGCACGCGGCGGGGTCCGCCGCATGCACCGGCGCGGCGCCCACGCTCAGCCCGCAGGCCATCGCCAGCAGCATTCGCTTCATTTTGCTTCTCCTCAGGGGTGATGTCGTCAATGGGGAAACGGGATCCTTGCCGTCACGCGCGCCGCGATCCCGGCGGCGCACGCCCTCATCGCCCCGGCATGCGCCGCTCGTGGCTCGGCGCGTGGCCGAACTGCGCGCGGTAGGCCTTGCTGAAATGGCATGGCGAATGAAAACCGCAAACCGTCGTCACGCGCGCGATCGACGCATCGGTCGTGCGCAGCAGGTCGCGCGCGCGCTTCAGCCGCAGCGACAGGTAATAGTGGGTGGGCGAGACGTTCAGGTAGACCTTGAACATCCGTTGCAGATGGCGCTGCGACAGCCGCACGAGGCGCGCCAGCTCTTCGAGCGACAGCGGCTCCTCGATGTTCGCCTCCATCAGGCGCACGACCTCGACCAGCTCCGCGCGCGAGAAGCCGACCCGCGCATCGACCGGGATCGGCTGCGGATCGGTCGCGCCGCGGATCCGTTCGAGGATGAACTGCTCCGACACCTGCGCGGCCAGCGGCTGGCCGAGCCGCGCGCCGACCAGGTTCAGCATCAGGTCGAGCGGCGCGGTGCCGCCCGTGCAGGTCAGGCGGTCGCGATCGACGACGAACAGCTCGTCCGCGAAGCGCACGCGCGGAAACTCCGCATGCAGCGCCGACAGGTTCTCCCAGTGCACGGTGCAGCGATAGTCGTCGAGCAGGCCGCTCGCCATCAGCGCATAGGCGCCCGTGCAGATCCCGCCGAGCGGCACGCCGCGCTCGGCCAGCGCGACGAGCGCGTCGCGCGTCGCCTCGTCCACCGCGTCGCGGATCCGCACCCCGCCGCATACGATCATCACGTCCGGCAGCTGCGTCGCGTCGAGCGGCCGGGTCGGCCGCACCACGATGCCGTTGCTCGCCGGCACGGGCGCGCCGTCGAGCGAGAAGATCGACCAGCGGTAGTGCTCGGCCCGCCCGACGTAGTTGGCCATGCGCAGCACCTCGATCGCGCTCGTGAACGCGATCATCGAGAACTGCGGCAAGGTCAGGAAGCCGAAATGCGCGAGGCTGGATACGGGCGTGGCGGATACGGCGGGGGCGGCGGCAGGCGTCACATCGCTCTCCAGCATCAGCAGTGGGCACGGGATGCGCGCCGGCGGCGCATGGCGGCCGGCGCCCGAAGCGAAACGAAACGAGGCAGGCGGGCGCGCGCGACGCGCGCCCGCTTCAGGCGCTCAGGCCCGCGCGGCGGCGCGCTGGCCGAGCAGTTGGCGCAGCCCCGCGAACAACGGCGCGCGCGCGGTGCCAGGCGCGCGGCCGAAGCTCTCCGTGATGCGATCGAGAATGATCGCGAGCAGCACGACGGACAGGCCGCTCTCGAACCCGAGGCCGATGTCGAGCCGCTGGATGCTCGCGAGCACGTCGTTGCCGAGGCCGCCCGCGCCGACCATCGACGCGATGATCACCATCGACAGCGCCATCATGATGGTCTGGTTCACGCCCTGCATGATCGACGGCAGCGCGTTCGGGAACTGCACCTTGTACAGCAGCTGCCACGGCGTGCAGCCGAAGGCCTGGCCGGCCTCGACGATCTCGCGGTTCACGTGGCGGATGCCGAGGCTCGTGAGCCGCACCGCGGGCGGCATCGCGAAGATCACCGTCGACAGGATGCCGGGCACGCGGCCGAGGCCGAACAGCATCGCCGCCGGGATCAGGTAGACGAACGCGGGCATGGTCTGCATCAGGTCGAGGATCGGCCGCACGATGGCCGCGACCCACTTGCTCTTCGCGGCCCAGACGCCGAGCGGGATGCCGAGCACGAGGCTGATGATGGTCGACGACAGCGTGAGGCCGAGCGTCACGATGGTCTGATCCCAGAAGCCGGTCGCGAAGATCAGCAGCAGCGACAGCGTCGTGAACAGCGCGAAGCGCCAGCCGACCCGCCACAGCCCGACGCCGATGAAGATGGCCATCATCGCCCACATCGGCACCGCCTGCAGGCTGTGCTCGACGAACGCGGCGAGCCCTTCGATCGCGCGCCCGATGGTGTCGAACGTTTTCGCGTCGTGGTCGAGCAGGTAGCGGACCGACTGGTCGACCCAGGTGCCGAGCGGAATGAGTTCAGACATGGGAGCCTCGCGAACGCGTAATGGCCTTCAGGAGCACGGCGCGATCGACCGAACCGCAGTAGCAGCCGTCGTCGTCGACGACGGGCAGCGCGTTCGGGCTCGCGACCACGCGCTCGACCACCTGATCGAGCGACGCATCGAGCCGGATGCTTTCGACGGGGCGCACGCGCGGCGCGGGATTGCCGATCGCGTCGCGCGTGACGCAGCCGCGCAGCTTGCGCGCCTCGTCGAGCACGAACGCGTATTCGGCGCTGCCGTTCAGCGTCGCCGCGACCTGCGCGGCGTCGAACCGCGACATGAGCGGCACCGCGCCGGTCTGCATCAGGTCGCCCGCCGTCAGGTAGCGGCTCGTGTCGATGCCTTCGAAGAACGCGCGCACGTAGTCGTCGGCCGGGTTCGCGATGATGTCCTGCGGCGTGCCCACCTGCACGAGCCGGCCGCCCTCCATGATCGCGATCCGGTTGCCGATGCGCAGCGCCTCCTCGAGATCGTGCGACACGAACATGATCGTGCGGCGCTGCTCCTTCTGCAGTTGCAGCAGCACGTTCTGCATTTCCTTGCGCTTGAGCGGATCGAGCGCGGAGAACGCCTCGTCCATGATCATCAGCGACGGATTCACCGCGAGCGCGCGCGCCAGCCCGACGCGCTGCTGCATCCCGCCCGACAGCTCGGACGGCAGCTTCTGCGAGAACGCCGCGAGCCCCACCTGTTCGAGCACCGTCATCGCGCGCCGCTCGCGCTCCTTGCGGCCGACGCCCGCGACCTCGAGGCCGAACGACGCGTTCGACAGCACGGTGCGCTGCGGCATCAGCGCGAACGACTGGAACACCATGCTCATGTCCTTGCGGCGCAGCGCGGTCAGCTCCGAGCGCCGCACCGCGGCGACGTCGCGGCCGTCGATCAGCACCTTGCCGGCGGTCGGCTCGACGAGGCGGTTGACGAGCCGGATCAGCGTCGACTTGCCGGAACCGGACAAGCCCATCAACACGAAAATCTCGCCTTCCTGCACCTCGAACGACACGTCGTGCACGCCAACCACCTGGCCCGTGCGCGCAAACACCTCGTCCTTCGTCGAACCGGCGGCGAGCATGTCGAGTGCCTGTTGCGGCTGAGTGCCGAAAACCTTGCACAGACCTTCGACCACGACCTTGGGGGCATCCATCGGAACCTTCTCCTCGTGTTGCGGGGACTGATGTCGTCACAGCGTGCCTACATGGTTGCCAGAAAAAACCCCGTGCAGCCGACGAATTGCGACAGACGCTTGCGCAAATACGACACGTCCGCGCACGGGTCGCGGCCGCCGCGCGGGCCGCGCGGCGCGGCGCGGGCGCGCCGATGATGCGTTGCACCGCCCGCCCGGGCCCGAGCCGCGCGGATGCGCGCGCATCGTTGTGCGGCACGGCGAGCGCCGGTGCGCGACGCACCGGCGCTCGCCCCCGCGCCGGCCGCATGTCGCGTCAGGACAAGATCGCGTCCGATTCGCCCGCTCGGATTCGTCTGTTCATTGCCGGGCGGCGACGGACGGGGCCGCTTGCGCCTCCCCAGCCCCGATTTCTCCGCCGATTCCGTCACGTGAATCGGCAAAACGCGCCCGGCACGTCCATTACGTATTCGAATTGCAGTCGATATTTTCTTTTTACCTTTATTAACATTCATCATCATTGCACATTTTAAACATCGGTTTTACGATGAAGACAATGGAGCGGTTTATCGTCCGATTATCGAAATAGAGCAATAAGCCAGACCGACCAATCATCCTGCAACACCCAGGCGACGGGGCCGTCGCGCGGACCGCGCCGCGCGGTGCGGCGACGTGTCGCGGTCACTTCGGCGAGGCCGCCATTCCCGCCTGCCGATCAATAATCATCGCAATTAATTTAATCACCTTAACTCCCGGAAGTATTCGCCTTCGGAAAATCAGGTGGTATTGCGGATTCTCGGAGAGCGACAAAATGCATCGAATCGAATCAGCCGCGGCGTCCGTGCTGGACGAGCACGGCTGCACGATCCCTGGCCTGACGCCCCGCCCCGGCGCGCAGCTGCCGGCGCCCGGTTCGCTGCCGCTCGTCCCGCTCCAGCCTCTACCGCCGGCCGTCGATACCTCGGCCCCCGTGCTGCCGCAGAAGGATTCCGTGCCGGGCCAGCTCGCGCGTGCCGGCTGGCTGACCTCGCAGCGGCTCACCCATGCGTGGACCCGCAGCCTGCCGAACGCACCGGGCATCCCGTTCGCGGCCGGCGTCGCCGCGCGCGAGCAGCCCTCGATCGACTGGCTGCTCGAAACCGCCCACACCGCCGCCGCGGTGCTGGCCAACCTGCTCGCGGCGCTGCCGCGCGGCCGCGCCGCGGCCTGGCAGGCGCCGCTGCAGGCCATCCGCACGAACCTGGGCGCCGCGCTCGCCGCCTACGCCGGGCCGCTCGCGAACCCGCACGGCGCCGATACCGCCCAGCGGATCGACCAGGTGCGCCACGCGCTGCTCGGCGTGCTGGCGAGCCTGCACGCGCTGGTCGCCGATCTCGCGCCGCGGCTCGGCAGCCTGGACAACGACGGCGCGCTGGCCGCCCCCGCCGCGCAGGTCTGCCCGGACGAGGTGTTCGCGGAACAACGCGTCGCCGGACCGAATCCGCTGCTGATACGCGGCATCGACACGCTGCCCGCCAAGTTCCCGCTCACCCACGCGCAGTTCCGGCAGGTGATGGGCGAGCACGACGACCTCGTCGCGGCCGGCGCGGAACACCGCCTGTACCTGCTCGACTACGTCGACAACAGCCTGCTCGCGACCGCCGGGCCGGTCGCCAAGCCGCTCGCGGGCATCGGCTACGCCTACGCGCCGATCGCGCTGTTCGCCGTGCCGCGCAGCGGCACGACGCTCGTGCCGGTCGCGATCCAGTGCGACCAGGATCCGACCGCGCACCCGATCTTCCTGCGCGCGGATCCCGCCAGCACGTCGGCCTCCGCGTATTGGGCGTGGCAGATGGCGAAGACCGTGGTGCAGAGCGCGGACGCCTGCCATCACGAGATGTTCGCGCATCTCGCGCGCACGCATTTCGTCAGCGAGGCGTTCTGCATGGCGACGCATCGCAACCTCGCCGCGACCCACCCGCTGCATCTGCTGCTCACGCCGCACTTCGAGGGCACGGCGTTCATCAACGAGCGCATCGCGCGCTTCCTGCTGTGCCCGGGCGGTGTCGACGACCTGCTGTTCGCCGCGCCCGTGCGCACGGCGGCGCAGATGGTGCTCAAGGATCGCCTCGCGTTCGATTTCCGCGCGAGCATGCTGCCCGCCGATCTCGCGCGCCGTCGGGTGGACGATCGCACGACGCTGCCCGACTATCCGTACCGCGACGACGCGCTGCTGCTGTGGCACGCGCTCGCGCAATGGGTCGACGACTACGTCGAGACGTATTACCTGTCGGATCACGACGTGATCGCCGATCACGAGTTGAGCGCGTGGCGCGACGATCTCGTCAGCAACGGCAAGATCCGGGGCATGCCCGCGCTCACGACGCGCGCGGCGCTGGCCGACGCGCTGACGATGGTGATCTTCACGGCCAGCGCGCAACATGCCGCCGTGAGCGCGCCGCAGCCGGCCTTCGCCACCTGCGCGCCGACCCAGGCCGGTTGGCTCGCCGCGCCCGCGCCGGGCGCCGACACGGAAGCCACGCAGGCGCGCTGGCGCGCCATGCTGCCGTCGCCGCTGACCACGCTCGTGCGCACCGCGTTCGCCCAGCTGACGGGCGGCGTGCGCTACCGGCGGCTCGGCCAGTACCTGAGCGCCGGCTTTCCGCACCGTCCGCTCCTGACGGATCCGCGCATCATCGGCGCGGACGGGCCGCTCGACCGCTTCCGGGCCGCGCTCGCGCGCATCGAGACGACCATCGCCGCGCGCAATCTCGCGCGCCGTCGGCCCTATCAGTTCCTGTTGCCGAGCCGCATCGCGCCCAGCACCCACATCTGAACGGCGCACGAAAAAAAGCCCCGCCGGCGTCCAGAGCGGCGGGGCCAACCCATGTCAGAGAATCTCTATGGAGGAGACGGAATCGATCATAACGAGCCCGCCGCGGCCGCCCAACCAAGCTTTTCTGCTTTCCAATTGCGCTCCGAAGGCCGGCGTCCCACGGACGCGCGCCCATATCGATAGAACGAAAAGTCGTTTCCCGTCCCCCGCCGAGGTCGTTACCATGCGGTATCAAGCCCGCGCTCAGCCGGGCGCTGCACCCTCAAGGAGCGAATTTTGACGGCATTCGATCACCACCACCGGCCCTTCGTCGTCGGGATCGGCGGCACCACGCGCGCCGCCTCGTCGACCGAACGCGCGCTGAGCTTCGCGCTGCGCGGCGCGCAGGCGGCAGGCGCGCGCACCCGGCTGTTCGACGGCCCCTTCCTGCACACGCTGCCGCACTATGCGCTCGAACAAGCGCTGCGCACCGATGCGCAGCGCGAGCTGATCGACGCGGTGCGCCAGGCCGACGCGATCATCATCGCGACGCCCGGCTATCACGGCGGCGTCTCGGGCCTCGTGAAGAACGCACTCGACACGCTGGAAGAACTGCGCGAAGACGAGCGCCCCTACCTCGACGGACGCGCGGTCGGCTGTATCGTCACCGCATATGGCTGGCAGGCGGCCGGCACCGTGCTGACCTCGCTGCGCTCGATCGTCCATGCGCTGCGCGGCTGGCCGACGCCGTTCGGCGCCACCGTCAACACGCTGGAAACGCGTTTCGACAGCGCGGACGGCTGCTCCGACGCCAAGGTCGCGGCGCAGCTCGAAACCGTCGGCACGCAGGCCGCGGAATTCGCGCTGGCCCTCGCCTCGCACCGCGCGGCCAGCCGGGTCGCCGCCGACAGCGCGCTCGCACCGGTGCTGAAGCTCGGCGGCGCGAGCTGAGCGCCCCCCCGCCTTGCGCCGCCCCGCGTCCGCGCGGGCGCGGCGCGCCTCGCTCCCATCCGCCTCGCTCCCATCCGCCTCGCGCCGCGCACGCACGCGCCGGCCGCCTCCCGCACGGATAACCCTGTCGCGCATTCCGTCATTTGCTATCGCAGATTGATTGGTTCACGCGCGGCCGCGTCGTGCGTACGCTGCAAGTTCCTCATTCATCCGCGCACGCCATGAATCGTTCGATCCGCTACAAGGGCTATGAGGTCGCGCCCGCGGCAGCGCGTCTGCCGAACGGCCTGTTCGCCGCCAATCTGACGATCGAGCGGGCCACGGGGCCCGCCCGCGCCTACTCGTTCGACGCCATCGATTTCTTCTTCGACGAAGAGCACGCGCTCGCCTACGCGTCCCGCTGGGGTCGCATGTGGGTGGACGATCACTGTTGAACGGCCCGGCTTCGAGGCGCCGCAGGCTGGGCGGCGTCCTCGGCAGCGCGTGATTTCGCGCGCTATGTAAGAATCGGATGCTCCTGAGATCACGATACCAAGCAACCAGCCATGTCTGACACGCTGCAACGCGAGCAGGCGGCGGATCATGCAATGCGTCATTGGACCCATGAGGATCAGGGCCCGGTGCGCATCGGTTCCGACACGCACCGACGCATGTTCTGCACGATGCTGCTCGACACTCACAACCCGTACAAGCCCGCCGTCATCGACTGGCCGCCGCTCGCGCCGGCCGAGTTGAAGCGGCTCACGTCATTGCCAATCTGGGACATCGCCGTGCAGACCGAAGGGCGCGCGTCGATCCGCGTCGCGACCTACGCGGCCACCGTGACCGACCCGCTGCTGCGCCGGGCGCTCGAGATGGACGGCGCCGAGGAGGCGCGCCACAAGGTGGTGCTGTCGAAACTGGTCGAGGCCTACGGCATCGCGCTCGCACCCGAGCCGCCCTATCCCGCGCCGAAAGACCCCGAATGGGCATGGCTCACGACCGGCTTCAGCGAATGCATCGACAGCTTCTTCGCATTCGGGCTGTTCCGTTCCGCCCAGCGCTCCGGCTTCTTCCCCGATGCGCTCGTCGAAACCTTCGAACCGGTCATCCAGGAAGAAGGCCGCCATATCCTGTTCTTCGTCAACTGGTACGCGTGGTACTGGCGCGCCCTGCCGTGGTGGCGCCGGCCGTGGTTCTTCGCGCGGGTCGCCGCGGTGTGGGCGTGCCTGATCAAGGACCGCGTCAACATCGCGCGCGGCATCGACTCGGATGGCGCCGCGCGCGACATGAACTTCCCCGCGAATGCCGCCTCGACCGTCGGCGACGGACTGGACCCGCGCGAGCTGATCGCGCTGTGCCTCAGCGAGAACGAGCGGCGCATGGCCGGCTACGACCGGCGCCTGGTGCGCCCGCTGTTCGTGCCGCGCATGGCGCGGCTCGCGCTGCGCTTCCTGAAGAAGAAAAAGTAGGCCCCGCCCGGCATGGCGCGGCGACGCGCGGCATCAAGCCGCGTCGCCGTCCTCCTGCGCGACCCGCACGAGCCAGAGCCGGATCACCTGTTCGTCCGCCTCGCTGAGCCCGTCGCGCAACCGCGCCTCGAGCCGCCGCACGCGCTCGCGGCAGGTCGCGAGCAACGCGCGCCCCGTCTCGCTGACCTCGATCAGCCGGATCCGCCCATGCACCGCGTGCGGCCGCCGCGCAATCGCGTCGCGCTTCTCCAGGTTCGCGACGATCACGCTCACGGTCTGCGGCGTGAGGAACGCCAGCCGCGCGAGATCCGCACTCGAGATGCCCGGATAGGCGACCAGCAAGGTCAGCACCATGAACTGCGGCGAAGTGACGCCCAGGTCGGCGAGCGTACGCTCCATCGCGAGCCGCGATGCCGCGTGCGCCTGCCTCAGCAGATAACCGAGATAACCCCGCTCGCCGCGCTTGCCCTCGCCGACCGCGGGCAACTCTGGAAACACGGCGGCAACGTCCACCGTGGAAGAAGAAGAAGAAGAACGGACTGGCTTGCGCATGATGTAAGAGTTCGAATATATTGTTCGTGCTCTGTTATGTTAACCGATCCCCACCCTATCTGCTGGAGAACTGGCATGACCGCCTCTACCCGCGTGACCTACGAAACGTTCGGCGAATCCGCGAAAGGCGTCGTCGACGCGCTGACGGCGCTCGGCGCCGCCGTCGACGCTTCCGGGCTCGACAAAGACCTGACGGAACTCCTGAAGCTGCGTGTATCGCAGATCAACGGCTGCACATTCTGCGTGCAGTACCACCTGAATCTGCTGCGTCGCCAGAAGGTCACGCAAGAGAAATTGGATCTCGTCGCCGTATGGCGCGAGGCCGGCATTTTTTCGAAACGCGAAACAATTGCACTCGCTTATGCGGAAGCGATTACCCGTGCATTACATGACGGCGTGTCCGACACGCTTTACGCCGACGTGCTCGAACAGTTCCCGGGCGAGCAAGTGATGTTTCTCACGGCCGCCATCGCCAACATCAACGCCTGGAACCGGATTGCGATCCCGTTCCAATATCCGCCGATGATTCCGACGCGCACCTGACCCTCGGCATTCCATCCTGCCGCGACGGCCTGGAACCCCCTCGGTTTCAGGCCGTTTTTCATAGTGCCCGTCAATTGCACCGATAGCCCAGGTCATTCTGCATACGAAATCAATTCTCAAATAAGGCAAATTGGCCCGTATCTCACAACCCAATCCAAATGAATCATCCTTTCTGCATAATTTCACATCATTACACATAGAAAGAATTCCTCCATTTATCCTGTCGCGCTAAATCATTAAACGTTTGCGCTCCCTCGAAATTTCATCAAACCCAATACCAGCAAGCCATCGCATCATATTTAAACCACAATCAACAAGTTAAATAACACGCCGCAAACGATTGCGAGGCAATCTTCAAATCACGCCGATAATGATCAGATAAGGTGAATTGACAATCCTTGACATTTCAAAAGTCTGATTTTGCAGTTTCTAGCAATCTCAAAAACAAATTGACAATAGAATCCGCGCACTTAAATCCATTACCGCGCGATCCCGTGTTAGGCATTGAGCCGAACGACAGGTGTGTTGCGTGGGCGCAGAGAGACCTCTCGAATGAACCGCACCTACCGATCGATTTGGAATGAATCCCTTGGCGCCTGGGTCGCCGCGTCGGAACTCGACGCCGCCCGGGGCAAACCCAACAAGAACGCCGCCGTCGCGCTCGCCGTGGCCGCGCTGCTGCTGGGCGCACCGGCCATCGCAAGCGCCAATACGCTTACCTCGAGTACCACCTGCACGTCCGGCGGCACGACCAGCCAAGTCGGCCAAAACGCGCCGAGCAACACGAATGCGGGCCCGACCGACGGTTCAGGCACCTTTTCGCTCGTCGCGGGCTGTAACGCGAGCGGCAACAATCAATACGCCGCAACGGTCTACGGCACCTACTCCCAGGTCACCGGCACAGGCGGCTCGGCCTTCGGCTTCCAAAGCTCGGCGGCCATGTGGGGGCTCGCGGCCGGCCTCAATTCGACCGCGAGCGGCACCTCGGCGACCGCCGTCGGCTTCGGCAGCACCGCGAGCGCGCTGAACTCGGTCGCGATCGGCGGCGCGGGCGGCAACGGTACGACCCCGCTTTCGCCGGCCAACGCGATCATCGCATCGGGCACGGGCTCGGTGGCGATCGGCAGCAATGCCACCCAGGGCGCGCAATCGGCCGCCTCGAACTCGATCGCGATCGGCGGTCAATCGTCGGTGACGTCGGCCGCGACCTCGGGCATCGCCATCGGCCTCGCCTCGACGGCATCGGGCACGAACGCCGCCGCGGTGGGTTCGGGCGCGACGGCGTCGGGCGCGTCGAGCGCCGTGTTCGGCTACAACGCATCCGCGACGGGCAGCGGCGACATCGCCGTCGGCAACGGCGCGAGCAGCTCGAGCGGTTCGACCGGCGCAGGCAACATCGCGGTCGGCCAGAACGCGACGGCGTCGAGCCCGGGCGGCGGTTATGGCGTGACGGCGATCGGCGCATCGGCCACCGCCGGGTCGAGCGGCTACACGGGCGCGACCGCGATCGGCTTCGGCGCGAAGGCGCTGCAGAACAGCACGGCGATCGGCCAGAACACGTCGGCGACGTCGACCGGCACCGCGCTCGGCGGCAGCGCACAGGCAACCGCATCCGGCGCGCTCGGCGCGGGCCTGTCGGCCGCCGCGACCGCCTCGAACGCAGTGGCGCTCGGCCAGGGCGCATCGGCGGGCAACACCGGCGCAGTCGCGCTCGGCTCCGGCTCGACGACCGCCGCTGCGGTCGCGACCGCCAATACGACGATCAACGGCACGACCTATGCGTTCGCGGGCACGACGCCCGCCTCGACGGTCAGCGTCGGTGCGCCGGGATCGGAACGCACGATCACCAACGTGGCGGCGGGCCGGATCTCGTCGACCAGCACCGATGCGATCAACGGTTCGCAGCTCAACGCGACGAACCTGGCCGTGACGGCAGTGAATTCGGGGCTCGCGAGCCTGTCGACGTCGGCGTCGACGGGGTTGTCGTCGGCTAATAGCTCGATCGGTTCCCTATCGACGGGGTTGAGCACGACTAATAGTAGTGTGGCGTCGCTGTCGACTTCGGCTTCGACGGGGCTGTCGTCGGCTAATAGCGCGATCGGGTCACTGTCGACCGGCCTCAGCACCACCAACAGCAACGTCGCTTCGCTCTCGACCTCGGCGTCGACGGGGCTGTCGTCGGCTAATAGCTCGATCGGTTCTCTATCGACTGGCCTCAGCACCACCAACAGCAACGTCGCTTCGCTCTCGACCTCCGCTTCGACGGGGTTGTCGTCGGCTAATAGCTCGATCGGTTCCCTGTCGACTGGCCTCAGCACCACCAACAGCAACGTCACTTCGCTCTCGACCTCCGCTTCGACCGGCCTGTCGTCGGCTAATAGCTCGATCGGCTCCCTGTCGACTGGCCTCAGCACCACCAACAGCAACGTCGCTTCGCTCTCGACCTCCGCTTCGACGGGGCTGTCGTCGGCCAACAGCTCGATCGGCTCTCTGTCGACCGGCCTCAGCACTACCAACAGCAACGTCGCCTCGCTCTCGACCTCCGCTTCGACCGGCCTGTCGTCGGCTAATAGCTCGATCGGCTCCCTGTCGACTGGCCTCAGCACCACCAACAGCAACGTCGCTTCGCTCTCGACCTCCGCTTCGACGGGGCTGTCGTCGGCCAACAGCTCGATCGGCTCTCTGTCGACCGGCCTCAGCACTACCAACAGCAACGTCGCTTCGCTCTCGACTTCCGCTTCGACCGGTCTCTCGTCGGCCAACAGCAGCATCACTTCGCTGTCCTCGTCCACGTCCACCGGTCTGTCGTCCGCCAACAGCTCGATCGGTTCCCTGTCAACCGGCCTCAGCACCACCAACAGCAACGTCGCTTCGCTCTCGACCTCCGCTTCGACCGGTCTCTCGTCGGCCAACAGCAGCATCACTTCGCTGTCCTCGTCCACGTCCACCGGTCTGTCGTCCGCCAACAGTTCGATCGGCTCCCTGTCGACCGGCCTCAGCACCACCAACAGCAACGTCGCTTCGCTCTCGACCTCCGCTTCGACCGGTCTCTCGTCGACCAACAGCAGCATCACTTCGCTGTCCTCGTCCACGTCCACCGGTCTGTCGTCCGCCAACAGCTCGATCGGTTCGCTCTCGACCGGCCTCAGCACCACCAACAGCACCGTCGCTTCGCTCTCGACCTCGGCCTCGACCGGCATCAGCTCGCTGTCCACCGGCCTCAGCACCGTCACCGCCACCACCAACAACCTCGGCAACAGCACCGCCGCGGCCCTCGGCGGCGGCGCAGCCTACAACCCCGCAACCGGCACCATCTCGGCGCCCGCCTACGTCACCTACAACGCCAACGGCACGACCACGACCAACAACAACGTCGGATCGGCCATCAACAACATCAACAACCAGGGCATCAAGTACTTCCACGCCAATTCCACCGGCCCTGACAGCATCGCCACCGGCACCGACGCCGTCGCCATCGGCTCCGGCGCTTCCGCCGGCAACAATGGCTCCGTCGCACTCGGCGCCAACTCCGTCACCGCTGCCCCCAACCCCACCAGCAGCGCGACCATCGCCGGCACCACCTTCGGCGGCTTCGCCGGCACCAACCCGACCAGCGTCGTCAGTGTCGGCGCGCCCGGCTCGGAACGACAGGTCACCAACGTCGCCGCCGGACAAGTCACCGCAACCAGCACCGACGCGATCAACGGCAGCCAGCTTTATTCCGTCGCACAACAGGTCGGCACGGCAACCAGCGCGATTTCCTCTCTGTCCACCGGCCTCAGCACCACCAACAGCAATGTCGCCTCGCTCTCGACTTCCACGTCGACCGGCCTCTCGACGGCTAACAGCTCGATCGCTTCGCTGTCCACGTCGACTTCGACCGGCATTGGTTCGCTTTCGACCGGTCTGAGCACCACCAATAGCACCGTCTCGTCGCTCTCGACCTCCACGTCGACTGGCCTCTCGACGGCCAACAGCTCGATCGCTTCGCTGTCCACGTCGACTTCGACTAGCATCGGCTCGCTTTCGACCGGCATCAGCACCACCAACAGCAATGTTGCTTCGCTGTCGACCTCCGCGTCGACCGGCCTCTCGACCGCTAACAGCAGCATCGCTTCGCTGTCCACCTCGACTTCGACCGGCATCGGTTCGCTTTCGACCGGCCTCAGCACCACCAACAGCACGGTCACGTCGCTGTCGACCTCCGCGTCGACCGGTCTCTCGACGGCTAACAGCAGCATCGCTTCGCTGTCCACGTCGACCTCGACCGGCATCGGTTCGCTTTCGACCGGTCTGAGCACCACCAACAGCACCGTCACGTCGCTCTCGACTTCCACGTCGACCGGCCTCTCGACGGCCGACAGCAGCATCGCCTCGCTGTCCACGTCGACTTCGACCGGCATCGGTTCGCTTTCGACCGGCCTCAGCACCACCAACAGCACGGTCACGTCGCTGTCGACCTCCGCGTCGACCGGTCTCTCGACGGCTAACAGCAGCATCGCTTCGCTGTCCACGTCGACCTCGACCGGCATCGGTTCGCTTTCGACCGGCCTGAGCACCACCAACAGCACCGTCACGTCGCTCTCGACTTCCACCTCGACCGGCCTCTCGACGGCCAACAGCTCGATCGCTTCGCTGTCCACGTCGACTTCGACCGGCATCGGTTCGCTTTCGACCGGTCTGAGCACCACCAACAGCACCGTTACGTCGCTCTCGACTTCAACGTCGACCGGCCTCTCGACGGCCAACAGCAGCATCGCCTCGCTGTCCACCTCGACCTCGACCGGCATCGGCTCGCTCTCGACTGGCCTCAGCACCACCAACAGCACGGTCACGTCGCTCTCGACCTCCGCGTCGACCGGTCTCTCGACGGCTAACAGCTCGATCGCTTCGCTGTCCACCTCGACCTCGACCGGCATCGGTTCGCTTTCGACCGGTCTGAGCACCACCAACAGCACCGTCTCGTCGCTCTCGACCTCCACGTCGACCGGCCTCTCGACGGCCAACAGCTCGATCGCTTCGCTGTCCACCTCGACTTCGACCGGCATCGGTTCGCTTTCGACTGGTCTCAGCACCACCAACAGCACCGTCTCGTCCCTCTCGACCTCCACGTCGACCGGCCTCTCGACGGCCAACTGCTCGATCGCTTCGCTGTCCACGTCGACTTCGACCGGCATCGGTTCGCTTTCGACCGGTCTGAGCACCACCAACAGCACCGTCACGTCGCTCTCGACTTCCACCTCGACCGGCCTCTCGACCGCCAACAGCTCGATCGCTTCGTTGTCCACGTCGACTTCGACCGGCATCGGCTCGCTTTCGACCGGTCTCAGCACCACCAACAGCACCGTCTCGTCCCTCTCGACCTCCACGTCGACCGGCCTCTCGACGGCCAACAGCTCGATCGCTTCGCTGTCCACCTCGACTTCGACCGGCATCGGTTCGCTTTCGACCGGTCTGAGCACCACCAACAGCACCGTCACGTCGCTCTCGACTTCCACCTCGACCGGCCTCTCGACCGCCAACAGCTCGATCGCTTCGCTGTCCACCTCGACTTCGACCGGCATCGGTTCGCTTTCGACCGGTCTGAGCACCACCAACAGCACCGTTACGTCGCTCTCGACTTCAACCTCGACCGGCCTCTCGACGGCCAACAGCAACATCGCCTCGCTGTCCACCTCGACCTCGACCGGCATCGGTTCGCTCTCGACCGGTCTCAGCACCACCAACAGCACGGTCTCGTCGCTGTCGACCTCCACGTCGACCGGTCTCTCGACCGCTAACAGCAGCATCGCTTCGCTGTCCACCTCGACTTCGACCGGCATCGGTTCGCTTTCGACCGGTCTGAGCACCACCAACAGCACCGTCTCGTCGCTCTCGACCTCCACGTCGACCGGCCTCTCGACGGCCAACAGCAACATCGCCTCGCTGTCCACCTCGACCTCGACCGGCATCGGTTCGCTTTCGACTGGTCTCAGCACCACCAACAGCACCGTTACGTCGCTCTCGACTTCCACCTCGACCGGTCTCTCGACCGCTAACAGCTCGATCGCTTCGTTGTCCACGTCGACTTCGACCGGCATCGGTTCGCTCTCGACCGGTCTCAGCACCACCAACAGCACGGTCTCGTCGCTGTCGACCTCCACGTCGACCGGCCTCTCGACCGCTAACAGCAGCATCGCTTCGCTGTCCACCTCGACTTCGACCGGCATCGGTTCGCTTTCGACCGGTCTCAGCACCACCAACAGCACCGTTACGTCGCTCTCGACTTCAACCTCGACCGGCCTCTCGACGGCCAACAGCAACATCGCCTCGCTGTCCACCTCGACCTCGACCGGCATCGGTTCGCTCTCGACCGGTCTCAGCACCACCAACAGCACGGTCTCGTCGCTGTCGACCTCCACGTCGACCGGTCTCGACCGCTAACAGCAGCATCGCTTCGCTGTCCACCTCGACTTCGACCGGCATCGGTTCGCTTTCGACCGGTCTGAGCACCACCAATAGCACCGTCTCGTCGCTCTCGACCTCCACGTCGACTGGCCTCTCGACGGCCAACAGCTCGATCGCTTCGCTGTCCACGTCGACTTCGACCGGCATCGGTTCGCTTTCGACCGGTCTCAGCACCACCAACAGCACCGTTACGTCGCTCTCGACTTCAACCTCGACCGGCCTCTCGACGGCTAACAGCTCGATCGCCTCGCTGTCCACGTCGACCTCGACCGGCATCGGTTCGCTCTCGACCGGCCTGAGCACCACCAACAGCACCGTCTCGTCGCTCTCGACTTCCACGTCGACCGGCCTCTCAACGACTAACAGCAGCATCGCTTCGCTGTCCACGTCGACTTCGACCGGCATCGGCTCGCTTTCGACCGGTCTCAGCACCACCAACAGCACCGTTACGTCGCTCTCGACCTCCACGTCGACCGGCCTCTCGACGGCTAACAGCTCGATCGCTTCGCTGTCCACGTCGACCTCGACCGGCATCGGTTCGCTTTCGACCGGTCTGAGCACCACCAACAGCACCGTTACGTCGCTCTCGACTTCCACGTCGACCGGTCTCTCGACGGCCAACAGCAGCATCGCCTCGCTGTCCACGTCGACCTCGACCGGCATCGGTTCGCTTTCGACCGGTCTGAGCACCACCAACAGCACCGTTACGTCGCTCTCGACTTCCACGTCGACTGGCCTCTCGACGGCCAACAGCAACATCGCTTCGCTGTCCACCTCGACTTCGACCGGCATCGGCTCGCTTTCGACCGGCCTCAGCACCACCAACAGCACCGTCTCGTCCCTCTCGACTTCCACGTCGACTGGCCTCTCGACGGCCAACAGCAGCATCGCTTCGCTGTCCACCTCGACCTCGACCGGCATCGGCTCGCTCTCGACCGGCCTCAGCACCACCAACAGCACCATCGCCTCGCTGTCCACGTCGACCTCGACCGGTATCAGTTCGCTCTCGACCGGCTTGAGCACGACCAACAGCACGGTCACGTCGCTGTCGACCTCCACGTCGACCGGCCTCTCGACGGCCACCAGCTCGATCGCCTCGCTGTCCACCTCGACTTCGACCGGCATCAACTCGCTGTCCACCGGCCTGAGCACCACCAACAGCAACATCGCCTCGCTGTCGACCTCCACGTCGACCGGCCTGTCGTCGGTCACGAGCGGCCTGACCTCGCTGTCGACTTCGACCTCGACCAGCATCGGCTCGCTCTCGACCAGCATCAGCTCGATCACCACCAACACCAACAACCTCGGCACCAGCACCGCCGCGGCGCTGGGCGGCGGCGCGACGTATGACCCGGCCACCGGCACCATCTCCGCCCCGGCCTACATCACCTACAACACCGACGGCACGACCACGACCAACAACAACGTCGGCTCGGCGATCGACAATATCAACGCGAAGGGCATCAAGTACTTCCACGCCAATTCGACCGCCCCCGACAGCCAGGCCACCGGCCAGAACAGCGTCGCGATCGGGCCGAACGCAGTCGCCAACGTCGACAACTCAGTCGCGATCGGCAACGGCGCCACCACCTCCGCCGCCGTCCCGGTCTCATCGGCCACCGTCGGCGGCCTGACCTTCGGCAACTTCGCGGGCAGCAACCCGGTCGGCGTGTTCAGCGTCGGTGCCCCGGGCGCGGAACGCCAGGTCACCAACGTCGCCGCCGGACAAGTCACCGCGACCAGCACCGACGCGGTCAACGGCAGCCAGCTGTTCGCGACCAACAGCAACGTCGCCTCGCTGTCCACCGGCCTCAGCACCACCAACAGCAACGTCGCCTCGCTCTCGACCTCGACCTCGACCGCCGTCAACTCGCTGTCCACCGGTCTCAGCACCACCAACAGCACCGTCTCGTCGCTCTCGACCTCGACTTCGACCGCCGTCAACTCGCTGTCCACCGGCCTGAGCACCACCAACAGCAACGTCTCGTCGCTCTCGACCTCGGCCTCGACCGGCATCAGCTCGCTGTCGACGGGCCTGAGCACCACCAACAGCACCGTCGCCTCGCTCTCGACCGGCGTGAGCAACATCAACAACCAGCTGACCGCGCTGTCGACGACGTTCAACAACAACACGATCCGTTCGAACAACACGACCGGCATCGCGGCCGACATGAACGGCACCGGCAACGACAAGCCGACCGTCACCGCCGGCTCGAACTCGGTCGCGATCGGCGCGAACTCCACCGACGGCGGCCGCTCGAACGTGGTCTCGGTCGGCAGCAGCACTGATCAGCGTCAGGTCATCAACGTCGCGCCCGGCACGCAAGGCACCGACGCCGTCAACGTCAACCAGCTGACCGCGCTGTCGACGTCGATGACGCAGACGCTGTCGAGCCAGCAGACGCAGATCAGCAGCCTCGGTTCGCAACTGCAACAGACGCAGCAGCAACTGCAGCAGACCGACCAGATGGCCAAGCAAGGTATCGCGGCGGTCGGCGCGATGGCTTCGATCCCGCAGCTGGATCGCGACGCGAACTTCGGCATGGGTGTCGGTACGTCGACCTTCATGGGCCAGAAGGCGATGGCCGTCAGCATGCAGGCCCGCATCACCGAAAACCTGAAGGCTTCGGTCAACGGCGGCTTCAGCGGCTCCCAGAAGGTGATCGGCGCCGGCATGCTGTATCAATGGAAGTAAGCCGGGAGTATCCGGCCGCGTGGGAACATGCGGTCGGACGCTCACGCCGCCCGTGCGCATCGGCCCGGCGCGCGCGGCGCCCTGATCGACCAGCCGGCCCGCCTCCCGCGGGCCGGCACATCAAACCGATACGGTACGAAGCCGCCGATTCGTGCCGCCCGCGCTTCGGAGAAGAACGATGAAGAAACTTGCCACGCTTGCCCTGCTGCTCGCCGCGCTGTCCGGATGTTCCGGCGCGAGCGGACTCAATTATTCCGTCTCGTCGGTATCGATGCCGGGTCACGACCACGCCTACCGCGTAAGCTGCGGCGGCCTGCTCGGCGGTCCGAAGGCCTGCGAGAAAGCCGCCGCGCGCATCTGCGGCGATCGCCAGGTCACGTCGCTCGAAACGACCGGCCCCTATCGATCGAAGGGCGGCGCCCCCGCGCCGGACAGCCTGACCTTCGAATGCGCGGACCCGGCTGCGTCCGTTTCGCCTGATACCAATCCGTAACCCGAATCCCGGGGAAGCGGACTACCCCGCTTCCCCCTCCTCACTTCCTCGCCCATCCGGCATCGAAAGCCGAACCCGCCCGCACTCCCCCGCCTTGCCTACCGAACAACCCGACATACCGGGTCAGCCGCCCGTCCGCGCATCACACGCGCCACCTCGGATAAATCCTACAAATGATTCTCTCGGAATATTCTTTAATTTAAACTTCAAAAATACGATACAAATCTCACAATTGATGAGAGGAAAAATGCATTGATGAAAACCCTTAATTCCTCTCTGTAAACTTTCGATCTTAAGTATTGAACACGTCTGCCAATTAAATTCCGCATTCCTCAGACATCCAAACCCAGCCTGCCGCTACGCCCCGCCTGCACTGGCTCGTCCCAGTCGAACACCCACCTCCAGCCGCACCATACCTTTCCTGGCCGGGCGCAAGCCAAAACCAAGATATTCAAGGAATGTTAACGCGCCATCATTAACAATATTTAAAGATTAATGATTTTAATTTTTCATTTCTTATCAATCTCAAAATCACCTATCCAATAGAATTTGCGCATCTAACTGAATAATCCGCGCGATCACATGGACATCAACAGGCCGCTATCAGTCTGGTGTGTTGCGTAAGCGCTTGGAGAGCACCCCGTCATGAATCGCACATACCGCTCCATCTGGAACGACGCGCTCGGCGCCTGGGTCGCGGCGTCGGAACTGGCATCGGCACGGGGGAAATCCAACCAGTCGTCGATCGCCAAGGCCGTTGCGGCCGTGATCCTGGCAGCCGCCGCGCAAGGCGGCCAAGCCTCGACGATCGCCGTGGGAACCGGCGCCACGCCGAGCGGTACGACGTGCGGCAACCCGGCCAGCGCCATGGGCCCGGATGGCACCACCACCTACACCTATGTCGCCAGCGTCGACGGCAGCAACTATTACTCGACGGTCGGCGGTTGTGCCGCGAACGGTAATGGAGTGTCCGGCGCCACGTTGTATGGCGCGTTCACGACCGTGAGCGGCAACGGCGGTTCAGCGTTCGGCTTCGGCGCAAAAGCGGCCCAGTGGGCCACGAGCGCCGGCCTGCAAGCCAATGCATCCGGGCAAAGCTCGAACGCATACGGCTTCAACGCATCCGCCGCCGGCACCGGCTCGGTCGCGATCGGCAACGCCGCGTCGGCCGTCTATACGAACAGCGTCGCGATCGGCACCGGCAGCGTGACGGGCGCCGCCGCCCCGACCGGCACCGGCTTCCTGACCGGCACCGCCGCGCCCTTGTCCGAAGTCTCGGTCGGCAGCTCGGGCGCACTGCGCCGGATCACCAACGTCGCCGACGGCTCCGCGCCGCAGGACGCCGTCACGGTCGCGCAGCTGAGCACCGGCATGAGCACCACGACGAGCAGGATCTCGAGCCTGTCGACCTCCGCATCGACCGGCCTCAGCTCGCTGTCCACCGGCTTGTCGACCACCAACAGCAATGTCACGTCCCTGTCCACTTCGACCTCGACGGGCATCACGTCGCTGTCCACGGGCCTGTCGACCGCCAACAGCAATATCACGTCGCTGTCGACCTCCACGTCGACCGGGATCACGTCGCTGTCCACAGGTCTGAGCACGACCAACAGCAGCATCACGTCGTTGTCGACCTCGGCGTCGACCGGCCTCTCGTCGACCACGAGTTCGATCACCTCGCTGTCCACCTCGACCTCGACGGGCATCGGCTCGCTTTCGACCGGTCTCAGCACCACCAACAGCACCGTCTCGTCCCTCTCGACCTCCACGTCGACCGGCCTCTCGACGGCCAACAGCTCGATCGCTTCGCTGTCCACCTCATCCTCGACCGGCATCAGCTCGCTGTCCACCGGCATCAGCACCACCAACAGCACCGTCTCGTCGCTGTCGACCTCGACATCGACCGGCCTCTCGACGGCTAACAGCAGCATTGCTTCGCTGTCCACCTCGACTTCGACCGGCATCGGCTCGCTTTCGACCGGTCTCAGCACCACCAACAGCACCGTCTCGTCGCTGTCGACCTCCACGTCGACCGGCCTCTCGACCGCCAGCAGCTCGATCGCTTCGCTGTCCACGTCGTCTTCGACCGGCATCAGCTCCCTGTCCACCGGCCTCAGCACGACCAACAGCACCGTCACCTCGCTCTCGACCTCCACGTCGACCGGCCTCTCGACGACCAACAGCTCGATCGCTTCGCTGTCCACCTCGTCATCGACCGGCATCAGCTCCCTGTCCACCGGCCTCAGCACGACCAACAGCACCGTCACCTCGCTCTCGACCTCCACGTCGACCGGCCTCTCGACGGCCAACAGTTCGATCGCTTCGCTGTCCACGTCGACTTCGACCGGCATCGGTTCGCTCTCGACTGGTCTCAGCACCACCAACAGCACCGTCTCGTCGCTCTCGACCTCGACGTCGACGGGTCTCTCGACCGCTAACAGCAGCATCGCTTCGCTGTCCACCTCGACCTCGACCGGCATCGGTTCGCTTTCGACCGGCTCGAGCACGACCAACAGCACCGTCACCTCGCTCTCGACCTCCACGTCGACCGGCCTGTCGTCGGCCAATAGCTCGATCGCCTCGCTGTCCACCTCGACCTCGACCGGCATCGGTTCGCTCTCGACCGGTTTGAGCACGACCAACAGCACCGTCGCCTCGCTCTCGACCTCCACGTCGACCGGCCTGTCGTCGGCCAATAGCTCGATCACCTCGCTCTCGACCTCGACCTCGACCGGCATCGGTTCGCTCTCGACCGGCTTGAGCACGACCAACAGCACCGTCGCCTCGCTCTCGACCTCCACGTCGACCGGCCTCTCGACGACCAACAGCTCGATCGCTTCGCTGTCCACCTCATCCTCGACCGGCATCAGCTCGCTCTCGACCGGCCTCAGCACCACCAACAGCACCGTCGCTTCGCTCTCGACCTCGGCCTCGACCGGCATCAGCTCGCTGTCCACCGGCCTCAGCACCGTCACCGCCACCACCAACAACCTCGGCAACAGCACCGCCGCGGCCCTCGGCGGCGGCGCAGCCTACAACCCCGCAACCGGCACCATCTCGGCGCCCGCCTACGTCACCTACAACGCCAACGGCACGACCACGACCAACAACAACGTCGGATCGGCCATCAACAACATCAACAGCCAGGGCATCAAGTACTTCCACGCCAATTCCACCGGCCCTGACAGCATCGCCACCGGCACCGACGCCGTCGCCATCGGCTCCGGCGCTTCCGCCGGCAACAACGGCTCCGTCGCACTCGGCGCCAACTCCGTCACCGCTGCCCCCAACCCCACCAGCAGCGCGACCATCGCCGGCACCACCTTCGGCGGCTTCGCCGGCACCAACCCGACCAGCGTCGTCAGTGTCGGCGCGCCCGGCTCGGAACGACAGGTCACCAACGTCGCCGCCGGACAAGTCACCTCAACCAGCACCGACGCGATCAACGGCAGCCAGCTTTATTCCGTCGCACAACAGGTCGGCACGGCAACCAGCGCGATTTCCTCTCTGTCCACCGGCCTCAGCACCACCAACAGCACCGTCGCTTCTCTGTCGACCTCCACATCGACCGGCATCGGTTCGCTTTCGACCGGTCTGAGCACCACCAACAGCACCGTCACGTCGCTCTCGACCTCGACCTCGACCGGCTTGTCGACCACTGACAGCAGCATCGCTTCGCTGTCCACCTCGACCTCGACCGGCATCAGCTCGCTGTCGACCGGCTTGAGCACCACCAACAGCACCGTCGCCTCGCTCTCGACCTCGACCTCGACAGGTCTGTCGACGTCCAACAGTTCGATCGCTTCGTTGTCCACCTCGACATCAACCGGGATCAACTCCCTGTCGACTGGCCTGAGCACCACCAACAGCACGGTCACGTCGCTGTCGACCTCCACGTCGACCGGCCTCTCGACGGCCAACAGCAGCATCGCCTCGCTGTCCACCTCGACCTCGACCGGCATCGGTTCGCTCTCGACCGGCCTCAGCACGACCAACAGCAATGTCGCCTCGCTGTCGACCTCCACGTCGACCGGCTTGTCGTCGGCTAACAGCAGCATCGCTTCGCTGTCCACGTCGACCTCGACCGGTATCGGTTCGCTCTCGACCGGATTGAGCACGACCAACAGCGCCGTCACGTCGCTCTCGACCTCGACCTCGACCGGCCTGTCGACCACTGACAGCAGCATCGCCTCGTTGTCCACCTCGACCTCGACCGGCATCAGCTCGCTGTCCACCGGCCTCAGCACCACCAACAGCACCGTCTCGTCGCTCTCGACTTCCACGTCGACCGGCCTCTCGACGGCCAACAGCTCGATCGCTTCGCTGTCCACGTCGACTTCGACCGGCATCGGTTCGCTGTCCACCGGCCTCAGCACCACCAACAGCACGGTCACGTCGCTGTCGACCTCCACGTCGACCGGCCTCTCGACGGCCAACAGCAGCATCGCTTCGCTGTCCACGTCGACCTCGACGGGCATCAGTTCGCTGTCCACCGGCCTGAGCACCACCAACAGCAATGTTGCTTCGCTCTCGACCTCCACGTCGACCGGTCTCTCGACGGCTAACAGCAGCATCGCCTCGCTGTCCACGTCGACCTCGACCGGCATCGGCTCGCTTTCGACCGGCATCAGCACCACCAACAGCACCGTCTCGTCGCTCTCGACCTCCACGTCGACTGGCCTCTCGACGGCCAACAGCTCGATCGCTTCGCTGTCCACGTCGACCTCGACCGGCATCGGCTCGCTTTCGACCGGCATCAGCACCACCAACAGCACCGTCTCGTCGCTCTCGACCTCGACCTCGACCGGCCTCTCATCGGCTGACAGCTCGATCGCTTCGCTGTCGACCTCGACCTCGACCGGCATCAGCTCGCTGTCCACCGGCCTCAGCACCACCAACAGCAATGTCGCCTCGCTCTCGACTTCCACGTCGACCGGCATCAGTTCGCTGTCTACCGGCCTCAGCACTGCCGACAGCACCGTCGCATCGTTGTCCACGTCGACCTCGACCGGCATCAGTTCGCTCTCGACCGGCCTCAGCACCGCCGACAGCAGCGTCGCATCGTTGTCCACGTCGACCTCGACCGGCATCAGTTCGCTCTCGACCGGCCTCAGCACCGCCGACAGCAGCGTCGCATCGCTCTCGACCTCCGCGTCGACCGGCCTCTCGTCGGCCAACAGCTCGATCGCCTCGCTGTCCACCTCGACGTCGACCGGCATCGGCTCGCTCTCCACCGGCATCAGCACCACCAATAGCACCGTCACGTCGCTCTCGACCTCGACCTCGACCGGCATCAGCTCGCTGTCCACTGGCCTGAGCACCACCAACAGCACCGTCGCATCGCTGTCGACCTCGACGTCGACCGGTATCAGCTCGCTGTCCACCGGCCTGTCGACCACCGACAGCAGCGTCGCATCGCTGTCGACTTCCACGTCAACCGGCATCAGCTCGCTGTCCACCGGCCTGTCGACCGCCGACAGCAGCGTCGCCTCGCTGTCGACCTCCACGTCGACCGGCATCGGCTCGCTGTCCACCGGCCTGAGCACGACCAACAGCACCGTCGTATCGTTGTCGACCTCGACCTCGACCAGCATCAGCTCGCTGTCGACCAGCGTCGGCTCGATCACCACCAACACCAACAACCTCGGCACCAGCACCGCCGCGGCGCTGGGCGGCGGTGCAACCTACAACCCGGCCACCGGCACCATTTCCGCCCCGGCCTACATCACCTACAACACCAACGGCACGACCACGACCAACAACAACGTCGGTTCGGCGATCGACAACATCAACGCGAACGGCATCAAGTACTTCCATGCCAACTCGACCGACCCCGACAGCCAGGCCACCGGCCAGAACAGCGTCGCGATCGGGCCGAACGCAGTCGCCAACATCGACAACTCGGTCGCGATCGGCAACGGCGCCACCACGTCCGCCGCCGTCCCGGTCTCGTCGGCCACCGTCGGCGGCCTGACCTTCGGCACCTTCGCGGGCAGCAACCCGGTCGGCGTGTTCAGCGTCGGCGCGCCGGGCGCGGAACGCCAGGTCACCAACGTCGCCGCCGGACAAGTCACCGCGACCAGCACCGACGCGATCAACGGCAGCCAGCTGTTCGCGACCAACAGCAACGTCGCCTCGCTGTCCACCGGTCTCAGCACGACCAACGGCAACGTCGCCTCGCTGTCGACCTCGACCTCGACCGCCGTCAACTCGCTGTCCACCGGCCTGTCGACCGTCGGTAGCCAGATCGGCTCGCTGTCCACGGGCTTGAGCAGCACCAACAGCACGGTGTCGTCGCTGTCGACCTCGACCTCGACCGCCGTCAACTCGCTGTCCACCGGCCTCAGCACCACCAACAGCACAGTGTCGTCGCTGTCGACCTCGACCTCGACCTCCATCAACTCGCTGTCCACCGGCCTCGGCACCACCAACAGCAACGTCGCCTCGCTGTCGAGCGGCGTGACCAACATCAACAACCAGATCTCGTCGCTGTCGACCTCGATCAACAACACGACCCGCACCGCCAACACCGGCGGCATCGCGGCCGACATGAACGGCACCGGCGCAGACAACCCGACCGTCAGCGCCGGTTCGAACTCGGTCGCGATCGGCGCGAATTCCAACAACGGCGGCCGCTCGAACGTGGTCTCGGTCGGCAGCAGCACCGAGCAGCGCCAGATCGCCAACGTCGCAGCCGGCACGGAAGGCACCGATGCGGTCAACCTCAACCAGTTGAACACGCTGTCGACATCCGTCTCCCAGTCGATGGCCGGGACGCAGGCCTCGATCAACAACCTGAGTTCGCAGATCGCGCAGACCCAGGAAGCGCTGCAGCAGACCGACAAGATGGCCCGTCAGGGCATCGCGGCCGCCGCCGCGCTCGCCATGCTGCCGCAGGTCGAAGCCGGCAAGACCTTCAACACGGCGGTCGGCGGGGCGCGTTTCGCGGGCCAATCGGGCGTCGCGTTCGGCGCGAGCGCGCATATCACGAAGCACGGCGTGCTCAAGATGGGCATCGGTATCGCCGGCAGTAATCGCACCTATGGAGCCGGCTATGGATACACATGGTGAGCGGCGCGATTTCTCGCCTGATTTATCGATACGAAACCAATTTCGATATCCGAATAAAGGATGTCTGGAAAACCTGGGACGTAATCATGAAAGTGAATGGCGCATCTGCCCCGTCGACACCGCGTCAGTCCGCCTGGACCGCGGTCCCGCACGCGCCGTCGGCCGTGCCCGCCTGGCCGCGCAGGAACCGCATCACGCCTGGCTGGCAGCGCTTTACCGGGCAGCGGCGCGCGCACCGCGTGCGACGCCCCGTCCGAGCGTGCTGGAGACGCGCGGATTAACCATGCATGACATTCATTGGCGTCGCCAATTTGCAGTTCTTTGCAGTTTTAACAACGCTATCGCAATAAAATTTAGCGATCTGAATATCGATACGCCCGCGCATAACCACCGTATTGGCGCTGTCCCCGGTGCGCGACGTATTTCAGTGGAGAGTTTTCCATCATGAACCGCACATACCGCACCATCTGGAACGAGGCGCTCGGCGCATGGGTCGCTGCTTCCGAACTGGCGTCGGCGCGAGGCAAGGCCAACAAGTCGGTGCTCGCGAAGGCGATCGCGGTCGCCGTGCTCGCGGCCGCCGCGCAGGGCGGCTTCGCCAGCACCATCGGGGTGGGTACCGGCTCATCGCCGGGCGGCAGCGCCTGCGGCGGGGTCGGCGGGACTGGAACAGGGCCGGACGGCACGACCAGCTACACGAACCGCGCCATCACGGACGGCAATGGCTACTACTCCACGGTGGCCGGCTGCTCGGCCAACGCCAACAACGTCCTCGGCGCGACCGCGTACGGCTTCTACACGACCGTCACCGGCGACGGCGGCACGGCTATGGGGTTCGGCGCGACCGCGGCCAAATGGGCGACAGCCATCGGCCTGCAGGCGAGTGCGTCGGGACAAAGCTCGAATGCGTTCGGCTTCAACGCATCCGCCGCCGGCACCGGCTCGGTCGCGATCGGCAACGCCGCGTCGGCCGTCTATACGAACAGCGTCGCGATCGGCACCGGCAGCGTGACGGGCGCCGCCGCCCCGACCGGCACCGGCTTCCTGACCGGCACCGCCGCGCCCTTGTCCGAAGTCTCGGTCGGCAGCTCGACCGCGCTGCGCCGGATCACCAACGTCGCCGACGGCTCCGCGCCGCAGGACGCCGTCACGGTCGCGCAGTTGAGCACCGGCATGAGCACCGCGACAAGCAGCATCGCGAGCCTGTCGACCTCGACCTCGACCGGCATCACGTCGCTGTCGACCGGACTGAGCACGACCAACAGCACCATCACGTCGTTGTCGACCTCGTCGTCGACGGGGATCAACTCGTTGTCCACGGGCTTGTCGACCACGACGAGCCGCGTCACGTCGCTGTCGACTTCGGCATCGACCGGCATCAGCTCGCTGTCCACCGGCTTGAGCACGACCAACAGCACGGTCGCTTCGCTGTCCACCTCCACGTCGACCGGCCTCTCGACGGCCAACAGCTCGATCGCTTCGCTGTCCACGTCGTCTTCGACCGGCATCAGCTCGCTGTCCACCGGCCTCAGCACGACCAACAGCACCGTCACCTCGCTCTCGACCTCCACGTCGACCGGCCTCTCGACGACCAACAGCTCGATCGCTTCGCTGTCCACGTCGTCTTCGACCGGCATCGGCTCGCTTTCGACTGGCCTCAGCACCACCAACAGCACCGTCACGTCGCTGTCGACCTCGACCTCGAGCGGCCTCTCGACAGCTAACAGCAGCATCGCTTCGCTGTCCACCTCGTCTTCGACGGGTATCAGCTCGCTGTCCACCGGCCTCAGCACCACCAACAGCACGGTCACGTCGCTGTCGACCTCCGCGTCGACCGGTCTCTCGACGGCTAACAGCAGCATCGCTTCGCTGTCCACCTCGACCTCGACCGGTATCAGCTCGCTCTCGACCGGCCTCAGCACGACCAACAGCACCGTCACCTCGCTCTCGACCTCCACGTCGACCGGCCTCTCGACCGCCAACAGTTCGATCGCCTCGCTGTCCACCTCGTCATCGACCGGCATCAGCTCGCTCTCGACCGGCTTGAGCACGACCAACAGCACCGTCACCTCGCTGTCGACCTCCACGTCGACCGGCCTGTCGTCGGCCAACAGCTCGATCGCCTCGCTGTCCACGTCGACTTCGACCGGCATCGGTTCGCTCTCGACCGGCCTCAGCACCACCAACAGCACGGTCACGTCGCTGTCGACCTCCACGTCGACCGGCCTCTCGACGGCCAACAGCAGCATCGCTTCGCTGTCCACGTCGACTTCGACCGGTATCGGTTCGCTCTCGACTGGTCTCAGCACCACCAACAGCACCGTCACATCGCTCTCGACCTCCACGTCGACCGGCCTGTCGTCGGCCAATAGCTCGATCGCCTCGCTGTCCACCTCGACCTCGACCGGCATCGGTTCGCTCTCGACCGGTTTGAGCACGACCAACAGCACCGTCGCCTCGCTCTCGACCTCCACGTCGACCGGCCTGTCGTCGGCCAATAGCTCGATCACCTCGCTCTCGACCTCGACCTCGACCGGCATCGGTTCGCTCTCGACCGGCTTGAGCACGACCAACAGCACCGTCGCCTCGCTCTCGACCTCCACGTCGACCGGCTTGTCGTCGGCCAACAGCTCGGTCGCTTCGCTGTCCACCTCATCCTCGACCGGCATCAGCTCGCTCTCGACCGGCCTCAGCACCACCAACAGCACCGTCGCCTCGCTCTCGACCTCCACGTCGACCGGCATCAGCTCGCTGTCCACCGGCCTGAGCACCGTCACCGCCACCACCAACAACCTCGGCAACAGCACCGCCGCGGCCCTCGGCGGCGGCGCAGCCTACAACCCCGCAACCGGCACCATCTCGGCGCCCGCCTACGTCACCTACAACGCCAACGGCACGACCACGACCAACAACAACGTCGGATCGGCCATCGACAACATTAACAGCCAGGGCATCAAGTACTTCCACGCCAATTCCACCGGCCCTGACAGCATCGCCACCGGCACCGACGCCGTCGCCATCGGCTCCGGCGCTTCCGCCGGCAACAACGGCTCCGTCGCACTCGGCGCCAACTCCGTCACCGCTGCCCCCAACCCCACCAGCAGCGCGACCATCGCCGGCACCACCTTCGGCGGCTTCGCCGGCACCAACCCGACCAGCGTCGTCAGTGTCGGCGCGCCCGGCTCGGAACGACAGGTCACCAACGTCGCCGCCGGACAAGTCACCTCAACCAGCACCGACGCGATCAACGGCAGCCAGCTTTATTCCGTCGCACAACAGGTCGGCACGGCAACCAGCGCGATTTCCTCTCTGTCCACCGGCCTCAGCACCACCAACAGCACCGTCGCTTCTCTGTCGACCTCCACATCGACCGGCATCGGTTCGCTTTCGACCGGTCTGAGCACCACCAACAGCACCGTCACGTCGCTCTCGACCTCGACCTCGACCGGCCTGTCGTCGGCCAACAGCTCGATTGCGTCGCTGTCCACCTCGTCCTCGACGGGTATCAGCTCGCTGTCCACCGGCCTCAGCACCGCCAACAGCACCGTTGCTTCGCTGTCGACCTCCACATCGACCGGCCTCTCGACCGCCAACAGCAGCATCGCCTCGCTGTCCACCTCGTCTTCGACGGGCATCAGTTCGCTGTCCACCGGCCTGAGCACCACCAACAGCACCGTCACGTCGCTCTCGACTTCCACGTCGACCGGCCTGTCGTCGGCTGACAGCAGCATCGCCTCGCTGTCCACCTCGACCTCGACCGGCATCGGTTCGCTCTCGACCGGCCTCAGCACCACCGACAGCAATGTCGCCTCGCTGTCGACCTCCACGTCGACCGGCTTGTCGTCGGCCAACAGCAGCATCGCTTCGCTGTCCACCTCGTCATCGACGGGTATCAGCTCGCTGTCCACCGGCTTGAGCACCACCAACAGCAATGTCACGTCGCTCTCGACCTCCACGTCGACCGGCCTCTCGTCGGCCAACAGCTCGATCGCCTCGCTGTCCACCTCGTCATCGACGGGTATCAGCTCGCTGTCCACCGGCATGAGCACCACCAACAGCACCGTCACGTCGCTGTCGACCTCCACGTCGACCGGCTTGTCGTCGGCCAACAGCTCGATCGCCTCGCTGTCCACCTCGACCTCGACCGGCATCAGCTCGCTGTCCACCGGCCTCAGCACCACCAACAGCACGGTCACCTCGCTGTCGACCTCCACGTCGACCGGCTTGTCGTCGGCCAACAGCTCGATCGCTTCGCTGTCCACCTCGACTTCGACCGGCATCGGCTCGCTCTCGACCGGCCTCAGCACCACCAACAGCACGGTCACCTCGCTGTCGACCTCCACGTCGACCGGCTTGTCATCGGCCAACAGCTCGATCGCCTCGCTGTCCACCTCGTCTTCGACGGGTATCAGCTCGCTGTCCACCGGCTTGAGCACCACCAACAGCACCGTCACGTCGCTGTCGACCTCCACGTCGACCGGTCTCTCAACGGCCAACAGCTCGATCGCTTCGCTGTCCACATCGACTTCGACCGGCATCGGTTCGCTCTCGACCGGCCTCAGCACCACCAACAGCACGGTCACCTCGCTCTCGACCTCCACGTCGACCGGCTTGTCGTCGGCCAACAGCTCGATCGCTTCGCTGTCCACCTCGACCTCGACCGGCATCAGCTCGCTGTCCACCGGCCTCAGCACCACCGACAGCAACGTCGCGTCGCTCTCGACCTCGACCTCGACCGGCATCAGTTCGCTGTCCACCGGCCTCAGCACGACCAACAGCAACATCGCGTCGCTCTCGACCTCGACCTCGACCGGCATCAGTTCCCTGTCCACTGGCTTGAGCACGACCAACAGCAACATCGTGTCGTTGTCGACCTCGTCCTCGACCGGCATCAGCTCGCTCTCGACCGGCCTCAGCACGACCAACAGCAACATCGCGTCGCTGTCGACCTCCACGTCGACCGGCCTCTCGTCGGCCAACAGCTCGATCGCCTCGCTGTCCACCTCGACATCGACCGGCATCAGTTCCCTGTCCACCGGCCTCAGCACGACCAACAGCACCGTCGCCTCGCTGTCGACCTCCACATCGACCGGCATCAGCTCGCTGTCCACTGGCCTGAGCACCACCAACAGCACCGTCGCCTCGCTGTCGACCTCCACGTCGACCGGCATCAGCTCGCTGTCCACCGGCCTCAGCACCACCAACAGCAACATCGCGTCGCTGTCGACCTCGACCTCGACCGGCATCGGCTCGCTGTCCACCGGCCTGAGCACGACCAACAGCAACATCGCGTCACTGTCGACCTCGACCTCGACCGGCATCGGCTCGCTGTCCACCGGCCTGAGCACGACCAACAGCAACGTCGCCTCGCTGTCGACCTCGACCTCGACCGGCATCAGCTCACTGTCGACCAGCATCAGCTCGATCACCACCAACACCAACAACCTCGGCACCAGCACCGCCGCGGCGCTGGGCGGCGGTGCAACCTACAACCCGGCCACCGGCACCATTTCCGCCCCGGCCTACATCACCTACAACACCAACGGCACGACCACGACCAACAACAACGTCGGCTCGGCGATCGACAACATCAACGCGAACGGCATCAAGTACTTCCATGCCAACTCGACCGCCCCCGACAGCCAGGCCACCGGCCAGAACAGCGTCGCGATCGGGCCGAACGCAGTCGCCAACATCGACAACTCGGTCGCGATCGGCAACGGCGCCACCACGTCCGCCGCCGTCCCGGTCTCGTCAGCCACCGTCGGTGGACTGACCTTCGGCACCTTCGCGGGCAGCAACCCGGTCGGCGTGTTCAGCGTCGGCGCGCCGGGCGCGGAACGCCAGGTCACCAACGTCGCCGCCGGACAAGTCACCGCGACCAGCACCGACGCGATCAACGGCAGCCAGCTGTTCGCGACCAACAGCAACGTCGCCTCGCTGTCCACCGGCCTCAGCACGACCAACAGCAACGTCGCCTCGCTCTCGACCTCGACCTCGACCGCCGTCAACTCGCTGTCCACCGGCCTGTCGAGCGCCAGCAGCCAGATCGGCTCGCTGTCGAGCGGACTGAGCAGCACCAACAGCACGGTGTCGTCGCTGTCGACCTCGACTTCGACCGCCGTCAATTCGCTGTCCACCGGCCTCAGCACCACCAACAGCAACGTCGCCTCGCTGTCGACCTCGACCTCGACCGCCGTCAACTCGCTGTCCACCGGCCTCAGCACCACCAACAGCAACGTCGCCTCGCTGTCGAGCGGCGTGACCAACATCAACAACCAGATCTCGTCGCTGTCGACCTCGATCAACAACAACACGACCCGCACCGCCAACACCGGCGGCATCGCGGCCGACATGAACGGCGCCAGCAACGACAAGCCGACGGTCACCGCCGGTTCGAACTCGGTCGCGATCGGCGCGAACTCCACCGACGGCGGCCGCTCGAACGTGGTCTCGGTCGGCAGCAGCACCCAGCAGCGCCAGATCACCAACGTCGCGGCCGGCACGCAGGGCACCGATGCGGTCAACCTCAACCAGTTGAATGCCCTGTCGACATCTGTGTCACAATCCTTGACCGGGCAGCAAACCTCGATCAACAATCTGGGCACGCAGTTGCAGCAAACCCAGCAACAGCTGCAGCAGACGGATACGATGGCGCGTCAAGGCGTCGCCGCCGTCACCGCGCTGACGATGATGCCGCAGGTCGAACCCGGCAAGACGATCAACGTAGCGGTCGGCGTGGCGCGCTTCGCGGGCCAGACTGGCACGGCATTCGGTGCCAGCGCCCACGTGACGACCAATGGCATTCTCAAGATGGGCGTCGGGGTTGCGGGTAGCAATACCGCCTACGGTGCCGGTTATGGATACAGTTGGTGACATACGAAACGCAAACCGCCTCCCGCCCCACGGGCGACAAGCGCCTGGCCGTCGGCATCTCGCTGTTCGCCCGTGACGGTCAGGCGATCTGGGAAAACGGCATCCATCAGAACATCGCGTACCTCGCGATGCTGCTCAAAAAATCGGACCGGATCGGCCCGATCTACTTCCTGAACGGCGGCGACGCCAGCCGGCTGCCGGCCGGGCTCGATCTCGCCGGCCTCGACATCCCGCTCGTCAATCCGCGCGACGTATCCCACGATCTGGACGTCGTGATCGAGATGGGCGCGCAGTTGCAGGTCGACTGGCTCAAGTACATGAAGGCGCTCGGCAAGAAGCTCGTGGTGTGCTTCGTCGGCCACACTTACACCGGGCTGTGCGAGACGCCGATGTTCGAGCTGCCGTCCGGCCACATCTTCAACGGCGGCCCGTTCGACGAAGTGTGGATCCTGCCGAAATCCGAGAAGATCGACGCGCCGCTCCTGCGCACGCTGACGCGCGCCCCGGTACACGTGATCCCGCACATCTGGTCGCCCTACTTCATCGACCGCCGCGCCCGCGAGCTGGAAGCCGCCGGCCTCACGTTCGGCTACCGTCCCGGCCGCGCGAAATGGCGGCTGTCGATCCTCGAACCGAACATCTCGGTCGTGAAGACCTGCCACTATCCGATGCTCGCCGCCGAGGAGTTCTACCGCGCGCAGCCGGACGCGGTCGAGCACCTGTACGTGGTCAACGCGATGCACCTGAAGGAGCACCCGACCTTCGTGCACTTCGCGAACAGCCTCGACCTGGTGCGCCAGCAGAAGGCCACCTTCGAGCCGCGCATCGACCTGCCCTCGTTCATGGCGCAGCACGCGGATGCCGTGATCTCGCACCACTGGGAAAATCCGCAGAACTACCTGTACTACGACGTGCTGTACGGCGGCTACCCGCTCGTGCACAACTCGAAGCTGCTGGGTGACGCGGGGTACTATTACACCGGGTTCGACTCCGTCTCCGGCGGCCGCGCGCTGCTCGACGCGTGGCGCAACCATGACGCCCATTTCGACGACTATCGCACCAAAGCCAATGCCCTTCTGCACGACGTCTCGATCGACAACCCCAGGAACATCGATGCTTTCGTCGAGCGTCTCTACGCCCGCGCCTGACCATCCGGAGACTTCGCATGACTGACGATATCACCGGCCGCGACGTGCAGAACGGCGGCAAGCGCCTCGTCGTCGGCGTCTCGCTGTTCGTGCGCGGCGCCGGCCAGTCCCTGTGGGAAAACGGCATCTTCCAGAACTGCCTGCTGCTGGTGCTGATGCTGCGCCAGTCGCCGCTCGTCGCCGAGGCCGTGATGGTCAACGGCGGCAGCAGCGCGGCCGATCCGCAGCTGATGCTCGGCGAGTGGAACGTGCCGCTGCTGTCGATGGACGAGGCCATGGAGCGCTGCGACGTCCTGATCGAGATGAGCGCGCAGTTCAACGCCGACTGGATCGCCGCGTATCGCGCGAAGGGCGGCAAGGTCGTGACGATGCGGGTCGGCAACGACTACGTGATCGACATCGAGCGCGCGATCTTCAAGAAGCCGTCCGGCTTCCTGTTCTCGGGCGCGACCTACGACGGCGTGTGGACCATCCCGGAGTTCGAGCACTCGTGCCAGCACTACCTGGAAACCGGCCTGCGCTGCCCGGTCACCATCGTCCCGCACATCTGGCACCCGCTGCTGTTCGACAAGGCGCGCGCGACGCTCGGCGCAGGGCTCACTTACGGCTATCAGCCGGGCAAGCCGCGCTGGCGCGTGACGATGTACGAGCCGAACATCTGCATGGTGAAGACCAGCATCATCCCGATGCTGGTGACGGAAGAGGCCTATCGGGCCGAGCCGTCGTTCATCGAGTTCGTGCGCGTGTGCAACACGCTGCACATGAAGGAACACACGACCTTCGTCAACTTCGCGCGCAGCCTCGACATCGTCGCGCACAGCCTGACCACCTTCGAAGGCCGCTTCGCGATCTACGAGTTCATGGCCGCGCACGGCGACGCCGTGGTGTCCCACACCTGGGAGAACGCGCAGAACTACCTGTACTACGAGCTGCTGTACGGCGACTATCCGCTGATCCACAACTCGCCTTACCTGGGCAAATGCGGCTATTACTATCCGGATTTCGATTGCCAGGAAGGCGGGCGCCAGCTGCTCAAGGCGTTCCACGAACACGACCGCAATCTCGACGCGTATCGCGAGCATTCGAAGCAGTTGCTCGATTCCGTCAGCATCTACAACCCCGACAACGTGGCGGCCTACACCGACGCGCTCGCCGCGATGTATCTCTGACGCCCGACCATCCGCCAGGAGAAGCCCCGTGAAACCTACCTTCGCTCACTGGATCATCGGCGGCCTGCTGGCCGCGACCGCCGCGCTCGGCCATGCGCAGCAGCCGGGCACGTCGGCGGACGAACTCCTCGCCGACGCCGACCGCATCGTGGGCCAGCTCGACGCGGGCCGCGTCGACGACGTCTGGGCCGACGTCGCGCCGTTCGTGAAGAGCAAGGTCACGCAGCAGCAGTTCGTCAGCGAGACGCTGCTGGCGCGCAAGTCGCTCGGCACGGTCACGCAGCGCGGCTGGGCAGCGATCACGCGGATCCAGTTCACGAACTCGAAGGCGGTGCCGGACGGCCTGTATGCGAACGTCGACTACGCGAGCACGCTGGCCTCGGGCAAGATTGCCTTCGAGAAGCTCAGCTTCCGGCTCGACGACGGCAAATGGCGCCTGACCGGCTACGTGCCGCGCCAGAATCAGGGGCAGATACCGGGCGCCCCCGGCGAGTGACGGCGGGCGGGCGCGCCCGCCACGCCCCACGGCAAACGGCAAACGGGCCTGGATGCGCGCTGCGCGTCCAGGCCCGTTTTGCATCGCGGCGCGCGACGAAGCGTCAGGGATGCACGCCCACCAGGTTCGCGAGCAGCACGTCGTATTCGGCGACCAGCGACGGATTCTTCGACGTATACCGGCGCAGCAGCCCACGCTGGCGCGCGGTGTAGCCTTCCCAGTCGCCGTCGTGCTCGTGCAGCACGCGGGTCAGCACTTCCGCGCCGGCCTCCACGTCGTTCTCCGGGTAGTAGTAGCCGAGATCGGGCACGAGGTGCGCGTTGTGAACGAGCGGATAGCCCTGCCAGCACACGTCGAAGTAGAAGTAGTTGAGCGGGTTTTCCCACTGATGGGACACCACGACGTCGGTGAACTCCGCGAGGAACGCGGGCGTTTCGAAGCGGCCGACGAAGCTCGCCTTGCTCGCGCGCACGATCTCGAGGTAATTCATCAGCATCACGAATTCCGGGCTTTCGTGCGCGAGACGCTCCGCATTGGTGACGTGCGTGAACGCGATCGCCTCCGGCTCGCGGCGATAGACCTCGTCGATGATCAGCATTGGGTACAGGCAGAACTTCACGACGTCGTGATTCGGCTCCATGATCGTCAGCCGCTTCGCGCGCTGGCCGCTCGGCCGGTACTCGCCGCGCTCGGGCAGCAGGCGGGCGCGTTCGGTCAGGAACATCGGATCCCAGACGAACGGCACCACGCGCCCGGGCGCGCGCCGCAGCGACTGCAGGAACGGCAGCGACGACGGCGCGATTTGCGGAATCGCCCAGATCTCGTCGTAGCCGCGATTGATGAACAGCGTGTCCCACATGCGGCGGCCGAACAGGATCGATTGCGTCGCGTGGATGTATTCGAACCCGCAGCAATAGCTGACGATCTTGACGCCGCGCGCCTTCAGGTAGGCGGTCTGCTCGCCGTCGATCTGGCCGCCCAGCTCGATCAGCACGTCGAGCGAATCCTTCATCGTCGTGAACGACTGGGTGTCGAAGATCCGGCGGTCCCACGGCAGCGCGTCGGTCAGCGCGACGTCGGTGGTGTTGACCATCGTCACGCGATAGGCGCGCGACGATTTCATCAGGAGCTTGGCGAGGAACAACGCATTTTGCTTGATGCCGTTGATCCAGAGGCTTTCATTCGGCTCGCGAAGGCCGATCGTGATGCCGATCCGCAAGCCGTTCAATTCGACAGGGGGCGTCATTATATGCAGGAGGGAGGTTGGAAGTCGCAGTGTAGCGCGCTACCGGCCCGTTGAGTGCCCTGTCCTACGCCGCGCGGCGCGCCCCGAATAGTGTTCGTCGAGTCTAGCCGACATCCCCGGCCGCGACTGTCAGATTTCGTTAAGGTCGACCGCGCGATCGCACCCTCGTTCAGGCCTGCGCCATCACGAGCAACTGCGCGCCGTCGGCGACCTGGTCGCCAACCGCGTAGAGCACCTCGCTCACGACGCCCGCCGCCGGCGCACCGATCGTATGCTCCATCTTCATCGCTTCCATCACGATGAGCGGCGCGCCCTGCTCGACCCGCTGGCCGGGCTCGACCAGCACCGCGATGACCTTGCCCGGCATCGGCGCGGTCAGCCGGCCCCCGCCGTGATCGGTGTCCGCCGCGTGCGCGAGCAGGTCGTTCCATTCGAACGCGTAGGCGTGGCCCTGCGTGAACACCTGGAACGCATCGCCGTCGACATGCACGCGGCCGCCCGAGCGCACCCCGCCCAGCGTGACCTCGTAGTCGAGCGGGCCCGGGCCGCGCGTCCACGCGAACGTCTCGGCCGGCGCGCCGTCGACCGCGAGCGTGGCCGCGCCGCCGTCCGCCGTGTAGTCGGCCGTGAGCGTCGCGCTATCGTCGTCAGCGCGCCATTCGAGCAAGCGCCGGTAGCCGGCGTTCAGCCGCCAGTCGGACAGGCCACCCCACGGCGACACGGGCGATCCTGCCGCAGGACCGCCTGCCGCAGGGTCGCCTGCCGCAGGACCGCCTGCCGCAGCGTCCCGGTCGCGCGCGAGCCGCGCCGCGCAAGCCAGCGCGAGCGCCGCACGCGGCCGCTGCCGAGGCGCGAACAGCGCGTCGTGGTTGCGTTCGATCAAGCCGGTATCGAGATCGGCCTCGGCGAACGGCCGGCTCGCGACGATGCGCTGCAGGAACGCCGCATTGGTATGCAGCCCGACCACCTCACAGGCGCGCAGCGCGCGCAGCATCAGCGCCAGCGCCGCCGCGCGGTCCGCGCCGTGCACGATCAGCTTCGCGATCATCGGATCGTAGAACGGCGTGATCGAATCGCCCTCGCGCACCCCGCTGTCGACGCGCACCGGCGCGCCCAGCGCGAACTCGACGCCCTCGGGCAGCCGCAGATGCTTGAGCCGGCCGGTCGACGGCAGGAAGCCGCGCGCCGGGTTCTCCGCATACAGCCGCGCCTCGATCGCATGTCCGCTCACGCGCAGCGCGTCCTGGCGCAGCGGCAGCGGCTCGTCCGCCGCCACCCGCAATTGCCACTCGACCAGATCGAGCCCCGTCACCATCTCGGTGACCGGATGCTCGACCTGGAGGCGCGTGTTCATTTCCATGAAATAGAACGCGTCGCCCGTCATGATGAATTCGACCGTGCCCGCGCCGACATAGCCGACCGCGCGCGCGGCCGCGACCGCCGCCTCGCCCATCGCCTGGCGCAGCGCGGCGTCGAGCCCCGGCGCGGGCGCTTCCTCGAGCACCTTCTGATGGCGACGCTGCACCGAGCAGTCTCGATCGAACAGATAGACGGTATTGCCGTGCCGGTCGCCGAACACCTGCACCTCGACGTGACGCGGGCGCTGCAGGTACTTCTCGATCAGCACGCGATCGTTGCCGAAGCTGCTCGCCGCCTCGCGCTGGCACGACGCGAGCGCCGCCGCGAAATCCTCGGCGCGCTCGACGACCCGCATGCCCTTGCCGCCGCCGCCCGCGCTCGCCTTCAGCAGCACCGGGTAGCCGATCGCATCGGCTTCGCGCTGCAGCAGCGCCGGCGTCTGGTCGTCGCCGTGATAGCCGGGCACGAGCGGCACGGCGGCCGCGTGCATCAGGGCCTTCGCGGCGGCCTTCGAGCCCATCGCCGCGATCGCCTCGACGGGCGGCCCGATGAACACGATGCCGGCCGCCACGCACGCCTGCGCGAAATCCTCGTTCTCCGACAGGAAGCCGTAGCCCGGATGGATGGCCTGCGCGCCCGTGGCGCGCGCCGCGTCGATGATGCGCTCGATGCGCAGGTAGCTGTCGCTCGCGGCCGCGCCGCCGATGTGCACGGCTTCGTCACAGGCGGCGACGTGTTTCGCGTTCGCGTCGGCGTCCGAATAGACCGCGACGCTCGCGATCCCGAGACGTTTGCAGGTGGCGGCGACCCGGCAGGCGATTTCACCGCGGTTGGCGATCAGGATCTTGTCGAACATGGTTGTCAGGAAACAGGAAGAACCCACTCGAATCGGGATGCCGGCCCGCGCCATCGCGCGCGCCGGCAGGCGTCGTCACGCGCGCCAGGCAGGCGTGCGTTTCTCCAGGAATGCAGCGATGCCCTCGCGCGCTTCCGCGCCCGCGCGGGTCTGCGCGATCAGCGCGGCCGTCCGCTCGATCAGCGCGTCGTCGATCTCGCGGCCGGAGACCTCGTCCACCAGCCGCTTGCAGGCGCGCACCGCCCGCGGACCGTTCGCGACCAGCGCATCCGCGAGCTTCGCGACCGTCGCGTCGAGCGCCTCGGCCGCCACGACCTCGTGCACGAAGCCGAGCTGCGCCGCGCACGCGCTGTCGAACACCTCGGCAGTCGCGAAGTAGCGGCGCGCCGCGCGCTCGCCCAGCGCACGCACCACGTAGGGCGCGATGGTCGCGGGAATCAGGCCGAGCCGCGCCTCGGACAGGCAGAAACGCGCGCCGTCGGCCGCGATCGCCACGTCGGCGGCCGCGACGAGGCCGACCCCGCCCGCGTAGGCGTCGCCGTGCACGCGCGCGATCACCGGCTTGCCGCAGCGGTAGATCGCTTCGAGCATCCGCGCGAGCAGACGCGCGTCGGCTCGGTTCTCGTCGTCGGAGAAGCCCGCCATCTTCTTCATCCAGTTCAGGTCGGCGCCCGCGCAGAACGCCGGGCCTTGCGCGGCAAGCACCACGACGCGCACCGCGTCGTTCGCGTCGAGTTCGCCGAACGCCGCGGTCAGCTCCGCGATCATCGTCTCGTTGAACGCGTTGCGCACGTCGGGGCGCGCGAGCGTAACGGACGCGACGCGGCCGCTGACGCCCACCTCGATCGTTTCGTATCGCATGATCGGCTCCTTACATCCGGAACACGCCGAAGCGCGTGTCCTCGATCGGTGCATTCATCGCGGCCGCGAGACCGAGACCGAGCACGTCGCGGGTCTGCGCCGGATCGATCACGCCGTCGTCCCACAGGCGCGCGCTCGCGTAATACGGGTGGCCCTGCCGCTCGTACTGGTCGCGGATCGGCTGCTTGAACGCCTCCTCCTCTTCCGCCGACCACGCGCCGCCCTTCGCCTCGATGCCGTCGCGACGCACCGTCGCGAGCACCGACGCGGCCTGCTCGCCGCCCATCACCGAAATGCGCGCGTTCGGCCACATCCACAGGAAGCGCGGCGAATACGCGCGGCCGCACATGCCGTAGTTGCCCGCGCCGAACGAGCCGCCGATGATCACGGTGAACTTCGGCACCTTCGCGGTCGCCACGGCGGTGACCATCTTCGCGCCGTGGCGCGCGATGCCCTCGTTCTCGTACTTGCGGCCGACCATGAAGCCCGTGATGTTCTGCAGGAACACGAGCGGGATCTTGCGCTGGCAGCACAGCTCGATGAAATGCGCGCCCTTCACGGCGGATTCGGAGAACAGGATGCCGTTGTTCGCGACGATCCCGACCGGGTGCCCCCAGATATGCGCGAAGCCCGTGACGAGCGTCGTGCCGAAGCGCGCCTTGAATTCGTCGAAGGCCGAATCGTCGACGATCCGCGCGATCACCTCGCGCACGTCGAACGGCTTGCGCGTATCGACCGGAATCACGCCATACAGGCTCCCGGCATCGTAGCGCGGCGGCAGCGGCGCGCGCAGCGCGAGCGGCGCCGGCGCCTTGCCGCCGAGATTGCCGACGATGCCGCGCGCCAGCGCGAGCGCGTGCGGATCGTTCTGCGCGAGATGATCGGCCACGCCGGACAGCCGCGTGTGCACGTCGCCGCCGCCGAGATCCTCGGCGCTGACTTCCTCGCCGGTGGCCGCCTTCACGAGCGGCGGACCGCCGAGGAAAATGGTGCCCTGGTTCTTGACGATCACCGATTCGTCGCTCATCGCCGGCACATAGGCGCCGCCGGCGGTGCACGAGCCCATCACGACGGCGATCTGCGCGATGCCGGCCGCCGACATCGTCGCCTGGTTGAAGAAGATGCGCCCGAAATGATCGCGATCGGGAAACACGTCGTCCTGGTTCGGCAGGTTCGCACCGCCCGAATCGACGAGGTACACGCAGGGCAGGCGGTTTTCCGCCGCGATCTCCTGTGCGCGCACGTGCTTCTTCACGCTCATCGGATAGTAGGTGCCGCCCTTCACGGTCGCGTCGTTGCAGACGATCACGCACTCGCGCCCGGCGATACGGCCGATCCCGGTGATGACGCCCGCGCCCGGCGCGTCGTCGTTGTACATGCCGTAGGCGGCAAGCTGCGACAGTTCGAGGAAGGGCGTGCCCGGATCGAGCAGCTGCGCGATCCGGTCGCGCGGCAGCAGCTTGCCGCGCGACAGGTGCTTGTCGCGGGCCGCCTGCCCGCCACCTTGCGCGAGCTGATCGATTTTCGCGCGCAGGTCGGCGACGAGCGCCTCGAGCGCCGCCGCGTTCGCGCGGAACTCGTCGGAACGCGGATTCAGCCTGGATTCGATGATCGACATCGCGTGCGTGCTCCCGGTGGACTCAGGCGGTTTCCGCGAACAGCTCGCGGCCGATCAGCATGCGGCGGATCTCGCTCGTGCCCGCGCCGATCTCGTAGAGCTTCGCGTCGCGCCACAGGCGGCCGACCGGGTATTCGTTGATGTAGCCGTTGCCGCCGAGGACCTGGATCGCCTCGCCCGCCATCCAGGTGGCCTTCTCCGCCGTGTACAGGATCACGCCCGCGCAATCCTTGCGCACCTGGCGAACGTGGCCGCCCGACGAGATCGAGTCGAGATGGCGGCCCACCGCGTACAGGTACGCGCGGCACGCCTGGAAGGTGGTGTACATGTCGGCGACCTTGCCCTGGATCAGCTGGAACTCGCCGATCGACTGGCCGAACTGCTTGCGGTCGTGGATATACGGCACGACCGCGTCGAGGCACGCGGCCATGATGCCGGTCGGGCCACCCGCGAGCACGGCGCGCTCGTAGTCGAGGCCGCTCATCAGCACCTTCACGCCGCCGTTCAGTTCGCCGAGGATATTCTCCTCCGGCACCTCGACGTCCTGGAACACCAGCTCGCCGGTGTGCGAGCCGCGCATGCCGAGCTTGTCGAGCTTCTGCGCGACCGAGAAACCCTTCATGCCCTTCTCGACCAGGAACGCCGTGATGCCGCGCGGGCCGGCCTCGGGCGCGGTCTTCGCGTAGACGACCAGCGTGTCGCAGTCGGGGCCGTTGGTGATCCACATCTTGGTGCCGTTGAGCACGTAGCGGTCGCCGCGCCGCTCGGCGCGCAGCTTCATGCTGACGACGTCGGAGCCCGCGTTCGGCTCGCTCATCGCGAGCGCGCCGACATGCTCGCCGGACACCAGCTTCGGCAGGTATTTGCGCTTTTGCGCATCGGTGCCGTTACGGTGGATCTGGTTCACGCACAGGTTCGAGTGCGCGCCGTAGGACAGGCCGACCGACGCGGAAGCCCGCGAGATCTCCTCCATCGCGACCATGTGCGCGGTATAGCCGAGGCTCGCGCCGCCGTACTCCTCGGCGACCGTCATGCCGAGCACGCCCAGCTCGCCGAGCTTGCGCCACAGGTCCATCGGGAACTGATCGGTGCGGTCGATCTCGGCCGCGCGCGGCGCGATCTCCTTGGCCGCGAACGTCGCGATCGCGTCGCGCAGCATGTCGATGTCTTCACCGAGCATGAATTGCACGCCGGGCAGGTTGCTCATGTCTCCTCCGTCTCCAGAAAGTCTGCGGGCGTGATTTTGAGCAACACTCAAAACCACGTATTTCACCAATACAGCACGATATCTTGCGGAAATTTTGGCTAGTTTCGCGCTGGATGCGGGATAGAGTCAATAGTTTTTTGAGTGACACTCAGATATCATCGAGCGCATCGGATCCCTCGCAGGCAGCCACTCATGACCTCCTCCCTCAAGACCGAGCGCCCCGATCTCGCGCGCGCGCCGGCGAGCCGGAAATCCCAGCAGCGCGTGCAGGACATCCTGCGGGCGGGCCGCGACGTGTTCGCGGAAAAGGGTTACGAACACGCGACGACCGCCGAGATCGCGCAGCGCATCGGCGTGTCGGAGGCGACGGTGTTCAATTACTTCCGCGGCAAGCGCGAGCTGTGCGCGCGCGTGATCGCGGATTGGTATGACGAGATCATCGCGGCGTTCGAGGACGGCATGCCGCGCGACGCGCCGGTGCGCCAGCAGTTCGCGTTCATCGTGCGCACCCACCTGCGGCTGATGCTCGTGAACGGCACCGGGCTGTGCGCGCTGGTGCTGTCCGAGGGGCGCGCCAAGCAGCATGCGCTCAGCGACGAGCTGACCGAATTGCAGCGGCGCTACACCGCGCCCTTGATGGACGTGCTCGCGCGCGGCCAGGCGACGGGGCAGGTGCGCGCCGACCTGCCGCTCAGCCTGCTGCGCTCGCTGGTGTTCGGACCGATGGAACATGTGCTGTGGGACGCGATCCTCGGCCGCCGCAAGCTCGACACCGAGCAGACCGCGGAACAGTTGATCGAGATGCTGTGGGTCGCGATGCAGCCGCCCGCGCCCGACCTCGCCGCGCTCACGCGCTTTCGCGATGCGGTGAAGGACGCGGTGGAGCAGTTGGAATCGGGGCGCGCGTAGCATGGCGCGGCGTTGCCGCGTAATATAGCCCCGGATATCACGCTCGGGCAGTCGCCCGGGATCGACCTGGAGGCGGAGGATGGACAATGCGGAATCGACCCCATCCGTCATGGCCGAAGTCGGCCGCCTCGATGTGAGCGGCGACGTGGTCCAGCCGCTGTCGCTGTCCCTCGATGCGCTGCGCCGCCTCGACAGCGTCACGGCCGAGCCGTTCGACCTGCGCCGCTTCAAGACGCGGCGCTTCATCCGCCGGATCGAGCCGTACCGCGGCGTGCGGCTGACCGATCTCCTGTCGCGCGCCGGGCTCCGCTCCGACACCCCCGGCGACTTCAAGCGGATGATCCTCCTGGCCGTCGGGCACGACGGTTACGCGGTCACGTTTTCCTGGCACGAGCTGTTCAACACCGAGATCGGCGACCACGCGATCGTCGCCCACGAATGCGGCGGCCGGCCGCTCGACGAAGCGGAGGGCGCGCCCGTGCTCCACTCCGGTGCGGATCGCTTCCCCGCGCCCCGGCACGTCAACCGGCTGACCCGGATCGTCGCGCGCCTAGTAACGCCATGAGCCCCGCGCACGCCTGTTGCAGCCTCGCCGCCCGGCGCGCGCTGCACGCCCGGCTCATCGACGCGGCGAATCCCGGCTCGACCGACGCCCGCCTGTTCGCCACGCTCCTCGCGGCGCGCGCCGGCGAAGATGCGCCGACCACGCTCGACCCGTCGCTCGGGCTGTCGCCCGCGCGCCTGCGCGCGCTGCTCGCACGGCATTTTCCGCGCCTGCGGCCCGGCGTCGTCGAGACATCGCCGCCCACGGCGATCCCCACACCGCACGCCGCCTTCGTCGCGACGCTGCGCAGCCTGCTGATGCGCGAGGCCGGCGCCGCGGCGCACCGCGGCGACGCCGCCTGTCTCGCCGCCATCATCGCGCATGCGTGCCTGCGCCCGGATCATCTGTGGCGCGATCTCGGGCTCGACGGGCGCGATGACGTGTCCGCGCTGCTGGAACGTTATTTCCCCGCGCTCGCCGCACGCAACACGGCCGCCTTGCGCTGGAAGAAATTCCTCGCGCGCGAGGTCGCCCTCGACCAGGGCGCGCCGCCCGCGCCCGCACCGGGCTGCTTCGGCTGCGAGGATCACGCGCGCTGCTTCCCGCCAGGCGTCTAGCCGCCTGCGGGGCGGGCGGCAGCATCGTTCGTGTATGCTTGCCCGCATGAGCCGATCCCCCACTTCCGCCACGCCCGGCACCCCACCCGTCGTCAGCTTCCGCATGCGCATCCGCCGCGGCGATACGGTCGCGCTCGGGCCTGGCAAGGTGGCCCTTCTCGAAGCGGTGCGCGAGCACGGCTCGATCTCGGCGGCCGCGCGCAGCCTCGGCATGTCGTATCGCCGCGCCTGGATGTTGATCGATGAACTGAACCGTTCGCTGAAGTCGCCCGCCACCGTCTCCGAGCAAGGCGGGCACAGCGGCGGCGGCTGCGCGCTGACGACGGTCGGCGAAGAGATGGTCCGGCTCTACCGCGACATCGAGCGGCAGGCCGAAGCGAGCTGCGCCCGGCAGATCGCGGCCCTCACGAAATTCATGCAGCCGTGACGCGTCGCCAGCCCTAGCCGTGGCGCAGGCAGAACGCCGGCGTGCGGCCGCAGCCGGGCGCGCCCACGGCCGCCTCCGGCGCGCGCGTCACGAGGTCGACGAAGCTGGCCACGCTCGCGGTGCGGAGCGGGTGATAGGCCACCCCATGACGCTCGCATAGGCGCTTGAGCGTGCTCATCGAATCGTGATCGACACAGTCGACCGGGAACACCACCAGGTCCGCGCCCGGCACCAGCGCCGCGAGCCGGCCCTTGCGATCCTCGATGCCGCCGTCGTGGAGGTTCAGCCAGCCGCCCGCGGCTTCCACGAGCCGGCGGATCGCCGCCGTCGAACCCGGACGGCCCCCCACGTAGACAATCCGCTTGCCGCGCACCGAATCGAGCGTCGCCGCTTCGCCGTCGGCCTCGTCGTCGGCCTCGACGGCCGTGCGCACCACCGCCTGCTCCATCGCGAGCGCTTCGCCGCGCAGTGCGTCGAGCTGGTCGTAGGTCTGCTGCAGTTGCGCGCGCAGCGTCTGCACACGCGCCTGTTCTTCCTTCAGGCGTCGTTCGAGTGTGGCGCAACGCCCAGCCTGCTGCGCGAGCGCATCGTCGCGCTCGCCCAACGTCGCCCGCAACCGCTCCGCTTCCGCCTCGGGCGCTTCCGCGTCCGGGCCGCGCGGCGATGCGCGCCGGGCATCGAGCGTCGCGCGCCGAGCGCGCGCTTCGGCGTCGCGTTCGAGCGCGAACGCCTGGAAGCGCGCTTGCTGCCGCTCGATCTTGTTCCTGAGTTGGGCGTTGTCTTCCTCGAGCGCGACCAGCCGGCGAATGTCCGCGCGGTTCGCCGCGCCCACCAGATGCGACAGCATGTGGACGTCGCCGAACGCGAGCTGGCGCATTTCCAGCGTGGCGGCCGGATGCGTCATCACGGCCCAGTAGGCGGGCGGCACGTCGCCCGTCTTCAGCGCCTCGCGCCAAAGTTCGCGCAGGCCGGCAACATCCTTGACCGGTGTGAAGCGCTTGATGGCCGCCGCATAGCGCTGGTCGAGCGCCTTGTGCAGCGCCTTCGCGCCCTCCCCGCCCTGCACGGCGAGTTCGACTGCCGCGTGATGGATCTGCAGATCGGTGGCGTGCTCGCGATCGATGTCCGCGTGACGCGGCACGAGCTTGCGCAATTCGCCGGTTGTCAGGCAGGTGCCGATCACTGAGCAATGGATGTGCATGTCGAGTTCGGCGAGCCGCGCGCGGCGCGGCGCGAGCGGCCGGGCGGACGATGCGGGTTCGCAGCAACGGTCCTGGAACGGACGGAGCGGCGGCGCATCGGCCTGGCCGGACACCAGCCGGGAAAGTTGGAACGGAGGCTTGTCCATCGAACGGTTCCTTCAGTTGGCGTGCCGGGATTCCGTCATCGATCGGCGCCCGGCGCCTCGCTCCGCGCCGTGGGCACCGTCGGATCGTTGCGCGGCTCCGCGTCGCACCATTGAGCGGCCGGTGCATGCGGCCGCCGCATACACGTTCGACGCAGGCCACGCCATCGGCATCGATGGCGCGCGCCACGACAAAAGTCAAACGCGGCAGGGAGCGCGATGGAGCCCCTCGGAGCCGATGTGCCGCAGATATGCTATGGACGCGCAGCGCAAGGCGATCGCACACAGCAGCCATCTTGCCGATGGAATGCGCGCGCCGCTCGACGCGCGACCCCGCGCTCCGGATGAACGACAACCTTGCCAGATCATCCGCCTCGCCCTCATCGCGACGGAATCGTGGTCAACCACGGCAACCACCACGACATCGACGGTCCCTCGCGACTTCGGTGAACCGTAATATACCGCAAAACATAACGAGGATTGTCGTTCCTGCGCATCCTCGTCTCGGCCGGCCTCTCAACGAAACGTGTTCACTTCAGCGAGGCCATCGGTACGCTGGCCTGATCCATCCGAGCGGGAAGACGCGTGCGCGTCAACAGGATGCGTCATTGGTCAATTTCACGACGTTCTTCGCGGCCCGCAGGAACGTCCACGGCCATTTCTTGAGAAGTATCCGAGCCAGCCTCGACGACACCCTGGAGGCCCTGTATCCGCGGCGTCGCGGCGCCGCCTCCGTCAAGTCCGATGTGCTGGCGCTGCCGGAATCGATGGAGCGGATTGCCGCGAATGAAATGGGCCGCGTCCCATCTGCAAGGCGATTCTCTCGATATTTAAGATCGGTCTCATAGGCATCGAAACGGTGAGCAGCAAGAATATGGCATCGCTTGAAATGTCCCAATCCCTCAAGCAAATCCCAGCTCTACGAACTTAGCCCGTCGCTTTCGTGCCCGCCTGCTGATCCGGGGAGTTTCGCGTAGAGATGCGTTCGACGGAACCTCCTCAATGACGCTCAGACCAACCCGGCTCTCCCTCGCCGTCTTGACGGCCCTGCTCCCCTCTCTACCCACAACGGCGGCCGCGCATGCCCATCCCGGCATCAACCTGTCGACCCCTCAGGGCGAAAGCATGGTGCTCAACCCCGGCGACACGGTCATCACACAAGATGCCACGGCAATCACGATCAGCGGATCCGAAAACAGCCTGTCGGGCGATGGCGTCGTCATCCAGTCAGGTATCGCCGGCGGGCAAGCCGCACCGGCCAGTATCGCGGTCGACTCTGCGGGCACGCTGACGCTGTCCAACAGCGCGATTCAGGCGCTGGGGGCAAGGGATGCGACAGGCGTCGCGGTGCGGCATACGGGAAGCCAAGCCATTTTGAGCGGCAACACGATCACCACTGATGGGCTGCATTCCTATGCGGTTCATGTCAGGGATGGCGCCCGCGCAGACATCACCGGTGGTTCGATTCATACCCAAGGCAGCGATAGCCACGGCCTGATCGCCCAGGGCAATGGCGCGACCATCTTCGGCCGGGACGTGAAAATCACCGCCCTGGGCGTTAACGCCGCCGCGGTGAGTGCCCAGGACGGCGGCCACGTCGTCCTGGACCAGGCGAGGCTCAACGCCAACAGCACCGAAGAACAGAGGGGAAACACCGGCATCGGCATCTATCGCGGTAGCGTGACGGCAACCAATACGGCAATCTCCTCGCTCCGGGGCATGGGCGTCGACGCTTATGGCGGTACGCTCTCGCTTGCGCAAAGCAGCATCAATGCCTATAGCTTCGGCATTCTCCTGAGCAGTGCATCAGGTCCCACCTTGATGCCATCCCAAGCAATCCTGACGGACGTGATAATCCGCTCGGAGACAGGCAACGGCATCATCGCCCAAGGCAGCGGCGTCCAGGTCTCTTTGAAGCGTGTGCAGATCACCAGCAACGGCACTTATGTGTCGGGCTTTTGGCTTCCAAGCAGGGGCGCCGCGACCCTCAAGGATTCGACCATCGAGATGACCGGCCCCAATGGCGTAGGAATCGATACCCGCGATGGCACAGTCATCATGGACGGCGGCAAGATTACGACTTATGGTCGCAGCGGGCATGGCCTCTACGCCTCGGAGTTATATTCCGGCAGCGGCGGCCGGGCGAACATCAGCGCGCGTGGCGTCGCCATCGAAACCTTCGGCGACTCGGCGATAGGAGTGGTCTCGCGCACCGCAGTCTCGAACGTAGCGCTCGACGGCGGTTCGGTCGTCACCCATGGCAATACGGCCTATGGCATGCTCGCCAACGGCGCTCGCCTGACGGCAACCGGAACGAAAGTCCGCACTCACGGTGACTTCTCCACGGCCCTGATGATGGGCAACCCGGGGGTGTCCGTCGCCCTGGATGGCGTCGCTCTGCGTACTTTTGGCCAAGGCGCCGATGGCGTGAACGCCTATGCGAGAAAATCCGGCGTGGACAATGAAATCACGCTCCTCGATAGCCATATCGAAACCGAGGATGGCAGCGGCATCGCCGTCTCGGGCAGCGGCCTCAAGGCGGACCTGATCGGCACCACGATCATTGGAAAATCGCGCGCGGCAGGCATCGATGGCGCCGCGCTGCACGTGTATGAATGGATCGACGACAGCGATCCGAATGCCCCGGCCATCGCAGCCCGCCACGTGGAACTCAACGCGCAGCGAAGCCGGCTCGTCGGCGATGTAGTGATCGACAGCGGATCTGCCAGCGTGAGTCTGCGGGACAGTTCCACGCTGACCGGCGCATTGCTCGATCGCGGCGGCCGCACCGTCGACAAGCTGAACATCGACGACGGAAGTCTCTGGCAAATGCGCGCCAATTCTGCGGTGAAGGATCTGGAAACGACGGGCACGATCTCGTTCTCCACGCCGAATACCGGCTTCAAGGTGCTCGACGTCTCCGGTACGCTCAGCGGCAGCGGCCTGTTCGAAATGCGCACCGACCTCGTGGCCGGCCATTCCGACCAACTGCGCGTCGGCACCGTCGAAGGAAGCCACCGTGTATTGATCGCCCATAGCGGAGCCGAGCCCTTGGCGGAGCACGGCGTCGTCACGCTGATCCAGACCGAAGGCGGCTCCGGCTTGTTCTCGCTGGCCAATCACGGTCAGGTCGTGGATGTCGGGACTTACCGCTATGAATTGAAAACCAATGACACGGTAGGCGGGCGGGCTTCGGATTGGAGCCTGGTGAATACCGCGCGTCTGCTGCCCCCCGATCCACCACCCGTGGCGCCCCCACCCGTATCACCGCCGCCGGTGGACCCCGAAGCTGAAATACCACCGGCAACGCTCCCGCCTGCGCCCCCACCGGTGATACTGCCTGGTCCAATCAGGCCGCGCCCGGAGCATTTGTCGACCACGGCCAATGCCGCGATCAATACCTCCGCCGTCGGCACGGCGCAGGCGATCTGGTACGCCGAGTCAGCCGCGCTGACCAGGCGCATGGGCGAGCTGCGCCAAGGCAATGGCCGCGATGGTCTGTGGGTCCGGGGGTTCGGCGAACGCCAGAAGCTGGACAACAAGGGAGGCCGGGACTTCGCGCAGAACCTCGGGGGCTTGCAGCTGGGCGCGGACAAAATGCTGACCGTCAATGGCGGGCGCTGGTATGTCGGTGCCCTGGCCGGCTACAGCTATTCGGATCGCACATTCCCCGGCGAGGGCCGGGGCAGCGCCGATAGCTATCATCTGGGCGGCTATGCCACGTGGCTGGCCGATACCGGTTGGTACGTCGACGGCGTACTCAAAGCGAACCATCTCCGGCAAGACTTCAAGGTCGAGACAACCGACGGCCGTTCGGTAAAGGGCAAGACATCGCAGAACGCGATCGGCGCCACCCTGGAAATTGGCCGGCAACTGCAACTGGGCGCGGGTTGGTTCATCGAACCACAAGCCCGCATGGCGCTTAACCACGTCAGCGGTGACAGTTACCGGACAAGCAATGGCCTCGACGTATCCGCCGGCTCCGGCGCTTCACTGCAGTTCCGCGCAGGGTCGCTGCTGGGCCGGCGCTTCGTACTGGGCAACGGGAATGTCGTGCAGCCCTACGTCAAGCTGGCGCGGTCGCATGAGTTCGATGGCAAGAGCACCGTGCGCACGAACGGCATCGCCACGCGCACGGATCTGTCAGGCGGCCGCACGGAGCTTGGGCTCGGTGTTTCTGCTTCGATGGGAGATAGCCACCGGCTGTACGTCGACTACGAGTACGTCGATGGCGCGAAGCTGGGCAAGCCCTGGTCCGTCAGCGCGGGGTACCGCTACATCTTTTGATTCAGGTGATATCCGATGGCCCGCATTGATGGAATACCGAGCAATTTGGGTGCCGGTAACGCTAGCGCATTGGGATTGCGGCCATGATCTTCGGCCTGCTCGCCGACAATCCACCCGACCTAGTCGACGGCCTCTTCAACGCCGCGGTCGCGCGCCAACGGCAATGCGACGCTTGAACCCGCGTCAGGATCGCGGCGGTGCGTAGCGCCGATCGACGTGGCCCCACGCGCGCCGCCCGGACCGACGAGAAAAGCAAGGGCACACCATACTCCTTCAGTTGCGCGACGCGACCACACCGGACCCGCCGGCCGATGCCGCGCCGTTCGTCCATCCATGCCGCCCACCCGGGCGGCCACCGCGTCAGACCAGCAGGTCTTCGTAGAAAGCGCCGAACGGCCGGGTCGGATGCGCGAGCTGGATTTCCAGGATCCACAGGCCGGCGTCGGGACACGCGTCGAAATCCCCGAGATTCCCCGCCTTGTAGATCGCGTGCGGAAAATCCGAGACGCGATGCCCCTTGATATCCAGGTTCAGACGCCAGCCCATCTCGGCCGCGCGCTGCTCCGCGAATGCATAAAGCGCGGTACCGGCGACGCCGCCGTCGCGCCAGCGCTGCTCGACCTCGTCGAACAGCATGCGGGCGGCCGACGCGCACGCGCGCTTCTCCTCATCCGCGCCCACCACGAAGGTCGCGCCGGCGTCACCCTCGTGGCCGTTCCAGACGACGCCGAGATCGATGAAGAAGATATCGTCGGCATGCAGGCGCGGATCGTCGTCCGAACGCTGCTTGAAGGTTTTCAGTGTGTTTTCGCCGAAACGGATGATGACCGGATGCCAGATGCGATCGGCACCCAACGTCGCGATCACGTCCTTGCAATGCGCGACGGCTTCCGATTCCCGCATGCCCGGCTCGATCGCTTGCGCGACGCGCTCGACGACTTCCCAGGTCCTGTCGCGGGCGAATCGCATCTGCTCCAGCACAAACGCGCTTCCGACCGCCTGCTTGCCCGCGCCACTTTGCTGCATCTCGATGTTCATGAATGTCCCCGTTATATTTTTATAAATATAACGAAGGCGACTGTTGCTGTCCATGAAACGCGTTGGGTTGCGCCCTCTCCCGTCCTGGGTGAGGACGCCCGCGGCGCACCGGAGCGGGCCGGACCGGGCCGACTGCCGATATGCGCGGCCGCCTATATGTCGACGTAGGATGTCGTTTGCGACGGAACGAGACGAGGATGCGGGGAACAAAGGCAAACGCACAGATCATCGCTCAGGGCCGCCTGCCGCCCATCGGGACCGGTCATGGAAATGCGCGCGCCTTCGCACTTGATCACACCGACGGCCTCGCAGACCGGACACAGGATCGGATCGTTTTCATAAGCCTGCTCGCGCGCACCGAGCCGGTCGCAACTATCACCGCCTTGCACGATGCCGCCTACCGTCGTCTTGTCGCCTTTCACGATGTCATAGCGCCGCATTTGCGCCTCCTACACTGTGTCAGGTCGCGGGCGGAGGCTATTCAGCAGCGTGTCCCATAGCTGCAGCGCTCCCGCCTCGTCGACCGGGGACGTCGCCTCATCGGACGGCAGATCGCTTCGAGAAGCGTTGCCCATCAGCAACTCGACCGAGGTATGCGGTTGTGCAAGCGTGGCAGGATTGCCCGGCGCCAGCAGATAGAAGCGGTAGACCGTAACCGGGCCGTCCTGAAGCGCAAAAAGCACTTCCTCGGCGCTCATCCCGGCGACCACCCGCTTGCCCTTGCGCAGAATGCGATAGCTCCCCGGCATGCGATCGAGTTGCGCGCGCAGCGCGGCCAGATTTTTGGTGAGCGGTTGAGCCTGGTCGTCGTCCATCGAATCGCGCAGCTTAATCAGTAGCAACGCAGGCCGCCCCGGCATCAGCGCGAATGACTGGCTGACTTCCTCGGTGTAAGTCGAGGATCCGGTAACGATCCCACCGTCTATGCAGAAGCCCGATTCCGTGGGCACTGCCCAGTTATCGCGTGCCTTGATGCGTCGATAGATGTCGTTGTATATGTTCTCGGCGTCGTAAAGACCATCTTCTCCAATTCCACCAGTCGTATGAAAGAGTGTGCGACCAGCGAAGAAATAGCCTTCCGACTTGAACGGCAACTTAACTTTCGCCACCCCTTCCTGATAGATGAATACCCTTGAATCTCTAACAGGAGAAAATGCTTTTTCCAACCACGCCTTTCCTGTCTTCTCATCCAAATTGACGGGATTCACGCGCTGCTTGGTCCGTAGTTGGTTCTCTCGCGCGCCGACTATTTTGCGATAGACATCAGATGAAACATCGTGAGTCGTGACAAACCTGTCGCCGCGATACGAAAACTTCTCGTCGGAAATCTCGCTGGACACCGGTCGATCGAACACGAGGCGACCAATACACCACGGCCGCATTTTGGACAGCATCGGATTGTTCATCGTTGATTCCCCGGAAAGGGCGAGCGAACAAGCGCAAGGACCTATCAACAAGAAGAGAAAGTGGAAGAGACGAACCATCAGCATGATTCCGGCACGTCGATATCCTTCACGATCTGAACCAGGCTATAGAGCATCGCCCACTGGGTCCATGGATGCACATAGCTGTTCATGTGTTGGTATCCGCCCTGCACAAATGCCATCCGGACCCCCTTAGCCCTATCACCCGGTACTCCGGGCCTCAGCCCTCTCGCCTGAGCATCGGCCGACCACACTGGCACGGTTCCGTCACCACGGATGATCCCCGTTTTGGCTGTTACCTGAGACCAGTCAGTCTTCTCACTCACTTCCGGCAATATATTTGTCTTTTGGACTGCGAAAGTCACGCTGAGGCCATGCTTCTCTGCCAGTACGCGAATCTCCCCTAGCAGGCTGTTGAAAAGCGCCTCGCTTTGGCGATCGGGGCACGGTTTAAAAGGGTTTCGTATGCGATTGGCCGCTGAGTTGCAGACGGATCGTGCCGGATGCGCCGCTGGAGAGCGGACCGGCCGGCGCGTTGCCACGCAACTGCTGCGCTCGGGCGGCTCATCGCGTGGCTCCTTGCGGCACCGCTGCCAGTATTCGGGCCATTCGAGTCAGGTTGCTCGCCAGCATCGTCAGCTTGAAGTGCTGGTCGACCCGCTTGATGCCGCGATACGCGGTCTGCCGAATCCTGCCGACGGTCTTGCCCCAGCCGAAGTGCTCTTCGATGCGCTTGCGAATCACTTGGCTGATGCCATAACCGGCGTGCCGCGACGTCCGTCCGTCGATCGCGCTGCCGCCTTGATGCGTGTCGTTGCGCGCGACGTGCGGCGTCACTTTGCGCGTTCGGCAATCCCGCACAAAGTCGCGCATGTCGTAACCCTTGTCGGCACCGAGCGTCTTGGCGTGACGACCCGGTACGCAATCGAGCAGGCGCAATGCACTCGCGCGTTCGCCGAAACCGTCCGCGTGACTGACCACTGCGCCCACCACCAAGCCCGAGCGGTTCTCCATCAGGATGTGCCCCTGATAACAAAGGATGGCTCCGCTTTGCCGCCCCTTTCGGAACAGGCGCGCATCCGGATCAGTGCTCGATTCATGCGTGTCGTTGCTGCGCCGCTTGCCCTTCCAGTCGGTGTCGACATTGCGGCCACCGCCGGCCGGTGGATCGTCCGAACCGTCCTTGGGCCGGAAGCTCTTGTGGCTGGCCCACGCCTGGATCAGCGTGCCATCAACCGAGAAGTGTTCTCTGGAGAGCAGCCCTTGCTTGTCGGCCAAGCTCATGACTTCGGTAAAGAACGCTTCGACCACTTCGTGCTCGAGCAGACGATCCCGGTTCTTGGAGAACACCGAGTGGTCCCAGACGGCGTCTTCGATCGCCAGTCCGACGAACCAGCGGAACAGCAGGTTGTAGCGCATCTGCTCCATCAGCATGCGCTCGCTGCGCACCGAGTACAGCACCTGCAGCAGCAACGCACGCAGCAGCTTCTCGGGGGGAATCGACGCACGGCCGCTGTCCGCATAAATCGTGCCGAACAATCCGTTAAGTCGCTTCAGCGCTTGATTGACCAGCAACCGAAGCGGTCGCAACGGATGATCGGCCGGCACGAAGTCTTCCAGCTTCACCGTCGTGAACAGCGGTTCTTGCATCTCGTCCATTCCGCGCATCGCTCTCGCCTGCTCAAGATCATGAACACGATATCTCTAACGCACCGCCCTCAGGGCCCGTTTACACCGTATCCAAATTCAACAGCCTGCTAGGCCCGAGTCGTGCAGCAACCTCGCCGTCTTAAGGTCATCCGCCGTGACGTCCGATGGCACGTCACCGATCCAAACTGCGTTACCCCAAGTCAGCAGCGCCTTGGTCGGATCCCCTCTTTCAATGACTGGCGTGCTCTTGTCGTTGACCACATCGGTCGGGTTTGCCAACGGCAGCCCAAAGTCAAGCCCCCCTTGGCCATAGGCCACATACGTCTTGCCGTGGTACTGGTTCTTCAATTGGCTCTGCCGAGTTACGACAGCCAGCATGTTCTCTTTGTAGTTGCCTGATACTGTTTTGTGATTACGATCTCTATCGAGCCGTTTTTTCACGATTCCAGCGGGATCGAGCTGTTTATCTGCCGGCAGCAAACCATACCACCGCGAATTTACATACAGCTCGTTATATACATCGCCGTCTTCCGGGAACTGCATTAACACCTGCCCGTCCGGTCGAGCAAAAATCCACCACGGGGCACCATTGTGATAATCGGGCATCGGCGTCAGTTCCAGCGGTCCCGATGCGTTCGCCACCACCGCTATGAATTCGTCAGCATCGCGTCCCAGCAGACTGCCATTGACGAAACCATTGAACCCGCCCTCTGGACCGCCGCCTGTCTTGAATCTCTTGGCTGCGAGCGGGGCGCCGGTGGCAGGTTGACACCCATGAAATATCCCATGCGCGAGGCCGTCAAGCCCATGATTCATCACGGCGAAGCGAGCCACTAAGCCGCCCATCGAGTGTGTCAGGATGATGGCCTTGCCAGTATCGTTCTCCTGACAGATCTCGCTGACACCCATCAGCCGCGTCGTTTTCTTTGTCTGTGGATCGAGAATATCCAGACCATCTACAACATCACGCCCCGAGAAGTCGTTCGACTGCAGCCAGTTGTATCCGATTGCGTAGACCCGGTAACGAAATTTCGAGAATCGATTGAATTCCGCGGAGTCCATCGTGATCGCCTGACCTGCCCCAATGGCACCGTAGGTCGTCGGATCTGTGCCCAGTACGGGGTGGAGCGTCCATTTTTTGCCGTCAGGATCGGAGTCCACCCACACGCCCTGCGGCTCACCAAGCAGCATAGGGTTATTCAATTGCTGTTCGAGCCACAGCAGAACAGGCTGATAACCCGTCCGGTAGACAGAGCCCCACCCACGCCGCCGCGCCTCCTCCCCGGTAATCGGATCCTGCTTCCCGAGATCGATGAGCGGACCGAACGGCGTCACCGTCACGCTATCGGGATCGAAAAGCGCTTCGCGAGACGACGCGCTGCGAAACCATCCGGCGACGAGCGAACACAACGCGCCAAGTATTGCGCCCATCGTGTCGGTATTCGGTGGGGACCATGCCGCGTCTCCACTGTCCTTGGTGGCCAATGGCGAACCCATCACACCGGGTATGAAAATCACGGGAATGATCGGACGCAGGTCGTGCAAGCTCTCCTTCGCGCGGGTGTCGTCGGCTGGCGTCAAGGGCGCACGGGCCGATGAGTGGCCGTCCACATCGGTCCGCGACGCAAGGCGGACAACTCCGGCATCGTCGCCGCCGAACGTTTGGTCCGTCGCCCCCGGGCCGTCGGAATGGTTGTCGCTCATGGATGCTCGCTCATCCCTTGCTCACACCACGACGCAGCGCCCGAATCATCACGGTTTCGATATCGTTGCTTTTCTGCTCGGCCGTATGGCCGAATTCATCCGTGACTCCCGTCAGACGCGTGCCGTCCCCACGCACTATCTCGTAGGGATGATTCTTGAGCGGATCGCCCGTGATCCGGTCGCGCAAAAGGTATTTGTCGTTGAACGCCGGCGTCTCGAGGCTGTTCATGTGCTCGGCCACCGAACCCGGCCCCTGCCTACTGAATGCAGCCGACTTGATCGTGCGTGTCCCGCGCGTGCCGTCCTCGATACCTTCGGAGGTGATGCGAATATATGAGCCGCCGCATTTGAGCATCAGCTCGGTTTTCGCGTCGATCTCGATACAGCCGTTACGGCTCTTGAGCCTCAGGCCGAGTTCGGAGAACAATCGCATCTGATCGGTCAGCGCCAAGATATCGACCGTGCCTTTTCCGGCGATCAGTTTCATGCCGGCGCGCTGGACGAACACGCTGATTTTCTCTGCGACACTCGCAACCAGCGATCTTCCAACGGCCCAGTAAGTATCCTTGCCGCTCACGAAATTCAGATGCTCGTCTGCAACCATCTGCGACGAAGCACCCGTGGTAAATCCCATGCACTCCTGACTCGATCCAAGCAAGATGGGCTTGGAGAACGCATTCGCATTACCTGTCCCGCCGCCTGCCGTGTTGCCGCCGCCGACTACCCCCGCCTTACTGTGCTGAGTGGCCTTCGCGAACTGCGAGAGCACCTCACGGCCAGGCTTCATATGCTCAGCCCCGGCGGTCAAACTTGCCGAAGAAAGCGATTCGATCAGCAGATCTGCGCGTGCCAGAATCTCACGCGGCTCGGTGGTATCGAGCGGCTGGCCATCGACGTCGATCTGATGGGTACTGAGAAACAATCCCTCGCCCGCGTGGACCGCGCCGGCGTAGTCCGTACGCAAGGTAAAGCCGCTACCGGTATACGCGCCACGTGAATTACCGTCCTGGACGATTTGATAGCCGAGATGCAGGCCGCTCATGCCGTGGCTGCTCATGACCCGCATCCGCGGCTGGCCCGTCGAATCATCCATCACCTGCTGGTTGTAGCCGCCGCCTCCACCGTGCTCTTGGGACTGATAGCCGGACAGCAGGCCGTTCGAGTGCCACATCGGTTTCCTCACGCCGTTGTAGACGCGATGAAGCGCGATCGGGCGGTCTATATCATTTCCGATGTGACCGATGAGCAGTTCCTCACCCACGCGCGGCATGTGGACACCGCCATAACCCTCCCCGGTATCGGACTGCGCCACGCGCACCCAGCATGATGCCCGCTCGTCGGCTTCGTCGAGCCGGTCCCAGATGAACCGCACCTTCACCCGGTTCAGCTCATCGGTGTAGCACTCCCTGCCTTTTGGTCCCACCACGATTGCTGATTCCAGCTTCGCTTCGGGCTTGCGATGTTCGAATGGGCTTCGGTACGGCACCGTCGTGCGCTGCGCCTCAACGCAAATCCGATAGACGCCGGTGGATCCGTCCACGTGATTCACGCCGAATGCCTCACCGGGATCGTCGGCGAGGGCGCGGGCGAACGGGTTACTCAGGCTGTGCGGATAGTTCGCTTCGTGCCCTGCGAGAGGAAGATTGTTCTCAATGGCCCACTCAACCTCGATGCTCGCAAATTCGTTCTGGTCCACTGCGTCCCGATCGTGCTCGGGATGACCGGTCAACGTAAAGCGCCGGCCCGCATCCATTGCGCGCAGACTGCCCACACCGTGAAAGCGCTTGGCCCGAGACTCCCACTCCTCCACGCGGATCGTCGACAGCTGATCACCACGCCTCTGTTCCCGAAACGTGTACCCGCCGGTGTATTCATAGACCTCGATTGAAGCGGGCAACGCGCCCTGATTCACTATCGTCGGGATCGATGTCCCCTTCGGATTGGCGGGCGTCGAAGGATGCTTGTAGTCGAAGGTGCGAGTCGACAGCAGCACGGATTGCAGTGTCCGCGTGCCCGACCATTGCGTCAGTGCATCGGCCTCGCTGTTCACGCCCGCACGATGGAATCCGACGGCTGCCGGCGCAAGCGGTTCGAGCGTCTGCAGACGGTTGGTGATGACCAGCGTATGCGATTTGCCGTCGACAGCCTGCCGCCAGACGCCATACAGTCCTTCGGACTCGAGAATCCGGTGGACGAAGTTCCAGTCAGTCTCGTCCTGCCGGCAATATGTGCGTGCCGGCAGGACGTTCGAAAGCGCAAACCGGAACATTCCTCGTGCCTGAGGGTGCTGGTTGAAGACGTCCGCGATGATTTCGTCCGCAGCCTTGCTTTGCCAATGACGCTGGTCGCGACGGAATCTCAGGAAGTGCATCCACGAGGAAAAACCGAGCTGGTAACTTGTCAGATGCCCATCCGCCCCAAGCCGGCGCGCTGTATGCACATAGCCGTGATGCGGCAGGTAAGATCCATCGGTCTGCTGAATCCAGAGAGTGACGCCCTGGGAGATCAGCGTTTTGAGCCGGACATCTCCCGAGGTGGATACGCAGTCGAGCAGGAAGAAGAAATCCCGGCCAATCCGTGACCGTCCGACAACGCGGTGGGGTAGCAAAACGTCATTCCCCGCCGGCGTATCCAGTTTCAGGAGACGGTCCTGCTGCGTCAGCCGGCCGCGTATGGCCGCGATTCTCTCTCTCGTCCCCATTCCGCCCTCCATCGGATCATTTACCTCTTCCGCGCAACTTCAGCCGGAAAAGCGATGTGGAGGCTAGCAGGAATCGCGAGACGCAACGTGATTGGGATGAGGCGGGTTGTCCCGCGCATGTCGGGCCTTGATCGCGGCCAACCCAATCGAGATCAGGCGCCGGCCACCGCGATCGCGCCGCGCGAGTGATTCCTGAAGGCGTGCAGGAACCTGATCAAACGTTAAAGCAGCGCGCACGGCGCTCAAGACGAGCGATCGCAAGCCGGCGGTGCAATTGAAAGAACGCGCACGTGCGCGAACAGTAGTGAAGCGCGGCCGAGCGGCCGCGCCTTGGCCAATCGACGAACGCAAGAAGGCGTTGTCGAACCTGCCGATCAACGATGCGCGCGACCACCTCGACGACATCCCCCTCGGGCCCCGCGCACGAGGAGCGTGCGAGTCATGAAACAAGCACGCGACACGTCACGCCGCCCCGCGCCTCCCGTCACCAGCGCGGCGGCAGCGATCGCACCCACGCCGCCCCTTGCTCAATAACGTCGGCCACACACCCGCACCGCCGAATCGAACAATGCCTGGGCGCGCGCAAGCTCGTCGAGCGCTTCATCCAGCCGGGACATCGCGCTGGCGTAGGCCTCGCCCGACGCATCCTCGTCGTGTTCGCCGCGTACCGCCCGGAATGCCTGATCGACATTGCGTGTTGCCTCGAAGAAGCGCTGGGCGGCCAGCGCCTCGCGTGAGTGATTCATGATCGTCATTCACCGTCCTCCGTCAGGTTGCAAGTGCAACAGGCGGGCCGCCGCGATGCGCGGCGCCCACCGACCGATGCGGCCCGCCGGCCGCCGCGCATCGCGCGTGATCCTGAACGGCGCACCATCCGCGCGACTCGCGCGGATGGTGCCCGGTGCCTGCGACTCAGCCGGTCACAGGAACAGGCTCACCTGCGTATGCGCTTTCCCGCTGAACCCGCGCGCCGGCTCCACAGCCGGCGGCGGCTCATCGAACAGATCGCGCGTGAAACCGCGCACATCCTCCGCGCACGGCCGGTTGCGCAAACGCTTCACGTGCTCCGCGTAGGTTTCGAAATCACCGTCGCGCGCCGCCTTGTTCAGCTCGGCCAGATCGCGCGCCTTCAGCACGCTCGGCTGCGCGAGCCTCACCACGTACGGCGCTTCCAGCTCGACCGACAACGCGAGCGGATAACGCTTGCCGCTCGCCGGCTCGTCGCGGCCCACGCAATCGACCACGGCCGCGCCCTGCGCGATGCCCAGCGCGCGCCCGGTGCCGACGCTGCGCAAATGCTCCGGATGAACGCTCAGGCGCGTACCGATGCTGAGCGGCGTGGGCGACGCGCAGACGAGCGCGTGGTGATGCAGGCGGGGCCGCCCGGACGGCAGCGTCGCGCGGCTCGCGATGATGGTGTGCAATGGCAGCTGACGCACCTGGCCGGCCGCGTCGATCCACGCATGCCACAGCAGCCCGGCCTCCGGCTTGCGCTCGTTCGCGCGCGGCCGGCTCGCGACCGGCGAGAACAGCGCCATCAGCGACCCCATGCGATGCGCGGCCACCTGCGCGCTCGCGCCGAGCGACTGGCCGATCCCCCACAGAAACCGCCCGCCACCCATCCGCCGCTCCCATTCCTTGCGCAGCACGGTGGTCGGAAGCGCTTCGCCGGACTCGGTGCCGATCTTGGTCCAGCAAAACGTGGGGGGCAGGTGTTTCAAGGTCATCAAGCTTTCTCGGGGTGCTGCTGCTCGCCAACTTCAACGAGCAATTCAATATTCGTTAATGTATAAGTATAATGCATACCATGGGAACCCGAGACACGAAATTTTCGGTGCAGGATCTACTGAGTCGATTGGCGGCGGATACACGCTCATCCAGTGAAATAGCGCGACTTTCCGGAGTAAGCCAGCCGACCGTGTCGCGGCTGAGACTATCGAACGGACGCCGGCTGCGCAAGAGCGCGCCATTCAATAAGCTATGCAGTTTCTATGGCGTCAACGTGCCCATGTCGGGCCGGCGGGCGTCCGGCTATAACGAATTGCTGCGGGATGCGATCGTCGAGGCCTGGGATGGCTCGGAGGAGCACGGACGCGCGCTGCTGACCGTGATAGCGGGGCTGAAGGAGTTGTCGGCGAAGCCCGACGGGTAACGCATGGTGCGCGCCGCCGTCCCGGCGCGCACCGGAAACCACGCGCATCACGGGCGCGGGCGCGCCCGCGTCACATCTGCCTGAACAGGTGTGCGTACTGCCGGCTCACGGCCACGGTCGCGGCATGCGCGCGCAGGGTCAGCGTCATCTTGCCGAAGCCGTTCACGCGCGCGCTTTCCACATGATCGACATTCACCACGGTGCCGCGATGCACCTGCCAGAAACGCGCGGGATCGAGCTGCGCGAGCAGTTCACGCAGGCTCGCGCGAATCCATAGCGCCTCGTCGCGCGTCGTCACGGCGACATACTTGTCCGCCGCCTCCAGATACAACACGTCGTCCACCGGCACGAGCCGCACCGTCTCGCCCTGCGCCGCGCGCAGGAACCGCAGCGGCGGCGCGCTGACGCGCGGTTCGAGCCGCGCAAGCAGGCGTTCCAGCGCGGGCTGCGCCAGCGGATCGGCGGCACGCCCCGCGAGACGCTCGCCGAGCCGCGCGACGGTGCGTGCAAGCCGTGCCGTCTCGAGCGGCTTCAGCAGGTAATCGACGGCCGCGGCGTCGAACGCGGCCAGCGCATGCTCGTCGTAGGCGGTCACGAACACGATCGCCGGCGGCCGCGCGAGCGGCGCGCAGGCGCGCGCCACCTCCAGCCCGGTCGCCCCCGGCATCGAGATGTCGAGGAACGCGACGTCCGGTTGCAGCGCGCGAATCCGCTCGATCGCGCCGCGTCCGTCGCCGACGGTCGCCACGATGCGCAGCGCGGGCCACACGAGCGCCAGCTCGCGGCGCAGCGCATCGATCAGCAACGGCTCGTCGTCCGCGATCAGCGCGGTCGGCGCACCGGCCTCCATCTGCGGAACGCCGCTCATGCCGCCCCCTCCGCCATGCAGGCGTGCAAGGGCAATTCAATGCGCGCGACGACGCCGCGCGGCCGGTTCTCGTCGATCGCGAGCATCGCCTCACGGCCGTACAGCGCGTCGAGCCGCGCGCGCACGTTCGCCAGCCCGATGCCGGTGCCCGCGCGCGCGGGATGGGCGCCGAAGCCGGCCCCGGTGTCGACGACCGACAGTTGCAGGTGCGTCGCGTCGCGAGTCGCATTCACGTCGATGCGGCCGCCGTCGAGCTGGCCCTCGATGCCATGCCGGATCGCGTTCTCGACGAGCGGCTGCAACAGCATCGGCGGCACGACGAGCGACGCGCACGCGGCGGGCAACGCGACGCGGTAGGCGAGCCGCGCGCCGAACCGCACCGCGTGCACCTCCAACAAGGCCTCGATCAGCGCGAACTGCTCGGCGAGCGTCTCTCGCTCCACGCGCGAGGTCTGCAATGCCCCGCGCAACAGCCGGTTCAGTTGCACGAGCAGATGTCGGGCGCGCGGCGGATCCGTCGCGATCAGGCTGTCGAGGGTGGCGAGCGTGTTGAACAGGAAATGCGGTTCGATCTGCGCCTGCAGCGCCTGCAGACGCGCGCGCGTCGCCGCGCCTTCCGCGACTTCGCGTTGCAGCGCGAGTTGCGTCGACTGCTCGCGCAACACCTCGATCCGGGCGCGCGAAAGGCCGAACCAGACCGCGAGCGCGGTCCACAGGAACGCGATCCAGCCGACGATCGCCAGTTCCTGCGCAGTGATGAGACGCGCAAGCGGCATCCCGAGCAGGACGCTCGCGATGGCGATGCCCGCACAGGAACCGAGCGCGATACTGAGGATCGCCCAGGCCAGATAGCGCGGCAGCGTGAAGAGTCCGGCACGCTGCAATGCGAGCCGCCCGACCTGGACGAGGACCATGATCGCGAAGCCGATCGCCTCGCCGAACACGAGATTGGCGTGCCAGCCGCTGCCCTCGATCAGCGCGAAGCTCGTGGCGATCAGCAGATTGCCGATCGTGATCACCACGATGCCGCGCGCGAACGAGACGAGGAACCCGCGCCGCGATCCGGCGGCATGCGCATAGGCGGCGGCCGCGGCGGAAAGATTTACGACGGCCATCCGATCCACCCCATGAACAGAAGGTTCAACATGCGGCCCGGCACCGCGACGGCGGCGATGCCGGCGAACCCGAGCCCGAACATCGCACGGGTCATGGCCGCGCGATGGCCGGCCACGTCGCCGTGGTAAATCGCCCAGGCGGCGCGCGCGAGCGTCGCGAGCATCAGGATCGACAGCAGGTGGATCCATGAGAAGCGGCCGTCGTTCTGGATCCGGATGCCGAACGAGCTGAGCGCCACGATCACCATCACCGCCCACCAGATCCGGCCGAGCAGCCGGTGCCGCGCACCGCCCATGGGGGACAGCGCCAAAGCCGCGCCGAGTATGACACAGACGCCCGCGGCGACGAGATGGGTCAACAGATAAGGCGACATCGCGTTTTCCTCCTATCAATCGATCACGATGCGGCCAGTGTGCGCGGCGCGCGGCGGCGGCCGAAGCGGCATGCGACGAAGCGTCCGCCACCGGCGCGAAACGCACCGCGCGGCGACGAACGGCGCTCGACGCGCGAGGGTCGGCCATGAGAAGATCGCGCGCCGCGCCGTGATTCGCGCGCTTCCATCGTCACCCATGAAACTTCCGATCCTCTGCATCGCGGGCCTCGCTGTCACGTTCGCCGGCGGTGCGGCCGCTGCCGCCCAGTTCGGCTTGCAGCCGGCGCAGATGCAGGCGGTGCCGCAACAGCCGTTCGGCCTGCGGCCGACCCAGCCGTTGCCGCCGCCCCCGCTGTCATTCGCCGCGCCGGCCGAGCCCGCGACGGCCGCCGCCCCCGCGCGCGCGCCGGCGCGCCAGGCCGCCTGCCGGAAACTGGCCGCGCAGCGCGACGCGCTCGCGCGCACCGCGATGTCCGCCGGCCTGACACCGTCCACCACCGCACGCCCGGCCGCCGCCCCCGCGACCGGCCATGCGCTCGTCGCACCGGCCGGTTCCCGCCCGCAGGCCGCGCAACCCGCACCCGATGCGCGACGGGCCGCGCTCGACGCGCGCTACCGGCAACTGGGCTGCGGCCGCTGAGTACATCACGGGCAAACGCCCGCCGCGCGCGCCGGGTAACATGAGCGCCAGCCGTCACGCCGCGTCGCGTGGCGCCCGTCCACCCGACGCCCTGCTCATCGTGACCTCACACCTGCTCACTCCCGCCCTTGCCTCGCGCTTCGCGACCCTCGCGCTCAAGCACCTGACGCGCGAATATCCGAACAAGCTCACGCACAGCCTCGACGGTCCCCAGGACGTGCAGGGCCCGCGCGCGCTGCATCCGGTGTTCTACGGCAGCTACGACTGGCATTCCTGCGTGCACGGCTACTGGCTCGTCACGCGGCTGCTCGCCCGCTATCCCGGCCTGCCCGAGGCCGCGCAGATCCGCTCGGTCGTCGATGCGCACTTCACCGCCGACAAGATGGCCGGCGAGGCGGCCTACCTGGATCTGCCGCACAACCGCGGCTTCGAACGTCCGTATGGATGGGGCTGGCTGCTCGCGCTGGCCGCGCAGCTCGCGGCGATGCCCGACGACGACGGCCGCCGCTGGTCGCGCACGCTCGCGCCGCTCACCGAGCGCTTTGTCGAGCGCTTCACCGCGTTCCTGCCGAAGGCGATCTATCCGCTGCGGGTCGGCACGCATTTCAACACCGCGTTCGCCCTGTCGCTGGCGCTCGACTTCGCGCGGCAGACCGGCCACGACGCGCTGGCGGCGCTGATCGTCGACACCGCGCGCCGCTGGCACCTCGGCGACGCGCACTGCCAGGCGTGGGAGCCCAGCGGAGACGAATTCCTGTCGCCCGCGCTGATGGAGGCGGAATTGATGCGGCGGGTCCTGCCGCCGGCCGAGTTCGACGGCTGGTTCGCGCGCTTCCTGCCGGAGCTGGCCGAACGCCGCCCGGCCACGCTGTTTACGCCCGCGACGGTCACCGATCGCAGCGACGGCAAGATCGCCCATCTCGACGGGCTGAACCTGAGCCGCGCATGGTGCCAGCGCGCGCTGGCGCGCGCGCTGGCGGACGGCGACCCCCGCCGCGCGGTGCTGCTGGACGCGGCCGACACTCACCTGTCGACCGCGCTCGCGCACGTTGCCGGCGACTACATGGGCGAGCACTGGCTCGCCTCGTTCGCGCTGCTCGCGCTCGAAGCCTGAGCGCGGCGCCGGCGCGCCCGTTGCCGGCGCGCCGGCCCGGTGTCAGCCGGAGATCCGTTCGAGCGCGATCCCCTTGGTGCGCGGCCCCATCAGCCCGATCGTCGCCATCACGATCGCCATCGCGCCCGCGATGAACACGAATACGCCCGTGGTGCCGAAACCCTTGAGCACGGCCGCGATCGCGAACGACGTGAAGATGGCCGAGAACCGGCTCCACGAATAGACGAAGCCGACCGCGCGCGCACGGATCGCGGTCGGAAACAGTTCCGCCTGATACGCGTGGAAGCTGTAGGACATGATGTTGTTCGCGAGCGTGAGGCAGATGCCGAGGCCGACCAGCAGCCCCGCCGCGGAGGCCTGGCTGAACATCAGCCCGCAGACGAGCGCGGCGCCCGCCATCGCGACGATCACGGTCTTGCGCTCGAAGCGGTCGGCGATCACGAGGCCGAGCAGCGGGCCGAGCGGCGCGGCGAGCGCGATCACGCTCGAATACATGAGGCTCGTCGTGATCGTGATGCCCTGCTTGATCAGCAACGTCGGCACCCAGTTCGCGAAACCATAGAAGCCGACGGTCTGGAACACGTTGAAGAGCGTCATCATCAGCGTGCGCTTGCGGTAAGGCGGCACCCACATGTCCGCGAAACGGCCGCGCGCGGGCGCGGCGTCGGCCGGCGCGGGCGGCGGCAGCGGACGGCCGTACTCGGCCGCGACCCGCGCCTCCAGCGCCGTCATGATCTGGTCGGCCTCCGCGAGCCGCCCCTGCTGCGCGAGCCAGCGGGGGCTCTCCGGCAATGCGCGGCGGATCCACCAGACGAAGATCGCGCCGTGCGCGCCGATCAGCACGACCCAGCGCCAGCCGTCGAAGCCGAGCGGCGCATGCGGCACCAGCAGATAGGCCAGGAACGCGACCACCGGCACCGCCGTGAAGCCCACCGCCTGCTCGCACGCGAATGCGCGGCCGCGGATCTGCTTCGGCACCAGCTCGGAGATGTACGTGCCGATCGTCACCATCTCGACGCCGAGCCCGAGGCCGACCACGAAGCGCCAGAAGTTGAGCCCGGCGGCCGTGTCCTGGAACGCCATCACCACGTTCGCGCCCGTGTACCACAGCAGCGACCAGGTGAATACCGCGCGGCGGCCGAAGCGATCGGCGAGAAAACCGCAGGCGATGGTGCCGATGAAGAGCCCGGCGAACAGCGCCGCGATGAAGCTCGCGACGCCCGTGGTGCCGAACAGGCCGTGGGTCGTGGCGCTCAGGATGCCGCTCTTGACGAGGCCCGGCGCGACATAGCCGCTGTACAGCAGGTCGTACACTCGAAGAAAAAGCCGAGGCTCAGCAGCACCACCAGCTTCCAGATGCTGCGGGTGGCGGGCAGGCGGTCGAGCCGCGCCGCGATCGTCGCGGCGTCGAGCGGGAAAGCGGGCGTGGCGGACGCGCGCGGGGAAGTTTCCGGTAAGGCCATCGGGCGCTGTCTCCTGGCGGATGCATGTCGTGATCGTAGGCGCCCCGCCGCGCGGCGGGACACCGGCGCATTCTACCGGCCCATGACGCGGCCGGCGCGCGCCTCGGCGCAATGCGCCGGATGCGCCGGATCGATATGCGCGACCCGCCGAACCGCGTCGATCGGCCGAACCGTGGCAAGCTACGAGCCATTCACTGATGCCACGATCGTCAGCAGTTCGTAAGGTTACCCATGCATATATCCAAACTGTCCCGTTGCGCGCGCTATCTCGCGCTCCTCGTCCTGTTGCACTGGCTGCCCGCCGGGATGGCGGCGCAGCGGCCCGCCTTCGCGACATCCACGGCATCCGCTGCGTCCGCCGTCTTTACTGCTTCCGCGCCCACCGCGCTCGTGCCCGATATCGCCACCGCGCCCGCGATGACCCGCGAGGCCATCGCGGCCGAACTGAAGCGGCTGCAAACGGCGCAGGACCAGATCAAGCAACAGACGTCGAGCGCGACCAGCAGCAAGCAACTGGACGCGCTCGACGACGCGACCCAGCAGCTGAGCGCCGACGTCGACAAGCTGACCACCGTGCTGACGCCGCAGCGCGCCCAGTTGCAGGCGAAGCTCGACGTGCTCGGGCCGCCGCCCGTGGCGGGCGCCGCGCCGGAAACACCGGCCGTCGCCGAACAGCGCGAGAATCTGAGCAGCAGCAAGTCCCAGCTCGACGCGGCGCTCAAGCAGGCGGCCGATGAACGGAGCAAGCTGCTCAACCTGACGCTGCAGTTCGCGAAACTGCGGCGCAGCCTGCTCAAGAACCAGTTGGCGCTGCGCTCGAGCAGCATCCTGGGCGCGCAGTTCTGGGCGCCGCTGTACCGGCCGCTGCCGGAAGACCAGCAACGCCTCGACGCATTCGACGCGGAACTCGCCGACCTGTGGCACACGGCCTGGCAGCCGGGCCAGCGCATCACGACCGCGCTGCTGCTGATCCTCGCGCTGGCGGTGTGGCTCGGCGGGCGCCGCCTGCTCGAACGCGGGCTCGCGTGGTTCAGCGTGAACCAACTGCCGGAAAGCCGCCTGCGGCGCAGTGCGCTCGCGCTGTCGACCGCGCTGGCGACCCTGCTGGCGACGGGCGTCGCGGTGCAGGTGATGTTCGTCGCGCTGTTCTTCAACCACGAGCTGACCCCGGCCCTGCTCGATCTCGCGACGGAGTTCACCAAGCTCACGCTGACCTGCGCGCTGATCACGGGCCTCGGCCGCGCGCTGCTGTGCACCGAGCATCCGACCTGGCGGCTGCCTGAGATGGCCGATCCGGTGGCGCGCGCGATGCGGCCGTTTCCCGCGATCCTCGGCGCGCTGCTGCTGGTGTCCGGCACGCTCGAGCAGATCAACCGGATCGCCGACACGAGCCTGCAGGTCACGCTGTTCGGGCGCGGCATCGTCTCGCTGGTCGTCGTGCTGACGATCGGCGCATCGCTGCTGCGCGCGAATCGCGTGCGCACCGCGCTCGCGGCCGCGGGCGAGCCGCCCGAGGCGCGCTCGACGCTGGCGGGGCTGATCCATGCCGCCGTCACGCTGGCCGTGGTGGCGTCGCTGCTCGCGCTGCTGATCGGCTACATCACGGTCGCGCGTTTCATCACCTACGAGCTGGTGTGGTTCGAGATCGTGCTGTGCAGCACCTACCTGCTGACGCAGCTCACGCGCGACATCTGCGAAAGCGTGTTTTCCGCGAATCATTCGAGCGGCAAGCTGATCAAGCACCTGTTCGGCCTGACCGACAGCCACCTGGAACAGGCCTCGACCGTGCTGTCGGGGATCGGCACCAGCGTGCTGCTGCTGCTCGCGGTGCTGGCGCTGTCGACGGGCGGCTTCGGCACCACGCCGGGCGACCTGTTCGACAGCCTGCTCGCAATGCTCGGCGGCGACAAGCTGCGCGCGCTCAACATCGTGCCGGACCAGATCCTGAACGCGCTGATCGGCTTCGCGATCGGCATGTACGTGATGCGCTCAGTGCGCCGCTGGCTCGACACGAAGTTCCTGCCCACGCTCGGCATGGACCCCGGGATGCGCGCGTCGCTCGTGACGCTGTTCAGCAACCTCGGCTACGTGCTGGTCGTGTTGATGACGCTGTCGATGCTGGGCGTCAAGTGGAACAACCTCGCCTGGATCGTGAGCGCGCTGTCGGTCGGGATCGGTTTCGGCCTGCAGGAGATCGTGAAGAACTTCGTATCGGGGCTGATCCTGCTGACCGAGCGGCCGGTGAAGGTCGGCGACATGGTGAGCATCAGCGGCGTGGAGGGCGACATCCGCCGCATCAACGTGCGCGCGACCGAAATCCAGCTCAGCGACCGCTCGACCGTGATCGTGCCGAATTCGCAGCTGATCTCGCAGAACCTGCGCAACGTGACGATGGGCAACAGCACGCAGGGCGTGGCGACGCTGGTGCTGACCTTCCCGCTCAACACCGATCCGGAGCAGGTGCGCGACCTGTTGCTGGAGGCGTACCGCGAACACCCGGCGATCCTCGACAAGCCCGCGCCGTCGGTGTCCTTCAGCCAGCTCACGCCGGACGGGATCACGTTGAGCGTGACGGGCTACGTGGCGAGCCCGCGCATCGCATCGTCGACCAAGAGCGACCTGTTGTTCGAGATCCTGAAACGGCTGCGCGCGGCGGGCATCCAGCTGTCGAATCCGCAAATGCTGGTGGTGCAGAACGTGCCGCCGCCCGCGGCCTGAGCCGCCCGCGCGGCTGACACTGCTTGACGATCGGCGGTCGCCGCGCCCCGGCGCGGCGCGGGCACCGCCAGCGCGGCGCGCCGTCATCAATCGTTGCAATCCCTTACTTCGCGTGACGCGCGTCGTGCTTATGCTCCATGACAGGGTGCGCGAAACAGCCGCCCGACTCGAAAAGGGGATTGGACAATGAACAAACTGATTGCGCCGGCGCTGCTGGCCTCCTTCGTCACGATCGCGCTGGCCGGATGCGCGGTCTATCCGGCCGCGCCCGGGCCGGGCGTGGATGTGAACGTGGGCATCGGCTGGCACGGCGATCGCTATTGGGATGGGCACCGTTACTGGGAACGCGCCGAGTGGGAGCGTGCGCATCCGCCCAGGGACGACCGGGGCGACGATCGCCGCGGGGACGAAAACCGGCAGTACTGAACATCGGATGTGCGGCAAATGACACGGCGCGGGCGGAATTGTCAAAGATGCTTCGCTGTCACCGAAACGACATGATCCCGCCCGTCTGACAGGGTATGCTCTCGCCCGGTTCAGATAAGGAGGATTCCCGATGAAAGTCACGAAGCTGCTCGCCGGCGCATGCGCCGTGCTCGCCACGACGGCCGCCGCCTATGCGCAAACGAACTATCAGTTCGGCGAAGGCCAGGCAACGATGTCCGGAAACGGCGGCGCCGCGGCGCCGGCGCCCGCTCCGGCGCAACCGGCCATGAATGGCGCGCCGCAGCAACCGACCGCCGCGCCTCACCACAAGGCGACCAAGAAGAAGCACCACAAGAAGCATCACGCACGGCATACGCCTGCGCAGGACACCTACTCGCATCACTGACGCACCGCGCGGCGCGGGCAACCGCGCCGTGGCGGTCGCGCCACCGTGTGCCGGCGCGCGTCGCGCCGGCCGCCTCGCCGCTCCCTCGCCTCATTGCAAGATCTTCGCGCACGCTGAACGCACGACGGCAGGCCGACCGCCGCGCCCCGTCGAGCGCGGCCGCTCAGCGCCGCCTCAGCATCGTCGCGTTGGACAGCAGCACGATCACGACGCCGACGCCGAGATACGGATTCCAGTGGTAATGCTCGAGTGCGGCGGAAAAACCGAGCGCGACGAGCGGAAACAGCAGCGTCGTGAACGCCGCGCGCCCCGGCCCGACCCGGCCGAGCAAGGTCAGGTAGGCGACGAACCCGACCGCCGAGCCGATGATCGACAGATACAGCAGGCTGCCGACATAGACCGTGCTCCAGTCGAATTGCAGCACCGCGCCGCGCGACAGCGCGAACAGGGTCGACCACGCGCCGCCGTACAGCATGCTCCACGCCGCGCCCGACATGACCGGCACGTCCGCCGCCTGCACCTTCGCGGACAGCGTGTTGCCGAGCGAGAACGACAAGGTCCCGACGAGGCTCAGCGCGAGCCCGAGCAGCATGCCGTCGTTGGCCGTGTTGCGGCGGATGTCCGGCCAGAACGCGATGCACAGGCCGAGCGCGCCGACCCCGGCGGCGGCGGCGATGCCGGGCCGGATCGGCCGCTTGAGGAACACGCGCGCGTTGATCAGGTTGAAGCTCGCGGACAGCGCGAACACCACCGACATCAGCCCCGACACCATGTATTCGGACGCGTGATAGAACAGGATGTAGTTGACCCCGTACTGCAGCACGCCGATCGCCGCGAAGCGCGCGTGCGTGCGCGGCGGAAACCGCAGGCGCCGGCCGGTTGCCGCGCTGATGACGAACAGGCACGCGGCCGCGAGCAGGAAGCGATAGCCGGCCGACAGCTCGATCGGCACGACGCCGCCCTGCAGCTTGATGCCGAACCAGGTACTGCCCCAAACCGCGACGACGAGCGAGAAGAGCGAAAGATTCTTCAGCATGTGGCGCACACCTTCGTCACGCGCCTACTCCGATTTCGGCGCGGCGCCGGCGCGCAACTGCCCGCCCACCGCCCAGTTCGACTTCGGCACCTCGTCGAGGATCACCCACACGCCGCCGCGGTCGCCGCCGCAGGTGCTCAGGAACGCGTCGGTCAGCGCTTCGGCGAGCGCGGCCTTCTGCGCATCGCTGCGGCCAGGAAACATCGAAACGGTAATCAGCGGCATGGCATCCCCCTCGGAACGGGATCGTGTCGTCCACTCGTCAACGCGCGGCGGGATCTTGCGCCGGCCGCGCAAGATCCGCGCAGCCGAAACGAAAAACGCCACGCGTTCATCCCGTGGCGTTTTGCCCATCAGTGGTTTCGAATGGAAAAATAGGAATGTTCCAATTAAATCATGTCGGAAAATTCCTTGCTCGATTTTATTGATATTTATCGACTATTCAACGTTACCTCTCATCGCGCCGATTTATTTCATTAATCCAATCACCTGCAAACTCATCGCAAGCTTTTCTTCAAACTGCCGACACACCGGCATCGGGCGCCGCTCCCAAGCGCGGGGATGCGCCATCGACATGAATTGGCAATCGGAAGACGGCGGGGGAAGCGCGCGCGACGAGACCGGCCACGCGCGCCTTGTCGCGCACTCATATAAGGAAGCCGGATTGCCGCCGTCGTTCGCCTCGTCGGCAAGCACTCGCCGCCGCATCGAGCGGAGCGTCCCGAAACGCATGTCGAACCGGGAGTCATGTTCGGGCGCAAGCGATCGATACGACGCGGGTGCCCTCCACGCGCGCCGGCATGTCGACGTCGTCGTTCGCCGCCGCATGGTCGCCCTGCGCGGACACGGAGAAACCGCTGCCGCCGGCGGGGACATGCACGGCGAAATCCGACGCGCTCGGCCAACACGCCGCCCCGATGACGATGCGAGCGTGCGTGTCGAGTGCAAGAAGGGAGAACGTCCGTCAGGCGATCGGTTCCGGCATCGACCCGACTCGGCCGGACGACCGGCGCGCCCACGCCGCGGCATGCAAAGACGCACGAGATCGTCGGGAAAACCGCGACGCCCGGCGGAGCGCCGGGCGCATGGGCGAACCGCCTACTTGCGTTTGAACGCCCCCACCGCCACGGCGGTCACGAGCGTGCCGGCGAGGATCGCGACCGCATACAGGCCGAGATGCGAGACCGCATTGGGAATCGGCAGCACGAAGATCCCGCCGTGCGGCACCTTCAGTTCCGCGCCGGCCACCATCGAGATCGCGCCGGCCACCGCCGAACCCGCGACGCAGGCGGGAATGACGCGCATCGGATCGCGCGCGGCGAACGGAATCGCGCCTTCGGTGATGAACGCGATGCCGAGCACCGCGGCCGCATTGCCGGCCTCGCGCTCCTCCGGCGAGAAGCGCGCGCGGAACAGCCAGGTCGCGAGCGCGATGCCGAGCGGCGGCGTCATCCCGGCCGCCATCGTCGCGGCCATCGGCGTGTAGACGTGGCTCGCGATCAGGCCCACGCTGAACGCATACGCGGCCTTGTTGATCGGCCCGCCCATGTCGAACGCCATCATCGCGCCGAGGATCAGCCCGAGCGTGAGCGCGCTGCCCGCCTGCATCGAGCGCAGCCACCCCTCCAGCGCATGCAGCGCCGCGGCCACCGGCGTGCCGACCACGTAGATCATCAGCAAGCCGACGATCAGCGTCGACAGCAGCGGAATGATCAGCACCGGCTTCAAGCCTTCGAGGTTGCGGTGCAGCTTCAGGCGCCGGTTGATCAGCAACGCCGCGTAGCCGGCCAGGAAACCCGATGCGATCCCGCCCAGGAAGCCGGCCCCGAGGCTCGCGGCCAGCATCCCGCCGACCATGCCCGGCGCGATCCCCGGGCGATCCGCGATCGAGTACGCGATATATCCCGACAGCGCCGGCACGATCAGCGCGAACGCCGATTTCGCGCCGATCTGGAACAGCGCCCAGGCGAGCGTGCCCCGGTGCGCGTCGTCGAACGCGTAGATGCCGCCCAGCGCGAACGACAGCGCGATCAGCAAGCCGCCCGCCACCACGAACGGCAGCATGAACGACACGCCCGTCATCAGATGGCGATAGGGTCCGCCCGCCTGCGCCGCGCGCGTCTGCTTGGCCGCCGCCACCTGGTCCGCGAGCGGCCGCGCCGGCGCGTCGCCCTCGACGCGCGCCTCCGCCCAGGCGCGCTCCAGCAGCGCCGCGCCCTTGCCGATCGCGCTCTTGGTGCCGGTTTCGTAAAGCCGCTTGCCGCGAAAGCGGCTCTTGTCGACCTGCGTGTCGGCGGCGATCACCACCAGGTCCGCCGCCGCGATCTGCGCGTCGGTCAGCGGGTTCTGCGCGCCCACCGAGCCCTGCGTCTCCACGTGGATCTCGTGACCGAGCGCCTGGGCGCCCTGCGCAAGCCCCTCCGCCGCCATGAAGGTGTGCGCGATGCCGGTCGGACAGGACGTGACCGCCACGATTTTCAGAACCTTCGGCGGCCTCGCCGAGGTTGCCGGCGTCTCGCGCCGCGCGCTGTCCGCCGCGCGCGCGAGCACCGCGTCCGCCTCGCGGATCGCATCGTCGAGCGTCACCCGCACGATCGTCTTGCCCGCGAACGGCGCGGCGTCGATCGACACGCCCACGTCCGCCGCGATCAGCACCGTGCGCGCCGCCTCGATCTGGGCGGCCGACAACGGCGCCTCCACGCCCAGCGCGCTGCGCGTCTCCAGCGCCAGCGCCGCGCCGCGCGCACGCGCCGCGCGGCTCAACGCCTGCGCCGCCACCACGGGCGCGGCAGCCTGTTCCGGCGCCGCGACGAGTCCTATCATTTTTTCCATTGCCGTTGTCTCCGCCTATCCGGCCCGCTGTATCGCCGCGCCCATCGGCGCGGCCACCGTGTATGTCTCGACTGCCACGCGTTCGGCCAGCGCATCGAGCGCCGTCCGCCCCGGCAGATGCGGCCCCACCCGCGCCAGCTTCGCCGCCGCGATCGCGGTCGCGCGTCGCCCGACCTCGTCCCACGGCCGTCCCTCGACGAGCCCGGCAACGAGCCCCGCGACCAGCGCATCGCCCGCGCCCACCGTGCTCGCCACGGGCACCGCCGGCGGCGTCGCCCGGAACACGCGGCAACGCGCCGCGCCCGCGCCCGGGTCCGCCGTCACGCCCAGCGCGCCGCGCGCGCCCAGCGACACGACCACCCGCGCGATGCCGCGCCCGACCAGCGCGCACGCGGCCTCCAGCACCGCGTCGTCGCTCTCCAGCGCGTGCCCGAGCGCCGCCGCGAGTTCTTCGCGGTTCGGCTTGATCAGATCGGGGAGCGCGTCGGGGCCGGCCGACAGCACCTCGGCCAGCGGCGCGCCGCTCGTATCGAGCGCGACCTGCGCGCCCGCGCCGCGCAGCGCCGCGATCGCGCGCCGATAGAAACCCGCGTCCACCCCGGGCGGCAGGCTGCCCGCCAGCACGAACCATCGCCCCGGCGCCGCCAGCTCGCGCAGCCGCGCCGCGAGCGCGTCGACCTCGGCCGGCGTCACGCGCGCGGCCGGCAGATTGATGTCCGTGGTTTCGCCGCGCGCCGGATCGACGAGCTTCACGTTGATCCGCGCGCGGCCCGCCACCTGCACGAAGCGATCGGTGATGTGCTTGGCCGCGAACAGCGCCTCGAACGCGCCGCGGTCCTCCTCGCCGAGCAGGCCGGTGGCGATGGTCGCAAGACCGTAGTCGGCGAGGCACGCCGCCACGTTGACGCCCTTGCCGCCCGCGTTCACTTCGAGCGACTCGGCGCGGTTCACCTCGCCCGGCGCCAGGTTCGCCACCCGCACGGTCTGGTCGAGCGCCGGATGCGGCGTCACGGTCACGACAGTCTTCATGCGGCCGCCCGGATGTCCGCGCCGTCCAGCGCCCGCACCGCATCGGCGTCCGCGCATGCGAGCGCGCGCTCGGCGAGCGCCTGCAACGCATCGAGGCGTGCGCCGCGCAGCCGCGTCTTCACGGCCGGGATGTCGCGCGCGCTCATCGACAGCTCGTCGACCCCGAGCCCCGCGAGAATCGACGCGCCGAGCGGCTCGCCCGCCAGCCCGCCGCACACGCCGACCCACTTGCGATGACGGCGCGCGCCGTCCACCGTCTGCCGGATCATGCGCAGGACAGCGGGATGCAGGCTTTCGGCCATGCGCGCCAGCTCCGGATGCTCGCGGTCGATCGCGAGCACGTACTGCGTGAGATCGTTGGTGCCGATCGAGAAGAAATCCACGAGCGCCGCGAAGTGATCGGCGAGCGCGGCCGCCGAGGGCGTCTCCACCATGATGCCGAGCGGCACCTTCGGCGCGTCGAGTTCGGCGCGCACATGCTCGGCCAGTTCGAGCGCCTGGCGCGCTTCGTCCAGCGTCGACACCATCGGGAACATGATCCACAGCGGCCCCGTCCCGGCCGCACGGTAGAGCGCGCGCAGCTGCGGCACGAACAGATCCGGCCGGCGCAGGCACAGCCGCACGCCGCGCACGCCGAGGAACGGGTTCGCCTCCTCGGGCAGGTTCAGATAAGGCACCTGCTTGTCGCCGCCGATGTCGAGCGTGCGGATGATCAGCCGCCGGCCGCCGCTCGCGGCAACCATGCGCCGGTAGCAGTCGAACTGCTCGTCCTCGTCCGGCGCATGGTCGCGCTCCAGGAACAGGAACTCGGTGCGCATCAGGCCGACGCCGTCCGCGCCGCTGTCCAGCGCGTCGCGCACCTGGTCGGGACGGGTCAGGTTCGCGCCGATCTCCAGCACATGACCGTCGAGCGTCGTCGCCGGCAGCGCGCGGCTCGCGGCCGCGCGGCGCGCGTCCTCCAGCAACTGGGCCTGCACCTGCCGCGCCCGCGCGAGATCCTGCGCGGACACGCCCACGTACAGCCGTCCGGCCGCGCCGTCCAGCACCGCGTCCGCGCCGTCGGCCACCGTCATCAGCGCGGCGCCGCACGCGACCGCCGCCGGCACGCCGAGCGTGCGCGCGAGGATCGCCGTATGCGAGGTCGGGCCGCCCGACACCGTGCAGAAACCCAGCGTGACGGCACGATCGAGGCGTGCGGTGTCGGACGGCGTCAGATCCTCCGCGATCAGGATCGACGGCCGCGCCGTATCGGGCAGCGACGAGGCCGCGCCCGCCACGCCGAGCTGCGCGAGCACGCGGCGCGCGACGTCGCGCAGGTCGATCGCGCGCGCCGCGAGCAGCGGATCGGGCAGCGCCGCGAGCCGCGCAGCCTGCTGCTCCGCGGCCTGGTGCCACGCCCACGCGAGCCCGTGCCCGTCGAGCAGCCGGCGCGCGGTCTCCGCGAGCAGCTCGGGATCGTCGAGCAGCGCGCGCTGCGCGCCGAAGATCTCGCCTTCCGCCGCGCCCAGACGCGCGGCCGTGTCGCGCGCGAGCGCATCGAGCTCCTGGCCGGTCGCGCGCAGCGCACGGTCGAGCGCACGCGTCGCTTCGAGCGTATCGCCCGGCACGTCGTCGACCTGGAGCCGCGCGCCGCGCAGCACGCGCACCGGCCCGACCACGAAGCCCGGGCCCGCGCCGACGCCGTCGATCACGGTCGCCGCGCCCTGCGGGGTCCACACCGGCGGCGCCGGTTCACGACGCGCCTTCGCGGCGGCCGCGCGCGCGTGCTCCTCGGCCGCCAGCGCGGCAATCGTGCGCGTCAGCGCGGCGAGTGCATCGGCCGCGTCCACGCCCTGCGCGGACACGACCAGCTGCGCGCCCGCCGTCGCGCCGAGTTGCAGCAGGCTCACGAGGTTCTTCGGATCGGCGGCCGTCGCGCCATGCCGCACGCGCAGCGCGGCCTGGAAACGCTTCGCGGTGCCCACCCACGCGCTCGCGGGCCGCGCATGCAGCCCGTGCGGATAGTCGAGCGTCAGTTCGGCGCGCTCCGCATAATCGGCCGGCGTCGCCGCGACGATCGCAGGCGCGGGCGCGGCGGCATCGGTCGCGGCCGTCGCGCCGTTCAGCGCGTCGACCACCTGTCGCGGATCGTGCGCATCCAGCAGCGCATCGAGCCGGCCCGGTTCGCCGATCAGGCGCGTGAGGCGTTGCAGCAGCGCGATATGCTCGCCGGACTGGGCGGCGATCGCAACGATGAGACGGGCGCGTTCGCCGTCGTGCCATTCGACGCCCTCCGGCACCTGCAGCACCGCGATCGCGGTGCGGCGGATCAGGTGGCGATCGGCCTGCAGGCCGTGCGGGATCGCGACGCCCTGGCCCAGGTAGGTGTTCGACACCTGTTCGCGCCCGAGCAGGCTGTCGACATAGCCGGGCTCGATCGCGCCCGCCGCCACGAGCAACGCCCCGGCCTCGGCGATCGCCTCGTGTTTCGAGCGAGGCTCGGCGCCGAGCCGGACTTGCTCCGCAGTCAGCAACATCGACATCGCGTCTCCTGGATTCGAATCGTTGGAATGTGCGCATTGAAATCGATACCACTTTTTCAGTCAAGCGCGCCCTAAATCGCAAATTCCCGTGTCGGCGGGCCACCTGCTCTGTAAAATGGCGGCTTGCGCCCGATGGCGCGTGGTCGTGGGTCTGGCTGACCGGCGCATGATCTCGCACCAGACTCAGGGTAAGTACCGATCAGAAAAGAAATCGATTCCACTGCCATGACCCTACGCATCAAGGATGTCGCGGAAGCGGCGGGCGTGTCCGTCACGACGGTCTCGCGCGTGCTGTCGAACAACGGTCCCGTGAAAGACGCGGTGCGTCGGCGCGTGCTGGAGGTGATCGAGCGGCTGGACTACCGCCCGAACGCGGCCGCGCGGCGGCTGCGTTCGGGCGACACCGCGACCATCGGCCTGCTCGTGTCGGACGTGCGCAATCCGTTCTTCACGGAGGTGAGCCGCGCGGTGGAGGACGCCGCGTACCGGCAGGGGATGCGCGTGATCCTCTGCAACACCGACGAGAACCCGGAAAAAGAGGCGATGTACCTGCGCCTGATGGAAAGCGAACGCGTGACGGGCGTCATCTACTCGCCGACCCACGATGCCGCGCAGCGCTTCGACGCGCGCGCGCATGCGTTCCCGGTCGTGATGATCGACCGGGCCGGCCCCGCGGGCGCGGCGGATGCGGTCACGCTCGACAACCGCGACGCCGCGACGCGCCTCGTCGAACATCTGGTCGCGCGCGGCTACCGGCGCATCGCCGGCCTGTTCGGCAATGCGAGCACGACGGGCCGCGAGCGGCACGCGGGCTGCATGGACGCGCTGCGCCGCCACGGCCTCGACGCCGCCGTGGAATTCGTCGAGCCGCATCCGGAAGCCGCGCATGCGCGGGTGGCCGCATGGCTCGCGGCTGCGCCCGGGGCGCGGCCCGACGCGCTCGTCGCGAGCAACGGCCTGCTGCTGCTCGGCGCCTACCGCGCGCTGCGCGAGCACGGCGTGCGCGTGCCCGACGACATCGCGCTCGCCGGCTTCGACAATGATGCGTGGACGGAACTGGTCACCCCGGGGGTGACGGTGATCGCGCAGCCGGTCTACGAGATCGGCAAGAACGCGATGCAGTTGCTGATGCAACGGCTCGCGGATCGGACGATGTCGGCGCGCACGCTGGTGCTGCCGGGTGAACTCGTGGTGCGCGGCTCGACGGCGGCGCGCACCGCCGCGTAGGCGGCCGGGCGCACGACCCGGCCCGATGCGGCCCGCCGGCCCACGAGGTCGGCAGGCAGGCGATGCGGCTGCGGATGCAACGACGCGCGGATCCGGCGATGAAGGCGGCCGGGCGCGCGGCCCGGCCCGATGCGATGCGGACGAACGCGGCGCCAGGCCGCGCCGTTCGGCGCTTACACGTCGAACTTCACGCCTTGCGCGAGCGGCAGCTCGCGGCTGTAGTTGATCGTGTTGGTCGCGCGGCGCATGTAGCTCTTCCACGCATCGGAGCCCGATTCGCGGCCGCCGCCCGTTTCCTTCTCGCCGCCGAACGCGCCGCCGATCTCCGCGCCGCTCGTGCCGATGTTCACGTTGACGATCCCGCAATCGCTGCCCGCGCCCGACATGAATTGCTCGGCCTCGCGCACGTCGTTCGTGAAGATCGACGACGACAACCCCTGCGGCACCGCATTGTGCACCGCGAGCGCGTCGGCGAACTCATCGTAGACCAGCACGTACAGGATCGGCGCGAAAGTCTCGCGCTCCACGACGGCGCTCTGCGCGGGCATCCGCACAAGGGCAGGCCGCACGTAGTACGCATCCGCATGGCCGAGATCGACGCGCTCGCCGCCCAGCACCGTGCCGCCCTGCTCGCGCGCGTCGGCCAGCGCCTTTTGCATCGCATCGAACGACGCGCGATCGACGAGCGGCCCGACCAGCGTGCCCGCCTCGAGCGGATTGCCGACCGTCACGCTCGCGAACGCCTTTTCGAGGCGCGGCAGCAGCTGGTCCGCCACGCTGCGATGGACGATCAGCCGGCGCAGCGTGGTGCAGCGCTGGCCCGCCGTGCCGACCGCCGAGAACGTCACGGCGCGCACCACGAGATCGAGATCCGCGCTCGGCGCGACGATCATGCCGTTGTTGCCGCCGAGCTCGAGGATGCTGCGCGCGAGCCGCGCGCTCAACACCTTCGCGACCTCGATCCCCATCCGCACGCTGCCCGTCGCGCTGACGAGCGGCACCTTCGGCGACGTGCTCAGCACCTCGCCGACCTCGCGCGCGCCGAGCACGAGCTGGCTCAGCCCCGCGGGCGCGACGCCCGGGTGGGTCTTCTCGAATTCGTGCAGCGCCTTGGCGAACAGCGTGTGGCATGCGATCGCGGTCAACGGGGTCTTTTCCGACGGCTTCCACACGACCGAGTCGCCGCACACGAACGCGAGCGCCGCGTTCCACGACCACACCGCGACCGGGAAATTGAACGCCGAGATCACGCCGCACACGCCGAGCGGATGCCAGGTCTCCATCATGCGGTGGCCGGGCCGCTCGGAGGCGATCGTCAGGCCGTACAGCTGGCGCGACAGACCGACCGCGAAATCGCAGATGTCGATCATTTCCTGCACCTCGCCCAGCCCCTCGGACGCGATCTTGCCCGCCTCCAGCGTGACGAGGCGGCCGAGCGCCGCCTTGTGCTCGCGCAGCACGTTGCCGAACACGCGCACCAGTTCGCCGCGCACCGGCGCGGGCACCGAGCGCCACTTGAGGAACGCCGCGTGCGCGGCGTCGATCTTGCGCTCGGCGTCGGCCGCGCTGTCGACGGCGAGCGTCGCGAGCGTCGCGCCGTCGAGCGGCGAACGCGCGGTCAGCGCGCTGCCCCGCCACTGGCCAAGATCGATGTCGAGCGCCGCGAGAATGTCGTTGAATTGCATCACTTCCTCTTGAGGGACAGGTTGATCGGTGCGGCTGCGCCGCTTGGGTTGATCGATTGAAACGCGTTCGCGCGCGGCATGCAAGCCGCGCGGGCGGCTCGGCCGCCCACGCTAACGCACCGCCAATGCCGCGCGCAGGCGCCGCACGCCTTCGAAAATCTCCGCCTCGCCCGCCGCGGCGAACGACAGCCGCAGCGTGGCCGGATCCGCGTCGCATGCGTAGAACGCGCTGCCGGGCACGTACATCACGTTGTGCTCGAGCGCGCGCTTGAGCACCTCGGCCGCGTCGCGGCCGCCCGTCAGCCGCGCCCAGACGAACATGCCGCCCGACGGCGCGCTCCACGTGATGTCGTCCGCGAGGAACGCCTGCAGCGCACGCATCATCGCATCGCAACGGCCGCCGTAGGCGCGCGCGATCGTGCGCAGGTGGCCGGCGAGCCGGCCGCTGTCCAGATAGCGGCGCACCGCCTCCTGCGCGACGGGCGCGGTGCACAGGTCGCTCGTCTGCTTGGCCACCGTCATCCGGCGCGCGATCGCGGCCGGCGCGACGGCCCAGCCGATCCGCAAGCCCGGCGCGACGATCTTCGACAGGCTGCCCAGATAGACCGTCCAGTCCGCCGCGCCCGCGCAGGCGAGGATCGGCGCCAGCGGCTCGCCCGCGAAGCGCAGGTCCGCGTAGGGATCGTCCTCGACCAGCACGAAGCGATGTTCCTGCGCGAGCCGCGCGAGCGCCGCGCGGCGCTCGGCGGGCAAGGTCGCGCCGGTCGGGTTCGCGAAGGTCGGCACCGTGTACAGCAGCTTCGGACGCGGCCGCGCAGCCGGCCACGCGGCCAGTTGCGCGTGCAGCGCATCGGCGTCGATGCCGTGCGCGTCGGTCGCGACCGGCACGATCGTCGCGCCCGCGAGGCGCAGCGCCTGCAGCGCGGCCGGATAGGCGGGCGCCTCGACCAGCGCGGCGTCGCCCGGCTCGATCAGCGTGCGCAGCAGCAGGTCGAAGCCTTGCTGCGAACCGGTCGTGACCAGCACCTGATCCGGCTCGCAGGACACGCCGCGCATCTGCGTCATCCACTCGGCCAGCGCACGGCGCAGGCCCGGCGCGCCGGCGGTGTCGCCGTACTGCAGGCACGCGAGCGGATCGTCGCGACAGGCGTCGGCCAGCGCGGCCGCGATGCCGTCACGGTCGAACAGGTCGGGCGACGGATAGCCGCCCGCGAACGAAATCATGCCGGGCTTGCCCAGATGCCGGAACAGCTCGCGGATCGGCGAGCCCTGCGGATCGGCGAACGGCGCGGCGAACGGATATTCGATGGCGGCCTGCATGTGGCTCCCCGTGCTCAGGCGGCGGCCGTCATCTTGAAGATGCCGGTCGCATTGCCCGCGTCGAAACCGAGATCGAGCGTCGTGCGGCCGGTTGCGCCGTCCTCGACCTGATCGCGGGTGATGAATTCATAGAAGGAGCCCGGCACCTCGCGCTCGACCCGCGCGCCGGCCGCATCCACGAAGGCGCGCAGCACGGGGTCCGCGCGGAATGCGGTCTGCCGCACGCGACCCGACTTCGACACCTCGACCACCGCCTTGATCGGCCGCCCGAGCGCGCGCTGCGCGTCGGCCACCGCGTCCACGTCGGCGACCCGGTCGGTCGCGTGGTTGAACGCGTTGCCCTCGGTCGCGATCCAGGCCATTTCCGCCGACTCGGCGCGCAGCGTCTCGTAGTCCGAAAGCCTCGGCGTCGCATGCTGGCGAGCGAAGCAGCGCACCAGCACCGGCAGCAGCGCGCATGCGTCGGCGAGCGGCAGCCACGCGTCGCGCTCCAGCTCGGCGAGCGTCGCGACGGCGTGCGGCGTCAGCGGATCGGCCGATCTGTCGAGCACCCGCGTGGCCGCCTGCTGGAACGCGCCGCTGAAGCGCTCGGGATGCAGCTCGCTGACGAAGTACTGGGCAATCTGATCGGGCGCGTCGAGGTGCGCGTAGGAGCGGCCCGTCATCTTCAGGCGATCGAGCGGATAGGTGCCGTTCAGCCGATAGCCGAGCGGACGCAGGATGCGCGTGAACGCGGCCTCGCCGGGCGGCAGCGCGCCGCACGACGGCCAGCGCACGGTGCGCAGCGCGCCGTGGTCGAACGTGACGCGGCCGCCGGTGCGCGCCACGTCGTCGGTGTAGGCGCGGCCCGTCGGCACCCGTTCGAGCAGGTCCGCGAACAAGGCCATGTTGAGCGCCTGCGCGAGTTCCGCGCGCGTCACCACCCCGGGCTCGCCGCGCGAAAACAGTGCGGGAACATGCATGAGCCGCATCAATGCGTCGATGGCGCGTGCGTCGCGAACCGAGGCGAGCAGGACGGCGAGATTGTCGTTCATCGGGATTTCCGGGGCGTTTCGGCTGTTTCCGGCATCGGGTCGACCGAAAAACAGGCAATGAAAAAAATAATCGGGGCCATTTTCGATGCGCCAGAACTCGCCGGCAACTGATATAAACTCACCAGTTCATTCCTAAAACTCACCAACCCAGGCCGAACGCGGCCGTTCTTCCCGATGCGAAAAGGCATTCCGAATCTTGCGGCGCTGCAGATCTTCGAGGCCGCGGCGCACCACGAAAGCTTCACCCGCGCGGCGGATGCGCTTGCGCTCACGCAGAGCGCGGTGAGCCGGCAGATGACGGCGCTGGAGGAACGGCTCGGCGTCGCATTGTTCCTGAGAATCAAGAAGCGGGTGGTGCTGACGCCGCACGGCCGCCATTACGCGGCGCTCGTGCGCAAGAACCTCGAACGGATCGAGCGCGACACGCTGGATCTGATGGCGCAGCGCGGCATCGGCGCGACGCTCGAACTGGCGGTCGTGCCGACCTTCGCGAGCCAATGGCTGATTCCGCGCCTGCCGCAGTTCCGCGCGCGGCGGCCCGACATCACGGTCAACCTGTCCGCGCGCACCGAGGCCTTCCTGTTCAGCGACTCGCCGTTCGACGCGGCGATCTACTTCGGCCATGCGGTCTGGCCCGGCACGCGCGGCCGGCTGCTGTTCCAGGAAGGCGAGATGGTGCCGGTCTGTCATCCGGCGCTGCTGTCGGCCGGCGCGCCGCTCGCGCGCGACGCGCTGCTGGAGCTGCCGCTGCTGCACCTGTCGACGCGCGCGGACGCCTGGCGCGACTGGTTCCGCGCGCACGGCCTCGAACACGACGTGCGCGCGGTGCGCGGCCCGCGCTACGAGCTGTTCACGATGCTGTCGGCGGCCGCGCATGCGGGGCTGGGGGTGGCGCTGATGCCCGCGCTGCTGGTCGCGGACGAACTGGCGTCGGGACGGCTCGCGGCGGCGTCGACGCTGCGGCTCGCGAGCGACGCCGGGTACTACCTCGTCGCGCCGGACGCGACGGCGGACAGCGAGCCGTTCGCCGCCCTGGCCGAGTGGCTGGACAGCGTGGCGCCGGCGGAGACGGCGTGACGCGGCGGGAACGGCAAGCGTCTCGGCGGGGCGCAGGGGCAACGCCTCGTTCATGAATGCCACAGGGGCGACCATTGCCGCCCCCGAGCGGACATTCAGCCGGCGCTCGGCGAATCACGTCCGCCGGCCCGAACAGCAGGCGCGCTTTCCATCGACGACCGATTCCTGAACAGGTCGCAGCGCAAGCGCGCGTTCACGACAACGCGCCCCTGGCTCGCCGCGACGGATGCTTCGTCATCCTTGAAGCTTCCACGCTGCTCGACTATCTTTCGAGAGAAAAAACGGTGCATCCAACCCAGCGGGATCGCATCGGAAATCCCTCGCCCGTCATCGAGCCAAGCAGGAATCGAACCATGATCTCGGTCTTCGTCGGCACCAGCCTCGACGGATTCCTCGCCCGGCCGGACGGCGCGTACGACTTCCTGCCGGCGGACGGCGGCGAGCCCCACGGGTATGAGGAATTCATGGCGGGCACCGATACGGTCGTCATCGGACGCAAGACGTTCGAGACCGTTCTGGCGCTTCCGTCATGGCCCTACGAGAAAAAACGCTCCGTCATTTTGAGTAGCCATCCTATCGATCTGTCCGCCGTGCAGGGACAGGCGATCGAGACGATGAGCGGGCCGCCCGCCGGGATCATCGAAACACTCACGGCCACCGGGTCGCGCGATTTCTACATCGACGGCGGCCTGACCATCCAGGCATTCATTCGCGCGGGCCTCATCGAGCGGCTCGTGGTCACGCGGGTGCCGGTGCTGATCGGCCCGGGCAGGCCCTTGTTCGGCGCGATACCCGGCGACATCCGGCTCCGGCATGTGGCCACCCGCCAGTATCCCAGCGGACTGGTGAGCAGCGAGTATCGATTCGACTGAAGACGCCCGATGATCGCGCGGATTCGGCGCGCCCCGCCTCCAGCACGGCGCGGCGCGCCCGTCCAATCAGGGTTTCCTAGAGGATCCGGCCCACCCGGACGGCACTTTTCCACATGCTAGAATGCGCCGTCCATGCTGCCGCCCGAACCCACACAATGAAACCAGGAAGCAAGGCTGCCGCGTCGGAAAACCGCGAGCCGCCCACCGCCGGCGCACGCCGCGACGACACACGTCGCAAGTACGATCCCGAAGAGACCAAGCGCAACATCCTCGACGTCGCCACGCAGGAATTCTCCGCGATGGGGCTCGCGGGCGCGCGCGTCGACGCGATCGCCGAGCGCACGAACACGACCAAGCGCATGCTGTACTACTACTTCGACAGCAAGGAAGGCTTGTACGAGGCCGTGCTCGAAAAAGTCTACGGAGACATCCGCGCGCTCGAACTGGAGCTGAACATCGGCGAGCTGGAGCCGGTCGCGGGGCTGCGTCGGCTCGTGGAATTCACGTTCGACTACCACGACAAGCATCGCGATTTCGTGCGCCTCGTCTCGATCGAGAACACCCACGGCGCGAAGTATCTCGAACAGCTGAAATCGTTCAAGAACCGCAACGTCAGCATCATCAAGACGATCGAGGAACTGCTCGCGCGCGGCGTCGCGAGCGGCGCGTTCCGCGACGACATCGATCCCTACGACCTGCACCTGCTGATCAGCTCGTTCTGTTTCCACCGCGTGTCGAACCGCTACACGTTCGGCGCCGCGTTCGGCCGCGATCCGTCGGCCCCGCGCCTGCGGGTCCGCCATCGCGCGACGATCTGCGACGCGGTGCTGCGCTTCGTATCCTGCTGAACGACCCGGAACACGCGCGCGCCCCGCTCCGCGCGGCCGCGCTCAGCCGCAGACGATCAATTCGAGGCCGCGCGCCGCGAGCGCGCGCCGCATCGCCTTGTCGGGCGCGCGGTCGGTGACCAGATAGCGGGCGGCTTCGACGCCGTTGATCCGCACCGGCGTCACGCGGCCGAACTTCGAATGGTCGGCGACCACCACCACGGTGCCGGCCGCGGCCAGCATCCGGCTGCGCACTTCCGCCGCGAGCCGCGAGTAATCGGTGAGATCGCCGTCGGGCGTGACGCCGCCCGCGCCGACGAACGCGAAATCGACGTTGTACTGCGCCAGCTGCTGGATCGTATCGAGCCCGAAGGTCGCATCCTCGTCGTCGGACAATTCTCCGCCCAGCAGCGTCACGCGGTTTTCATTGCGGCGCGCGAGCACGAAGGCGATCCGCCAGTCGTTCGTATAGACGGTCAGGCGGTGACGGTCGGCCAGCGCGAGCGCCACCGCGTGCGTCGTGCTGCCCGAATCGAGCAGCACCGACGCGCCGTCCGGCACGAAGGTCGCCGCGCGTCGGCCGATCACCTGCTTCGCGCCCGCGTGCGCGGCCTCGCGCTCGGACAGGCTCGGCTCGCGCCGGTCGGCGGCCAGCGCGCCGCCATGCGTCATCACCAGCAGGCCGCGCGCGGCGAGCGCGTTGAGATCGCGGCGGATCGTCTCGCGCGACACATCGAGCGTGCGGACGAGTTCCGCGACCGACAGCGCGCCGGTCTTGCCGAGTTCGGACAGGATGTATTGATGTCGTTGTTCTGCGAGCATTGCGGCGAAGCGCCGGCCCGGATGGCCGGCGAAATGAGGGCGGCCTATTGTAGTACGGGTGTTTGAAGCGCATGTGTCAGGCGCGCCCGATCGCAGCGGCATCGTCAATGGTGTATTTCCTCCCATGCGCGAATCGCCGGTGCGTCGGGTTGCTACACTCGCCGTCTGACCGAACGCCACCGACGAGGAAAAGATGTATCGCAAAGGCACCGTGCTCGAAATCCAGTTCCCGCCGGAGCGGCTCAACGACGCCGCCGGCGATCCGTACTGGATCGACCTCACCCTGGACGAGGCGCGCCGCCTGCACCAGCTGCTGAGCGCCCGGCTCGCGACCGACGCCAGCGCGAACCAGCCGCTCGACACCTTCTCGATCGAGTAAGCGGCCCCGCGCCGCCCGCGCGGCGCGTGCAGTTTTCGACAAGACGACGGATGCGGCGCGCACCATACTGCGCTTCCGCTTCCTTTCGCCGGCCCGCGTCCGGCCGTGTCCGCATGCTCGCTTCCGTGTTCGCCGCGACCTTCGTCGCGCTCTGGTCGACCGGCTTCATCGTCGCTCGCGCCATCAAGCCCCACGCCGATCCGAATCTCTACCTGCTCGCCCGTTTCGCCGGCACCGCGCTGCTGTACGCCGGCGTCGCGCTCGCCGCGCGCGCACGCTGGCCGGCCGGCCGCGAGTGGGGCCGCCACCTGCTCGCGGGCGCGCTGCTGCAAGGGGTGTATCTCGGCGCGAGCTACTGGGCCGTCGCGCAAGGCCTCAACGCGGGCGTGATGGCGCTGCTGGGCGCGCTGCAGCCGCTCGCGACCGCGGTGCTGGCGGTGCCCTGCTTCGGCGAGAAGCTGCCCGCGCGCGGCTGGTTCGGCATGGCGCTCGGCCTCGCCGGCGTGGCGCTGGTGCTCGCCCCGCGACTCGCCGCGCCGGGCGCCGCCGCGCCGGGCGCCGTCTCCGCGGCGCTGGTGGTCGCGGTGGCCGTGCTCGCGGTCGCGTCGATCACGGCCGGCTCTCTCTACCAGAAAAGCTCGCTCGCGCAGACCGATCTGCGCAGCGCGGTCGCCGTGCAGAATGCCGGCGCGGCGCTCGTCGCGGCCGCGTTCGCGCTGCTGCTCGGCGAGACCCGCTGGGACAACGCGCCCGGGCTGTGGCTCTCGCTCGGTTGGGGCATCGTGATGCTGTCGGGGCTCGCCGTCACGCTGCTGATGTGGATGCTGCGGCGCGGCAACGCGGCGCGCGCGACCTCGCTGCTGTTCCTCGCGCCGCCGCTGGCCGCCCTGCAGGGTTACCTGCTGTTCGGCGAAACGCTCGCGCCGGTGCAGCTCGGCGGCTTCGCGCTCGCGCTGGCGGGGGTTTTGCTCGCGCGCAAGGCGTGACCCCCGCGGCTCGCGACGGCCGCGCGCGATTGCGCTTATGATGACGCGCTGCAACCCGACCATCCCGGAGCCCGCTCATGTCCCATCCCGACCCCGCCGCCCGCCAGCGCGCGATCGCCGCCGAGCTGCGCGTCGCCGCGCAGTTCGACGCCCGCGGCGAAGCCGCGCGCCGGGTGACCTTCCTCGCCGACTACCTGCGCTCGACCGGCCTGCGCACCTATGTGCTGGGCATCAGCGGCGGCGTCGATTCGTCGACGGCCGGCCGCCTCGCGCAGCTGGCCGTCGAGCAGTTGCGCGCGCAGGGCTGCGACGCGCGCTTCGTCGCCATGCGCCTGCCCTATGGCGTGCAGCGCGACGAAGCCGACGCGCAGCGCGCACTGGCGTTCGTGCGCGCCGACGAGACGCTGACGATCGACATCCGGCCGGCCGCCGACGCGATGCTCGCGGCGCTCTCGGCCGGCGACCTGGGCTTTCGCGACGACGCGCAGCAGGACTTCGTGCACGGCAACATCAAGGCGCGGCAGCGGATGATCGCGCAGTACGCGGCGGCTGGCGCGCGGCAAGGCATCGTGATCGGCACCGATCACGCGGCGGAATCGCTGATGGGCTTCTTCACCAAGTTCGGCGACGGCGGCGCCGACGTGCTGCCGCTCGCCGGCCTCAACAAGCGCCGGGTGCGCGAGATCGCGCGGGCGCTCGGCGCCGACGAGGCGCTCGTGATGAAAGTGCCGACCGCCGACCTGGAGGCGTTGCGCCCGCAATTGCCGGACGAGCATGCCTACGGCATCGGCTACGACCAGATCGACGACTACCTCGAAGGCAAGACAGTCGAGCCGCACGTCCACGAGACGGTGCGGCGCTTCTACGACGCGACGCATCACAAGCGCGCGCTGCCTTACACGCCGTTCGACTGGCCGGGCGCCCAGGACTGAGGAACGCACCCGCATCGCCCGACCGCGCCCCGCACGAACCGTCCCTCGACGGCGCGGGAACTTGCTACCATCGCCGCTCCGCCTCACCCCATTCCCATCCGAATTCACGGAGCCGCAGCATGAGTTACCTCCTGTACTACTCGCCGGGTGCGGCGAGCATGGCTGTCCACTGGATGTTGATCGAACTGGGCGTGCCGTTCGAGACGCAGCTCGTCGACATCGAGACCGGCGCGCAGCGCTCCCCCGACTACCTGCGCCTGAATCCGTCGGGCCGCGTGCCGACGCTCGTGGTCGACGGCGTGCCCCATGCCGAATCGGCCGCGTTGCTGATGCTGCTGGCCGAGCGCCATCCGGAAGGCGGTCTCGCGCCTGCGCCGGGCACGCCGGAACGCGCGGCATGGTACGAGCAGATGATCTACTTCGCGAACGCGCTGCTGCCGGCGATGCGCAACTGGTTCTTCGCGGAAGCCGACGGCGATCCGGCCCACGCCGATGCGGTGCGGGCCTTCTCGGAGCAGCAGATCGAAGACATCATGACGCGGCTCGACGCGCGGCTCGGCGACGGCCGCCTCTATCTGATCGGCGAGCGCCTGAGCACGGCCGATCTCCTCGCGGTGATGCTGCTGCGCTGGACCCGCAACATGCCGCGCCCCGCGACCACGTGGCCGCATCTCACGCGCTACATCGAGCAGATGCGCGCGCGGCCGTCCTTCATCGAGCTGAATGCGCGCGAAGGCCTGACGGAGTGGCTGAACCCGGCGTAAACGAACGCGCCGCGCGTGCGCCCGCCGACGGGCCGCGCGCGGCCCGTCGGCATATTCCCGCCAAGAAGCACGCCGCATCGGGACCGCATGGTTGCCCGGGCAACGACATCGCCGCCGGTATCGCTCCCCTGCCGCGTCGCGCCACGCGCGCCGCCCGACCGCACCCGCACCAGGGAATTAGCGATGCGCGCGCTCAACGCGCGCTACCATGCCGCGTTCCCTTCACGAGCCTCGCATCATGAATCCCCTGTTCCGTTATGTCGGCGCCATTCACGGCCGGGCTCGCGACGTCGCGATCACGCGGCACGACACGACTCAGGCGCGCTGGCACGACGACGGCTACGACATGCACCGCGTCGAGACGCTCTACACGTTCGACGACGGCGCGGTGATCCGGCGCGCGGTGGAGCAGGAACAGGAGCAGGAGCAGGCGCCGCGCGACCTGGCGGCGCCGGCGTGCGCCGAATGCTGGATCGACTACGAGGTGCTCGTCCATCCGGACGGCCGGCCGATCGCGCCGCCGCGCCAGCGTTTCGACAACGCCTGCCGCGAAATCTTCTGGCTGCGCTATCACGACGCATGACGCGCGCCCTTCCCGATCCGATCGTGAGCCCCCGTCCATGAACGTCGACACCCACGCGATCCTGGCCGTCCTGTCCGTCTATGTCGCCGGCGTCGTGATTCCCGGCCCCAACTTCGTCGCGGTCGCGCACAAGGCCGCCTCGGCGACGCGTCGCGAAGCGCTCGCGATGGTCGGCGGCATCGTGCTGGTCAACCTGTTCTGGGCCAGTTGCGCGATTCTCGGCATCGGCATCGTGTTCGCCGCGTTTCCGTGGCTCGCGTTCGCCATCAAGCTCGCCGGCGCCGCCTACCTGATTGGGTTCGGTGGCCGGCTGATTGCGCAGGCCCGCGCGGGTCGCGCCCCCGTCATGCCCGCGAGCGGGCCGGGCGACGCCCGCCGCGCGTTCGCGCAGGGCTTCGCGACCAACCTGGGCAATCCGAAGTCGATGGCGTTCTACGCGGCGGTGTTCGCGTCCGCCGCGCCCGCGCACGTCAGCGTGCCGACCTTCGCCGCCATGCTCGGCGTGGTCGGCATGGTCGCGACCGGCTGGTACGGATTCGTCGCGCTTGCGCTGTCGCACGCGGGCATCGCCTCGGCCTATCGGCGCGGCAAGGCCTGGGCCGATAGGCTGTGCGGCGCGCTGATCGTCGCGCTGGGCGTGCGCCAGCTGCTGCGCTGACGCACGACGACGCCCCGCGCCGCGGCATCGCGCCGCCGGCGCGGCGCAGCCCATCCGCGCCCGCGCATCAAGGCGTCGGCTGCGCCTCGTCGAGCGTCGCCTTGATCAACGCCCGGCTCATCCAGTCGACGACTTCGCGAAACGCCGCGTTGTCGAGCCCCCAGATATCCTTGAGCACGACCATCGCCTCGGTGCCGTAGACGAGCGAAAGCGCCTGCGCGAGCCGCGCGGCCGCTTCCGGCGCGACGGCCTCGTCCTTCAGCGGCTCGACGGCGAGCGTCAGCAGGCGCCGGCGGTTGCCGCGCTGATACTTGGGTTCGTCGGACGCGCGCTGCGCGCGTTCGTTGGCCCATTGCGCGAGCGCCACCTGCAGCGCCGCGCGCAGTGCGCCCTCGTGCTGCTGCATGCGCGGATACGCAAAATCGAGCAGTTCGTCGACGCGCGCCTGCACCGACTGCCCGGTGGGCCGCCATTGCAGCACCGGCCCGAGGACCGTATCGACGACCGTGCTGACGAGCGCCGCCTGCGACGGGAAATAACGGTACGCGGTGGCGCGCGACACGCCCGCCGCGGCGGCCAATTCGGTGATGGAAGGGAACCACCCTTGCTCCAGCAGCGTCAGTGCGGTATTGAGCAATAACTCACGCGTCTGCAGCCGAACGCCGGACAAAGTTTCGGAAGAATCTGCGGAAATTGACATGGATGCGGTCGATTCGATGAGACGATAGTCTCATTTGTGCTAGAGTGTGGCGCATCAAAGAAGCGCATCGTTCGACAGGGTTACTGGCGAAGGAGACCAAATGTTACCTCACCGTACACGAATCTACGTTGCGGCCACGGTTGATACAAAAAGCGCGGAAGCCCACTACCTGAAGGACCGGTTCGCCCGTCTGGGCCTCGAGGCCGTCGTCGTCGACCTGTCGACGCGCGGCGAACCGTCCGGGCTAGCGGACATCCACGCGGAGACAGTCGCGGATTGCCATCCGGACGGCAGGGGTGCCGTCCTGTGCGGCGACCGCGGCCGCGCGATCGCCGCGATGGCGGTAGCGTTCGAACGCTACATCGCGAGCCGCGACGACGTGGCCGCGCTGCTCGGCATCGGCGGCTCGGGTGGAACCGCGCTGGTCACGCCGGCCATGCAGGCGCTGCCGATCGGCGTGCCGAAGCTGATGATCTCGACGATGGCGTCGGGCGACGTGTCCCGCTACATCGGCGCGAGCGACATCGCCATCATGTACTCGGTCACCGATCTGGCCGGTCTCAATCGAATTTCATTGCGGGTGCTCGCCAACGGCGCCCACATGATCGCGGGCGCGGTGCGCGACGCGCAGCCGCTGCCGGCCGACCTGAAGCCCGCGATCGGCCTGACGATGTTCGGCGTGACCACGCCGTGCATCACGGCGGTCACGGCGCAGCTCGACACGCGCTTCGACTGCCTCGTGTTCCACGCGACGGGCCACGGCGGCCACGCGATGGAAAAGCTCGCGGACAGCGCCCTGCTCGACGGCGTGCTCGACCTCACCACCACCGAAGTCTGCGACCTGCTGTGCGGCGGCGTGCTCGCCTGCGGCGAGGACCGCTTCGACGCGATCGCGCGCAGCAAGGTACCCTACGTCGGCGCTTGCGGCGCGCTGGACATGGTCAATTTCGGCCATCTGTCGACGCTGCCACCGCGCTACGCAGACCGCCTGCTGTACCCGCACAACCCGCAGGTCACGCTGATGCGCACCACGGCCGACGAAAATCGCCGGATCGGCGCATGGATCGGCCACAAGCTGAACGCCTGCGGCGGCCCGGTCCGCTTCCTGATTCCCGAAGGCGGCGTATCGGCGCTCGACGCGCCCGGCCAGCCGTTCTGGGACCCCGAAGCCGATCGCGCACTGTTCGACGCGCTCGAGGCCACGGTCAGGCAAACCGCCGACCGCCGCCTGATCCGCGTGCCCGCGCATATCAACGACGCGCTGTTCGCGCGCACCGCAGTCGAAACGTTCTTGTCGCTCCTGTCACGGAATTGATGATGTCCAAGCCGAACCGCTCCGCCATTCTTCACCAGCTGCGCGCCATGATCGCGCGCGGCGAGCCCATCATCGGGGGCGGCGCGGGCACGGGTTTATCCGCCAAGTGCGAGGAAGCGGGCGGGATCGACCTGATCGTCATCTACAACTCGGGCCGCTACCGGATGGCCGGCCGTGGCTCGCTCGCCGGCCTGCTCGCCTACGGCAACGCGAACGAGATCGTGATGGAGATGGCGCGCGAGGTCCTGCCCGTCGTCAAGTCGACGCCGGTGATCGCCGGCGTCAACGGCACCGATCCGTTCTGCAACTTCGACGCATTCCTCGACGACGTGAGCCGGGTCGGTTTTGCCGGCGTGCAGAACTTCCCGACGGTCGGCCTGATCGACGGCAACTTCCGCGCGAATCTCGAGGAAACCGGCATGGGCTACGCGCTCGAGGTGGACATGATCCGCCTCGCGCACCGCAAGGGCATGCTGACGACGCCGTACGTATTCAGCGAGGCCGACGCGATCGCGATGACCGAGGCGGGCGCCGACATCATCGTCGCGCACCTCGGCCTGACGACGGGCGGCCGGATCGGCGCGACCACCGCGCTGCAGCTCGCCGACTGCGTGCCGCTCGTCAAGCGCTGGGCGGCCGCCGCGCGCTCCGTGCGCGACGACGTGATCGTGTTGTGCCACGGCGGCCCGATCGCCTCGCCGGAGGACGCGGCCTATATGCTGGCCGAGTGCCCCGAATGCCACGGTTTCTACGGCGCCAGCTCAATGGAGCGGCTGCCCGCCGAAACCGCGCTGACCGACACCACGCAACGCTTCAAGGCTATCAGGACGGGTTACCGCCCGCCATCCGCGGCGGCACACGAACGCCTCCGCTCAACCGAGGAGAAAGCATGACGAAGAAGCACACCGCATTCGCCAGTCAGGTTTTCGACGCGCCGCTCGGGCGCGTCTGGTCGTTCTTCGATGATTTCAACGGCATGGCCACGTTTCACCCGGGCGTGCTGGAAAGCCGTCTCGAATCGGGCGGCGACGGGCGCACGACAGGCGCCGAGCGCTATCTCGTGCTGCCGGATCATCAATTCGTGCGCGAGCGGCTGACGAAGTTCGAGCCGTCGGCATTCGAGTTCGAGTACACGATCTTCGATACCTCGCTGCCGGTGCGCAACTACGTCGCCGGCGTGCGGCTCATTCCCGTCACGGCGACCGGGCAGACCTTCGGCTTGTGGTGGGCGGATTTCACGACGGAAGGCGCGGACCTGCGCGAAGTGGCCTCGGGCGTCAGCGAAAACGTCTTTGCGGCCGGCTTTCGCGCGATCGCGGAACGACTGCGCGGCTGACCGGCCGCCCCCCTGCCCCCGCGCAGCCGAGTTCAACATCGAGCGCGACCGGGTTGGCAGCGAAGAGACCATCGAGCGACGCGCCCGGCCTGTGCCGGGCGCCATCGCCACCGCTTCTCGGGTTCTGGCGTTGGCCCTCGGATTAGGCCAGGACCTTTTTGGCCGACCTCACCCGGTCGGCCTTTTTGTATCCCGCGCGCGGTGGGCCCTTCGGCTCGCCGCGCACGCTCACGCGGCGTCGCGCCGCTTCGCCTGCAGCGCGCGGATCCGCAGCACCGCCCCGCTGTCGTGCACCGCCGAGTCGTACATCTGCGCGAGATCGTGCTTGAGCGCGGTGCGCGAGCCGCCGTCCAGGTACACCATGTGGCCCGACGGATAGAAGCGCGCCGACAGGTTCGCCCGCACCGACGGATCCTCGAGCGGCATCTGCTGCAGATCGAGCACCGTCTGGTAGAACGGCGTCACGAAATCGTAGAAGCCGTTCGCGGACAGCACCTTCAGGTCGACGTTGAGCGCCATCACGGCCGCGAGATCGCCCGCCGTGTAGAGAATCACGTTGCCCTTGTCGTCGATGCCCTGCTGCGCGCCCGTCGGATCGGTGTGATGGAAATCCCAGTTGGCGAACGCCTGGTCGTTGAGATCGGTGAACGCGGAATTCGTCGTGTACTTGAGCTGTTCGTTCAGGTAACTGTTCCACATCACCGTGTAGTCGCCCGTCACCGCCGTCATCGTCGGGTCGTTGCCGCCGGAGTTCGGGTCGATCCTGCCCGCGATGCCCGACTCGATGCCCGTCACGCGGCCGTCGTACGAGCCGAGCATCAGGCCCTGCGCGCGCAGCAGCGTGGTGAGGAACACCGAGTTGCCGCGCGCGTCGTAGCCGGCCACGTCGAGACTCCATGACAGCAGCGTGGTCGTATCGATGCCCGTGTATTCGGACAGCTTGGCGACCACGGCCGGGTCGGTCTGCGGGAACTTGCGCAGCGCGTCGAGGTAATCGCCGCGCGCGAACTGCGCGACCTCCTCGGCGAACGCGCCGAGGTCGGTGGGCGTCGGCGTCACGCCGAGCCGCTTGTGATACCACGCGTCGGCCGCCGCGGTCGGCAGCGCGCCGGCCGGATTGCCCGCCTGCTTGTAATCGAGGATCGACGATTGCAGCGTCACGCCGTTCAGGTCGACGCCGTCCTCGTGCAGCCGGTACGCGAGCACGCAGCTGCGCGCCGTGCCGTACGACTCGCCGAACAGGAATTTCGGCGAATTCCAGCGGTTGTTCTTCGTCAGGTAGCGCTTGATGAACTGCTTGATCGAATCCGCGTCCTGGTCCACGCCCCAGAAGTCGCGGTTCTTGCGCGGCGCGATCGCGGCCGAATAGCCGGTGCCGACCGGATTGATGAAGACCAGGTCGCTCTTGTCGAGCAGGCTGTCCGGGTTGTCCTCCATCTGATAAGGCGCGGGCGGCGTGAAGCCCGGCATCGAGGTGCGGATCCGGCGCGGCGCGAACGAGCCGAGCAGGACGAACACCGACGAGGAGCCGGGGCCGCCGTTGTAGAAGAACGTGACCGGGCGCGACTCCTCCGTCTGGCCGTCCTCCGTGAAGGCGACGTAGAACAGCTTCGCCTCGGGCTGCGAACTGCTCGGGTCGACCGCGACCAGATGGCCGGCGGTCGCCGTATACGCGATCCGGCGGCCGCCGACCACGAGCGTGTGATGCGTGATCGCCTCGCCCTCGGTGGTGTCGGTCACGGAATCGTCGGGCCCGTTGCCGTAGGCGACCGGATCGAAGAACGGCTGGTCGCGGCCGTGGCTCAACGCCACCGGGTCGATGGTGGGCGGCACGCCGTGAGAATTGTGCGCGCCGTGCTGCAGCGGATACGAACCGCCGCCGGAAGATACCGAATCGATACTCATCGAGCTGCTCCTTCTGGTTCTATTGGTGGTGCATGAACGAATTCGTCAATTCCGCCCGTCCGCCGCTAGGCGGCGGACTTGCCCTTCAGCGCGGCGGCCAGCTTCGCCCCGTCGGGGCTGCCCAGCCCCGTGCACGCGTCCCAGCCCGGCGACGCCGCATATGCGCCGTTGTTGCCCTGCGTGACGTCGCGCAACGCGCCCGGGTTCGCGTACAGCGTCGGATTCAGCCAGCCGGCCGCGCTGCCCGCCGCCGCGTTGATCCGTGCGATCAGCGCCGCCCACAGCGGCGCGACCGCGCTCGTGCCGCCCATCACCGCGGCCGTGCCCGCCACCGAGACCTCGTAGCCCGTCTGCGGCGACGCATCGCCCGCCACGTCCGGCACCCCGCGCTTGGCCAGCGGGCTCGTCTGCCCGCCGTCGCTCGCCGTCACGCTCAGGCCTTGCTGCCACGCCGGCAGGTCGAACACCGTGCTCACGCCGCCGCCGCTCGCGCCGCCGCCCGACGCCGTGTCGTTCCACACGGTCTCCGCGCGGATGCCCTGGCCGGGCAGCGCCTGGAGCGTGGTGCCGCCGCAGGCCAGCGCATAGGGGCTCGACGCCGGGAAGTCGACGTGGTTCACGCCGTCCTGCAGGCCTTCGTCGGAGCCGCTGTCGCCGGACGCCGCGCACACCGTCACGCCGACCGCGGCGGCCGATTGCAGCACCCGGTTGAACGCCTGCAGGGACTGCGACGACCAGGCGGCCTCCGGGCCGCCCTAGCTGATCGAGATCACGGAGGGCCGGTTCGCGGTGTCGTGCACCGCCTGGTTGACCGCCTGGATGAAGCCCGCGTCGCTGTTCTGCGCGAAATAGACGGCGATCGTCGCGCCGGGCGCGATCGCACCCGCGACCTCGATGTCGAGCGCGACCTCGCCGTCCGGCCCGTTCGGATCGCCGGTCGGCGCATTGCGTCCGGCGCCGACGTTCACGTCGACGAGCGTCGGCGTCTTCGCCAGGCCGAGGCCGTTGAAATACCGGTTGATGTCGTCGGGCGCATAACCGCCGCCGAGTTCGATCAGCGCGATGCACTGGCCCGCGCCGTCGCCGGCCGGGAAGTCGTACAGCGCGGCGAGCTGGGGCGGCGTGAAGGTGACCGCCGCGCCCCCGAGCGCGGGCTGGAACGGCGGCCGGAACCGGAAATGCGGCCGCGCGGCCGGCCGGGTGTCGAGCCCCAGCACGGCGGTGACCGTATCGCTCAGGTCGTCGGGCAGCGTGATCGCGCCGGTGCGGGCGCGGTACTGGCCGATGGTGCGGTGTTCGAAACGTTGCAGCGTCACGCCGAAGGCCGCCTCGACCTGCGCGACGGTGCCGGCCAGCACGACGACGCTCTGCGCCGGGTCGACCCGCGCCACGGTCAACTGATGCCCGCGCGCGAACGCCTCGAGTTTCGCGACGTCGGCGGGCGCGGCGCCGAAACGCTGCGCGAACGCCTCGCGCGTGACCGGCTTCGCGTTCGGATCGCCGCGCGCGAGGCCTTTCAGCAAGGTGTCGAGATGCTGCTCTTCCTGCCGTCGCAACATCACCGTGACATGTATCGTCTCGGTGGGATCGCATGCGCCGAGACAGGTGGATTCGGCCGCGACCTGCGCTTCATTGCCGGCGTGAAGATGTCTTGCCATGTTCGGACCCTCCTTGGTTACCGCGTTGCACGGACTGCCAGGAAATCGGACATGGCCGACCGGAAGCGGTTCCGGCCGGAATGTCGAATGCGGTACGCAACGCCGACGGCACGGCGCGCGAAGCATGGAGGGAGAAGTGTAAAGCACGCGCTGTGATCGCGTGCAGCCTGCGCGGGGATTTTATTTGCGCGCGCGCCGGGTGTCGCAGCCGTTCGTTGCGTCGATACGGCCGGCCTCGCGCGCGCCGACCGTCAGTCGAGCGACAGACGCAGCGCGAACCCGAGCAGCGCGACCGAGAAGGTCCAGCGCTGCACGGTCTGCGCGAGCGGATGGCGGCGCATCCACGCGGCGATCCGCGACGCGCCGAACACGCAGGCAACGTCGAAACACGCGCCGATCAGCACGAGCAGCGCGCCCAGTTCGAGCATCTGCGCGAACACCGGCCCGGCGCCCGGCGCAACGAACTGCGGCAGCAGCACCGAGCAGAACAGCAGCGCCTTCGGATTCAGCAGATTGGTCAGCAGGCCCTTCGTGAAGCTCTGGCGCAACTGGCCGGCCGGCTGCTCACCGGCCTCGCCGGCCAGCGCGAACATCGGCGAGCGGAAGATCTGCAGCGCGACATAGGCCAGGTAGGCCGCGCCGCCGTAGCGGACGATCTCGTAGAGCCACGGCGCGCTGCGCAGCAGCGCGGCGACCCCGCATGCGGACAGCATCACGTGCACGCCGCGCGCGAGCCCGAGCCCCGCCGCCGCCGCGAGCCCCGGGCGGGCGCCGCGGCCGATGCTGGTCTGCAACACCAGCGCCATGTCCGGTCCCGGCAGCGCATAGATGGCCGCGACAGCGGCAATGTAGACGAGCAGCAGGTGGGCGGAAATCATGATCGGGCCTCGGTTCTGAAGGCCTCCATGTTGCATCCGCGGCAGGAGGGTTTATTGGCTAAATTGGCGATTCGGCTGCTTCTGCAAAGTGGAATACACTAAGAATCAACCAACCTTTAGCACCTTCCACCCACATGCCCGAACTCGACAAAATCGACCGCGCGATCCTCGCCGCGGTGCAGCTGGACGGTCGCATCCCGATCGCGCGGCTCGCCGAGGCGGTCGGCCTCAGCGAGACGCCGTGCACGCGCCGGCTCAAGCGGCTCGAAGCCGACGGCTATATCGAACGCTACCGCGGCCAGCTGTCGCGCAAGGCGCTCGGCTTCGGCGTGGTGGCGTTCGTCCTGCTGCGCTTCGCGGTGCACGACCGCGCCGTCGCGAACCGCTTCGAGCGCGAGGTGCTCGGCATCCCGCGGATCCTGTCCTGCCACAACGTGTCCGGCTCGGCGGATTACCTGTTGCAGGTCGTCGCGCACGACCTCGACGACTACGGCATGTTCCTGCGCGACACGCTGCGCGTCCTGCCCGGCGTGACGTCGATCGAATCGGCGCTGTCGCTGCGCGAGGTCAAGCGCGACGCCGAGCTGCCGATTCCCTGAGCCCGCGCCCCGCGCCGCTCAGTCGACGTCGGGCACGTCGTGCGCGCGCGCCAGGTCCTCGAGGAACGCCTGCACCACCGGGTTCTGGCGCGCCTGCCGGGCCACGACCATGTGGAACGTCACGTCGTAGCGCAGGCTGTCCGGATTGAGCGCCGCGAGCAGGCCCTGGGCGACGTACGGCGCCGCGAAGTGCTGCGGCAGATAGCCGAGATGATGGCCGGACAGGATCAGCAGCGCGACCGCCTCCATGTTGTCGGCGGTGCCCGTGACGCGATCGGGCGAGGTCGACAGCTGCGCCTCGGGCAGCGGGTAGGTCCGCCACGCCCACTCGTGGCCCGCCGCGTCGGCGGGCGTCAGCGCGCCCGCGCGCGCGAACAGCGGATGGCCGCGCCCGCAGTACGCGACCTGCCGCTCGACGAACAAGGGCGTGTAGTCGAGCGCCGGCACGCGGTGCCAGAAATAGCCGACCGCGATCTGGATCTCGCCGCCCAGCAGCCGCTCCTCGAGATCGCCGGGCGGACGCACCGAGATCGAGAAGCGCACCGCCTCGTCGCGCGTGCGGAACGCGGCGATCGCCTCGGCGATCCGCGCGTTCTGGCTGACCGGCGTATGGCCGATCAGGCCGATGCTGAGCGTGCCGACCAGCTGCTTGTCCATGTGCCGCGCGGCGCTGCCGAACTCATCGAGCGCCGCGAGCAGCTTGCGGCTCATCGCATGGAAGCGCTCCCCCTTCGGCGTGAGCCGGAAGCCGCTGCGGCCGCGCTCGCACAGCCGGTAGCCGAGCCGGGTCTCGAGTGTCGACAGCTGCGCGCTGATGGTCGACTGGCCGACATTGAGCATGGTCTGCGCGGCCGTCACGCCACCAGCCTCGACCACCGCCAGGAAAACCCTGATCAGCCGCAGGTCGAGCGTCGATAGATTCCCCAGCACGTCTGCCTCCTGTTGCTTACATCGATTTTCATCGATGTTTACGTCGAAACCTTCGCATTCTTCTTTCAGGCGTCAACGCGTACAACTACGCGTCACGCCGCGTCGAATGATACGGCAACCCCTGAACGAACCCATACGAATCGCCCCATGACAGCCGATCACTTCAACCAGCCGCTCGGCGGCAACGAGATGCCGCGCAGCGGCGGCATCGCGACCATGATGCGCCTGCCGCACGTGCAGAGCGCCGAGGGTCTCGACGCCTGCTTCGTCGGCGTGCCGTTCGACCTCGGCACCTCGAACCGCACCGGCGCGCGCTTCGGGCCGCGCCAGATCCGCGCGGAATCGGTGCTGCTGCGCCCGTACAACATGGCGACCCGCGCGGCGCCGTTCGATTCGCTGCAGATCGCCGACGTCGGCGACGTCGCGATCAACCCGTACAACCTGCACGATTCGATCGCCCGCATCGAGGCCGCCTACGATGCGATCCTGCGCCACGACTGCAAGCCGATCACGCTCGGCGGCGACCACACGATCGCGCTGCCGATCCTGCGCGCGATCCATCGCAAGCACGGCAAGGTTGCATTGATCCACGTCGATGCGCACGCCGACGTGAACGACACGATGATGGGCGAGAAGATCGCGCACGGCACGCCGTTCCGCCGCGCGGTCGAGGAAGGCCTGCTCGAATGCTCGCGGGTCGTGCAGATCGGCCTGCGCGGCACCGGCTACGCGGCCGAGGACTTCGACTGGTGCCGCGAGCAGGGCTTCCGCGTGGTGCAGGCCGAAGCCTGCTGGAACCAGTCGCTCGCGCCGCTGATGCGCGAGGTGCGCGAGCAGATCGGCGACACGCCCGTCTACATCAGCTTCGACATCGACGGCATCGATCCGGCCTACGCGCCGGGCACCGGCACGCCGGAAATCGCCGGCCTCACGGTGCCGCAGGCGCTCGAGATCGTGCGCGGCGCGCATGGCCTGAACATCGTCGGCTGCGATCTCGTCGAAGTCGCGCCGCCTTACGATCCGTTCGGCACGACCGCACTGCTCGGCGCGAACCTCGCCTACGAATTGCTGTGCGTGCTGCCCGGCGTCGCCTACCGCGACTGACCGGACCACGACAAGAAAAGCCTGGAGGAGACACCCGGATGAAACCGCCCGTCAAGCAGCCGCGCCGCGCGGCGCTCGCTTCGTTCGTCGGCACCACGATCGAGTGGTACGACTTCTACAGCTACGCGACCGCCGCGGCGATCGTGTTCGGCCCGCTGTTCTTTCCCGGCGAGAACCGCTTCGTCAGCCTGCTCGCGTCGTTCGGCTCGTTCGCGGTCGGCTTCTTCGCGCGGCCGCTCGGCGGCATGCTGTTCGGCTATCTCGGCGACCGCTACGGCCGCAAGCGCTCGCTGCTCGCGACCTTGATCCTGATGGCGCTCGCCACCGTCGCGATCGGCCTCCTGCCGACCTACGCGCAGGCCGGCGTGATCGCCCCCGTGCTGCTCGTGCTGATGCGCGTGCTGCAAGGCATCGCGGTCGGCGGCGAATGGGGCGGCGCGGTGCTGCTCGCCGGCGAGCACGCGCCGCCCGGCAAGCGCACCTTCTTCGCCTCGTTCGCTCAGCTCGGCAGCGCGAGCGGCCTGATCCTGTCGATGCTCGCGTTCGGCGCGATCAGCACGCTCTCAAAGGACGACCTGATGAGCTGGGGCTGGCGCCTGCCGTTCCTCGCGAGCGCGGTGCTGCTGGTGGTCGGCTTCGTGATCCGCGCGAGCGTCTCGGAATCGCCGGAGTTCGAGGCCGTGCGGCAAAGCGGCGAGACGGCCGCCAATCCGGTGCGCGAAGCCTTCCGCCACTGGAAGCTGCTGCTGCTCGCGATCGGCGCGAACGTCTATGGCATCGCCGGTGTGTACTTCAGCAACATTTTCATGATCAGCTACGCGACCCAGTTCCTGTCGCTCGAACGCTCGATGGTGCTGCAATGCATGACCGTGGTCGCAGTCCTGCAGTTCATCGTGCAGCTGGGCGCGGCGTTCCTCGCACAGCGCTTCGGCACGACGCGGGTGCTGCTGATCACCGGCGCGTGGGCGATGGTGGTGCCGTTCATCATGCTGCCGCTCGTGCAGGTCGGCACGCCGCTGTCGATCACGCTCGGCGTCGGCCTCGCGACGATCGCCGAATCGGGCTATTACTCGGTGATCGCGGGCTTCGTCAGCGGCATCTTCGCCGCGCGCATCCGCTACACGGCCATCTCGATCGCCTACCAGGTATGCGGCGCGCTCGCGGGCGGGCTGACGCCGCTCGTCGCGACCGTGATCGCGCAGAACAGCACGCCGGCCTGGTGGCCGCTCGCGTTGCAGTACACCGCCGCCGCGATCCTGTCGTCCGTGTGCGTGTGGCTGATCGCGCGCCGCACGGGCGACGTCGAGCAGGCCGACGCGGCAGGCGTCGCGCAGGCCCGGATGCCGCAAACCACCGCGGGACTGTAGGCAGGCGGTCGTCTTGCGCGCCCGCGCGCCGCGCGGGTCCTGGTTCCATGCCGTCGCGCGGACTGCCGCGCGACGGCGTCTCACGCCGCGGAGCGGATCCGATGCCCCAGTTGCCCACCTCCGACCACGCCGCGCATGCCGATGCGCCACCGAGCCTCTCGCCAGCGGGCCTCTCGCCACCGAGCCTCTCGATCGAACAGCGTTCGATCGACTACATCCCCGAACACGAACGGCACGCGCGGCTCGCGAGCCAGGGGCCGTTCTGGTTCCTCGGCAATTTCCATTTCTTCACGATCTCGATCGGCTTCGTCGGTCCGTCGATGGGCCTGTCGGCCGGTTGGACGACGCTCGCCGGCGCGCTCGGAATCATGTTCGGCACGCTGTTCATGGCCTTCCACGGATCGCAGGGGCCGGAAATGGGCCTGCCTCAGATGATCCAGTCGCGGGCGCAGTTCGGCTATCGCGGCGTGATCGTCGCGCTGCTGGCAACCCTGTTCGTGTTCGTCGGCTTCAATGTCGTCAACGTGTCGCTGATGGTCGACGGCGTGCGCAACGTGTTCGGCCTCGACGGCGCGGCGGTGGCGGCCAGCGCGATCGCGGCGGGCGCGCTGCTCGCGATCTACGGCCACGACCTTATGCATCGCGCGTTCAGGTGGGCGCTGTATGCGACGCTGCCGCTCTATCTGCTCGTCACGCTCGCGCTGCTGATCGGTCACGCCCCGCTGCCGGACGGCCCGCGCGCGATCCCGCCGGGCTTCGGCGGCATCGCATTCGCGGCCCAGTTCGCGATCGCGGCCAGCTACAACATCTCGTATGCGCCCTATGTCTCCGATTACTCGCGTTACCTGCCGAAGCACACGAGCCGCGCGAAACTGATCGCCGTGGTGTTCGCCGGCGCGTCGCTGTCGGGCGCATGGATGATCGGGCTCGGCGCATGGCTCGCGCAGGAACTGCACGCGGCCGATGCGCTGCTCGCGCTGTATCGGATCGGCGCCGGGCTCGCGCCGGGGCTGGGGCCGCTGATCGTGATCGTGTCGCTCGCGGGCTTTCTGCCGATCATCGCGCTCAACCTGTACAGCGCGATGCTGACGGTGCTGACCGGCATCGATTCGCTGACGCCGATCCGGCCGACCCGGCGCGCGCGGGTCGGTGCGATCGCCGCGATCAGCGTCGGCGTGCTGCTGTGCGTACTGACGATCCGCGGCAACGGCATCGCGCTGCTGCACACGTTCCTCGTGCTGATGCTGTACTTCCTCGTGCCGTGGACTGCGGTCAATCTGGTCGACTACTTCTGCGTGCGGCGCGGCCGCTATGCGATCCCGCATTTCTTCACGCCGCACGGGATCTACGGCGCGTGGCAGGCGCGCGGCATCGCGGCGTACCTGCTCGGCTTCGCCGCGATGGTTCCATTCTTTTCGATCAGCGATGCCGATACGGGACGCGACGTATTCGTCGGGCCGCTCGCGAAACAGCTCGGCGGCGTCGACGTCGCGTGGCTGGTCGGCCTCGTCGCCGCGGGCGGGATCTATGCGCTGCTGTCGCGCTCGCTGGATCTGTCGCGCGAAGCGCGCATCATCGCCGGGCTCGACGAGCCGGCCCGGCCCTCCTCCTCGACGCCCCGCCGATGAAGCCCCTTCGCCTCCGCCTGATCCAGTCCTCGCTGCGCGACGGCGCGCTTCGCGACAATCTCGCCAAAGCGCTGGCGCACATCGCGGCCGCGCGCGGGCAGACCGACCTCGTGGTGTTCTCCGAGACCTACCTGCAAGGCTTTCCCACTCCGGACAACGTCGGCCTGCTGGCGGAACCCGTCGACGGCGCGTCGATCCGCGCGGTGCGCGACGCCGCGCACGCGGCCCGGGTCGCCGTCGCGATCGGCTGCGCGGAACGCGACGGCGCGCGTTGCTTCAACACCGCACTGCTGATCGACGAGCAAGGCGAGATCCGTCTGCACTACCGCAAGACCCATCTCTATGAATCGGATCTCGGCGTGTTCGACGCGGGCGACGCGTTTCCCGTCTGCACCTGGCGCGGCATCCCGCTCGGCCTGCTGATCTGCTTCGATCTGGAATTTCCTGAAACCGCGCGCGCGCTCGCGCGTCAGGGCGCGCATCTGATCCTCATCCTCGACGGCATGATGCATCCGCACGGCTCGATTCATCGGCAGATGATCCCCGTCCGCGCGCTGGAGAACCAGCTGTTCGTCGCGATGGCGAACCGGGTCGGCGCAGGCGAACGCTATGCGTTCAGCGGCGCGAGCCTGGTCGCGGCGCCCGACGGCTCGTGCATCGCGGCTGCGCCCGAGGACCGCGAGGCCGTCGTCGACGTGCTCGTCGACCTCGACGACGTCGCGCGCGCCCGCTCGGCGTTCAGCTACCTCGATCTCGCGGCGGTCCCGCCCGGGTCCATCCGCCGCTGACTCATGCGTCCGCCTGCGCCGCCTCCTTCACGCACCGGTCGATCCCGCGCCGCAACGCGTCGTACACCTTGGGCCGGTCGCATTGCGACACGTTGAAACGCAAGCAGTCCGCCGCCGACTGCGTGACGCTGAACACGTTGCCCGGCGCGAACACAACGCCGTCGTCGAGCGCATGACGCGCCACCCGCGCCGCGTCGAGACCGTCGGGCAGCCGCATCCACAGGAACATGCCGCCGCGCGGCCGCACCACGATCTCGAGCCCGGCCGAGGTCAGGCGGCGTCCCACGCGGCTCATCGCATCGGCGAGGCGGGTGCGCAGGCCGTCGAGATGCCGGCGATAGGTGCCGTCGACCAGCATCCGCTGCACGACCGCCGAGGCGAGTTCGCTGTTGCCGAACGCGGTCGCGAGCTTCAGGTCGATCAGCGGCTCGATCCATTCCGCGCGCGCGGCGATGTAGCCGCAACGCACCGAGGCCGACAGCGTCTTCGAGAAGCTGCCGATCGACACCACCCGCGCCAGGCCGTCGAACGCCGCGAGCCGCGGCGCGGGCTCGGCCTCGAAATCCGCGAAGATGTCGTCCTCGACGATCAGCAGATCGTGTTCGGCCGCGAGCGTCAGCACGCGGTGCGCGACCGCGGGCGCGAGCGTCGCGCCGGTCGGATTGTGGAGCGCGGCATTGGTCACGTAGACGCGCGGCCGATATTCGGCGAGCACCTGCTCGAAGCGCGCGAGATCGGGGCCGGTCGCCGTGTAGGGCACGCTGACGATCTTCAACCGATGCGTGCGCAACAATGCCGGGAAATTGAAGTAGCACGGGTCGTCGACCAGCACCGTGTCGCCCGGTTCGAGCAGGAAGCGGCACAGCAGGTCGAGCGCGTGCGTGCCGCCGTCCGTCAGCACGATCTGTTCGGGCGGCGCTTCGACGCCGTATTGCGCGAGCCGCCATGACAATTGCTGGCGCAGCGCCGGCAGGCCGCGCGGCACCGCATAGTCGGTCAGCTGGGCCACTGGATCCCGCGCGACGGCGCGCAGCGCGCGGCGCACGCCGTCGGCGGGCAGCCAGTCCGGCGGCAGCCAGCCGCAGCCGGGCCGCAGGCCGCCCGCGCCGACCTCGAGCGACTGCCGCGTAAGCCACAGCGGATCCACCTCGCGATCAAGGCTCGGACCGAGATCCGCGAGCACGAACGGCGGCGCGTGGCCGGACACGAAGAATCCCGAGCCGCGCCGCGCGGCGAGCGTCCCTTCCGCGACGAGGCGATCGTATGCCTCGACCACCGTCGACTTCGATACGCCCACGCCCTCCGCCATCGCGCGAATCGACGGCACGCGCGCGCCCGGCGCCAGCGCGCGGCTCGCGATACGCTCGCGCAACGTGCTCATCACGCGCTCGACCCGGCTGCCCGGCGCACGCGCGTCCTTGTCCGTCTCCGTCATCTGTACTGCTCCTGAATAAGTACAGTTTGCTCGAATTGTACTGATCCGTAGCTTACTCCGATCGCCCCGACATGGGATGCTGCTGCTTCGATACAGGAGCCTGGGCATGGACAAGACGACGAGCGGCTGGCTGAACGGCCTGCTGGGGGTGGTGATTTTCAGTGGTTCGCTGCCCGCGACCCGCATCGCGGTGCAAGGACTCGACCCGGTGTTCCTGACCGTTGCGCGCGCGACGATCGCCGGCGCGCTGGGGCTCGCGCTGTTGCTCGCGTTTCGCGAAGCGCGTCCCGCGCGTCGCGACCTCGTGCCGCTCGCGATCGTCGCGCTCGGCGTCGTCGTCGGGTTTCCGCTGCTGACGGCGCTCGCGCTGCGGCACGTGACGTCCGCGCACGCGATCGTCTTCATCGGCCTGCTGCCGCTCGCGACCGCCGTCTTCGGCGTGCTGCGCGGCGGCGAACATCCGCAGCGTGCATTCTGGCTGTTCTCGCTCGCGGGCAGCGCCGTGGTCGCGGCCTACGCGTTGCGCAACGGCCTCGATGCATCGCCCGTGGGCGACCTGCTGATGCTGGCCGCGATCGTCGTCTGCGGCCTCGGCTACGCGGAAGGCGCGCATCTGTCGCGCCGGCTCGGCGGCTGGCAGGTGATTTCGTGGGCGCTCGTGCTGTCGCTGCCGGTGATGGTTCCGCTGATGCTGTGGTATTGGCCCACGTCGTTCGAGCATGTCGGCCCCGCCGCGCTGTGGGGGCTGGCCTACGTGTCGCTGTTCAGCATGCTGATCGGTTTCGTGTTCTGGTATCGCGGGCTCGCGCAGGGCGGCATCGCGGGAGTCGGGCAGCTGCAGCTGCTGCAGCCGTTCTTCGGCCTGCTGCTCGCGGCCTGGCTGCTGCATGAGCCCGTGCCGCCCGCGATGATCGGCGTGACCGTGGCCGTGGTGGCCTGCGTGGCGGGCGCGCGGCGCTTCGCCCGGGCGGCGCCCGCCGGCGCCCGCTGATGCCGGCGCATTGTGCAGACAAGCCCTTTCGATATGAAAGAAAGTCACGGGAATCGGCACAAAATCAGCATGAATAGCGCTCGGCGCGCGCGGGTTCCCGCCTGTGCGTCGCCAATCGCGGCCATCTTGTCGCGTGTCATAAAACTGCCAGACGGCGGACGCTAGGATCGGTTCATCCCACTCGTCCCAAGGCCGTCATGAATCAGCCTCTGTCCCCGGCATCCGGGGTCGACCTCGATCGCACGCGTCACGCCGGCCTCGCCCTTTTCGTCGTCGTGCTCGCGGCCGGTGCGGTCTATGTATTGATGCACCTGGTGTCGGACCTGTCGCCGATCCGCGAGCACTCGATCTTCCCGTACCTGCTGCTCGGCATCGCGCTGCTGATCGCGCTCGGCTTCGAGTTCGTCAACGGCTTTCACGATACGGCCAATGCCGTCGCGACCGTGATCTACACCCACTCGCTGACGCCCAACGTCGCGGTCGTGTGGTCCGGCCTCTGGAATTTCCTCGGCGTGATGGTGTCGAGCGGCGCAGTCGCGTTCGGCATCCTCCAATTGCTGCCGGTCGAGCTGATCCTCCAGGTCGGCAACAGCGCAGGCTTTGCGATGGTGTTCGCGCTGCTGATCGCCGCGATCCTGTGGAACCTCGCGACCTGGTACTTCGGCTTGCCGTCGTCCAGCTCGCATACGCTGATCGGTTCGATCATCGGCGTCGGGCTGATGAACCAGTTGCTGCGCGGGCCCTCGGGCACGAGCGGCGTCGACTGGGGCCAGGCGCTCGGCGTCGGCAAGTCGCTGCTGCTCTCGCCGATCGTCGGCTTCCTGTTCGCCGGCCTGCTGCTGCTGGTGCTGAAAACGCTCGTGCGGGTCCCCGCCCTGTACCAGGAACCACCCAAGGACCAGCCGCCGCCGTTCTGGATCCGCTGCCTGCTGATCCTGACCTGCACCGGCGTGTCGTTCGCGCACGGCTCGAACGACGGCCAGAAAGGCATGGGCCTCATCATGCTGATCCTGATCGGCACCGTGCCGACCGCGTATGCGCTCAACAAGGCGGTCACGCCCGCCGAGACGCAGACCTTCATCGCCGTCACGCGCCAGGCGTCCGCCACGTTCGCGAAGTATGAGAACGGCGCCGCGCCGTCGGCTCACCCGCGCGCGGAGACCGAAGCCTATGTGCAATCGCGCCGGCTGACGCCCACGACGGTGACCGCCGTGCGGCAGCTGTCCGATTCGCTCGCGACGTCGGTCGGCGCGACGGGCTCGATCGCTGCCGTGCCGCAAGGCGAGGCGGACAACGTGCGCAATACGATGTACCTGGTGTCGGAGGCGATCCGCCTGATGGAGAAAGCGGGCCAGCCGGCGTTCGCACCCGAGGACCGCAAGGCGATCGACAATTACCGCGGGCAGCTCGATCACGCGACGAAATTCATCCCGACCTGGGTCAAGGTGGCCGTGGCGATCGCGCTCGGCCTCGGCACGATGGTCGGCTGGAAGCGGATCGTGGTGACGGTCGGCGAGAAGATCGGCAAGCAGCACCTGACCTACGGACAGGGTGCGTCGGCCGAGTTGGTCGCCATGCTGACGATCGGCGCGGCCGACGTGTACGGGCTGCCGGTGTCGACCACGCACGTGCTGTCGTCGGGCGTCGCCGGCACGATGGCGGCGAACGGCTCGGGGTTGCAGTGGGGCACCGTGCGCAGCCTCGTGCTCGCCTGGGTGCTGACGCTGCCGGCATCGATCGCGCTCGCGGGCGGCTTGTACTGGGTGTTCCACGCGTTGTCGTGAATCGCTTGGGCAGTGGGTGCGGTGTTCGCCCGGGTGTTCTCGCTGCCCTCGTCGAGTGCGCTCGCGGGCGGCGGGCGCCGGGCGCGCCAAGCGCTGTCGTGAATGGCTTGGGGCAGTGGGATATCGTGCCCGCCTGGGTATTCGCGCTGCCTGCATCGATCTCAATCGCCGGCTGCGTGCGCCGAGCGCCTCGCACGTTGTCGTGAATGGCTCAGGACAGTGGGGCACCTTGCCCGCCTGGATGGTCTCGCTGCCTGCATCGATCTCAATCGTCGGCTGCGTCCACCGAGCGCCTCGCACGTTGTCGTGAATGGCTCAGGACAGTGGGGCACCTTGCCCGCCTGGATGGTTTCGCTGCCTGCATCGATCTCAATCGCCCGCTGCGTGCGCCGAGCGCCTCGCACGTTGTCGTGAATGGCTCGGGACAGTGGGACACCTTGCCCGCCTGGATGGTCTCGCCGACTGTATCGATCTCAACGCCAGCTGCGTGCACCGAGCGCCTCGCACGTTGTCGTGAATGGCTCGGGACAGTGGAACACCCTGCTCGCCTGGATATTCTCGCCACCCGCATCGATCTCGCTCGCAAGCGAGCATGCACCGAACGCCGCAACGTTGTCGCGACCGGGGCCACGAAGCAGTTCCACGCGTCCCGCTCGGCAACGTCGCATCCTCCGGGATCGCACGCCGTCGGGTCGGCGCTTCCGCCGCATGACCTGCGCGCCCACTGGCGGAAGCGCGTCACGCCACCGATTTCCGCGCACGACCGCACTGCGATCCTGCACAGCGCAGCAGCACGTGTCGGCGCCGCTGCCGCCGCGCATCACCCCTTCGCCATGCTCGCCCGCAGCCGGTCGCCGGCATCCGCGGCGAGTCGCGCGTAGCCCGGCAGCGTCAGCAACGCGAGCAGGCCCGCCAGAAAAAACGCCCAGCGGAAATCCGCGAGCACGTAGTGCGTGCCGCTGGCGTCGCCGCGCCACATCGACGCGACACGCAGCGCGAGTGCGCCGAACGCGATCCCCATCCCCATGCTCATCTGCTGCGCCGCGCTCCACAGCGTGCTGGCGGCGCTGGTTTGGCGCGCCGGGATATCCGCGTAGGCGAGCGTCGCGAGCGTCGTGAACTGAAGCGAGCGCGTGAGCCCATAGACGAACACGACGAACAGCGTGACGGCGATCGGCGTGGAGGCGGTCAACCAGCCGCACAGGATCGTGAACAACGCGACGATCGTCATGTCGACCAGCGCAACCCGGCGAAAACCGTAGCGTTCGAGGATCCAGGTGGTGCCGGCCTTCATGCCGAGATTGCCGACCGCGCTGCCGAGCAGCAACAGGCCGGACTGGAACGGCGACAGGCCGAGCCCGACCTGAAACAGCAGGGGCAGCAGGTACGGAACCGAGTTGATCGCGATACGCGACACCGAGCCGGTCAGCACCGTGACGGAGAAGGTCGGCACCTTCATCGTCGTGAAATCGAGCAGCGGGTGCGCGCAGCGCGCCGCATACGACCAGGCCGCGACGCCGAATACCGCGCTCGCGGCGAACAGCCCGGCCACCATCCACACCTGCGTATCCTGCTGGCCCGCGATTTCGGTCGCGACCAGCATGCAGGTCAGCGTGGCGCCCGAGAGCGCGAAACCGATCCAGTCGAGCGGCCTGGGCTCGGCATCGCGGCTGTTGTTGACGAGCAGCCACGTACAGATGCATACGATGATACCGATCGGCACGTTGAGCAGGAAGATCCAGCGCCACGAGGCATAGGTCGTGATGAAGCCGCCGACGGGCGGCCCGACGACAGGCGCGACGATGCCGGGCCAGGTGATGGTCGAGATTGCGCGCATCAGCTTGGACTTGTCGGTGCTGCGCACGACGATCAGCCGGCCGACGGGCACCATCATCGCCCCGCCGATCCCTTGCAGCAGACGCGCCGCGATGAACTGCTCGACGCTGGTCGACAGCCCGCACAGGATCGACGCCACCGAGAAGATCACGATCGCGCCGCCGAACACCGTGCGGGCGCCGAAGCGGTCCGCGATCCAGCCGCTGATCGGAATGCAGACCGCGAGCGTCAGCATGTAGGCGGTCATCCCGAAGCTCAGCGCATTCGGTCCGACGCCGAAGCTGTGGGCCATCTGCGGCAACGCGGTCGCAATGACCGTGGTGTCGAGATATTCCATGAAGAACGTGGCGGCAACGAGATAAGGCAGGAGTGCAGTGGCGCGCTCGCTGCTTGAGAGGGCTGTCATACGGGTATCTGAATTATCGTGATTCGAAGAACAGGGATCTCGGCACGCCGACGGCGCGACTCCGCGTGCCGGAGCAGTACGGATACTACTCCGGCGCATTCGGAGACGCTCTGGTTCTCCCTGATCGCTGCATGGAGAGAAGCCGAAGCGGGCGACCACGATTTGGAATTTTTTCGCGACGCGCTTGCGCATTCCAGAAAGTATGTCTACAATTCGCGCCTCAATACAGGCTCGTAGCTCAGTTGGTTAGAGCACCACCTTGACATGGTGGGGGTCGTTGGTTCGAATCCAATCGAGCCTACCAACGAACAGTGACAAGGACGGATAGCGCCGCACTCGCGGGTCTTGCTTCCGTCCTTTGTCTTTTCCGGTCCGTGCATATCGGACCTCCCTTCCCTTTAGCTCGCCGCGGCTGCGACGTCCGGATTGTCGACGACGTTCCGGAGCGATTGCGCACGCTGCTGGCCGCGGGCCGCTGTCGTTCGCATCGCGTCGCCGCGCCGGTGATGGCCGCATGCCCGGCTCCGTCGCCAATGACTTGCGGGTTCGCGTCATTCGTCGTTGATCGTCGGGCCGCCGGGATGCTTGGCATCAATCCGTCGTTGGCATCCTTGGCGGGTTGTCGCGGCTCGGGGCATAGGTGGCCCGGCGTTGAAATTACCGCTCGGCTGGGCCCGATTGATCGAGGAGCGCGCTTTCGCTCGGTTGAAGCCGAGGGACTTGCGTCATCGGATCGTTGCGGATCAGCAGCGCCCTGCCGACGTCGGGCGTGGACAGGATCGTGCTTTTTGCCTGCTCGTGCAGGCCGTGTTGGAATTGCTGGAAGGTTGCGCCACGACACCGGATCGGACGAGCCTTCCATCATCAACGATCGGCATCCCGCACGTTCGACCGCGGTTTCTATCTTCAGCACCGGTTGATTCGACGGTGCGCCGGCTTCGTCATGAAACTGGCAGGCGCCATTCGGCGATGTCGCGCCGATCTGAATGTACCTTCAGTCCTTCTTCCGGTTCTTCGACTCCGGTAATTGCAATTGTTGACTCGCGGGTCGCTCGAAAACGCCTTGATCTGAGCGGGATCGTCGAATTCCGGATCCGCGTCGGCCCGGGCGTTCGCGCAAGCGATCAACATCAAGACAAGCATGGCGAGCGTCATGTTTTCCCGAGATCTTCTGTGCCGCGCGCTGCGTCGCCGGTGAACGAGGGATGCCTCCTCTTCGAGGCCAGCGCCGCGTTCTCTGCCCATTCGCGACGAACCCTCCATGTGCCCTCGCGCGTCGTAGAGCATCGCGTCTAAATGAACAGTCAGTGGCCCAAACTGATCCTCGACACCGGGCCCTGCCGCCATCTGGTCCGATTGTTCGCGACGCTACCGCTCGCCGCAGGCGCTGACGATCCATGCGTCCGCAACGATCTTCAGTAAAGTTAAACGCCGCCTTGCCGTAAAGGAGGCATCATGACTCAGTCCGGAGATTCGATGCCTAGCCCAATATCGACGCAAGCGCGTTTTACCGTGATCGCCTGCGCCTTCTTCGTGACGATGGTGATAGGCACGTTTGCCGTCGTCCGGCTGTTCGTCACACCGGAACTGGCGAGCCTGGAAGGCAAGGTGATCGGCGGCGATGTCGATCAGATCTCCATCCAGATCAGCGAGCAGCTGCGTCAGGTGGAAGCCCAGCAACGCAGCATTACCCAGGTCATGGCGGCGCTCGACAGCGACCAGATTGACAAGCTGCAGCCGGCGCTGGTCGATCAGTACGGCGATCAGAACGTGTTCGGCGGCGGCATCTGGCCGCTGCCGAACAAACGCGAGCAAGGCCGCGACAAGTTCAGCACCTTCTATGCGCGCGACGCGGCCACCGGCAAGCTCGTGGTCAACACGCACTGGAACACGCCGGAGTCCCTCAAGTACTGGGAGCAGCCCTGGTACGAGAACGGCAAGACCGCGCCCAAGGGTCATTGCAAGTGGGCGAAGGCCTATCAGGACGATGCCAGCCCGCAGCCGCGGACGAATTGCGCGATGGCCATCTACAAGGGCGATGAGCTTTACGGCGTCGCCACGATCGATGTGACGCTGGGATTTTTCAATCACCTCGTCGCGAACATGGAAGACCGGATCCACGGTCAGATCCTGATCGTGGAAGCGGACGGCAAGATCGTCAGCAACAGTTCGAGGATCAACAGCAATATCGTCCTGAAGAACGTGTCCGATATCGCATCCGGCGCGCCGATGGCGGCGGCGATTCAGCGCTTGCTGCCCAGCGTGCAGAACGGTCGGGCCACCGAGGGCACATTCGACATGCCCGACGGCGCGCAGACGATTTTCCTGAAGCCGATCCCGGGCAGCCCGTGGATTATCGCGACGGCGGTACCGTCGTCGTCGCTGGAGATCAACAGCAACCGGATTCTTACGAAGCTGGCGTCGATCCAGGTGCCGATGGCCCTGCTCCTCCTGGCATTGATACTCGGCGGCATCCATGTGTTCATGAAGCGCCTTGCGGTGCTGAAGAGCAATATCGATGATCTCTCGGCAGGCGAGGCGGATCTGACGCGACGTCTGCCTGAAACCGGTGGCAAGGAATTCGGCGAGGTCGCGGCCAGTTTCAACCGGTTCATCCAGCGACTGCAGGACGTGCTCACCCAGGTGGTGGCGGGCGCCTCCTCGCTCACCGAAGCCTCGCACGAGATCTCCAGCGGCAACAAGGACCTGTCGGCCCGCACCGAGAGCCAGGCAGCCTCGCTGCAGCAGACTGCCGCCTCGATGGAAGAAATCACCGGGACCGTCAAGCAAAATGCCGGCAATGCCAACGAAGCCAACAAGTTGGCGACGAATGCGTCGACGGTCGCTTCGCGCGGCGGCATGGTGATTGGCGAGGTGGTGGAGACGATGGCGTCGATCAGCGAGTCGTCGAGGAAGATCGTCGACATCATCGGCGTCATCGACGGAATCGCGTTCCAGACCAATATCCTGGCGCTCAATGCGTCGGTCGAGGCGGCCCGCGCGGGCGAGCAGGGCCGGGGGTTCGCGGTGGTGGCAAACGAGGTGCGCAATCTCGCGCAACGTGCCGCAGCCGCGGCGAAAGACATCAAGTCGCTGATCTCGGATTCCGCCGTCAAAGTCGATTCGGGGAGCAGCCTGGTCGCCAATGCAGGCTCGACCATGGCCGAAATCATCTCGACGACGGCGCAGGTCGCCACGATCATGGATGAAATCATGAGCGCGAGCGAGGAGCAGAGCCGCGGGATCGAGGAAGTGGGCCGCGCCATCACGCAACTGGACGGCACGACCCAGCAGAATGCCGCGTTGGTTGAGCAACTGGCTGCATCGGCGATGTCGATGCAGGACCAGACAACGAGGCTGCGTCAGGCCATCAGCGAATTCAAGCTGTGAACCCCTGCGTCGCGAAGCGTGCTGTTCGGGCACGCGAAACGGGAAAGTGCCGTTTGTCATTCCGGTGCGGAGACGGGCGACCCGCAGAGCGGACTGAAGCATGAAGGTGACCTGGCCGGCGAGCGGTATCGCGCCGGCCAGGGCGGCTTTGTCGTGCGCCCCCCCTGAGCACCGGCGAAAGCGCAAAGAGCGGGATGCCCCGATCCCAGGCTCGCTTCGGGGCGACGCCCACCCGTCGGAGAACCTGCCCCACCTGTCGACGACACGGCCTCTGCGGCCTCCGGCATCGATTGCCGAGCAGGTCACGACCAACACCTGCCTGAGGCTTCTTAATGAGGATTGCGAGACGCAACCGAACGCGCTGCGGGAAAATCAATTCATGATCCGGCGCGACGCCCCGTCGATCGCCGCCTCCAATGCTTCACGGCGCTCGGCAACTGCCCTCCGCAGGCATCTGGAGTGTCGTCCCGGCGTTGTTTCATGAGCCGCGGTCCGCGGCAAAAACACCGATGCGGAGTCAAAACGTGCGCAGCTAATCCGACATGGCATCGGAGCGTCTCCCCTCGGGAGAGGCATCACCGTCTTTCCTGGCCGAATGATCCGGATCGAGCGCCAAGCGACTGATATGCCGTCGTTGACCAGACAGGCCATCAAGCGCACGAACCGCCTCCCCGAGCACCACCAAAGCCAGCGACAGCTATAACGGGCTCACTGCAATGCATGCGCCTTGGCGGATCTGCCGGGCCCTCAGAGCATGGCTTCGAAGCACGGCGTCGAGCCGCGCGTGCATAGCGTCGAGCGTATGGAACGACGCTGCCCTGCTCGGCTCCCAGCGCTTGAGGTGGGTCCGGTTTTCGACGGAGTAGCGCAGGAGGTCGGGCGCATCGCCTGCACGAATCAGGCGCAGCCTGATGTCGTCGCGAACGAGCAAGCCGTCTTCGGGAAACAGGAAGCGGTGCGACATGGCCATTCGCCCGAGGAGTGGAAGGCCGGCATCTTGCCAGAATCGACGATGGGTATGCTTTTTTCGTGCATGTGCGCGAGACGGGAAGCCGCTCGATGCTTCAGGCGTGCGAGGTGCCTGGAGACGTCCGTTACTGCGGGCGGAGGAAGCGTTGCTTCATGGCTGCGCGCGCAACGAACCGGACGTCGCCCGCGATTCATCGCCCGGTCCTGATCCGGGTCGGGCGGTGTTATGGGGAACTGAGAGAATTCTGGCGCGCAAAAAGCAAAACCCCCGCCGGATGGGCGGGGGTTTTGGCAGAGGGAGCCTGACGATTACCTACTTTCACACGGGCAATCCGCACTATCATCGGCGTAGAGTCGTTTCACGGTCCTGTTCGGGATGGGAAGGGGTGGGACCGACTCGCTATGGTCATCAGGCAAAGAGGGTTGTCGCGCTGCTTCGCAACGCGACCAATCCGGGAAGAAGCAGTAATTTTGGGGTTGTGAGGTTGTATCTCACACGTACGCGGTACTTCAACCGTCGTACGTCGAGTGCCTTGCACTCGACGCTCGATGTCCGTCTGCGCTGAAGCGCTGACGTGCATCGAGACAGACTTGTTATAGGATCAAGCCTTACGGGCAATTAGTATCAGTTAGCTGAACGCATTACTGCGCTTACACACCTGACCTATCAACGTCCTGGTCTCGAACGACCCTTCAAGGAGGTCAAGCCTCCAGGGATATCTCATCTCAAGGCGAGTTTCCCGCTTAGATGCTTTCAGCGGTTATCTCTTCCGAACATAGCTACCCGGCGATGCCACTGGCGTGACAACCGGTACACCAGAGGTTCGTCCACTCCGGTCCTCTCGTACTAGGAGCAGCCCCCTTCAAATATCCAACGCCCACGGCAGATAGGGACCAAACTGTCTCACGACGTTTTAAACCCAGCTCACGTACCTCTTTAAATGGCGAACAGCCATACCCTTGGGACCGGCTACAGCCCCAGGATGAGATGAGCCGACATCGAGGTGCCAAACACCGCCGTCGATATGAACTCTTGGGCGGTATCAGCCTGTTATCCCCAGAGTACCTTTTATCCGTTGAGCGATGGCCCTTCCATACAGAACCACCGGATCACTATGACCTGCTTTCGCACCTGCTCGACTTGTCGGTCTCGCAGTTAAGCACGCTTATGCCATTGCACTATCAGCACGATTTCCGACCGTACCTAGCGTACCTTCGTACTCCTCCGTTACGCTTTGGGAGGAGACCGCCCCAGTCAAACTGCCTACCATGCACTGTCCCCGATCCGGATCACGGACCAAGGTTAGAACCTCAAACAAACCAGGGTGGTATTTCAAGGACGGCTCCACCGAAACTAGCGTTCCGGTTTCATAGCCTCCCACCTATCCTACACAGATCGGTTCAAAGTCCAATGCAAAGCTACAGTAAAGGTTCATGGGGTCTTTCCGTCTAGCCGCGGGTAGATTGCATCATCACAAACACTTCAACTTCGCTGAGTCTCGGGAGGAGACAGTGTGGCCATCGTTACGCCATTCGTGCAGGTCGGAACTTACCCGACAAGGAATTTCGCTACCTTAGGACCGTTATAGTTACGGCCGCCGTTTACCGGGACTTCAATCAAGAGCTTGCACCCCATCATTTAATCTTCCGGCACCGGGCAGGCGTCACACCCTATACGTCCACTTTCGTGTTTGCAGAGTGCTGTGTTTTTATTAAACAGTCGCAGCCACCAGTTTATTGCAACCCTTCACCCTTTTCGCAGGGCATCAAGCTACAAGGGCGTACCTTATCCCGAAGTTACGGTACCAATTTGCCGAGTTCCTTCTCCCGAGTTCTCTCAAGCGCCTTAGAATACTCATCTCGCCCACCTGTGTCGGTTTGCGGTACGGTCATTGTTAAACTGAAGCTTAGAGGCTTTTCTTGGAACCACTTCCAATTGCTTCGCTTCCTAAGAAGCTCGCGCCACACCCTTGAATTCTGCACCCGGATTTGCCTAAGTGCCTTCTCCAATGCAGCGACCGGGACTTCCAACACCCGGACAACCTTCCGCGATCCGTCCCCCCATCGCATTTAACAATGGTGCAGGAATATTGACCTGCTTCCCATCAGCTACGCATTTCTGCCTCGCCTTAGGGGCCGACTCACCCTACGCCGATGAACGTTGCGTAGGAAACCTTGGGCTTACGGCGAGGGGGCCTTTCACCCCCTTTATCGCTACTCATGTCAGCATTCGCACTTCCGATACCTCCAGCACGCTTTTCAACGCACCTTCGCAGGCTTACGGAACGCTCTCCTACCATGCACAACTAGTGTGCATCCGCAGCTTCGGTATATAGCTTAGCCCCGTTACATCTTCCGCGCAGGACGACTCGATCAGTGAGCTATTACGCTTTCTTTAAAGGGTGGCTGCTTCTAAGCCAACCTCCTGACTGTTTTAGCCTTCCCACTTCGTTTCCCACTTAGCTATATTTGGGGACCTTAGCTGGCGGTCTGGGTTGTTTCCCTCTTGACACCGGACGTTAGCACCCGATGTCTGTCTCCCGTGATTGCACTCTTCGGTATTCGGAGTTTGCTATGGCGGGGTAATCTGCAATAGACCCCCCAACCATGACAGTGCTCTACCCCCGAAGGTGAGACACGAGGCACTACCTAAATAGTTTTCGGAGAGAACCAGCTATTTCCAAGTTTGTTTAGCCTTTCACCCTATCCTTCATCCCCTAACTTTTCAACGTTAGTGGGTTCGGACCTCCAGTACGTGTTACCGCACCTTCATCCTGGCCATGGATAGATCACTTGGTTTCGGGTCTACGCCCAGCAACTGAACGCCCTATTCGGACTCGCTTTCGCTACGCCTGCCCTATACGGTTAAGCTTGCTACTGAACGTAAGTCGCTGACCCATTATACAAAAGGTACGCCGTCACCCGTTTCCAGGCTCCGACTGTTTGTATGCATGCGGTTTCAGGATCTATTTCACTCCCCTCCCGGGGTTCTTTTCGCCTTTCCCTCACGGTACTGGTTCACTATCGGTCGATCACGAGTATTTAGCCTTGGAGGATGGTCCCCCCATCTTCAGACAGGATTTCACGTGTCCCGCCCTACTTTTCGTACACTTAGTTCTTTCTCGCTGTTTTCGTCTACAGGGCTATCACCTGCTATGGCCGCACTTTCCAGAGCGTTCGACTAACAACAAAAATAAAGAGTACAGGCTGATCCCATTTCGCTCGCCACTACTTTGGGAATCTCGGTTGATTTCTTTTCCTGCGGTTACTTAGATGTTTCAGTTCACCGCGTTCGCTTCACATAGCCTATGTATTCAGCTATGGATACTCCAGAAGGAGTGGGTTTCCCCATTCGGACATCTACGGATCAATGCTTGTTTGCCAGCCCCGTAGCTTTTCGCAGGCTACCGCGTCCTTCATCGCCTGTGATCGCCAAGGCATCCACCACATGCACTTATTCGCTTGACCCTATAACGAGTCTGTCTCGTCTTTCGACTTACAGCCGTTACAGGTTGAGTTCTCGCGTTGTGCCGTATTCCAATTGAGCCGAACATGAAGTTCGAATCATCTTGAGATACATCGATACAATCACAACCCGGATAGTTTTCACGTCCATCTCAAGACGCTTCCGCTATCCAAATTACTTACTTCTTCCAGATTGTTAAAGAACGACAGCCGATATGGTATTACTCATATCACTCTGACTGGCTCAATCGCCATGACAAAAGTTCGATCACGTCGAACGCTTGTCATTGAAGATTGTGGAGGCAGACGGGATCGAACCGACGACCCCCTGCTTGCAAAGCAGGTGCTCTCCCAGCTGAGCTATGCCCCCATACAGAGACTTCCTCAGGTTTCTGCCCGCGGTTAGCGGCACAGTACCGAAGCACTGAACCATCACACGTCAGACAACTTGGTGGGTCTGGTTGATTCGAACCAACGACCCCGCCTTATCAAGACGGTGCTCTAACCGACTGAGCTACAGACCCCTGAGTCTGTCTTGATAAACAGCCGATAAGCGTGAGCGCTCAACTTTGTGCGAAGCTCGAGAAAGGAGGTGATCCAGCCGCACCTTCCGATACGGCTACCTTGTTACGACTTCACCCCAGTCATGAATCCTACCGTGGTGACCGTCCTCCTTGCGGTTAGACTAGCCACTTCTGGTAAAACCCACTCCCATGGTGTGACGGGCGGTGTGTACAAGACCGGGAACGTATTCACCGCGGCATGCTGATCCGCGATTACTAGCGATTCCAGCTTCATGCACTCGAGTTGCAGAGTGCAATCCGGACTACGATCGGTTTTCTGGGATTAGCTCCCCTCGCGGGTTGGCAACCTCTGTTCCGACCATTGTATGACGTGTGAAGCCCTACCCATAAGGGCCATGAGGACTTGACGTCATCCCCACCTTCCTCCGGTTTGTCACCGGCAGTCTCCTTAGAGTGCTCTTGCGTAGCAACTAAGGACAAGGGTTGCGCTCGTTGCGGGACTTAACCCAACATCTCACGACACGTTTCGACGACAGCCATGCAGCACCTGTGTATCGGTTCTCTTTCGAGCACTCCCGAATCTCTTCAGGATTCCGACCATGTCAAGGGTAGGTAAGGTTTTTTCGCGTTGCATCGAATTAATCCACATCATCCACCGCTTGTGCGGGTCCCCGTCAATTCCTTTGAGTTTTAATCTTGCGACCGTACTCCCCAGGCGGTCAACTTCACGCGTTAGCTACGTTACTAAGGAAATGAATCCCCAACAACTAGTTGACATCGTTTAGGGCGTGGACTACCAGGGTATCTAATCCTGTTTGCTCCCCACGCTTTCGTGCATGAGCGTCAGTATTGGCCCAGGGGGCTGCCTTCGCCATCGGTATTCCTCCACATCTCTACGCATTTCACTGCTACACGTGGAATTCTACCCCCCTCTGCCATACTCTAGCTTGCCAGTCACAAATGCAGTTCCCAGGTTAAGCCCGGGGATTTCACATCTGTCTTAACAAACCGCCTGCGCACGCTTTACGCCCAGTAATTCCGATTAACGCTCGCACCCTACGTATTACCGCGGCTGCTGGCACGTAGTTAGCCGGTGCTTATTCTTCCGGTACCGTCATCCCCCCGGGGTATTAGCCCAAAGGATTTCTTTCCGGACAAAAGTGCTTTACAACCCGAAGGCCTTCTTCACACACGCGGCATTGCTGGATCAGGGTTTCCCCCATTGTCCAAAATTCCCCACTGCTGCCTCCCGTAGGAGTCTGGGCCGTGTCTCAGTCCCAGTGTGGCTGATCGTCCTCTCAGACCAGCTACTGATCGTCGCCTTGGTAGGCCTTTACCCCACCAACTAGCTAATCAGCCATCGGCCAACCCTATAGCGCGAGGTCCGAAGATCCCCCGCTTTCATCCGTAGATCGTATGCGGTATTAATCCGGCTTTCGCCGGGCTATCCCCCCACTACAGGACATGTTCCGATGTATTACTCACCCGTTCGCCACTCGCCACCAGGTGCAAGCACCCGTGCTGCCGTTCGACTTGCATGTGTAAGGCATGCCGCCAGCGTTCAATCTGAGCCAGGATCAAACTCTTCAGTTCAATACCTGTTACTGTTTTTCGGTTTCGTTAGAAACCGGTCGCTCACTCAAAGCTGACAGATATATGAATTGCTTCATAAACCTGACTTACTTTAGTGTGAGACTCTTGATACTTTTGCTTGATCCGATCCGAAGATCAGACTCGCATCCCATCAAGCGCCCACACTTATCGGCTGTTAATTTTTTAAAGAGCACATCTGCGAGGCGGGCCGGACTTCTTATCGACTTTCTCAGCAGCGCTGCGTTTTCAGCAGCAGAGAAGCGAGATTATGATCAATTCAGAGCAGCGCGTCAACAACTTTTTTCATCGCACTGATCGTCCTGCTATCGATCAACCATCTTTGCCCAACACGCTTGAAACCCGCGCCAGGCTTTGCTTCTCTTCCTTCGCGCTGCGTTTCCGTTAGCGCGAAAGAGGCGTGATTGTAGGCACGCTTTTCCCGCCACGCAAGCCCTTTCGTGAAAGATTTTTAAACGTCGCAAAACTGAAGCGCGCCCGCGCATCGCTCTATATAGAGGCCGCCCTGGCGACGCGCTCGACCGCCTTCATATAGTGGTCAAGATCCGGCGTCGGCAACCCCGCGGTCTTCGCCAGATCGTCCCAGCGCCGCAGGCGAATCGCGTCCCGCGCATACGGGCGGCGCAGGAATTCCTCCGCCGCCTCCCGATCGAAGATCCCGCCTTGCAGCTTCAGGCTGCGCACCGAGTCCGCCGACAGGCTGTCGTGGTACCCCCGCGTCGAGCGCGCACAGGCAGCGCTTCGCATCCACGTGCAGCCGGATCGGCTCCAGCACCGCGTCCGTGAACAGCGGACGCAGGAACGGCAGCACGTAATACTGGTGCAGATCGTCGATCCCGCGCTCGCTCGGCGTCTCGCCCTGCCGGCTCAGCAAATGCCCGAGATCGTGCAGCAGCGCCGCCGCGACCAGCGCGTCGTCCGCGCCGTCGCGCTCCGCCAGCAGCGCGCTCTGCAATGCATGTTCGCGCTGCGTCACCGGCTCGCCGCTATAGGCCGTCCCGCCATGGCGATCGAACAGCGCGCGGATATCATCGAGAGTCAGGGCCATCGCTCACACCCACGGCAACGAAAAGGTCTTGAGATTCGTGAAGCTCTTCATCGCCTCCTGAACCCCTTCCTTGTAGCCGAGCCCGGAATCCTTGATACCGCCGAACGGCGTCAGCTCGATCCGGTATCCCGGCACCTCCCACACATTCACGGTCCCGACGTTCAGCTCGTTGACGAAACGCACGACCGCATCGGTGCGATCGGTGCACACGCCCGACGACAACCCGAACGCCGTGCCGTTGCTGATCCGGATCGCATCGTCGATCGTGTCGAAGCCGATGATCGGCGACACCGGCCCGAAAGTCTCCTCGCGCACCAGCGTCATCGACGGATCCACCCGGTCGAGCACGGTCGGCGCATACAGCGCGCCATGCCGCGCATGGCCCGTCAGCAGCCGCGCACCGCACGCGATCGCCTCGTCGACGCGCGCCTCGAACAGGCGCGCCGCCGCTTCGTCGATCACCGTGCCCATCTGGTTCGCTTCATCGAACGGGTCGCCATACGACCAGCTTCGCGTCTTCTCGACCAGCAGCTCAGTGAAATCCGCCGCCACCTTGTTCTGCACCAGGATCCGCTTGACCGCCGTGCAGCGCTGCCCCGAGTTCCGATACGAGCCCTGCGCGGCCAGCGTCGCCGCGCGTTCGAGATCCGCGTCGTCGAGCACGATCAGCGGATCGTTACCGCCCAACTCCAGCACGATGCGGCGGTAGCCCGCCTTCGCCGCGATCGCCTTGCCGATCGACACGCCGCCCGTGAACGTGATCAGCGACGCGAGCGGATGCGTCAGCAGTTCGTCCGCGATCTCGCGCGGATCGCCGGTCAGCACCTGCAGCATCGGTTCAGGCAGCCCCGCCTCATACAGCAGGTCCGCCAGGTACAACGCCGACAACGGCACCTTCTCCGACGGCTTCACGATCACCCGGTTGTTCGTCGCGATCGCCGGCGCGATCTTGTGCGCGACCTGGTTCATCGGATGATTGAACGGCGTGATCGCCACGATCACGCCATCGAGCGGCTGGCGCTGCGAAAACACCCGGCGCGACTTGCCGTGCGGCGTCAGATCGCACGAGTAGCTCTGCGCGTCGTCGCGCAGCGCCTCGATCGAGGCGAACTTGAACACGTCCGCCACGCGGCCGATCTCGTAGCGCGAATCCTGCTTCGACAAGCCCGATTCGAGCGAAATCAGCGTCGATGCTTCCTCGGTGCGCTCGCGCAGCAGCATCGCCGCGTTCTCCAGGATCCGCGATCGGTCATAGCGCGACAGGCGCGGCTGGTATGCGGCGGCGTACTCGAACGCGCGCCGCACGTCGTCGACCGAGGCGAGCGGCACCGTGCCCACCCGCATGCCCGAATACGGATCGTGCACGTCGAGCGAGCGCGGCCGCGCGGCCGCCTCGCCGCACCAGCGCAGCGACTCGACGCGGAACGCCGGGTGATCGTTCAGCAGGATCGAATTCATTGCATCACCCGGTTGAGCGCGAAATCGAACACGTCGAAGTTGCGCAGCCGGCGACCGTCTTCCCGCGGCGCAACCCGTCGATTGAACAGCAGCGGCACTTCCTGTTCCGACACCCCGCCGTGCGAACGCAGCGGCACCGTCAAGCCCGACAGGTCATGTTCGCGCGCGCGCGTGCCGAGCGCGACATCGCGCCGGCTCACCACCACCACATCGCCGATCCGATCGGCCGGCAGTTCGAAGCGCGCCGCCGCCGCCGCGTTGTCGAGCACGGTCTCCACGCCGTCGACCTGCGCAAGCCGCGCGGTCACGTCGGAGGCCGCGACGCCTTCCGCCAGATAGATCGTCGCGAACGAGCCGAGCGCGCCGTGATGCACCACGTACGGATCGGTGATCGGCAGGATCACGCGGGCCCGGCCGCCGCCCAGCCAGGCATCGAGCGCATCCTGCAGATAGACGACGTTCGGCGCGCCGGTCAACGGATCGTGCTTCGCGTTCATCCCATGGTCGGCGGTCAGCCCGATCACCCAGCCCAGCGCGTCGAGCTGCGCGAGGTAGCGGTCCATCATCGCGTAGAACGCGTTCGCGCCGTCGCTGCCCGGCGCGCACTTGTGCTGCACGTAATCGGTCGTCGACAGGTACATCAGGTCCACCTGCCGCCGCTTCGCGAGCCGCACGCCGGCGGCGAACACGAATTCGGACAGCGCGGCGCTGTACACGTCGGGCACCGGCAGTCCAACGAGGTCGAGCACGTCGCTGATGCCGTTCTCGACGAGGTTCGCCTGCCCCGCCTTCTCGGCCGAGAAGCAGATGCCGCGCATCCGCCAGCCGAGCAGGCGGCGCAGCTTGTCCTTCGCGGTCACCACGGCCACCCGCGCGCCCGCCTGCGACGCCGCCGCGAGCAGCGTGTCCGCGCGCAGGTAGGCGGGATCGTTCATCATGACCTCGGCGCCCTCGCCCTGCTTCGCGTCCGGATCCCAGAAATAATTGCCGCAGATCCCGTGCACCGCCGGCGGCACGCCGCAGACGATCGACAGGTTGTTGGGGTTGGTGAACGACGGGATCACGCAGTCCGCCCGGAACGCCGCGCCGTTTTCGATCATCTTGCCGATGAACGGCGCGACGCCTGCCTCGACCGCATGCTCGAGGTACGCGTATTCGCAACCGTCGACGCACACGGCGACGGTCGGCACGGTCGGCATCCGGTAGCGGCGGCCATTGACTTCGATATGAGTTTCCATGATGTTCCGTATGGACGTGACAAGACATTGCGTGCGCAGCACGCGGAATGGGGTTTCGGACCGGCGCGCCGCCCAGGCGGCGCGCATGCTTCAGCGTCTGAGTCGGGGGGCGCGCGCGGCGATCAGCAGCAACGCGGCAAGCGAGGCGATCAGCATCAGCAGCGCGAGCGCCGATGCGGGCAGATAGTAGCCGCGCTCCACCTGGCCGATCACGACGATCGGCACCGTGGCGAAGCCGGGCGGATAGACGGTCAGGGTCGCGCCCAGCTCGCCGAGCGACAGCGCGAAGCCCAGCGCGAGGCTCGCGCGGATGGCCGGCACGACCTGCGGCAGCAGCACCCGGCGCAGCACCATCGACGGCGGCGCACCCAGGCTCGCCGCGGCTTCGCGCAGCACGGTCAGTTCGGGGCGCAGCGCGGCGGCCGCGCAGCGGTAGCAGAACGGCAGGATCAGCGCGAGCTGCACCAGCACGACGATCGCGGGCGAGCTGGACAGATCGAGCGGCTTCTGGTGATACGCGATCAGCACGGCCAGCCCGAGCACCACGCTCGGCACGCCGTTCGGCAGCATCGCCAGCGCATCGACCAGCGCGCCGAGTCCGCTGCGGCCGCGCCCTTCGAGCGCGAGCGCCAACCACAGGCCGAGCGCGGTGCCGAGCAGCGCGACGCCGAAACCGATTTCGAGGCTCATGGCGAGCGCATCGAATTCCGGCGCGCCGAGCCGCTCGAACCAGCGCAGGCTGTAGCTCGCCGGCAGGATCGTGCCCGACCACTGGGTCGCGACGCTCGACAGCGCCACCACGATCACGGGCATCACGAACAACCAGAAGCACGCGAACGCGGCCACCGCGAGCGCCGCCCGCGACGCATGCTTGAGCGCGGCGTCGCGCCAGGTCACGTCGCGGCGCGGCACGGCGCCGACGCGCAGCGGAAAATCAGCGGGCATCGCGGCCTCCTCCCAGCGCGCGGCGGTTCATCCGCCGGTACAACGCATACAGCGACAACGACATCGCGAGCATCACCACCGCCCCCGCCGACGCGGTCGGCAGGTCGAGGTCAACCGTCGCGCTGCTGTAGATCGCCACCGGCAGCGTCACGAGGCGCGCGCTGCCCAGCACCAGCAGGATGCCGAATTCGTTCAGCGTCAGCAGGAAGCACAGGATCGTGCCCGCCGCGATGCCCGGCCAGGCGATCGGCAGAATCACCCGCGTCGCAAGCATCCAGCCGTTCGCGCCGAGGCTGCGCGCCGCCTCGACGAGCCGCAGGTCGAGCGTCGCGAACGACGCGAGCGTCGGTCGCACCACGAACGGCGTATAGAACATCGTCTGCGCGAGAATCACGCCGCCGATCCCGAACAGGAAGTCGAGCGGCGGCGCCTCCAGCCCGAACAGCCGTTGCAGGCCGATGCTGACCGAGCCCTGCGAGCCGTACAGGAAGATCAGCGTGAACGCGACCAGGAACGACGGGAACGCCACGTACAGCTCCAGGAAGCGCGTCACGAGCGCCGCCCCCGGAAACGGCCGGAAGAACAGCAGCGACGCGAGCAGCACGCCGCACACCGATGCCGTGCCGGCGCTCACGAACAACACCCACAGCGTCGTGCCGAGCACGTTGCGCGTATCGGGATTGGCGAAGAACGTGCGGTACGCGTCGAGCGTGAAGCCGTGCTCGCCCGTCACGCTCAGCAGCACGAGGCGCGCGAGCGGATACAGCACGAGCGGGCCGAGCACGACGAGCGCGAGTCCGATCAGATGCAACTGGCCGAGCCGGCGCGCGCGCCGCGCGGCCGCCGCGTGCGCGTCGGCCGATGCGCTGCGCCGGGCGTCGGCGCCCAGTGGGGTGTCAGGGCTGGATAAGGACGACATCATCCGCCTCGCAATGCAGGGAAATTCGCGCGCCGCGCTCGGGCGTCGCGCCCCGTCCGCGTTGCATCGTGACCCGCACGGGCTCGTCGGGCGCCGCGTCGAGCGCGACCGACACCGACAGCTCCGAGCCGTGCCACTCGACCGATGCGATCGTGCCGTGCAGCTGCCCCTCGCCGAGCGGCCGGATCACGAAACGCTCGGGCCGCACGCACGCGACCCGTTCACGCTCGCCGTGGCGCGGATCCCCGAGCGGGAACACCACGGCGGGCGGCAGCAGGTTCGCCGCGCCGAGATAGCGCGCGACGAAACCGTCGCGCGGCGCATCGTACAACTGCTGCGGCGTGCCGATCTGCGCGATCCGGCCGTCCCGCATCAGCAGCGCGCGGTCGGACAGCACCAGCGCATCGTCGCGGTCGTGCGTCACGCACACGATGGTCAGGTTCGGCAGCCGCTCGTGCAGCGCTTTCAATTCGGTCCGGACGGAAGACCTCAAGTTCGCGTCGAGCGCCGACAGCGGCTCGTCGAGCAGCAGCACGTCGGGCTCGATCACGAGCGCCCGGGCGAGCGCGACCCGCTGCTGCATGCCGCCCGACAGCTGCGCGGGCATCACGTGCCCCGCGTCGCCGAGCTGCACGAGCTTCAGCGCGTCGGCCACGCGGCGCGTGATCTCCGCCGACGACATGCGGCGCGCCCGCAGCCCGAACGCGACGTTCTCGAACACCGACAGGTGCGGGAACAGCGCGTAGTTCTGGAACAGCAGGCCGAGATTGCGCTTGTGCGGCGGCGCGTGCGTGAGGTCGCGGCCCGCCACCGTCAGCGTGCCGGTCAGGCCGTCGGCCTTCACGAAGCCGGCGATGAAGCGCAGCATCGTGGTCTTGCCGCAGCCGCTCTTGCCGAGCACGGTCAACAACTCGCCCGCGCCGATCGACAGCGACAGGTCATCGAGCACCGTGCGCGCGCCGTAGCGCACGCTCAGATGCTCGATCAGCACGCCGCCCGGCGCGCCGGCGCGCGGCGTCGCGCGCGGCTCGGCGGCGCCGAACGCGCCGGGATGGGTCAAACTTGCGGTATCCACCGGATTCATCCTTCTGGAACGCCCGTCGGCTTACTTCGGCTTGACGACGTCGGTCTGCTTGCCCGAGCTGCCGACCACCTGCGACTTCCAGCGCTCGGTCCAACCCTGCTTCTTCGCCAGCACCGCGGTCCAGTCGACCGGAATCAGCTTCACGCCCGCGATCGCGCGCTTCACCGCCTCGCCGTTCTTGCCCGCGAGCGGCACGTCGCTGCGGCCCGGGATCCCGTACATGTCGGGCACCTTGGCCTGCACGTCGGTCGACATCAGGTAGTCGATCAGCTTCTTGCCCGCGTCCTGGTTCGGGCCGCTCTTGATCAGGCCGATCCCGTACGGCAGCTGGAACGTCGTCGGCTGGTCGCCGTCCTTCGCCGCGAGGAAGATCGGCTTGATCGACAGGCCGCCGTGCTCGGCGTCGTCGAGATCCATCTGCAGGTCGCCGTTCGCGACGCTGATCTCATTGCGCGACAACAGCACGTTCAGGTAGCCCGTGCCCTTGGTGTGGAACTTCACGCTGCGCTCCAGCTTCGCCAGGTAGTCGAACGCCTTGTCCTCGCCCATCAGCGTCGTCGTCAGGATGATCACCGCCATCCCGTCGCCCGCCGTCGCCGGGTTCGAGTACGCCACCTTGCCGCTGTAATCCGGGCTCAGCAGGTCGGCGAAGGTCTTCGGCTGGTTCTTCACGACGTCCGGGTTGATCGCGAACGAGAAGTAGTTGTTGACGAAGGTCGCCCAGGTGCCGTCCTCCGCCTTCGCGATCGCCGGCACGTTCTTGTAGTTCACGCTCTGGTAAGCCTGCAGCAAGCCGAGCTGGCCCGCCTGCTGGATGAACGGCGGCAGCGTGACGATCACGTCGGCCTTCGGCGAGTTCTTCTCGACGTTCGCGCGATTCACCACTTCACCGCTGCCCGCCGTCACGATGTTGACCTTCACGCCCTCTTTCTTCTCGAACGCGGGCAGCACGTCGCGATAGAGATTCTCCAGGCCGTCTGCCGTGTACAGCACGACCGCGCCGGCTGCGTGGGCCGGCGACGCAATACCTTGCAGCAAGCCTGCAGCGCATGCCGCGATCGCAAGCTTGCGGAACGCGCCGGCGTGGGCGCTCAAGGATTTCGGAAATGTCATCTCGCTTCTCCGTAGGGCGGATCAACCAACGGCCGGGCACCTGCCGGCTCCTGTTATGAGGGCGGGCCGCGACGCGGCCCGTCGGCGCCGCGCGTCCTCTTGGCTTCGCGGCATCCGAAGCATCACAGCGTTCGATGACATCTCCGTGACGACTGCCACAAAGTCCGCAAAATGACACATTTTGCCAATATCATCCTGATCAGCGATGCGTCGTCCGGCGCGTCGATCGACCTGTCTGGAGGCAATGTGATACTTGGAAGCGACCCGATCCTGCTGACCCCCGGCCCGCTCACGACGTCCCCCGCGACGCGGCAGGCGATGCTGCGCGACTGGGGCTCGTGGGATGCCGCGTTCAACCAGCTCACGCATAGCGTGTGCGCGGATCTCGTCACGATCGCGGGCGGCGGCGACGATTACGTGTGCGTGCCGCTGCAAGGCAGCGGCACGTTCGCGGTCGAGGCCGCGCTCGGCACGCTCGTGCCGCGCGACGGCGTCGTGCTGGTGCCGGACAACGGCGCGTACTGCGCGCGCATCCTGCGCATCCTGGAGCGGCTCGGCATCGAAGCCCTCGCGCTGCCGTGCGGCGAGGATCGCGCGCTCGACCCTCACGCGTTCGACGCGATGTTGCGCGACACGCCGCGCATCACCCACGTCGCGCTCGTGCACCTCGAAACCAGCGCCGGCATCCTGAACCCGCTCGACGCGATCGCGGCGCTCTGCAAGCGGCACGACAAGCGCCTGATCGTCGATGCGATGAGCTCGTTCGGCGCGCTGCCGATCACGCTCGCGGGCAGCGGCATCGACGCGCTGGTGTCGGCCAGCGGCAAGTGCCTGGAGGGGGTGCCGGGCATGGGCTTCGTGATCGTGCGGCGCGCGCTCCTCGACGCCTGCGCGGGCCGCTCGCCCTCGCTCGCGTTGGATCTGCACGACCAGTACGCGTACCTGAAGCGTACGACGCAATGGCGCTTCACGCCGCCGACCCACGTGCTCGCCGCGTTGCGCGCGGCGCTCGACCAGTTCCTCGCGGAAGGCGGCCAGCCGGCGCGCGGCGCGCGCTATGCGGCGAATTGCGCGGCGCTCGTCGACGGCATGCGCGCGCTCGGCTTCACGCCGTTCCTGGACCCGCGCGTGCAGGCGCCCGTGATCGTCACGTTCCATGCGCCGCGCGATCCGGCCTATGCGTTCGGCGCGTTCTACGAGGCGGTGCGCGCCAACGGCTACGTGCTGTATCCGGGCAAGCTGACCACCATCGAGACATTCCGGGTCGGCTGCATCGGCGCGATCGATTCGAACGAGATGCGCCAGGCCGTCGCCGCGATCGGCCACGCACTCGCGACGCTCGGCATCGCGACGCGCTGAGCGCGGCGGGACCCGCCCGGCTTCGCGATGCGCAAGCCGGGCGCGCCGCGCGCGTCACAGCACGATCCGCTCGATGTCGCCGACCACGAAGATGTAGGACAGCGCGCCGACCAGCGCGATCGCGCCGATGAACACGAGCGCGCCGACGAACGAGCCGGTCGCCGCGACGATGAAGCCGACCACGAGCGGCGTGACGATGCCGGCCAGGTTCGCCGCGAGGTTGAAGATCCCTCCCGTGACGCCGAGCAGCCCTTCCGGCGCGATGTCGGAGACCAGCGTCCAGCCCAGCGCCGCCATCCCCTGCGCGAAGAACGCGACCGACAGGATCGCGATCACCGCTTCGTTGCTGTCGACGTAGTTCGCGAGCACGATGGTCGACGCCAGCAGCAGGCCCGCGATGATCGGCAGCTTGCGCGCGACGTTGGCCGAGCGGCCGCGCCGCAGCAGCCAGTCGGAGAGGATCCCGCCGAACATCACGCCGACCGAGGCGGCGATGAACGGCAGCACAGCGAAGAAGCCGATCTTGAGCCAGGCCATGTGGCGTTCCGTGGCGAGATAGGTTGGGAACCACGTGAGGAAGAACACCAGGGTCGAGTTGCCCGCGAACTGGCCGATGCAGATGCCGGCGAGCTGGCGCTTGCGCAGCAAACGGCCGGCCGTGGCCCAGCTGAACCCGGCGCGCGGGCCCGTGCGCCGCGCGAGGCCGCCGCCCGCCTCGATGTAGGCCAGTTCGGCCGCGTTCGCGCGCGGATGGGCGTGCGGCTCGTGATAGAAGCGCCACCACACGAAGCCGAACAGGATGCCCGCGCCGCCGACCGCGAAGAACAGCGCGCGCCAGCCGAACGCGCCCATCAGCGCGAACAGCACCGGGCTCAGGAACGCCAGGCCCACGTACTCGCCCACCGTGTAGGTGCCCGTCGCCCGCGCGCGCTCCTGTTGCGGAAACCAGGTGGCGACCACCCGGCTGTTGGTCGGAAAGCACGGCGCCTCGGTCAGCCCCAGCCCGAGGCGCGCCGCGAACAGCGGCGCGACGCCGTGGACGAAGCCCTGCAGCAGCGTGCACAGCGACCAGAGCGTCATCGACCAGTAATAGGTGATCTTGCTGCCGTAGCGGTCGAGAAGCAGGCCGCCCGGCACCTGCGCGAGCACATAGGTCCACGAGAACGCCGAGAACATCACGCCCATCACCGCCGCGCTGATGCCCAGCTCGCGCGTCAGCCCGGGCGCGGCGACGCCGAGCACGGTGCGGTCGAGGTAATTGATCATCGTGCCGACCGCGAGCAACGCGAGGATCCGGTAGCGCGCCTTCGAGGCGCGCGCGGCAGCGGCGGACGGCGCGGCGGCCGCGGCGGCGGCGGGGGTGGGCGATGGCATCGTGTCTGTCTCCTGTTTGTGTTTGAGAGCAAGGCCGGACCAGCCGGCTTCAGCCTGCGACGAGCGCCTGGAAGTGCGCGAACATCCGCTCGGCGTCCGGCGCGCGGCCGGTGAAGATTTCGAACGCGTCGACGGCCTGATAGACCGCCATCCCTCCACCCGTCAGCGTCCGGCAGCCAAGCGCGCGCGCGGCGGCGATCAATTCGGTGACGAGCGGGAAATAGACGATGTCCGCGACCCACAGGCGCGGATGCAGCAGTCGCGCCGGCAGCGGCAGGCCCGGATGGCCGAGCATGCCGGTCGGGCTCGCGTGGATCAGGCCGCTCGCCTGGGCGAGCGCGGCGTCCAGCTCGCCGCCCGCGACGAGCCGCGCGGCGGGAAATCGCGCCTGCAGGTCGGCGGCCAGCGTCTGCGCGCGCGCCGGATCGACGTCGAACAGCGTGAGCGCGCGCGCGCCGAGCGTCAGCGCCGCATGCGCGACAGCCGCGCCCGCGCCGCCCGCGCCGAGCTGCACCACGCTGTCGAGCGATGCGCCCGGCAGCCCGCGCCGGAACGATTTCGCGAAGCCCGACCAGTCGGTGTTGTGACCGATCCGCCGGCCGCCGTCGAAGCGCACCGTGTTGACCGCGCCCAGCGCGCGCGCCTCGTCGGACAGGGTGTCGACGCAGGCGATCACGCGCTGCTTGCACGGGTGCGTGATGTTGAGTCCGTCGAATCCCATCCGCTCCGCCGCGACGAGCAATTCCGGCAGCGCGTCGGGCGCGAGCCCGAGCCCATCGAGATCGATGCGGCGATAGACGTAGTTGAAGCCCTGCCGGCGGCCTTCCTCCTCGTGCATCGCCGGCGACAGCGAGCCGCCGATGCCCGCGCCGACCAGCCCGATCAGGTACGAACCCGCGCTCATCGCGCACCGCCTTGCGACACCAGCGTCGCCATCCGGCGCAGCGCCAGCAGATAGCCGTCGGTGCCGCACCCGCAGATCACGCCGTCGGCCACCGCCGAGACGAACGAATGGTGACGGAACGCCTCGCGACGATGGATGTTCGAGATATGCACTTCGATCACCGGCAGGCCGAGCGCCGCGAGCGCATCGGCCAGCGCAACCGAGGTGTGGGTATAGGCGGCGGGATTGATCACGACGCCATGCACGCGCGTGCGCGCATCGTGCAGCCAGTCGATCAGCACGTGCTCGGCGTTCGACTGCCGCCATTCGAGCGCGAGGCCGAGCGCGTCCGCCTCGGCCGCGCAGCGGCGCTCGACGTCCGGCAGCGTCTCCACGCCGTAGATGTGAGGCTCGCGCGTCCCCAGCAGGTTCAGGTTCGGGCCGTTCAACACCAGCACCGTCGGCTTGTTCATGTCGGACACTCCGGAAATCGGGCGCGGATCGCCAGCCGATCGCACGCCTCGCAATGGGATTCGGCGCCAGTGTGCACCCGCCTCCCACGCGTTGTCTTTCCGGGTTTGCGATAATTTGTACGATCTAGTTAGTTTGTACAATGCATGTGTAATACCCCGATAAATATGGGATAACGCACCGACCCGATGTGTCCGAATGGTTCACTGCGGCTCGGCTCCGGCGCGCCATCCCCTTTCGACAGGCCTCCCCATGAAGCGCTCGATCGCCACCGTCTCGCTGTCCGGCACGCTCGTCGAGAAACTCAAGGCCATCCGCGCGGCCGGCTTCGACGGCGTCGAGATCTTCGAGAACGATCTCCTCTACTTCGACGGATCGCCCGCCGAGGTCCGGCGCATCGCCGCCGATCTCGGCCTCGAGATCGTGCTGTTCCAGCCGTTCCGCGATTTCGAGGGCGTGCCGCCCGCGCAGCTCGCACGCAATCTCGAACGCCTGAAGCGCAAGTTCGCGCTGATGCACGCGTTGGGGGCCGACCGGCTCCTCGTCTGCAGCAACGCGTCGCCCGACGCCCTCGCCGGCGACGCGTTGCTGGCCGACCAACTGGGCGCGCTCGCGGACGCCGCCGCGCAAGCAGGCGTCGTCGCCGCCTACGAGGCGCTCGCCTGGGGACGCGTGGTCAACACCTACGCGCACGCGTGGCGGCTCGTCGACGCCGTGAACCATCCGCATCTCGGGCTCGCGCTGGACAGCTTCCACACGCTCGCGATCGGCGACGCGCCCGACGGCATCGCGTCGATCCCCGGTTCGCGCATCGCCTTCGTGCAGCTTGCCGACGCCCCCCCGGCTCGCCATGGACGTGATCGAATGGAGCCGTCACTACCGCTCTTTCCCGGGCCAGGGCGATTTCGACCTCGCCGGCTTCGCCGCGCGCGTGATCGAGGCCGGCTATACCGGGCCGCTGTCGCTGGAAATCTTCAACGACGGCCTGCGCGCCGCGCCGACCGCATCGAGCGCGGCCGACGGCTATCGGTCCCTGCTGTACCTGGAGGAGCAGGCCCGCCTGCGCCTCGCCGCCGACGGCCACGCCCCCGCCGCCGCCCAGCCGCTGTTCGGGCCGCCCGCCGCGCCCGCCCACGTCGGCCTCCAGTTCATCGAATTCGCGGTGGACGCCGCGGCCGCCGCGAAAATCGGCGGCTGGCTCGAACGGCTGCGCTTCCGGCCCGCGGGCCGGCATCGCTCGAAGGACGTGCTGCTCTACCAGCACGGCGCCGCGTCGATCGTGCTGAACGCCGAGCGCGACACGTTCGCCGAGGCGTTCTTCCAGAAACACGGCCTGTCGCTCTGCGCATCCGCGTTTCGCGTCGACGATGCCGCCGTCGCGTTCGAACGCGCGGCCGGCTACGGCCACGCCCCCGTTCGACGGGCGGATCGGCCCCGACGAGCGGGTGCTGCCCGGCGTGCGGGCGCCCGACGGCAGCCTTCACTATTTCGTCGACGAAGCGCCCGGCGCGCCAACCCTGTATGAATCCGATTTCGTGCTGACCGACATCGACGGCCCGGCCGAGGTCGGCCCCCTCGCCGCGATCGACCATGTGTGCCTCTCGTTGCCCGCCGACGCGCTCGACACCTGGGTGCTCTACTTCCGGGCCGCGTTCGGCTTCGACGCGGAGCGCGACTGGCTGGTACCTGACCCTTATGGACTGATGCGCAGCCGAGCGGTGCGCAGCGCCGACGGCTCGGTGCGGATGGTGTTCAACGCCTCGGTCGATCGCCACACAGCGGTCGCGCATGCGCTGGACCGCTACCACGGGCCGGGCCTCAACCACGTCGCGTTCCGCACCGACGACATCGTGCGCGCGGTCGCGGCCTTCATGGCGGACGGCGTGCCGTTCCTGCGCATCCCGTCGAACTACTACGACGACCTCGCCGCGCGCTACGCGCTGTGCGACGCGCGTCTCGACACGCTGCGCCGCCATCACCTGCTGTACGACCGCGACGACGCCGGCGGCGAGTTCCTGCATGCGTATACGGAGCGGATCGACGAGCGCTTTTCGTTCGAACTGGTCGAGCGGCGCGGCGGCTACGACGGCTACGGCGCGGCCAACGCGGCGGTGCGGCTCGCCGCGCAGGCGCAGCGGCGCGCGCCCGCGGATTGAGCGCTGGCGGCGTGGATCCGGTTCCGGCCGGGCCGGCCGCCGTTACATTCTGTCATCGATCAAGCGGGCGCCGGACGGTCGCGAGCGGCGGTTTTAAGAATCGTTTAAGCTTTGGCCGGCACCATCCGCAACCATATCCAGACAGGAGGTAAGCCATGAGCGCCGTTGAAACACCCGCGGACCGCCAGGCCGTCCCCCAGGCCAGGAAGACGATGCTGCGCCGCCTGCTCAGCCATCACGAAATCGCAACGCTGCTGGTCCTGCTGCACGCCCCGATCAGCGCCAGCGCGAAACCCGAGCTGCCCGCACTGCAGGAAGCCGGCCTCATCGAGATGGTGAATGCCGGCGCCGACGCCGACGCCGTACCCAGCTTCCGCCTGACCGCCGACGGCAGCGCCGTCCTGAAGGGGCTCGGCTACCGCTGAGCGGCGACGCCCGCATCCCACCCGATCCGGCCGGCCTTGCGCCGGCCGTTTGCATGGCGCCGCGCGGCTACGCGCCACGCTCCCCCTGCAACATCAGCCGATACTCGGTCGGCGTCACCCCCACCGTCGCCTTGAACTGCCGCGTAAACGCGCTATGGTCCGTGTAGCCGCACAGCGCCGCCACGTCCGTCACCTTGTCGTGGCTGACGAGCAGCGCGGTCGCCGCGTCGAGGCGCGTCTTGAGCAGCACCTGGCGCGGCGTCAGGTGGAACACCTTGTGGAAATAGCGCTCGAGCTGCGCGACCGACATCCCCGCCATGCCCGCCAGATACTTGAGGTTGAGCGGCTGCACGTAATGCTCCTGGATGTACTGCACCACGTCGGCGAGCCGGCTGTACGCCGGATGCGACCCTTCATGCGCCTTCAGGTCGCGCGAAATGCCCACGAGCCCCACCACCCGCCCCCGCGCGTCGCGCAGCGGCTCCTTGCAGGTCAGGCACCAGCCGGGCTGGCGGCCCGGGTAAAGATGCAGTTCGAGCTGGTCGGTCAACTGCTGGCCCGCGCCGATGATCGCGATGTCCTGCTCGACGTAGCTGCGGCCGAAACGCCGCGGAAACACCTCGTCGGCGGCCTTGCCATACAGCGCGCGCTTGTCCTTGTAGCCGCAGCGCAGCGCCAGCGTGCGGTTGACGAGCGCGTAGCGCGCGTTCACGTCCTTCACGAAGAACGCGACGTCGGGCAGCGCGTCGAACACCGGTTCGAGCAGCGAGAAATGCGCGAGCATCGCCGCGAAGCCCCCGTCGTCCGGCATGGGGCGCGCTGAGTCAGGCAAGGTCGCAGGCGGTACGGCAAGCAAGGTCATCATCCCGGGTCTCGCGCATCGGTAGGCATCGTGTCGATTATAGAAGCGCCTCGTCGGCCGCCGCGCACAGCGTGGCGATCGGCATCGGCGCGAACGGCGGACGCGGCGTCGCCTCGTCCCAATCGAAATAGGTGCGCAGCGCCGCGCCGCATATCCGCCCCTGGCACGCCCCCATCCCGCAGCGGGTCTGCAGCTTCGCCTCGCGCGCGCTCGCATGGACGCGCACCGCGCCCACCGTGACATCCTCGCAGCGGCACAGCACGGTATCGTCGGCCGGCAGCGCGCGCGCCGCGTCGCTCAGTTCGAACGCGCGCGCGACGCGCGCCGCGAAGCCGCGCCAGGCGTCGCGGCTGCGCCGCAGCCGCGCGAGGGGCGGCGCGGCCCAGTCGCTCGCGGTCGCGCCGGCGGCCGCCCAGCCGGCCAGTTCGCCCTCGACGCGCGCCAACTCCATGCCGCCCACGCCCGTGCACTCGCCCGCCGCGTAGATGGCGTCGACCGAGGTGCGCTGCTCCGCGTCGACGGCGATCGCATCGTCGTCGAGCGCGCAGCCCAGTGCGCGTGCGAGCCCGGTGTTGGGCGCGAGGCCATAGCCGCAGGCAACCCGGTCGCACGGAATCACGCGCGTGCCGCGCGGCGTCTCGACCACCACCGCCTGCACGCGCCCGTCGCCGCGTATCTCGCGCACGACGCTGCCCGTCAGGTAGGTCGTGCCGGCGAAGCCGCGCGTCAGGCGCGCCGCCTGCGCGAGCTTCGACGGCGTCGCCGCGAGCGACAGCCCGAAACGGACCAGCGCGCCGAGCGACGCCTGCTCGACCACCGCGACCACCTGCGCGCCGGCCGCCTGCGCGGTCGCGAGCGACGCCACCAGCAACGGCCCGCTGCCCGCGATCACGATGCGCTCGCCGCGCACCGGCATGCCGCCCTTGATCAGGGCCTGCAGCCCGCCCGCGCCCGTCGCGCCGGGCAGCGTCCAGCCCGGGCACGGCAGCAGGCGCTCGCGCGCGCCGGTCGCGAGTATCAGGCGCGCGTAGCCAAGCCTGACCCCGCCCGCGTCGTCGGCGTCGACGAGCAGCGCACGGCCCGGCAGCACCGCCGCGACGCGCGCGCGCCGCCACCACGTGACCGACGGCTGCGCCGCGAGCGCGCGCAGCGCCGCGCTCAGCGGCGCGGCCGCGCCGAACACCGGGCCCTGCCGCCAGATCTGGCCGCCCGGCAGCGGATTGTCGTCGAGCACCGCCACGCGCGCGCCCCGCTGCGCGGCCGCATGCGCGGCGGCCAGCCCGGCCGGCCCCGCGCCCACGATCGCGACGTCGTAATGTGGATTCATCCCGCTTGCCCATTGAAAGTCGTGTCGACCGCCATGCCGTCGCGGCAGAGCGTCTGGCAGGCCAGCACATGCGCGCGGCCGTCGATCGTCACGCGGCATTCCTGGCACACGCCCATCCCGCACACCATCGTGCGCGGCGCGCCGCTCACCGACGCGCGCGTGCCGCGCACGCCGCCCGCCAGCACCAGCGCCGCCGCCACCGTGCTGCCCGCCGCGACCGTCAAGGGCCGGCCGTCGATCGTCAAGATCAGGTTCGCGTCACGCATGGCAGGCTCCGGCCAACAGGCGCGCCGGCAGGTAGGGCGCGCCCGGAATCGCGGCCGTCTCGCCGCAGAGCTGCGCGGCCAGCAGCTTCGCGGTCGCGAGCGAGGTGGTCACGCCGAGCCCCTCGTGCCCGGTCGCGAGCCAGACGCCGGGCTGCGCGTCCCCCGCCGGGCCGATCAGCGGCAGCCCGTCGGGCGTGGTCGCGCGAAATCCCGTCCAGGCGCGCAGCGCGTGCAGCGCCGGCAGGCCCGGCAAGTAGCGCGCCGCGCGCGCGAGCATGCGCGCGAGCACCGGCAGCTCGACCGCCGGATCGGTCGTGTCGAACTGCCGCGACGAGCCGATCAGCAACTGGCCGGTCGGGCGCGGCTGCGCGTTGAACGCGACCGAGGTGCCGGTCGCGTGATGCGCGCTCTTGATATAGCCCAGTTCCAGCAACTGGTGCGACAGCGTGCCCGGATAGCGATCGGTGACCAACAGGTGGCCCTTCTTCGGCACGAGCGGCAGCCAGGGCGCGAAACGCCGCGCGTCGATGCCGTTCGCGAGCACGACCTGCGCGGCGCCGAGCCGCGCGCCGCCCGCGAGCCGCACCGCGCCGCGCTCGACCTCGATCACCTCGGCATGCAGGTGCAATGCGATGCGCGCCGCGCCCGGCGAACACGTCAGCAGCCACTCGGCCGCCGCCGGTGCATAGACGATGCTGTCGCGCTCGACCAGCAGCCCGCCCGCGAGCCCGGGCGCCAGCGCGGGCTCGCGCGCGCGCAGCTCGTGCGCATCGATCAGCGCCGCCGCGACGCGCCCGGCCGCCAGGCCCGCCTGCATCGCGCGCGCCGCCGCCAGCTCCTCGTCGTCGGCGGCCACCCACAGCGTGCCGCAGCGGACGAACGCATCGCGCTCGCGCAGCTGCGGCGCGAGCGCATGCCACAGCTCGAGCGAATAACGCGACAGCGCGAACTCGGCCGGCGTATCGTTCATCACGACGAGATGCCCCATGCCGGCCGCCGTGACACCGCCGCCGATCCCGCCCGAGTCCACCACCGCGACCCGCAGCCCGCGCGCGGCCAACTCCGCCGCGCACGCCGCGCCGACGATCCCCGCGCCGACGACGATGACGTCCGCGCGCGCCATCAGCCCAGCCGGATGCCGCGCGCGAACGGATCGTCCGCCTCGAAGCACAGCCGCCCTTCCGCCATGATGTGCGCGCGTCCGGTGAGCGTCGGCACGATCGCCGGCTCGCCTTCGATGCGCTCGGGATGCGGCGCGTAGCGCGCCTCGAACACGCTGCCGATGATGCTTTCCTGCCGCCATACGCCGCCCGCCGCGAGCTTGCCGTCGGCGGCCAGGCACGCGGCCTTCGCGCTCGTGCCGGTGCCGCACGGCGAGCGGTCGTACGCGCGGCCCGGACACAGCACGAAGTTGCGGCTGTCGAGCCCCGCGCGCGAGGGCGGACCGAACAGCTCGATGTGATCGATCAGCGCGCCGCGCGCGCCGGTGATGCCCTGCGCGACGAGCGCGTCGCGGATCGCCGAGGTGAACGCCGTCAACTCGGCGAGATGGGCGGGATCGAGCGCGCGGCCGTGCTCGGCGACCAGGAAAAACCAGTTGCCGCCCCAGGCGATGTCGCCGACGAGCGGGCCATGCGCCGGCACGTCGACCGTCACCGCCCGACGGTAGCGATACGCGGGCACGTTGCGCACCGCGATCGAGCCGTCGGCGTTCAACGTCGCCTCGACGACGCCCACCGGCGTCTCGATCCGGTGCGCGCCCGGCCCGATGCGCCCCAGGTGCGCGAGCGAGCGGACGAGGCCGATCGTGCCGTGGCCGCACATGCCGAGATAGCCGACGTTGTTGAAGAAAATGACGCCCGCGGCACAGCCGGGATCGACCGGCTCGCACAGCAGGGCGCCGACCACCACGTCGGAGCCGCGCGGCTCCGTGACGATCGCCGCGCGCCAGTCGTCATGCTCCGCGCGAAAGCGTTCGAGCCGCTCGGCCAGCGCGCCGCCGCCGAGATCCGGCCCCCCCGACACGACGAGGCGGGTAGGTTCACCGCCCGTGTGCGAATCGATGTACTCGAGTGTTTTCATGCCGCCATCGTAAAAATGGCGCCCCCTCGCGTCTTGGCGGCATTACGCGCGGCGCATGACGATTTCGGCATATATCAGGGTAACCGCCGATATGCCGAAATCGTCGCGCGCCACGTGCGGATCGCGCAAGACGGCCGGATTTTCGCTACCTAGACTGCGTTCCGGAATGCGCCTGCAGGGTGCCGCCACCCGTCCGACGGGCCGCACGGCAGCCCTCGCCAAGGCGTCGCGGATGCGCCGATTGCGGCACAGCGCGACGCCGGGCGCGCCTCCGGATTCATCGCCAACCGGCCGGCGGCCCACCACCGGCCCATCACGCAAAGGGGAAGTGAAAGTGAAGCTGAAGGTATCGCACTTCGCGCTGGCCGCGACCGCCGCGCTCGCCGCGTTCTCCGCCGTCCAGGCGAACGCCGCCGACGTGGTCAAGATCGGCTTCGCCGCGCCGCTCACCGGACCGCAGGCCAATTACGGCGCGGACATGCAGAAAGGCGTGCAGCTCGCGATCGCCGACTTCAATGCGACGCATCCGGTGATCGGCGGCCACCCCGTCACCGTCGTGCTCGATTCGCAGGACGACCAGGCCGATCCCCGCACCGGCACGACGGTCGCGCAGCGCCTGATCGACGACGACGTGCGCGGCGTGATCGGCCATTTCAACTCGGGCACGAGCATCCCGGCCTCCGACCTCTACGACCGCGCGGGGCTGCCGCAGATCTCGATGGCGACCTCGCCGCAGTACACCGCGCGCGGCTACAAGACCACCTTCCGCCTGCTCACGAGCGACGCGCAGGCGGGCCGCATCGTCGGCACCTATGCGGTCAAGACGCTGCACTACACGCGCGTGGCGATCATCGACGACCGCACCGCGTACGGCCAGGGCATCGCCGACGAATTCGCGAGCGCGGTGCAGGCGGCGGGTGGCGCGATCGTCAAGCGCGACTTCACGAACGACAAGGCGCTCGACTTCGCGGCGATCCTGACCAACCTGAAGGGCCTCAATCCCGATGCGATCTTCTACGGCGGCGGCGACGCGCAATCGTCGCCGATGATCCGCAAGATGCGCCAGCTCGGCATCAAGGCCGCGTTCGTGACAGGCGAGATGTCGCGTTCGCCGACCTTCCTCAAGGTCGGCGGCGACGCGGCGGAAGGCGCGATCGTCTACATGGGCGGCCTGCCCAAGGAGAAGATGCCGGGCTTCGCGGGTTATGCGGCGCGCTACAAGGCGCGCTTCAACGAGGACGTGATCACCTATTCGCCCTATGCGTACGACGGCACGATCGCGCTCCTGACCGCCATGAAGAACGCCAATTCGACCGATCCGAAGGTGTATGGGCCGTACGTGGCCAAGGTGGCGATCAAGGGTGTGTCCGCCGACCGGATCGCGTACGACGCGCACGGCGACCTGCGCGACGCGCCCGTGACGATCTACCGGGTCGAGCGCGGCGCGTTCAAGCCGATCGACACGCTCGCCGGCCACTGAGCCGCCGCGCCGCAACCGGGTTCCGGCGCGCGCGAACAGGGCCGCGCGCGTCCTCGATATCCGGGGAAACACGTGCCGGAGCGCGCCCCACGCTCCTGTAGAATCGTCCGGCCCGCGTCAAGCTCCGCCTCGCCGTCCGGCCGCGCGCCGTCTCGCGGCCCGCGCGGTTCGTGCGCCGTGCTTCACCCGGCGCCGGCGCTGCCGTTGCGACGACCTGCCGCCGCCCATGCGGCGTCCGACAATAAATAACACGCGAACCCTGATCGCCCTGACATGCACGCATCCGAATTGAGCGGCGCCGCACGCGCCGCAGAACGACCGCTCACCCGCCAGGACTACAAGACCCTCGGCCTCGCCGCGCTGGGCGGCGCGCTGGAGTTCTACGACTTCATCATCTTCGTGTTCTTCGCGCCCGCGATCGGCCAGCTGTTCTTCCCGCACGACATTCCCGACTGGCTGCGCCAGTTGCAGACCTTCGGCATCTTCGCGGCCGGCTATCTCGCGCGCCCGCTCGGCGGCATCATCATGGCCCACTTCGGCGACCTGGTCGGGCGCAAGCGCATGTTCACGCTCAGCGTGCTGCTGATGTCGGTGCCGACGCTGCTGATGGGCCTGCTGCCGACCTACGACAGCATCGGCATCCTCGCGCCGGTGTTGCTGCTGCTGTTCCGCGTGCTGCAGGGCGCCGCGGTCGGCGGCGAAGTGCCGGGCGCCTGGGTGTTCGTGTCCGAGCACGTGCCGTCGCGCCGCATCGGCTACGCGTGCGGCACGCTGACCGCCGGCCTCACGGCCGGCATCCTGCTCGGCTCGCTGGTCGCGACCGCGATCAACAGCCGCTACGCGCCCGCCGAGGTCGCCGCGTTCGCGTGGCGCATCCCGTTCCTGCTGGGCGGCCTGTTCGGCCTGTTCTCCGTGTACCTGCGGCGCTGGCTGCACGAGACACCGGTGTTCGCCGAGATGAAGGCGAAGAAGACGCTCGCCGCCGAGATCCCGATGAAGGCGGTGCTGCGCGATCACGGGCGCGCGGTGCTGGTGTCGATGCTGCTCACCTGGATGCTGTCGGCCGCGATCGTGGTCGTGATCCTGATGACGCCCAGCCTGTTGCAGAAGCAGTTCCACCTCGCGGCCGCCGAGGCGCTGTTCGCGAACAGCATCGCGACGCTGTGCCTGACGGCCGGCTGCATCACGGCCGGCTCGCTCGCCGACCGGATCGGCGCGCGGCCCGTGCTGCTGATCGGCGGCCTCCTGCTCGCCGGCTGCTATTACACGCTGTTCTCGCAGCTCGCGATCGATACGTCGAAACTCGTGCCGCTGTATGCGCTCGCGGGGTTCCTCGTCGGCACGATCGGCGTGGTGCCGTTCGTGATGGTGAAGAGCTTTCCGCCCATCGTGCGCTTCTCGGGCATCTCGTTCTCGTACAACGTGGCGTATGCGGTGTTCGGCGGGCTCACGCCGGTGATCGTGTCGCTGATGATGAAATCGAATCCGCTCGCGCCGGCCGTGTATGTCGCGGTGATCTGCGTGCTGGGCGGGATCGCGAGCCTGTTCGCGCGGGACGCGCGCTGAGTGGGGCGGCCGGCCGCGCGCCGGCCGTGTCCATGGGAACCGGGGGCGCCGTCGCGCACGGCGCGGCCCGATTCCCGGCCCGGGGATTCAAGCCCGGCATGCATCGCGTGTACGGGAGGCACACCCGCCGCCACGCGCGCAGCACACAGTTCATTCCGGTGAGTCTTGCGCGAACGGCTCGGTCGGGGCTCCCATCGTCCCGATCCCGCTCGGCATCCTGACCGACTCGGCACACGACGGGATTCTCGACGCGACGGGTGCTGCGGCGACCGTAATACGTCATGCACAAGGCCGCCGGCACCTCGTCCCGTGCCGCGCCCCGCTCGATCTGATCGCCCGACGCCGCGCCCCCTGCCGGAATACCCCCCCGCCGCTCACGAACGTGCGGCGCGGCGTTGCGCAAACACGGCGCGCACGTCTTCAACCGTCCGCGCCCGGGACGAATCGCATCGAGCGCCGCCGCGGCAGGCGTCACGCTATCGCGCAGCCACGACGTGATTGCACGATCGCGCGCATCGAGCATGCGGAGCGCATCGCGAATCACCTCCAACTCCATCGCGTGCGCGCCGCCCGCATCCCGCCTTCCCTTGATTCCCATCGCGCGCGCTTCAAAACAATTCAATCCAAAACCGAATATCTTCAATTCATGATTGACGAATAGACAACTGAAGAAATCTTCAGAAATTCATTTCAAAGCACACTTCAAAACCATCAAATACATTACATAGACTATTTCATTTCACTTACGTCAAAACACCCCGCTTCCTCCCTCCGTAAGCCCCGTCATTACGTTCAGTAATCTATACGAGAATCATTCTCATTTGTATTGACTTCACGATTCCGCCTGCATACGATGCGCCCGCAACACGTCGAAACGCGTGTCGCGCCGGGGTTCCATCGTGTATGCCGGTTAATGCGAATGCATTAACCCGCGTTGAGAATAAAAAGGGAGTTGCATGAAATTCGCGTCGTCATTTGGACGCCAGGTCCGCCAACGTCCGCGCATGACGGCCCGCCAGGCGGCACTCGCCTGCGCGTGGCTGCTCAGCACTGCCGCCCACGCCGAGGTGTCGCCCGATGCGCTCCCCGAAGCGCCGGAAGCCGACCTCGCGATCCAGGCGAAGCCGGCGAGCCAATGGACCGGCGTATGGTCGCGCCAGAACCTGCTCGGCGACATGGGCGGGGTCCGGCCGTGGCTCGCCCACTACGGCGCCACGCTCGCCGTCACCGAGGTCAGCGAGTATCTCGCGAACCTGCGCGGCGGCCTCAATCGCGGCGGCACCTATGACGGCCTGACCACCGCCACCCTGAGCGTCGACACGCAAAAGGCATTCGGCCTGCCCGGCGGCACCTTCAACGCCAGCGCGCTGAACATCCACGGCCGCAACCTGAGCCAGTACAACCTCGGCACGCTGAACACCGCGAGCGGCATCGAGGCGCAGGACACCACCCGCCTGTGGGATCTGTGGTATCAGCAGTCGTTCTTCAACAAGCGCCTCGACGTCAAGATCGGTCAGCAGAGCCTCGACCAGGAATTCATCGTCAGCCAGTACGCGGCGACCTTCGTCAACACGATGTTCGGCTGGCCGTCGCTGCCCTCGTACGACCTGCCCAACGGCGGCCCCGCGTATCCGCTCGCCGGCCTCGGCGTGCGCGTGCGCGGCCAGATCACGCCGTCCATCACCGGCCTCGCCGGCGTGTTCGACGGCGATCCGCTCGGCAACAACCCGAACAACCTGAGCGGCACCAACTTCAACCTGCACAACGGCACGCTGTTCATCGGCGAGTTGCAGTACGCGCTCAACCAGCCGTCCGAAGGCCAGATGGACCTGGGCCCGTCGACGGGCCTGCCCGGCACCTACAAGGTCGGCGTCTGGTATCACAACGGCCGCTTCAACGATCCGCAGATCGACACCAGCGGCCAGTCGCTCGCGAGTTCGTCGTCGACGGGCGTCAACCAGCAGCATCACGGCGACTACAGCCTCTACGCGGTTGCCGACCAGATGCTCTGGCGTCCGGACCCGACCGGCGCGAAAAGCCTCGGCGTGTTCGCGCGCGTGATGGGCGCGCCGGGCGACCGCAACCTCGTCAGCCTCGCGGCCAATGTCGGCGTCGTGCTGAAGGGGCCGTTCGAAGGCCGCGACAACGACAGCGTCGGGCTCGCCGTCACGTACCTGAAGGTCGGCAATCACGTGACCGCCATCGACCAGGACTACGCGGCGCTCGGCCCGTACGGCGTGCGCACCAGCGAAACCACGATCGAGGCGACCTATCAGTACCAGGTCAACCAGTGGTGGCAGCTGCAGGCCGACGCGCAGTACACCTTCAATGCGGGCGCCGGCCAGAATCCGGTCGACCAGACGCAGCCGCTGCGCAATACGTTCGTGATCGGCATGCGCACGACGATCACGTTCTGATCGGCGCGGCCCAGTTTGTTCCGCGCGCCGCCCGCCCACGGCGGCGCGCCAGTCAGGAGATACATCGATGGTCCCGTTTTCGTTCCACCCGTCGCCGCGCCGCACGCTGCGCGTGCTCGCCGCCGGCTTCGCGCTCGCGGCCGCCGGCCTCGCGCACGCCGAGCCCCAGGGCTTCCTTGAAACGCTGCATCGTCACACCACGCTGGTCAACACCGTGCCCGACAACGGCGACCAGAATCCCTACGCGCTCGCGATCTCGCCCGTCACGTCGGGCGCGCTCCAGCAGGGCGACGTGCTGGTCGACAACTTCAACAACTCGGCCAACCTGCAAGGCACCGGCAGCACGATCGTCACGTACCGGCCGTCGACCAGGCAGTTGAGCGTGTTCGCGACCGTGCCGCGCGACCTGAAGGGCTGCCCCGGCGGCGTCGGCCTCGCCACCGCGATGACCGTGCTGAAGTCCGGCTGGGTGATCGTCGGCAGCACGCCGAGCAACGACGGCATGACCAACACCAAGGGCGCGGGCTGCATGATCGTGCTCGACAACCAGGGCAAGGTCGCGTCGACCTTCGTGAGCCCGAACATCAACGACCCGTGGGGCAACATGGCGGTGGTCGACCAGGGCAACCGCGCGACGCTGTTCGTCAGCAACGCGGGCTTCGGGGTCGGCGGCGCGGACGGCAACCCGCCCGTGTTCAAGCAGGCCACGGTGCTGCGCATGGAACTCGACATCCCGGACGGCAAGCCGCCCGTCGTGCGCCAGGAAACGGTGGTCGCGAGCGGCCTCGGCGCGCAGGCGGACAAGGGCGTGTTCCTGGTCGGCCCGACCGGCCTCGCGCTGTCCGGCGACCAGAAGAAGCTCTATGTGTCGGATGCGATCGGCAACCGCATCGTCGAGATCGACGATCCGCTCACGCGCGACACGAGCGCGGGCGTCGGCCGGCAAGTGACCGCCGACGGCTTCCTGCGCCGCCCGCTCGCGCTGACCACCGCGCCGAACGGCCACCTGCTCGTGACCAACGCGCTGAACGGCCAGGTGGTCGAGGTCGATCCGGTCGCCGGCAAGCAGCTGTACGCGCGCTGGATCGATACCGACAAGGCGCAGTCGCCCCCGGGCAACGGCGACCTGTTCGGCATCCTCATGACTCCGGAAGGCGACGGCTTCTACTACGTGGAAGACGACGTCAACACCCTGGTGCTCGCCAAGTAGGTTCCATCATGGCCAACGATCTCAACTCCCCTCCGCGCCCCGCCCGGCGCGGCTTCCTGAAGGCAGGCGGCGCGGCCGTCGCGGCGGGCCTCGCGGCCGGCGCGGCGCCCGTCGTCCAGGCGGCGCAGGCCGCGCCGCCCGCCGCCGCGAGCGGCGCGGTCGAGCCGTTCTACGGCGCGCACCAGGGCGGCATCGTGACGCCGCAGCAAAGCCACGCGTACTTCGCCGCCTTCGATCTGACGGCCGCGACGCGCGCCGACCTGATCGCGCTGCTGAAGACCTGGACCGATGCGGCCGCGCGCCTGACGCGCGGCGAGCCCGCGCAGCCGCTGCAGGCGGCCGGCGACGACAAGCCGCCCGTCGATTCGGGCGAATCGCTCGGCCTCGATGCGGCCGGCCTCACGATCACATTCGGCTTCGGGCCCGGCCTGTTCAGTGCCGCGGGCAAGGACCGCTACGGTCTCGCGCAGCGCCGGCCAGCCGCGCTCGTCGACCTGCCGCGCTTCAACGGCGACCAGCTGCTGCCGGAGAAGACGGGCGGCGACCTGTTCATCCAGGCCTGCGCGAACGACGCGCAGGTCGCGTTCCACGCGGTGCGCCAGCTCGTGCGCCTCGGCGCGAACGCGACGCAGATGCGCTGGGGCCAGGCCGGCTTCATCTCGGGCAAGCCGGGCGAGACGCCGCGCAACCTGATGGGCTTCAAGGACGGCACCAACAATCCGCCGAAGTCCGACCCGGCCGCGATGAACGCCTACGTGTGGGCGGGCGACGAAGGCCCGGCGTGGATGAAGAACGGCACCTACACGGTCGTGCGCCGGATCCGCATCACGCTCGAACACTGGGACAACACGGAACTCGGCTTCCAGGAACAGGTGGTCGGCCGCCACAAGTACAGCGGCGCGCCGCTCGGCAAGCAGCGCGAGTTCGAGCCGCTCGACCTGGACGCGGCGGACAAGGACGGCAATCCGGTGATCCCGGACAACTCGCATGCGCGCCTCGCCGCGGCGGAGACCAACAACGGCGCGCAGATCCTGCGCCGCGCGTACTCGTACAACGACAGCACCGGGTTCTACATCGAGCGTTGGCCGCCGTGGCGCCAGCAGACCGAGTACGACGCGGGGCTGATGTTCGTCGCGCACCAGCGCGACCCGCGCAAGGGCTTCATTCCGATCAACGAGAAGCTCGCCAGGATGGACATCATGAACCAGTTCACGACCCACGTCGGCAGCGCGATCTTCGCGTGCCCGCCGGGCGCGAAGCCGGGTTCCTACATCGGTTCGGAGCTGTTCGACGCCTGAACGGCGTCGCGCTCCGCCCCCTACTCTCTACCCAGCCCCGATCACCAAGGAACTGCCCACGCCATGAACCGATCCTCTCTCCGCCGCCGCACGCTGGCGGCCGTCGCCTCGCTCGTGTTGACGGGCGCGCTGACCAACCATCTCGCGGATGCCGCGACGCTCACGCTCTACAGCGCGCAGCACGAACAAGTGGTCAACCAGCTCGTCAAGGACTTCGAGGCGCAAAGCGGGATCAGCGTGAAGGTCCGCACGGGCGAAGGCCCGGCGCTCGCCGCGCAGCTCGTCGCCGAGGGCGACCGCACGCCGGCCGACGTGTACTTCACCGAGAATTCGCCGGAACTCGTGCTGCTCGACGAGAAGGGCCTGCTCGCCAAGGTCGACGCGGCGACGCTGCAGACCGTGCCGGCCCGCTACAACGCGCCCGACGGCAGCTGGGTCGGCGTGCTCGCGCGCGAGAACGTGATCGTCTACAACACCGCGAAGATCCAGCCGCAGCAGCTGCCGCCGTCGCTGCTCGACTTCGCGAAGCCGGAATGGAAGGGCAAGGTGGGCATCGCGCCGAGCGACGCCGACTTCCTGCCGCTCGTGAGCGGCGTGCTCGCGCTCAAGGGCGAGGCCGCGACGCTGCAATGGCTGAAAGGCCTCAAGGCCAATGCGCAGATCTTCGACGACGACGAAGGCGTGACGGCTGCCGTCAACCGCGGCGGCGTCGTGACCGGCATCATCAACAACTACTACTGGGCGCGCCTGCACGCCGAACTCGGCGACAAGTCGACCCGCAGCGCGCTGTTCCACTTCTCGAACGGCGATGTCGGCGGCCTCGTCAACGTGTCGGGCGCCGCGGTGCTGAAGGCCTCGAAGCATACGGCCGAAGCGCAGAAGTTCCTCGCCTACCTGGTCGGCGAGCGCGCGCAGAACCTGATGGCGAAAGGCCACATCAGCTTCGAGTACCCGCTGCATGCCGGCGTCGCACCCGACCCGCTGCTGAAGCCGTTCGACCAGCTGAGCCCGCCCGCGCTGACGTTCCAGCAGCTCGGCGACGACAGCCAGGCGGGCAGGCTGCTGCGCCAGGCCGGCCTGCTCTGAGCGGCGCGATGAGCGATACCGCCGCCGACGCGCTGCACGCCGCGCCGCCCGCGCCGTCGGGCGGCGCGCGCCGACGCGCGCCGCGCGGTCTCGTCGCGGCGGCCCTGCTCGGGCCGCTCGCGGTGCTGCTGCCGATCGCGTTCACCGTCTATCGCGCGGCGGGCCTCGGCGCCGACGACGCGGCCGAGCTGCTGTTCCGGCCGCTCGTCGCCGAGTTGCTCGCCAACACGCTGCTGATCACGCTCGCGACCACGCTCGTCTGCGCCGTGCTCGGCACCGCGGCCGCCTGGTTCGTCGAGCGCACGCACCTGCCCGGCCGGACCCTGTGGGCCGCGCTCGCGGCGGCGCCGCTCGCCGTGCCGCCGTTCATCACGAGCTACGCCTGGGTCTCGCTGAGCCTCGACCTGCAGGACTTCCTCGGCGCGCTGCTCGTGCTCGCGTCGTCCTACTTCCCGCTCGTCTACCTGCCCGTCGCCGCCGCGCTGCGCGGCCTCGATCCGGCGCTGGAAGAGAGCGCGCGCACGCTCGGCTGCAATCCGCGCCAGATCTTCCTGCGCGTCGTGCTGCCGCAGCTGCGCCCCGCGCTGCTCGGCGGCATGCTGCTCGTCGCGCTCGGCGTGCTGTCCGAGTTCGGCGCGTTCACGCTGCTGCGCTTTCGCACCTTCACGACCGAGATCTACGCCGAGTACCGCATCGAATTCGACGGCGGCGGCGCATCGCTGCTCGGCTGCCTGCTGATCCTGCTGTGCCTCGTCTGTCTCGTGCTCGAATTCCGCGTGCGCGGCCGCGCGCGCTACGACCTCACGCATCGCGGCGCCCGCCGCGCCGCCGTGCGCTACGAACTGGGCGCGTGGCGCTGGCTCGCGGTCGCCGGCTACGCGGCGCTCGCCGTCGCGACGCTCGGCGTGCCGCTCGCGATGATCGGCTACTGGCTCACCCAGCAGGGCGCCGCCGCCGTGACGCCGGCCGATGTATCGCCGCAGCTGCTGTGGGACGCGACCGTCGCCTCGGCCGGCCTCGGGCTCACGGCCGCCGCGCTCACCACCGTCGTCGCGCTGCCGCTCGCGTTCGTGCTGGTCCGCTATCCGAGCCGCATCGCGACCGTGCTCGAACGCATCGTGTTCACCGCGCAGGGCATGCCCGGCCTCGTGATCGCGCTCGCCATCGTGTCGCTCACGGTGCGCTTCCTGCAGCCGCTCTACCAGAGCGCGCCGATGCTGATCGTCGCGTACGCGATCCTGTTCCTGCCGCTCGCGCTCGTCAGCGTGCGCGCGGCCATCGCGCAGGCGCAGGCGCGCCTCGAAGAAACCGCGCGCTCGCTCGGGCTGTCGTGGGCGCAGACCGCGTGGCGCGTCCTGGTGCCGCTCGCCGGCCCCGGGCTCGGCGCGGCCGCGACGATGGTGTTCATCTCGGTCGTCACCGAACTCAACGCGACCCTGCTGCTTTCCCCGATCGGCACCCACACGCTCGCCACCCAGGTGTGGAGCGACACCTCGACGCTCGCGTTCGCGGCCGCCGCCCCCTATGCCGCGCTCCTCGTCGCGCTGTCGCTCGCCGGCTCCGCGCTGCTGTTCGTGCTGCTCGGCCGCTCGTCGGTGCGCGCCACGGCCGCGCGCGGCGATTGACGCCCCGTTTCCGGTTTCCATCATGAGTGAAATTCGCATCCACGGCGTACACAAGTCGTTCGACGGCCATCCGGTGCTGCACGGCATCGACCTGACCGTGCGGCGCGGCGCGCTGCTCGCGCTGCTCGGCCCGTCCGGCAGCGGCAAGACCACGCTGCTGCGCATCCTGTGCGGCTTCGAGCGCGCCGAGCAAGGCACCGTCGACATCGACGGCCGGCGCGTCGCCGGGCCGGACCTGCACGTGGCGCCCGAAGCCCGGCGCATCGGCTACGTGCCGCAGGAAGGCGCGCTGTTCCCGCATCTGTCGGTCGCCGACAACATCACGTTCGGGCTGCCGCGCACGCAGCGCCGCGCGCAGCATCGCGTCGCCGAGCTGCTCGAAATGGTCGGCCTGCCCGCCGACTGCGCGCGGCGCGCGCCGCAGCAGCTGTCGGGCGGCCAGCAGCAGCGCGTCGCCCTGGCGCGTGCGCTCGCGCCCGCGCCGTCGGTCGTGATCCTCGACGAACCGTTCTCGTCGCTCGATACGTCGCTGCGCGTCGAGACCCGCGCGGCCGTGGTCGATGCGCTCGCGGCCGCGAACGCGACCGCGGTGCTCGTCACGCACGACCAGCCGGAGGCGCTGTCGCTCGGCGACGAAGTCGCGGTGCTGTGGCGCGGGCGGCTGTTGCAGACCGCGCGCCCCGAAACCTTGTATCGGCAGCCGGCCACGCGCGAGCTTGCCTCGTTCGTCGGCGACGCGGTGCTGCTGCGCGGCAGCGCGCGCCACGGCCGCATCGACTGCGCGCTCGGCAGCCTGCCGCTGCACGTCCCGCTGCACGACGGCCCCGCCGACGCGATGCTGCGGCCCGAGCAGATCCGCGTGCAGCCCGCGCACGCGCCGCGCGACGACGCCGCGCAATGGCGCGAGGCGCTTGTGCTCGACACCTCGTTCGGCGGCCAGGATGCCCTCGTGTTCGCGCAACTCGTCGACGATCCGGAGGTCCGGCTGCGCGTGCGCGTGCCCGGCTATCGCTGCCCGTCGCCGGGCGAACGGATCGCGCTCGCGGTCGACGGCGACGTGATGGGTTACGCCGGCTGAGCCGGCGGGCGGCCGAAGGCCGTCCGGGCGCGGCGTCAATCCGCCCGCTCCTGTCCGTGCGCCGTGCGCCCCATCCGACCTGCGCGGCGTGCCAGCACGCCTGCTTGAACCACCACGCCATCCCGCCACCCTCACGCATGTTTAGCAGGTCATAGCATCCTGTTTATCCGCGCGACTCCCGCCTTCCCCGCAATCCTCACTCCATCCGCCATATCGGCCGCGTCTCCCCGCGCCCGCCGCCAAAATTATTATTGTCCGCTGTTCCATTACGAAAAATTACACCGTATATTCATCATCGGTGTCACGTCGCTGGTCGCACCCCGCTACCCGGAGTCAGACAAGCCGCACCTGTCTCACGACGGTCGTCGCGCGTTCTATTCATTTCGAACAACTATGTAATTACGCTATTCAACAAGCCGTACCGATGTGCTGTGCGTTCCACGTTTTTAGTTTCGGGCGGTAAACAACACTCAATCCTGCGCCGCCCGGATCAATCACAATCCAATCGAGGGATACGATGGGCCACCTCCGCAAGCGCATGGCGTTGCCACGCACGCTCCTGAAACTGTCTCCGCTGTTCGCGGCGCTCGCACTCACCGCCTGCGGCGGCGACGACAGCCCCGCGCCGTCCGCCTCCGCCAATGCCGGCGCGAGCGCCGCCGCGCAAGCCTCGGTGATGGCCGGCCGCGCGGCCGCCGCCCCCGACGGCCTCTACATCAGCGAAGTCGCGGGCAACTTCCGCCAGGACAAGGACTACGACGCGGGCACCGCGTCGAACAGCGTCGCGTGGGTCGAGCTGTACAACCAGCAGAACGTCGCCGTGAACCTCAAGGGCTACGTCCTGCGCACGGGCGGCATCAAGCTCGCGGATCCGTCGTCGGTCAGCGCGTCGGTCAACTATGCGCTGCCCGACCTCGTGATTCCGGCGAACGGCTACGTGGTGATCGCCGGCCGCAAGTCGCCGTACCTGAAGAACGCCACCGCGATCGACAAGAGCAAGGCCGTGTACGTGCTCGATGCGAGCGGCGTCTATCTGCCGTACTGGAACAACAGCGGCGGCTTCGTCGAGCTGCAGGCGGCCAAGACCGCGAAGCAGCCGGCCCGCACCGTGGACTTCGTGCGCTTCGGGTCGAGCAACACCGCGCCGCTCACCGCGAACTTCTGGGTCGGCGCGAACGTGCCGGCCTTCGCGACGCCGCCCGCCACCTATGTCGGCAACCAGTCGCTCGATCCGCTCGACACCCACGATCAATCGATCGTCCGGCTCAGCGCCCAGTTCGCCGCCACCCGCAGCCGCACCGACTGGACCCTCGTCGACTTCCCGACGCCCGGCGGCCCGAACGACGTCGCGGCGGGCGTCGTCGACAGCGACCACGACGGCATCCCCGACACCGCGAAAACGCCGGGCGGCACCTACGCCGGCCTCGATCTCTATGCGATGGGCGCGCGTCCGGGCCAGAAGGACATGTTCATCCAGGTCGACTACATGGGCGACGACGCCCGCGCGGCCACCCAGGACCCGGCGCGCCAGTTGCAGGCGGCGGCGCTCGCGAAGATGGTCGACGCGTTCGCGCCGCATCGCATCGCGGTGCACTTCGACGCCGGCACGCGCTTCTCGCCCAAGGTCGATCCCGCGCACTACAACCTCGACGGCACGAGCCATCAGCGCACGTTCAACGCGTGCGCGCAGATCACTCGGCCGACCGTCGGCGCGGGCTGCAAGTCGCTCTACGAGTACTACAGCCAGTCGGTCGATCCGCGCCGGCGCGCGTTCTTCCGCTACGGCCTGTTCGCGTCGTCGCAGAACACGGACGGCAGCGAAGGCTCGTCGGGCGTCTCCGAACTGCCCGGCAACAAGGTGCTCGTGACGCTGAAAGGCTTCCTCGGCGACAAGCTGAGCCCCGCCGGCGAGACGATGCGCGTGAACTTCCAGGCAGCGACCCTGATGCACGAGTTCGGCCACAGCCTCGGCCTGCGACACGGCGGCGACGAGCTGGCGGTCAACTACAAGCCGAACTACCTGAGCATCATGAACTACCTGTACCAGCTGTCGGGCGTGCCCACCGACGGCACCGGAACCGATGCGGTCGAACGTTACTACTACTATCAGAACGACTGGAAAGGCATCGTGGTGCCCGACACCCGCACGCCCAATGCCACCTTCGTCGCGTACAAGTATCCGGCCGCGGTCGTGCCGCACGGTCCGACCCAGGACAGCTTCCGGATCGACTACTCCGACGGCAGCAGCGCGAACCTCGACGAAGGCGCGCTCAGCGAGGCGGCGTATGTCGGGCGCGGCGCGGGCACGAGTCCCACCGCGTTCGGCGACTGGAACCTCGACGGCGTGAAGCAGGCGGCGCCGTACGCCTTGTCGTTGACCGGGCAGAGCGACAATTTCGGACGCACGATCTACGCGCGGCTGCATGACTTCGACGACTGGGCGCATCTGGCGCTGGTGACGGGCAAGAACTACAACCTGGTCGGGATCGCGCAAAGCTACGGCGTCGGCGGGTATCAGCCGCCGCTCATCAAGCGCAGCCAGATCCAGGTCGAGGAAGCGCCGCCGGTCGCCGTGCTCGAGCGTCTGCGGCAGGCAAGCGCGCAATGACGATGCGCGCCGCATGCTTGCGTGCGGCGGCGGCGCTCGCACTCGCGCTGGCGGGGCCGGCGGCGGGCGCCGCCGCGCCGCTCGTGATCGAGGGGGTCACGCCGCGCGCGTCCGGCGCGACGGCCGAGACGCTGGTGCGCGACTTCCGGCTCGACGCGGACGGCGCGCTGCAGTTCCGCCTCGGCGCCAGGCCGGTGCGGATCGCACCGTGGCCGGCGCGCCTGCCGAAACGGCTCGATCCGCAATATGCGGCCGCGTGGTCGATCACGCATCCGGCCGGCCCGATGCGGGTCGTGACGCTGCGCGACACCCACGACGATGCACCGTGGCTGCGTCTCACCGCGGGCGGCGGCGAACACGCCACGCTGCTGCCGGGCACGCAGGTCGGCCGGATCAAGCGGGGCTTCGTGTATCTGCTGATGCATGACGCGCCGCTGCGCGTCGAACCGGATCAACCCGTGCGGCTGACCGACGAGGTCGCGCATCGCTGCTGGCAATTCGTGCTGCTCGGCACGTCGGTACCCGGCGGCGGCGCGCAGGTCGAGGCGGAGCCGCGCGCGGACTGGTATGTGCGGCGCGTCGAATGCGCGCCGTGAGGCGGCGTCGGTCGTGCGGCCCGCGGCCCGCGCGGGCCGCGCGCTCACTCAGCGCAACAGGCCGTAGGACTGCGGACGGCGCAGGCCGTCGATGCTGACCGCCCCCGCGCCCGTCACGTACAGCAGCAGGAAGCCGCCGGCGATCGCAACGTTCTTCCAGAAGTGGATCACCATGTCGTGCTGGACGGCGGCATCCGTCGCGTCCCAGAAGTTGTGGCCGATCATCGCGGTCGCGATCGTGTAGGCCGCGAGCGCGAGCGCCAGCGGCTTCACGCGGTAGCCGACGATCAGCAGCAGCGCGCCCAGCGATTCGATCGCGACCACGGCGGGCGCGGTCACCTGAAGGAAGGGCACGCCCAGGCCGCGCAGATAGCCGACGAACTCGGCGTATCCGAGCAGCTTCATCGCCCCGCCCCAGAGGAACAGCGTGGCGAGCAGCAGCCGCCCGATCAAGATGACGCCGGAATCGACGGAACGCGTCATGTCTCACCTCCTGATGAATTAGCGATGCAGGCGCGTGACCTGCATGGTCAATCCGCCAGAATAGGAGGTCTCGGGCAGGGCTCCAAGAAAAAAGGTTGTAGCAAAAAGTTGCGAGTGGCGGCCGGCGCGGCGCGGTCGAGCGAAGTTATCGAGCAAATTCAGCGCGTTAAGCGCCCGGCGCGGCATCGGTCGCGCTGCTTCGATCACCTTACTGTGTCGTCAAGCGGGAGCGGGCCAGGGGAGGTTCGCGCGGGTGGAAGGATCGGGCGGGACGCTAAGGGCGGGGCAGCGCAGCATCGCGCTCAGGGATGGGCGCCGCCTGCCGCCGCTTCGATCTCGGCCGTATCCCAGCGGCCGCGGCGCATGGCCTCGGCCAGCATGCCGAGCGTCAGCGGGACGCGCGGCGGCGCGCGGTGCCGCTTCGAAAATACGCCGAGCACCGATCCGACGACATCCCAGCTGTCCGGGTCGAAGTATCGGTTGTACGGGAAGCCTTGCGCCGCGACGCCGAACGTCTCGGCCCATCCGTCGATGAACTCGACCGCATCGACACCCGTCAGCCGCAAGTCCTCTTCGAGCTGGCTGTCCGGCGTCAGCGTCAACGCCCCCGCCGAACAGCGGCCTGCCCAGCGCCTCGCGAGCGAAAGCTTCGAGTTGATCCCAGGTCGGGACGTCGGTCATCACGGCCGCCTCCTCACTCCGCCGGCTGCAGCAACACCCCTTTCTTGAACAGGAAGCAGCCATACCCGCGCCCCTCGCCCGTCACGATCACCGCATACGCGTGCTTCGCGCGCTCGTAGAACGCAAAACGCTCGACGCCGACGAGCGGCACCGCACGCCCTTCCGCACGGTCGATCTCCACCTGCGCCTCGCGCTGCACGGGCGGAACGTCGTCGGGATGCCCCACCACTTCCATGCGCGCGGCGGGCGCGTCCACGAACGTATCGAGCGGCATCACCGACAACACGGCGCGCACCACGCGCGCGGTATCCGCGCCGTCGAGCCGCAACGGCTTGCCGACCACGGTGCCGCGCGCCACCGCCTCGGCCGGGAAATTGGCGTCGCAGATCACGAGATCGTCGCCGTGCCCCATCGCACGCAGCGCGTGCAGGATGTCGGCGTTCAACAGCGGATCGAGATTCTTCAGCATCGATGCTTCTCCAATCAGGTAGCGACGAAAAGGCGTAACGCTATCACAAGGATGTCATCCGGCCGCGGGCCGTCCGCCTACGAAGCTGTTGCGAAATTACGGATTAGGTCTATTACTTTTTCGAGGGGGAAATCCCTGACCTGCTTTGCCTGCCACGAAGCGATACACAAAGAATTGATAGACGACGAGCCGTGGTCACTCATCGAACCTTTGCAGCCGAAGCAAGCGCCGCAGAACCGCCGATACGCGGGCCGCAAGCCAATGCCAGAGAGCGGTACTAACAGGCATCGTATTCGATGCATCGCCTGGAATCTGCTACCGCAAGAAATAGGCTGCGGCTCGGGCACTGCGTGTTGGAGGCGGATGGTTGCATGGTAAGAGGCGAGCGTCTGACAACGTATCCACAAGACACTGCTGGCGGAGTTTTACGCCGTGGTCAACTCGACATGGCATGCGCCATTATCGACGGTTCTTCGGTTCGCGCGATGCTAACGGGAAAAAAAACCGGCCCGAACCCAACGGACCGGCGCAAGCATGGCGGCAAGCACCATTTCATCGTCGATGCACAAGGCATTCCGCTCACGGTCATCCTGACTGCCCCCAATTGCAACGACATCACGCAACTCGATGCGCTAGTCGGAGCGATTCCTCCCATCCGAAGAAAACGCTGAACTCCTCTGCACGAGTATGGCATCACGCTTTCATAAAATTCTCCATTTCGATTATTTTACTAATTTTCACATTGATAGGATCGGCGGCGTTTTTATCGATAATTTTTGAGATTTGTGATTTCCGCAGCCATATCACACCATTTGCCAGATCTCCTTACGCAGTAGGCCTTTGACGCGCTTGCCACCAAAGTGGGCGACTCCATCTGAAAATCCATCGCCGAAACAAACTACAGCCAGGAAATTATGTATCTTATGAGCGGCTTGGATTCACATCCAGCTAGGTTCGCGCAAGAAAACCATTGGATCCCATCTCATGGACGAGCATCGGCTTAGAGAAAGCATAAGAACCGGACTGCTTCAACAAGACCGACTGTTGCGGCTGAACACACCGCTGCCGGCGAACACGTTCGTTCCCAGGCGTGCGTTGGCGGTCTCGGCACTCGGCCGTGATTTCAGCTGGACCCTCGATGTCGTGTCCGGGGCGGGCGACGTCGAACTGAAGAAGCTGATCGCGCAGCCCGTCACCGCATGGCTGCAGCAGGCCGACAAATCGTATCGCCCGTTCAACGGCTACGTGCACACGGCCCGCCGCCTGGGCGCGGACGGCGGCCTGACGAGCTATCAGCTGGTGTTCGCGTCGTGGCTGCACTTCCTGCGTTTCCGGCGCGACGAGCGCATCTGGCAGGACCGTCCCGCCGACGCGATCATTGCCGACGTCTTCAACGAACACCCCCAGGCCCGGGGGCACTTCCAGTTCGCGCTGTCGAAGCCGCTGCCGTCGCGTTCCTACTGCCGCCAAAGCGAAACCGACTGGAACTTCGTGCACCGCCTGCTCGAAGCGGAGGGCCTGTACGGCTTCTGGCGTCACGCCGACGACGGCAAGTCGCATACGTTCGTCATCACCGACACGCCGCAGTCGCTCGATGCGATGACGCCGGACACAATCCGCTTCCACCGCGCCGATCTCGGCAGCGAGCGCGACGCGCTCACGCAGTGGGCCGGCTCGCGCACGCTGCAAAGCACTGCGTTCGCGTCGCGCACGTTCGACTACAAGCAGCCGTCGACGCTGCACAACCCGAAAGGCACGTCGTTGCCGACCAAGGCGAACCAGGGCGAGCTGCCGGGGCAGACCGAGGTCTACGAATACACGGGTGCGTACACCTACGGCCCGCAGGCGAACGGCGACCGGCTGTCGGCGATCCGGCTCGAGGAATGGGAGTCGCGCGCGAAGCGTTTCCACGGCGTGGGCGGCGTGCGCGGCGCGGACGCGGGCCGCCGTTTCCATCTCGCCGGGCATCCGGAGCACGACCGCGACGCGGCCGAGCAGCGCGAGTTCGTGATCATCGGGATCACGCGCGTGATCGAGAACAACCTGCCGCTCGGCGGCGGGGAGACGAACTTCCCGCACAGCCTCGCGGGTGTGATCGCCGAGGCGCGCGCGACAGGCGCATCCGCTGCGGCGAGCGTGCCGCACGCGGGCGACGGCGCGCAAGGGTTCTACCACGTCGAGATCGAGGCGCAGCGCGCGTCGGTGCCGTACCGCAGCGCGTTCGAGCATGCGAAGCCCGAGATGCACCTGGAGACGGCGATCGTGGTGGGACCGAAGGGCGAGGAGGTGTATACCGACGACCTGAACCGTCACAAGGTGCAGTTCGTGTGGGACCGCCTGAACGCGGGCGACGAGCGCGCGTCGTGCTGGCTGCGCGCGGCGTTCTCGGACAGCGGCGCGGGCTACGGCGCGGTGCATCCGCTGCGGGTGGGCGAGGAGGTGATCGTCGACTACGTGGGCGGCGACTGCGATCGGCCGCTGATTACCGCGCGGGTTTACAACGGGGCGGTGAAGCCGCAGTGGCATTCGAACGGGATCCTGTCGGGCTACCGCACGAAGGAATACGCGGGCAGCGGCTACAACCAGATGGTGTTCGACGATGCGACGGGCCAGAACCGCGCGCAGTTGTTCAGCAGCCAGGGTAATACGCACCTGCATCTGGGCTACCTGATCCAGCAGGACGGGAATGCGCGCGGGCCGTTCCTCGGGCAGGGCTTCGACCTGCGCACGGACGCCTACGGCGCGGTGCGCGCGGGCGGCGGCCTGTATGTGACGACCTATCCGAAATCGGCGGCGAGCCAGCCGTTCGACGCGAGCGACACGCATCGCCAGCTGGGCAACGCGCAGCAGCTGCTCGACGCGCTGTCGAACGCGAGCGCGACCCATCACGCGGAGAGTTTGAGCGAAGGGCGCGCGGCGCTGGGCGCGCTGAGCGACGTGACGCGCGACACGAAGCCGGGCGGCACGACGGGCGGGCGCACGGCGGGCGGCGGGACGGGCTCGGCGGCGGCGTTCAAGGAGCCGGCGATGCTGTTCGGGAGCCCGGCGGGGATCGGCCTGTCGACGCAGCAGAGCACGCAGATCAGCGCGGACCAGCACATCAACGTGGTGAGCGGGAAGAGCACGCACGTGGCGGCAGGGAAGTCGCTGATCGCGAGCGTGACGGAGAAGCTGAGCCTGTTCGCGCAGAACGCGGGGATGAAGCTGTTCGCAGGCAAGGGCAAGGTGGAGATCCAGGCGCATGACGACAACATCGAGTTGGTCGCGCAGAAGACGGTGAAGATCCTGTCGGCGACGGAGAGGATCGAGATCGTTGCCAATCAGGAGATTTACCTCAACTCCGGTGGCGCCTATATCCGTATTGCAAATGGCGATATCCAGATCCACGCACCCGGCAAGATTGATATCAAGGGCGCGACGCACAGTTTCGATGGTCCGACCGCGCGAGGCTATGTGCTTCCTGGCTTACCCCATACTGGCGACACGCTGCGATATCACGAACAGTTCCGCTTGGTCGATGAGAATGGTGAGGAGGTGTTGGCTCACACACGCTATGAAATCGAAAGCGAGTCTGGGAAGACGTGGAGTGGGTTCAGCGACGCCGAAGGACTCACCCAGCACATCTATACCGATCAGCCCGAGTCGCTTTCGCTCACGGTGTACAAGGAGATCGACGATGACAGCACTAAAGAAGAAGCGTAAAACCGCGCCCCGCCACGTGAAGCATGCGTCGACGACCGGATCTGATCAAAAGTCGCTGGTGAAAGCCGTGGTGCGGAGCGACGTTGGCGAGTGGGTACGTCCCGCGACAGGCGACAAGTTCGTGATCGATGAAGCGCCAAAATTTCCCGTGGTGACGTTCGAGTTCAAAACTGACCAACCGCCACCGTATCAATGGAAGTGGAGCGTGACATGGGATGCCCAAGTAAGTGGAGCGCGGGAGTCCGCGAAACGCGGCGCGAAGCTCAAAACCTTTTCGGATACTGGCTCATTCTCCAGCAATGACAAGAGCTGGATTGCGGATCTCGACGGAAAGATCCTGGGCGGGAAGCTAGTGGTCCAGGTTTCCGCAGGGGCTGAGGAATTTAGGCGCACCGTGTTTATTGTCGGTACCAATCCCAGTAAGGATGCCGTTCTGGAATTCCTGAAGACGCAGCAGAATGCTGTTGGGTTTGATCGCGTTATCAACCGGGAAAGCCACTACAAGAACTTCATAAATGCAGACAACGAGCCGGTTGTCGCATTCGATAACGGATATGGTATGACGCAGATGACGAACCCCGCGCCTACCTACGAACAGGCCTGGAACTGGAAAGAAAATATCAAAGTCGGCATCAAGCTTTATCAGGAAAAGCAGGGGTATGCCAAGGGAGACTTGTCGGGACATCCATATACTGATGACCAACTGATTCGAGCGACGTTCTCTCGCTGGAATGGCAGCGTCTACTACCGGTGGGACGAAGCATCGAACGCGTGGGTGCCGAACGGGACGATCATGTGCGATCCCGACACCGGGAATATTGGCTGGGATATGTCGAAGGACGCAAACGCAGGCAAGACTGTGGAAGAATTGCACAAGCGAGACAAGGACACGTACAAGCAAGGGAAGTCCGGCCGCTCCGATGAACACGTTTGGATTTACTCTGGCATCTGTTATGCAGACCACATGTCAAACAATTAAGGTGGTGATGTGTGCAGCGATTGTTGGCACTTTCAACTCCGTCGCGGCCGGACAAACGCCGGCACCGCAGTTTGTTCAGCTAAGCGCAGGACCGATTTTGCAGGAAAAAGCGCACCGGCTGGTCATGACTGACGCAAGACATGGCAAGCTACTGACGCTTACCGTTTCTGCGGAGCTGCGTCGTGCATTGATGTCGTCATCAAGTATCACATTTCCCGCAGCTCAGGCCACCGTGATCGATGGTCAGGAATTCGTCATGGTTGTGGTCAATCAATCGTCCAGCGACAATCCAACCGGCTACTGTGGAGCAGGTGAGGAAGGTACGCTTTATGTGCTTCGCCTAAATGGCAATCGGGCAGAACAAGCGTATTCGACACTCGTACAGAGCTGCCTCAAGAATATCGATTTGTTCACCGATTCAGGAAACAAGTCCCCCTACCTTGCGATCACATGGACGGAAGATGGTGGTGGCTTCCAGATTCACTGGTTGAACTACACCAGACCGGCGCCGCTCACACGCATATATCACTACAAGAGCGGTACATTCGTCGCCGATCAATAGCTTCTCAATTTTGTCGAGAGCGTTGATGCTGGCGGCAAGACGGACGCTTGCCGATCATCGCCTTTAACCTGAGTGCGCATGTTCTATGCCCAAATACGATGCCTGTCAGCACCGCTCGGTCTGGCGTTGACTTGCGGCCCGCATACCGGCGGTTCTACGGCGTTTGCTTCGGCTGCAAAGGTTCGATGAGTAGCCACGGCTCGTCGTCTATCAATTCTTTGTGCATCGCTTCCTGGCAGGCAAAACAGGTCAGGGACTTTTCCCCTCGAAAAAGTAACGGACCTAATCCGTAATTTCGCAACAGCTTCTAAGCCGTGCTGTGAATGACGCGCAGCGTCTTGCTGGTGATCCGCGTCTCGTGCGGATAGCCGAACGCATTGTTCACGTAGCGCACGCCGTCGATCTGCACATCGCGATTGACGTGGCTGTGGCCGTACACGTGGATATCCGAGCCGATCGCCCGCACCAACTGCTCGATCCGCGCACTGCCCAGCACCGGGTAGAGCATGCGCTTTCCAGGCGGGATGTACGCCGGCATCACGTCGATGCGCGGCAGGAAATGCGAGAACGACAGCGTCAGGTCGCCGCCCAGCCGCTCCGGCAGCACGTTCCGGCCCAGGAAGTAGTCGGCGATGTCGACATCCGCCCAGCCCTCGGGCCAGCGGCACGCGTGGAAATCCATCCATGCGTCGCGCAGCGCCGGACCCGGCGCCCCGAAGCTGCCGTCGTACCAGCCGAGCAGCGGCACGATCGCGACGCCCTCGACCACCTCGGCGCGCAGCATCGCTCCACTGTCCTCGGCCGCGCGCATCACCGCCGCGAACTTGTCGAGCGAGGTGACGGAGGCGGCATCGCGCGCGACCCACAGATCGTGATTGCCCGGCACGAAGAACACCTTGCGGAAACGCTGCGCAAGCTGCTCCAGGCACCATTGCAGCTGCGCGAGCGAATCGGTCAGATCGCCCGCCAGGATCAGCACGTCCTGCCGGTAGTCGCTGCGCGACAGCGCCGCCACCCAGCGGGCATTGGCCTCGAAATCGACATGCAGGTCGGACAACGCGAACAGGCGCATGATGGCGGGCTTTCCACGGAGACAGGACGGGATCGACGCGGACGCGCGCGGAACGGCGTCGCATGGGGCGCAGCGTAGCATGACGGCGCGCGCGGCGTCGGGCGCGACGCGCGCGGCCGGCCCCGCGCCCGCGTCACGGCAAACGCATCTGCCGGTGATAAATTGGCGACTTCGCCATGCGCACCGGGAGCCGTCATGCCGCCGTCAACGGGAACGTCGTGGAGTACGCTCGAGATCGTCCGGCTGGCCGTCGACATCCTGACGCCGCTGTCGGTCACCGCGCTCGGCTGGCTGATCAGCCGGCGCCTGAAGCGGCTCGAACTCGTGCAATGGACCAACCAGAAGCTGATCGAGAAGCGGCTCGACATCTACGACCGGATCGCGCCGCTGCTCAACCGGCTGCTGTGCTTCTACACCTGGGTCGGCGACTGGAAGGACATCACCCCCGACGAGGTGATCCGCACCAAGCGCGAGCTGGACAAGACCTTGCATCTCTACCGCCATCTGTTCGACGACGGCGTCTATCTCGCGTATCAGGACTTCATGCGCGCGCTGTTCGAGACGCACGCGGGCGCGGGACTCGACGCGAAGATCCGCTCGCACATCGAAAGCCCCGACGGCGATCGCGCGCGGCACGGCAGCCATGCGTGGCAAGCCGCCTGGGCACAGCGCTTCTCGACCGCCGACGTGGCCGACCGCGCTGAAGTGCGGCGCTTGTATCTGCGGATCATGACGACGCTGCGCGCGGCCCTCGGCGCCGATCGCTGACGCCGCGCCCGAGCCTCGCCGCGCGGCTCAACGCAACGACGCCCGCAGCGTCGCCTCGATATCCGCGAAGCCGGGCCGACGCGACGGCTCGATGTCGAGGCAGGCCGCCGCGAGCGCGCGGAGTTCGTCCGCGTCGCCGGCGCGCTCCGCCAGTTCTTCCAGCAGGCAGCCGAACGCCCGCACCTCCAGGCGCTGCAACGCCTGCGCATGCGCCGCGTCGTGCACGTCGTACAGCGACGCCGCGCCGAAGTCGCCCAGCAACACCGGCCCCGCGCCGCCATGCAGGATGTTGTGCGCATAGAGGTCGCCGTGCATGATGCCGCGCGCATGCAAGCGGCAGGCCGCCGAGGCGATGCCGTGCGCGAGCCGCAGCGCCGACGCCGCGTCGAGGCGCAGCGCCGGCGCATAGATGTCGCGCGTGCACGATGCCAGGCTCGGCGGCCCGGCCAGGTTCACGAACGCGGGATCGATCAGCGCCATGACGAGCCCCTGGGCCCCCTCCGGGTGGCCGCTTACCCTGCCGATCACCGGAATCAGGTTCGGGTGCGGGCCGGCATGAAGGCAGGCGGCCATCTCGCGGGCCGGCAAGCCGTCGCTCGTCACCGCCCCCTTGAACAGCTTCACGGCTACCGGTTGCGCGCCCCCCTCGGGCGTGCGCCACACAGCCCGGTGGATGATGCCCGAGGCCCCTTCTCCGAGCTTCTCGTCGAGCGACAGCGTGTTCCAGTCGATCTCGGCGACCGTCGTGTCCGCGGCCGCGGCAGCCTCCTGTTCCGCGCAGAAGGGATTGCCCGCATACGCGAGCCAGGCAAGCCGGGGCAGGCGCAACAGCCATTCGGGCAGGGCTTCCAGCTGATTCGCCGCGAGCCGCACGAGTTCGAGCCGCTCGCAGGCGGCCAGTTCGGCGGGCAATGCGCGCAGGCGGTTGCCCGCCAGCATCAGCTTCTGCAACGGCGCACAGCGACCGATCCCGGCAGGCAGCCGGTCGAGCGCGTTGTCGGTCAGGATCAACCAGCGCAACGCGGGCGGCAACGCGCCGCCCGGCACGGTGTCGATCCGGTTCGCCTTGAAGCCGATCATCTCCAGTTGCGGGCAGTCGCCCAGCACCTCGGGCAGCACGGTAAAGCGATTGTCGGAGGCGAACAGGATGCGCAGGCGGCTCAGCCGCGGCAAATCGTCGGGCAACGACGACAAGGCATTGCCCGACAGATCGAGCACTTCCAGCGTCTCGGCGAGATCGAATATCTCGCGCGGAAACTCGGTCAGGCCGCAAGCAAGCTTGAGTCGCCGGGCGCCTTTGAGTTGCCCGCGCTGCAGTTGTTCGAGGGAAGTCGTCACAGTGGATGCCGGGTTCGGGTGCTGCTGTCGGGTTGGTCGTCGTTTCGTGCCGTTTCGCGCGCATTTTACCCGGATCGCCGCCGCTCCGGCCATCGCTTCGGCGCGCCTCTTTACGACCTTTTTACTTGCCGGCGGAGGCGGAATCTCTAGAATATTCCGAACTTCAGCATGTGTATGCCGCTGCCATGAAAAGCCGATGTCGTCGACCGTCAGCCCCTCTCTCCGCCTGATCGGCAGGACCTCCGCGCGCCGCTGTTCTTGATCGCCGTCCTGCCCGCAGGCAGACGGTGCCCGCTGCAAACCCTCCGTGCACCTTGTTTCGACCCGACCCGAGCGGCGATTCGTTCACGCTCGGCACGTCGCGCGTCGCCGACGCATGTCCGCGAGGCCGTCGCGCGACCTCTTCTGGAAAGGAAGTGTGGTGATGAAAACGATCGAACTCCATCGCGCGCCGGACGGCGCGCGGTATCTGAGCGCGCATGAAATGGCGGCGCTCGTGCTGCTGCGCCACGCGCCGATCGACTCGCGCATCGACAACCCCGACGTGATCGCGCTGCTGGAAGCCGGGCTCGTCGAGCTGAGCCATGCGGCCGGCGACGACGTCCAGTTCGCGATCACGCAGGAAGGGCGCGCCGTGCTCCAGGCCTTGGGCGCATTGGACGAACGGCGCTGAGGGAAGTCGACGAGGTTTTTCCGTTTCCCGATTCCGCTCGAATATTTAGGCATACCTATTTTTGCATCGCCATCAAAGCTGCAACGTGTCATCACAACGAGGTCCATCATGTTTGAAATGAACAAGAACTACTCCCGCGAAGCCATCCATCGCGCGTGCGGCGGCAGCAAGCAGGCATTCCTGCCGACCAGGAACGGCAAGGTGGTCGCCGCCTGCCTGAGCCCCGCGCTGAATCCGCAGGCGCCCGACGTGATCATCTGCGACGGCGCGGCCGCGGTGCGCGCGGCCGGCAGAACCCTCGCGCGGCAAGGCGGCGCGATACCGGTCTTCATCAAGCTCGAAGTCGACCTGTTCCGCTATGTCGGCGAATTCGCGGTCGGCGAATCCCTGACCGCGCCGCTCGACTGCGCACCCTATATCCGTCACAGCGGCTTCACGATCGGGCAGGTGTCGCGCGTGATCAAGATGGTGCGCGGCTGACGCACGCCCGGTTGCCGCAGGCAGCGCGTCGGGCGCGCCAAGAGGCGAACGCATCCGACGCGCCGCGACAGGGCGGCACTCGCTGCGGCAGGGCGCGGCGGGTAAACTGTTCGCTCCGCCCCTCCCCGGCGCCCGCCATGCACGACACCCGCCTCCACCCCGTTCCGATCGGCGCCGCCTTCAAGCGCTGGCGTCGGCTGCATCGGATCAAGCAGGCGCACGCGGCCGCGCTGTTCGGCGTCGCGCAATCGACCATCTCGCGCTGGGAAAGCGGCCTTCACGACATGGAGCCCGCCGAGCGCGCGCGCGTCGAACACGTGTTGTCCGCCCGGCTCGACGCCCCCGCCGATCACGCGCTCGCGCGCCTCGTCCGGGAGAGCCCGCGCCCGGTCCACCTCGTCTGCGATCTCACGCATCGCCTGCTCGCGTGTTCGCCCACGCGCGCGGCCGAGTTCGGCGCGCCGCTCGCCGATCTGCTCGGCCGCTCGCTGTGGCGCTACGCCACGCCCGAGATCATGGGCCAGGAAGCCGCGCTCGATACGCTGGGATGGCGCGACAGCCTCGCGCCGCCGGCGCTGGAATTCGCGACGGGCGTGAACGGCTCGGCGATCGTGCCGATCCATGCGGGCCGTTGCCGCTGGACCCGCATGACGCTCGCCGACGGTACCTCGGCCCGCCTCGTCGAGACGCTGCGGCCGGCCGCGCATATTTCATGCGTGGACGCCGCGCGCGGCATTCCCTAGGATTGAAGTCCGGCCCGGCGCGCCACCACCTTTGGACTCCTGCATGGACCTCGACACCCTCAAGGGACGCCTCGCCTTCCTGCGCGAGGCGGAACGACTCAAGGACGTACTCCGCAGCGGCCACACCTCGTCCGGCCGCCCCGAAAGCACGGCCGAGCACAGCTGGCGTCTGTGCCTGATGGCGCTCGTGTTCAGCGACGCGCTCGACGGCGTCGATCCGCTGCGGATGCTCGGCATGTGCGTCGTGCACGATCTGGGCGAGGCGATCCACGGCGACATCCCCGCGACGGAGCAGCATGCGCATCCGGACAAAAGCGCGCGCGAGCGGCAGGACCTGCTGCATCTGAGCCGCGCGCTCGACGACGGCATGCGCGCGCGTCTCCTCGCGCTCTGGGATGACTACGAGCGCGCGGCCAGCCCCGAAGCGCGCGCGGTCAAGGCGTTCGACAAGCTGGAAACGATCCTGCAGCACGCGCAGGGCAAGAATCCCGACGATTTCGACTACGCGTTCAACCTCGCCTACGGGCGTCGGTACACGAGCGCCGCGCCCTTGTTCGAGGCGCTGCGCGCGCTCGTCGACGCCGACACGCAGGCGCGCATCGATACCCGGCCGGACGCGCAGGCCGAGGCATAGCGCGCCGGCCTCCGTCGCGCCCACCCCCGCGGCGGCCCCTTGGCGTCCGCGCCAACGCGCCGCCCGTTACGCTTACAATGGACTTCCATTGCGCCGCACCGCGCGCAACGTCCGGCGCCGCTCGCCCGCTGTTCCCGCAACACCGTCACCATGCGACCGGCTGCTTCGCCGCCTTCCCGGGCGGATCGGGGAACGCATCATGAACGACTCGGCGCATCTCGACATCTTCCGCTGGACCACGCTCGACGTGCCGGCTCCGGCCCGCTTCGATGCCTGGCGCGCGGACGGCGGCTGCGCCTACACGCTCGAGGACGACGCAGGCGTGCCGTTCGACTGGGCCTGCGAGGAAGCGGTGCTGGGGCCGCTGACGTTCGGCCGGCATACCTGGCTGCACCCGTCGCGGCCCGCGGTGATCGCGGCGAACCGCTCGCAGGCGCGCATCAACCTCGACAGCCTCGACGTCTATCAGTTCACGCTGCGACGCTCCGGCTCGCTCACGCTGCGCGGCCCGGCCGGCGAGGACATGAAGCGTCCGCACGAGCTGTTCGTCATCGATTCGACCGAACCCTTTCAATCGCAGGTGGTGACGGGCGAGGTGATCTGGCTCGCGATTCCCCGCGCGCTGCTGCCCGCCGCCGCGCACCATCTGCACGGGCAATCGCTGACGCACGGCGTCGCGCAGCTGTTCGCCGAGCACCTGCTCGCGCTCGCCCGCGCCCTGCCGCAACTCACGCCCGACGACCTGCCCCGGATCGCCCAGGCGACCACCCTGCTCGCCGGCGCAAGCGTGGCGCCCCGCCCCGACGTGCTGGAACAGGCGGATCCCGTGCTCGCGAGCGCCATCGTCAGGCGCGTGCGCCGCCATATCGAGCTGCATCTCGCCTCGCCGGACCTGACGCCCGCGCAGATCTGCAAGGCGGTCGGCGTCTCGCGCTCGCGCCTCTATCAGCTGTTCGAGCAGGACGGCGGCGTGATGCGGCAGATCCAGCGCCAGCGGCTCGAACTGATCCATCAGATCCTGTCGAATCCCGCGCGGCCGCGCGAATCGATCGAATCGCTCGCCTCGCGGTACGGCTTTCCCGACGGCAAGCACTTTTTCCGCGCGTTCAAAGCCGCGTTCGGGCATACGCCGGGCGAGACAGCCGAGCGCGCCGCCCGGAATCGCGAGGCATAGGTCGTCGCGCGGCCCGCCGGGCCGCCCCTGCATCGGTCGTGCCAGCAAACCCTACCTGTTCTGGCAGGGCCCGCGCGGGCTCCCGCGCGCCGCTGCCCGCGCCCGAATCTTCGCCTTGCGCTCCCGCGATCCGTTTCATACCGTATCCAATGCAGCCACGCACCGCATCCACCACCCGACCGGCGCCTCCCATGAGCCATCTGAGCGACTTTCTCGGCAGCGAGCATTTCTCGGCGGTCACCGGACGTCCCGGCGAACGCGTGCTCGACAGCCTGAACCGGATTTGCCCCGACATCGAGCGCTACATCGTCGAATTCGCCTACGGCGAGATCCATCAACGGCCCGGCCTGACGCTCCAGCAGCGCGAGCTGACCATCATCGTCGCGCTCGCCACGCTCGGCCACTGCGAGCCTCAGCTCAAGATCCACCTCGAGGCCGCGCTGCGGGTCGGCGTCTCGCGCACGGAGATCGTCGAGGCGCTGTTGCAGCTTGCCGTCTACGCGGGCTTTCCGACCGCGATCAATGCGCTGTGGGCCGCCCAGGCCGTCTTCGACGCCACGCCGGAAGAACCGGTGTACGACTAGCGCCGCCCCCGCTCACGCATCCGCGTTCAGCGGCACGTAGAAGCGCGCATTGCCCCGCTGCACGAGCAGCGCGACCCCGGTGCGCGCCGCGCCGACCTGCCATGCGAACTGCTCGACGCTCGCCACCGCGGTCTCGTTGACCGACAGCACGATATCGCCGGGCTTGAGCCCGAGGCGCGCGGCGCGCGCGCTCACGCGCTGCACCAGCAACCCCCGGTCGAGCTGCGCGCGCTGCAGTTCCTGCGGCGTGAGCGGCCGCACCGTCACCCCCAACGGCTCCGGCGCGGGCGCCGCATCCGGCGCGCCGCCCGGGCTTTGCAGGCCGCCCACCCGCACGCTCACGGGCAGCGCCCGGCCGCCGCGCCAGACCATCAGGTCGGCACGCGCGCCCGGCGCGAGCCGCGCGATCCGCGCGAGCAGGTCGGTCGTGTCGGCCACGCCCGCGCCGTCGAGCGCCTGCACCACATCGCCCGCGCGCAGGCCGGCCCGCGCACCGGGCCCGTCGGGCTCGGTCATCGTCACGAGCGCGCCGTCCGGACGCGCGAGCCCGAACGACTGCGCGAGCGGCTGGCTCATGTCCTGCAACCCGACGCCCAGCCGGCCGCGCCGCACGTAGCCGTTCGCGAGCAGCTGGTCCTTCACGTTCAGCGCGACATCGATCGGCACAGCGAACGAGATGCCCTGGTAGCCGCCCGTCTTCGAATAGATCATCGCGTTGATGCCGATCACGCGCCCGTTCAGGTCGAACAGCGGGCCGCCCGAATTGCCGGGATTGATCGGCACGTCGGTCTGGAGGAACGGCACATAGGTGTCGCCCGGCAGCGTGCGCCCCTTCGCGCCGACGATGCCGGCCGTCACCGTGTTCGCGAAACCGTAGGGCGAGCCGATCGCCACCACCCAGTCGCCCACCTGCACGCGCGCCGGATCGCCGGGCATGATCGCCGGCAGGTCGTCCGCCTCGACCTTGACCACCGCGATGTCGGACAGCGCATCGCTGCCGATCACGCGCCCCTTGAATTCGCGCTTGTCGGGCAGCTTCACGTCGACCATGCGCGCCTCGCCGACCACGTGGCGGCTGGTGACGATGTAGCCGTCCGCGCTGACGATGCAGCCCGAGCCGAGGCTCTGTTCCTCGCGGTCGCCGATCACGCGCCGCCCGAGCAGCGCCGCGAGCGGATGATCGGGCGGCACGCCGGGCGGCAGCCACGTCCCGACCTGCGCGACCTCGCGGGTCACGCTGATGTTGACCACCGCCGCGCCATAGCGCTTGACGAGCGGCGCGAAGCTCGGCGCGCCGGCGGGAACGACGGCCGCGAGCGGCGCGTCGGCGGCGGAGAGCGCGGCGGCCGCCGACGCGGCAGCCGGCGCGCCGATGCCCCATGCCGCACACGCGACGCCGATCAGCGCGCCCCGCCGGGCAAGCGTGCCCACGATCCTCCCGGTTCTCATCGCGCGTGCTCCCTGTCGCCTAGCGCGGCGGCGGCGGTGGCGAAAGCGGCGGCGGACGTTGCGGCTGCACCGAACGCCCCCAGTTGCCGCCGAAGCGGTTCTGCTCGCCCGACAGATTGAAGGTGCCGAGCCGGTTCGACGGCTGCGTCGCGCCCGCCTCGGCCGCGCTCACGCTCGACCCGGGCGCGTCGGGCGTCACGCTCGGCGCGAGCTGCTCCGACAGGCAGCTGTACGACAGCGCGCGCACGCCGTTCACTTCGGCCTGCACGCAGACCGGCCGCGATGCGCCGCCGGCAGGTTGCGCCGCGGGCGCGGGCGACTGCGCCCGCGCCCAGCCCGCCCAGGCCGCGCCCACCATCGCCGCGACGGCGGCCGCGCGCCGGCCCATCACGCCCGCTCCTGCTGACGCCGCTGCCGCTCGCGCTCATAGCGGTCGAGCAGGCGCGCGAAGGTACGCGACTCCACCGGCCCGACGGGCGGCAGGCTCGTCGCCACCACACGCGTCTGCCGCAGGATCGACTCCCAGCTGTTGATCGCTTCCGCCGACGGAAACGGCATATCGGCCGGCTCGCGGTAGTGCACCCGGAACAGCTGCGCGGCCTGCCCGGCCGGTGTCCAGAGATCGCCGGCGTCCTTGACGCGCGCATCGAACCAGAAGCGGAGCCAGTACGCGCCGCCGTCTGCCTGCGGCACCCGGATGAAGCCCGCCAGCACCAATAGCAGATGCGGCAGGTCGCGTTCGTCGAAGCCCCGGTAGGACCACAGGTTCAGCACGTCCGCGCACTGGATCAGGATCGCGAAACGTTCGAGCGTCAGCGAGGGCGCCAGCATCTGCATCCGCCGGTAATGCGCCTGCCAGCCCGCCAGGAAACGCGGGCGGTGGCCGAAGTCCGCCGCCGGCCCGCCGCGCTGCGCGACCGCGAGCCCCGCGAGTTCGTAGTGCGGCGTGGTCAGCGGACAACGCGCGTCGTCGCGGGCGTCCTGGTGCCGGAAGTAGCGGCGGCCGTGGCGCTGGCGATGCGTCGGCACCAGCTCTCCGCCGCACAGCGGACACCAGCGCGCGGCGCCCGACGCAGCGGCGGCCGACGCGGCGCCGTCGGCCGCCCCCGCGACCGGCGCGCGGAACGCATAGGTCTCGACGTAGCGTTCATCGAGCGGATGCAGCGTCTTGTCGTGACCGGTCATTGGGCGGCGCCGGCCAGCTGCTCGAGCGCCTGCTCGTCGAGCGTCGCCGCGCCCGGCGCGACCTGTTTCGCGAGATAGGCCTGCGCGTTCTGCTGTTCCCGCGCGGCGCGCAGCGACGCGCGCAGTTGCTCGCGCACCTCGGCCAACGGACGCGCGCCGGCCGGCCGCACCTCGATCAGCTTGACGAGATGCAGGCCCGTGTCGGTGCGCACCGGCTCGCTGATCTCGCCGGGCTTCAGCGCGGCCAGCGCCTGACGGATCGCCGGCACCAGCCGGTTCTCGTCGGTGAAGCCGAGATCGCCGCCCTGCGCCGCGCTCGCCGTGTCCTGCGACGACGCACGCGCGAGCGCGCCGAACTCCGTCCCCGGCGCACGCGCCCGGCGCAGCAGCTCGGCCGCCTGCTTGCGCGCCTTCGCGAGCGTCGCCGCGTCGGCGTCGGCCGGCACGGCCAGATAGATCTGCGCGACATGCAGCGCGCGCGGCGTCGCGAACAGCGCGCGATTGCCGTCGTACGCGGCCTGCAGCTCGGCGTCCGACGGATAGTCGGCGGGCGGCGCGCTGACCGATGCCAGATAGCTGCGGAACACCGCCTCGCGCTGCGCAGCCTCGACCAGCGCGCGCACCCGGTCCTGGCGATCCCAGTCCCTCGATTTCGCCTCGTTCACCAGCACCTGCTCGGCGAGCCGCGCGCGCACGAGGCGCGTCAGCAGCGCCGGCTCCGCCGCGAGCCGCGTCTGCGCGTCCGGGCCCAGCGCCGCGACGAGCGCGGCCACGTCCGCGCGCGTCAGCCTGACGTCGCCCGCGCGGGCGACCACCTCGTCCTGCGCCGCGCGGGCCGGGCCCAGCGCGGCGAGCGTGGCGAGCACGAGCCCGCCTGTCATCGCCTTCCAAGTCTTCACGATCGGTTCACTCCCTATCTGTTTCGCTGATGAATGAGCGGGGGCGTCACGACGCCGCCGCTACTGCGCCGCGAAGCCGAAACGCACGACGATCGGCTGGCGCATGCCGCGCGGCGGCGGCGAGGCCATCGCCTGACGCAACAGCAGCGCGCGCAGCGCCGCCTCCGCCTGCGGGTCGTCGAGCGGCGGCCATTCGACGCGCGTCACCCGGCCATGCGCATCGAGCCAGGTCGAGATCGGCAGCTCGATGCGCGGCTGTCCGGCCGCGCGTTGCTCGAAAAACGCATAGAAGCGCTGCGCGTCGGCGTTGTCCTCGTCGAGCGCCGCATGCAGCCGCGCCGACACCTGCTGCGCGTACGCGACCCAGGCGGGGGGCGCATCGCCGGCCCGCACCGGCGCGGATTGCGCGCGCGCGCCGCCCGTGACGAGCGCGCACAGCGTCGCGCCCAGCAGCGCCGCCCGGCCGCGCCAGTTCATGACGCGGCGAGCGCGGGACCGGAGGCCGCCGCGCCCGCGGCGGCCTCCGCCTCGGCCAGCGCCGGGCGATTGCGCAGATGCAGCAGGAACTCCTGCAGCAGGCGATCCCACAGTTCGATCGACGCGCGCAGGTAACGCGGGCTCACGCCGCCCGCGACCATCACGTCGTGTTCGAGCACGACGAACGGCCCCTGCTGCGACAGCCGCGCGAAACGCCGCGTGCGGTTCCAGCCCGGCACCAGTTCCGCCGGCAATTCGCCCTGCACCTGCAGCGCGCAGCTGAAGGTCCAGTCGATATAGGCCGCCTGCCGGTCGTCCGGCGTCACGGCCGGATTGCCGAACGACACCGCGAAACCGATGCCCTGGCTCGCGCTCAGCAGCTGCACGACGCCGTTCTGCTCCGCGAGCGTCACGCGATAGCCCGCGTCCTTGAAGACGTCCGCGAGGCCGTCGGCCGTGAGGCTGTCGATCAGGGCGGCGGTTTGATGATCTGTCATGTCGTGGTCCTCGGAAAAATGATGGCCGGCGCGGCTCAAGGCGTCGCGCCCGATGCGGGAACGGCGGCGCGCGGGTCGTACTTGCCGTCGTAGAGGCGGTCGCCGTAGCGCTGCGCGATCTCGTCGTACTTCACGCGCGCGCCCTGCGCGAACGGTTCGCGCGAGCGCAGGAAAGTGCCCAGCCCGACCTGCTCGTAGGCGCCCAGGATCTCCTGCCCCACCGCGTACAGCGCCGCGTTCTTCGCCTCGCAGCGCGCGAGCTGCGCCCCCTTCGCCTGCAGTTCGCCCTGCGCGTGCGCGTCGCCCGCCTCGCGCGCGGCTTGTTGCGCGCGCAACGCATCGCGTTCGCCGCGCAGCTGGGCGAGCTGCTTCTCGTCCTGCACCCGCGCGCTGCGCGCGGCGGCCAGCTCGCGCGCCGCCGCCGCGTCGCCGCGCCCCTGGCCCTTGAGCTTCGCCAGTTCGGCCTGCGCCTCCTTGAGGTCGGCCTGCGCGCGGTCGCGCTGCTGTTCGAGCTGCGCGCGGTCCGCGCCCTGCCGGTCCTGCAGCTCGCGCAATTGCTGCGTCGTCGCGCGCAGCTGGGTGCGCAGCTTCTCTTCGAGGCTCTGCGCCTGCGCCAGCCCGGCGCAGCCGCCCAGCACCGCGATCACGATCCAGTCACGCGTTTTCATGGCGGCCTCAGAAGCGAGCATTGAGTTCGATCTGCAGCACGTCGATCGACATCGGCGGGCCGTAGATTTCACGCGCGCTCAGGTAGCGCGCCGACAGCCACGTGTCGCGCGCGACCGCATACGAGGCGCTCAGGATGTAGCCCTTCGCGTTGGTGCCGCCGAGATGGAAATCCGGATCGGTGAACGCGTCGAGCACCGCATCGGGTTGCAGGTACTTGTAGCCGACCGAGAAATTCCAGTCGCCCTTCCTGCGCGGCTCCGGCTCGCCCAGCATCGCGCGTGCGAGGAAGCCGTTCGGGCCGCTCTGGAAGTCGCCCCGCGTCGGCGTCGGCGAATTGGAGTTGTAGTTGTTGACGGGCAGCGACGCGGCGGAGAACGCCTGGTTCTCGTTGTAGGCGAGGTTGCGCACGTACTCGCCGTCGAGACGCAGCTTCACGCGGTCCGCGATCTTCGTATCCCACTGCAGCTTGATGTCGAGCAGACGGTAGTCGAAGGCGAGGCCGAACAGCTGCGGCATCGGCGTCATGCCCGGCGCCTTGGTCGGGTCCTGGACGATGTTGCGCAGCGCGATCAGCGAGTTGCCCTTCTGCATGAAGGCCGGCGCTTCGTTGTCGGTGCTGCAGCTCGTCTGGCCCAGGTACAGCGAGCACGGCTGCGACAGCGTGCCCTTCATGTTGCGGAAGTCGTAGTAGGCGATCGCGCCCTTCAGGCGGTTCTGCGTGTCGATCTTCCATTCCGCGCCGAACTGCGCGCCGAACATCCACTTCATGTCGGTGCCGCTCTTGTCGATGCTGTTCGACGGGAAGTTGTCGGCCGTGTACTGGATCGGAAACGCGCCCAGCGTGCCGAACACCGTCACGTCGGGCCGGCCCGGCAGCGCGCGGCGGAAATTCGCCGCGATCCCGTCGAACTCGAGGTCGCTCGAATACAGCAGGTCCGACGAGAAGAACGGATTGTCGAAGCGGCCCGCCGACAGGTTGAACCACGGCGTCGGCTGGTACTTGATGTACGCCTTGTTCAGCCAGATGTTCTTCTTCGCGAAGCCGCCGCCCGCGGTCGCGGTGGTCGACACCGGGCCGTTGTCGTTGCCGGTCGCGAGCTGGATGCCCGTGCTGAATTCGTCGGACAGCACCGCCGTGATGCCGAAGCGCGCGCGCAGGCGCAGCAGGTTGTTGCGGTTCTCCGAATTGTTGAGCGTCGGCGGCAGCGCGTGGCTCGTGTTCGAATTGACGTCGTACGGGCTGCCGGAATTGATGCCCGCGAAATTGGTCAGGCCCGTCGCGTTGTGGCTCGAGAACAGCCGGTATTCGTCGCGCACGCGCATGTCGCCGTCGAGCGTGATGCGCGACACCCAGTCCGGGAACGTGTTCGGCTGCGCCCAGTTCTCCGACTTCGCCTGCGCGATCACTTCCTGCTTCACCTCGTCGCGGATCTGCTCGCGCACCACCTGCGGCACGTAGGGCACGCGCACCTCGCCCGCCTGCGCGAGCGCGCCGCCCGCCACCGCCGCGCCCGCCCCGGCGGCGGCCGGCCGGCCCGCCGCCGCCGCGCGCGCCTGCGCCGCTTCCTGCTGCGCCTCGCGGATCAGGTCGGTCGCGTTCTGCTGGGTCAGCACGCCACGCTTCACGAGCAGGTTGATCAGGTTGATCACCGTGCTCTGCGTCGGGCCGGCGGAACCGGACGCCGCCTGCGTTTCGAGCGACTGCGCATGGACGCCCGCGCCCCACGCCATGCCGAGCGCGGCGAGCGCCGCCCAGCCGATACGCGTGCGGCAGGGCCGTCGGGCGGCCTGAACTTGCTTGCGGCGGCCCCCGGCCGTCTGGTTCTGCATGCTCTTCTCCACTTGATGTCGATATAGGTAGGCAGGACTGCGCGGCGCGCCGTCAGGTCCGCCTGCCGTTCAGCTCGATTCGGAATTCGCGGTTGCCCGGCGTCCCCCCAGGCGGCGGCGCCTCGTCGAACTTGCCGAGGCCGCGCAGCGCATCGGCGATCGCGTCGTCGAGCTGGGCCGTGCCCGACGAACGCTCGATCGTCGCGCGCACGATCCGCCCCGACGCGTCGAGCGTCAGGCGCACCGCGCCGTTGAAACGCGAGCCGCCACTGTCCTGCACGCGCTTGTCGCGCGACAGCAGCTGCTCGACCTGGTAGCCGAGGTACTTCGCATAGGTCGCGTTGCCGAAGCTGCCGGTGCCGCCGCCGCCGCCGGCCATCCCGCCGCCGTCGCCCGCCGCGATGCCGAAGCCGTCGGTGCCCGCCTGCGCGGGCGCGTTCATCGTCATCTGCTTCGGCAGGTTGTCGGCCGGCTTCGGCGCCTCGCTCGGCTTCGGCGCGGGCGACGGCTGCGGCACGGACGTCTTCGGTTCTTCCCGCGGCTTCGGGCGGGCGTTCCTTCGGCGGCGGCGGCGGGGCGGCGGCGGCAACGGAATCACCGTCGTCACCTTGGGCGCCTCCGCGCGCTTCACGCCGGCCTTGTCGCCGGCAAGCTGCCAGACGAGCACGGCGAAGCCGAGCGCGGCGAGCGCGATCGCCGCCGGCTTCACGAACCGGCGCGCGCCCTTGGGCGGTTCGCCGCCGTTGTAGGTCATGTCCATGAGGGTCCGCCGCCTAGCCTGCCTTGCCCTTGCCGGTGACGAGGCCGACCTGCGTCAGCTCGAGGCGGCGCAGCAGGTCGAGCACGTCCATCACCTTCTGGTACGCGACGGTCGAATCGCCCTTGAGCACGATCGGGAAATCCGGCTCCTGCGCCTTCTGCAGGCGCAGCCGGTCCTCCAGCTCGGCCAGCGTGACCGGATAGGTGTCGAGGTAGATCTGCCCCGCGTCGGACACGGTGATCGCCTTGGTCTTCGGCTTCGCGAGGCTCGCGGCCGAGCTGGCCTTCGGCAGATCGACCTTGATCCCCTGCACCGACGCGGTGGTCATGATGATGAAGATGACGAGCAGCACGTACGCCAGGTCCAGCATCGGCGTGATGTTGATGTCGTCGTAGGGCTTATCGTCGTCCTGGACCTGCATCGCACGCTCCTCAGTTCGCCGCCAGCGAGTGATCGGGATTGCTGTGCGCTTCGGCGAGGCGCGTGACGAATTCGTCGACGAATACCTGCATGTTCGCGGTCACGTTCTTGTTGCGGACCAGCAGGTAGTTGTAGCCGAACAGCGCCGGGATCGCGACGAACAGGCCGGCGACGGTCGCGAGCAGCGCCGCCGCGATGCCGGGCGCGATCGCGTTGACGTTGACGTCGCCCGCCGCGGCGATCGCCGCGAACGTGATCATCACGCCGACCACCGTGCCCAGGAGCCCGAGGAACGGGCCGCCCGAGATCGCGATCGTCAGCAGCACCATCGATTTCGACAGGCGCTGGTTCTCGCGCACGAGGGTCGCGTCCATCGAGGCGCGGATCGCCTCGATCGATTCCGCCGTGATCAGCGTGCGGCCGTTGGCGTCGACGCGGCTGTGGATTTCCGCGACCCCGGCGCGATACAGCCGATACAGCGGGGACTGCGCGAGCCGCCGCCCCTCGGTACTTTTCTCGTCGGTGTGCGCGAGCCCGACCAGATGGCGGCCGGCCACCGCGCGGAAACGCTCGACGAAGAAGTGGTTGGCCTTGTCGACCTGGCCGACGTAGTGCGCCTTGGTCCACATCACGACCCACGAGATGAAGGCCATCACGAGCAGCACGGCGATCACGACCCAGGCGTCGACCGTCACCGAATGCACGATCACGCCGAAGTAGCCGAAACCGAAGCCCGACTGCTTCTCGTCCGCGCCGTACGCGACGAGCTTCGACTCCGCGCCCTCGGACAGCGCCTCGACCGCGACCGACGCCGCCGGGCGCGCGACCTTCGACAGGCGCAGTTCGTCGATCTGGCCGCTGTAGGCGGCATAGCCGCCGTTCGCGTTCGGCGCGTCGCCGCCCACCAGGGCCGGCGCGTCGAGCGCGGGCAGCGCGTCCGGCACCTGCGCCGCGACCTTGCCGCCGACGTAGAGCGTGACGGCCTTGCCGTCCGCCGTCACGGTGACGAGGCTCCACTGGCCGGCCGCGACCGGGGCCGTGGCCTGCGCGCGCTGCGGACCGGCGCCGCCGTCGACCTCGACGAACGGCACGCCGTTGTCGAGCCCGATCAGCAGCGCGTTCGCGCCGGCGCGGCGGCTGTAGACCAGCGTGCGCGGCGCCAGCGCGGCGGGCTTCAGCCAGGCGCTGAAGCTCCAGGCCCCGCCCGCCGCGATCGCGAGGGACGGCGATGCGGGCAGCGCGAGCGGCGCGGCGCCGCCGTCGAACTGCGCGGCATGGCCGACGATGCCGTCTTCCGAGATCCGGGCCGGGGCGTTCTGCGCGTGGTTGCCGTAGGCCGTCTGGTCCTTCGGCGGCGCGCCCGTCGCCCCGCCGAAGTGGTAGACGAGCGTGTAGTCCGGGTCGAACGTGTCGGCAGGCTTGCCGCCGTCGGGCGCCTTCTTGTTGCCGTAGTACATCCAGATGTTCTGCGCCGCGCCGGCCGGCAGCTGCGGCACGTCGACCCAGATCAGCGCGACGCCGAGCACCGCGTCGTACTGCTCGACGTGATAGTGCAGCGGCGTCTTGTCGTCGGCCGCGACGAAGCGGATATCCGCGCCGTTGTCCTGCAGCCCGTCGAACTGGAAATTGCCCGAATGCAGGCGGATCAGCAGCGGCACGCGGCCGGCCGACTCGGTCAGGTTCGCCCCCTTGGGCGTGGTGTCGATCGTGATCGCCTTGCGATACGACCAGTCGTCCTGCCACCACGCCTGCGCGGCGCCGGGCAGATAGCCCAGCAGCACCGCGATCATCATCAACCACGCTCGCTTCAACATCCGATCCCCCGATTCAGCCAATGCCGCGTCGCGCGCGACGCGGCGCCGATTAAGAACACTCAGAAACTCATCCGCACATAGAAATCGAAGCGCGGGCTGTAGGCCTTCGTGTAGACCCCCGCCCGCAACGGCCAGCCCGCCTCGAAATCCGCGCTCGCATATTTGAAAAGGCGCAGCCGCGCGCCCACGCCGACGCTGAGCAGGTTGAACGTCGAGGTCTGCTGCGGCAGCGGGCTCGCGAGCCACAGATGCGCGGCGTCGACGAACGCGTGGAAGCGCCAGTCGTTCATGAAGCCGCCGACGTAGGGCGCGAGCGACGGCGTGCGCAATTCGATCGAGCCGAGCACACCGCTGTCGGCCGTGGCCTCCGCGGACTGGTAGCCGCGCACGCTGTTGATGCCGCCCGCCGCGAACTGCTCGCTCGACACGAGCGGCCCGTTGGCGAACTGCGCGCTCGCGCGCGCGTTCGCCTGCATGCCGTTGCCGAAGTCCTGCGTGTGATTGACGTCGAACTTGCCGTAGATGAAGTTCGGCGTGGCGTTGTAGCGCTTCGCGTCGAAGGCGTCCCAGTTGCTGCCGATGCCGCGTACCCCGGCCGTCATCGCGACCGAGAAGCTGGTCTGCGACGACTTGCGCACGAGCTGGCCGTTGTACGAGAACGTCACGGGCACGTAGGTCAGCGGCGCCTGCGAGACCTGATCGCCGATCCGCACGTTCTCGTCGTAGCGCTTGCGGTCGATCTCGATGCTGACGGTCTGCGCATAGGTTTCGCTGGTCGGCAGCGCATAGATCGCGGTCAGGCCGTAGGTGGTGCCCTTGCCGAGCACCGTGGTGCCGCCGACCGCCGCGCTGCCCGCGCCGTACGAGGTGACGTCGCTGTCCGAGTGGATCACCGTCGCGAGGAAGCTCCAGTGCGAATCCCGCAGCGGCGCGAGGTACGAGAACGAGTACACGCGCGCGTTGTTCGGATGCTGCGGCGCGATCACGTAGGTGCCCGACACCACGTGGCCCAGCTGCCACAGATTCGCGTAGCTGAGCGTCGCGCTGGTGCGCAGCGTCGATGTGTTCGGGCTCGCGGCGTTGTTCAGTTCGAGTGCGCCGTGCCACGGGCTGTGATCGTCGACCTTCAGGTTCACGTCGACCGTCTGCGGCAGCGCGCCCGGCTTCAGCACCGGAATCACCTGGCGGTCCGCCGTCCGGTTCAGGTCGGTCAGCTGCTGCTGCGCCTGCGTGAAGTCGGGCACGCCGCCCTCGGCGAGCGCGGGCACCGCGTCGCGGATCAGCTGCGGCGACGCGTAGTGCGCGCCCTCGACGCGCAGGCGGCCGATCCGCGCCTCGGTGACCTGCAGCACGATCACGCCTTCCTTCACCTGCTGCGTCGGCACCTCGACGACGACCGACTGATAGCCCTTGTCCTGGTAGATCTTCTGCAAGGCGTCGCGCGCGGCGTAAACGTCGGTCAGCGAGCGGCCCGGCCCTTCGAACGGATAGACGGCGCGCTCGATGTCCACGCTCGGCAGCACGCTGTTGCCGCGCACGACGAACTCGTTGATGTCGAACGCGGCCGGCGCGCCCTGCGCGGGAGCCGCGCCGTGCGTGGACGCCGCGCCCGCATTCGCGCCGCCGTCCGTCTGCCCGTATGCCGCCGTCGCCGCCATGATCCCCCCCGCCACCGCGGCCCGCAGCCATCCGAGCCGCCGGCCGTCCGCTTCCCCGTCAAACCTGGGCGTCATCCCGCCACTCCTTCGTGATCCGTCGACGAGCCCGCTGATCTGCCGGCGACGCTATTGGATTTTTCAAGTCGTGGACGATACAAAGCGGAGAAGTCGCGACAATTACCTTTTGTACGTATAACGAAACGAGCGTTTCGGCGCGCGAGACGATCGAGCCGATGTACGTACTTTCCGTCACGCGCGCGGGCCGCGCGCGTCGCTATCATTCATGCCCAGTTGCGCGCGGCGCGCGCGTTTTCCATCGATGGAGCGGCCATGCGCGGTGCGATGCGCGCCGGGACGGTTCGCGCGCGCGAGCGCGGGATCGCGATCGTCACGGTGTTGTTGGTGGTGGCATTGGCCGCGACGCTCGCGGCGAGCGTCGTGTGGCGCGAGCGGCTCGCCGTGCGCGACGTGGAGAACCAGCGGCTTGCTTCCGAGGCGCTGTGGGTGCAGCGCGCCGTGGTCAGCGCGGCGCGCGCGCAGGTGCGTGCGCAGGCGGCCAAAGCCACGATCATCTACGACGGGCAGGTGTGGTCGATTCCCGTGGAGGCGCGGCCGCTCGCGAGCTTCCTGCCGCGCGACGCGCTCGCGCTGAACAGCCGCCTGGCCGATGCGACGCTGACGAGCCGCGTCGAGGACGCGCAGGCGCGCTTCAACCTGCTGAACCTGGTGACGCGCGGCGGCCCCTCCGCGCCGTTCCAGGCGAGCCCGAACGGCGTGCTCGCGTATCGCCGCCTGCTGAGCGCGCTCGGCATCGATCCCGCGCTCGCGCAGCCGACCGCCGACTACCTGCTGCGCGCGATGAAGATCGGCGGCGCGGCCGAGGATCGGCCCATGCAGTGGACCTCGCTGCGCGATCTCGCCTACGTGCCCGGCTATGACGCAGCCACGATCCGCACGCTCGCGCCTTATGTCACCTTGCTGCCGGATCTCGCCTACGTGAATGCGAACACCGCGTCGCAGCCGGTGTTGATGGCGGCCCTGCCCACGCTCTCGGAACTCCAGGCGCATCGCCTGGTCGAGCGGCGCGCGACCGCGTACTACGTGAGCACCGCGGAAGTGTCGCTGATCCTGTGGCCGATGCGCGCGGGCGGTTCGCTACCGGATGGCGCGATGCTGACCGTCAACAGCGGCTACTTCATCGTGCACAGCCGGATCCGCGCGAGCGGCGTGGACCTGCGCTTCGAGACGCTGATCGGACGGTATGGCCTCGGCGACAATGCGTGGACCACCGTGCTGCGCGTGCGGCGCGTGATGGAGTGAGGATGGCGCGCGGTCGGGCGCGGGATGTCAGGGTTCGTCGCAGCGTTCGAGCCGTTCGCTCAGGTCGGCGCTGCGCAACATGTCGACGATCGATTTCCAGTAATCGATCGGCACGAGACACGCGATCGGCTGGCCATAGCGCGTCACCAGCACCGGATGCTGAACCGCATCGCGCAAAGCCTTCGACGGATTTCGGCTGAAATCGCGCGTCGCCATGGAAGTGGTCTGCTGCCAGAGAAATCGCTGCACGGAAGGCCCCTGTCGGGAGGACCGGCGCGCGCGTTCCGTTTCATTATGTGACCGGCAAGCCGGCCGCGCGTCAGACCCCGAGATAATTGTCGATTGCCTGTTCAATCAGGCGATTGATTCTATCGACGGCCTTGCAGTTGCACAACCCATTAATACTTTAAAAAATAAAAATCCCGGCGCGCGAATGGTTAACCATGCGCTTCGTGACAAATGTTGCGTAACACCTTGAATCCGAATTGTCTTTTTCCAATGAAAATACACACAAACCGAATCTTTGCGGCCATGTTCCGGCGGCGGTGTTTTGTGCACGGGATTCCGGCGCGCTTACTTTTACTGGCGGGCGATGCCGTAGCTGCCGTCGCCGTTGCCGACCACCCGGATCGACGCATCGCCCGAGCGCAGCGTGACGGTCATCGGCGCGTCGAGGCTCTCCGCGCCGAACACCATGCGCTGCGCGACGTCGCCGCCGGTGTAGCGCAGCGTCACCGAGGTCACCGGCGCACGCCAGCGGTAGGCGTCGAATTCGCCGCCCGAAAGCGTTTTCCAGCTGCCGTCGGGCTGGCGTTCGAGAAAGCGGTAGCCGCCCGGCGACGGCTGCCACGCGAGCGGCGCGGAACGGAACTGCGCCTCGTCGACCGCCGTTTCAAACAGCATCGCGAGGCGCGCGCCCTCGTCGCCGAGATCGTTGCGGCGGTTGCGGGTGGGCGCGAGGGTGATCACCGCGACGAGCAGGCCCACGATCAGCAGCACCACCAGCATTTCGAGGAGGGTGAAACCGCGTTGGGAGGCAGGCCCGCGCGTTGAAGGCATGCTCACCGTCCTCGCGTCCCGCAGGCCTGTACATTGCCGATGTTCAAGTTCAAGCCATGGCGATTCGACAGGATGTCCGACGTGATGATGTCCACGTAGCCGCTGGGAGGCAGGTCGAATCCATAGCTCCTCACGATCTCCAGGAAATTCGGATCGCCATAGTGGCGGCCCAGCCAGGTGAATATCGTGCGTTGAATGGGCTTGTGGTTCACGTAGCACTGACTCACCACGATATAGTTCGCCCCCGAGATCGGATAGCCCTGTGCCGGGTTCGGCGTGTTCAGCCGCCACGCATAAGGATTGGCCTTGTCGGCGGGCAATTCCGGCGCCCGCGCACCCTCGAACGCAGCCGCTGCATTCTGATAGGTTGGCGCGACATCCAAGCCGGAGTTTCTGTTTCGCACGTTTGCTACCGTCAGTTGATTGCTCGCAGCGATCGCCGAACCCGGGGCAAGCGTCGTGTTTGTGTAGTGAGGGCTCAAATAGGCAAACGCCGCCTTGTGCGCTCCACGCAATTCGACAAGCCGACGCGCAACCGCACTATCGCTCGCTTCGGCGATAAAAGTCGGCGGAACGCCAGTCGAAGGCGGGAAATTGCCGTCAAAGCGGAGGATCGGGTCGAAACGAACCCGCGAGTTGAGCGGATTGCACACCGTGGACAGATGGTTCGTGAATAACAGGGTGGCCCCGCTGGTTTCGCTGTTATACACGACCGTAACAGGCTCTTGCCTCGCGGTATAGGGTTGCGCGGTCGCGGGATTGATCACCTGATCCCAGGTGGTGATTCTTCCGGAGAAAATGCCGCACAGATCATCGTCATTCAGCGATACGGTGGCCGGGACATCGCCCGGTTGCCCCACGTAGGAAACCGTGACGGGCAGAACGATATACGGCAATTGGATCAAGCGGCCGTCCGTTGACGATCGCGCATACTCACCCACCTCATTGGTTTGCACCGACGAGAGCGGGTAGCCCGAATACGCGAATTGCACATTGCCTGTCAGGCCCATGCCGAATTGAAACAGGTCATTTTGCAAGAAGCCGAACACGCCCCGGCCTTCGCCCGCCGGATAATAGGTGATGCCGCCGCCTGTCGCAGCAGACTCGGCAGCCAGTTCCCCCCAGATCAGCGCCGGGCCGCCGCCTGTCACCTGCAGCGTCTGCTGCGCGAACCCGATCGATGCGGCGAACCACATCGCAAGCCCCCCCACGAGCATGGATGAGCGAGAAGCGAGGAATTTCATCGAGTGCTCCGGTAGAGCCCGGATAGGATAAAAACACGCCGGCTCGCGCCGGCGTGTGCGACTACCTCACATCAAACCCGCATTAACGACCGAGCGAGCCGCAAGCCGTCGTGTTGCCGATGTTCAGGTTCAGGCCGTTGCCATTCGACAGGATGTCCGATGCGATCAGCGACGAGAAGCTCGCCGGCACGGTGTCGAAGCCATTGCCGTTCACGATCGAAGCGAAGCTCGCGTTCGTGTAGTGATTGGTCAGGAAGCTGACGAGCTTCGACTGGATCACGCGCTTGTTCGTGTAGCACTGGCTCACGACGATGTTGCTCGTGCCCGAGATCGGGTAGCCGGCGGTGGGGTTCGGAACGAGCGGCACCCACGCGAACGGGTTGCCTTCGTTGGCTTGCGTCGGCGCTTGCGCGGTGGCCAGCGCGGCCGTGGCGTTCTGGTAGGTCGGTGCAACGTCCTGGCCTTGGGCGTTACGCAGGTTCGCGACCGTCAGCTGGTTCGAAGCAGCCGGTGCCGAGCTCGGCGCGAGCGTCGTGTTCGTGTAGTCCGGGCTGAGGTAACCGATCGCAGCCGTACCCGCGGTACGCAGCGAAACGAGGTTCGAAGCGACGCCGCCGCTGCCCGTCGCCGCGACGAAGTTCGACGGCACGCCGCCGCTGAAGTTGCTCGCGAAGGTCTGGGTCGGGTTGAACGTCACGTTCGAGTTGGCGCTCGAGCAAACCGCGCTCAGATGGCGGGTCAGCAGATCGGACGTGCCGCTGCCGTCGGCGCGATACACCACCGTGATCGGCGCGTTGGTCGACGTGTAGGGCGCATTCGTCACCGGGTTGACGACCTGGTTCCAGTTCGTGATCTTGCCCGAGAAGATGCCGCACAGATCGCCGTCGTTCAGCGAAATGGAGGCCGTGATGTCGCTCGGCTGGTTCACGTACGGAATCGTGATCGGCGTCACGATGTACGGCAGCTGGATCAGACGGCCGTCGGTCGACGAGCGCGCATACGAGCCGTTGACATCAGTCTGCGAGGTGGTCAGCGCCGAATCGCTGTTCGCGAAGTGGACCGGGCCCGTGAGGCCCGTGCCGAACTGGCTCGCATCGTTGGCCAGGAAGCCGGCGATGCCCTTGCCGCTGCCGACCGACGCGTAGGAGATGCCGCCACCCACAGCCGTGATTTCCGAGCCGACCGTCGGCGCGACCAGCGACGAACCACCACCCACCACCGTCTGAGCCATCGCGGCCGAAGCACCGAACACCGCGACCGCCATCACCACCGCCTGGCCAAGCTTGCTATTGCTGAATTTCATCGCAATTCCTTGTGGAAAGTCCAATTGGGAAAGTACGGATTACAGACAGCCCTCTTTGTGGACTGCGTGGTCAATATAGTGGTTAATTCTAAATTACTGGATTAAATGTACGTGAATAAAAGGAGGCCGTTTAACAACTTAATGTGCGTAACTTTTTATTTTGAAAATCATTGAAACGCTTGATTTTCATGACACGGACGAAGACCTCGCGAGCGCTGGATTCAGGCTCGGCCGCATGCGCGCTCGCACGGCATCCCGAATCCGCTATTTCGATGACGATACCGCTCGATGCGATCTATTCGACGTCAACATCCGAGTACGCATCGTTCGATATAGCGCAACACCATGCGAATCGCGTCTTCCTCGCTTTGCCGCTCGGTTTCCACCACCAATTCGACGGCCTCCGGCACTTCGTAGGGTGACGAGACCCCGGTGAATTCCGCGATCTCGCCCATGCGCGCACGTCGATACAGCCCCTTCGGATCGCGCGCCTCGCACACGGCAAGGCTCGCCTTCACGTACACCTCGTGAAACGCCTGCGGAATGAGCCTACGCGCCTCGTCGCGCCCGGCGCGCAGCGGCGAGATCAGCGCGACCAGCGTGATCGATCCGGCCTCCGCCATCATCGCCGCCACCTCGCCGACCCGCCGCACGTTCTCGCGACGGTCGGCCAGGCTGAATCCCAGATCGCGGTTCAAGCCGCTCCGCAAGCGATCGCCGTCGAGCACGTAGGCGTTGCGGCCGGTCTGCCGCAGCGCGCGCTGCGCGCCGTAGGCGAGCGTCGACTTGCCCGCGCCCGACAATCCGGTCAGCCACACCACCGCGCCCGGCTGCCGCGCGACCACCCGCGCCGGCAACGCATGGACGACCTGCAGCGCGTCATGCCGCATGCGCTTCTCCATTTTCATCGTCCGCATCGTCGAGATCCCACATCCCGCCCTGCATCGTCACGACGCTCGTGGTGCGCATCCACTCCATCGGCGACAGGATTTCCGCCCGCCGCACACCCGGAATCACCTGCACGTCGAACACTTCGGAAATGCCGTTGTGGAACTGGAGGGTGCCCAGCACCTCGCCGTTGCGCACATCGAGCGCCGCCACGCCCGCGACCAGTTCGCCGTCCTGCTCGATCGGCAGCCCCTGCGGGCCGCGGCGCATGCGCAGTTTCGACAATCCGACGAACAGCACGCCGCGATATTCCGCCAACCCGTGCGTGAATCCCGGCAGTTTCGCCACCACGGTCTTCGCGCCGGTCGCGGGATCGATCGTCAGCACCTGTCCGCGTCCGCCTTCGAGCACGAACAGCCGGCCGTCGATCACGCGCGGCGAATGCGGCATCGACATCCCACTCGCGACGATCCGGCCGGACGGCACTTCCATCACGATGCCGCCGCTCGCCATGCCGGCGCGCCACGCGCCCGGTTCGTCGGTCGCGCCGAGCGCGGTCGCATAGTGCACCTTGCCGTCGTGGAACGCCATGCCGTTCAGATGGCAGCGATCGCCCGGACCGAAGCTGCTGATGAACGGCGGCTGCCAGATCGGCGTGAAGTTGAAGTGGCCGTCGATCGCGCACAGGCACGAGTACGCGGTATTCACGGCCACCATCGTCTGCTGGTTGAACGCCATGTCGTGCAGGTCGCAGTAGCCCGTGAAATGCATGGTGCGCGGCGCGTAGATCGCGTCGTAGTAGTCCGGACGCGGCGGATAGCTGCCGGCGATCCCGCGCACGTTCGCGAACACCATCAGCTCCTTTTGCGTCGCGATCGCGAGCCGGTCCGGCGCGACCGCGAGGCCCATCGAGCGCGGCAGCAGGCAGGCGGACAAGGTCGGCGCGCCCTGCTCGACGCCGAGCAGCGCGACGCCGGTCGGACGCCGGCTCAGCGCGAGCGTGCACTGCAGCGCCTCGAGCAGCGCAACGAAGCGGCCCGTTTCCTGCACATTCAACAACGGTGCGTGATCGTCGGCATCGATCGATGCCGCCTCGCGTTCCTGGATCAGTTCCACGTCGGGTGTTCTCCCTGTGTTGCATTGCATTTACAGCTTGCGATGACGCTTCGGATCGTCCGAGTCGCCGCCGAAACTCTCGACCGAGGCCGAGATGACCCAACGGCGCTGCGCGCCGCCCGATGCGTTGCCGTTCACCGCGTCCTGCGCCATCTTGCCGGCCGCCGACGCCGCCGCGCTCGCCGCGGTCAGCGCGCCGGTGTTCACCGACTGCATGACCGGAATCCCGGTCGCCGTGCCCTGCACCTGGATGTTGTCCGCGTTCACCACGCGCAGCGCGGCGACATTCAGGTTGCCGGCGCGGATCCCCGCGTCGCCCGCGTCGACCGTGCCGTGCGGCGCGATCAGGTTCACGGTGCCGAGCGGCCCGCCCGTCACCGTCTGCAGCGACGCGATCCCCGCGCCGGTGACGACGCCGCGCGCATCGAGCAGGCAGTATTGGTTGCGGTCGCAGGTATAGAGCGGCGGCGGGATATCGGCGACCGACTTCGAGCCCTTGCCGCCGTTGATGTCGCCGTTCGCGCTCCAGAGCGTCATGTCGCCGCCCTGCTCGGTGAAGATCCGGCTCTGCGCGAGCAGCATGCTCTGGTCCGTGTAGACGTTCACCGCGCCCTTCTCGAGCGCGATGATCCCCATCTTGCCGGCGTTCGCGCCGCCCGGCGGCGCGCTGCTGCTGCCGATCAGCGCCTGCCCGCCCGGCCCGACGATCGTGATGTCGCCACCCTGCTGGGTCTGGATCGTGGTGTTGCGGATGTCGAGGTTGCCGGTGGTGACCGGCGTGGTCGGGCCGCCCGTGTTCGACGTATAGCCGAGCGACGCGGGGAACAGCGTGCCGATCGCCTGGTAGCCGCGCGCGTACTGCTGGTAATACGGGCTCGCCGCGTTGTTGTAGTCCGCCCCGACCGACGCCAGCACGCTGAACAGCACCTGCCGCGCGAAGATCTGCTGGACGGCGGGCGGCAATGCGCGGAACTGGGTCCAGGCTTGGTCGGACGTCAGCGTGATGGCAGGCTGGTCCGCCACGAGACCCGTGTCGAACGCCTGCCCGGCGACATAGCGCTCCATGAACGTGACGAGCGCGGGCGTCGTGTCCGGTACGCCGGCCGGACGCGCGTTCGCCGGGTCGACGTAGCGCGTGATGAAGCTCGCGTAGTCCGCGCCCGGGCCGACGCCGAAACCGATCTGGACCTGCGCGCTTTCATGCGGCAGATACGGATTCTTCGTATTGCCGACCGTATTGATGCCCAGCAGTGTGCCCGGCGCGGTCAGTTGGCCGATGAACGGCCCCAGGTTCCCGCCGGCCTGGATATCGAGCGTGCCGGGGCCGCCGAGTACGATCGACGGCACGGCGTCGCTTGTCGTGAGGCTCAGGATCGAGGTGGGCGCAAGGTCGAAGATATCGCCTCCCGCGACGATCCGGGTCACGTCGCTTTGTCGCAGGTTCTGCCCGCTCAACGCGAGATTGACGATATCGCCGCCTGCATAGATTTGTGCAGCCTTGCCCACGATCAGCGCCAGCAGATTCTGATAGATGCCGTTTGCACCCGGCATCCCCGTCACGATACTGCCCTGGTTGCTGTAGATCCGTACTGGCGTCGTGTCACCTTGATGCAAGGGAATGCCGGCGTGCTGCTTGTTCGACACGATACTGAAGTAATTGACGGCCGGTGGAACGCCCACGAAACTCGCCAGCGGAAGCGTCGGCGACGGCAACCACGACGCATCGCCGTCGGACATGCCGAACGAGATCCAACCACCCCACCGGGCGGGATCGGCAAACGTCAAGGTACCGTTTGCAAGAAGATTCAATTGCCCATTCGCGGACGGATAAGTCTGTCCCGGCGCACCGATCGCCATGCTTCCCGACAAGGCCGTGAAACCCAACGATGCGGGCAACACTTCAGCCGCCATTCCCTCCACGCCGGCCCCCGCTGCCCCCACGACGGTCGGGCTCGACAGGTTCGGCGCCCCGTTCCCGCCCTGCGCGCCGCCATAGGTCAGGTTGCCGGCCGACGTGAGCACCTTCACGGCCGACGTCGGCGAATAGGATTGGGAATCCACCTTGAGCGAAACCGACTGAAGGCCCGGAATATGGTAAGCGCCAAGCGCCAGCCCCGAGGAAAGATAGGACGGGTTGAATATGCCGCCGATGTCGGCCCCCGTCCGCGCGCTGACGTCCAGCACGCCGTTCTGCGTCGCGAGGATCGTCGCCATCGGTCCGGCATCCCGCGTGCCCACGAACAGATGCTGCGTGCTCGCGCCGAGCCTGCCGCCCGCCGTGATCGTGCCCGAACCGTTCGCGACGAAATAATCGCCGCCCAGGATGTCGCCGCCCGCGCGCACGTCGAGATTGCCGCCGCCGATCACGTTGAGCGCGCCGGACGCCTTGTACCAGGTGGTCGGCAGCGAGACCGCGAGATTCGTCACGTTGCCGCCGGCCGACACCGAGACGTTGCCGCCCGCGCTCAACACGCCCTGATCGAACGCGCCGTAGTTGATGGAGGTCTGCGTGATGTTGCCTTGCGCATCATAGGTATTGCCGAGCTGCATCCACGGCCACCAGAACTGGCTCATGCCGGCGCCCGCTGTACCGGTCACCGAGCCGTCCACGTCGACCGTGCCGACGCCCCCCGTCACGTCGCGCTGCGCGCGGATCGTGACGTCCCCCGCGCCCTGCGGGTTGACAGCAGGCGTCAGCATGAAATTCGGCTGGCCGCTCGGCGTCCGGTCGTTGCCGCCCGAGGCGATCAGCGACGTCGTCCCCACCGGCGCGCCGGGCGCGGCCGCGCCGGCCGTATAGATCGCGCCCGGCGCGACCGTATCGAGCAGCGAGATGTCACGCGCCGCCGCGAGATCGATCGAACCGGTATTGGTGCGGATCAGCGTCGGCGCGACGATCGCGCGGCTGTTCGGATCGTTGTAGGTGAAATGGCCATCGGTCGTCATCCGATGCGACTGGTGACCGTCGACCAGGATGTCGCCGCTCGCGCCCGTCGGTTGCAGCGCGAGCGGATTCGCGCTGGTCGGATCCGCGCCGGCCACCAGCCGGAACGACGCGCCGCCACCGCCATTGAGCGCGGCGCTCAGCAAGGGCAGCGGGTTGTCCGGCCGCGCGACGGGCGCCGGCGTGTTGTCGACCGGCGCGGGCGTACCCGTCGTGATCTGCGTGGTGATCGTGCCGGGCTGGATCAGCGCCGTCAGCACCGCGGGCGGAGCCGTCAGCGGCGCGATGTTGTACGGGTGCCGGCTGTTGGCCAGGCCATCGGATCCAATCTGGCTGGTCCACGTCGCCAGATCCTGCACGTAACGCCGATATGCCGCCTCGTAGACCAGCCACGCGTTCGGATTCGCCTGCATGTCGGCGGCGGTCGGCGCGCGCGTCGTCAGTACCGGCTGCCCCTTCACCGGCGCGACGTTCACGTAGTTGGGAGTGATCAGCAAGGACCTCGTCGGCCCGCCGACCACCGAAAACAGATCACTGACGTAGGTCTGGTAGAGGCCGTAGTATTGAGCAACCTGATCGGCCGGCGCATTGACCGCGAACTGATTGCGCGCCGCGGGCGCACTCATCCACTGCTGCAACTTGAAAGTCGGGCTGTCGTAGCCGCCGTACTTCGGATAGCAGTAGCCCGCCGTCGCAGGATTACAGCCAGGCACGTAATGCGGATTCAGCGCGAACGACTGATACGCCTGCGTGAAGCTCGCCGGCTTCGGCGGCGTGATCGTCGTGACGATCGACACGGTCTTGAGGCCCGGCTGCGTCGGGTTCGCGATCTGGAAGAAGCCGTCGGTCAGGCTCGCGTTGACCTTCACGTCGTCCACCGCGCTCAGCGTGACGACGGGCCCCTGCCCGCGGTAGCGATAGGCGAGGTTGGCCGCCGACGCGCCCGCGCCGAGGTTCCAGTTGGTCTGCACCAGGATGTCGCCGCCGTTCACGGCCGCGCTCGGATTGAGCAGCTCGACGCCCGGACGCGCGTGGAAATTGTCGATCCCGGCGAAGCGGTTCTCGAACGTGAAGCCCGGCTTCTGCACGAAGCCCATCACCGTGCCCGGCACGGCCTTGGTCGCATCGCCGTTCAGGTAGCCGTAGAAGCTCTGGTGATCGGCGTTCGCCGCCGAGGGCGTGAAGAAGCCGCTCTGCAACGCCTGCTTCACCTGCGCGTCGGTCATGCTCGCGGGCGTGCCGTCCGCCTTTTGCGGCGTGTACACCGTGGTCTTGCCGGTCGCATCGGTGAAGGTGCCCGCGACCAGCCTGCCGAAACGATCGTACCAGCCGGCCGGATCGACCACGCCGTCGAAGTGCTTCGGTCCCGAGCCCGGGTCGGTCGTGCTCCACACCGCATACGCTTCGAGCCCGGTGTCGCGCGAGCCCGCGATGCGCGCGCCGGACGCGGCCGTCACGTTGACGTCGCCATTCGCGAGCAGCGGCGCGCGGAAGCCTACCGTACCGCCCGACAAGCCGCCCGCCGTCCCGCCCGACACATCGATCAGCGCGCTCGGGCCGAGCGTGATCGCGCCGGAATTCGCCGCCGACACGTTCTCGTAGCCATAGGCCGGGTTCAGCTGCACGACGCCGCCCACCGTGTCGGGCTGCCCGGTCGTACCGATCTGCACCGTACCGCCGCGCTGCTTCGGATCGCTGCCGGCCGCGCGCAGCGTGCCTTCGATATCCACGCCGCTCTTGCCGTACAGCACGATATTGCCGCCCGCCGCGCCCGATGCGTCGATCGTGCCCAGCACCCGCACATTGCCCTGGCCCGGGTTCTGTCCGCCCGCGCCGCCGTCGGCCGTCAATCCGACCACGCGGGCGGCCAGCGTGTTGCCTTGCGACAGCACCAGATTGCCGCCGCGGCTGCGCACGTTGATCGTGTCCGTCACGCCGCTCGTGGCGAGCAGGCGTGCGAGGCCGTCGAGATCGGCCGCCGCGCCCGTGTCGAGCGTGAACGCGCCGCCGCGATAGCCCTTCGCCGCGCCGCCCTTGAGCGTGCCGGCGAGCGTCGCCGCCTGCTTCGGCGCGCTGACCGCCAGGCTGCCCGCCGCCCCGCCGCCCTGCGCGCCCGAGAAGTCGAGCGTCGCGCCGCTCGCGACGCGAATCGCGCCCTGGTCCGCATTCAATGCGATCGCGCCGGCCGGGCCGTATGCATTCACGTCGTAGAACGGCACCGTCACGCCGGCCACGCCGACCAGCGAGCCCGCGCCGATCGTGAGGTCGCCCGCCGTCGCGCGCAGGCTCAGGTTGCCGGACGGCGCGAGCAGTTGCGCGCCGTTGTCGCTGAGCGTGCCGCCCGTGAACGACAATTGTCCGCCGAGCACGGTGCGCGTGAGCGCCGTTCCGGCCTGTGCATTCAGATTGAGCGCGCCCGTCGTCACGATGCGTTGCGACGAACCGCTGTCCGCCAGATACACCGGCGCATTCATCGTCACCGGCAGCGCGCCGAAATCGAAGCTGCCGCTCTGCTGCCCGACGATGCCCGACGATGCGTTGAACACGGCCGAGCCGAAGCCGGCCAGCCGCTTGTCGCCGGCACCGAAATCGAGTTCCTGCGCGTTCACGGTCAACGTGCCGCTGCCGGCCGCGCCGGCCGCCGCCGCGCCGCCGAGTTCGTTCGACAGCACGACGCGCTGGCCGTTGAGCGTCACGCCCCCGCCGTTGCCGACGAAAGTGGCCGCACTCAGGTCGACGCTCTTGCCGAACGTGACGCTCAGGCTGTCCGCGAAATGCATCGCGCCGCGGCTGCGCAGCGTCAGTTGATCGGTATTGCCGAACTGCGCAAGCGTGTCCGGCCCGATCACGAAGCCCGGCAATTGCGTCGCGCCGGCCCCGCGTTCGTTGGTGAAGGTGATGATCGAGCCGTTCACCGCGATCGCCTTCGCGGCCAGTTGCGCGCTCGGATCGACGCGCAGGTCGCCCGACGAATCGAGCGTCAGCGACGCACCGCCGTTCAGTGTCGTATTCGCGCCGACCTTCAGCAGGCCGGGCGTCGCGCCCGTCACGTTGCTGCGCGTCACCAGCGCCGGTCCGCCGTTCGATACGCGCAGCAGCGCGCCGTCGCCCGCGACCGCCGTCGTGCCCGCCGTGCCGTCCGCGACGCGGCCGATCGTGATCGGCTGCGCGGCCGCGGCCGGATAGCTGCCGGCTGCCTTCACGACGCTGCCCGACTGGATCTCCAGCCCGCGCGCCGCATTCGGATCGACGCCGCTGCCGTCGGTCTTGGTGACGAGCAGGATTTCCGGGCCGGTCAGCGCCGAATTCGCGTCGTTCGACACCACCACGCTGTTTGCGATCGTGTCGATCGTGATGCCGCTGCGGGTCTGCGTGCGGGTGCCGCCGATCAGCAGGCTGCCCGCGCCGAGCGCATCGAGCTGCCCGGCGTCGATCTGCAGGTAGCCGTTGAGCGCAGGCGCATTGGCCGCGGTGATCTGGATGTCGCGCGAGGCGATGTCGACGCTCGCGCTCGCGCCGCCCGGCGCGGCATCGGGCTTGAGCGACGCGCCGAGCCGCAGCGCCTGGGTCGCGGCGAGCACCAGTTGGCCCGCGTCGCGCGGGAGAGCCGGCTGCGTGCTGCCGCTCTTGGTCGCCTGTTGCGCGAAGAAGGTGTTCGCGCTCGTCGCGTTGTACTGCGAGTACTGCTGCCACGCCGGACCGGACTGCACGATGAACTGCGTCGGCGTCGCGCTGCGGCTGCCGCTCAACGCGTTGACCTGATAGCCGGCGACGAGTGCGCTGCCGTCCGGCAATACGCCCGCCATGCCGACGGCCGGCGTGGCGCCTTGCGCAACCACGCGGAACGCGCCCGGCAGCGTCGCGTATTTCGCCGGCAACAGCGTGTAGACCCCCGCCGCGAGTCCGGGCACGCCTTGCAGGTACACCGCCTGTCCGACCATCGCGCCGGCGCCGGCCTGGCCCACGCCGATGCGCGCGCTCGCGCCGGTCGACGACGCGGCCGACGGCTGCGTGATCTGCGCGAACACCGGATCATAGGCCGCGACGGGCGCCGCATAGCCGGGCAGGATCGCGTACACGTCGGCCGCGCCGGGATTGACCGGCACGACCGCGCCCGCCGCGTTCGTCGCGTAGCTGACGTTGTAGCGCGCGAGCAGGTCGCGGCTGCCGCCCGTGCCCGGCACCCATTCGATCGCGCGCAGGTCCCCGCCGCCCGTCAGGTCGATGGTCGCGCCCGATTGCAGGTCGACCTGGGCGCCGCTCACGCGGATCAGCTTCGCGGGCGGTGCGGTCACGTCGGCCACGTTGGGCACGCCGAGCGGATTGTATTGCCACTGCGTGCCGTCGACCGTCACGCCGTACGGCAGCACGCGGCCGCCGTTCGACACCGACGTGATGCTGCCCGGCGCGAGCGTGACGGATTGCGTGGCCGTCAGTGGCGCGCCGCCGAACAGCGCCTGGGTGCTTTTGTCGGTCGGATCGTCGACCCCGAGCACCACGCTGCCGGACGGCGCGCGCACGACCCCGGCCTGCACGATGCGGGTCGCATCGACGAGCAGGCTGCCGCCCGCCGACAACGGCACGTCGCCCGCGCCGTTCGAGCGGAACGTCACGGTGGTCGGCGCGGGCTTGCCGGTGCTCGCGTCGGTCGGGCCGACCGCGTCGATCACGAAGGTGCTGCCGCTCGCGGGATACACGTTCGCCGCGCTCAAGGTCAGGTCGCCCGCCGAATACAGCAGGCCCGAGCGCAAGCCGGTGCCGTTCGCCGCGAGCGACGACAGCCGGATGTCGCCGCTGCTCGTCAGGTTCGCCCGCGCGAAGCGGTTCAGTTGCAGTTGGTTCTGGACGTCGATGAAGCGTGCGTTGACGTTGAGCGTGCCGTCGCCCAGCGCGGCGACCGGCTGCAATGCATTCGGCGTCACGCCCGACCCGCTCAAGGCGACATAAGGCGCGTTCAGCGTCACGGTCGGCGCGCCGACCGCGCGCGTGCCGGCCGTGAGCGCGGGCAGCCCGGTCGCGCCCGACGGCAATGCAACGAGTTGCGGCGTATTGAGGATCAGTGCGTTGGCGAGCGTCAGGTCGATGTTGCCCGCGAATGCGATCGGCGTGGCCAGGTTCGGGTTGGCGGGCGCCGCATTGCCCAGCACCAGCGTCGACACCCCGGAATCGGCGATCGTATCGAGCGAAAAACGCAGCATGCCGTTTGCACCGCCGCCAAGCACCGCGCCGGGCCGCGTCGCGTCCGGCAGGATGACGCCGCTCTGCTGGACGAGCAGGGCCTGCGCGCCCTTCGCTGTGATCGTCTGACCACCCGGCATCAAGACGTTGATGGGCGTCGTCGCGAACGGCAGCACCGTAACGGTTCCGCCCTGTGCGCCGGACGCGCCGCCTTGCGCAGCCAGCGTGCTGTTGAAGAACAGGCCGCTGCCCGCCCTCAACGTCAGCGTACCGGCATCGCTCCAGACCGGCTGGTTCCGATACGTGCCGTCGGCCTGCAACTGGTCGAAGCGCGCGGCGCTTCCCGATACGTCGATCCGCGAGCCCGGTTGGGCGACCACCGATCCCGTGAGGTCCGACAGAATCACCGAACCACCCGCGAGCACCTTGCCCGTCTGCGGCACGACGACCGTCGCGCCGATCTGCTGCGGCAGGCTGAACGGATTCGCGAGCGCGACACCCTGCGCGTCGAGCACGGCGTTCGACCCGAGCCACACCGAATGGCTCGGCGAGAAATACCCCGAACTGAGCGATACCTGGCCGGCAGACGTCGCCGGAGACGCTTTCGAAGAATCCGCGCTCAGTACGATCGAACCGCCCGGCGCGACGATCGAACCCAGCACCGTCACCTGCGCGGGCGAACCGAGACGCACCGCCGCGCCGGGGTCCGCGATGATCGATGCGCCTTCGGCGAGCGTCACCCCGCCCGTGACACCCGGATAAGCCGGCAAAGCCTGCGGGGTGCCAGGATTGGCGGGATCTGTGGCGGGCACCCAGTTCAACCACTCGCCGCCCGTCATGGTCAGGCTCGTCGGCTGTCGATGATAGGCATCGAGCGTGCCCACCGTGGTCAAGCCACCGGTGTTCAGGTCGCTGCCGGTCGCCGCATGCTGCAATGCACTCGCGTCGGGCAGCAGATTCCGCTGCGTCACGCGCACCGTCGTCCCCGGCGCGATGCCTGCGTCATACACGGCGTTCAGCACGTACTGACCGAAGCCCTGCGTCGAGAAAAACTCAGCCGGCAATACGGTTGCCCAAGCGGGCGCCGCACCGTCGCCCACCAGAAAGCCCAGGCCGTGAAGCGTCAGCGCGCCGCCCCCCGCCAATCCCGCGCCGCGCAACGTACCGCCCAACACGATCTTTCCGCCGACCGGCTGCGCAGCCGGGAACTTCCCGTCGCCGTTGAACAGCGAGGCATAGGTCGACAGCGTGATGCTGCCGCCCTGCCCCCGCGCGATGCCGTCCGTCATCAGCAGCGTGCCGTCCGCCTGCATCACGCCGCCGCTCGACACGTCGAGCACGCTGCCCGGCTGCAGCACGACCGACCCTGACGTATCGAGCTTGGTGGCGTTGTTCAGCTTGCTGTCCACGGAAATCGAAATCGAACCGCCGTTGATGAACTGCGTGCCGGCGAGCCCCGTTGTCGCGCTCGGGCCGACCGGCGGCAGCGCGTTGTTGACCCACTGGCCTGCCGCGCTCACCGTCGCGCGTGGTCCGATCGTGATGTTTTGCGGCGTGTCGCCGTCCAGCACGCCGGTCGGATTGCGCATCGACAGCGATATCTTGCCGCCCGGTGCGATCAGATCGCCCAGCACGGCGATGGGCGCCCTGACGCTGGCGGAGAACGCGATCGAACCACCTGGTTGCACGCGCAACTGGCTGCCTTGGGGGACCAGGATCTGAGTACCGGACACCGTGTCGAGTCCGGCGCTCACGTTCGAGAAGCCCGCGTTGCGGATCATGTCGGTCGACAGCGTGGTCCAGGCCAGCACGTTGTCATACCCCGCGCCGCTCAACGCCGCGAGCGGCGTCGCCGCACCGAAACCCGGCAACAGATCGGCGAGCGGCGCCGCATGGTCGCGCACCACGATGCCGCCGTGCTGTCCGTCGAAATACGAGAAGTTGCCGCTCGACGATGCACTGCCCGCAACCGCGGCCGCCCCCAGCGCAAACGTGCCGCCCACCGGCTGGCTCGACCCCTGCACCTGCCTCGCCCCCGCGAACGCCTGCGCGCTGACCGCGCCGTCGAGCGCCGCGGCCTGCGCCGCGAACACATTGAGCGTGCCCGCGTTGCCGCCGGCGATGTAGTCCGCCTGATAGGCGCCGCCCGTCAGCAGCGGGTTGTACCAGACCGTGTTCACCTGCCAGCGCGGATGCGACTCGACGAACTGCCCCGCGATGCCGACGTAGCGCGTGTAGGGATTGGCCTGTCCGATCGGCACGATCGCGCCGTTCGCATCGATCAAGCGCGTCGTGTTCAACGTGCCGCCCAGGTAGTGCACGTAGCCGCCGTTCAGGTTCAACGACGATCCTTGCGCGGTCATCACCTGATCGCCCGCGAGCGTGATGGTCCCGCCGTTCGTCAGCAGCTGGTTGACCGAGCGCGGCATCAGGCTCACCAACCCCGACAGGTTGAGGATCGGGCTGCCGACCCAGGCGAGGCCGTCGGCATTGGTGCCGGTCAGCGTGCTGTCGACCACCACGTTCTTCAGCGTGAACAGGAAACTGTTGCGCAGCAGCGGCGAATCCGCGAGTTCGTTCTGGCCGATCCGGGCCACCGTCAGCAGCGCGCTCGCCGCCGGCAGTTGCACGTCGGCGAGCCCGGACACGTCGATCGTCGCGCCGCGATCGAGGTAGATCCGGCCCGGCGCGACGGCGCTGTCGGCCGCGGTTTGCCGCACGCTCTGGCTGGTCAGCGCAATCGCGCTGACGGTCGCGCCCGGGGCCTCGATCAACGCGTCCGGCTGCATCAGGATGCCGCGCGTCAGCAGCGAAATGCTGCCCGGCGAAAACGTGCCGTTCGGCCCCGAGGTCGCGGTGCCGCCGTTCGCGTCGGGCAGGATCGTCGTGACCGACCCCGGGCCGAAACTCAGCACGCCCGCGCGCAGATAGCTCGGGGTCTGCGTCGAGCTGGTTTGTTGATAGGGCGAGTCCAGGGTGCCGTCCGGTCGATACGCGCCCCACTCGTCCGCCGTCGAGATCGAGATCGCGCCCGGGTTGCTGACGCCCGTCGTCACGCCCACCACGCCGTCCTGCCTCACGCGCGAGCCGAGCAGGTTCACATAGCCCTTGTCGGCCTGCACGATGCCGGTATTGACGAGCGTGCCGGTCGGCGTGACATCCTGGCCGTTCAGCGTGAGACTGCCGGTCAGGCGCGGCACCAGGGCGGGCGACGTGGTGGAATCGAAGCCGACGCCGATGCCCGCCGCGAGGATCGCCTGTCCGCTGCCGGTCGTGATCGCGCCCGCGTTGGTCACGTTCGGCGCTGCGATCAGCACGAAGCCGCCGTCCGTCGCCGTACCGTTCGCATGGGTGCTGATCGACGCGCCGCGCTCGATCGTCACGTCGCCCGACTTCACATACTGTCCCGCCGACGACAGCGCCACGCCATTGGCAAGACCGAGCGCGCCGGTGGTCGCATTGCTCACCGGCGTGCCCCGCAATCCGCCCAGCTGATTGAAGAACTGCTGGTTGCTGGCCGCGATGTCGGCGGCGGTCGGCTTCAGCGTGTTCGTCATGTTGAGGAAATCGAGCGACGACGCAACGAGCGAATGCACATTCACCTGCGAGCCCGCGCCGAACAGGATCCCGTCGCGGTTGATCACGAACACCGAGCCCTGCGCCTTCACGCTGCCGAGGATCTGGCTCGGCAGCCCCGACGGGTCGGCCACGCGGTTCAGCACCGCCCAGTTGTTCGCGCCGTTGGCCTGCGTGCCGCCCGACTGGTCGAAGTTCAGCGTGGTCTGCCGGCCGACGTTCATGGTCTGCCAGGTCAGCACCGCGCTCTGGCCGGTCTGCTTGACGTCGACGGTCACGCCGCCGCGCCCGTCGACCGACTGGGTCGGCAGGTTCGCGTTCTGCCACAGCGCGGAATTCGCGATCGCGCCCGGCGCGACCTGCAGGCCGCCGATCGCGAGCCCGTTCGGCACCGTCGACGGTTGCGCGGCGGCGGCCGCCGCGGCCGCCTGCTGCGCGGCCATCTGAGCGGCGATGCCCTGCGCCGCGCGCGCGAGGTTGACGATCGACGGCTGGCTCGCCTGCAAGGCCTGCTGCGGCGACACGCCGACGCTCGGCATCCCCGGCATGCCCGCGCCGCCGGCCGCGCCCGGCGCGCCCATGCGCGCGCCGACCTGCCCGAGGTTCATCATCGCCTGCGCGTGCGCATGCGTGGCCGCGCTCACGGCCACCATCACCGCGACAGCCTGGCATAGCGGCCTCACCGACAGCGGACGAGGGGAACGGCGGGAGAAAGGCCGGGCCTGGCGGGTGACACGTGCTCGCATCGCTTGAATCCTGGATCTGGATGAAATGTGAGCCGTGCCGCATGCCGCTCGGCACCGGTCATTGCCCGATCGGGCGCGAGCCGGAACCGACCGCGCCAATCCACGGGAGACTAAGGAGCCGCGATGGCATGCGTATTTATGATGTTACTGACATCGTCCGCCGCATGACACGCGTGACGGACATTCCGTCATCGCCTTGACATGTTGCGTACCTGCCGTCAGGAAGCCGAAGCGATGCGGCGGCAACGGCTTCAAGGCGATGCGCGCACGGCCGCCAGCGCCGCGGCGACCGCATCGAGCACCGCGCTCCAGTTTCCCGGCGCGGGCTGCCGGAACAGTCGCGCGCTCGGGTACCAGGGGCTGTCGTCACGATCGAGCAGCCAGCGCCAGTCCGGCGCGCTCGGCAACGGCACCCACGGCGGCGCGCCGAGCGCGCCCGCGAGATGCGCGACAGCGGTATCGACGCTCACGACCGGATCGAGCGAATCGATCAGCGCGGCGGTGTCGGCGAAGTCGTGCAGCTCGGCCGCCTGATCGCGCAACGGCGACGCGGCGAACACCTCGGCATCGCGCGCGGGGATGCGCGCCTGCAAGCTGATTCCATCTCTTTTATCTTTAAAATGCCAGAATATTAGCTATCTCGGTAGTTGGCCGAGGCCGGCGCGCATGCCCGGGCCATATTCGCGTACAGGCGCCGGCCGGCTACTCCATGCAGCCGTCCGAATCGCCGGGCTGCGCGGCAGCGCTCGCCATCCTCGGCCGCCCCCGGATGCACTTTCCATGCGATGCCGAGGCATTCGCATCACGCCCCAAAGCCGACCGGCGTCGGCGCGATGCCTGGCATGGGGTGGTTGGGCGTGACATGACGCAAGATGGACACCGCGCATCGACAACCCCGTCACGCATACGGCGCGCTCAAGACGCCTGCCCGGCGCCCATCGAGCCGCCACGGCAACCGCCATGCCGGGCGATATCGATTTGCGCCGCTCGCCATGCATCGCGTTCCGCCTCGCTCGAATGACCCGGCGCCTCTTCTCACTGCCCGAGCGGCACCGTGCGCACATAGCGCAGCGCACCGCGCCCGAGCGCGACCGACATTCGCAAGCCGCGCGGCAGGGGCATCTCGGTCGTCGCCGTGGTGCTGACCGCGTACTGCGCGAGATAACGCGCATAGGCGGCGTCGATGGCCTCCTGCTTCGCGGTCCAGCCGTCGGGCGGCAGCCAGACGGCGAGCGTCAACGCGCGTACGTCGGCGCCGACCACCACGCCCGGCAGTTTGTCGAGATTCGCGATGGCGTCCGCGAGCAGCTTCAGCGATGCGACGGGCGCCGACGCGCTGCGCGTCAGCGTGCGCCCTTGCAGCCGATAACGCACCACTTGCAGGCGCGTCATGCCGTCGTCCGCGCCGACGTGCCGCACGAGCACCAGTTCGTTCGGCCGCAGCCGCAGCGGCGCGCCGTTCATCTCGCCCGGCGTCGCGAGGTTCAGCAGATCGTATTGCAGTTGCCCGAAGCAGCGGCCGAACGCGCGCGTCTCGGCGAGGCTCGCGACCACGCCGTCGCGGCCGCGGATCGTCGCGTCGAGCCCGCGCCACGACAACACCGCGACCACCGCGAGCAGCGTGATCGCGACCAGCATCTCGATCAGCGTGAAGCCCGCCGTGCGCCGGCCGGCGCGCGCCGCGCGACGTTCAACGCGGCGCTTCATCGTGCACCTGGGTCGCGGCCGCCGCGAGCGCCGTGCCCCTCTTGCGCGACAGGAACACCTTGACCGACACGTCGCGCAGCAACGGCGACGCGGCCGCCGCGCCGACCGTCTGCCGGCACACGAAGCGATAGCGTCCCTGCGGACAATCGAACTCGGTCTGCCCGATGGGCGGCCAGGCGCGCGCGATCACGACTTCGCCCAGCGCGTTGTCCGCGCTCCACAGCGCAAGCTGCCGCACGCGCGCCGACTCGGTGCTCTCGGTCAGCGCGCCCACCGCGCGCAGCACCGCGCCCAGCGCGATCGCGACGATCGCGAGCGCCACCAGCACCTCGATCAGCGTGAAACCCGTATCCCCGTTCCGCACCCGCATCCATCCCCCGCCGCCCCGTTGCGTCCGGCGCGGCGTGTGCGGCCCGCGCCCGAAAGCGTCGAGGGTAGCGGCGCGCGGTGACGCCCCGGGGTCGGAATGTGCGTCATTCCCGCCGCGCGCACGACGCACATCGCCGTGTCACATCGCGCGGATCTGATGCCACGGTACGGCGTTTCCGTCATCGCCGCGCCGCGCGGCGCGGTTATGCTCGCGCACGCCCGCTGCTTCCCCCGGTACTGGACCGGTATCGCCATGAAAGAACGGCCGATGCTCGAGTACGCACTGCACCCGGTCGAGGATCGCCTGATCCACGTCGACGATCTCGCGCACGTCGGCGCCTTGCCGCGCCCGTGGGCGCGCTGCCCGCTGTGCCTGGGCCCCCTGTGCGTGGTGTCGCTGCGCGATCGCGCGCGCAGCCGTCGCTTCATGCATCTCGCGCGCGACCTCGCGGCCTGCCCGCTGGTGCGCGACGCGCTGCCGAATCCGCTCGCCATGCGCATCGGCCCGCCGCTCGATGCGCGCGGCCGGCAGCGGCGCGCGCATTTCCTGCTGCACTGGCCCGGTCACCTGCAAACGATCCGGCGCGTCGCGTCGAGCTTCGGCATCGCGCGCTTCATGCACGCGATCGAGCATGCGGACGTCCTCAAGCTATGGGCGTGGCCGACGCTCGCGCAGCGCGACATTCCCTACATCCTGCTGGTGCTGACGGAATTCATCGCGGCCGCGCCCAGCGGGCGGGCCGCGCTCTGGTCGCGCTTCTGGTTCAACGGCGCGGTGCGCGAGATCGACGATCTCAGCAAGCCGGCCGGCAAGCTGCCGCGCCTGTTCCGGCTGCGCTACCGGCCGCCGCGCCGCGCGGTGTTTCCGGGCGTGCGGCACCTGATCGATTGCGCGCCCGTGGAGATGGAGGATCCGGACGCGCCGACGGCGCCGGACGGGATGCCGCGCCAGGACGTCGCGGCCTTCGAAGCGTTCATGGCGCGCGCGTGGCGCCGCGCGGCCGAGTGAGTGAATGCCTGCGGGCCAAAGGCCGGCGCGGGCCCACGCGCCGGCCGCGGCATCAGGCGACGTGCACCGGCGCCGGCTCGTGCGCCCCGACGCCCGAGGTGTCGACACCCGACGTCCCGACGCCCGACATATCGACGCCCGGCCTGTCCGCACCCGCGATGCAGCGCGCGAGTTCGAGGTCCTTGAGCCGATTCGTCAGTTCGACCCACTGCTCGATCGACACCAGACACGCGATCGGCCGCTGATGCCGCATCACGACCAACGGATGGCCGCCGACGTCCCGCAACGCCTTCGACGGATTCTTGCTGAGATCACGAGTCGTGATCGCCGATACCCCCTGCATCGACCATTGTTCCATTCCAGCCCTCTCAAGCGGATGTGCATCGTAGGCCCGCGCGCGTGGAACCGGTTCTTGGCCGGCGCTCGACGCGGCCCGCGGGCGATCTGGGTGATCCGGCGCATCCGGCGCCGCGCCGAGACGCGGCCGCATGAGCGCCCGGGGCGGCATGCCGCCCGATGCTGGCGCGTGCGGTCCGGCATCGCCGGTGTGTGTAATGCACTGAAATGGTGTTGCAGGGAAATGGCAAGCCCGTGTCGAAATGTACTGTACAGACGAACCTGCTCCGGAATCCGTGCGGAACCGCCGGCGAAAAGCCGAGATTACGGAGCCGCGCGACACCGCGCATCCGCATCCCGACGACGCAATATCCTCCGGACTGATTTACTTCCTGAATAAATCATCGTTTCCAATACGTCGAATTGTTGACGAAAATCCCCAAACAAATCGCCTAATTCAAACAGCCGATTTCGTCAACCGGCATTTAATACAGTTGCCATCCATTAGACAAACATTTCAAATTCGACCCGCTTAACAATTGCTTTCAAATAAATTCATTTAAAAAACAAGGGAAATCATAAAATCCCGGCACGAGGTCGAGACGACGCCGATCCTGGCTACCCAAGGAATCACGGCACATTCATCTGGATCTCCCCATTGGCCGCAGCAATCCAACAGCAACCCTTTTCTTCAATTCAATTCGCTCGATTTACGAACTCAATAGTTTCACAAAACCGATTCCATTCTTTTTTCGTAAACCGAAATCAGAACAATTCAGCAAATCAGGCAATTAAAACGACGAATTCCGTTCGCCCCGTGCGGCAATGCCGAACACCTCGGAGTCGAAGCGCGAGACGCTGACGGCAGGCGGAATCGAACACGCGGATCTCGAATACAACCACGGAGAAGCACGAACATGCGTGAATACGTACTAGGTCACTCGCCGACGGAACTCAAACGGCTCGATTACCAGTCGGAAATGCTGCGCCCGATCACGCGGCGCTTGCTGGAGTCCGCGGGCATCCGGCCCGGCATGCGTGTCCTCGACATCGGATGCGGGACGGGCGGCGTGAGCCTGCTTGCCGCCGAACTGGTCGGTCCCACGGGTTCGGTGACGGCGATCGACCGCAGCGGAGCCGCCATCGAGACGGCCTCCGGGCATGCCGCCGAGGCCGGCCTGGACAATCTCCGCTTCGAGGTCTGCGCACTCGATCAACTCCAGGCGGCCCATGAATTCGACATCGTCGTCGGCCGCTATGTGCTGTCGCATCAGCCCGACGCCACGGCGTTCCTGCAGCTCGCCGCGCGTTTCGTCCGGCCGGGCGGCGCGCTCGGCTTTCACGAACCGGACCTCGTCCGGCAGACCGGGTCGAGCCCCAGCGTCGCGCTCTGGGACACGATCGTGCGCGAGGTGCTCGAACGTTGCCAGCACGGCAGCGCGACCTATGACGTGGCGCGACGCCTGGTGCAGGCATTCGCCGTCGCCGGGCTGCCGACGCCGACGATGTCCTATGAAATCCCGCTCGGCGGCGGTCCTGCGTCCCCGCTCTGCTCGTGGCTGGCGCAGTCGCTGCGCACGCTGTCGGGCGGCGCGCAGCACACCGAGCTCGCCAGCGGCGAAACCGTCGATCTCGATCAACTGAGCGCGGACCTGCAACGCGCCTTGCTCGACGCACAGGCCCAGGTCGAATTCCCGGGCCAGGTGTGCGCCTGGATCCGGCTGTAGCCGCCCCGCCCCGCCATCGAGGGATCGCGGGGCCATTCACCCGTCAACGCCGCAGACACACTCATCTGTCCTAGAGGGCGCTATCCATGCACGATCCATTCACCCAGGCAGGGAATGGCACGCAGTTCGACCCGACCGGGGGGCTGCCGCACCCCGCCGTCGATTCATCGCAGCACACCGCGCGCATCGCCGTCAGGCGCGCCGTCGCCGCCGACAGCGAGACGCTGGCCGGCCTGTTCCGCGACGCCTATGGCGTGACCACCCACCCGTGCCAGTCGGCCGGCTATATCGCGCAATCGATCACGCGGGCGAAGGGCCGCTGGTACGTCGCGGAGTCGGCCGGCATGGTCGGCTGCATCTGCTTCCTGCGCAACACGGTCAACCGGACCTGGGAACTCGGGCACGCTGTGATCGATCCGGCCTACCGGCGGCTCGGCGTGTTCTCCATGCTGCTGCGCACCGGGCTCGAACAGACGGAGATCCAGTCGGACGAAATGGTGTTCGCCGTCACGCGCTCGTTCGCCGCGTACCGCGCCTTGACGAAGGACGTCGCGAGCATCCTCGTCGGCCATGACGGCGGACCGAACTGGGTCGACTCCATCCGGGAATATCACGTGACGGCGATCGCCCAGCGGATCCCCGCGTATTTCCCGCACGTCGCGCCGCCCAACGAGGTATGGCGCCGCTCTCCGTTCATCCACGATCGCGTGTATGCGCCGCTGGGCCTCAAATGGCGCACCGGCCTCTATCCGTCTCTGCTGTTCTCCGGCGAGGGAACGCATGCCGGGCACGACTTCACCTACTGCAGGGACGATCACCTCGATGCGATCCAGCTATGCGGATACCGGGTATCGGGCGACGAAACGCAGACCGCCGACGCCTTGGCCCGCTTCATGACGCATCACGCGCAGTGCAGCTATGTCAGCGGCGACGTCCTCGCCCACAACGTCGTGCTGATCCAGGCGATGCTGAATCTGGGCTTCGGCATCACCGCTTACCTGCCGGCCTGGCACTGGCATCAGGGGCGTCGCTACGACTGCGTGCGGCTCGTCAGGCAGCGCTTCGACACCATCAACATGAACGGCTTCGATACGCAGATCGATGGATTCGATCTCGCATTCCAAAGGCTCGCGGAGGATCTGCTCGAAACCCGCGAACTCGAGTTCGAGCAGTAAGCCCGCCACGGCACGGGGCGCGACGCATCGCATGCATTGGGTGGGCATCGCGCCGCCCGGCGCCGGCCGAGGCGATCGCTCTTAAACGCTACATCGAGAAAGGACAACGAACATGACGAAGGAAGAATGGCTGGCGGTGCGCAAGCAATTGCCCGACGGCCCGCAGGGATACTGGACCGTCGGGCTCTGGCTGCTGGATATGTCGATCCTCGGCGGCGCATGGCTGCTGTGGACCCGCGGCAGCCTGCTCGCGCGCGTCTGCGCCGTGGTGCTGGCCGAGCTGTCCGTGATCCAGATCTACCTGATCCTGCACGAGGCGATCCATCGGTCGGTATGCCGGAACCGCTTCATCAACGAAGCCGTCGGCCACGCCAGCGGCTGGCTGATCGCGCTGCCGTTCCTGCCCAGGCGGCGCAATCACCTGGGCCACCATGCCTGGACGGCTCATCCGAAGCGCGATCCCGAGAACAAGGGGATGATCGAGAAATTCTCGGTGATGACGGAACAGCAGGCCAGGACGCTCGAATTCCTCTGGCGCCACTGGATTCCGATCATCGCGATCAACCACTTCGTCAATCATTGGCTGTGCGTGCTCAGGCCGCCCGCCGGCGACGCCGCGCGCAAGACGTCGAAGCAGGAGGCGCGGTTCGCCGTGCTCTATCTCGCCGGCTACGGCCTGCTCGCGTACTGCGCGGCGCATGCCGGCGTGTTCGCCGAATTCGCGGCGTTCGTCGCGATCCTGCTGGTCTTGCTGTGGCTCGCGGTCGAGTTGCTCAACCTGCCGCATCACGCCGAGATCCCGCTGCTCGCGAACGACGCCCAACGCCCGCCGCTCTGGGAACAGGACATCGTCTCGCACAGCTGCCGGTCCGTCCCGATCTGGTCCAAGTACATCATCCTCAGCTTCAACCTGCACATCGCGCATCACGCGTTTCCGTGGATCGCCTGGTATCAGTTGCCCAGGACGCAGCGCATCCTCGATGCGAAGAATCTCGATCCCGCGGCGAAGCAGATGGACGAGTGGGAGTTTTCGCTGACCAATCGACGCCGGCCCCTGCTTCAGCTCATGGGGCACTTCTTCGACAAGCGCGCGCCCTCGCGTCCTCAGGTATAGAGCGACGCTTCGGGCAATTCGCCCGTCAGCGCGTAGCGTCCGACGTCGCGCACGCGGTAGTCGAGCGGATCGTGCAGCGTATGCGTGCGCGCGTTGCGCCAGAAGCGGTCGAGCGCCAGCGGCGCGGCCGTCGCGCGCGCGCCGCACGCATCGAACAGCGCCTCGCCGAGCGCGAGCGCCGCGCGCTGCGCGACGATCTTCGCCTCCGACACCGCGAGCGCCGTTTCCGCGCGCGCGTCGGCGCTCAGCGCGTCGCCGGCCTCCCACGCACGCTGCAACGCGCCGGCCGCGCGCTCGGCCAGCGCCTCGGCGGCCACCGCCTGCACCCGCATCTCGCCGAAGCGCTGCAGCGTATAGGGATCGTCGCTCGCCTGCGCGACGCCCGCATGCACCCACGCGCGCCCATGTGCGCGCACGTAGTCGCGCGCCGCGTCGAGCGCGCCTTCGGCCAGACCCGCGAACAGGTTGGTCAGCACCAGTTGCGACACCAGCGTGCGCAGTGTCGCGCGCGGCGTCGGCGGCATCTCGGAACGATGCAGGACTTCGTCGGCCTCGACCCGCACCGCCTCGAACGACACGCTGCCGCTGTCGGTCTGGCGCTGGCCGATCGGATCCCAGTCGTCGTGCACGGTGATGCCGGCGCGCGCGGTCGGCACCACGGCGAACACCGGCTTGCCCGTCGCGGCATCGTGCGCGGACACCGTCATGCGCTGCGAGCCCCGCGTACCCGAGCAGAAACCCTTGACGCCGTCGAGCCGGTAGCCGCCGTCCGGCGTCGCCCGCGCCTGCAGGCGCGCATCGAGCGGATTCACCGCATTGCCCCACCACCAGCCATGCTCGACCGTGCCGCGCAAGTAGCGTTCGCGCTGCGCGGCATTGCCCCAGACCTCGACGCTGACCACCTGCAGGCACTGGAAACCGACCAGGTGCGCGAGCGCGCTGTCGACCCGGGCCAGCGCGCGGATCGTGCGGTAGATCTCGGGCCATGCGGCTTCCTGGCCGCCGAACGCGCGCGGCACCGCGAGCGTCAGCAGCCCGGCCGAGGCCAGCCAGTCCTTCTCGCGCGCGGCATGGCCGCCCGCGCGATCGCGTTCGGGCGCGCTCGCGCGCAACGCATCGAGCAGCGCCGCAAAAGTGCGCGGCGCGTCACCCGCGTCAGCCTCGCCCGCGAGCGGGGACGGCGTGTGCCGATCGTTCATGCGACGGCCTCCAGCGCGGCGCGCCCGGCCGTCAGCGCAACCAGCGGCCGCAGCGTCGCGCGGCCCGTCAGGCGTACGAGCATCTCGCGCCGCCACGCATCGTAGATCGCGCGATAGTGCGTGACGTCCGCGCCGAACACGGCCGCGACATGCGCGTATTCGTCATGCAAGTAAGTGTCGAGACGCTGCTGCTGCGCATCGTCCGCATCGAGCACCTGCTCGATCAAGGCGTCGCGCGCGCCGGCCGGCAATGCATCGCGGGTCGCCAGCCACCAGCCGACGATCTGCACGCGATGCCATTCCTCGTCGGGCTTGATGCGCGCCTCGCCGTACTCTCGCATCTCGGCGTCGCCGATGCGCGCGGTCTTGCGCTGGATCCACAGCTTCGCGAGGATGTGCAGTTCGTAGTGCCATTGGAACGCGAGGAAGCCCGGCACGTCGCGCAGCGCGAGATCACCGACGCGCGCCCAGTGCGCCCGCACCCGCCGCGCGATCTCGGGCAGCGGATCGCGGCCCGTCAATGCCTCGACGCGCGCGCGGGCCGCCGCCGCATGCGCGCCGTCGTCGCCGAGCTGGCGCGACAGGATCAGCTGGACATGCGGATCGTCGCGGAACAGCGTGTCGATCGCGCGCGCCGCCACCTGCACGATGAACAGGTCGTGCGACGCCATCCGCGTGTAATAGTCGGCGATCGCGGCCACTTCGGCCGCATCGCGCGGCGCGCGCGGCGCAATGGTGAGCTTTTCCGGGAACGCGGGCAGATGGCGTCGCGCCACCTGCACGAACAGGCGCTCCTCGAACGGCAGGCGCCATTCTTCGAGGGGGTCGAGCGGGGCAGTCGTCATGATTCAGGGATCCTTGCGGCGCGCGGCGCGCCGCGTTCAGGTTCTACGGGTCAGGCGGCGCGCGAGGCGATCGCCGCCGAACTGGACGGTCGTGACGAGCGCGATCAGGATCGCGATCACGGTCGCCATGACCGTGGTGTCGAAGCGCTGGTAGCCGTAGCGGATCGCGAGATCGCCGAGCCCGCCCGCGCCGACCGCGCCCGCCATCGCGGTCGAGCCGATCAGCGCGACCACGGTGATCGTGAAGCCGCCGAGCATGCCGGGCAGCGCCTCGGGCAGCAGCACGTGCCAGACGATGTGACGCCGCTCGGCGCCCATCGCCTGCGCGGCCTCGATCAGCCCGCGATCGACTTCGCGCAGGCTGACCTCGGCGATGCGCGCGAAGAACGGGATCGCCGCCGCCGACAGCGGCACGATCGCCGCCCATACCCCGATGGTGGTACCGATCAGCACGCGCGTGAGCGGCAGCAGCGCGACCAGCAGGATCACGAACGGCGTCGAGCGCAACGCATTGACGAGCGCGCCCAGCGGCGCGTTGAGCGCGCGGCGCGCATAGATGCCGCCGGGCGCGGTGGTGACCAGCACGAGCGCGAGCGGCACGCCGGCCAGCGCCGCCGCGCAGGCGGACACCGCGACCATCCACAGCGTGTCGCGGACCGCATCGACCAGCTCGGGCAGCCACAGCTCAAACATAGCCGAGCACCTCGACGCGGCCCGCGTGCCGGCGCGCGCCGTCGAGCAGCGCGGCGACCCGTTCGGGCGACGCCGCGCCGAGCGCCGCCGCGATCACGAGCCGCCCCTGCGCGCGCCCCTGGATCCGGTCGAGCCCGCCGTGCACGAAGCGCACCGCGGCGCCCGCCGCCGCGCCGAGCGCGCCGGCCAGCGCGCCGAGATCGGGCTCGTCGCCCTCCGCGCCCGTGTAGCGCACGTCGAGCAGCAGGTGCGCGTGCGCCGGCAGCGCGTCCGCCTGCGACCACGGCCGCACGCGCGCCGCGAGATCCGCGGGCAGGTCGTGCACGAGCGTGCGCAGCAGCGCGCGCGTCGCGCCGTGGCGCGGATCACCGAACACGCGCCATACCGGCCCCGTCTCGACCACCTCGCCCTGCTCGATCACGGCCACCGTGTCGCACACCGCGCGGATCACCTCCATCTCGTGCGTGATCAGCACGATCGTCAGGCCGAGCCGGCGATTGATGTCGGCGAGCAACGCGAGGATCGACTGCGTGGTTTCCGGATCGAGCGCCGAGGTCGCTTCGTCGCACAGCAGGATCTCGGGGTCGTGGACCAACGCGCGCGCGATCCCGACCCGCTGCTTCTGCCCGCCCGACAGGCTCGCCGGATACGCATCGCGCTTCGCCGCGAGGCCCACCAGTTCCAGCAGCGCCTCGACCTTGCGCGCGCGCTCCGCCTTCGGCACGCCGGCGATGCGCAGCGGCAGGCCGATGTTCTCGCCGACCGTCTTCGCGGACAGCAGGTTGAAATGCTGGAACACCATGCCGGTGCGGCGGCGCAGCGCGACCAGGCCGCGCTCGTCGAGCGCGCCGACTTCGGTGCCGCTCGCGCGCACCGCGCCCGAGGACGGCGTTTCGAGGCCGTTGATCAGGCGCAGCAGCGTCGATTTGCCCGCGCCGCTGCGGCCGATGATGCCGAATACCTCGCCGCGCGCGACATCGAGCGTCACGTCGCGCAGCGCGACGCTCGGCCCGCGCGGCCCCGCGAAGGTCTTGCCGACATGACGGAACGACACGGCGGCCTCGGCGGCCGCGCCCGTCGTCCGGCGCACGGCGTCCGCGCGCGTTGCCGCGCGCTCGATGAAGCCCGGTGAATCGAGCCATTGCGTCATCGCTGCTCCCTGTCGGTTCAAATCGGTTCGGCGACGCCGGCCGCCGCGCGCCAACGCGCGCCCGCATGCCGGCCGGGCAGGCGCGGACCCGCGCCGAACAGCTTGCCGCGCAGCGTCGGTTCCGGGTCGTAGTCTTCCTTGTAGCGGCCGCGGTCCTGCAGCTCGGGCACCACCCAGTCGACGAAATCCTCGAACGATTCCGGCATCACCGTGCGCGTCAGGTTGAAGCCGTCGATGCCGGTTTCGTCGATCCATGCCAGCAGTTCGTCCGCGACCTGCGACGGCGAGCCGACCACCGGGTGATAGCGGCCGCCCAGCGACATCTGTTCGAGGATGCGCCGCACCGTCCAGGTGCCCGACGTGCTCTTGCGCGAGATCGCGTCGACCGCCGACTGGATCGAATCGGTCTGCACATGCGAGATCGGCTCGTCCGGGCCGAAGCGCGAGAAATCGATGCCGGTGGAACTCGCGAAGTGCGCGAGGCCGGCCTCGGGGCTCGCGTAGCGCCGGTATTCGTCGAACTTCTCGCGCGCGAGCCGCTCCGTCGCGGCCGTCACGACCGTGATGCCCGCGAAGATCTTCAACGACTCCGGCGCGCGGCCGATGCGCGCGGCCGCCGCGCGCAGGTCCGCCGCCGCCGCGCGCACCGACGCCTTGCTCTGCCCGTTCACGAACACGCATTCCGCATGCTTCGCCGCGAACTCGACGCCGCGCGCCGAGGCGCCCGCCTGGTACAGCACCGGCGTGCGCTGCGGCGACGGCTCGCTCAGATGCATCGCGTCGATCGTGTAGTAGGGGCCGTCGTGCCGCACGCGCCGCACCTTGCCCGGTTGCGTGTAGATGCGCGCCTGGGCGTCGCGGATCACCGCGTCGTCGTCCCAGCTCTGCTCCCACAGCTTGTAGACGACCTCCATGTAGTCGTCCGCGCGCGCATAGCGGTCGTCGTGGCCGACCTGCCGCGCAAGGCCCATGCCGCGCGCGGCGCTGTCGAGATAGCCGGTCACGATGTTCCAGCCGACCCGGCCGCGGGTCAGGTGGTCGAGCGTCGACATGCGGCGCGCGAACAGATACGGCGGCTCGTAGGTCAGGTTCGCGGTGACGCCGAAGCCGAGATGGCGCGTGACCTGCGCCATCGCCGGCACGAGCAGCAGCGGATCGTTGACGGGCACCTGCACCGATTCGCGCAGCGCCGCATCCGGCCCGCCCTCGAACACGTCGTAGACGCCGACGATATCGGCCAGGAAGATCCCGTCGAACTTGCCGCGTTCGAGCGTGCGGGCGAGGTCCGCCCAGTAGTCGAGATCGGTGTAGTGCGCGGAGCGGTCGCGCGGGTGGGTCCACAGGCCGTGGTTGATATGGCCCACGCAGTTCATGTTGAAGGCGTTGAGGAGCATCCGCTTGCGGGTCATGGCCGGGGCTCCTTCACCACGCGACCGCGTACAGCGAACCGAACGCCTCGTCGAGCGCGTGACGCACGGCGGGCGAATGCTGGTAGATCGCGATGAATGCGCGGATGCGCGGATCGTTGACGCTGTCCGGGCGCACCACCCACTGCACCGCGAACTGCTTGTTTTCCGTGCCGTCGAACAGCAGCGCGCTGTTCGGATCGGTGGTGCCGGCCAATTTGATGAAGCTCGGATAGCCTTGCGCGAGATCGACGTCGTCGAGCGCGCGCGCAAGCTGCGACGCTTCGAGCAGGACGATCTTCAGGTGTTTCGGGTTCTCGACGATGTCGAGCCGGGTCGCGCGGAAATCCGCGCCGGGCTTCAGCCGGATCAGGCCCGCGCGTTGCAGCAGCAACAGCCCGCGCCCGCCGTTGACGGGATCGTTCGCGATCGCCACGGTCGCGCCGTCCTTCAGGTCCGCGAAGCGCTTCACCTTCTTCGAGTAGAGGCCGATCTTCATGATCGTGCCCGGTGCGATCGCGACGAAATCGTAGCCGCCCTGCTTCTTCGCGTTCTCCAGGAACGGGATGTGCTGGAAGTAGTTGACGTCGATGTCCTTGTTCGCGAGCGCCGCGTTCGGCGTGTTCCAGTCGGTAAACTCGATTATCTTCACGTCGAGGCCCCGCGCCTTCGCCTCCTTCGCGGCGATCCGCAGCGCGTCGATCTGCGGGCTGGTCGCGATGCCGACCTTGAGCGGCGCGGAATCCGCGTGCGCAGCGGACGCCGCGACGACGACGCCGGCGAGCGCCGTCGCGAATGCACGTGCGACGCGCCGGATGCGGGACGCGGAAAGGAGGCGATGCGGCATACGGGACACTCTCTTCAAGTTCAGGAAGGTGGACGAAATAGCGGAGGCGCGCGGCCGTGGCGCATGAAAGCGCCGGCTGCGGCGTCGGGTGGGAAGGAAGGGCTGGAATCGATGATAGAACCGGCCCGCGACGGCGGTCTACGAAGCGATTTCGCAAAGTAAATCGCGGCGGACGATATAGGGGGCGGTGCGAGGGGACGGAACGGGCGACGCGACGTCAGCGTCGCCCGCGACCTCGTACGCCAGCCTTGATCGGAAACGGTCGGCCGTCGTTCGCGCATGCGGCGGGGAGGGGCGCACGACGTCGACGATGGAACGAGGGACGAATCGCATCGGCTATTCGTCATAACTTAAAATTCCGATCGCTTGCGCATGCAACGTTTTCGTGGCGGACCGGCAGACGTCGAATACGACAACACTCCTAATTGTCCGGCCCTTCGAAAACTGTTATTGGTCTCGCACCGGGACAGCCGCGACGAGGCAAGACGGCATCCCGGGGATCAATTGATATTCGCGCGTTCAGCGCCCGCCAGCCATACGGGGGGTACCCATGAAGCAAGCACACCATGCAGACCGATTGCAGCGCACCCACGCTGCCGTGATCAACCCGTATGACGACCCCGCTTCCGCCGAGCCGCCCGTGCATCGCCTCACCCGACGATGGCGCGCGCGGCTCGCGACCTTCCTGGGCACGCTCGGCATCGCCTGGGCGGGGGCCGCGCACGCGGTCGACATCGTCGTTCCCGCGTATTTCTATCCGTCGGGCGCGGGGGCCGCGGCCTGGGCCGCGCTCACGACCACCGCGCCGGCGATCCCGCTCACCGCGATCCTCAATCCAGCGAGCGGACCGGGAACGGCCGTCGATCCCAACTACACGACGGTCGTCACGAACCTGCGCGCGGCAGGCGGCAAGGTGATCGCCTATGTGCATACGTCGTACGGCAAGCGCGCGCTGTCCGCCGTGACGAACGACATCAACACCTATCTGTCGTTCTATCCGGTCGACGGGTTCTTCATCGACGAGATGGCGAACGACAGCTCGGCCGCGCACGTGCAGTACTACCAATCGATCTACAACTACATCAAGGGGCTGTCGACCAGTTATCAGGTCGTGAACAATCCCGGCACCAACCTCCCGGAGGTCTACGCAAGCCTGCCGGTGGCGGACCGGTTCGTGGTGTTCGAGGATACGCAGGCGAACTACGCGGCGTATGCGCCCGCCGCGTGGCAGGCGAGCTATCCGGCGAGCCGGTTCATTCATATCGTGTACGGGACGTCGGCGCTGCAGATGGTGACCGACCTCGCGTTCGCGATCCTGCATGGGGCGGGCGGCGTGTTCGTGACCTCGCTGACCTTGCCGAATCCGTATGGCGGGCTGCCGTCGTATTGGTCGAGCGAGGTGTCGACGGCGAATCCGCCGCCGGCGGCGACGACGACGACGCGTAGGCACGGAAGGTAGGAGCGATGCGGCGGCCGGTCGCGCTGGACGCCCAGGCGGCCGGCCTGCTGTGCATTTCTCCGGGCGCCGTCAGCCAGCCCATCCGAAACCTCGAAGACCGGCTCGCGATCCGCCCGTTCGAACGCACCGGCCGGGAGATCGTGCTGACAGGCATGGGCCGCGCACTGTTCGATCGGCTTACCGGCGGCTTCGGGGACATCGAATCAATGACGGTCGGGTCACCCGCCACGGCGACGCTCTCCGTCGTCGGCCTCGCAGCGGAGACTCATCGCCAGTCATCCGAAGCGTTCTTGCCACGACGACCTGAGCCCGCAATCGGATACGTGTTCCGCGCGACGGCCCCCATCCGCCGATGCACTCCGGCGCTCCGCATATGGGACATAACCGAGCCATCGTTGCCCACCTCGGAAAGGCGGACGCCGCGCATACCATATGAACGTGCTGCGCCGGCATCCCGCCCGACCGCCACACGATGCCATCGATCGGAATCAGCCAACCCTGGCGCGCCCGACGCACGAGACGGTGTTCCTTCCAGCACGACCATCAGGAGACGCGCCATCCCGGCAGCCTTGTCGATAGCCGCATCGCCGCACGGTTCGCCTGCTTGCACCTTCGAGCCTCGGCCTCACCTCCGCCAAGCCTGCGCCGCGCCTACAGCGCCCGTCGCAGCGCCTGCTCCAGCAGCGCCAACCCGAGATCGACCTCCTCCTCGCTGACCGTCAACGGCGGCGCGATCCGGAACACGCCGCCCATCCCGGGCAACTGGACGATATTCATGCTGAGCCCGAGGTTCATGCATTCGCGCGTGATGCGCGCGCCGAGCCCGTCCGCCGGTTCCTTCGACTTCCGATCCCTGACGATCTCCACCCCCAGCAGCAAGCCGCGCCCCCGCACGTCGCCGATGCAGTCGAAGCGTTCCATCAGGTCGAGCAGACCTCGCCTGAGCCGGTCCCCCATCGCATTCGCGCGCGCGGCCAGCCCGTCGCGCCGCACCACGTCGAGCACGCGCAGCCCGACCGCCGCCGGCAAGGGATCGGACACATGCGTCGTATAGAACAAATAGCCGCGCTCATGCGCCTGCTCCTCGAGCGCGGCCGACGTCACGACGGCCGCGAGCGGCAGCCCGGCGCCCAACGTCTTCGACAGCGTGAGGATGTCGGGCGTCACCCCGTCGCGCTCGCAGGCGAACATCCGGCCCGTACGCCCCACGCCGGTCTGCGCCTCGTCGAGGATCAGCAGCATGCCGCGCGCCTCGCAGTGGCGCTTGAGCGCCGCCATGTAGCCATCCGGCAGTTCGATGATGCCGCCCGAACTGAGAATCGGTTCGGCGATGAACGCGGCGAGACTGCCGCTCGACTGGCGATCGACGAGGTCGAACGCATAGTCGAGTTCCGCGCGCCAATCGTATTGGCCGCCGCGCTCGAAGCGCGGCCGGTACGCGGACGGCGCGGGAATCGCGAACGACCCGACGGCGGCGGGCCCCACACCCTTGCGGCCGGCGCTGTAGGTCGCCGACGCCGCGCCGCCCGTCATCCCGTGCCACGACTGCGCGAAGCCGACGATCTCGTACTTGCCGGTGACGAGCTTCGCCATGCGGATGGCGGCCTCGTTCGACTCCGCGCCGGTGCTGAGCAGCAGCGCGCGATCGAGCCCGTCGGGCGTGACCTCCGCGAGCCGGGTGGCCAGGTCGACCACCGGTCGCGACAGCATGCCGCTGAACAGATGATCCAGCCTGCCCGCGTATTCGTGGATGACCGACACGATCTCCGGATGGCTGTGCCCGAGCACCGCGCTCATCTGTCCCGACGTGAAATCGAGGATCGCCCGGCCGTCGGCGTCGTAGACGAAGCTGCCCTGCGCGCGTTCGATGATCATCGGCTCGAACACGCCGCCATAGCGGACCAGATGCTGCCTGGCGCGCTGCCAGAAGGTCGCGTCGAGATTGCGGGACATGGCGCGGCTCCGGGCCGAAATGAACATGACTTGCAGTCTAGGAGCCCCTCTGCTTTTATAGAATCGAATAGTTCTTATGCAAGGTAGAAAGGAGACTGATACCTTGGGACGTCCACTCGAAATCGACCTGCTCCGCTCGTTCGTCGTCATCGCCGAGGTGCGCGCGCTGAGCCGCGCGGCGGCCCGGATCGGCCGGACCCAGTCCGCGTTGAGCCAGCAGATGAAGCGGCTGGAGGACATCGTCGACCAGCCGCTGTTCCAGCGCACCGGGCGCGGCGTGGTGCTGACGAATCCCGGCGAGCGGCTGTTGATCCACGCCCAGCGGATCCTGCGCCAGCACGACGAGGCGCTCGCCGACCTGGGCGGCAAGGGCCTGTCCGGCACCATCCGCTTCGGCTGCCCGGACGACTACGCGGCCGCCTTCCTGCCCGCGCTGCTGCGCGCGTTCTCGCGCCGGCATCCGCACGCGCTCGTCGAGGTCGTGAGCGGACCCACGCCGCGCCTCCTCGAACACCTGGAGCAGCGCGCGGTCGACCTCGCGATGATCTCGCTGCCGGAAGACAGCGCGGACGACGACCTCATCCGCCGCGAGCAACTGGTGTGGATCGGCTACCCCGGCATGGAGCCCGCGCGCTTCGCGCCGCTGCCGCTCGCGCTCTCCGACCCGGACACGCTCGACCACCTCGCGGCGTGCGACGCCCTGCGGCGCGCCGGCCGCGACTACCGCATCGCGTATGCGAGCAGCAGCCTGTCCGGGCTCACCGCGCTGGTGCGGTCCGGGCAGGCGTTCGCCGTCATGACGCAGACCGCCGTGCCGGCGGACCTCGCGATCCTCAATGGCGATCCCGCGCTGCCGGCCCTGCCCGCCGTCGGCATCACCGTGCGGTTCGGGCGGAAGCGTCCCGCGCATCTCGTCGCGGCCTTCGCGGAACACATCCGGCTCACGCTGCCGCTGCTGTGAGCGAGGCCGCGCGCGCCCTGTCGCCGATCCGCGCTATCCCCCGCTTTCCCCCGCGCCGGGCCACCCCGCCGCGCGCCGCGCGCGGCGCCTTGCCGTCAGGTTTCGCAAACATTTTCATGTCGCGCAGGATGCAGCCGAGCAGGGTGTCCGCGGCCACGCCGAGCGGCCGCCCCGTCTTCACCAGCACGCGCGCTTTGGCGGAATCGAACAGCGGATGCGCGATCGGCAGCGCGACGAGATCCCCAATCTCCAGTTCGCGATAGGCCGCGAACGCGCCGATCAGCGTGACGCCGTCGTGCCGCTTGACGAAGTGGCGCAGCACCGCGAGCGAATTGGTGGTGAGCGCCGGGCGCAGCGACAGGTTCTCCGCGTAGGCGAGCATCTGCACGATCTGCCCGAGGCCGAACGCGGGCGGCATCAGCGCGAGCGGATACTCGGTCAGCTCGTGCGCCGCGACCGCGCCGCCGCGCACGGCGAGCGGATGCCCGGCATGCACGAGCACCACCACCGGCTGCGCCGACGTCACGAGATAGTCGACCTCCGGATGCGCGGGCGGGTTGTACGCGAGGCCGATATGCGCGCGGCTCTCGGCCACCTCCTGCAGCACGTTGTTGACCGGCAGCACGTCGACGATCACGTCGAGCTTCGGATAGCGCATGCAGAAATCGGTCAGCACCTCGTCCATCAACACATCGACGTAGCCTTCGCTGGTCACGATCCGAACCTGGCCCGATTGCAGCCGGCGCAGCGCCTGCAGGCGCTCCTCGAACAATTCCTGCTGGGAACGGCAGCCGCGCCAGTATTCGAGCAGGTGCGCGGCGGCCTCGGTCGGGCGCACGCCGCGCGCCTGACGCTCGAACAGCACGGCGCCGACCTCCTCCTCGAGCAGGCGGATCTGCCGCGTGATGACGGAAGGCGAGGTGTTGATGCTGTCGGCCGCGCCGCGGATGGAGCCGTGCGTGAGGACCTCGTGGAAGTAACGCAGGCGGCGCTGGTTCAGTTCGCGCATGTGGGATTCCCGCTTTTTATGTAGGGTGTTGCCACGCAGGCAACATTAAATCACTTAAGTTGCTCTTGCTCTGACTTTTCGTCTCTCCGACGATGGGACGACCAGACAAGATCGACAAGACGCACACGCCCGTGCCCACGCCACTGGAGAGAGACATGTCCGCCGTTCCGTCGCCCAGCCATCCCGCCGCCCCGGACAGCCCGGCCCTGCAGGCCCTGTACCGCAAGCTGGACTGGCGTCTGCTGCCGTTCCTGCTGCTGTGCTACACGTTCGCCTACCTCGATCGCGTGAACATCGGCTTCGCGAAGCTGCACATGCAGGGCGCGCTCGGGTTCTCCGACGCGGCCTACGGGCTCGGCGCGGGCATCTTCTTCCTCGGTTACGTGCTGTTCGAGATTCCGAGCAACCTGATGCTGCCCAGGATCGGCGCGCGCCGGACCATCAGCCGGATCATGGTGCTGTGGGGGCTGACGTCGGCGGGCATGATGTTCGTGCGCGACGAAACCACGTTCTACCTGCTGCGCTTCCTGCTCGGCGTGTTCGAGGCCGGCTTCGCGCCCGGCATGATCTTCTATCTGACCTACTGGTACGGCCCGCGCCGCATGGCGGGCGTGATGGCCGTCGTGATGCTGGCCGGCCCGATCGGCGGCATCGTCGGCTCGCCGCTGTCGACCTGGCTGATGACCGCGTTCGACGGCGCGCACGGCCTCGCGGGCTGGCAATGGATGTTCGTGGTCGAGGGCCTGCCGTGCGCGCTGCTCGGCCTGTTCGTGTTCAAGGTGCTGGCCGACCGGCCGGCCGACGCGGGCTGGCTCAGCGAGCAGGAGAAACGCCTGCTCGCCGCCGAACTGCGCGCGCCCGGCGCCGGCCACCATTCGTTCGGGCAGGTGGCGCGCGATCCGCGCGTCTACCTGCTGGCGTTCTCCTATTTCACGATCATCTGCGGGATCTACGCGGTGAGCTTCTGGCTGCCGTCGATCCTCAAGGCCGACGGCGTGGCCGACACCATGCAGATCGGCTTCTACTCGATGATTCCCTACCTCGGCGCGGCGTTCGCGATGCTCGTCATCGGCCGCCGCTCGGACCGGCGCGGCGAACGCCGCTTCCACAGCGCGGTGCCGGCGCTCGTCGGCGCGCTCGCGCTCGGCGCCGCGACCTTCGCGGGCGGCCATCTCGCGTTCTCGCTGATCTGCATGACGATCGCCACGGCCATGGTTTGGGCGGCCTACACCGTGTTCTGGGCGATCCCGTCGCAATACCTGAAGGGCGACGCGGCCGCGGGCGGCATCGCGCTCATCAACACGATCGGCCTGATCGGCGGCTTCCTGAGCCCGACCCTCATCGGCGAGATCCGCACCGCGACCGGCAGCATGCAGGCCGGCCTGCTGGTGATGGTGGCGCTGCTGATCGCGGGCGCGGCGGTGCTGGTCCTGAACCGCCTGCCCACGCAAGGCCATGCGACAGGCTCGGCGACAGGTCCGGCCTGATGCCGCCGGCCCGCCCCGATCGCGACACCGACACCCTGCACGCGCGGCCGCCGGCCGCGCGGACGACTTCAACCATGACGCATCCCGCGCGCTTCCTGGAATCTGTCTCATGACCACACGCATCCTGATTGCCGGTTTCCAACACGAAACCAATACCTTCGCGCCCTCGAAGGCCGCTTATGCGAACTTCGAGCGCGGCGAGGGCTTTCCCGCGATGGCGCGCGGCGCGGACGTGCTCGCGCTGCGCGACGTCAACATCCCGGCCGGCGGCTTCATCGCCGCGGCGGAACGGCGCGGCTGGACGCTGCTGCCGGTGATCTGGGCGGGCGCGAGCCCGTCGGCCCACGTCACCGAGGACGCGTTCGAGCGTATCGCCGGTGAAATCGTCGACGCGGCGCGGCGCGGCGGTTACGACGCGATCTATCTCGACCTGCACGGCGCGATGGTCGCCGAGCATACCGACGACGGCGAGGGCACGCTGCTGGAACGCGTGCGCGCGGCGGTCGGGCCGGGCCTGCCGGTGGTCGCCTCGCTCGACCTGCACGCCAACGTGACCGGCCGCATGCTCGACGCGGCCGATGCGCTGGTGGCCTTCCGCACCTATCCGCATGTGGACATGGCCGAGACCGGCGAGCGCGCGGCCGTGCTGCTGCAGCGCCTGCTCGACCGGCGCGCGCAGGGCGGCCGCACGCTGCATCGCGACGCGCGCCGGCTGCCGTTCCTGATTCCGATCAACGGCATGTGCACGCTGGTCGAACCCGCGCGCGCGATGTACGCGCGGCTCGCGGCGCTGGAAGCCGACGGCGTGGCGTCGCTGTCGTTCGCGCCGGGTTTCCCGGCGGCCGATTTCCCGGAATGCGGCCCGGTGCTGTGGGGCTACGGAGACGATGCCGAGGCCGTCGAATCGGCGGTGCGGACGCTGTACGACAAGATGCTGGCCGACGAAGCCGCGTGGCAGGTGCCGTTCCTGTCGCCCGACGAAGCGGTGCGGGAAGCGATGCGGCTCGCGGAAGGGGCCGACAAGCCGGTGGTCATCGCCGACACGCAGGACAATCCCGGCGCGGGCGGCGATTCCAACACGACGGGGCTGTTGCGCGCGCTGCTGCGCAACGGCGCGCGCGACGCGGCGATCGGCCTGCTGTGGGATCCCGCCGCGGTGGCGGCGGCGCAGCGCGCCGGGGTCGGCGGCTTCGTCGAGCTGGCGCTCGGCGGCTCCGGCGTGCCCGGCGACACGCCGCTGCTGGGGCGCTACGAGGTCGTGACGCTGTCCGACGGCGTGTGCCGCTACGACGGGCCGATGATGAACGGCATGCTGGCCGACGTGGGCCCCGTGGCCTGCCTCAGGATCGACGGCGTGCGGATCGTGGTGAGCGGCGGCAAGGCGCAGATGCTCGATCGCAACCTCTATCGCGTGGGCGGTATCGAGCCCGAAGCGATGAAGATCCTCGTCAACAAAAGCTCGGTGCACTTCCGCGCCGATTTCCAGGACATCGCGCACGCGGTGCTCGTCGCGAAGGCGCCCGGCCCGATGCAGGCGGATCCCGCCGACCTGCCCTGGACCCGGCTCGCGCCGGGCATGCGGATGAGGCCGATGGGCGAGGTGTTTTCGGGGTAGCGTGCGCGCGGGTGGGCGAGGTCGGGTCAGCGATATCGGCGCGCGGCAGGCGGCGGCGTGCCGTTTCATCGCGAAATCCGGCCGGTCGTGCATGCCGACCCGCGGCATGCACCGTCGATCCGGGCGGTGGTCGATTCCGTCATGGAGCGAGTGGCGCAGACGTTTGCCGGAAAGGCCGCGCCGTGGCGGGCCTGGCCCGTATCGGCGGCGGAACGCACGCGGGCTAATCCCCCGCGAGCAACGCGCCACGATCTCTTCCGCCGACACGGCTTCCCGCATCAGGGTTCGCCGCTCCATCCACTCGAAACGCCCCGACTCGATCGCCTTGTGGCGGATCACCACGCGTTGGCGGCACGCGATCAGTTCCGCGTCGGCGAGCTTCTTTCCGGCCTGTGCCCGTCGATCGTCCACCAGCACGCGCAAGCCTCTCGCCTGGAGTTCGTGCCGCAGCGCTTCCGCGACCGTCCGATGCGCCTCACGCTCCCAGTCGATGACCGTGAGGACGACGTCGAACGCGTTGAACGAGGCGCTCCCCCGGAAGCCGCGCGCGTCGCGCTGACGTTCGAGCAGCAGCATGACGAGACGCGACACGCCGCAGCCGAAACACGCCATCCTGACGAATGCATCCCTGCCGTTGACCAGCCCCATGGCCCGCGAGTAGCGATCGCCGAGATCGAAGATGTGCGCGCATTCGAGCGTCCTGCGTCCATCGATTTCATCCTCGCCCAGTTCGCTGAGGACATGAAATTCCTCCGAGCCCTGACCGCCGATCTCGCCGTTGTCGCTCGACGTCACGATCGCCTCCAGCCCGAGCCGCGCGAGGATGCGGCCGTACGCCTCGCGCACGGTCCCATACATCGCACGGGCGTCGGCTTCCGTGGCGTTGAACGTGTAGGCGTCTTTCATGATGAACTCCTTGGCCCTCGCCAGTCCGCACGCGGGTGCGAAGCTCGTCGCGGTACTTGTTGCCGAACTGGTACAGGGCCAGGGCCATGTCCGTCCTGTTGTAGTGGGTCTTGACCATTTGCGTGGCCAGTTCCTCGCACGTCGCGCCAAGGCAGAGCAGTCGTCCGGAGCGATTGGCGAATCGCATCATTTCCGCACCGTAGGCATCGAACCGACCGCTCCGCCGCCAGAGATCGGCATCCTGCGACAGGCTCAGCTGGACTTCACAGAAGCCGGCGTATTCCATTTCCTCGCGCACGATGCGCTCGACGCACCGCTGCGCGCGCAGGCCCAGCGACAGCCACGAGTAGAGTCCTGCCGCGTCCTGGTGAATGAAGCACGCCTTGCGGGCAAGATCGACCAGTTCGAGCTTGGCGTTGTCTTGCTCGAAGAAACGATTGGAAAAGAATTGCTGTGAGAATTTCATGTGTCGCTCCGGGTTTTGCATTCAGAAAGAAACTGAAATGAAAAAACGCCCGCAAGGGCGTCCGGATCGTCGATTCTCGTGCGAGGCGCGGGGTCAGCCTGCCCCACACGCATCTTGAGCCTCCGAACGAACGCCGGCCGCCATTGCGGGCATCGGTGGTCGATGTGGGAGATGCGTCAAGAAGTTCATGGCGTGGGGCTGGCGAGTTCCGGTGGCGTGTGAAGGATCGCGGGGCGATGCCGGTTGGCACCGTATACCCGTCCGGCTACCCTGCCCGAGGTTCGACACAATCGCAAGCCTGTGGTGAAATCGCCCGACCACCTTTCCTCCACACCGGGCCTCTGCGCAGGCTTCCGGCCAACCGGGCAACCCGATGACCGACAGACGCATCCGCCGCGCCGTGCGGGACGACGTCCCCCTGCTCCGCCAGATCCGCCGGGACGCCATCGACTACAAGCTGAGCCGCGGCGATGCGGTCTGGGGCAAGACGGGCTGGAGCGAAACCGATGCGCACGCGCGTCTCGACCGGGGCGGCTGGTTCATCATCGAACAGGACGGCGTGCCGGCCGGCATCCTGTCGCTCCAGTGGGACGACGAGGAATACTGGGGGCCGCAGGCGCCCGACGCCGGCTACCTGCACAACCTCGGCATCCGCAACGGCCTCCATGGGCTCGGGCTCGGCAGCTACGCCGTCGATTGGTGTGCGGCGCAGGTGCGCGCGAATCATCGCAGCCGGCTCAGGCTCGATTGCGATGCGAGAAACGAGAAGCTCTGCGCATACTACGCGTCGCGGGGTTTCCGGCAGGTGAAGGTCATGCCGCTGCCTTCGGGTTATGTGGCGTCGCTTTATGAACGCAACGTGGGCTAGGGCCTGTGCGGAAGTGCGATCCGAGGCTGCGGGTTCCGGTCTCGAGGTTGCACTTTCCCATTCCTTACCCTAAAGTAAGGAAAACGGAGAACCGTCATGACGAAAGCAACCATTACATCGAAGGGCCAGGTCACGATCCCGGTGGATGTGCGCAACGAGCTTGGGCTGGAGTCCGGTGACCGGGTCGAATTCAGCCTCAACGAGGCCACGGGCCGGTACGAGGTCTATCCCGTCACGCGCTCGCTCGCCGCGCTCAAGGGCATCGTGAAGAAGCCCGCCAAAGCGGTGTCGATCGACGACATGAACCGCGCCATCGCCGACCAGGGGGCATCCGCACGATGATCGGCCTGGATACGAACGTCCTGGTCCGCTACTTCGCGCAAGACGACGCTGCGCAGTCCAGGAAGGCGACGGCCCTCATGGAATCGCTGTCGGCGGAAGAGCCGGGCTATGTTTCACAGGTCGCACTGATCGAGATCGTGTGGGTGCTCGCGCGCTGCTACGACGTCGAACACGAACAAATGGAGGACATCATCGACGCGATGATCGGCACCAAGGAGCTGATCATCGAAGGCGCCGAAACGGTGCGAAAGGCGCTTCGCGTGTTCGGCGCCTCGGGCAAGGCGGATTTCGCGGACTGCCTGATCGAGCAGTCCGGGCATGTCGCCGGCTGCGAATACACGGCGACTTTCGATGTCGCGGCCTCGAAGGTCGCGGGAATGCGCTTGATCAAGTAATCGCGGCGCGAGCCGTTGCACGCCGCCTGAAAAAAGCGGCGTCGTACTCCCGCACGACGCCGCCCCCGGCACGCGGCGCCCGCCGGACTCACTCCCCGCTCAGCGCTGCGCGACCTGGTCCCGCTTCGCCTCGCCCGCCATCGGCGCGGCCGCCGCATTCCCCCAGCCGCCGCCCAGCGCGCGGATCAGATTGACCGTCGACACCGCCTGCGTGCCCGTCAGCTCGTTCGATTGCAATTGCGACACCAACACCGAACGCTCGCTGTCAATCACATCCAGGTAGCTGACCTCGCCTTCCTGATACTGCGTGCGCGACAACTTGGCGGCGCGCCGCGACGCATTGACCGCGTCGTCCTGCGCGCGGATCTGGTCGTTGAGCAGCCTCAGGTCCGCGAGGTTGTCCTCGACTTCGCGGAACGCCACCAGCACCTGCTGCCGATAGTTCGCGACCTGCTCGTCATACTGCGCGCGCGCCTGCGCCACGCCCGCGCTGCGCCGTCCGCCGTCGAACAGCGGCAAGGTCAGCGCCGTGCCCGCGAACGGCCCGAGCAGGAAAGTGCGGCTCGTCCACATGAACAGGCTGCCGAGCGTGGTCGCCTCGTAGCCGAACGCACCCGTGATGTCGAGCTTCGGGAAATACGCGGACTTCGCCAGCCCGACGCGCGCGTTGGCCGCCGCCATCGCCCGCTCCGCCGCCGCGACGTCCGGCCGCCGCTCCAGCAGCGCCGACGGCAAGCCCGACGGAATCGTCACGCCGACGGGCACGATCGGCGTTTCCTTGAACGCGAAGTCGGCCGGCGCCTTGCCGAGCAGGATCGCCAGCGCATGCTCGGATGCCGCGCGGCGCCGCGCGACGCCGATCGCATCCGATTGCGCGGTCGCCAGTTCGTTCTTCGCACGCGACACATCCAGCTCACTGATATCCCCTTCGCTGAAGCGCCGCTGCACGAGCTTCAGCGCCTCTTCGCGCAGCGTGACGGTGCGCCGGTACAGGTCCTGGTCCGAATCGAGCCGGCGCAGCTCGAAGTAGTTCTGCGCGACGTCGGCCTGCAATGCAAGCTGCACCGAACGGAACAGCGCCTCGCTCTGCGCGGCGTCCGCGCGCGACGCCTCGACGTTCCGCCCCACCCGTCCGAACAGGTCGGCCTCATACGACACCGTGCCCTGCGCGCGCCACAGCGTCGCGTTGGTCGGGCCGGTGCCCTGCGGCTGGAACTGCGACGCCGACGACAGCCCTTCGCGCGTCGGCCCGAAACCCGCGCCGATCTGCGGGAACCATTGCGAGCGCGCCGCGCGGGTCGCCGCGCGCGCTTCCTCGACCCGGGCGGCGGCCGCCTTCAGGTTCTGGTTCGCATCGAGCGCCTGCTGTTCGAGCGCATCGAGCACGGGGTCGCCGAACACTGTCCACCATTCGCCGCGATGCGCGGCGTCGGCCGGCTCGGCAGCCTTCCAGCTGCCGGCCTGCTCGCCCGGCGCGAGCGCCGGCGCTTCCTTGAACGCGGCGGGCGTCGTGACGTCCGGCCGGTGATAATCCGGCCCGACCGCGCACGCGGCCAGCAGCGAGACCAGCAGCGCACTCGCGCCCGCGAGCTTTGCGACGCGCAGCACGCCGCGCACCATGTTGTTGTCGTTCATCATTCTGTCCTCAAGCATCGGCGGCCGGCACGCCATAAGCCGCTGAATCCTTCTGCGCGACGTGGATCTTGCCGCCCGCCAGCGTGCGCAGCACCACATAGAACACCGGCGTCAGCATCAGGCCGAACAGCGTCACGCCCAGCATCCCGAAGAACACCGCGATCCCCATCGCATGACGCATCTCGGCGCCCGCGCCCGTCGACAGCACGAGCGGCACCACACCCATGATGAATGCGATCGACGTCATCAGGATCGGCCGCAGGCGCAGCCGGCTCGCCTCGATCGCCGCTTCGAGCGGGGTCTTGCCGTCATGCTCCTGCTCGCGGGCGAATTCGACGATCAGGATCGCGTTCTTCGCCGACAAGCCGACCAGCACCATCAAGCCGATCTGCGTGAAGATGTTGTTGTCACCCTGCGTGAGCCACACGCCCGTCAGCGCCGACAAGATGCTCATCGGCACGATCAGGATCACCGCGAGCGGCAGCGTCAGGCTTTCATACAGCGCGGCCAGCACCAGGAACACCAGCAGCACGCTGATCGGGAACACCCAGAACGCCGAGTCGCCCGCGAGGATCTGCTGATACGTGAGGTCGGTCCACTCGAACTTCACGCCGCGCGGCAGGGTCTGCGCGGCGATCCGTTCGATCGCCGCCTGCGCCTGCCCCGACGAGTAGCCGGGCGCGGGCCCGCCGTTCACGTCGGCGGCGGTGTAGCCGTTGTAGCGCACCACCATTTCCGGCCCGAAGGTCGGCGACACCGTCACGACCGACGACAGCGGCACCATCTCGCCCGCCGCATTGCGGGTCTTGAGCTGGAGGATGTCGTCCGCGCGCTGGCGGAACGCCGCGTCCGCCTGCACCCGCACCTGGTAGACGCGGCCGAAGCGGTTGAAGTCGTTCACGTACAGCGAGCCCAGGTAGATCTGCATCGTGTCGAACACGTCGGTCACGTTCACGCCTAGCTGTTTCGCCTTCACGCGATCGAGGTCGACGTTGAGCTGCGGCACGTTGATCTGGTAGCTGGTGAACAGCGGCCCTAGCTCGGGCGCTTCCCGCGCGCGCTTGATGAAGTCGTTGGTCGCATCCGCCAGCCGCGCGTAACCCACCGCGCCGCGATCCTCGACCTGCAGCTTGAACCCGCCGAGCGTGCCGAGCCCGAGCACGGGCGGCGGCGGGAACACCGCGACGAACGAATCCTTGATGCCCGCGTACTGCTGGTTCAGCGCACCCGCGATCGCGCCCGCCGACAGCGCCTTGCCGTGCCGATGGTCGAACGGCTTCAGCGTGACGAACACGATGCCCGCGCTCGAACTGTTGGTGAAGCCGTTCACCGACAGCCCCGGGAACGCCACCGCGCTCTCGACGCCCGGCTGCTTGAGCGCGATCGCGCCCATCTCGCGGATCACCTTCTCGGTGCGGTCGAGCGACGCGCCGTTCGGCAGCTGCGCGAACGCGATCAGGTATTCCTTGTCCTGCGCGGGCACGAAGCCGCCCGGCACCACGCGCGAAACCAGCAGCGTCGCGCCGACCAGCACCACGTACACGCCGAGCATCACCGCCTTGCGCGACAGCACGCCGCGCACGCCGCGACCGTAGTGCTCCGAACCGCGCTGGAACACCTTGTTGAAGCCGCGGAAGAAGCCGCCGAACACGCGGTTCATCACGCGGGTGAGCCAGTCTTCCTTGTCGCCGTGACCCTTGAGCAGGATTGCCGACAGCGCGGGCGACAGCGTCAGCGAATTGAACGCCGAGATCACCGTCGAGATCGCGATCGTCATCGCGAACTGCTTGTAGAACTGGCCCGTCAGGCCCGACATGAACGCGAGCGGCACGAACACGGCGACCAGCGTCAGCGCGATCGCGATGATGGGCCCGCTCACTTCCTGCATCGCCTTGTAGGTGGCGGCGCGCGCGCTCAGGCCGCTCTCGATGTTGCGTTCGACGTTCTCGACCACGACGATCGCGTCGTCCACCACGATCCCGATCGCGAGCACCATCCCGAACAGCGACAGCGCGTTGATCGAATAGCCGAACAGCAACAGCAGCGAGAAGGTGCCGATGATCGACACCGGCACCGCGATCAACGGAATGATCGAGGCGCGCCAGGTCTGGAGGAACACGATCACCACGATCACGACGAGCGCGATCGCTTCGAGCAGCGTGTGCACGACCGCCTTGATCGAGGAGCGCACGAACTGCGTCGGGTCATAGACGATGCGGTAGTCGACGCCGGCCGGGAAATCCTGCTTCAGCTCGGCCATCGTCTTGCGCACCTGGTCGGAGATCGCGAGCGAGTTCGCGCCCGGCGACTGGTTGATCGCCATCGCGACCGCCGGCTTGTTGTCGAGCAGCGAACGCAGCCCGTACTCGGACGCATCGAGTTCGATGCGCGCGATGTCGCGCAGATGCGTGACGCCGCCGTCGGGCGCGGTCTTCACGACGATGTCGCCGAATTCGCCCTCGGTCTGCAAGCGGCCGCGCGCATTCACCGACAACTGCAGCGGCGTGCCCGGCAGCGACGGCGACGCGCCGATCACGCCCGCCGCGACCTGCACGTTCTGTTCGCGGATCGCCCTCACGACGTCGTCGGCCGTGAGGTTGCGCTGCGCGACCTTCTGCGGATCGAGCCACACGCGCATCGCGTAGTCGCCCGAGCCCCACAGCTGCACCTGGCCCACGCCCTGGATCCGCGACAGCCGGTCCTTCACGTTGATCAGCGCGTAGTTGCGCAGGTAGGTCATGTCGTAGCGGTTGTCCGGCGAGATCAGGTGGACCACCATGGTCAGCGTCGGCGAGCTTTTCACGGTCGTCACGCCGAGCCGCTGCACGTCCTCGGGCAGGCGCGGCAGCGCCTGGTTCACCCGGTTCTGCACGAGCTGGGTGGCCTTGTCGGGATCGGTGCCGAGCTTGAACGTGACGGTGATCGTCAGGTTGCCGTCGCTGTTGGCCTGGGACTGCATGTACAGCATGTCCTCGACGCCGTTGATCTGCTCTTCGATCGGCGATGCGACCGTTTCGGCGATCACCTTCGGGTTCGCGCCCGGATACTGCGCCTTGACGATCACGGATGGCGGCACGACTTCCGGATACTCGGAAATCGGCAGCATGAACATCGCGATCACCCCGCCGAGCAGGATGATGACCGACAGCACCCCTGCAAAGATCGGTCGATCAATGAAAAATTTGGATATGTTCATGGAAAGCTCTATCGGATAGGGCGCGCCGGCACGGCGCGCCCGGATCAGCAGTGCGGGCGGATCAGGACTTGGCCGCCGCCGGCGCGCCCTGCGCCGCCGCGACCGGGGTGGCGGGCGCATCCTCGCCGCCCGTCATCGGCACGAGATGCGGCTTCACCTGCTCGCCGGGCCGCACCAGCTGCGTGCCGCGCACCACCACGCGGTCGCTCGCCTGCAGGCCGCTGACGATCACGCGCTGGTTGCCGTGCTGCCCGCCCACTTGCACCTCGCGATACGACACGCGCCCCTGCCCGTCGACCACGAACACGAACTTCTTGTCCTGGTCGGTGTTGACCGCCGCGTCGTCGACGAGCAGCGCCGGATGCGGCGCGCTGCCGCCCACCTTGATGCGCGCATACAGGCCCGGCACCAGCATGCCGTCCGCATTGTCGAAGCGCGCGCGCACGCGGATCGTGCCCGACGACGCATCGAGCCGGTTGTCGACCGAATCGATCGCGCCGCGGCGCGAATAGCCGCTCTCGTTCGCGAGCCCCAGCTCGACCGGCACCTGACGGCCGTCCTTCGCACCGTTGATGTATTGCAAGTAGGTCTGCTCGTCGGCGTCGAACGACGCGTAGATCGGCGACACCGAGACCAGCGTGGTCAGCGGCGCGGCCGATGCGCCGGCCGACACCACGTTGCCGACGGTGATCTCCGCGCGCGACACGCGGCCCGCGACCGGCGCGACGATACGCGTGTAGCCGAGGTTGATGCGCGCGGTTTCGAGCGCGGCGGCGGCCGCTTTCAGGTTCGCGTTCGCTTCGCGCGCGCCGTTCTGCTTCTCGTCGTAGTCGCGCTTCGCAATCGCGTTGTCGCCGATCAGGCGCTGCGCGCGCTGCCAGTCGCTTTGCGCGTAGCCGTCGCGGGCCTGCGCGGCGGCGAGCTGCGCGGCCGCGCGGTCGACCTCGGCCTGATACGGGCGCGGGTCGATCACGAACAGCGTGTCGCCCTTCTTCACGAGCGCGCCGTCCTTGAAGTTGACCGAGACGATCGTGCCGGCCACCTGGGGCCGCACGTCGACTTTCTCGACCGCCTCGAGGCGGCCCGAATAGCTTTGCCAGTCGGTCACCGTCTTCGCGAGAACCGTGGCGACGTCGACTTCGGGCGGAGGCGGCGCCGACTTGTCGGGCGCGCTCGCGTTCACGCGGATCGCGCTGAAGGCGCCGAAGCCGGCGACCGCGACGGTCGCCAGCGCGGCGGCCGCGAGGCGGGCGCGGCGGGAGTGCAGGATAGCCATGAAGATCTCCAGTAGCGTGATTGGAATGGAATTCAGGAACGGGCGTGGAAGCGGCACTGGAAGAAGCGCGTCGCCTCCAGCAGCGCGGGCGGGTGATCCGCGAGGGCCGCGTGCGTGGTGTCGGGGAAGCGCATGACCTGAGTCGGCACGCCCGCGTCGATCAGGCAGGCCGCGTACTTCTCGGCCTCGACGTGCAGCACGTCGTTCTGTGCCGTGACGACGAGCGTCGGCGGCAGCCCGGCAAGCCGCACCGATTCGAGCGGCGCGGCGTACGGATGCATGCGCTGCAGGGGTTGCGGCAGGTAGGCGCGATAGCACGCCGCGCAATCGCGCGCGGTGATGTCGGACGCGAGGCGCTGCTCGTCGCCGATCCGCGTCATGCTCGGATCGAGCATCGGGCCGAACAGCGCCTGCGCCGTGATCGGCACCTCGCCGCGATCGCGCGTGATGAACGCGAGGCAGTTCGCGAGTTGACCGCCCGCGTCATGGCCCGCCACCGCGATCCGGCGCGGATTGCCGCCGAACGCGCGGGCGCGGGCCTCGACCCAGCGCGCGGCGCAGAACGCGTCCTCCGGCGCGGCCGGGAACGGATAAGCCGGCGCGAGCGAATAATCGACCGAAACGACGAGCGCCGGCAGATGCTCGGCCAGGAAGCGCGCGGCGAAATCGGCGTCGGCGAGCGAGCCGCGCACGAAACCGCCGCCGTGGAAATACAGCACGATCGGCAGCCCGGTCTTGTCGGGCCGCCGGTACAGGCGTAATACGATGTCTTTCGCATAGCCGCCGATTTCGACGTCGGTGACCGCGAGCGCCCCGCGTGCACGCGCTTCTCCGCCCCACGGGGAGGTCGGCGGAAAGCGTAAGTCGGATCCATTCATGGCAGATGAGGCGGCAGCGCGCATTCATTTCAAGATGGATCGCATTCTGGATCCGTGCGCCATCGAGATAAATCCCGACAATCCGTCAACACAATTCAATGCATCTGAACAATCGACGGCGGGAGGAAGGATGCGCGGGGGGCGGCCGGGCGGCGTTCCCTTGGGCGGGAACCGGCGCGGCGCCCGTCCGGGTGCGCGGCGCGCGGCGGGTGCGTCGCCGACGCGGACCGAGGCGGCCGCCCGTCAGCGGTAACGGTCCGCGATCGCGCCGGCCCAAACCACTACTCGCAGTCCGGTCTTGCAGACCCGGCCGGGCCCAGGCGGCGCGCGGCACGGCGCATCCGCGCCCGCGATTTGCCATCTTCGGCAAAAATCCGGATAAATGCCTATAATCCCGCAACACAATTCCACACCCCTGAACAATCGATGCCGCCCGCGCCCCGTCGCGTGGCGGCCTGCCCTTGTTCCGGCTTTGTTTTCTGGAGGGAGTAATGGACCGGCTTCAGGCCATGCAGGTGTTTACGCGCGTCGTCGATACGAACAGCTTCACCAAGGCGGCCGAAACGCTCGGCCTGCCGCGCGCGTCGGTCACGACCATCATCCAGAATCTCGAAGCGTTCCTCGGCGTGCGGCTCATGCACCGGACCACCCGGCGCCTGTCGCTGACGCCGGACGGCGCCGCGTACTACGAGCGCTGCGTGCGCATCCTCGCGGACGTCGAGGAAACCGAGGCGAGCTTCCAGACCAACAACCGCAAGCCGCACGGCAAGCTGCGCGTCGACATGCCCGGCTCGCTCGGCCGCCTGCTCGTGATTCCGTCGCTGTGCGAATTCCACCAGCGCTATCCGGACATCGACCTCCAGCTCGGCCTCACCGATCGCCCCGTCGACCTGCTGCAGGAAGGCGTCGACTGCGTGATCCGGGTCGGCGCGCTGCAGGATTCCTCGCTCGTCGCGCGCCGGATCGGCCTGTTCGAAGGCGTGACGGTGGCGTCGCCCGCCTACTTCGAACGCTACGGCGAACCGAAGTCGATCGAGGATCTCGATCAACACAAGGCGGTCATGTATTTCTCGCACCGCACCGGCCGCACCTTCGACTGGACCTTCCTGATCGACGGCAAGGAAGTCGAGGTCAAGGTGAACGGCATCGTGTCGGTCAACGACGCGGACGCCTACGTGACCTGCGGCATCGAAGGCTTCGGCCTGATCCAGCCGCCGCTCTTCATGGTGCTGCCGCACCTGCGCGCCGGCACGCTGAAGGAGGTGCTGCCGGGCTACAAGCCGCTGCCGATGCCGATCTCGATCGTCTACCCGCACAGCCGGCATCTGTCGCCGAAGGTGCGCGTGTTCGTCGACTGGATCGCCGAGGTGTTCGACCGCTGCCCGCTGCTGAGCGGCCGGGGCAGCCTCGACGCGACCTGCAGCAAGCGCACCTTCGAGGACGCGGAGCGCGCGCCCGCGCTCGATACGCCGGTGCTCAATGAATGGGTCGCGTAGCAGCGACCCGCCGCGCTACTTGACCCGCCGGCCCCACAGCCGGCCGTATGCGCCCTCGGCGCGGCGGCCGCGTCCGGCGCGGCGCGCGATGCTCAGCGCATCGGTCAGCGTCGCGCGGTGCGATCTCAGATGCGTCGCGCAGCAACGCTCGACGCCCGCGATCTGCACTTTCAGGAACCCGATGGTCTGTTCGACGCCCTTGCGCACGCTCGGGTGCGACTGCGCCAGCAACTGATATTCCGCCATCAGCAGGGCAAACAACTGGCGATGGCGCTGCATCAGCGCCTGCATGCGCATCCGTTCCAGGTCGCCCATCGGCTTCGCACACTGTTCGCCGCTGGGCTGCCGATACAGCGTCGCGCCGAGCGTCGCGAGCCGCTGCGCATCGAGCACGTCCGTGCCGCCCGGCTCGCCGAGCGCAAGCTCGAACTCCCTGGCCTGATGCGGGCTGATCACGAGCACCGCCAGCCCGGCCGCCTGCAACGCGCAAATCGCGTCGAATTCATGCCCGCCGCTCGACTTCACGGCCACGAGCGCCGGCCGCCATGCCGCGACCGCATCGACCAGCCGGTCGATGCCAGCCGGATCGTTCGGATAGCGCCACACGAGCCCGGCGCTGGACACCACGATGTCCAGCATGTCATGCGCCACGTCGACGCCGACGAAGACGTCGTCAGCCATGCCGTTCTCCTTGCCACACGCCGAATGATGAGTCATACGAAACCAATTGCGTCCGCACGATGCACGGTCATGATTGAAAGACGGGCCACGGCGCTCCCGCCCTGCCGCATGGCGTTTCCCGGACCCGGCGGCGGATGAAGTCGCGTGTCGGTCGCGCGACAAAAAATCAGGGAGCCTCGTGCACGGATTGGACGCCGGCAGGTTCACGGCGATCCTCTTCAGGCGCCGCATCGAGCGCGAATTGGTCCCGATCCTTGCCGCGCAGCCAGCGCGGCTCCTTGCCGACGCCAGACCAGGTTTCGCCCGTTTCCGGATTGAAATACTTGGCGCGACGCTTTCGCGTCGCGCCATTCGACTCATCCGGGAACAGATCGCTTTGCGTAAATCCGAACTCCTGGATGCATTGTCGGATTTCCGCGAGCACCGCGGTGGCAATGATGACGCGCTCCCGGCTCAGTTGATCCTCGAGCAGCGCCTTCTTCTCCATATATGACTCGTAGACCATCATGGCTCGCCTCGACCCAGCCACGCATCCCATCGCGGGCAGCGCCTGGAGGACGGGAGCTGTTGAGGAAAGCGTAGCAGCGGCACTTTCGGCTATTGACAACTTTTGTCAACAGTGCTTACACGACCAGCAGTTTTACTCATCGAAACAATTTGTTTCGGAAGATTCAATGTTCATAAACGTTGACAATTTCGCCTAGCCTTCAATGCGACCATTTCGGCGAGGAAAATGTCAAGCCCCGGCCCAGTTCTCCAACCGAATCATCCCACGAAAAGTCTGCCCATGCCGATCGAGAATTTAAGACAGGATTACGAAATATTATGAAAATCTTATATCTCGAGGACGATATCGCTTATATCGCTCTGGTCAGATCGATCTTGGTGGAACTGGGCCATCACGTGCACGCGGTGCGCGACGGGTGCGAGGCCATTCGCCATCTGGAAAGCGAGGTTGCGGACCTGCTGATCCTCGACTGGCAGGTGCCGGGCCTGTCCGGGCTCGAAGTGCTGGCCTGGGTGCGCGAGCGCATCGGCCCGCATCTGCCGATCCTGTTCCTGAGCAGCCGGGCGCGCGACGACGAGATTCTCGAGGCCATCAATACGGGCGCGGACGACTACCTCGTGAAGCCGGTCAACCGGTGCGAACTGATCGCGCGCATCAACGCGCTGGCGCGCCGTGCATATCCGAAGCTCGGCGAGCAAAGCAACACGATCGAGATCGGCGGCTACCGGATCGACACGAAATACCGCACTGCCCAGCTGCATGGCGAGCCGGTCAAGCTGACGCCGCGCGAGTTCGAGATCGTCGCGCTGCTGTTTCGCAACGTCGACCGGGTCATGCCACGCGACGCCCTGATCCGTTCGATCTGGGGGCGCGACCTGGGCGCCGTGTCGCGCAGCCTCGACACGCACATCTATCGGATCCGGGCCAAGCTCTCGATCCACGCGGGCAACGGCGTGCGGTTGCGCACCATCTACACGCACGGCTACCGGCTCGAAGCCATGTGACGCGCCCGCGCGCTCGTACTCAACCCAGCAGTGCCTGGATGTCGCGATAGAGCGGACCCGGCACCCGCACACCCTGCGCGAGACTGCGTGCGCGGGCCGCGAAGCGGCGCTGCGACGGCAGGCGCGCGCCCTGCCCGGCGATCGCCTCCAGCAAGCGCTCCGCGCGCGCCTGCCCCTCGTCGCGTCGCGCGCCGAGGAACACGTCGGGATCGAACGCGATCAGCAACTCGCCGTGGCAAGGCGTCGCGCCGACGCCTGCGTCGAACGCCAGTGATTCCATGCTCGTGAAATCGCCGATCAACGCACCCGCGAGCAACTCGATCATCGCCGCCAGCGCCGAGCCCTTGTGTCCGCCGAAGGTCCGCATCGCGCCCTGGAGCGCCGCGCGCGCATCGGTGGTCGGCCGGCCGTGCGCGTCGATCGCCCATTCCGGCGGGATCGGCCGGCCGGTGCGTGCGTGCAGCTCGATGTCGCCGCGCGCGATCGCGCTCGTCGCGAAATCGAACACGAACGGCTCGCCGTATGGCTCGCCGCCGGGCCGGGGCCAAGCGAACGCCAGCGGATTCGTGCCGAACACCGGCCGCGCGCCGCCTTCCGGCGCGACCCACGCATGGCTCGGACACATCGCGAGCGCGGCCAGCCCATGCGCGGCGAGCGCCTCCACCTCCGGCCACAGCGCCGAAAAATGGAAACAGCGATTGATCGCCAGCGCCGCGATGCCCTGGGCGCGCGCGCGCTCGACCAGCGCCGGCAAGCCCAGTTCGAACGCGAGCAGCGAGTAGCCGCGCTGCGCGTCGACCGATACGACGCCGCCCGCAAGCGTGCGCAGGATCGGCTCCGCGCGCGGATCGACCTGGCCTTCGCGCAGCGAACGCACGCAGACCAGCAGGCGATAGATGCCGTGCGAGTGGCACTCGTCGCGCTGGCATCGGGTGATCACGCGGGCGATCGCGCGCGCGTGCGCGTCCGACATGCCGTGGTGCGTGAGCACCTCGAATGACAGCCGCTCGACTTCGTCGAGCGACAAGACGACTTCGTCCTGTTTCGCGGCGTCATGCATCGCGCGTCTCCGCAGCTTGATCGACACCGTTCACGCGGCGCGCGATGCCGAGCGGATTGCCGTCGCGCAGCGCGGTCGGCAGGCAGTCCGCCGGGAAATCCTGGTAGCACACGGGCCGCAGGAAGCGCTCGATCGCCCGGCTGCCCACCGACGTCGTGCGCGCATCCGACGAGGCGGGAAACGGGCCGCCGTGCACCATCGCATCGCAGACCGCGACCCCCGTGCCGAAGCCATTCGCGAGAATCCGCCCCGCGCGCCTTTCGAGCAGCGGCAGCAAGGCGCCGAACGCGGCAGCGTCCGAATCGTCCGCGTGCACCGCGATCGTCAGCTGACCTTCGAGCGATGCCAGCAGCGCATGCAGCGCCGCCTCGTCGGAACAGCGCACGATCAGCGACGCCGCGCCGAATACTTCGTCGCGCAGCGCGGCGTCACGCATGAACGTCTCGGCCGCGGTCGCGAACAGCGCGGCGCGCGCCGTATGCGGGCCGCCCGCCGCGCCGGTCGCGAGCGCGACCACGCCGGCGCTTGCGGCGCGCGCCTCGACCGCCGCGCGATAGGCGGCGTCGATCGCGGGCGTCAGCATCGTCGCGGCGGGCGCGGCGTCGAGCGCGGCCGCGGCCGCCTGCTCGAACGCGCGCAACGCCGGCCCGTCGACCGCCAGTACGAGGCCCGGATTGGTGCAGAACTGCCCGGCGCCCAGCGTCAACGAGGCGACGAACTGCTGCGCGATCGTCGCCGCCCGCGCGGCGAGCGCGCCCGGCAACAGCAGCACGGGGTTCACCGCGCTCATCTCCGCATAGACCGGAATCGGCTCCGCACGCGCGGCCGCGATCCGCATCAGCGCCGCGCCGCCCGCGCGCGAGCCGGTGAACCCGACCGCCTTGATGCGCGGATCGGCGGCCAGCGCCTGGCCGATCGCGTGCCCCGCGTCGAACAGCAGCGCGAACACGCCTTCCGGCATCCCGCACGCGCGCGCGGCGCGCTGGATCGCCCGGCCGACCAGTTCAGAGGTGCCCGGATGCGCGGGATGCGCCTTCACGATCACCGGGCAACCGGCCGCCAGCGCCGACGCGGTGTCACCGCCCGCCACCGAGAACGCGAGCGGGAAATTCGACGCGCCGAATACCGCCACCGGCCCGAGCGCGATGTTGCGCAGGCGCAGGTCGTTGCAAGGCAGCGGCATGCGCAGCGGCGCGCCGCCCGGATCCGCGTTGTCGATGCGCGCGCCGAGGTAGCCGCCTTCGCGCAGGAGCGTCGCGAACATCGCGAGCTGGCCGACCGTGCGCGCGCGCTCGCCCTCGATGCGCGCGCGCGGCAGGCCGGTCTCGGCGCAGCAGCGCTCGACGAGCGCGTCGCCGAGCGCGACGAGTTCCGCGCCGATCGCGTCGAGAAACGCCGCGCGCGCCGCGGGCGGCGTCTCCCGATACGCATCGAACGCCGCGTCGGCGAGCCGGCAGGCGGTATCGAGATCGGCCGGCGTCGCGCCGCCGAACGCGGGCGCGAGCGCCTCGCCGGTGGCGGCCGCGATCGCGTGAAAGGTGCCGTTCGCGCCGAACGCGGCCGCGCGGCCGATCAGTTGCTTGCCTTCAATGACCATGCTCTCTTCCTCGGGTCGGATGCGCGGCCCGCCAGGCCGCGCCGTGGTGGCGGAGGACGGCGCATTCATTCGTCGTCCTCCAGTTCAAGCCGGGCCGGCACGCCGGTCGCCGCGCCCCAGTAGTAGATGACGATCGCGATCAGCGCGACCGCGAGCGTGTCGTAAGGATGCGCAAGCACGCCGATGCCGCCGAAGCTGCCGAGATACGACGCGCCGACGATCAGCGCATAGAACGCGATCAGCCACAGCGACGCGCGCACCTGCCGCGCGAGGCTCAGCTGCCCGGTCGGCACGTGGCGGCCGCAGCCGAGATAGACGACGAACAGCGCGATCTGCAGGCCGAGCAGCCAGGACACCGTGCCCCAGCCAGACCAGTAGACGATCAGCGCGGCGACGATGAACGACAGCGGGCCGAGCACCGCGAAGCCGGCGGCGCGAAACGGCCGGGGCAGCTCGGGGGCGGTGCGGCGCAGCGCGGCGACCGACACCGGCGCGACCGCATAGCTGAGCACCAGCGCGGCCGACACGACGTTGATCAGCACCTCCCAGGACGGGAACGGCAGCGTCCAGAACACCGACAGCCCGAAGGTCAGCCACAGGCCCGGGCGCGGAATGCCCGAACGCGCGTCGATGCGCGTGAAGACCTTGAAGAAGGTGCCGCTCTTCGCCCAGCCGTAGACCACGCGCGGCGTCGCGTTCATGTAGATGTTGCCGCAGCCGCTCGGCGAGATCATCGCGTCGGCCACCACCATGTAGGCGAGCCAGCCGACGCCGAGCACGAGCGCGATGTCGCGGTACGGCAGCGAGAACGCGTGGCCGATGCCCTGCCAGCCGCCCGCGAGCATCCCGGTCGGCACGCCGCCGAGGAACGCGAGTTGCAGCAGCACGTAGATCAGCGTAGACAGCAGCACCGACAGGATCAGCGCGATCGGGATCGTGCGCTGCGGCTCGCGCACCTCGCTCGCGACCGAGATGATCGGCGTGAGGCCCAGGTACGCGAAGATCACGCCGCCCGCCGACACGGCCATCTCGACGCCGGACAGGCCGAACGGCGCGAAGCCGGCGACGGTCAGGTTGGCCGGCTTGAAGAACATGAACAGCACGCCGATCACCGACAGCGGCACGATGAACTTGAACAGGCTGATCAGGTTGTTGGCGGTCGCGAAGGTCTTGACGCTCGAATAGTTGAGCAGGAAGAACACGCCCAGCAGCGCGAACTGCAGCAGCCAGCCCGCGACGGTCGGGTTGTTGCCGCCCGCGACGGTGAGGCCGGGGAACCAGGCGGCCGCGTACTGCCGCGCGGCCACCACCTCGATCGCGATCAGACTCGAAAACGCGATCAGCGTGATGAAGCCCATCAGGTAACCGAGCAGCGGGCCGTGCGAATACACGGGGTAGCGCACCACGCCGCCCGCGCGCGGCAGCGCCGCGCCCAGCTCGCAGTAGACGATGCCGAGCAGCAGCACCGCGACGCCGCCGAGGATCCACGAGAAGATGCCGGCGGGCCCGGCGATCGAGGCGACGTGGCTCGCCGCGAACAACCAGCCGGATCCGAAGATGGCGCCGAGACCGATGAAGGTGAGATCGGTCAGCGACAGCCGCTTCTGGAATTTGCCTTGTGTTGCCATGAGGAAGATGCCTTGTATCGGAACCGCGATGACAGGCAGACGGGCACCCGCCCACGCGGCGCGTGAGCGCCCGTGGGTTTCGCGACATCGGAGAGGCGGCGACGGGAGGACGGCCGCGGGAACGGGGCGCGTCTGTCGAACGCGCGCGGGCGGGGGAACACCGCGCGCCGGGGCGCTTACAGCCCCACGTCGGGCAGGGTCGGCCGCTCGGCGAGCGCCTTCGCGACGATCGCCTTCACCTCGGCCAGCGTCTCGCCCTGCAGCGCGAGGCGCGGCGGGCGCGTGACGGCGCTGCCGCGTCCGACCAGCTCCTCGCACAGCTTGATGCACTGAACGAGATCGGGGCGCGCGTCGAGATGCAGCAGCGGCATGAACCAGCGATACAGCGCGAGCGCCTCGTCGAAGCGCCGTTGCATCGCGAGACGGAACAGCGTCTCGCCTTCCTTCGGGAACGCATTCGACATCCCCGACACCCAGCCTTGCGCGCCGACCGCGAGACTTTCGACCACCACGTCGTCGAGCCCCGCGAACAGCACGAAGCGATCGCCCACCGCGTTGCGGATATCGATGAAGCGGCGCGTGTCGCCCGACGAATCCTTGAAGTAGACGATGTTCTCGCAATCCTGCAGCGCGATCAGCACGTCGGGCGTCACGTCGTTCTTGTAGATCGGCGGATTGTTGTAGACCATCACCGGCAGGTCGGTGCTCGTCGCGACCGCGCGGAAGTGCGCGGCCGTTTCGTGGGTCTTCGCGGAATAGACGAGCGCCGGCATCACCATCACGCCGTCGACGCCGGCGCGCGCGGCCTCGCGCACCGTGTCGCACGCGAAGGCCGTGGTGAATTCCGCGATGCCCGCGATCACCGGCACGCGGCCGGCCGCCGCGTCGCGCGCGGCCTCGATCACCGCGAGTTTCTCGGCCGTCTTCAGCGAGGTGTTCTCGCCGACCGTGCCGCAGACCACGAGGCCCGACACGCCGTCCTTGACGAGATTGGCCATCACGCGATGCGTCGCTTCGAGATCGAGCGAGAAGTCCGCCTTGAATTGGGTGCTGACGGCGGGGAAAACGCCGCTCCAGTACTCGGTGCGATGGTTCATCAATGTCTCCTCGAATGGGTAGGGGGCGCGGAATGGCTCCGGACTGTCGACAAGTATCCGCTCGCGGCGCAGCGGCGGCTTGTGACTTTTCCCGCTCGTGGAAGATGAAATCGGCACAGTGCGCGGGGCCTCGCGGCAGGCCGGCGCGACGCGCGACGCTGCGCCGGCAAGCATGGTGCGCCTTGCCGCAAGGCTTGGCGCAAGCCTCGTGCGCAAGCGCTCGACCGGCCGGCAAACACGCCGGTGCGCCCTTTTCGCACGGCCCGCGCGCGTCAATCGGCACAGCGTCCGGCGCGCGCCGGGCGCATCGCTCACGAGGGTGCGCGACGATGCCCCCACCCGCGACGCGGATATCGATTGTTCCAACTTCGCGACAATTCAATTCGCTCGCCGGCCATTTATCGATGCTGCACCTGCACCTAAATTACCCCCTGTCGCGCGGGAAAACCTCCATCGCGCATCGAATCGACAGGAGTTGCATCATGAAACGCAGCAGTCTCTTCGCCGCCGTCGCCCTTGCGCTGACGGTTTCCGCACCGGCCTTCGCGGAAGGCGGCATCGGCCTCACCGGCGCATATGGCGACAACGCGTGGCACGGCAAGAGCACCCGCAGCCGCGCCTAAGTGCGCGCGGAACTCGAACAGGCGCAGCAGGACGGCTCGCTTGATGCGATGCGCAAGACCACCTCGTATCCGCAAGGCGTCGAGTTGGCCCGCCGCGCCTATCGTCCCGATCCCGACGCCAATCAGCTCGCGGGCGCGGGCCGGTAAACGCCGTGGGCCGCGCGTCGGGTCGCCCGACGCGCGGCCCACGCCGCTCCACAGCAACTTCATCGCGTCACGTCTTTCCTTCAAGGGTTACGACCATGAACGAACCGTCTCCTTCGCCGCTCGATCAATGGGACAGCACGATCCCCGTCTGGACGCCGTTCCGCCCGACGGCCGGCCGCTGAGCGCGACGACGGCCGCCGCCGCGCTCAACGGCGCGGCACGCCGTCGCGCCAGGCGCTCCAGTGCGTGACGATGTCCTGCACGAGCGGGTTGCCCGCCAGATACAGGTTCGCGGTCGCGAGCGGGAAGCCGCCCTGGTCCGCATAGTTGAGCAGATTGTCCGCGCTGGTCTGGCCCGCGTGCGGCCGATCGAAATCGGAACCGGTGCGCAGCACCGCCACGCGATTCAGATCCACCCGCTTCACGCTCGCCGCGCGCTTGAGCGCTTCGAAGGTCGCGTTGTCTTCCTGCGCCGTCATGCAATACGTGCCCTTGCCGTCGGTCAGGATCCTGGTCCATTCTCGCGCGCGCTCGCCGAGCAGCGTGCCCGAGAACCACGTGTTGCCCGACGACGTGTCGCACTGGATCACCGTCGGCGGCTGGTTCGCGGGCGCGTAGTCGAACTTCGCGCGCGCCGCCTGCGCCTGCGGGCTGTCCGATAGCGTGACGTTGCGCGACAGTGCGTAGGCGGCGTCCGCGAGCTGCGGGTTGAGCTGGAACACTTCGTTGCGGTAGTCGAGCGGCGGCTTTTCCGTCGGGTTCTTCGTGTTGATGCCGAGATAGCCGCCGCTCCAGCCGGCCGGGATCTCGCGCGCATCGAGTTCCCACTGGATCCCGAAGTCGACCAGATACTTCGCCCATGCGGCGGAGCCGAGCGTGCCGCGCGCCGGATCGACGCCCGCGATGCCCGAGATCAGGAAATAGGTGCGGCGCAGGTCGAAACGCTGCGAGAACGTGAGCGCCATGATCGACGACGCCGCGTTCGCGTAGCCCATGCCGGTCGTCACGACGCAGACGTCCTGCTTGTTGCAGTGAACGGCCGGATAGTCGGGCGACAGGCCGGGCACCGACACGGTCTTCCACGGCCCGAGCTTGTCGAGCCAGGCCTGCCCTTCGGGGCCGAACATCGTGATGATCATCACCTTCACCGGGCGGCCCTGCGCGGCGGCGGCGGCGCCGGCGCCGGCGTCGCGGCCGGTGTCCTGGGCGAAGGCGGAGACGGCCGAACAGGCGGCCAGCGTGAAGACTGCGGCGGACAGAATCGATCGAGTCAGCATCGGCGTTCCTTTGTCGATTGTTGTTGGAAGCTGGGGGAAGACGTGCGGCACGGCGTGTCATGGCCCGCGCGCAGTATAGAACGGTGGCGCGCGCGATGGATTCGGCAGGGCGCGGGGGGTAGGCCGTCGCGGGGGGCTGTTGCGGCGGAGCCGTTGCGGTGAGGTCGATACAGGGGCTGTGACGGCACCGCCGTGATAATTGGAAGGAGCGCGCGCCGGACGACCTGGGATGCAATGCGCCCGTCAATGACGGGCGCGAAATCACCGAGCCCGGTACTCGACACGCCAGTCCGCCGCCAGCCAAGCGCGGTCGGCTAGACGCGGTCGGCCAGACGCGGTCGGCCAGACACACAACCGAACGCCCCCGCCCAGCCGCACCGGCGAGCCTCGCGCCCCACCACCCTACTTCCGCGCGGCAGCGCCTGAAAGCCGCCGCGCCCGCAACGTCAGGCGACGTCGACGCGCGCAGGCCCGTCCGACATCTCGCCGATCACGGCCGCGCGATCGAAGCCGTCGGCGCGGAAGCACGCGAGAACATCGTCGACCGCTTCCGGCGCGCACGCGACGAGCAGGCCGCCGGACGTCTGCGGATCGGTCAGCAGCGCCTGCGCGACGGGCGGCAGGCTGTCGGCGAGCCGCACCTCGGCGCCGTACGAGGTCCAGTTGCGACCCGATGCGCCGGTGAACACGCCGTCGGCGACGAACGCCTCGACCCCCGCGAGCCACGGCAGCGACGCGTAATGCACGCGCGCGGTGAGGTGCGCGCCGCGCGCCAGTTCGAGCGTATGGCCGAGCAGCCCGAAGCCCGTGACGTCGGTCAGCGCATGCACGCCCGGCAGGGCGGCAAGCTCCGTGCCCGGCCGGTTCAGCTTGGTGGTCGTCGCAACCATCTGCGCGTAGCCCGCGGCGTCGAGCTGGTTCTTCTTCAACGCCGCCGACAACACGCCGACGCCGAGCGGCTTGCCGAGCACGAGCACGTCGCCCGCGCGCGCGGCCGCATTGCGTTTCACGCGCGACGGATGCACGACGCCGATCGCCGCGAGCCCGTAGATCGGTTCGACCGAGTCGATCGAATGGCCGCCCGCGACCGGAATGCCCGCGTCCGCGCACACCGATTCGCCGCCGCGCAGCACGGCCGCGATCGTCTCGTGCGGCAGCACGTTGATCGGCATCCCGACCAGCGCGAGCGCGAGGATCGGCTTGCCGCCCATCGCGTACACGTCGGACAGCGCGTTGGTCGCGGCGATCCGGCCGAAGTCGAACGGATCGTCGACGATCGGCATGAAGAAGTCGGTGGTCGCGACGATCGCCTGCTCGTCGTTCAGCCGGTAGACGGCCGCATCGTCCGAGGTCTCGGTGCCGACCAGCAGGTCGGGGAACAGCGCGGGCGGCGCATTGCGCTTCAGCAACTCGGACAGCACGCCCGGCGCGATCTTGCAGCCGCAGCCGCCGCCATGCGACAGGCTCGTGAGGCGCGGCGGCGCGGCGTCGGGGCGGGTGGAGTCAGTCATGGCGAGGTTCCGGAAAAGAGATAAACGCTCTATTATCGGCAATCCCGCGCAAGCGCGCGCGGCGCCCGCCGCAAAATTCCCGGCCCCGCCATCCCCCGCAGCCGTTCATGGATCATCGTTTCGTCGCGCTCGTCCTGCTGTCCGCGTTGTTGCACGCCGTCTGGAATGCGTTCCTCCACGTCAGCGAGGACCGCGTCGTGCAGCTCGGCACGATGTCCCTGCCCTATCTCGCGGCCGGCCTTGCCGGCGCGCTGCTGCTGCCCTTGCCGCCCCCGGCGGCGTGGCCTTATGTCGCGGCCTCGGCGCTGCTCGAACTGGGCTATTGCGCCGCGCTGCTGCGCGCCTACCGGCGCGGCGAGTTCAGCGAGATCTACCCGATCGCGCGCGGGCTGTCGCCGCTCCTCGTCACCGGCCTCGCGTTCGCGCTGCTCGGCGAACGGCCGACGCCCGCCGCGCTCGCGGGCATCGCCTGCGTATCGGCCGGCATCATGTCGCTCGCGCTCCGGCGCGGCCGCCATCCGGCCGGCGACAGCGTGCCGTACGCGCTGCTGACGGGCGCCTTCATCGCCGCCTATTCGGTCGTCGACGGCATCGGTGTACGGATCGCGGGTGACCCGCTCGCGTACATCGCCTGGGTCTACCTGCTGTGGAACGCGCCGCAGCTCGCGCTGATCTGCGCGCTGCGCGGCCCGCGCACGCTGCTCGCCGCGCGCGGCGCGCTCGGGCGCGGCATGCTGGCCGGCACGCTCGCGCTCAGCGCCTATGCGATCGTGACGCTCGCGTACCGGCGCCTGCCGGTCGCGACCGTCTCCGCGCTGCGCGAGACGAGCCCGATCTTCGCGCTCGCGATCGGCTGGTCCGCGCTGCGCGAACGACCGACCCCGCGACGGCTCGTCGCGTGCGCGCTCGTGGTGGCAGGCGCGGCGCTGATCCGGCTTTAGACGGAACCGACGCGCGCCCGCGGCCCGCCGGTCAGAACTTGTGGCGGATGCCCGTCACCGCGACGATCTGCGTACGCGTGCTCGACGGGTTCGAGATCCCTTCGATCGCGGCCACCGCGTTCGACGACGCGCGCTGGTAGAAGGCATTCACGTAGACATCGGTGCGCTTCGACAGGAAGTACTGCGCGCCGACGCTCGTCTGCAGGTAGTGCGAGCTGGGCTTCGGCCCCTGCGACGCGAGCACCTGCGTGTAGGTCTCGCCGAGCGCGAACTGCAACGCGGGCGTCATCAGATAGCGCACGCTGCCCTCGTAGTTGTTGAAGCGCACCGCGCCGCCCGTCTGCAGGTTGAACAACGAACTCGTGTAGAGCAGCCCGAACGTCGCGGGCCCCCATGCGTAGGTGCCGCCCGCGCCCCAGATCTGCTGGCGCGCCACGCCCTTGATGAACGTGTAGTAGTTGTCGGACGCCACCGCGCCGGTCGTGTCGAGCGCCGGATGATCGACGCGCACGTAGGCCGCGCCGAGTTGCAGCGGCCCGTTCCCGTAGCTCGCGCCCAGGCTCCACACGCGGTTCTGGGCGAACGCGGTCGAGTTCGAGAAGCCGTACAGGCCGATCGCGCGCAGGCCGTACCAGGTGGGCGTCTGGTACTGCACCGAGTTGTTGGTGCGGAACGTGTTGTTGAGGTCGTCGGTGTCGAACGGATGCAGCGCGTACTGCGTGAGCGCGGTGCTCGCGCCGATCTGCAGCGGCTCCAGCACTTCCTGCGCCGCGTTGTACTGGCGGCCCATCGTCAGCGTGCCCCAGCGGTCGTTGTCCAGCCCCACGTAGGCGCGGCGCCCGAACAGCCGGCCGCCCTGGCTCGCTGCGCCGGTCTCGATGTTGAAGCCGTTCTCGAGCCGGAACACCGCGCGCGTTCCGCCGCCGAGATCCTCCTTGCCGACCAGCCCCCAGCGCGTACCCTGCTCGTTGCCGCCCGTCGCCTGCCATGCGGCATGCCCGTTCTGGTTGTTCGTATACGTGATCCCCGAATCGACGACGCCATACAGCGTCACGCTCGACTGCGCCTGCGCGCAGGTCGCCCCCGTCGCGCCCGCCATACCGGCCAACACGATCGCCATGCCTTTCCGTTTCATCTCCGACCCCTTATTAGATTGAATATGGGGAGCGATTTATTTCGCTCACAACGTGTTTTATTTAATAAAACATCGTCTTATTTATTGTTCAATCTGGCGATTTGATGCGTCAAGCCATGCCAAAAATCGCCTACGGGAGTCGCACCGATCTGGTTCTGAAAGCGTTTCGAAGAATGAAACAAGTCCAATAACGACAGCCATTACAGCCCGATCATCACGCATCGCCGCGCCGCCGTAAAAAGCCCTTGACCGCGATTTTCTGCCGTTGTGAAATATTGATACGCTGTTTTATTCATTAAAACAAACGGACGAGACGCTCCAAGAAACTAGGTAAAGAACCTGATCTCCATGCTGACGTTTAATTGCAACAACACGCACGCCGGCGAATCGCCCGCGTATTTCGTCGCGCAGCCGACCGCGCCCGCCCTGCCGATCGTCGTCGATTCGCCGCACAGCGGCATCGCGTATCCGCCCGACTTCCGCCCCGTCGCGCCGGACGATGCGATCCGCACGACGTGGGATGCGTACGTCGACGAACTGTGGAGCGGCGCCGCCGCGCGCGGCGGCACGCTGCTCGGCGCGACGTTCCCGCGCGCCTACATCGATCCGAACCGCGCGGAAACCGACATCGACGCCACGCTGCTCGCCGAGCCGTGGCCCGAGCCGCTTTCCCCGCAGCCGTACACGCAGCGCGGCATGGGGCTGATCCGGCGCGACGCGCTGCCCGGCGTGCCGCTGTACGACCGCAAGCTGTCGCTCGCCGACGTGCGCCGCCGGATCGACGCGTACTACCGGCCGTACCGCCGGGCGCTCGCCGGCATCGCCGAGCCGCTGCATGCCGCGCATCGCGCGCTGTGGCACATCGATTGCCACTCGATGAAATCGCGCGGCAACGCGATGAACGTCGACGCGGGCGCGCTGCGGCCGGATGTCGTCGTCAGCGACCGGCGCGGCGCGACCGCCGACCCGGCCTTCACCGCCTGGACCGCGCAGTGGTTCGCCGACGCCGGCTACCGCGTGCAGATCAACGACCCGTACCAGGGCGGCGACCTGCTGACCGCGCTCGCCGATCCGGCGCGGCAGCGCCACAGCATCCAGATCGAATTCAACCGCGCGCTGTACATGGACGAGGCCGCGTTCGCGAAGCACGCGGGCTTCGACGCGCTGAAGCGCTCGGTCGACGCCTACCTCGATGCGCTCGCCGATTACGTGCGCGCACGCCTCGCCTCGCCGGGAGACACCCCATGACAACCTACATCGTCGACGCCGTCGACAGCGCGTTGAAGCTGCTGAGCTACGTCGCCGAGCACCCGAACCTCGGCGTGACCGAGCTGGCGTCGCAGCTCGGCATCAACAAGTCGCGCACCTACCGGATGCTGTGCACGCTCGAACTGCATCGCTTCGTCGTGCAGGACGCGCACACGTCCACCTACGCGCTCGGCCCGCAGGCATTCGTGATCGGCGTGGCCGCGTCGCAGCAGAACGCGCTCGTGCGCGCCGCGCACCGGCACATGCTCGCCCTCAACCAGGCGATCAACGAGACCATCGTGCTGCGCGTGCGCGAAGGGCTCGAATCGGTGTGCGTCGCGCGTTGCGAAACGACGCACGCGGTGCGCACCGTCGGCGCGGTCGGCAACCGCCGCCCGATCAGTTTCGGCGCATCGGGCAAGGTGCTGCTCGCGTTCGCGCCCGACGCGGTGCGCGACGAATATCTCGCGCAGCTGCGCAGGAACGGGCGGGCCGACGACCTGCCGACGTTCGCCGGCGAACTCGACGCGGTCGCGCGCAAGGGCTACGCGGTGAGCAGCGGCGAGGTGACGCCCGGCGCGGTCGGGATCGCGGTGCCGGTGCGCGACCTGACGGGCGGAGCGGTCGCCTCGGTCAGCGTGACGGGCCCCGAGGTGCGCGTGAGCCACGCCGACATTCCCGACTATCTCGAACGCCTGCAGGCGTGCAGCCTCGCCATTTCCGCCGAACTCGGCTACGTCCCGGCGCGCGCCGCGCTGCAACCGGCCTGACGGCCCGCTACTTCATCGACGAGGATCCGATGCCCGCCTCTTCCCCGAATCCGGCCGACGCACGCCACATCGACACCACCGCACGCACGGCCGGCGATCCGGCGGCCGGCGACCCGGCGGCGAGCGCCGGCCGCGCGCCGCATCCGCACGGCAAGATGCTGCACCCGGTCGTGATGATGCTGTGGGTGCTGGCCGCCGCGATCGCGCTCACGTGGATCGTCGACGCCGGCCACTTCGAGCGCAACGGCCGGCTCGTCGTGCCGGGCACCTATCACGTGGTGCCGAAGACGACCGCGCTCGCGACGCTCGTCGCGCCGGCCGTCAGCCACAGCACGCCCGCGCACGCACTGCCGGCGAGCCTCGTCTCGGCGTTCGTCGCGGTGCCGGAAGGGCTGCTGAAGAACGCGCCGCTGATCGTGATGGTGATGTTCGTCGGCGGGATGTTCGGCGTGATGCGCCGCACGGGCGTCGTCGACGCGGGCATCGACCGGCTGCTGCAGCTCACCGGCAACAACGCGTACCTGCTGACGCCGCTGCTGATGATCCTGATCGGGCTCGGCAGCACGCTGCTCGGCTTCATCTCCGAATACCTCGTGATCATTCCGATGGTCGTCGTGATCGCGCGGCGGCTCGGGCTGTCCGACCTGTTCGCGGTCGCGCTCGTCGCGCTCGCCGCGAAGATCGGCTACATCGCCTCGGTCACGAATCCGCTCGCGCTCGCCGTCGCGCAGCCGCTCGTCGGCGTGCCGCTGTTCAGCGGCGTCGCGCTGCGCGCGGTCGTCTTCGTCGTATTCCTGACGATCGGCATCCTGTACCTGCTGCGCCACGTGCGCCGCACCGGCTACCAGGTCGGGCAAATAGCGCCGGGCGCCGCCGTGCACGCGGCCGCGAAGCTGTCGCTGCGTCACAAGGCGACGCTGCTCGTGTTCGCCGCGGCGGTCGCGATGCTGATCTTCGGGACGCGCGAACTGAGGTGGGGCAACGTCGAACTCGCGGCGTTCTATGCGGCGGTCAGCATCGCGACGGCCGTCATCGGCCGGCTCGATTCGCGCAGCGCGGCCGACGCGTTCGTCGACGGGATGAAGAACATGATGCTCGCCGCGCTGCTGATGGGCCTCGCCGCATCGGTCGAGCTGCTGCTGCAGAACAGCCTCGTGCTCGACACGCTGATCCACTTCTTCACGCGGCTCGCGGACGGCCAGTCGCCGGTATGGGTCGCGAACGGATTGATGGCCGTGCAGATGATGCTCGACGTGTTCATTCCGTCGGTGTCGGGCAAGGCCGCGGTCAGCATGCCGATCATCGGGCCGATCGCCCAGCTCTCCGGCGTGAGCGGCCAGACCTCGGTGCTCGCCTTCGTGCTCGGCGGCGGGCTGACGAACCTCGTCACGCCGACGTCCGGCATGCTGCTCGCCTATCTCGCGACCGCGCGCGTCGACTTCGGCGCGTGGCTCCGTTTCGTGCTGCCGCTGTTCACGATCCTGCTCGCGCTGTCGTGCGTCGTGCTGACGTTCGCGGTGTGGATCGGGTATTGAGGTCCGCAGGCGCGGTCGAACGCGCAGGCGCGCCGCGCGGCGAAGCGCGGCGCCGCCTTCGCCGCGGGCGGCTTGCCGCGCAACGCGCCGCGCGAAGTCGATGCGCCGCTCATCCCGCCGCGCTCGCGACACCGAACGCCTGTTCGTCGATCGCCTCGGCCAGCGTCGCGAACGCCGTCTCGATCTCGTTCTCCGGCACGCACGCATAGCCGAGCAACAGCCCCGACGACGCGCGGGCGCGGTCCGCGTAATAGCCGGACAAGGGGCGCGCGACGATATTGCGTTCGAGCGCGGCCCGCGCGACCGCGCGATCGTCGACGCCGCCCGGCAATTGCGTGACGAGATGCAACCCCGCGTCGCTGCCGAGCGCATGCAGCGTATCGCCGTAGCGGCGCGCGACCGCGTCGAGCAGCACCTCGCGGCGTTGCCCGTACAGCGTGCGCATCTTGCGGATATGCGACACGAAGTGCCCTTCCGCGATGAATTCGGCGAGCACGGCCTGCTGCAGCAGCTGTCCTTCGCGATACAGCTCGGCGCTCGCGGTCGCGAAGCTTTCCGCGAGCGGTTCCGGCGCGACCAGGTAGCCGACCCGCAGCCCCGGGAACAGGGTCTTGCCGAAGCTGCCGACGTAGATCACCTGCCCGGCCGTATCGAGACCCTGCAGCGACGCGAGCGGCCGGCTGCCGTAGCGGAATTCGCTGTCGTAGTCGTCCTCGATGATCCAGCAGCCGTGCTGGCGCGCGTATTCGAGCAGCATGCGCCGCCGCGCGAGGCTCATCACCATGCCGAGCGGATACTGGTGCGACGGCGTGACGAGCATCAGCTTCGGCGGTTCGGCGAGATCGGCGGCCGACGGCGCGATGCCCTCGTCGTCGACCGGAATCGGCCGCGTGGTCAGCCCCGACACGTTCAGCACGCTGCGCACGCCCCAGTAGCACGGATCCTCGGTCCAGATCACGTCGCCCGGGTCGGTCAGGAGCCGGACCGCCAGGTCCACCGACTGATGGATGCCGGTCGTGATGACGATCTGCTCGGGCGTGCAGCGCACCGAGCGCGCGGTCCGCAGGTAGTCGGCCAGCGTCTCGCGCAGCAGCGCGAGGCCGCCGCCCGGCGCGTAGGTCAGCAGGTCCGGGCGCAGCCGCCGCCAATACTTGTTGTGCAGGCGGGTCCAGACCCGCGCCGGAAAGCGCGACACGTCCGGCACGCCCGGCATGAACGCGCCGCCCTGCCGCTTCGACACCCCCGCCGCCTCCAGCAGGTGCGCGCCGCGCGCCGACAACGGCCGCGCCGCCGCCGCGCGCGACGCGTCCGGCGCGCGCGCGGCGGCCGCCTCGCCCGCGCCGACGATCTCGTCCGGCGCGCTGTCCGCGACGAAGGTGCCGCGCCCGGTGGCCGAGGTCACATAGCCTTCGAGCGCGAGCTGTTCATAGACCTGCGTGACCGTGTTGCGCGCGATGCCCAGCTCCGCGGCCAGCAGCCGCGACGACGGAAAGCGCGCCCCGGCCGGCAGCTCGCGGCTCAGGATCGCCTGCTGCAACAGCCGGTGCAGCTGCCGGTAGATCGGCTGCGCGCCGCCGCCGCGCACGAGGCGCTGCGCCAGCCAGTCGGACAACACGCTCGACCGCATCGAATTGGCTCCTAGATATTTTGCGAAATGGCTCTGATTTTCGGAGCCAAATCTGATTATAGTCACCTCATGGACGCGTCGACGCGTCCGCCGTCCTTGAATACCGACACGAATCCGACTGGAAGGAGATGACCGTGAACAATGCCGATCTGCACGCCCGCAAGAACGCCGCCACCCCGCGCGGGGTCGGCGTGATGTGCGATTTCTACGCGGCGCGTGCCGAGAACGCCGAACTGTGGGACGTCGAGGGGCGTCGCGTCATCGACTTCGCGGCCGGCATCGCGGTGATGAACACCGGCCACCGGCACCCGAGGATCGTGAAGGCGATCGCGGCCCAGCTCGAACACTTCACGCACACCGCGTACCAGATCGTGCCGTACGCGTCGTACGTCGAGCTGGCCGAGAAGATCAACACGCGCGCGCCGGGCAGCTTCGCGAAAAAGACCGCGTTCTTCACGACCGGCGCGGAAGCCGTGGAAAACGCGGTGAAGATCGCCCGCGCCGCCACCGGCCGTCCCGGCGTGATCGCCTTCTCGGGCGGCTTCCACGGCCGCACGATGATGGGCATGGCGCTGACGGGCAAGGTCGCGCCGTACAAGCTCGGCTTCGGCCCGTTCCCGGGCGAGGTGTTCCACGCACCGTTCCCGAATCCGCTGCACGGCGTGACGACCGCCGACGCGCTGCGCGCGATCGACATGCTGTTCAAGGCCGACATCGATCCGAAGCGGGTCGCCGCGATCATCTTCGAACCGGTGCAGGGCGAAGGCGGCTTCTACGCGGCGCCGGCCGATTTCGTGCGCGCGCTGCGCAAGCTGTGCGACGAGCACGGCATCCTGCTGATCGCCGACGAAGTGCAGACGGGCTTCGCGCGCACCGGCAAGCTGTTCGCGATGCAGCACTACGACGTCGCGCCGGACCTGATGACGATGGCCAAGAGCCTCGCGGGCGGCATGCCGCTGTCGGGCGTGGTCGGCCGCGCGGACGTGATGGACGCCGCCGCGCCGGGCGGCCTCGGCGGCACCTACGCGGGCAACCCGCTCGCGGTCGCCGCCGCGCATGCGGTGCTCGACATCATCGACGAGGAGCGGCTGATCGAGCGCGCGGTCGCGCTCGGCGACGCCCTCAAGGCGCGCCTCGTCGCGCTGCAGGCCGAGGTGCCGCAGATCGCCGACGTGCGCGGCCCGGGCTCGATGGTCGCCGTCGAGTTCTTCAAGGCCGGCACGCAGACGCCGGACGCCGAGTTCACCAAGCGCGTGCAGGCGCGCGCGCTCGAACGCGGCCTGCTGCTGCTCGTGTGCGGCGTGCATGCGAACGTGATCCGCTTCCTGTACCCGCTCACGGTGCCGGACGCGGTGTTCGACGAAGCGCTCGGCATCCTCGCCGAGGTCTTGAAGGAAGCGGTCGGCGTGCCTGCCTGAGCGCCGAACGCGTCGCACCCCGGATCGCCGCCTCCGCCCGGACGGCGGCGATCGTCGTTTCTGTCTATCGGAACCTACATCATGAGCATCGACGTTGCACTGAAGGATCCCGCGCTGTTCCGCCAGCAGGCGTACATCGCGGGCGAATGGCAGTCCGCCGCGAGCGGCGAGACGTTCGACGTGCGCAATCCGGCGACGGGCGAGCGCATCGGCGCCGTGCCCGCGCTGGGCGCGGCCGACACGCGGCGCGCGATCGACGCCGCGAACGCCGCCTGGCCCGCGTGGCGCAAGCGCACCGCGAAGGAGCGCGCGGCCGTGCTGCGCAAGTGGCATGACCTGATGCTCGCGCATGCCGACGACCTCGCGCTGCTGCTGACCACCGAGCAGGGCAAGCCGCTCGCCGAAGCGAAGGGCGAGATCCTGTACGCGGCGTCGTTCCTCGAATGGTTCGCCGAGGAAGGCAAGCGCGTGTACGGCGACACGATCCCGACGCCCGCGGGCGACAAGCGGATCGTCGTGACCAAGGAGCCGGTCGGGGTGTGCGCCGCGATCACGCCGTGGAACTTCCCCGCCGCGATGATCACGCGCAAGGTCGGCCCGGCGCTCGCGGCCGGCTGTCCGATCGTCGTCAAGCCGGCGGAAGCCACGCCGTTCTCGGCGCTCGCGCTCGCGGTGCTCGCGGAGCGCGCGGGCGTGCCCGCCGGCGTGTTCAGCGTGATCACCGGCGATCCGAAGGCGATCGGCGGCGAGCTGACCGCCAATCCGATCGTGCGCAAGCTGTCGTTCACCGGCTCGACGCCGATCGGCCGCCTGCTGATGGCGCAATGCGCGCCGACCGTGAAGAAGGTCTCGCTGGAACTCGGCGGCAATGCGCCGTTCATCGTGTTCGACGACGCGGATCTCGATGCGGCGGTCGAGGGCGCGATCGCGTCGAAGTACCGCAACAGCGGGCAGACCTGCGTGTGCACGAACCGTTTCTACGTGCACGACAAGGTGTACGACGCGTTCGCGGACAAGCTGCGCGCGGCGGTCGAGAAGCTCAAGGTCGGGCGCGGCACCGAGGCCGGCGTCACGCAGGGGCCGCTGATCAACGAGGCGGCCGTGCTGAAGGTGGAGTCGCACATCGAGGATGCGCTCGCGAAAGGCGCGCGCGTGCTGACGGGCGGCAAGCGTCACGCGCTCGGCCACGGCTTCTTCGAGCCGACCGTGCTCGCCGGCGTCACGCCCGCGATGAAGGTCGCGAAGGACGAGACCTTCGGCCCGCTCGCGCCGCTGTTCCGCTTCGCGTCGGACGACGAAGTGATCAGCTACGCGAACGACACCGAGTTCGGGCTCGCCGCGTACTTCTACAGCCGCGACATCGGCCGCGTATGGCGCGTCGCGGAGGCGCTCGAATACGGCATGGTCGGCATCAACACCGGCCTGATCTCGAACGAGGTCGCGCCGTTCGGCGGCGTCAAGCAGTCGGGCCTGGGCCGCGAAGGCTCGCATTACGGCATCGACGACTACGTGGTGATCAAGTACCTGTGCATGGGGCTGTAACGCCCGCCGGCCGCGCGCGTCCGGCGCGCGCGGCCTCCCGCCTCAGCGGAACACCCCCACCGCCTCCACGAGCCGCGTCGCCTGCTGCCGCAGGTTGTCCGACGCCGCCGCGCTTTGCTCCACGAGCGCCGCATTCTGCTGCGTGATCGAATCGAGATGCACCACCGCCTGATCGACCTGCGACACCCCCTTGCTCTGCTCCGCCGTCGCGGTGCTGATCTCGGCGATCAGGTCCGACACGCGCTTGACCTGGTTGACGATGTCGTCCATCGTGCGCCCCGCGTCGTCGACGAGCCGCGCGCCCGACGTGACCCGGTCGACGCTCGTGCTGATCAGCGACTTGATCTCCTTCGCCGCGTTCGCGCTGCGCTGCGCGAGCGCGCGCACCTCGCCCGCGACCACCGCGAAGCCGCGCCCCTGCTCGCCCGCGCGCGCCGCCTCGACCGCCGCGTTCAAGGCCAGGATGTTGGTCTGGAACGCGATGCCGTCGATCACGCCGATGATGTCCGAGATGCGCCGCGAGCTTTCGCTGATGTCGTTCATCGTGCTCACCACCTCGTGCACCGCCTGCCCGCCGCGTTCCGCCGCGCCGCTCGCCGAGCGCGACAGTTGGTCCGCCTGCACCGCGGTATCCGCATTGCTCTCGACCGTGGCCGTCATCTGCGCCATCGACGCCGCGGTCTGCTGCACGCTCGTCGCCGCCTGCTCGGTGCGCGCGCTCAGGTCGTTGTTGCCCTGCGCGATCTCGTTGCTCGCGCGCTGCACGTTGTGGACCTGTTCGCTCACGTCGTCGACGAGCCAGCGGAACATCAGGCCCAGCTGGCTGATCGTGCGCAGCGTCATGCCGATCTCGTCGACGCGGTCCATCCGCACCGCGTCGCGGCTTTCGCCGGACGCGACCCGCAGCGCCTGGTCGCGCACCGCGCGCAGCGGCTGGGCGATCTGCGCGTCGAGCCACCAGGCCGCGAGCCCGGCCGTGCCGGCCGTGACGCCGGCCAATGCCGCCAGTGGCGCGTCGGAAAGCCCGAGCGTCCACGCCGCGCCGGTCACGACCGGCACCAGCGCGACGAACGGCGCGTGCAGCCGCGCGCGCACCGGCGCCGTGCGCGACCACGACAGGCAGCGCAGCAGCCCGGTGCGGACAACCAGCCCCTTGTGAAACGCGCGCCAGCCGGTCTTGCCGGTGCGGAATGCCTTGTACAGCGCCTCGGCGGCGGCGATCTCGTCGCGCGACGCCTTGGTGCGCACCGACATATAGCCTTCCGGCCGGCCGTCGCGCATCACCGGGATCGCGTTCGCGCGCACCCAGTAGTGGTCGCCGCTCTTGCGGCGGTTCTTGACGAGCGCGGTCCACGGCTCGCCGCCCTTCAGCGTCGCCCACATGTCGGCGAACGCCTCGCGCGGCATGTCCGGATGACGCACCACGTTGTGCGGCTGGCCGACCAGTTCCTCGGTCGAGAAGCCGCTGACCTGCGCGAACGCGGTGTTCGCGTAGGTGACGATGCTGTCGGTGTCGGTCGTCGACATCAGCGTCAGCTCGTCGGGAAAATCGTATTCCTGTTGGGTAACGGGTTGGTTATTGCGCATTATTGGCTCCAAAAGGCGGGTCTGTTGCCCGCTTGTCGCGTGGATGCCCCTACCTTTGTCGAATTCCAAAAAGCCATCGTTTTAAACCGGGCATCCCTCTTTACTGACGGCCGGCGAACCCAAAACATTACCCTTTCATGACAAAAAAACTTCTCTTTCCCGGTTATTGTGATGTCGATCAAATGCTTGTCCCGCTTGCGTCTGGCGCAATATTGATTTCAAATGGCGACGCAAACGATTTCTTCTTTTCGTTTTAATCGAAAAATCCATGCTTTCGACATTTCATGAATCCAACCGGCTATCGTGGAATGCGGCGACGGTCGCGCACAACAGTCACAAGGGCGATCAGGCGGCGTTCTTCCGTGCGGGCGGCTCCACCCTGTTCCCCGAGGAGCGCGAATTGCTCGGGGAACTGGCCGGCACGCGACTGCTGCATCTGCAATGCAACGCGGGGCAGGATTCGTTGAGCCTCGTCCGGCTCGGCGCGCAGGTGACGGGCGTCGACATCTCCGACACGGCGATCGATTTCGCGCGCCGCCTGTCGGCCGACAGCGGGCTGCCCGCGCGCTTCGAGCGCGCGGACGTGCTCGCCTGGATGCCCGAGGCGGCCGCGCGCGGCGAGCGCTACGAGCGGGTGTTCGCGTCGTACGGCGCGCTCTGCTGGCTGTCCGACCTGCGCGCCTGGGCGCGCGGCGTCGCGGGCCTGCTCGCGCCGGGCGGCCGCTTCGCGATCGTCGAGTTTCATCCGTTCGCGCTGTACTTCGATGCGCAGTGGCGCGCGCACTACGACTATTTCCAGCGCGAGCCGAACCATGAACCGAACGGGGTGGGCGACTACGTCGCCGAATCGGGCATCGGGCTCCACGCCTCTCACCCGGGCATCGAGGATTTCGTGAATCCGCACCCGAGCTACGAATTCATGTGGGGGCTCGGCGAGGTGGTGAACGCGCTCACGGCGGCGGGGCTCGTGGTCGACTGCCTGAACGAGTATCCGTATGCGAACGGCTGGAAAGGCTTCGAGGGCATGCGCGAACTGGAAGGCCGGCGGATGGCGCCGCCCGCGCGCATGCCGAGCCTGCCGCTGATGTACGGCATCGCCGCGCACCGGCCATGACGCGCGCTCACGCCCGGCTCGTCGAGCGGCCGCTCGCCCGCGACGACATCCCGCTCGTGTGGACCATCGATCGCAGCGAGATCATCGAGCACATGTACGCGCTGCGCGAAGGCGCGCTGCGGCTCGCGCCCGAGTTCTACGACGTGCGCGGCTGGCCCGATGGCGAGGCCGAGCACTACACGCCGCTCCTCGTCGACTGCCTCGATCGCGGCGGCTGGGGCCTCGGCCTGTTCGACGGCGCGCGGCTCGTGGCCGCGACACTCGTCGACAGCCGCCCGCTGGGCGCGCGCGGCGACATGCTGCAACTGGCGTTCCTGCACGTGAGCCACGACTGGCGCGGCCACGGGCTCGGCGAACGGCTGTATCGCGCCGCGCAGGCGCAGGCGCGCCGGATGGGCGCCGCGCGGCTGTACGTGTCGGCGACGCCGTCGCAACGCACGATCGATTTCTACCTGCGGATGGGCTGCGTGGTCAGCGACGCGCCCGACCCCGCGCTGTTCGCGCTGGAGCCCGAGGACATCCACCTCGAAGGCCCGACGGCCTGAGGCAGGCGCGGGGGGCGAAGCCCCCCGCGCTGAACGCGCTGAACGCGCTGAACGCGCTGAACGCGCTGAACGCGCTGAACGCGCTGAACGCGCTGAACGCGCTGAACGCGCTGAACGCGCTGAACGCGCTGAACGCGCTGAACGCGCTGAACGCGCTAGACGCGCTAGACGCGCTCGATCGCGATCGCGATGCCCTGCCCGACCCCGATGCACATCGTGCACAGCGCGTAGCGGCCGCGCTTGCGCGCCAGCTCGTACATCGCTGTGGTCACGAGGCGCGCGCCCGACGCGCCGAGCGGATGGCCGAGCGCGATCGCGCCGCCGTTCGGGTTGACGCGCGGATCGTCGTCGGCGACGCCGAGCAGCCGCAGCACGGCCAGGCCCTGCGACGCGAAGGCCTCGTTCAGCTCGATCACGTCGAACTGGTCGAGCGTCATGCCGAGCCGCGCGAGCAGCTTCTGCGTCGCGGGCGCGGGGCCGATGCCCATCACGCGCGGCGCGACGCCCGCCGTCGCGATGCCGAGCACGCGCGCGCGCGGCGTGAGCCCGTGACGCCGCGCGGCGTCTTCGCTCGCGAGCAGCAGCGCGGCCGCGCCGTCGTTCACGCCGGACGCGTTGCCCGCCGTCACCGTGCCGTCCGGCCGCACCACGCCCTTCAGTTTCGCGAGCGCATCGAGCGAGGTCTCGCGCGGATGCTCGTCGCGCGCCACCACCAGCGGCTCGCCCTTCTTCTGCGGAATCGCGACCGCGGCGATCTCCTGCGCGAGCGTGCCGTCCTGCTGCGCGCGCGCGGCCTTCTGCTGGCTGCGCAGCGCGAAGCGGTCCTGATCCTCGCGGCTCACGCGGTAGTCGTCCGCGACGTTCTCGGCGGTCTCCGGCATCGCATCGACGCCGTGCAGCTGTTTCATCAGCGGATTGACGAAGCGCCAGCCGATCGTCGTGTCGTGGATCTCGGCCTGGCGCGCGAACGCGCTGGTCGCCTTGCCCATCACGAACGGCGCGCGGCTCATGCTCTCGACGCCGCCCGCCACCATCAGCCCGGCCTCGCCCGCCTTGATCGCGCGCGCGGCGATGCCGATCGCGTCCATCCCGGACCCGCACAGCCGGTTGACCGTCGCGCCCGGCACGTCCACCGGCCAGCCGGCCAGCAGCAGCGACATCCGGGCGACGTTGCGATTGTCCTCGCCCGCCTGGTTGGCACAGCCGAAGATCACGTCGTCGAGCGCCGCCCAGTCGACCTCGCGGTTGCGCTCGGCCAGCACGCGCAGCGGCACGGCGCCGAGATCGTCCGCGCGGACGGAGGACAGCGCGCCGCCGTAGCGGCCGATCGGCGTGCGGATGGCATCACAGAGGAAAGCATCGGTCATGGAGAACTCCGGAAAGTGGACCGGACGCGCGCCGTATCCGGCCCGCGCATCGAATTTGTTCTATATTCGAACACAAGATCGACTATCGAACGATTTGCCGATCATAGGGAGCGCGCCGGCACGCGTCAAGCGGCGGAAACGAGCGATGGGTTGGCGCGCCCCGTGCGTTGCGCTATCTTCACGGCTGCGCGAAATTTCAACAGGCCATGACTACAGAAGACCTTCAGGCGAAGCCCGGCGACTCCTACGTGCAGTCGTTCGCGCGCGGCCTTTCGGTGATCCGCGCGTTCAACGCCGAGCATCCCGAGCAGACGCTGACCGAAGTCGCCGCCGCGACGGGCCTCACGCGCGCGGGGGCGCGCCGCATCCTGCTGACGCTGCAGACCCTCGGCTACGTCGAGGCCGACGGCCGGCTGTTCCGGCTCACGCCGCGCATCCTCGATCTCGGCTTTGCCTACCTCACCTCGATGCCGTTCTGGAACCTCGCCGAGCCGGTGATGGAGCAGCTTTCGGCGCAGGTGCACGAAAGCTGCTCGGCGGCGGTGCTCGATCACACCGAGATCGTCTACGTGCTGCGCATGCCGACCCGCCAGATCATGGCGATCAATCTGTCGATCGGCAGCCGGCTGCCCGCGTACTGCACGTCGATGGGCCGGGTGCTGCTCGCCACGCTCGACGACGCGGAACTCGACGCGACGCTCGCGCGGAGCGCGCTGCACGCGCACACGCCGCGCACGCTGACCGATCCCGTCGCGCTCAAGGAAGCGATCGCGCTGGTGCGCCGGCAGGGCTGGGCGATCGTCGACCAGGAACTGGAGGCGGGGCTGATCTCGCTGTCGGCGCCGATCCGCAACCGGCGCGGCCAGGTGATCGCCGCGATGAACATCAGCGGCAACGCGCAGCGACACTCGGCCAGGCAGATGGTGAAGGGATTTCTCGAACCGCTGCTGGAGGCCGCGCAAACGGTCTCGGAGATGGTCGCGCGACGCGGCTGAGCGCGCGGGCGGGAGCGGGCGCAAGGCCCGCCCCGCGCGGCCCGTCCCGCTGCCCTTGCAATCTCCGCTTCGGTCATCTAATCCTTATTAAGCCACCCGTCGGCGCGCGGCTTCGCGCGCATGGGCGGCCGCTTCAGGCATCCCGCATCACACGCTCCCGTTGCATCCGGAATCGTCGTCAGCGACCGATCAAGGCAACCCGGCCCCGCGCCGGAGGAGACCACCATGCCCGATACCAATGAAACCAAGCTGCTGATCCGCTTGCCCCGTTCCTATACGCAAACCTTGCGGCAAACCCCCACCCTGCAGACGCAGATCCTCGCCGGCCTCGGCGCCGGCGCGGTCGAGCCGCTCTTCACGCACGCCAGTGCGCGGTTGTCCGCCAGCCTCACCGACTGGCTCGTGTTTCAACCAGACCAGGTCGAGGACCGCCATCCCTGGGACCGCGCCCATCGCCAGGCCGCCTCGATCGCGCGCGGCGCGGCCGCGCTCGATGTCTACGTGGAGCCGAACAGCGCACACCGGCGCAACTTCGTGCGCACCGCCCCCGATGCGCCGACCCTCGACGCCGCGCCCACGACCGCACCGCCCTTTCCGCCCTCCGCGCCGCTCAACAGCGCCTATCCGCCGGCCGCGGACACCGCGTTCTCGCCGGGCTGGCACCTGTCGCGCGCGGGCTTCCCGCGGGCATGGGCCGTCACCCGGGGCGGCGGCGTGCGCATCGCGCACCTCGACATCGGCTGGTGGCCCGGGCAGTATTCCGCGCCGCGATGCATGCGGCCCGACCTCGGCTACAACTTCGTCGAGGACAACCAAGACACGGTGGACCCGGACGACGGACCGAACGCGGGACACGGCACGGCCACGCTGGCCCTGCTCGCGGGCAACAAGGTCAGCCTGGACGGCAAGACCGAGGCGACGCCGCACGGGCAGGTCTACGAAGGCTTCATCGGCGGCGCGCCCGAGGCCGAGATCGTCCCGGTCAGGATCGCCGGCGTGCTGGGCTCGGTCGTCTATCTGTACGGCAACACGATGGCGCGCGGCCTCGACTACGCGCTGGACCCGGGCGACGGCCGGCGCTGCGACGTGATCAGCCTGAGCCAGGGCGGCCTGCCGCTGAAGTCCTGGGCGTATGCGGTCAATGCGCTGTACGAGGCGGGCGTCGTCGTGGTCGCGGCGGCGGGCGACAGCTACTGGGCCGTGGTCACCGACATCGCCACGCACTACACGGTCTATCCGGCCGCGTTCTACCGCGTGGTCACGGCGACGGGCGTGACGTATGACGACGGCCCGTACAAGCGCGACCAGCTCGGCGTGATGCAGGGCTGCTGGGGCCCCGACGCGGTCATGGCGAAGGCGGTCGGCGCGTACACGCCGAACGTGCCGTGGATGCGCATCGAGACGCAGTACGGCTGGGGTCTCGACGGCGGCGGCACCTCGGCCAGCACGCCGCAGATCGCGGCCGCCTGCGCGTTGTGGCTGGCCAGGTACGGCAGCCGGTTTCCCGACGACTGGCGCAGGGTCGCCGCCTGTCGCGCGGCGCTCGGCCGGTCGGTGGCCGATGCGCGGAAGAACTTCGGCGAGATCGGGCTGGGCAGGCTCGACGCCTGCGCGATGATGAGCGAGGCGCTCGCGGCCGAGATCAAGACGCTGTGCGACGAGAACAAGCTGCAGCACATCGATCCCGACGAGGTCTCGTTCCCGTTCCTGCGCCTGCTGTTCGGCCTGCCGCCGCCGGGCAAGGGCATCGAGGGCCAGGGCGTCGAGGAGATGTACGAGGTGGAGGCGCTGCAGATCTTCTATCGCAGCACCGATCCGGATCTCGTCAAGGCCGTGGAGGACTACGACCGCGGCCGGCCGCCCGCCGCCGGCGACCTGCCCGGCCTGCGCGCGCGCTTTCTCCAGGCAGTCGACATGTCGGATGCGTTGCGCGGGTATCTGACGGCGCACGCGTAGCGACCGACCGCGCGACGATGCCGAGACAGGCAAGCCATCGGCGCAGCGCCGCCGATGGCGTCATGCGTCCGATCCCGGCACGCCGGTCCTCGACGACGGGCTGCCGTGGAAAGCCGGCGCCGGCCGCCCGGCTACGATTCCGTATGCGCCCTCAGGTTCTTGATGAACCCGTCGAGCTCGTCCGCGCCGGCATCCGTCACCACCCAGTAATTCATGCGCCCGTCGCTCCAGTGCGCGATGTGGTAGCCCTGCCGCTCCTGAATCGCGGGATTCTTTCCGGCCGCATGCCCCGGCCACACGTACAGGTTGATGGGATGAAGCTTGTAGCGATAGACCATCACCGCCACGGTCCGGCCGTCGACATAGTCGAGACGCCCGCCGATCAGCGGATACCCCGCCTGCGCAAAGTCGAGCACCGGCGGAGCAAAATCGATCTTGCCGTTGAACCAGGGCTTCACGGTATGCCGATCCGTGGAGATCACGTCGATCAGCCGATCGGGTTGCAGCGAGCGCACGTGGCTGTCGACGAGTTCCTGGCTCAGTTGAACGTCGGCCGGCGGCGCGGCCAGGTAAAGCGTCCCGCTCCACACGAGCGCCGCCGCGCTGACGGCGAGCGCCCCGACCGGCATCCAGTTCGATCGCCTCTTTTGCTTCCACGCCCGCAGCCATGCCCCGAAACGATGGGCAAGGGACCGGCGCGGACACAGTTCGGCCTCGATGCGCGCGCGCAATGCCTCGGGCGCGGCGAACCGCAGGTCGGACGCCTTCAGGAGCACGCCCACCTGCCGCTGTGCCTCGAGCGCGCGCCGACACTCGGCACACCCGGCCAGATGGCGCTCGAACTCGACCGTCTCACTGAGCGTGAGTTCGTTGTCGACGTATCCCGGGAGCAACGCGAATGTATTCTCGTGGTTCATCATGCCACCTGTCCCATTTTTGCCAGGATCGCGGCAAGCCGCTGACGCCCGCGTCCCAGACGCGACATGACCGTGCCCATCGGAATGCCGACGATCGCGGCGATCTCCTTATAGGACAGTTCCTCGATCTCACGAAGCACGATGATCTCCCGGTATTCGAGGCTGAGCATGCCGAGCGCCGCGATGACCTGCTGACGGTCCTGATTGCGCATCATGAGCACCTCGGGATTGTCGTTGCCGTCGTCGTCCGACTCCGGCAGGTATTCGTCTTCCTCGAACGCCTGCGAATCGGCCTCACGGCGCTTGTTCTGCTGGTACCACGTGTAGAACACGTTGCGGACGATGGCGAGCAGCCAGGGCCGGGCGTCGCCGCCCTGAAAGCCGGCAATGAACCGGAACGCCCGGACGTACGCCTCCTGGACGACGTCCTGCGCGTCCTGATCGTTGTGCGTCAGCCATCTGGCCACGCTGTATGCGGAATTCATATGGGGCATCACCAAGGTTTCAAAGCGCCCGACAGCAGTCTGTTCGTTCATGTTCGACCCGGATAGTTGCGCGATCGTCGACCGTGCCTGACGTATGGATAACCGCCGGGCTGCGTGTTTTATTCCCGCTCGCGCGTTGGGCCGGCCGGGCATTCGCCTCGCCTGTCGCGACGTGCGCGGCGCGCTTGATGGGGAAATCGGCAGGAGGACAGGAAATCGACCGCGGCGGGGATCACGGCCGGCCTGGAAGCGCCGGTCCCGCGATGCGCTTCCGACGGGCGCGCCGCAATGAAAATGATGGGAATAAATTCGGCCGAGGAGCGGTTTGACAGGGTGCCGCCACGCCGTTTGCCATGTCCATCGACCCGGCGCGCGAGGTTCCGTCCATTTCACCATTCTTGAAAGCGAGGTCGCCCATGTCCCCCGCCAGCAATGCCGCCTACACGCGCTTTTCCGTCGTCATGCACTGGTCCATCGCGCTCCTGATCCTGTTGAACCTGATGATCGGGCTCTACATGGATACCTTCCCGCACAACTCGCCTCAATTCAACGGCATCCTGTTCTATCACGCGTCGATCGGCAGCCTGATCTTCATGCTGACGATCCCCCGCCTGGTGTGGCGCTTCACGCATACCCCGCCGGCCCTGCCTTCCAGCGTGCCGACCTGGCAGGCGCGGGCGGCGGGCACCTTGCACAGCATCCTGTACGTGCTGCTGTTCCTCGTACCGCTCGCAGGCTACGTGCACCGCCTGGCGGGCGCGCATCCGGTCAGCTTCTTCGGGTTGGTGAATCTGCCCGTCTTCATCGGCCGCGACGAACCGCTGCGCCTGCTGACCGACACGCTGCATCGCGCCTTGGTGCTGACGCTCGCGCTGTTGCTGGTCGCGCATATCGGCGCCGCGTTGAAGCACAAGTTCGTCGATCGCGACGGCGTGGCAGGGCGCATGGGTATTTGATCCGTGGGCAGCCCCGCCTGGATCGGCGCGATCGGGCGGCGAGTGGGAAATCACAAGTTCAATGGCTCGGCGTCGACTCGCCGGTGGCCTTCGGTCGCGGGCCGACGCGAGCTTCAGATTTCCTGCAAACCGCGCGACGCATGACTTCATGCCGCGGCTCGCTGCGCTGCGTCCAGCGTCGCCGGTCGTCATCGCATGATCCGCATGCACGCGCCGGCCTTGATGGGCATTCAGCGCCGCTGCGGCACTCCGTCAAAGCCGTAACGGACAGATCGACGACGTCGGGCGGAAACGTCACGCCGCGCACGTGGCAAGCGTGCGGCAAGACCGCTTTCCAAATACGGGCGCCCAGTTCATGCCTGTCGGCAGCGTCTGACTGTCGACCTTTGCGTCAGCAATCCACGATCCTCACGCCCAAACCCGCGCACCGCAGCGCCGACGGCGAAGCTTGGTCGCCGTGATACGTCGTGCATCGCGATGCGCCGGCTTGATCAGCACGATGCGCTCTTCCGGCACGCGGAACAAGGCAGGCGCGGCGGCATCGACGAACCACGGGGCATTCGGATCGAGACTGAGCTTACCCGCCGGTATCGCGTCCCAATCCACCCATGCTCAATACCCTGTCGCGCTGCCAAACATCGTCCGGCGCATCGCGCGCACAAGATTCATGGGTCGCGTATGCCGGGCTTCCGTCACGCCATCGCGCGACGAACGACAACGCAACGCCGCCACTGGAATAAACACTCCCCGGGCCGAGTATTACGTCATGAGAGCGCGACAGATGACGGCAACAGTCCATCGTCTTCCCGCCTCGCATTGAGTCAGGTGATGAAAAGGAAACAGCCGGACCGGCGTTCAGCCTCGCGGCCCGGCCGATCCGAAGGTGCGCCGCCGGGTGTCTTGCCCAACGCCAACCGGATCATCACGCCTTCAAATTAAACTGGAGTCCGAAATGAACACGCGAAACCTCATCGCATCCACGATGCTCGTTGCCGGCGCAAGCCTTGCCGTCTGCGCATCGGCGCAGGAAGTGACCCGGGCGCAGGTGCGCCAGGAACTGATCGAGGCGCAGCACAACGGCCTGAATTTCGTGACCGACGCGTCGTATCCCGACGTCTCGCCGAGCCTGGCGAGCCAGGCGGCCTGGTACAAGCAGCAGAACGGCGGCGGCATGGGCGCCGCCATGACGGGCATGAGCGAAAGCGGACGCGGCAAGCTTCAAACGTCGCCGTCCGGCTCGCCGGCCTGCGTCGGGCCGGCCAGCTTCTGCAACATCTATTCGGGCTCGTGAGCCGCGCAAGCGGTCGCGCATCCCTTCGCGAGCGCGATGCGGCAGACGGGAGCCGACTCCCCGGAGCACGGCCGCCGATCCGATCCGCATCGCGCGAGCATCCCGGCCCAGTGCACGCCGTCCGAGCGCCGCGCCCGACGCAGGATACCCGGCGCGGCACCCGCCGAAAGACCGAAGGCGCTACGCCGCGTCGCCCTCGCGCCGCACCGGCTCGACCTGATGCAAACGCTGCTGCGTGCGCAGCGCATCAAAATACCCGGGGTTCGCCGGCCGCTCCAGATAGCGCCCCACGCCGCGCTGCGCGCGCAGTTCGCCGTTCGCCCAAGCCAGCTCGCCCTGCGACACCGTATGCGACGGGACGCCGCGCACCGTCATGCCCTCGAACACATTGAAATCGACCTTCTGGTGATGCGTCTTCACCGAGATCGTGCGCGTCGCCTGCGGATCCCAGACAACGAGATCGGCATCCGCGCCGACCGCCACCACGCCCTTGCGCGGATACAGGTTGAAAATCTGCGCCGCATGCGTCGAGGTCACGCGCACGAACTCGTTCGGCGTGAGCCGCCCGGTGTTCACGCCCTGATCCCACAGAATCGCCATCCGGTCCTCCACGCCGCCGCACCCGTTCGGAATCCGACTGAAATCGTCGCGCCCCATCGCCTTCTGCGACGCGCAGAATACGCAATGATCGGTCGCGGTCGTATGCAGGTTGCCCGACTGCAAGCCGCGCCACAGCGCATCGCGATGCTCCTGCGTGCGGAACGGCGGGCTCATCACGTGCGCGGCCGCGCGGTTCCAGTCCGGATCGCGGTACACCGCTTCGTCGATCACGAGATGCCCGGCCAGCACCTCGCCGAACACGCGCTGGCCTTCCGCGCGCGCGCGCGCACGATCGCCTCCAGCGCCTCCTTGGCCGACACGTGCACGATGTACACCGGCACGCCGAGCACCTGCGCGATCCGGATCGCGCGGTTCGCCGCCTCGCCCTCGACCGCCGGCGGACGCGACAACGGATGGGCGTCCGGCCCCGTGATGCCGCGCGCGAGCAAGGCTCGCTGCAGCTGGAACACGAGCTCGCCGTTCTCCGCGTGCACGGTCGGCAGCGCGCCCCAGCTCGAACGCGCGCGCGAAGCTGTTCACGAGAATCTCGTCGTCCGCCATGATCGCGTTCTTGTACGCCATGAAGTGCTTGAAGCTCGACACGCCGTGCTCGTGCACGAGCGTGCCCATGTCGCGGTGCACCGATTCGTCCCACCAGGTCACGGCGACGTGGAAGCCGTAGTCGGCCGCCGCCTTCTCCGCCCAGCCGCGCCATTCGCGAAACGCATCCATCAGCGGCTGCTTCGGGTTCGGAATCACGAAATCGATGATCGACGTCGTGCCGCCCGCGAGGCCGGCCGCCGTGCCGGTATAGAAATCGTCGCTCGCGGTGGTGCCCATGAACGGCAGCTCCATGTGCGTGTGCGGATCGATCCCGCCCGGCATCACGTACTGGCCGCCCGCATCCACGATGGTCGCGCCCGCCGGCGCGTCGAGCCCGGGCCCGACCGCGAGGATCGTGCCGCCGTCCGCGCGCGCGGCGCACAGCACGTCCGCGCGGTAGCTCTGGTTCGCGTCGACGACCGTGCCGCCTCGAATCAATATCGTCATGATGTCTCCTGGTGGAACGGGTTGCCCGCCTCGCGCGCGCGGCAGCCGGCGGCCAGCATCAGCACGCCGTAGACGGCCGCCGCGATCACGAGCCCGACGAACCACGCATAGGTGTACAGATGCCGGAACAGCGCCGGCACGCCCGGAAACGCGCCGGGAAACGCCTCGTGCAAAAAGCCGGGCAGGTTGGGCAGCACGCCGAGCACGAGCGCCGCGACCGCCGCGAGGTTCCAACCGCCCGCGTACGCATACGCGCCGCGCGGCTCGAACAGCTGCGCGACGTCGATCCGGGTGCGCCGGATCGCGAAATAGTCGACCACCATGATGCCGGCGACCGGGCCGAGCAGCGCCGAATAGCCGATCAACCAGGTGAAGATGTAGCCTTCCGTGGTCGCGAGGATCTTCCACGGCATCATCGCGACCGCGAGGCCGGCCGTGATGAGCCCGCCCGTGCGGTACGACACCGCGCGCGGCCACAGGCTCGAAAAGTCATAGGCCGGCCCGACCAGGTTGGCGGCGAGATTGCAGCACATGGTGTCGAGCGTGAGGATCACGAGCGCGATACCGACGCCGATGCCCTCCATGCGGCTCGCGAGATCGATCGGATCCCAGATCGCCTTGCCGTAGATCACCACGGTCGCCGAGGTCACGACCACCGAGACCACCGACAGCAGCGCCATCGGGATCGGCAGCCCGAGGCTCTGGCCGATCATCTGGTCGCGCTGCGAGCGCGCGAAGCGCGTGAAATCGGGGATGTTGAGCGCGAGCGTGGCCCAGAAGCCCACCATCGCGGTCAGGCCGGGCCAGAAGGTCGCCCAGAACTGGCCGGCCTTGCGGCCGCCCGCGACGAACTGCGACGGTTGCGCGAGCATCGATCCGACGCCGCCCGCCTTCGAGCACGCCCATGCGACCAGCACCGCGCACATCACGATCTTGATCGGCGCGGACCAGCTTTCGAGCCAGCGGATCGACTCGGTGCCACGGATCACGAAATAGAGCTGCAGCGCCCAGAAGCCGAGGAAGCACGCAAGCTGGCCGGCCGTAATGCCGAGCAGCGGCAGCGCGGGGCCGTGCAGCGCATTGCCGGTCAGGATGTTGAGCAGCGTGTAGATCGCGCTGCCGCCGAGCCAGGTCTGGATCCCGTACCAGCCGCACGCGACCACCGCGCGCAACAGCGCCGGCAGCTTCGCGCCCTGCGTGCCGAACGAAGTGCGCACCAGCACGGCATAGGGAATGCCGTACTTCGCGCCCGCGTGGCCGATCAGGATCATCGGCGCCAGCACGATCAGGTTGCCGAGCAGCACGGTCAGCACCGCCTGCACCGGCGACATGCCCTGGTCGGTGAGTCCCGCCGCGAGCATGTACGAGGCGATGTTCATCACCATCCCGACCCACAGCGCCGCGAAATGGTGCCAGCGCCAGGTGCGCTGCGCGACGCCCGTCGGCGCGAGGTCGTCGTTGAAGAGGCCGCCCGCCGCGCTCGGCGCGGGACGTTCGTCGGAAATCGCCGGAATGCTCATGTGCCGCTCCCTGCCGGGCGGGCCGGACGGCCGCTAGGCCGCGCGCGCCGGATTGTTCGGATGCGTCGTCCAGTTGGAATACGCGCCGTGGTCGACCCGCTCCATCGTGATGCACGAATCGACCGGACAAACATGCAAGCACAAATTGCACCCGACGCAGTTCGCATCGATCACCTCGAAGTGCCGCTTGCCGTCGCGCGTCGCCGTGATCGCCTGGTGCGAGGTGTCCTCGCATGCGATGTGGCACAGCCCGCACTGGATGCAGCGCGCCTGATCGATGCGCGCCTTGATGTCGTATTGCAGGTTCAGGTACTGCCAGTCGGTGACGTTCGGCACCGCGCGGCCGCGGATCGCGTCGAGCGACGCATAGCCCTTCTCGTCCATCCAGTTCGACAGGCCGTCGATCATGTCGTCGACGATCCGGAAGCCGTAATGCATCGCGGCGGTGCAGACCTGAACCGAACCGGCGCCCAGCACGATGAACTCGGCCGCGTCGCGCCAGTTCGAAATGCCGCCGATGCCCGAGATCGGCAGGTTCGCGGTCAAGGGGTCGCGCGCGATCTCGGCCACCATGTTGAGCGCGATCGGCTTCACGGCCGGCCCGCAGTAGCCGCCGTGCGTGCCCTTGCCGTCGACGGTCGGGCACGGCGCCATCTGGTCGAGATCGACCGCGATGATCGAGTTGATCGTGTTGATCAGCGACACGCCGTCCGCGCCGCCCGCCCGCGCGGCGCGCGCGCTGACCCGGATGTCGCTGATGTTCGGCGTGAGCTTGACGAGACACGGCAGGCGGCTGCCTTCCTTGACCCAGCGCGTGACCATCTCCACGTACTCGGGCACCTGGCCGACCGCCGCGCCCATGCCGCGCTCGCTCATCCCGTGCGGGCAGCCGAAGTTCAGCTCGACCGCATCGGCGCCCGTATCCTCGACGCGCGGCAGAATCGATTTCCAGTCCTGCTCGTTGCACGGCACCATCAGCGAGACGATCAGCGCGCGGTCGGGCCAGTCCCGCTTGATCTGCGCGATCTCCTTCAGGTTCACCTCCAGCGGCCGGTCGGTGATCAGCTCGATGTTGTTGAGCCCGGCGATCCGCTGGCCGTTGAACGAGGTCGCGCCGTAACGCGAACTCACGTTGACCACGTGCGGATCGAGGCCGAGCGTCTTCCACACGACCCCGCCCCAACCGGCCTCGAATGCGCGATTGACGTTGTAGGCCTTGTCGGTCGGCGGCGCGGACGCGAGCCAGAACGGATTCGGGGAATGGATACCGGCAATCGTGCAGCGCAGATCGGCCATGACGGACCTCCTGGATCCTGGAAAATGTCGGAACGCGAGCGGTGCGTGCGCGTCAGGCGCGAAGCCGGCGATCGATCGCCTGCGCCGCGCGCTTGCCGTCCTGCACCGCCTGCACGGTCAGGTCGACGGCCCGGTGGTTGGTGCAATCGCCGCCCGCCCAGACGCCCTCGATCGAGGTCGCGCCGTCGGCGTCCACCACGATCCGGCCGCCGTCGAGCGCGAGCGCCGGCTCCGCGGCCGCGGGGCGCTGGCCGATCGCCTTGAGCACGACGTCCGCCTCGATGCGGATGCGTTCGCCGGTGCTGTCGAGCCCGCCGGCATCGGTTTCCCGGGTCACGTCGAACTCGACGGCGCATGCGCGCCCCGCGTCGCCGACGATGCGCACCGGCCGCGCCCATTCGAGCAGCACGACGCCGCTTTGCTGCGCGAATTCGCGTTCGGCCCAGGTCGCGCTCATGCGCTCGGCGCCGCGCCGGTACGCGATCGTCACCGACAGCGCGCCGAGCTTGCGGCTTTGCACCGCCGCATCGATCGCGGTATTGCCGCCGCCGATCACGACCACCCGGCGCCCGACCGGCAGGCGCGCGAGATCGTCGGCCTGCCGCACGGTCTCGATGAATTCGACCGCGTCGCGCACGCCATCCAGCTGCTCGCCTTCGATGCCGAGCGCGTTGACGCCGGCCAGGCCGAGGCCAAGGAACACCGCGTCGAACTGTCCGCGCAGCGCGCCGAGCGTGACGTCGCGGCCGAGCGCCTGCCCGGCGCGCCATTCGATGCCGCCGATCGACAACAGCCAGTCGATCTCGCGCTGGGCGAAACCGTCGACCGTCTTGTAGGCGGCGATGCCGTATTCGTTGAGGCCGCCCGCCTTCGCGCGCGCATCGAAGATCGTCACCTGATGCCCGGCGCGCGCCAATTCATGCACGCAGGCGAGCCCCGCCGGCCCCGCGCCGATCACCGCGACGCGGCGTCCCGTGTCGGCCCCGCGCGTGAACAAGGGCGCGGCGCCCGCCTGCTCGCGCGCCATCTGCCAATCGGTCGCGTGCCGCTGCAGCGCTCCGATCGACACCGGTTCATGGTCCTGGTCGTTGCGCACGCAAGCGCCCTCGCACAGGATCTCGGTCGGGCATACGCGCGCGCACATGCCGCCGAGCGGATTCGCGGCCAGGATGTCGTGCGCCGCGCCGCGCAGGTTGCCGTTGCCGATCTTGCGGATGAAGCCGGGAATGTCGATGCCGGTCGGACAGGCCGCGATGCACGGCGCGTCGTAGCAGTAGTGGCAGCGGTCGGCGGCCACGCGGGCGGCGGCCGCATCGAGCGGCGGCGCGACGTCCACGAAATTGCAGGCGAGTTGCGTGGCCGACAGACGGCCCGGGGCGATATCGCCGGTGGCTTTCCAGGACATGGGGGACTCCTGTTGTCATCGTAGTGTCCGGACGCACGCGTCCGGCGTCCCGCCCGCCTGGGCAGGACACGGCAAAAGCTCGGAATTCCGCCGACGCGCGCCGCGCGGTTCAGCCCGGCTCGGCGGCGCGCTCCAGCATCGCGTGCAGCAGCACGTTCGCGCCCGCCTCGATCCACTCGGGCGTCGCGTCCTCGACTTCGTTGTGACTGATGCCGTCGATGCACGGCACGAACACCATCGACGTCGGCGCGACCTGCGCGAGATAGCACGCGTCATGGCCCGCGCCCGACACGATGTCGCGATGCGCGTAGCCGAAGCGCTCGGCCGCCGCGCGCACCGAGCGCACGCAGGCGGCATCGAACGCGATCGGCGCGTAGTAGAAGATCTGCTCGACCTGCGCATCGAGCCGCCCCTCGGCGGCGATCCGCGCAATGCCTGCGCGCAGCTCCGCGTCCATCTGCGCCAGCACGTCGTCCTGCGGATGGCGGAAGTCCACGGTGAAGAACACGCGCCCCGGAATCACGTTGCGCGAATTGGGGTGCACCTGCATCATGCCGACCGTTGCGCACGCAAGCGGTGCGTGGCGCAGGCCGATCTCGTTGACCAGCTGCACGACCCGCGACGCGCCGAGCAAGGCGTCGCGCCGGCGCGGCATCGGCGTCGGGCCCGCATGCGCCTCCTGCCCGGTCAGCACCACCTCGTACCAGCGCTGGCCCTGCGCGTCGGTCACGACGCCGATCGTGCGCGACTCGGCTTCGAGGATCGGCCCCTGCTCGATGTGCAGCTCGAACGCGGCGTGGATCGCGCGGCCGCCGCACGGCAGGTCGCCCGCATAGCCGATCCGCGCCAGTTCCTCGCCGATCGTCCTGCCGTCGACATCCTGGCGCGACAGCCCGTAGTCGAGCGTGAACACGCCCGCGAACACGCCGGATGCGACCATCGCGGGCGCGAAGCGCGAGCCTTCCTCGTTGGTCCAGATCACGGTTTCGATGGGGCGCGCGGTCTCGATGCCGAGGTCGTTCAGCGTGCGGATCACTTCGAGGCCGCCGAGCACGCCGTAGATGCCGTCGAAGCGGCCGCCCGTCGGCTGCGAATCCGCGTGCGAGCCGGTCATCACGGGCGGCAGCGCATCGTCGCGGCCGCGCCGGCGCATGAACACGTTGCCCATCCGGTCGACGCTCACCGTGCAGCCGGCCTCTTTCGCCCAGCCGACGATCAGGTCGCGCCCCGCCTTGTCGAGATCGGTGAGGGCAAGCCGGCAGACGCCGCCCTTGGGGGTCGCGCCGATCTTCGCCATCTCCATCAGGCTGTCCCACAGACGCCGGCCATTCACCTTGATCGATGCGGCCAGTGCGACTTCGGTCATCACAGTCATCTGCATCTCTCCTGCGCGCGTTTGCTACGCGCTTCTCGTGGCGGCGGCGGGGACCTACCGCATCGGACCGGCAAGCATGGTTCCCGGAGGAACGCGGCCGCCCGCACGGCCCTGATCGTTATTTGTCTTATGAAACAAGGGCGGCCCGCTGCTTGAATCCTGTCCGATTGGTCAGGTTATAGCGTATCGACATGTCGAATACAACGTGTCAAAAATCCGGATGCGGCGCTGCGCGAGAGATAGCACGCACGTTCGTGCCGAAACCATCGATATCGAATTCCAGGCGCCGACGCCGCATGAAAACCACCACGACCCGGCACGCTCCGATTCGAAACAATTCAACAAATTATTAATAATAAATCCATCTCACCCATTCACGCCGACTCACAATTCATTTCATGACATACAGCCGAAAATACATGAAAATCCTTATTAAACATCGGCATCCATCACACCCGATGCACAAAAAAACCCTTCATTTCCAGCTTGTTTAGCACTCAAAGATAAAAACGCTCACCCCGATTGCATTCAATAAATTCACCAAGTAATATCGAAAGCACCTGTAAGGCATTGGAAAAAATGCCAAGCAGGCGTGCCCTTGAGGCATTCATGTTGAATAACCCGGTTCACAACACCAGGAGAAGAGACATGCAGGAAAATCAGCAAATCGACTTGCTCGACTGGATGCAGGAAGACACCCATCCGCAAGCGGTCGACATGATGGTCGAGGACGCCGTGGTGCCGTTCGGCACCGCGCTGTGGCCGGTCTAAGCCACCCGTTCGACCAGGCGGAAGGGGCCGTGCTCCTTCCGCCGCTTCCGGAGACTTCCGCATGCTGAATCTGCATCGCGCGCTCGGCCATCACCCCGCGCTGCGCGACAAGCTCGCGCGCGGCGACCGGGGCCGGCTGCTGATCGGCTATGACGAGCGCAATCGCGACACGGCGCTGCGCGCGTTCGAGACGCTGCCCGCCACGTTCGACGCCGCCACCGTCAGCCTCGACGGCACCCCGCCCGCCGACACCCTCGCCGCACTCGATCGCGCCGATCTGATCGTGCTGCTGTACGACTCGTCCTGCCTGCCCACGCCGTCGCCGAACGGCCCGCCGTTCCTCGCCGCGATCCGGCCCGCGCTCGTCGAGCACTGGGAAAAATCGGTGTTGTTCAAGGATTACGGCCCGCATCTCGACGAAGCGTTCGCGGAGTCGCTCGACGAAATCGCCGCACGCAACCGCCGCCTGATCGATGCGGCCGCACAGGCCTCGCAGGTGCGCTTCATCGATGAGGCCGGCAACACGCTGACGGGCTCGCTCGCGCCCGACCAGAAATGGACCAGCGTGGACGGCATGGGCAATCTCGACGTGGTGCCCGGCGAAATCGCGACGCACGTCACCGACCTGCACGGCTCGATCGTGTTCAGCGGCACCTTCCTGAGCACCATTCCGTTCGCGGTGAAGTACAAGGTGGCCGAGCGGCTCGCGGTGCTGCACGTCGAAGCGAGCAGGGTCGTCGGCTTCGACACCGAACACGCGGGATTCCGGCAGGATTTCACGGCCTACCTCGACCGGCACGAGAATCATCGGCGAATCGAGGAGTTCGGCATCGGCACGAACCTCGGCATCAAGGGCCTGTACGGTCGCAATGCCGGTTTCGAGGAGCGGCACCCGGGCCTGCACCTCGGCCTCGGCGGCGGCGCGCAAGGCAGCCACCACCTCGACCTGATTTTCTCCAGCGGCACGCTGGCGCTCGATGAGCGCATCGTGTTCGACGGCCGCTTCACCCTCTGACGCGCCGCGATGCGCGCGCCCCTCAGGTCGCGCGCGCCGCCGGCTCGGCATCGCCGAGCCACTTGTACATCACGAAGATATCGACCAACCCGAAGCGCGCATGCCGGTACGCGCGCGGCACGCGGCCGACGATCTCGAAGCCCATCTTCTGCCACAGCGCGACTGCGGCCTCGTTCTTCTCGACCACCGAATTGAACTGCATCGCGAGAAAGCCCCGCTCGCGCGCGACCTGCTGCGAGTGCTCGCACATGCGGCTCGCGATCCCGCGCCCGCGCACCGCTTCGTCGACCATGTAGCCGCAGTTCGCGACATGATCGCCCGGCCCTTCCGCGTTGGCCTTCAGGAAGTACGAACCGACCAGCACGCCGTCGAGTTCCGCGACCCAGGTACAGAGCGGCGTGTCGATCCAGCGCGCGCACGCCGCCTCTTGCGTGAGCGCGGGGTCGTACGCATAGGTTTCCCGTGACTCCACCACCGATCGGTAGATCGGCCAGAGCGCCGGGAAATCCTCGTGGATCATGGGTCGAATCGTCAGCATGCGGGGCCTCGCGTTGGGATGGAAATAGAAATAAAGACGGCGATTCTATCCAGACGCACGCTGTTCCGCGTGAACGAATAATCGACCCGCCCGTCCGCCATCCCGGATGCACCCGCCGCCTGCGCGCCGTCGCCTACGCGCCGTCTACAATACCCATACCGTTACCGGCCCCGGTCCCACTCTTTCCGCGAGCCTCATGCAAGACGACGATCCGACGATGTCCCCCCGCCCGCCCGCCGCGGCAGCGGCCGCGCCGGCCGCCGCGCGCCGCCGCAAGGCGCACATCCGCGAACTCAACGAGGCGCACCTGCTCGCCTGCGCGGAAGCCGTGTTCGCCGAACGCGGCTTCGAGGGCGCGAGCACCGCGCTGATCGCGGAACGCGCGGGCCTGCCGAAAGCCAACCTGCACTACTACTTCCCGACCAAGCTCGCGCTCTACTGGCGCGTGCTCGACGATCTCTTCGAGGACTGGCACCAGGCCGCGAACACCTTCGACGCCGGCGACGATCCGGTGACGGCGCTCGGCGGCTACGTGCGCGCGAAGATGGCGCTGTCGCGCCGCCGGCCGCTCGGCTCGAAGGTCTGGGCCAACGAGATCATCAGCGGCGCGACCCACATGCAGGACATTCTGCACGCGCGCGTGAAGCCTTGGATGGAAAGCCGCGTCGCGCTAATCGAGCACTGGATCGCGCGCGGCCTGCTCGAGCCGGTCGATCCGAAGACGCTGCTGTTCATGATCTGGGCGACGACCCAGCACTACGCGGACTTCGAGGCGCAGATCCAGGCGCTGGCCGGCAAGCGCGCGCTGGCCGACAAGGCGTTCGAGGCGACCACCGAGGAAGTCGTGCGGATGATCCTGCGCGCCTGCGGCGCGACCCGGCCCACGCCGCGCGACGACTGAACGCGCGCGGCGCGCCGCCGCCTCAGTCGAGCGTCTCGCCCGCCGTCTCGCGCAGCATCCCGACCGCCACCAGCGACGCCACCACGCATGCGGCGACGTAGCCCGCGGGCGCGAGCTTGCTGCCCGTGATCCGCACGAGCCAGGTCGCGACCAGTTGCGCGGTGCCGCCGAACAACGTGACGCTCAAGGCATAGGCGATCGAGATGCCGGTCGCGCGCACGCGGCGCGGGAACGACTCGCACATCAGCGCGAATTCCGATGCCGAGCCCATCGAATAGAACAGCAGCATCAGCGCGGTCAGCGGCATCACGACGAACAGCGACGGATAGTGATTCATCAGCATGAACGCGGGAAACAGCAGCGCGACCAGCACGCCGCGGCCGATGAAGATCGGCAGCCGGCGGCTGCCGATCCGGTCCGACAGCCAGCCGAACAGCGGGCACGTGACCAGCATCACGCAGCCCGACGCCACGCCGACGAACATCGACAGTTTCATCGGCAGGCCCAGCGTATGGATCGCGTAGGTCGGCATGTAGAAGGTCAGGATGTAGGTCGACACCGTGCCGCCCATCACCGTCAGCGTCAACAGCACCACGGTGCGCGCGTGGCGCGTGAACAGCTCGCGCAGCACGCCGTCGCCGACGCCGTGATGCTCGCCCGGGGCGTCGTCGGCGAGCCGCCGGCGCAGGTACATGCCGACCGGCGCGATCAGCACGCCGACCAGGAACGGAATGCGCCAGCCCCAGCTTTCGAGTGCGTCCTTCGTGAGCGTGTTCGACAGCAGCGCGGCGAAGCCCGATCCCATCAGGGCCGCGCCGCCCTGCGTCGCCAGCTGCCAGCTCGCGCGAAAGCCGCGCCGCGACACGCCACCCTGCTCGAGCAGCGTCGACGTCGCCGCGCCGAACTCCCCTCCCTGCGAGAAGCCCTGGATCAGGCGCGCGCTCACGATGATCAACGGCGCGAGCACGCCGATCTGCGCGTAGGTCGGCGCGAGCGCGATCATGCCGGTGCCGAGCGCCATCAGCATGATGGTCAGGTTCAAGGCCGCCTTGCGGCCCCTGCGGTCCGCGTACACGCCCAGCATCACGCTGCCGAGCGGCCGCGTGAAGAAGCCCGCCGCAAACGTCGCGACCGACAGCAGCAACGACGTCGTCGCATCGTCCGAGGGGAAATACAGCTTGCCGATCAGTACGGCGAAGAAACCGTAGACGGTGAAGTCGAAGAACTCCAGCCAGTTGCCGATCACGGCGGCGGCCACCGCGCCGCGCCGACGCGTGACCGCACGCGCCGGCGGCAGGGCGCCGGATTCGGCGGCGAGCGTCATGGGGTCGTGTTGCATCGTGTGTGTCTCCTTCGCGATCGCGCCGCCGCCGTGGTCCGGGCGCGGCGTCGCCTTGTCGTTTTATCGTTCCGTCGTTTCGTCACGCCGCCGCCGCGCGCCGCATCAACGGCCGAGATAGCGTTCGACGAGCCGGGTCCAGAACGCCGCGCCGATCGGCAGGTTGTGATCGTTGAAGTCGTAGTGCGGGTTGTGCACCATGCAGCCGTCCTCGCCCGCGCCGTTGCCGAGCCGCACGAACGCGCCGGGCCGCTGCTGCAGCATGAACGCGAAATCCTCGCTGCCCATCAGCAGGTCGGCCTGCTCGACCACCTTGTCCGCGCCGACCAGTTCCTTCGCGACCTGCGCGGCGAAATCGGTTTCCGCATCGCTGTTCACGACGACCGGATAACCCTCGATGTATTGGACCTCCACCCGCGCGCCATAGCTCGCGGCCTGCGCCTCGGCCAGCTCGACGATACGGCGCTTGAGCAGCGCGCGCACGTCGGGGCTGAACGAGCGCACGCTCAGTTCGAGGCGCGCGCGATTCGGGATCACGTTGTTCGCGGTGCCCGCGTGGATCGTGCCGACCGTCACCACCGCCGGCTGGGTCGGATCGACATTGCGCGCGACGATGGTCTGGAGCGCCATCACGATGCTCGCCGCGACGACCACCGGATCGACCGTGAGCTGCGGCCGCGCCGCGTGGCCGCCCACGCCTTCGATCTCGATGATCGCCTTGTCGCCCGCCGACATGAACGCGCCGCGACGCATCAGGAACACGCCCGGCTCCGCGCCGGGGTGGTTGTGCATGCCGAACACGGCGTCGCACGGGAAGCGCGTGAACAGGCCGTCGTCGATCATCTTTTTCGCGCCGCTGTCGACGCCGTGCTCTTCCGCGGGCTGGAAGTAGAGATGCACGGTGCCGGAGAAGCGGCGGGTTCGCGCGAGCTGCTGCGCCGCGCCGAGCAGCATCGTCGTGTGGCCGTCGTGGCCGCATGCGTGCATCTTGCCGTGGGCGGCGCTCGCGTACGGCAGGCCGGTCGCCTCGATGATCGGCAGCGCGTCCATGTCGGCGCGGATGCCGATGCTGCGCGCGCCGTCTCCCACCTTCAGCGTGCCGACCACGCCCGTCCGGCCGACGCCGCGCGTGACCTGCCAGCCCCACGCTTCGAGCCGCTCGGCGACGAGCGCCGCCGTGGCGACTTCCTCGTAGGCGAGTTCGGGGTGGCGGTGGATGTGGTGGCGAATCTCGCGCAGGCCGGCCGCGGCCGGCGCGAGATCGTCGATCTCGGTGAAACGTGTGTCGCTCATGGCGGGCTCCGTGGGGTGCTCGGGCATCCGGCGGCGGATGCGTGAAGCGGGCCACTATAGCCAGCCAAATCAACGTCAATAAGATGCGGAATTTTTCACTGCGATAAAGGATGTTTATCGGGGGTTATCCCTGGGGTTGAGCCGGGTGCGTCGACCTGTCTTGTGCAATGATGGGTCCGGCACGCGCGGCTCGGATTCTCGCGCCGTCGCACCGCGGCATGACTTCCCAACCAAGATCGCCCCTGAGAAATAGGGAACTGCCGACGGCCGCTCATGACATGCGAAGCGAGGACATCGATGGTCAAGGACGATACTGACAAAGCGCGTCGAGAGGCGGCCAGGCTCGGCGTCGCGATAGAGATCATTCCGCACGACACCAGCGGCAAGGCCACCGCGGACGCGGCGCTCGCCCTCGGCGTGGACGCCAGCCTCATCCTGAAGATGATGATTCTCGTCGACAAGCAGACCGGCGACAGCGCGGGCGTCCTGATCCGCGGCGATGAGCGCATCGATCAGAAAAAGCTGCGCGATGCGACCGGCCTGAAGAACCTGCGCTTCGCCAGCCCCGAGGAAGTCACCCGGATCACGGGATATGTGATCGGCGGCGTCCCGCCCATCGCCCTCGACCACTGCACCTACCGGGTGATCAGCCGGAGAGTCAGGGATGCCTCGTTCGTTTATGGTTCCGGCGGCAGCGAGTTCTGCGCGATGAAACTCGCGCCGGAGGAACTCGAGCGCATCGCCCGCGTGCAGTTCTGCGATGTCGGCGCAGACGGCTGAGCTTGCCGCCGGGCGGGCGGGATCCGGGAGCCGACCGCGGCGGCATGGCCGCGCGTGCCATTCCACGAAAGGCCGGGTGTGCGCGCCTCATCCCTCCCGCACCCGCTCCAGATACGCCCAGAACATCTCCGCCATCGCCTCGGCATAGACGTCGATTTCCGCCGGGGTCCGGGGCTGCTCCGAGAACTGCTTCCCCACCGCGCCGAACGTCGCCCCGATCAATTCGCCGGCCAGCACCCGGGCCGGCTCCGCCGCATCGGGCAGCACTTCCAACATGAACGCCTGGATCGTGCATCGACCCGACGCCCTCACCTCCTGCGTCTCCGGCGCATCCCGATAGAGCGGCGCGGCATCGCTGAGCGCGACGCGCATTTCCGCCTCCTCGCATTCCGAGCGGATGAACGCGCGCGTCAACGCGTGGAGACGCTCGCGCGGCGTCTTCTCCCGATCCTCGAGGATCTCGCGCAGCAGGTCGCCGGTCTCCCGCCACTCGTCGCTCTGCAAGCGGAACAGCAGCGCCGCCTTGTTCGGAAAATATTGATACAGCGAGCCGACGCTCACGCCGGCCTTCTCCGCCACCCGCGCCATCGTGAAGCGCGGCGCGCCTTCCTTCGCCAAAACCTGAATAGCCGCCTGCAGCACGTCCTCCACGAGACGGGTCGAGCGCGCCTGTTTGGGCTGTTTTCGCGAGGAAATCTGGGTCATGCGACGTTCGCTCATCGGGAGCCGCCAATGCGAATAGTAAAACCTGAATGATTAGTCGTATTCTAGACATGCGCATCGATGCCTTCAACCCTTAGACGGAGTCCCGCATGACCACCTTGACCACCTCCCCCGTCGCGCCCCTGCTGGCGCGCCTGTTCGCCGAATCCGACGCGATCACGCCCAGGACGCACCCCGTCCTGGCGGCCCTGCCGCCCGAGGAGCACACGCGCCTGATGCAGAGCAAGACCGAATATTTCGATCTATACGGACAACTGAAAGATGTGCCGATCCCGGTCTCGCGGGATACCGGCGCGCTGCTCTACATGCTCGCCCGCGCCGGCCGTGCGCGGACCATCGTCGAGTTCGGCCTGTCGTTCGGCATCTCCACGCTGCATCTGGCGGCGGCGTTGCGCGACAACGGCGGCGGCCGTCTGATCACGACCGAGTTCGAGCCTTCCAAGGTCGAGCGGGCGCGCGCCAACCTGACGGCAGGCGGCCTCGTCGATCTCGTCGAGATCCGCGTGGGCGATGCGCTGCAAACCTTGGCGCACGATCTTCCCGACGCCATCGACCTGGTGCTGCTCGACGGCGCGAAGGCGCTCTATCCTGACATCCTGAGCCTGCTCGAACCGCACCTGAAGCCGGGCGCGCTGATCATCGCGGACAACGCCGACTACAGCCCCGAGTATCTGGCGCGCGTGCGCACGCCCGCCGGCGGCTATCTGTCGGTTCCGTTCGGTGACGAAGTCGAGCTGTCGATGCGGCTCGGTTGAAACCGCGTTGAGGCGGCGGCGGCGCGCAACCGCGCCGCTGCCCGATCTCAGCCCGCGGGCGCGGGCGCGTCGACCAGGTCGAGCACCGATCCGTCACGCTTGAGCGTCGCGAGCACGACGTTCGACTGGATCGACATCACGCCGGGCGCGCGATGCAATTCGTTGATGACGAATGCAGAGTAATGTTCGAGGTCCCGCGTGCGCACGGTCAGCACGTAGTTCGACGCGCCGGTCACGACCTGGGCCGACACCACCTCGGGCCAGTTCATGATCGCCTCGCTGAAGCGATCGTGCCAACCCGGATCGTCCTGTCGCATCGACACATGCACGTGCGCCTCGAATGCGACGCCGACGCGCTTGGCGGCGATCGCGCAGCGATAGCCGTCGATGATTCCCGCCTCCTCGAGCAGCTTCACGCGCCGCAGGCAGGCGGACGGTGAAAGCGCCACGGCGCTCGCGAGATCCTGGTTGCTGATGCGTCCATCGCGTTCGAGCTGACGCAGGATGCGCATGTCGGTGCGATCGGGGTTCATGTCGCGGATTCCGTTGGTCTCGTTTTGTTGTGGCGCAGATTCTACTGACGAACCCTGCCGCTGTCCGTGAATTCGAACGTTCATTTTATTTTTCCGCCGCTGCCGTGCGGGACGGGGCGCTCGGCATCGCGATGGCTGTGTCGATTTCGGCGCGTGGGACACATGGCCGAAGATCTTCAGTGTGCACGACGCGTTCTTAATCAGTTCGCCGCCGCTGTTAAGCATGTGCGGGTTCCCGTGGCAGGTCCGCCCTCGGCGCAGTACCGATGCGTACCGTGACCCGCACCGAATCGTCCAGGTGGAGATTCCGCATGATGCGGAGATTCGGCTTGCCGTTTCTCGTTGCATTGTCGATCACCCCTGTGCACGGGTATCGCCGCCGGTCCGTTCGATCTGCGCTGGGCGCCGCGTGGCGCGCGAACGAGTGAACGGGTGAACGGCCGCGTTGTAGGACAATGAACGCGCCCGCCTCTCCGGACGCCTCTCGATGACCCGCCCCCGCAACTACCTGAACCTCACGCAACTGCAGGCCTTCGTCGCCGCCGCGCATCACAAGAGCCTGCGCGCCGCCGCGCGCGAACTCGGCGTCACGCAGCCGGCGATCACGCACACGATCCGCGAACTCGAACATGCGCTCAACGCGGAACTGCTCGCGCGCAGCGTGCGCGGCGTCGAGCTGACCGCCTGCGGCCATGCGCTGCTGCCGCGCGCCGAGCAACTGCTCGGCGACATGCGCCGCACGGTGGAAGCGGTGGAACAGGTGAAGGGCGAGATGTCGGGCCGGGTCGCAGTGGGCACGATGCCGTCGATCGCCTTGACCGCGCTGCCGCGCGCGGTCGTGAAATTCCGCGCGGCGATGCCGAACGTGAGCCTGTCGATGGAGGAGGTGACGGTGCCCGACGCGCTCGCGCGGCTGCGCAACGGCACGCTCGACATCGCGGCCATGCACCACATCCCCGCGCTCGATCGCGACTTCACCCAGGTCCCGCTGTTCTCGACCGAGTTCGTCGTCGTGATGCGCGAGGGTCACCCGCTCGCGCACGCGCACCGGCTGTCCGAACTGCTCGACGCCGAATGGATCCTCACGGTGGGCGCGGACCAGTTCCCGCACAGCGTGATGATGACGATGTTCAATGCGCACGGGCTGCCGCTGCCGAAGCGGATGCTGCGCGCGCCGTCGTCGTTCGCGGTCACGCTCGGCCTCGTCGCGCACTCGGACGTGATCGGTTGCTTCACGAAGCCGCTCGCCGAGGTGGTCGCGCCGCTCGGCATCCGCGCGGCGCCGCTCGACGATGCGCTGCCGAGCTACGACCTGTCGATCCTCGCGCGCCGCGATTTGCTGCCGACGCCAGCCGTCACGCAGTTCACCGCGTGCCTGCGGCAGGCGGTGAGCGAAACGCTGGGGTGATGAGGCGGGGGCTTGCGCGGGATCAAGGTTCGCGGCGATGGCGTTGCCGGAGCCGCCGCGAAATCCAGCCGGCCAATATGACGAACGGCGTCCAGATCAGGTAGCCGACGACGGCAAGCGCGTCGACCGCCTGCTCCTGGTTTCTTGCGCCGTAGAGGCCGTGGATGAGGTTCGCGCATTCATCGCTGATCGATGGGAAGGGGATGATTCTCCCCAACCATGGATTGACGAGGATGGATGAGATCGACAGGGCCGCCAAAAGCAAACCCGCGAACTTGACAGCCTTTTTCATCGCACCTTCAATATTCCCTCAGCCGATACCGATGAAGCCGAAAATCGCTCCGCTCGACACAATTGCATAATGTCCAGTCATCGATCTTCCCGTCATCCACGAATAACACAACCGAACTTGTCTCTCGTTTGACGATATCCGTGATCGGTCCGCCCCTTCATCCCGACGGTCTATCGGCAATGAAATACCGTGCTTTCGGCATCGATCCGCAACCATTCATACATTGATACGCCCGCTCATTCTTATCCCGCCCTCTCCCGGGAAATGTCTTGAATGTCCTGGACCCATACCTGATTGATAAATATTCCTGGCCATTCAAAACAAATGCCAAGTCCATCGCCTCTCCCCAAGAATTCCCAAACTATCTCCCCCTTGAAATGAAAACCATGAGTCCGATCTGAAACCGGCAAACCGCCCCTTACACAAACGCGCACGCGCAGCCCCCGCCCGGCAGCGCTTCCCCGTCCCCACCGCCATCAGGTCTTCCACTAAGCCGCTGTGCACAATTTTGTCTTGATAATGTTCGCGGAACGTTCGTCCGCACCCGGACGGGCGCCCTGCCCGCCCGGCCAGCAGCCGCGCCGGAGCGCAGCGTTCGCGGAATCCCGCGCGCAAACCACGAACTACACGAGGAGTCACAGTGAAAAAAATCGTAGCGGCTTGGACGGTCGCCATGCTTGCCGTCTCGGCGGGCGGCGCCTATGCGAAGGACTGGACGACGGTCCGTTTCGGCGTCGACGCGAGCTACCCGCCTTTCGAATCGAAAGCCGCGGACGGCAAGCTGGTCGGCTTCGATATCGATCTCGGCAATGAGATCTGCAAGCGCATCGCCGCCAAATGCGTGTGGATCGAGAACGACTTCGACGGCATGATCCCCGCGCTGAAGGCGCGCAAGTTCGACGGCGTGCTGTCGTCGATGTCGATGACCCCGCAACGCGCGGAGCAGATCGCATTCTCCTCGAAGCTGTTCAACACGCCGACCCGCCTCGTCGAGAAGAAGGGCCTCAACCTGATGCCGACCGCCGAATCGCTGAAGGGCAAGACGGTGGGCGTCGAGCAGGGCACGATCCAGGAAACCTACGCAAAGACCTACTGGGCGCCGAAGGGCGTGAAGGTCCAGCCGTACCAGAATCAGGACCAGGTGTACGCCGACCTGATCGCCGGCCGCCTCGACGCCACGCTGCAGGACGCCGTGCAGGCCGACATCGGCTTCCTGAAGACGCCGCGCGGCGCGGGCTACGCGTTCGCCGGCCCGGACCTCGACGATCCGAAGACGCTCGGCGAAGGCGCGGGCGTGGGCCTGCGCAAGGAAGACACCGACCTGAAGGCGAAGATGGACAAGGCAATCGCCGACATGCGCAAGGACGGCACCTACGACAAGATCGCGAAGAAGTACTTCGCCTTCGACGTCTACGGCAAGTAAAGCCCGTCGACGCCGCGCCCGGCGCACCCGCGCCGGGCGCCTCGAACAGCCCGCCCGGCCCGCGCCGCGCGGGCTGTTTTCATGTCGTGCTCAGGCATCGCCCGCGCCCCGGTACTGCGCGGCGCCGATGAAGCGCGAGAAGCGCTCGCACCAGATCACCACCGTCGTATAGGCGCCGGCATCGACGTCGGACGGAAGCGGCGTGCGCGACGCGCCGAAGGTGCGCAAGGCGCCCACCTGCCGCGCGCGCGCCTTCAGCGCGAGAAACGCCGGCCCCGAATCGACGAACTCGGGCACGAGGTAGACCCGGTAGTCCGGCCCGGGCGCGACGCGCCCGTCGAACACCAGCGCGTCATCCGTGACCGCGAGCGCGCCGTCCGCCCAATGCAGCGCATCGCTGCCCGGAAGATCCCGCACGAAATGTCCGCGATAGCGCGCCTCCTGAGCCGCCGCGCGCGCGTCGGCCGCGCTGAGGCCCGGGCCGGCCGTCAGGATCGGCAGGGTGTAGACGCCCGCGCCAAAGCCGACGGCCAGCATCGCCAGGTGGGTGCAGATCAGGATCAAGGGGCGCTTCATCGTCTCGATACTCCATCGCGCGCGCCGACGGGGTGCCGGCGCGATCATCTCGGCGCGCCGCGACAGCGACGCCTCTCCCATGGTCGGCCGACCCGCCCGAATCTGACAAAAAACCGTCACAACCTCTCCGCTTTCCCGCCAAACCCTTGATTCAAATGAGAAATCTCAAGCGTTCGCCGCGCGCTTGGTCGGTGTGCGACGGGCAACGTACAATCGTCCTTCCACTGACATCGTTCGAACGATCGCAGCCGCTGCGCCGCTCATACCAAACATGCAAACGCAGACCCATCCGCTGATCTCCCCCTCGCTCGGCACCGAGCGCCACCTCACGAGCTTCCACTACGGCCCGCGCAGCGGGAAAAAGGTGTACATCCAGTCGTCGCTGCACGCCGACGAACTGCCCGGCATGCTGGTCGCCACGCTCCTGCGCCGCAAGCTCGCCACGCTCGAAGCCGCCGGCCGGCTGCGCGACGAGATCGTCGTGGTGCCCGTGCCGAATCCGATCGGCCTGTCGCAACACGTGTTCGGCGACCACCTGGGCCGCTTCGAGCTGGGCTCGATGCAGAACTTCAACCGCAATTTCCACGATCTCGCCGCGCTGGTGGCGCCGCGCATCGAGTCCCGGCTGACCGGCGACGCGACGAAGAACCTCGCGGCGGTGCGCGCGGCGATGCGCGAAGCGCTCGACGAGCAGAAGCCGCGCACCGAGCTGGAGTCACAGCGCCTCGCGCTGCAAAAACTCTCCTACGACGCCGATATCGTGCTCGACCTGCATTGCGACAGCGATGCGGTGATGCACCTCTACACGAATCCGGAACTGTGGGAAGAGGTCGAGCCGCTCGCGCGCTACCTCGACGCACAGGCCTCGCTGCTCGCGCTCAATTCGGTCGGCAATCCGTTCGACGAGATCCACAGCTTCTGCTGGTCGGACCTGCGCGGCCGCTTCGGCGACCGCTTCCCGATCCCGAACGGCTCGATCTCGGTGACGGTCGAGCTGCGCAGCGAGCGCGACGTCTCCTACGAGCTGGCCGAACGCGACGCTCAGGCGCTGCTCGACTACCTGACCCTGCGCGACGCGATCGACGGCACGCCCGCGCCGCTGCCGCCGCTCGCCTACCCGGCCACGCCGCTCGCCGGCACCGATCCGCTCGTCGCCCCGGTGTCGGGGATCATCGTGTTTCGCACGGCGGTCGGCGTGTGGATCGAAGCGGGGCAGGCGGTCGCGGACATCGTCGACCCGCTCACCGACCGCGTGATCACGCTGAAAAGCAGCGTGTCGGGCGTGCTGTATGCGCGTCAGATCGCGCGGTTCGCGACGGCCGGCATGGAAGTCGCGCGCATCGCCGGCGCGACGCCGATCCGCACGGGCTCGCTGCTGTCCGCCTGAGCACCACGTCAAAACGCGATCGCCCGCGCCAGGCGGACGATCGCGGACAAGCTGCAACCGGCAGGATCACGGCCGGATTTCACGCACGGGCAGCGGGCAGCCCGCGCGACCGGCTCAGAACGCGGGAATGATCGCGCCGTTGTACTTCGCGTCGATGAAGCGGCGGACATCCTCCGATTCATACGCGGCCACCAGCTTTTTCACCCACGGCTTGTCCTTGTCCTGCGCGCGCACCGCGATCAGGTTCGCGTACGGGCCCTTCAGGTCCTCGACCGCGATCGCGTCGCGCACCGGCGTCAGCCCGGCTTTCACCGCGTAATCGGTATTGATCGATGCGGCGTCGAGATCCGGCAGCGCGCGCGGCAGTTGCGCCGCATCCAACTCGACGAGCTTGATCTTTTTCGGGTTCTCGGCGACATCGAGCGGCGTCGCATTGACGCCGTTGACGCCCGCGCCCGGCTTCAGCTTGATCACGCCGTACTTCTGCAGCAGCAGCAGCGCGCGGTTGCCGTTCGACGGATCGTTCTGGATGCCCACCTTCGCGCCCACGGGCAGATCCTTCAAGCCCTTGATTTTCCTGGAATAAAAACCCATCGGCATGACGTAGGTCAGGCCGGCGTTGATGATCTTGTAGCCGCGCTGCTTGATCTGGCTGTCGAGGAACGGCTGGTGCTGGAAGCCGTTCGCATCGAGATCGCCCGCGTCGAGCGCGGCGTTCGGCTGCACGTAGTCGTTGAACTCGATCACCTTGAGCGTGAGCCCGTCGCGCGCGGCGACCTTGGTCACCTCGGTCCAGATCTCCGCGTCCGGCCCGCTCATCGTGCCGACCTTGAGCACCTGGCCGCCCGCGTGCGCGAGCGTCGCCGACAGCGCCAGCGCCGCCCCTATCGCCACCAGGCGAGAAATAGAAGCAAAACCTTGCATAGTTGGGTCCCCTTATCCCGTTTGTATCGTGCGCGCATCGTGGCACGCAAGCAGATAGGGTCAAACCAAATATTTCTGCTACGCTTATTCCGCCTCGGCCGGGATCGTCCTGCGAAATCGATATAACTGCCGGTCACACAAGCGACGATCATGAGCTGTGGCGCGGGCGCGACACTCCATTAATATGACAAGATCTGTCACATTCATTACGCGCCTGACCATTACAGTGCGGTCCGTTCCTTCCAGGCGCCACGAGAGCGCAGTGGAACCGCATTTATCTTTCATTCGCTCGGAGATTCCTTTGAACAAGAAACTGTTGACCACCGCTGTCCTCGCCGCGACCGCGACCGCCGCCCACGCGCAGAGCAGCGTGACCCTGTACGGCGTGATCGATGCCGGCGTCAGCTATGTCAACCACGTGAAGGTGGGGAACGGCAGCGGCAAGCTGTTCAAGTACGACGACGGCGTCGCCCAAGGCAGCCGTTGGGGCCTGCGCGGCACCGAAGACCTCGGTGGCGGCCTGAAGGCGATCTTCGTGCTCGAAAACGGCTTCAACAGCGGCAACGGCACGGCTGGCCAGGGCGGCGCGATGTTCGGCCGTCAGGCATACGTCGGCCTGTCGCACAACCAGTACGGCACGGTCACGTTCGGCCGCCAGTACTCGTTCTCGACCGACATCCTCGGCTCGAACTACTCGACGGGCGGCAACACGGTCGCGGGCAACTACGCGTACCACGTCAACGATATCGACCAGCTGACGTCGAGCCGCATCAACAACGCGGTCAAGTACCAGAGCGCGAACTACGGCGGCCTGACGTTCGGCGCGTTGTACGGCTTCTCGAACACGACCTCGTTCGCCGGCTCGCCGACGGGCTCGTCGACGGCTTCGTCGCGCGCATACAGCTTCGGCGCGAACTACGCGAACGGCCCGTTCTCGATCGGCGCGGCGTACACGGACATCCGTTACCCGTCGGCTGCGTCGCCGTCGTTCTCGACGAACATCGCGGCAGTCGCGATCTCGAACGTGCAGGACCTGAAGACGTACGGCGTCGGCGGCCGCTACGTGTGGGGCCCGGCAACGGTCTGGGCGCTGTGGACGCGCACGCAGTTCACGACGATCGGCACGTCGGCAGGCGCGTCGTACAACGCGTATGAAGCAGGCGGCAAGTACGCGTTCACGCCGGCACTGTCGGCTGCGCTGGGCTACACGTACACGAGCGCGCAAAACAACGGCAACTCGTACCACTGGAACCAGGCCAACGCCGCGCTCGACTACGCGCTCAGCAAGCGCACCGACGTCTACGGCCTCGTGATCTACCAGAAGGCATCGGGCAACACGCAAGCGCAGATCGGTTCGAGCGCATCGAGCTTCTTCACGCCGTCGGGCACGGGCACGACGAACCAGATCGCTGCCCGCGTCGGTATCCGCCACAAGTTCTAAAGCGTTCGCTTAACTCGCGGCACACTACGGCAGAAACGCCCCGCAATCTTGCGGGGCGTTTTTTTATTCCTTTTAAGTTTCGCTTAATTCTGGGCTGCGAGGATGTCTTCACCCCCCCTGTTGGCCGCCTGAGTACCGGCGGCATTTTTTTATCCAGATGAAGGCGGCCCCGCCGCCCAACGCAAGACAGGACCGGAGGCGACGATGATCGAAGATACCGTTTATTGCCACCTGCACACGATTCTCACGCGCCAGCACGCGTTACCGGTTCAAAGCTGCCGCGTCTCGGTCGAGATGCAACGCCCGTGGGGGCGTCCGTACCGGCTCGTCGAATGGACGATGCACCTCGACGCGCCCGCGCGCCGGCAGGTCGTACCCGCCGAATCCACCGAGGAAGAGATTGCCGAGGTGGTCGCCGCGCACGTGCCGGGCCGGCTGTACGGCGAGGGCGCCGTGCGCTTCTAGCGAGCGGCGGCGCGTTCGTGCGGCATCGCGCCTCGTGTGGCGCGGCGATGAAGTCTGTTACCCTGCGCGTTTTCCGCACGGTCTGACATGATGGAAAACGCTTTCAACGAACGCGGCGTGATGGTCACGCGCAATGGTCTTTCCGCCGCCGGCCAACTGTTCGCGCTGCGCGACATCCGCGGCGTCGAAGTGCTTACCGTGAACAAGAACCGGGTCGTGCCGATCTCGATCTCGCTGCTCGGCGCGCTGGCCGCGATCGTGGGCGGTGTGTACGGCTCGAACGTCGCGCTCGTCGCCGGCGTGATGCTCGTCGTGGTCGGCTATCTGGCATGGACCACGCAGGACGTCACGCACCGGCTGATGGTCGACATGACGGACGGCAAGCGCGAGGCGCTGTCGAGCGTCGATCTCGACTTCGTCGAGCGGGTCGCCGAGGTCGTGCGCGCGGCGCGCGCCGCGAACGCGGCCTGAACGCGCGCTGAACCACCTACCCGCTGCTCCCATGTCCGGCTTCGCGATACGCGCGGCGACCGACGCCGACCTCGATGCGTGGCTCGCCTTGCGCCGCGCCTTGTGGCCGCACGCGGACACCGCCGCGCATCGACGCGAGATCGCGCAGCAACTCGCCGATCCCGCGCGCCACGCGGGCTTCATCGCCACGGCGCCCGACGGCGCGCCGCTCGGCTTCGCCGAAGTCGCATTGCGGCACGATCACGTGAACGGCTGCGACACCTCGCCGGTGCTGTTTCTCGAAGGCATCCACGTGACGCCCGCCGCGCGCCGGCAGGGCGTGGCGCGCGCACTGTGCGCGGCCGCCGCCGCGTGGGGCCGGCAGTGCGGCTGCGAGGAGTTCGCGTCCGACGCCGCCGTCGACAATCCGGCCGCGCATGCACTGCATCGCGCGCTCGGGTTCGATGAAAGCGAGCGGGTGGTGTTTTTTCGGAAACGGTTGAGCGGTTGAGCGGTTGAGCGGTTGAGCGGTTGAGCGGTTGAGCGGTTGAGCGGTTGAGCGGTTGAGCGGTTGAGCGGTTGAGCGGTTGAGCCGGGCGCCGCCCGGCACGACCTCACCGCAAGCGCGCGCCGATCGACCCGGCCATGCTGCACAAGATCAGGCAGCACGAGGTCGCCCCCGCATCCAGCGTGCCCACCGATCGCTCGCCGAGACGCGCCGCCCGCCCGATCTTCGCCTGCAACCAGCGCGTCGACGCCTTCCCGCGCTCGGCCGCCGCGCTCATGGCCGCCAGCGCGTGCCGGAAATCCTCGCCGCTGTGCACCGCCTGATGAAAGGCGGCGTCCGCCGGCACAAGCGTATCGATCAGCGTCTTGTCGCCCACCTCGGCATCGCTGAGCGACCGCACCCCGCTCAGCCCCGCCGACAGCGCCGCGCCGAACAACGGCGCATCGAGCGTGTCCCGCCCCTTCAGCTCCGCCGCGAACGCCATGAAGAAGCTGCCGTAGAGCGGCCCCATCGAACCGCCAATTCCGTCCAGCAACGCTTCGGACAGCAAACCGAGCGCATCGGGCAGGCTCGTGACGCCCAGCGCATCGAGATGCGCCCCGCACTGGCTGAAGCCCTTGTGCATGTTCACGCCGTGGTCGCCGTCGCCGATCGCCGCGTCGATCTCGGACAGCTGATCGCGGTGCTGACGAATCACGTCCACCAGTTCACGAACGACGTAGCCGGCATCGCCGAGCGGCAGGGTCTGCGCAGTCATGTCGATTCTCCCTGGACCAGGCCGATGCTCGCGCACGGCGCGGCGAACAAGTCCCTCAGTTCCTGGTCGAGCCGCGTGACCGTCAAGGTCACGCCCATCATTTCAAGCGACGTGAACAGATTGCCCACCCGCCGGAAACCGATCCGGATGCCGGCGGCCGCCAGTTGCTCCGCGACCTCCGCATACAGGATGTACTGTTCCATCAGCGGCGTCGCGCCGAGCCCGGACACCAGCACCGCGACCTCCTCGCCGCGTTCGAGCGGAAAATCCGGCAGCACGATGTCCAGCATCAAGGCGGCCATGTCCCTGGCCGGCACGGTGCGCGCCACGCGCACGCCGTGCTCGCCGTGATGGCCGATGCCCAGCTCCATCTCGCCGTCCGCGATATGGAAGTTCGCCTTGCCGTTCGCCGGTATCGTGCACGCGGACAGCCCGATGCCGACCGAGCGGGTCTGATCGATCGCCTTGCGCGCGCTCGCGATCACGGCGTCGAGATCGCCGCCCGCCGCGGCCCGCGCGCCGCCCGCCTTCCACATCAGGATCTCGCCCGCCACGCCGCGGCGCTTGTCTCGCTCGGTCTTCGGCGCGGATGCGACGTCGTCGTTGGCGACCACGGTCCGCACTTCGATGCCCTGCTCGGCCGCCATCTTCATCGCGAGCTTCACGTTCATGTTGTCGCCCGCGTAATTGCCGTACAGGCACGCGACGCCCGAGCCGCCATTCGCGCGCTTGAACGCATCGAAGAAGCTTTTCGCGGTGGGCGAGGAAAACACCTCGCCCACCGCGGCCGCATCGACGAGGCCCGGCCCGACATAGCCGAGGAACGCCGGCTCATGCCCCGATCCGCCGCCCGTGACGACGCCGACCTTGTTCGCGATCGGCCGGGCGACGCCAATCACGCGCGGATTGCGCGGATCGAGCGACAACGCCGGATGCGCGGCGATCACCCCACGCAGCATGTCCTCGACGACGTAGTCGGGATCATTGATGACACGATTCATGTTTCACCCTCTTGGATCCAGGACAACCTTCAGCGATTGCTCGCCGCGTTCCATCACGGCGAACGCGTCGGCGAAGCGTGACAGCGGAAACGTATGCGTGACGATCCCGCGCATGTCGATCTTGCGCGACGCGATGAAATCGATCGCGCGCGGATACATGTAGGGGCCGAGATGGGAACCGAGCACGTCCAGCTCCTTGCGGTCGCCGATGATCGACCAATCGACGGTCGCGTCGTCGTTGAATACGCTGAATTCGACGAAACGACCGAGCTTGCGCAGCATCGACAGGCCCTGGTTGACCGCGCGATGATGGCCGGTGGCCTCGATATAGATATCGCAGCCGTAGCCGTCGGTGAGCGCGTGGATCCTGTCGATCACGTTCTCCTCGGCCGGATTCCACACCTCGTCCGCCCCCATGCGCCGGGCGAGCGCCGCGCGCTCCGGCTTCATGTCGAGCACGATCAGGCGTTTCGGATTCCGCATCCGCACCGCGCCGACGATGCCGAGCCCCAGCGTTCCCGCGCCGGCGACCACCACCACGTCGTCGAACCCGACGTTCGCGCGATCGGCCGCGTGCAGCGAGCACGCCAGGGGCTCGATCAGGATCGCCTCATCGGGCGGGATCGAATCGGGCACGCCGTGCACGATCGCTTCGCGGGTGAAGATCATGTATTCGGCCATCGCGCCGTGCACGTTCTTCTGAAAGCCGTACAGATCGTGTTTCTGGCACATCCAGTATTGGCCGTGGTTGCAGAAGCGGCAGCCCCAGCACGGCACGATCTGCTCGGAAATCACCCGCTCGCCGACCCGCACGCCGCGTCGCGCGGCATTCGCCCCGAGCGCGACGACGCGGCACACGAATTCGTGCCCCGGAATCATGGGCGGCTTCACGTAGCGCGGCTGCACCGCATTGCCCCAGAACGACGGCGCGCCGCGATAGGTCTTGATATCGCCCATGCAGATGCCGACGCGCTCGACCCGCGTCAGGATCTCGTCCGGCCCCGGACGCGGCACCGGCACCTGTTCGAGCCGGTAGTCCTCGGGCCCGTGGCACACGACCGCGCGCATCGTCTCGGGCAAGGGGCCCGGTTCGTGCGTCGCGTCAATGGTTTGGGGCGGCACGGCCGCCTCGGCTGTCGACGTCATGAAACGCCTCCTGGGTGATGCTGTTTCGCACTCGATATGCGCGGCGCGGCGCCGCGCGCGTTCAACGCACCGTGTAACCCCCGTCGATCACGACGTTCTCACCGGTGATCATGGCGGCGGCGCCGCTCAGCAGATAGAGCACCAGCGCGGCGATCTCGTCGGGCTGCGCGAACCGCCCGGCCGGAATCTCGCGCCGCGCGCGTTCGCCCGCCTCGCCCGCCCACGCCTGCTTCCCCAACTCGGTCTCCACGATGGTCGGCGACACCGCGTTGACCGCGATCCCGTGCGGCGCCCATTCGAGCGCGAGCACCTTCGTCATGCCGACGACCGCGGCCTTGCTCGCGCAATACGCGGCGTGCCGTTCCAGCCCGACCACGCTCGCCTGCGAGGCGAGATTGACGATCCGCCCGCCCCGCCCCTGCGCGATCATCGCGCGCGCCGCCGCCTGCGCCACGAAGAACGACGCCTTCAGGTTGATCGCCATCGTCGCGTCCCATGCGGCCTCGTCCACGTCGAGCGCTTTGTCGAGCAGGGCCACGCCGGCGCTGTTGACCACCAGGTCGAGCGCGCCGAAATGCGCCGTCACGCGTTCGACGCCCTCGCGCGCGGCCGCGCCGTCGCCGAGGTCGAGCACGAAGCCCCGATGCCGGCCGGCCCCGCCCGGCAGCGCGGCCGCGATCCGTTCGGTGTCCGGATGACGATCGCCGAGCGCCACCCGCGCGCCGCGCGCGGCCAGCAAGGCCGCGCACGCATGACCGATCCCCGCCGCGCCGCCCGTGACGAACGCGACGCGCCCGTCGAAGTCGAACGCCTTGTCCCAGAAGTGGCTCATCGCGTTCCCGTTCATCCGCCCGTGACCTGTTTGTACAGCGCATCCGCGTTGTCCGGCGTCACCGGCACCCACGGCAGGATGTAGCGCTTCGCGGTGCCGCCGTCCCACTTCAAATCCTTCGCATAGCGCTGCCAGATCACCGACTGCGGCTTGTAGTCCGCGCCGACGAGTTGCCGCAGCACGAGATCGAGCGCGCCCTGGGACTGCGCCTGCGCATCCTGCAGGAAGGTGGTGAGTTCCCCGCGCTTCGCGGCCTGGATCGCATCGGGCATCCCGTCGATCGACGTGATCGGAATATCGCGGGCCGTGAGCCCGCGGTTCTTGATCGCCTGCAGCGCGCCGAGCGCCATGTCGTCGTTCTGCGCGATCACGCCGCCGATGCCCTTCGGATGCGCGTTCAGCCAGTCCTCCATCAGGTTCATCGCCTCCGCGCGCGACCAGTTCGCGGTTTTCTTCTCGATCACCTTGATGCCCGGATATCGGGCGAGCACCTCCATCTCGCCCTGCTCGCGATCGATCTGCGCGGATTGGCCGATCGGCCCCTGGATGATCACGACATTGCCCTTGCCGCCGAGCCGCTTCGCGAGCGCCTCCGCCTGCAAGCGCCCGCCCTGCACGTCGTCGTTGCCGATGTACGGCACCTTCGGCGTCGCGAGCATCGTGTTCGACGCCACGAGCGGCGTGTCGGACGCGGCCGCGCGCGCCGACACGCCGATGCCCGCCTTCGTATCGATCGGCACGAACAGGATGCCGTTGTACTGCTGGGTCAGCATCGTCTCGATCTGGTTGTTCTGGGTCAGCGCGTCGTAATTGCCGTCGAACACCGTGAGACGCACCATGCCGCTTTTCACGGCCGGGTGCGCCTTGATCTCGCGTACCCAGTTCTGCATGAATTGCCCTTTCATCCCGTACACCGCCGCCCCCACGCGATACGGCGCACCCGCCGCCTGCGCCACGCCGTGCGTCACCGCGATGGCCAGCGTCGCGCCGAGCGCCGCCGCGACGGCGCGCCCGAGCCAAGTCCTGCGTGTCTTCATGTCGTCTCCTCCGGATGGGAATGCGCTGGATCAGCGCTGCTGCTTGCGGGCGACGTCGATCAGGACGGCCAGCACGATGATGAGTCCCTTGGCGATCTGCTGGTAATACGAGGACACGCCGAGCAGATTCAAGCCGTTGTTGATCACGCCGATCAGCAGCGCGCCGAACAGCGTGCCGATCACGCCGCCCTGCCCGCCCGACAGGCTGGTGCCGCCGATCACCACCGCCGCGATCGCGTCCAGTTCATAGGACACGCCGGCCTGCGGCAGCGCGGATGTCGTGCGCGCGGCGAGGATCATCCCGGCGAGCCCCGCGAGCGCGCCGGACACCACGTAGACCGAGAACACCACCTTGCGCACGCCGATCCCCGACGTGCGCGCGCTCTTCTCGTTGCCGCCGACCGCATACAGATAGCGCCCGTAGGTCGTATAGCGCAGCACCCACCAGCAGGCGAGCGCGACCGCCGCGAAGATCAGCACCGGCATGCCGAGCGGCCCGAGCCGCGCGACGCCGAGCGCGAGATAGCCGTCGGGCAGGTTCGCCACCGGGCTGCCGTCGTTGACGATGTAGGTGACACCGCGCGCGACGCTCAGCATCCCGAGTGTCGCGACGAACGGCGGCACGTTGAAACGCGCGATCGTCGCGCCGTTCAACGCGCCGAGCAACGCGCCGCACCCGACGCCCGCCGCGAGCGCAGCCGCCAGCCCGTAACCCGCCGCCGCGACCAGCCCGCTCACGATGCCCGCGAGCGCGAGCACCGAGCCCACCGACAGGTCGATGCCCTTGGTCAGGATCACGCAGGTCATGCCGACCGCGAGAATGCCGTTGATCGAGGTTTGCCGCAGGATGTCGCTCCAGTTCCGCCAGGTCAGGAAATACGGGCTCGCGAACGCCAGCACGATGCACAGCGCGACGAAGATCAGTGGAATGCCGAAGCGGCTCGCGCACTCGGCAAGGTTCACGCGGGACGGCACGGGCTCGGGGCGGGACAGGATCTGGCTGGGCATGTCGACTCTCAGGAGGCAAGGTGGAGCAGGGATTCCTGGGTGGCGTGCGCGCCGTCGCAGATCGCCGCGACGCGCCCACCCTTGAACACCGCGATGCGGTCGCCGAGCTGCAACAACTCGGGGGCTTCCGACGACACGACGATCACGGCGCCGCCGTCGCGCGCAAACGCATCGAGCAGGCGGTAGATCTCCTGCTTCGCGCCTTCGTCGATGCCGCGTGTCGGTTCGTCGCACAGCAGCAGCGTCGGCTGCGTCGACAGGCACTTGGCGAGCACCACCTTCTGCTGGTTGCCGCCGCTCATCATGGCGACCGGCATCCGCAGCGACGCGGCCTTGATCCGCAGTTGCCCGACCATCCGCTGCGCCAGCCGCCGCACGCGCGCGCCGCGCACGACGCCGCACCAGGCAAGCCGCGGATAGGCCGCGAGCGCGATGTTGTCCTGCACGCTGCCGCTCAGCACGAGCCCCGAGTGCTTGCGATCCTCGGTGACGAGCGAGACGCCGGCCGCGATCGCGCGCGCCGGGTTGCCCTGCGGCAAGGGCCGGCCGTTCAATTCGAGCGTGCCCGCGTCCGGGCGCGTGAGCCCGTAGAGGCAATTGAGGAATTCGCTGCGGCCGGAGCCCATCAGGCCGTAGATGCCGAGGATCTCGCCGCGCCGTACGTCGAGCGTCACGTCCTGAAACTCGCCCGCGCGCGACAGGTTGCGCGTCGCGAGACTGGGCGCGCCTTGTGCCGCGCGCCGCGTGGGGGCCGCCGCGGGCGGCGCGCGGCCGATGATCGCGCGCACCAGGCGCAGGCGATCGATGTCCGCCATCCGGCCGCTCTCGACATACGCGCCGTCACGAAACACCGTGTAGTCGTCGGCGATCTCGAACAGTTCGCTCAACCGATGCGATACGTAGATGATGCCCGCGCCCTGCGCGGTCACGCCGCGGATCGCGGCGAACAAGGTCTCGGCCTCGCGCTCGCCGATCGCGGACGTCGGCTCGTCCATGATCATCACCCGGCAGTCGTGGCTGAACGCCTTCGCGATCTCGACGAGCTGGGTCTGCGCGAGGCTCAGCCGGTTCATCGGCGCGCCCGCGTCGATCGCGAAGCCGAGCCGGTCGAGCAGCGCCTGCGCGCGCCGCTTGAGGCTCCGGTAGTCGACGATCACGCCGCACCGCACCGGCTCGCGCCCAAGGAACAGGTTTTCCGCGACGCTCATCCCCGGCACCGGCGACAGTTCCTGCGTGATGATCGCCATTCGGTGCGCGAGCGCCTCCGCCGGCGAGGCGAAATCCACCTCGCGGCCGTCGACGCGGATCGAGCCCGCGTCGCGGCGCAGCAGGCCCATCAGGATGTTCAGGAAGGTCGACTTGCCGGTGCCGTTGCCGCCGCACAGCGCATGCACGCGGCCGGCCGCAAGCGTCAGGCGGCCGTCGCGCAACGCGCTCACGCCATTGAACCGCTTCGCCACCTGGCTTGCCTCGAGCAGAACGGATGTCACGATCACTCCTCGAACGATCGAATGAACTTTTGATCAATATCGATAATTCGATACATCGTGAGGTCATGGTAGCGATCGTAATTTTGCGGTGTCAATTACTGGTAAACACTAGGAATCATCTGTAGATGCAGCGAAAACGCTTACCCATCAATGCGTTGGGTTGATTTGATGCTGCACCGAGCAAAAAATCACCTCTCAGCAAATGCTCGATATTATTGTTATAATTGCTCGCATCTGAACATTCGCGCATTCGATGCGCCTGCCCGGAGGCCCCCATGAAAGTGGCGATCGGCTGCGACGAAGCGGCCTACACGCTGAAAGAATCGCTCAAGGCCCACCTGCGCGCGCGGCACCCCGAGGTCGAACTGGTCGATTTCGGCACCCACAGCGCGGACGAATCGGTGCTGTATCCCGACATCGCGATCGAGGTCGCGCAGCGGGTCGCCGCCGGCGAGTTCGCGCGGGCCATCCTGCTGTGCGGCACCGGGATCGGCGTCGCGATCTCGGCGAACAAGGTGCCGGGCATCCGCGCGGCGCAGTGCCACGACACCTACTCGGCCGAACGCGCGCGGCGCAGCAACGACGCGCAGATCATCACGATGGGCGCGCGGGTGATCGGCGTCGAGCTGGCGAACAGCATCGTCGACGCCTGGCTTAAGGCAGAATTCGACGGCGGACGCTCCGGGCCGAAGGTAGAGCGCATCGCCGAATACGAACGCCGGGCCGGCGTCCCCCACGCCGGCCCGAACGACGCGCCGCGCAGCTCGTGACACGGCCGCGCGGCGCGCGCCAATCGACTACGACATGACAAACGAAGAACTCACGCAGCTCGCGACCTGCTATTACGTCGACGGGCTGACGCAGGAAGAACTCGCGCACAAGTTCGCGATCTCGCGCCCGAAAGTCGGCCGGATGCTGAAGCGCGCCGTCGAGGAGGGCATCGTCGAGATCCGCGTGCGGCACCACTCGCGCGCCGTTCAGGATCTGGAACAGGCGCTGATCGCGCATTTCGGCATCCAGCGCGCCATCATCTCCGTCGACCATCACAACCAGGACAGCCAGCGCGAACTGCTCGCGGGCCTCGTCGCGAGCTATCTCGACCGGGTGCTGGCCGACGGCTCGATCGTCGCGGTCGGCATGGGCCGCAACGTGAGCGCGGTATCCCGGCACGCCGTGTCGACCACGCAGCGACGCTGCTCGTTCGTCTCCGCGATCGGCGGCTCGTATCGCGGCGGCGAAACCATGAACGCCGACCACATCTGCCGGCAGCTCGCCGCGCGCTTCGGCGGCGAGAGCGAGACGCTCTACGCGCCCGCGCTCGTCAACGACCCGCAGCTGTTCAAGGCGCTGCTCGACAACGATGTCGTGCGCCAGTCGCTCGACAAGGCGCGGCGCGCATCGTTCGCGCTGGTGGGGATCGGCGACATCCTCGAGGACAGCAACATGGTCAGGATGGGCTGGTTCACGCCCGAGGAAATGGCCGAGGCGAAGCGCGCGGGCGCCGTCGGCGACATCATGGGCTACGACTTCATCAACCTGCACGGCGAGCCGACCACCACGATGCTGCGCGGGCGCGTGATCGGCCTCACGCTCGACGACCTGAAGCGGATCCCGAACGTGATCGCGACCGCGAGCGAGCCGACCAAGGCGACCGGCATCCTGGGCGCGCTGCGCTCGGGCGTGATCAATACGCTCGCGACGACGCAGTCGATCGCGCAGACCGTGCTGAGTCTGGCCGAAGCGACCGAACGGGGCGCGCGGCGCTAGGTGGCCCGGGCGCGCCCCGACCCGATGCCTCGGCAGCTTCGCTTCGCAGCGCCTACGATGGAAACAGCAAGCGCGAGCCCGACCCGGGCCCGCCTTGTTCCACCGATTGGAGGTCCGCATGAACACCACCGCGTTGTCGGGCGCGCTGCGCGCCCAGGAAATGCTGGTCGCGTCGATGGTCCGGGCAATGCCGGACGACCTGCGCCGCGCGCTCGTCGAAGGATTCCGGCAGCAGATCGGCTTCGCGGAGGACACGTCCCACGCGTCGCCCGCCGACAAGGAACTGCACGACGCGATGATCACCCACGCCAGGAAATTGCTGATCCGGATCGAATCGCTCGGATGAGGAAGCCGCCTGCGCGGCAGGCGCAGCCGCGCCTCGCCGTCCGCTCGGCCGCGCGGCAGGCCGGCCACGTCCACACGGTGAAACGCGCATGAAACTCAACCCCCAACTCACCCCCGCGATCCTCGTCTCGACCGCCGTCTACCTCGGTCTCGCGATCGTCGCCCGGGGCGGCGGCCGCGCCTTCTTCGCCGAACCCGCGCTCACGACCGTCGCGCTCGCCACCGTGGCGCTGGCCATCGTCTCGTTGTTCTCGCAGGCCAACCTGAACCCCGGCGAACGCGAAGCGCGCACGAACCGCTGGGTGCTGCCCGTATTCGGCGCGCTCGGGCTGCTGTCCTGCGTCGTGCCCGCCTATTCCGACCGCGTGAACGTGTGGACCCTCGAAGGCGGCGCGGTGCGCTGGATCGGCGTCGCGCTCTTCGTCGTCGGCGGCGCGCTCCGCCTCGCGCCGGTGTTCCTGCTCGGCAAGCGCTTCAGCGGCCTCGTCGCGATCCAGCCCGGACATACCCTCGTCACCGGCGGGCTCTATCGCGTCATCCGCAATCCCAGCTATCTCGGCCTGCTGATCAACGGGCTGGGCTGGTCGCTGGCGTTCCGCTCGCTGGCCGGCATCGTGCTGACCGCGCTGCTGCTCCCTCCCCTCGTCGCGCGCATGCATGCCGAGGAAAAGCTGCTGCACGACCAGTTCGGCGACGAATACGACGCGTACCGCGCGCGAACCTGGCGCTTGATCCCCGGCGTCTACTGACCCAGCCAACCCTGCATCGGCGCAGGTGAAGCCCGCGCCGATCGTCTTTTCACCGAGCGACCGGGCCCGGCCTTTCGTCCTGCAAGCTTGATCATGCCCCTTCATTCCTCTGACGCCTGTGGAATAGACCGTTAGTTGCGATCATTCAAACGCCACCTCTTCCATCATCAATTCACGCCATCGGCTCGCATCTTGCAATTCTGACAAATATTGAATTGATAATCATTCTCAATTACACTTTCTCCCTGCCGCGATTTTTCTTTCGTTTCTTTCGATATCGCGCGTTCTATTTCGTTTTTTTCGACACGTCGCCCTGACCGGCGGCGCGGCCAGCCAGGTGTACGCGTTCACCCAGCCAGCCTTCGGGCTTAATCCACTGGGAGACCATCCGTGCATCCACATTTGTTGGCGCGGCGGCCGCTATGCGCCGCGCTATACGGCGTATTCAGCGTCTATGCCGCCGCCGCGCAGGCGGCGGGCGCCGTTGCCGATCCGTCCGTCACTGCCCAAGCCGCTACGCAGGCGATCCAGGTCGCGGCCGTCAAGCCGGGCGAATCATTCGATCCGATCGCCGTCACCGCGACGCGCACCGCGACGGCCGTCAGCCGCACCGCGGCGAGCGTGTCGGTGATCACCGCCGAGGATCTCGAAGAGCAGCAGGCCACCAACATCAAGGACGCGCTGCGCTATGAGCCGGGCGTCACCGTGCGGCGCACCACCTACCGTCCGGCGAGCGCCGCGCTCGCCGGCGGCCGCGACGGCGATTCGAGCATCAACATCCGGGGCCTCGAAGGCAATCGCGTGCTGCTGATGCAGGACGGCATCCGCCTGCCGAATTCGTTCGCGTTCGGCCCGCTCGAAGCCGGCCGCGGCGACTACGCGGACCTCGACACGCTCAAGCGCATCGAGATCCTGCGCGGGCCCGCATCGGCGCTGTACGGCAGCGACGGCCTCACGGGCGCGGTCAACTTCATCACCAAGGATCCACAGGACCTGCTGTCGGTCTACAACAAGAAAACCTACTTCTCGTTCCGGCCCAGCTACGACTCGACCGACCGCAGCGTCGGCGCGACCGTGTCGGCGGCGGCCGGCAACGATCTCGTGCAAGGCATGATCATCGCCGACGGCCGGCGCGGCCACGAGGTCGACACGCGCGGCGACAACAACTCGGCGTCCACCGCGCGCACCACCGCCAACCCGCAGGACACCTATACGGAATCGGTGCTCGGCAAGCTGGTCGTCACGCCCACCCGCCACGACACGATCAAGTTCACGGCCGAAGCCGTGCGGCGCCGGGTCGACACCAACGTGCTGTCCGCGATCAACCCGCCGACCACGCTCGGCCTGACCGCGAACGATCGCCTGGAGCGCAATCGCTTCAGCGTCGACTACGATTTCCACAACGCGGATGCGCGCTGGTTCCAGACCGCGCACGTGCAGTTCTACTACCAGGACGCGAAGCAGGAACAGTATTCGTTCGAGACGCGCGGCGGCCGCCTGCAATCGCGCTCGCGCGACAACGACTATTCGGAGCACACCTTCGGCGGCTCGGCGTTCGCGGAAAGCGGCTTCTCGACGGGCCCGTTCGCGCACAAGCTGCTGTACGGCGTGGACGGCAGCATCGCCCGCATCAAGAGCCTGCGCAACGGCACCGTGCCGGGCGTCGGCGAATCGTTCCCGAACAAGGCCTTCCCGGACACCGACTACACGCTGCTCGGCGCGTTCCTGCAGGACCGGATCAGCTTCGGCAAGCTGTCGGTCACGCCGGGCCTGCGCTACGACGCGTACCGCCTGAGCCCGGTCACGGGCGATCCGCTGTTCACCGGGCAGGCGGTGAAATCGAGCGACCATGAGCTGTCGCCGCGCGTCGCGGTGCTGTACGAGGTATCGCCCATGCTGATCCCGTATGCGCAGTACGCGCACGGCTTCCGCACGCCGACCCCGGACCAGGTCAACAACAGCTTCTCGAACCCGGTCTACGGCTATACCTCGATCGGCAATCCGAACCTGAAGCCCGAGACCAGCGACACCTTCGAGGCGGGCTTCCGCGGCACGCTCGGCACCGGCTACGGGCCGCTGCGCTACAGCGCGGCCGCGTTCACCGGCAACTACCGGAACTTCATCTCGCAGCGGACCATCAGCGGCAGCGGCCGTCCGAACGATCCGCTGGTGTTCCAGTACGTGAACTTCGCGAAGGCGCGCATCCACGGCTTCGAGGGCCGCGCCGAATGGGTGATGCCGAACGGCATCACGCTCAAGACCGCGCTCGCGTTCACCAAGGGCTCGACCCAGGACAACGGCGCGGCGGGCGAGCCGCTCAACACGATCAACCCGTTCTCGGCGGTGTTCGGCGTGCGCTACGAGCCGACCGAGCGCTGGTTCGTGCAGACCGACCTGCTGTTCCAGGCCGCGAAGAAGCAGCAGGACATCGCGTCCGATGCATGCGGCGCCGGCAAGACCTGTTATTCGCCGCCGTCGTCGTTCGTCGTCGACGTGCGCGGCGGCTATCGCTTCAACAAGCACGTGAGCGCCTATCTCGGCATCCACAACCTGTTCGACCGCAAGTACTGGAACTGGTCGGACGTGCGCGGCATCGCGTCCGATTCGAAGGTGCTCGACGCCTATACGTCGCCCGGCCGCAGCGTCTCGGTCAGCATGAAGGTGGATTTCTGATGCGGCCCGCCCACGCTTTCTTTTCATCCGGCAATCGAAGGAGCCCGACATGATGAATACCGTTCAATCCGCCACGCCGTCCGCCGTCAAGCTCGCGCCCCGCGAGCTGCGCGATGCGTTCGTGCACCTGAAGGAAACCCAGAAGCTGCGCAACCGCGAAGCCGCGCACGTGCTCGGCGTCAGCGAAGGCGAGGCGCTCGCGGCCTTCGTCGGCGAGCATGTGGTGCGGCTCGAACCGCGCTTCGTCGAGCTGTTCGAGGAAGTGCCGCGGCTGGGCAGCGTGATGGCGCTGACCCGCAACGAGGCGGCCGTGCACGAGAAGGACGGCGCCTATGCGCAGATGAGCCACGACGGCCCGGTGGGCCTCGCGCTCGGCACCATCGACCTGCGCATCTTCTATCGCAACTGGGCGTCCGGCTTCGCGGTGCGCGAGCAGACCGCGCACGGCACGATGAAGAGCCTGCAGTTCTTCGATGCGCAGGGCCAGGCGGTTCACAAGGTCTATCTGCGCGAGCACAGCGACCATGCGGCCTACGACGCGTTCGTCGAGCGCTGGAAGATGGCGGCCCAGACGCCGCACCTCGCGGTCGAGCCCGCCGCGCCCGCCGCCGTCGAGCGGCCGGACGCCGAGATCGACGCCGACGGCTTCCGCGCGGCCTGGGACGCGATGACCGACACGCATCAGTTCTTCGGACTCACGCGCAAGTTCGGCGTCACCCGCACCCAGGCGCTGCGGCTCGCCGAGCCGCGCTACGCACTGCCCGTCGCGACCGATGCGCTGCGCCGCGTGCTCGACGGCGCGGCCGCGCGCGCGCTGCCGATCATGGTGTTCGTCGGCAACCACGGCATGATCCAGATCCACAGCGGCCCGGTCGTCAACGTCCGCGAGATGGGCCCGTGGCTCAACGTGCTCGATCCGGGCTTCAACCTGCACCTGCGCGCCGATCTGATCGCGTCCGCGTGGGTGGTGCGCAAGCCGACGAGCGACGGCATCGTCACCTCGCTCGAACTGTTCGACGCGGCCGGCGAGAACATCGCGATGCTGTTCGGCGAGCGCAAGCCGGGCCGCCCGGAACTCGACGGCTGGCGCGCGCTCGTCGAGACGCTGCCGGCCTCGGAGGCCGCACGATGAGCGCCGCGCGCTTCGATGCGCGCCGCCGCGCGTGGCTCGCGCGCGGCGGCGCCTGCGCGCTCGCGCTGACGCTGCCGGCCGCCGCCGCGCGGGCGCAGGCGGGCGCGCAGCCGAAGCGGGTGATCGTGCTCGGCGGCGCGCTCGCGGAAACCGTCTATGCGCTCGACGGCGCACAGACGCCGCGCTACGCGCTGGTCGGTGCGGACACCACCTGCACCTACCCCGACGCCGCGCGCAAGCTGCCGAAGGTCGGCTACCAGCGCGCGCTGTCGGCGGAGGGGCTGCTGTCGCTGCGCCCGGATCTCGTGCTCGCGTCCGCCGAGGCCGGACCGCCCGCCGCGCTCGCGCAGGTGAAAGGCGCGGGCGTCGCGATCGCGACCTTCGGCGAAGGACACGACGTGCAGTCCGTGCGCGACAAGATCACCGGCATCGCGCAAGCGCTCGACGTCCAGCCGCGCGGCCAGGCGCTGCTCGCGCGTTTCGACGCCGATTGGCAGGCCGCGCGCGATGCGATCGCGGCCAAGCCGCTGAGCGCGGCCGGCGCGCCGCCGCGCGTGCTGTTCGTGCTCAATCACACCGGCAACCAGGCGCTCGCCGCCGGCCAGCAGACCGCCGCCGACGCGATGATCCGCTACGCGGGCGCGCGCAACGCGATGCAGGGCTTCGCGCACTACAAGCCGCTGACCGCCGAGGCGCTGGTCGCCGCCGCACCCGACGTCGTGCTGATCTCCGACGAAGGTCTCGCCGCGGCGGGCGGCCGGGCCGCGCTGCTCGCCGCACCGGGCTTCGGCACGACGCCGGCCGGCCGCGCGCAGCGGCTCGTGTCGCTCGACGCGCTGTTCCTGCTCGGCTTCGGGCCGCGCCTGCCGCAGGCCGTCGCCACGCTGCACCAGCGGCTGCGCGACGCGCTCGCGTGACCGATAGCTCCGAACCTGCCACGATGAATTCCATCGCCCCGCCCTCTTCGCTCAACCGTGCGCCCGTCAGACTGCCGCCCGGCGGTTCGCCGCCCGGTGGTTCGCCGCCCGGTGGTTCGCCGCCCGGTGGTTCGCCACCCGGTGGTTCGCCGCCCGGTGGTTCGCCACCCGGTGGTTTGTCGTCCGGCGCTTCATTGCCCGGCGGTTTGCCGCCCGGCGGTTTGCCGCCCGACGCATCGAGCAGCATCGCCACGCGCCGCCGTCGCGTCGCGTTCGTCGCACTGCTTGCGCTCGCAGGCGCGCTCGGCTGCGCGATCCTGGCCGCGTTCTGCATCGGCGCGTATCGCCTCACGCCCGCCCAGGTGCTGGCCGCGCTCGCCGCCTCCGGCGACACGCTCGCGCACGATCCCGCCGTCGCGCAGGCGCGCGCGGTGCTGCTCGACATCCGCGCGCCGCGCGTGGCGCTCGCGCTCCTCGTCGGCGCGGGCTTCGGCACGGCCGGCGCGGCGATGCAGGCGCTGTTCCGCAATCCGCTCGCGGACCCCGGCCTGATCGGCGTGAGCAGCGGCGCGGCCCTCGGCGCGAGCGCCTTGATCGTGCTCGGCCCCGCGCTCATCGCCGGCCCGATCGGCTTCGGCTATCTACCGCTCGCGGCCTTTGCAGGCGCGCTCGCGGTCGCGGCGCTCGTGTACCGGCTCGCCGCGTCGCGCGGCCGGCTCGCGCTGCCACTGCTGCTGCTCGCCGGCATCGCGATCAACGCGCTCGTCGGCGCCGCGATCGGCCTGCTCACCTATGTCGCCAACGATGCGCAGCTGCGCTCGCTCACGTTCTGGAGCCTCGGCAGCGTCGGCGGCGCGCAGTGGCCGATGATCGCGGCGGTCGCGCCGTTCGCGCTGGCCGGCTGCGCGCTGCTCGCGCGCGAGCGGCATGCGCTCAACGCGCTGCAGCTCGGCGAAACCGAGGCGCTTCATCTCGGCGTGCCCGTGCAGCGCGTCAAACGCCGCGTGCTGGTCGCCACGGCGCTGTGCGTCGGCGCGCTGGTGTCGTGCACGGGCGTGATCGGCTTCATCGGGCTCGTCGCGCCGCATTGCGTGCGGCTCGCGTGCGGCCCCGACCAGCGCATCGTGATGCCCGGCGCGGCGCTGCTCGGCGCGCTGCTCACGATCGTCGCCGACCTCGCCGCGCGCACCCTCGCCGCCCCCGCCGAGATCCCGCTCGGCATCCTCACCGCGCTGCTCGGCGCGCCGTTCTTCCTCGCGCTGCTGTGGCGCGGGCGCGGCGCGCTGGGCGGCTGACCACGCGATGCGCACCGTGTCTTCCTGTCCATCATCATGCTGATCGCCGAACACCTTCACGTCGCGCGCGGCAACGCCACCATCCTCCGCGACCTGTCGCTCCGTCTCGAACCGGGCCGCGTCACCGCGCTGCTCGGCCGCAACGGCGCGGGCAAGAGCACCTTGCTGAAAGTCCTGGCCGGCGAACTGCGCAGCCACCGCGACGTGCGCGTCGACGGCGAGATCTCGCTGAACGGCATCCCGCTCGAACGAATCGACACGCGACGGCTCGCCCAGCTGCGCGCGGTGCTGCCGCAAGCCTCGCAGCCCGCGTTCCCGTTCAGCGCCGACGAGATCGTGTTGCTCGGCCGCTATCCGCATACCGCGCACGGCGGCGCGCTGACGCGCGACGATCACGCGATCGCCGCGCAGGCGCTCGCGCTCGCGGAAGCGACGCCGCTCGCGGGCCGCGACGTCACCACGCTGTCGGGCGGCGAACTCGCGCGCGTGCAGTTCGCGCGCGTGCTCGCGCAGCTGTGGCCGGCCGCCACGCCGCTGACCGCGCGCGTGCCGCGCTACCTGCTGCTCGACGAACCGACCGCCGCGCTCGACCTCGCGCATCAGCACCTGCTGCTCGACACCGTGCGCCGCTTCGCGCGCGAATGGGGCATCGGCGTGCTGACGATCGTCCACGATCCGAATCTGGCCGCGCGTCATGCCGACCACATCGCGCTGCTCGCGGACGGCGCGATCTTCGCGGCCGGCGCGCCGCACGACATCATGACGCCCGGCCTGTTCGAGCGCTGCTACGGCTTCGCGGTCAGGATGCTCGACGCGGGCGGCGATGCGCCGCCCGTCATGGTGCCGGCCTGAATATCGCGGGCACCTCGAATCGTTTCCTTCATCCAGGAGTCGCCATGTCCACCCCGCCGTCACCCGTCGCCGCGCTGCGGCCGTTCGTTCCCGCGCTGGATTTCCCGCGCAGCCGGCAGTTCTATCTCGATCTCGGCTTCACGCTCGAGCACGACTCGCGGGATCTCGCCGTGCTCGCGCTCGGCGCGCAGGCGATCCTGTTGCAGAACTTCTACGTGGAAGCCTGGGCCGACAATTGCGTGTTGCAGCTGGTGGTCGACGATCTCGACGCGTGGTGGAAGCACATCGAGGCGCTCGATCCCGTCACGCGCCACGGCACGCCGGCGCCCGTTCCGCCGAAGCGCCAGCCATGGGGCATGACGGTCGCCTTCCTGTTCGACCCGTCGGGCGTGCTGTGGCACGTCGTGCAACGCAAGCCGGCCGACGACGCACGCGCGTGACGATGCCGCGCCGCCGAGCGGCTATTCGGCGTCCACCGGGCCGAAGGTGCGCATCTTCCAACCGAAGCGCACCGCGCACATGCGCGCGGCGAACCCGGCGACCAACGCCACCACGGTCGCAATGTTCTCGTCGAGCCCGACGTACTGGAATACGACGTACAGCGCGCCGGTGAAGAACGCGACGCTCGCGTACAACTCCTCGCGCAGGATCAGCGGCATCTCGTTGCACAACAGGTCGCGCAGCATCCCGCCGCAGACGCCCGTGATCGCGCCCGCCAGCACGATCACGATCGGATTGGCGTTCACCGTCGCCGCGACGTCGCAGCCGATGATCGAGAACGCGGCGAGCCCGAGCGCGTCCACCGTGATGAACAATGTCCTGAGGCGCGTCAGGTGGGTGGCCGTCCACGACGCGAAGGTCGCCGCGCCCAGCGTGATCAACAGGTAGGTCGGGTGAGCGACCCAGGTCAGCGGATAGTGGCCGAGCAGCACGTCGCGCACCGTGCCTCCGCCCAGCGCGGTGACCGCGCCCACCAGCGCGAGACCAAAACGATCCATGCCGCGGCGCATGCCCATCAGCGCGCCCGACATGGCCTCCGCGACGATCGCGATCAGGTACAGCGTATGCATTTTCGTTCAACCTCTTGCGGAAATCCGGTTCAATCGTCGGTGCGGAACAGTTCCAGCACCCGTGCGCGCTCGGCCGCGTCGACGGGCGGCAGCGCCCGTTCCGCCGGCTGCGCAGCCGATGCGGGCGACAGCCCGGCGTCGGCGCTCGCGCCGGCGCGCGCCGCGCCGCATGCGAATGCATTGCGGATGTAGGGCGGCGGCGCATCCGCGCACTTGCCGGTCGTGTACTCCGCATACACGTAGTCGCCGTCGACCAGCGCGAGATCGCCCGGCATCGTGCGCTCGACGCTCGCGCGGCCGTCGACCGCCACCTTCATGTAGGCGAGCCACAGCGGCAGCGCGAGCGTCGCGCCCGTGACGCGACCGAGGCTGCGCGGCGCGTCATAGCCGAGCCAGGCGACCGTGACGACGCCCGACGAGTAGCCCGCGAACCACACGTCCTTCGAGCCGTTCGACGTGCCGGTCTTGCCGGCGATGTCGGGACGGCGCAGCGGCAAGGTGCCGCGCGCGGTGCCGAAACGCGCGACGTCGCGCAGCATGCTGTCCATCACGAACGCATTGCGTTCGGAGATCACCCGCGTCGCGACCGGCGGCGGCGCGCTGAACAGCGTGTCGCCGTTGCGCAGCCGGACCGTCTCGACCAGGCGCGTATCCATGCGCAGGCCGCCGTTCGCGAATGCGCCGTACGCGCTCGCGAGTTGCAGCGGCGTGACCGCGCCCGCGCCGAGCGCCAGCGGCAGCGAGGCCGGGTTGCGCGGCCCCTCGAAGCCGAAGCCGACGGCGTGATGCTGCACGAACGCCGGATCGGCCGCCTGCATCAGGCTCACGGCCACCAGGTTCTTCGAGCGCACGAGCCCGCGCCGCATCGGGATGAAGCCTTCGTAGTTGTTCGCGTAGTTGCGCGGCCGCCAGCGGTTCGCGCCGGTCTCCTCCTTCGACAGCGTGCGCTGCGTGTCGTCGATGAGGGTGCCCGGAAACAGGCCTTTCTCGAGCGCGGCCGAATACACGAACGGCTTGAAGCTCGACCCCGGCTGCCGGTAGGCCTGCAACGCGTGATCGAACGGATTGCGCTGGAAATCCGCGCCGCCCGCGAGCGCGAGGATATCGCCCGTGTCCGCGTCGAGCGACACCAGCGCGCCTTCCAGCGCATCGCCGTCGCGCGCCGCGGTATTCGGTCGGGCGCGCCGCAGCCGCGCATCGAGCACCGCGTGGCGCAGCGCGGCTTCCGCCGCGAGCTGATCGCGCATCGTCACGGTCGTCACGACGTCGAGGCCCAGCGTGTAGGCCTCGTCGTGATAGCGCTCGACCATCATGCGGCGCGCCCGTTCGGCGACGTACGGCGCCGCGACGATCCCCGGCGGCGGCGTGTTCGCGAGCCCGAGCGGAGCGTCGAGCGCCTGCCGATAGGCGGTCTCGTCGAGATAGTCCTGCTCGCGCATGCGGCGCAGCACGTACTGGCGACGCTCGATCGCGCGCGTAGGGTTGACGGTCGGGTTGAACGCGGACGGCGCCTTCGGCAGCCCGGCCAGCACGGCGGCCTCAGCATCGGTGAGCGCGTCGAGCGGCTTGCCGAAGTAGATCGATGCCGCGGCGGCGAAGCCATACGCGCGCTCGCCGAGGTAGATCTGGTTCATGTACAGCTCGAGCAGCTTGTCCTTGCCGTAGGCCTGTTCGAGCTTGTAGGCCATCAGGATCTCCGCGAGCTTGCGGCTGATCAGCTTGTCGCGCGTCAGGTAGAAGTTGCGCGCGACCTGCATCGAGATCGTGCTGGCGCCCTGCGCCGAATGACCGGCGACGAGGTTGGTCAGCGTCGCGCGCAGCAGGCCGTTGAAGTCCACCGGCCCGTGTTCGTAGAAACGCGCGTCCTCGGCCGCGAGCAGCGCGTGGCGCACGCGCTGCGGGATCTGCGCGAGCGGCGTGAATTCGCGCCGCTCGATGCCGTACTCGGCCAGCAGCACGCCGTCGCGCGAATAGATGCGCAGCGGCATCGCGGGACGGTAGCTCGCGAGATGATCGACGGCCGGCAATTGGCGCCAGATGCGATCGACGGTCCACGCGCCGATCCCGGCGCCCGCGATCGTGAGCCCCAGCAGCGCGCCCGCGAGGGTCCGCCAGGGACGGCGACGTGGGCGGGGAAGATCAGGCGTGGGCGGGGGCGAGGCGGGTGACGTCATGGCTGATTTCCTTCAGTGTTGCCAAGGATCCGGCCTGCGCGTCGGGTGCGCTGCGTGCGCCGGATCCGCGAAGCGCTGCGTATTGTCGGGGTTCGCGTCTTGAACCGGTACAATCTTTAGCTGAATTTGCAGATGCTTATTTTTATTTAGGAAGCGCATGGATATCGATCCCAGGCAAGCGGCGGCCTTCGTCGCGGTCGTCGAGACGGGCAGCTTCGAGCAGGCCGCCGCGCGGCTTCACGTGACAGCGTCGGCGATCACGCAGCGCGTGCGCGCGCTGGAAGCGGATCTCGGCACGCCGCTCGTGCTGCGCACCCGGCCGTGCCGCGCGACCGCGACCGGGCAGCGTGTGCTCCAGCATCTGCGGCGCGTGTCGATGTTGCAGGCCGATTTGCAGGCCGAGTTGGACGCGGCGCGGCAGTCTCCAGTGTCGGTGGTGGTCGCGCTCAATTCGGACAGTCTCGGCACGTGGTTTTTACCGGCGCTGTCGTCGATCCTGTCGGGCGAGCGGCTGCTGTTCGAGCTGATCATGGAGGATCAGGACCACACCTTCGGATTGCTCGAGAACGGCATGGCGATCGGCTGCGTGACCACGGTGCAGAAGCCGATGCGCGGTTGCGCCGCGACGCCGCTCGGGACGATGCGCTATCGGTTGATCGCCGCGCAGGCTTTCGCGGCGCAGTGGTTTCCGCGTGGCCTGACGCGCGCGAGCGCGCGGCAGGCTCCGGTCGTCGCGTACTCGCGGCGCGATACGCTGCAATCGTCGTTTCTGCTGGAGAATTTCGGGCTGCCCAAGGGGGCTTATCCGTGTCACTACGTGCCCGGCACGCATACGCATTTCGCGGCCGTGCAGCACGGGCTCGGCTATGCGATGGTTCCGGAGCTTCTGCTCGGCAAGATGCCGCTCGCCGAGCAAGGGCTCGTCGATCTTGCGCCCGCGTATCCGACCGACAGCGCGTTGTACTGGCACGCGTGGAAGGTGCAGTCGCCGAGCATGCAGTCGCTGTCGGCGCGGGTGGTCGAGGCGGGACGGGGATTGCTGAGGCCGGTGGGAACGTGAAGCGACGGCGGAAGGCGGGTTGTCGGGTGGGAGGACTGCGGCGTGCGACGGCGCCTCGCCATAAGTGCCGTGGTCGATTCGGTGAATTTCTGAATGGTCGGGTTGATTGTTGAGCGATTGTGATTCGAAGTAAATTTCACTTTTACGATGCCATTTTGTATCTTATTCTGGCATTGCCTGGAATCAGCTTGCGTGATGTTGGACGGATTATTCCATCTTAATCTTTTGAGGTGATTAAATGTCTGCTCGCAGCGTCGCGGTTACCTTCTTCAATCTCACCTCGCATGATTTAATCCTCGACACATCTTCGGTCCAGCTCCAGCACGGAGAATGGAAGAAATATCCACCTTCAATCATCCCGTCGCTTCAATACGGGGAATGGGAGAGCGACTCGGACGGCATTTACACCGGCACACAAGGCAGCCTCCAATATCAATTCCAATACAATGGAATTCAGAACATTCCAATTTCATGGGATGATCCGTACTACGGAGGAAATTCATATGGAATTTCATGTAGCTCGTCCGATTTTAAAACGCGATACGCCGGAGGGGATGGAGACAATGCCGTGGTGCAATTTTTCATCGATCAAAAGGGATCGGACTAGTTGACCGGTGGCCAGGACGCGTCCGCGCGAAGCGTGCCTTTCGGGCACGAGCGGCGGCTGGCGGCCAGCAATGGACATGATCGGCGGTATGCCCCGGCTCGTGCCCAAGCTGTCGGCCTCATGAATCGTTCCACGAGCAGGACATTGGCTGCAACAGGAGGCACCGGATTTCGTCAACGCGGCGTTGATCGAGTTTCTCCGTAATCTTTGATGTACACCGGCGAGCCGACAGTTCAACTGCTTTGAGCGGTCATTCCGCCCATAGAACGGTATGCCGGAGAAAGAGCGGAAATGAGCACTCACGAAAGTGCCCAGCGTAGTTTTTGGCGTGGCGCTCTGACCGATACCCCGTCAGACAAGACGAAGTACCGATGCATCATGGGAGTGGCTGTAGCAGGTGCTGCGGTGGGTTGCGTGCTCGTGTGACCGGGAACAGCAGCTTTGGCAGCCGGCGTTTGCCAGCGCCCTGATGCTGGAACGCGAAGTTCGCCGTCCGGCCAGTTTCCGGCGGTCACGCAGAAGCAGTCGATCGACGCCGCAACCTCTATCGCCGACAATTTGTGGACTTGAGTGACGGGGCGACGTTCGGTAAATCCGATGCGGTCACAGTCGCGTTGAAAGATTAGTTGACGATCCTCCGGCGGCGCCCACGTATGATCGCCAGTGAGGAAGGCGCTGGCTGGAGCAGATCCATGACAATTGAATTGACGAAAGAAGTTCGGGCCAAGGCGATTGCCTCCATTCAGAGATATTTCGAGAAGAACATGGAGGAGCCGATCGGCAATATTGCCGCTGGCGCGCTCCTTGGTTTTTTCTTGGAGGAAATCGGCCCCGACATCTACAACAAGGCTGTGGCGGACGCGCAGAAGCGCCTCCTGCAAAACTTCTTGGATTTTGAGCAACACGTCTCGGATCTTGGGGAAGACATCAGGGATCTTGAATTTGAAGTGCACGAAGAGGGGTTTCGGTACTGGGAAAAGTACGAGCCCAAAGCAAAACCGCGCAAGTAGCAGTGACGGGAAGGCATGCTTCCATGTTTTGCGACTGTCTGTAACGGGTCGGTAGCGGCGTTCCCGAAATCCGTCAGCGTAGGTCATAGCGTAGCTTCTGGATTCAAGCCTTATCAGCTAAGGGGCAGGTGCTGCTGCATCATGGGAGTGACGCTTGCAAGTACATGGTGACCGGGCGCTCACGCGCGGCATGAAAACCGCTTTGACATCCTGAATTTGACCGCGCTTGAACGTGCCTGCGCGAAGTTCGCCCTACGGCCGAGTGCCCGCGACGACGAACGGCGGCTATCGGCACGAACAGACGGCCGCGCCGCGTTGTCCGCAATCCGCTCCACGATCAACGAGCGACGTTCGTCTCGCTTGCCCATCCCCTTCCAGGCTTGTTTCCAGCATTCGAAAAACGCACGCGCCGACTTCGAAAATATCGCGACCGCGCTCCGCGCCCTACCGCGTAGGGCCCGGCTATGCTGGCGTCCTGTTCATATCGACACGTTCGTACGGAGACAGGCATGTTCGATCTTTCAGGAAAGGCGGCCGTCGTCACGGGCGGGGCGAGTGGTATCGGACTCGGCATCGCGCAGGGCATGGTCGCGGCCGGCGCGCGTGTCGCACTCGTTGGGCGCGATCCCGAGAAAGGTCGCGCCGCCCTGGCTTCATTGCCGGGCGGCAGCGCAAGCGGTCAGTTCATCCAGGCGGACATCACAAAGTACGACGACTGCATCGAGGCAATGGCGCAAGCCGAGCGCCATTTCGGGAGCCTCAATATCCTCGTGAACAATGCCGGCATGAACATCCGCAAACAGGCGCACGAGCTGACGGTCGAGGACTGGCATCGCATCATCGATACGAACCTGAGCGGTGCGCACTACTGCGCCCAGGCCATCCACGGCGCGTTCGTCCGCGCGGGCGGCGGCAAGATCGTCAACATCGGTTCGATGCTCTCGTTGTTTGGCACGGCCTATGGTTCGGCCTACGCGGCCAGCAAGGGCGGAATCGTGCAACTCGGCAAGGCATGGGCCGTCGAATGGGCGCCCGACAACATCCAGGTGAACACCTTGCTGCCGGGCTGGATTGAAACCGAACTGATTGCCGAAGCCAAGCGGCTTTTTCCCAACCTGGAAGAAAACGTGCTGAGCCGCACGCCGCAACGTCGCTGGGGCAAGCCGCAGGACCTCGCCGGCATCGCGGTGGCGCTGTGCTCCAGCGAAAGCGACTTCATCACCGGTGCGGTCATCCCGGTGGACGGCGGCTATTCGGTACAAGGTTAGCGGCTTCTCCATCGCGCTTGCTGTCAAACGCCGGGTCACATGCCGGATAAGACGCGCCTCATCAGGCGTCGTCGCCCGGTATAGGACCGCGGACCGTACCGACGGGGAGTCAAAGCCAGGTGAAAATGACTCGACCCGGCCGCGAGCACAGCAACGCGCAGCGTGACGTCTCCCCCCAGATGGTCATCGGGCCCCCTTCCGCGCCCCCTAAGCCCTCGCCCGCACCATCCAGCACGCCGCCCGGAAGTGCACGTCCTCGCACCGCACGTAAGACTCGTACGCGCACCGCGCCGCCGCGCCGATCCGCGCCCGCAGCGACGCATCCGCATGCTGCAACGCCTGTCCGACCGGACCGAATCCGATCAGGTAATCATGCAGTTCCCGTTCCGGCAACGTGCAATCGAGATCGACCGGCACGATCTCGATCTCCCGCCAGCCGCTCTCCGCCAGAATCGCAACCACCCGCTCCCGATCGGCGAACCCGAACTGTCCCGGTGCGCCCGGCACGCGCGCGGGCATATCCGGCAGCCACGGCCGGGCCGTGCGCTCGGCCAGCGTCATGAACGGATTGTCCTCGGGGCCGCGCCAGGCGGCGAAAATCAGCCGCGCATCGGCCGTCGCCGCGCGCCGCAGGTTCGCGAACGCCGCCACCGGATCGTCGAAGAACATCACGCCGAAGCGCGACAGGATCGTGTCGAAACCCGCAGGCTCGAAATCGTGACGCTGCACGTCGGCGCACACGAACGCGACATCCGCCCCCGCTTCCCGCGCCCGCTCGCGCGCGGCCGCGAGCATCGGTGCGGATACGTCGACCCCCACGCACCGCGCGTCCCCACCGAGCCGCCTCGCCACGGCAAGCGTCGTCGCCCCGGTACCGCAACCGACGTCGAGCACGCGACGCGCCTCCTGCTCGCCCACCGCATCGGCCAGCAAGACCTCGAACGGCCGGAACATCTGATCGGTCACCGCCTGCGCATCGACCCACACCCGCCCCGAATGGCCATTCCACAGCGCATGCTGCCCGGCAGCCCCTGATTGCCTGTCGCCCATCTCGATCCCCTCGTTGCACGCGCTCGACGCGCGAAAGCTACACTGTGCCAATTCAAGTCGGCTTGAGGTCAAGCGCGTGAGCACCCTGGATATCACCGAAGTCGCGCAACGCGCGGGCGTGCCGGCATCGACGCTGCGGTTCTACGAGGAAAAGGGCTTGATCGTGTCGATCGGCCGGCGCGGGCTGCGTCGGCTGTTCGGCGCCGACGTGCTCGACCGGCTCGCGCTGATCGCGCTCGGCCGCGCCGCGGGCTTCTCGCTCGACGAGATCGCGCCGATGCTCGCGGCGAACGACGGCCCGCATATCGACCGCCGGCAACTGCTCGCGAAAGCCGACGAACTGGACCGGACGATCCGCCGGCTCAGCGCGATGCGCGACGGCTTGCGGCAGGCGGCCGCATGTCCCGCGCCGAGCCACATGGAATGCGCGACCTTCAAGCGCATTCTTCGTCTCGCCGGCGCAAACGGCGAACGACGCCGGAAAACCGCTACCGCACGGCGGCGCATACCCGCTCGAACGCAGCGCCAGGCGTAACGCGCATTTACGGCCGCGCGTTCGGATCCCGAGTCAGGATGAAAACAACGCCCACCACAGCATGAAGCCCCTGGATCTGACACGTTTCGATCTCAATCTTCTGGTCGTACTGGAAGCACTTTGGGCCGAAAAGCACGTCGGCCGCGCCGCGGAACGATTGCATCTGTCCCAGTCCGCCACCAGCCACGCGCTGTCGCGCCTGCGTACGGCGTTCGACGACCAGCTCTTCATTCGCAACCCGCGCGGGATCGAGCCGACGCCGCTGGCCGTCGAGTTGATGCCGCGCGTATCAGCGGTGCTCGAATCGGTCAGGCTCGTCGCCAGCCCGCGCGGCCCGTTCGATCCCGGTCGTTTGGAAACAGCGCTCTCGATAGCGGCCACCGACCACGCCATCCTGACCATCCTCACCCCTGCCCTCGCCCACATCCAGGCCGCTGCGCCGGGCGTCGTCCTGAAACTCAGGCCGGCCGATACCGAATCCGCGCTACGCATGCTGGACGCCGGCGATCTCGACATCGTGCTCGGGTCCGGTTCGTTCGCCCAGATCCCACAGCGCTTCGATTGCGAGCTTGCCCATAAGGAGCGCTTCGTCGGCATCGCGCGCAAGGGTCATCCGGCGCTGGTCAAGCGGGGCAAGAAGCTGCACATGGCGCTGGATGACTTCACCCGGCTGCCCCACATCCTCGTCTCGCCGCGCGGCGACGCGCGGGGAGCCGTCGACGACGCCCTGGAAGCGCTCGGCCGCGCTCGCCAGGTGAGCGCCACCTGCCCCAGCTTCCTGGCGGTTCCGTTCATGGTCGGCGCGTCGGAATCGATTGCCGTGATCGCCGAACGCGTCGCGCTGCGCATGCAGGACACCGCGCAACTGAGCCTGTTCGAGCTGCCCTTGGCCTTGCCCACCTGGGACGTGTTCGTGATTCGCGCCAAAGGGCGCGCCAACGAACCCGCCGTCCAGTGGATCACGAACATGATGATCGCCGGCTAGGCATCGGCGGGCGCGCGGCGGCCGACGGAGCGGCCCGGGGATCATGAATCCCGTGCATCGACAAGGTGTGCAAATGCCATTGGATCGGATAGGCCGGACCGCCTAGAGTGCGCTTGTCCTTCATTCGATCCGCCAGGAACACCCCATGAAAACCAGCCCCACCTTGGTCATGATCCCTTGCTTCGCGGGCGCGCCGTGGAAGCTCGACCAGTTGACCAGCTTGCAGGATCGCCCCCTGCGTACGCTTCGCTTGCCGGACGATGTGAACGACCTGGAAACCCTGGCCGACTTCATCACCGACCAGGTGACGGATCTCGACAGCTATGTGCTGGTGGGCGATTCATATGGCGCGGTCGCCTCGATCGCGGCGGCGACGCGCCGGCCGAAGGGCTTGAAGGGCCTCGTGCTCTCCGGCGGCTTCGCCAGGAGCCCGATCACTTCGCCCTTGCTCAAGACGCTGGCGGCGCTGGCGCCATTCTTCCCCGGGCCCTTCTATCGACAGCTCACCTTGAGGTTCCACGCGGCGCAATTGGCGTCGTCGTTCGACCAGGAGGGGGAGATCCCCTGGAGCACCGAAAAGAGTCGCGCCTTCTTCATCGGGGAAACGCCGCACAAGGCCTACATCAACCGCATGCACTCGATCGAGAACACGGACTACACGGCCCTGCTGAAGGCGATCGACGTCCCCACGCTGGTCCTGACACCCGAGGAGGACAAGCTGATCGGCAGGGAGGCCGCGGGGACGCTCCTCAAGGAGATCAGGAATGCGCAGGAAGTCATCATGCCGCGCACCGGTCACATGTTCCGGTTCTCGCACCCCCGCGCCTACTCGCTGGAGATCAGGAAATTTCTGGAGCGGGCGTCGCTGTGAGCCCGCCCGCGTGAATCGAGATGCAGTCGGGCAGCCGCCGAGCCCCTCGACACACGCGCGCCGGCAAGCCCCGCGAATCCTTCAACCACAGCGCGGCGGCGATCAGCCGGCCATCCGCCGCGCCGGCCTCCGGATCAGCCGCGCCGTTCCGCGAAATACGCCTTCACCGCGCCGACGAACGTATCGACATCCGCGCGCGACACGTCGCAATGCGTGACGAACCGCGATGCGTACAGCATCTGCGTGAGAATCCCGCGCGCCTTGAGCCATGCTTCGAGCGGAGCGCAGTCGGCTTCCGGGAACGTCGCGAACACCATGTTGGTGGCCTGCGACAGCCCCGTCACCTGCTCGACCCCCGCGAGACCCTGGGCGAGGCGTTCGGCGTTCGCGTGATCCTCCGCGAGCCGCTCGACGTTGTGGTCGAGCGCGTACAGGCAGGCAGCCGCCAGCAGGCCCGACTGCCGCATTGCCCCGCCCAGCATCTTGCGCCAGCGCTGCGCGCGTTCGATCAACGCCGCGCTGCCGACCAGCACCGAGCCGACGGGCGCGCCCAACCCCTTCGAAAAACAGATCGACACCGAATCGTACGGCGCGCACAGCGCCTCGATCGAGCGCCCCGTCGCCACCGCGGCATTGCACACCCGCGCGCCGTCGAGATGGGTCGCGAGGCCGCGGCCGCGCGCGAACGCGACCGCCTCGTCGACGTAGGCGGCCGGCAGCACCTTGCCGCCGATCGTGTTCTCGAGCGTGAACAGCCGGGTGCGGGCGAAGTGATTGTCGATCGGCTTGATCGCGGCGGCGATCTTCTCGATCGGCAGCGAACCGTCGGCGGCATTCTCGATCGGCTGCGGCTGGATGCTGCCGAGCACCGCCGCGCCGCCGCCTTCGTATTTGTAGGTGTGCGCGAGCTGGCCGACGATGTATTCGTCGCCGCGTTCGCAGTGCGCCATCATCGCGGCCAGGTTGCTTTGCGTGCCGCTCGGCAGGAACAGCCCGGCGGCCTTGCCGGCCCGCTCCGCGACGGCGGCCTGCAGGCGCAGGACCGTCGGATCGTCGCCCCAAACATCGTCACCCACTTCGGCGGCAGTCATCGCGGCCAGCATCGGCTGGCTCGGACGGGTCACGGTATCGCTGCGTAAATCGATCATCTGGAGTCCCTGTCGAAAAATCGGCACGCGCGCGCGCGCCATGAACGGAACCTCAGAGTGTACGCAAATCGCTCCGGACGTGGTGCGCGTCGCAAGCGGACCGTGGCGGCGACGGCCCGCGCGCCGCGTCAGTATCCGGGCGGCGGCGGTTGTATGCCCGGCGGTGGCGGCGGAGGCGGCGCATATCCGCCGCCTCCGCCGTAGCCACCGCCACCGCCGCCATAACCGCCACCGCCGTAGCCACCACCTCCGCCGCCATAACCGCCGCCGCCGTAGCCACCACCTCCGCCACCGCCATCGCCGTAATACCCGCCGCCGGAACGCACGCGTCCCGACACCGGCACGCGTTCGCCTGCCGCATACATGCATTGCGTGTACGCATAGTCATAGCGACGCTGCACGCTGTACGCGGAGCCCTGCGCCGCGCCCATGCCGAGCACGCTGCCCGCGAGCAGGCCCGCGCCCGCGCCGACCGCCGCGCCGCGCCCGCCGTTGAACGCGGCGCCGGCGGCCGCGCCCAGCGCGGTGCCGACCGCCGCGCTGCCGAGCGCGCTCGCGGTGGACGCCTGGTTCGCGGATACGCCGCCGACCTGCTGATACGCATACTGCCGGCAGTTGCCGTCGTCGGCGCGGAACTGGTCGAAGGTCTTGCCCGTGCCGGGCAGCGCCATCACGCTCGGCCCGTCCGGCATCACCGCGCAGGCGCCCAGCAGCCCCAGCGATGCGAGCAGCGCGCCTCGGCGCGCATATCGGATTGCCTGATTCATGTTCATCGCCTTCCGCTCAAGGTTGAGGACGCGGCGGCACCGCCCGCCAGCCGGACTTGCACTGCTTCACGTAGGGGTAGTACTTCTTCGACGCGTCGCAGTAGTACCAGGAGCCGTCGTCGCCCGGCGGCGCGCCGGCGGCCGGGCCGGCCGGCCCGGCCTGGGGCATCGGCATGGGTGCAGCCTGGCCCTGCTCGATGTATTCGGGCGGCGGCGGCGGTTCGACCGGCACCGCGACAACAGGCGGCGGATAGTAATAAGGCGCCGGCACGACGGGGTAGTAATACGGGTAGCCCGGGCCGATATACACACCGACGCGCGCCGCCTGCGCGACGCCGCTCGCGCAAATAGCGGCGGTCGCCGCGAGGCCCAGCACGATCTTCAGCCTGTTCACGTCAGACTCCCTGCTTGCGCGTTCATGACATTCCTTCGGGTTTCGACACCCTGAACGCTATGCCCGCGGCCCGCGCCGAACAATTACACGCGGGTCCGGCGATCTTGCCGGTCGTTACAACGGTGACGGAACCCGCACGCGCGCAAGGCTCCGCCCGCGCGGCGGTGTTACGCCGTAACGCACCGATACAACACTGTCAGATAGATAACGCGCAAAAACACGCGGCGCGCGCGGCGACGCACCGGGGCCGGATCACCGGCCGAGCATCGTTCCGGCTCAGCGCGCGCGCCGGCGCGCCGCCCATTCGGGCCGCTTGCCCAGTTGCCCGAACAGCTCGACGAGCGCCTCCCGCACCTTGAGCACCGCATTGCTGAGCAGCCCGCTGTCCGCCCAGCACAGCGACAGCTCGCGCACGAACAGCGGATGCGCGACGCGCGCGAGCTTGAGCTTGTGCTCGTCGAGTTCGAGATGCGCCGCGGTCCACGGCAGGATCGTGACGCCGTGCTGCGCCATCACGGCGGCGAACAGCAGGCCGGTCGAGCTGGCTTCGAGCTGGATGTCGTAGGGCAACCCCGCCTCGCGCATCGCCCAGTCGACCCGGTTGCGGATCGTGTTCGGCGCGCTCGGCAGGATCAGCGGCATGCGGGCGAGGTCGGCGAGCGGCACCGGCCCGTCCGGCAAGGCGAAGCCGGGCCACGCGATCAGGTACAGCGCCTCCGTCATCAGCCGCCGCATCGCGATGCCGCGCGTCGGCGCCGCATCGACCACGATCGCGAGATCCACGCGCGCGCGGCCGATCAGCTGGTCGAGGTCGGCGCTCGGGGCCTCGATCAGTTCGAGCATGATCCCCGGGAAACGCTCGCGCATCAGCCGCGCGAGCGGAATCGCGAGCACCCGCGCGGTGCTCGACGGCATCCCGATCGACACCCGCCCTTGCGGCAGTTCGGCGTCGCGGCGCAGCAGCTCGCGCGTGTCGTCCGCCTGGCGCAGCAGTTCGAGCGCATGCCGATACAGCGTGCGGCCGGCGGCGGTGGGCGCGACGCCGTGCGCGCTGCGCTCCAGCAGCTGCATGCCGAGGTCGCGTTCGAGGTTGCGCACCTGCTGGCTCACCGCCGGCTGCGCGATGTGCAGCGCCTCGCTCGCATGCGTGACGTTGCCGTGCTCGACCACCTTGACGAAATACCGCAGCTGCCGCAGATCCATGCCGATCTCCCCGATGCGCACGCCATAAGAATTTCCGATGGCGTTAGACGAATAACATATTTTTCCACGATGCCTGGCGTTCTTATACTGACCTCACAAAAAAACCGGCGCAGGCCGGCAAGGAGACAAGGATGGTCAAGGCGATCGCCGCATCGGCACACGATGCGAAACCGGGGCGCACGCCCCTCACGCGTGAACAGATCAAGGGATTCTGGGCGGTCTACGCGGGCTGGGTGCTCGACGGCGTGGACTCGGTGATCTATGCGCTCGTGCTGGTGCCGGCGCTCACCGAGCTGCTGCCCGCCTCGGGCATCGCGGCCACGCCCGCCAATCTCGGCCTGTACGGCTCGATCCTGTTCGCGCTGTTCCTGGTCGGCTGGGGCCTGTCGTTCATCTGGGGCCCGCTCGCGGATCGCTTCGGCCGCGTCCGCACGCTCGCCGCGAGCATCCTGATCTACTCGGTGTTCACGGGCGCCGCGGCGTTCACGCACGACGTCTGGATGCTCGCCGCGTGCCGGCTGCTCGCGGGCATCGGCGTCGGCGGCGAATGGGCGCTCGCCGGCACCTACGTCGCGGAAAGCTGGCCGGAGGATCGTCGCAAAATGGGCGCGGGCTATCTGCAAACCGGCTACTACTTCGGTTTCTTCATCGCCGCGTGCCTGAACTACACGGTCGGCGCGGCCTACGGCTGGCGCGCGATGTTCCTGTGCGGGCTCGCGCCCGCGCTGCTCGCGGTGTTCACCGTGCTGCGCGTGCACGAGCCGGGGCAGTGGCGTCGCCGCGCAGCGCGCGAGCCGGCCGCCGCCGCGCCGGCGCGCCAGCCGCTGCGCGAGATCCTCTCGCCTGCGTACCGGCGCCGCACGCTCACGAGCGCCAGCCTCGTCGGCGTCGCGATCGTCGGGCTGTGGGCGGGCTCGGTCTACGAGGCCAGCGCGGTGGTGACGCTCGCGACCCGCGCCGGCATCGATCCCGTGGGCGCGCAGCGCCTCGCGTCGATCGGCGCCGCGCTGCTGTCGATCGCGACCATCGCCGGCTGTCTCGTCGCGCCCTGGCTCGCCGAACGGCTCGGCCGGCGCGGCGCGCTCGGCGTCTACTTCGTCGGCATGGCGCTGTCGATCGCGGTCGCGTTCGGCTGGGTGTACTACCTGCCGAACGGCTTGCCCGCGTTCATGGTGTCGCTGCTGTTCCTCGGCTTCTTCGGCGGCAACTTCGCGATCTTCTCCCTGTGGCTGCCCGAGCAGTACCCGACCCGGATCCGCGCGACCGCGTTCGCCTTCAACGCGTCGATCGGCCGCTTCCTCGGCGCCGGCGTGAACTTCCTGCTCGGCGCCGCGATTCACTGGCAAGGCTCGCTCGGCGTCCCGATCGCCTGGACCGCCGCCGCGTTCCTCGTCGGCCTGCTGATCCTGCCCGCCGCCCACGAGACCCGTCACGACACGCTGCCCGCCTGACCAGCGGCCCGCCCCTCTTTTTCCGCAGGAGCATCGCATGAATGCATTGCAAGGCATCAAGGTCGTCGATCTGAGCCGGGCGCTGTCCGGCCCGTTCTGCTCGATGTCGCTCGCCGATCTCGGCGCCGACGTCATCAAGGTCGAGCCCGGCCCCAGCGGCGACATGAGCCGCAGCTGGGGGCCGTTCGATCGCGGCGTCAGCACCTACTACCTGTCGTGCAACCGGAACAAGCGCGGCATCTGCGTCGACTTCCGGCATCCGGACGGCCTCGCCGCGGTGCGCCGCCTGATCCGCGACGCGGACGTCGTGATCGAGAACTTCCGGCCCGGCACGCTCGACGCGATGGGCCTCGGCTACGACACGCTGAGCGCCGACAATCCGCGCCTCGTGCTCGGCAGCATCACCGCGTTCGGCGCGCACGGTCCGCTGCGCGACTGGCCCGGCTTCGACCAGATCGCCCAGGGCTACACCGGGCTGATGAGCCTGACCGGCTTCGCCGACGGCGAACCGACCCGCACCGGCACCGCGATCGGCGACCTCAGCTCGGGCATGTGGCTCACGACCGCGATCGTCGCCGCGCTGTTCGAGCGCACCCACACCGGACGGGGCCGGCAGGTCGGCACGTCGCTGCTGGAGAGTCTCGTCGGGCTGCTGAGCGTGCACGGACAGCGCTACCTGAGCCTCGGCGAAGTCCCGCGCCGCACCGGCAACGCGCATGCGGTGATCGCGCCGTACGGCGTGTTCGAGACCGCCGACGGCCCGCTGAACCTCGCGCCGATCACGACCGACATGTGGCGGCGACTGTGCGAGGTGCTCGACCTGCGCGGCCTGGTCGACGATCCGCGCTTCGCGACCAACGAGTCGCGCGTCGCGCATCGCGACGCGCTCAAGGCGCTGCTCGAAACCCGGCTGCGCACGCGCGGCAAGCGCGAATGGACCGCGTGCTTCGTCGCGGCGGGCCTGCCCGCAGGGCCGATCCACACGCTCGACGAAGTGTTCGGCGATCCGCAGGTCGCCCACTGCCAGCTGGTCGATACCCTCGATCACCCGACGCTCGGCGCGCTGCGCCAGGTCGTCACGCCCCTCGCGACGCCGGCCGATGATTCGACCGGCGGCGCGGCGCGCAGGCGACGCGCGCCGCCCGAACTGGGCGAGCACACCGTCGAGGTGCTGCGCGAGGCCGGCTTCGACACCGCCGCGATCGACTCGCTGCTGGCCGGGCGCGCGGTATTCCAGCATGCGCCCGAACTCGCGGGAGCGCTGTCATGAGCGGCGCATCGACCGGCTGGTTCGTCGAGGTCGAGCGCGTCGAGCCGCGCATCGGCCGCATTGGCTTCGGCAATCCGGCGCGCCGCCACGCGCTCGACGCGGCGCTGCTGGACGCGCTCGACGCGCGCCTCGATGCGCTCGCGCGGGACGACGTGACGGTCGTCACGCTCGCGAACGGCAGCGGCGACGACGTGTGGAGCGCGGGCCACGACCTCGGTGAACTCGCGCACGATCGCGATCCGATCGCGTACGGCAAGCCGCTCGAACGCGTGCTGCGGCGGATCCGCGCGTATCCGGGCGTCGTGATCGCGAGCATCTCGGGCTCGGTGTGGGGCGGCGCGGTGGATCTCGCGATGAGCTGCGACCTCGTGCTCGCGGACCCGAGCGCGCGCTTCGCGATGACGCCCGTCAACATCGGCCTGCCCTACACGACGAGCGGGCTGCTGCGTTTCTTCCACAACCTGCCGATCCACGTGCTCAAGGAGATGTTCTTCACCGCGCAGCCGCTCGACGCGGAACGGGCCGCGCACCACGGCCTCGTGAACCGCGTGGTCGAGCGCGCGCAGCTCGACGCGACGACGCTCGCCCTCGCGCGCACGATCGCCGACAAGGCGCCGCTCGCGGTGCAGGCGGTGAAGGAGCAACTGCGGGTGCTGGAGGATGCGCGGCCGGTGCCCGTCGACGCGCTCGAACGGATCGCGGAGCTGCGCCGCGCGGCCTGCGCGAGCGACGATTTCACCGAGGGGCTGCGCGCGTTCGCCGAGCGGCGGCCGCCGGTGTTTCGCGGCGGTTGAAGCGCGGCGGCGCACGAGGCGTGCGCGCCCCTGTCACGCGCACGCCCGGCGGCGCGCCGCCGGCTCCCCTGCTGCGGCGCGGTGGATTGCCGCAGGTGCGACAGGACGCCGCGCGGCGCGCGCCTCGGACGATTCCGCCAAATTTGATACCAATCAATGATTTAGATCCGACACACCGGGATCAGCGCTTGACCTCTGCGACGAGTTGGCACATTTCGCGCCGCAACACGCTGCGCGATACTCGCCGCAACCCTGTCGCCCATCCGAGTCGCGCGCGGCGCGGGGTCCGCCGGCAGCCCCGCCGGCGGGTGTCGTCAGCCTCGGTCTACACGTATGGAAACCGCATTCTCGGCCCTAGATCTGGCCCGCCTGCAATTCGCCTTCACCGTCTCGTTCCACATCGTCTTCCCGGCGCTCAGCATCGGCCTCGCGAGCTTCATCGCGGTGCTCGAATACCGCTGGCTCAAGACCCGCAAGCCCTATTACAAAACCCTCTGCCTGTTCTGGTCGAAGATTTTCGCGATCGCGTTCGGCATGGGCGTCGTGTCCGGCGTCGTGATGAGCTACCAGTTCGGCACCAACTGGTCGGGCTTCTCCAGCTTCGCCGGCTCGGTCACGGGCCCGCTGCTGATGTACGAGGTCATGACCGCGTTCTTCCTCGAAGCGGGCTTCCTCGGCATCATGCTGTTCGGCTGGAACCGCGTGAGCCCGCGCGCGCACTTCGGCGCGACGCTGATGGTCGCGATCGGCACGCTGATCTCGACCTTCTGGATCCTCGCCTCGAACAGCTGGATGCAGACGCCGCAGGGCTTCGAGATCGTCGACGGCAAAGTGGTGCCGACCGACTGGTTCCAGATCATCTTCAACCCGTCGTTCCCGTACCGGCTCGCGCACATGGCGATCGCCGCCTTCATCGTCGCCGCGCTGGTGGTGGCCGCCACGGCCGCGTGGCACCTGCTGAAGGGCCGCCGCGACCGCGCGGTGAAGAAGATGTTCTCGATGTCGCTGTGGCTGCTGCTGGTGCTCGCGCCCGTGCAGGCCATGATCGGCGACCAGCACGGCCTCAACACGCTCAAGCACCAGCCCGCCAAGATCGCCGCGATCGAGGGCCTGTGGGAAACCGAACGCGGCGGCACCTCGCTCAACCTGTTCGGGATTCCCGACATGCAGGCGGAAACCACGCGCTACGCGGTGTCGGTCCCGCACCTGGGCAGCCTGATCCTGACTCAGAGCTGGGACGGCGAGATCCGCGGCCTCAAGGCCTTCCCGCCCGAGGACCGGCCGAACTCGACGGTCGTGTTCTGGAGCTTCCGCATCATGGTCGCGCTCGGCTTCGCGATGATCGGCCTCGCGCTCGCCGCCTGGGCCCTGCGCCGGCGCGGCCGCCTCTATGAAGCGAAGTGGTTCCAGCGCGCCGCGCTCGTGATGGGGCCGACCGGTTTCATCTCGCTGCTCGCGGGCTGGGTGACGACCGAGGTCGGCCGCCAGCCGTGGGTGGTGTACGGCGTGATGCGCACCGCGCACGCGGTGTCGCCGCTGTCGACGCAGCAGGTCGGCCTGTCGCTGCTGACCTTCGTGATCGTGTACTTCCTCGTGTTCGGCACGGGCATCCACTACATGCTGAAACTGATGAAGGCCGGCCCCGCGCTGCCGGGCGACGGGCACGACGACGCGCACGACGCGCGCCCCGACCACACCGGCCGCCGCCCGCTGTCGGCGACGAACCACCTGATCGACGCGGCCTGACGCGGCGACCGCCCAAGCCTACGAGGTAAAACAAATGGATGTCACCGTCATCTGGGCCGCGATCATCGCATTCGGCCTTTTCATGTACGTCGTGCTGGACGGCTTCGATCTCGGCATCGGCATCGTGTTCCCGTTCTTCCCGGACGAGAAGGAACGCGATCTGATGATGAACACCGTCGCGCCCGTGTGGGACGGCAACGAGACCTGGCTCGTGCTGGGCGGCGCGGGCCTGTTCGCCGTGTTCCCGATCGTCTACTCGACCGTGCTCTCGGCGCTCTATCTCCCGCTGATCTTCATGCTGGTGTGCCTGATCTTCCGCGGCGTGTCGTTCGAGATCCGCGCGAAGGCGCGCCGCACCAAGCACCTGTGGGATCTCGCGTTCATCGGCGGCTCGGCCGGCGCGACCTTCTTCCAGGGCATCGCGCTCGGCGCGTTCCTGCAAGGGATTCCGATCAAGGACGGCCAGTTCGCCGGCCACGCGTTCGACTGGCTCACGCCGTTCAGCCTGCTGACGGGCCTGGGCCTCATCGCAACCTATGCGCTGCTCGGCTGCTGCTGGCTGGTGGCGAAGACGGAAGGCGACCTGCAGCGCCGCCTGCACCGCGTGGTGTGGCCGCTGACGGTCGTGCTGCTCGGCTTCATGGCGGTGATCAGCCTGTGGACGCCGCTGCAGGACCCGACGATCGCGCAGCGCTGGTTCGACTCCGGGCTGTTCTGGCGCCTGCTGCCGGTGCCGTTCCTGGTGGCCGGCTGCGCGCTGTGGATGTACCGCGCGGTGCGCGCCCGCCACGACATGACGCCGTTCGTGCTCGCGCTGCTGCTCGTGCTGCTCGGCTACGTCGGGCTGCTCGTGACGCTGTTCCCGTACGCGATTCCGCAGACCATGACGATCTGGGAAGCGGCCGCGCCGCGTTCGAGCCAGACCTTCACGCTGGTGGGCGCCGCCGTGATCCTGCCGATCATCGTCGCCTACACTACGATGGGTTACTGGGTATTTCGAGGCAAGGTACGACATGAAGACCAGCACTACTACCATCACTGAGCATCACGCCGACGGCCGCGCAGGCGGCCCCGCGCGCCGGCTGCCCGGCTGGGTCTGGTTCGTGATCCTGTGGGCGGGCGGCGTGGCAGGCGCCGTGTCGCTCGGCTACGCGTTCAAGATCTTCATGAACCTGACGTTGTTCGCGGCGACGAAGTGAATCCGGCCCGATGAGGCCGGGCTCGGCGACAGCCGCTACGCCTGCTTCCGCACGACACCCGGCTTCAATCCGAGCATGCCGAAGATGCGGCTCATGGTCTGCACGGTGCCGTCGCTGCGCCCCTGTTCGATATCCTGGATCGTCCGCCGGCGAGCTTCGCCATCTCGGCGCTCGTCAGCCGCATCGTGCGCTTCGGATGGCGCACGGATTCCTGCAGCGTCCACTCGGGATGCGCGAGCACGTCCTCGACCGCCTGCCGGCGCAGCGACAGTTGTTCGGGAAGCGGGAGCGCGTTGTAGCGCTTGTCCATCGCGGCGTCCTGCGCGTCAGCGCAGTGCGGCTCGTCGGCCGTCGTTGAATCGTGCACGCCCGCACTCGTCATTTCGGTAGAAATCTATACATTTCATGCAGATCGATGGGCACGATATGTATAGATTTCCTCCGAAATAGACGAAACGACGCATCCGTGCGGGTACTCAAGGCCTGCCGCGCAACGCCGCTTCGATCTTCCGATCCGTCTTGTACTGGCTCAACGCGTACACCGACCAGATCGCGGCCGGCAGCCAGCCGATCACCGTGAGCTGCAACAGCAGACAGATGATGCCGGCGATCGGGCGGCCGATCGTGAAGAACTGCAGCCAGGGCAGCAACAGGGCGAGCAGCAAACGCATGGAAAGATCCTCTCGTGATGCGGCGGGAGCCGGCGCCGGACGGCGTCGGCAAAGGCCCGCCTGCTTCGGGTTATAGCAGACGCGAACTTAAACGCTTCTTAAACGCGCACGCCGGCAGCCCCGGCCGATTCGCCGAGCCGCGCTTCGATATCGCGCGTGAGCCGATCGAGCCAGACCCGCAGCAGGCCGTTCGACAGCGACAGCGGCACCGAATACGCGAGCACCTTGTAGACGTCGTTGCGGCGCACCTTCGACGCCCGCGCCGGATCGAGCCACGCGTCGTTCTCCACCAGCAGCAGCAAGGTATTGAGGCCGATCAGGATCGGCCACAGGCAGGCGAGGCGCAGCCGCATCGCCTGCGCGGGAATCGCGAACGTGTAGTCGATGCCCGCGCGGAAGTGATCGAGCGTCAGCCGCACCAGGTCGACGAGCAGCGGCCGCGCGCGCCGCGACGCGTCCGGCCCCGACAGATCCTCGAGCGCGAGGCCGTGCCGGCCCAGCAGTTCGACCGGCAGATAGCAGCGGCCGATGCGCAGATCCTTGCCGCAGTCGCGCAGCACGTTCGTCATCTGCAAGGCCTTGCCGAAACGGATGCCGCGCGCCGTCATGGCCGCGGCATCCGCGGTGAGCACGCCCGGCTGATGCGCATAGGTCATCGCGGTCCAGAATTCGCCGACGCAGCCCGCGACCAGATAGGTATAGCGATCCAGTTCGTCCGGCCGGCGCAGCGCGACGATCTGTCCCGAGGTTTCATCGGGGAAGGTGCGCAGGTCGAATTCCATGCCTTCCGTCAACGTGGTCACGATGCCGCGCACCGCCGCGCGGTCGCCGTCGTCGAACTGCGCGAGGATCGCGAGCGCCGGTTCGAGCGATTCGAGCAGGATCTTCTCGTCGGACACCATCTGCTGCCCGGCGACCTCGCCCGCGATCCGGCGCAGCGCGTCCGGATCGGGCGTGCCGTTCACCTGCGCGCGCAGCGACAACAGCAGTTCGAGCCGCTGAGCGGGCGCGATCAGCGAGGTGTCCGCGATCGTGTCGGCGGCGCGCGCGAGCAGGTAGGCGAGCCCGATCGGGTCGCGCATGCCTTCCGGCAGCACGCGCAGCGTCAGGTAGAACGAGCGGGAAACGCCTTTCAGCAGGGGGCCCAGCAGGAAAGCCCGAGGTGGTGTGGCCATGTACGGATCGGTGATGGAAATCGGAAGCTGCCGAATTGTAGCCCGGCGCACCGGATCCCGGCCGCACAAGGCGGGTGTTCGGCGCGCGGCGTGATGCGTACAATCGCACCCATTTTGAACGAACTGAGGTAGCCGCCATGGCCATGAAGAAAACCGATCTCGAGAAGAACAAAGCGCTCAAGCTGACCCAAGCCATGAAGCAGGGCTCGGCCGCCCGCTTCGGCAAGAATGCCGAAGCCGCCCCGATCGACCGTCGCGAGCGCCGCAAGCTCGACCAGGCGCAGGGCCTCGTGCCGTTCGCGTGCAAACTCAATGTCGAGCTGGTCGCGCGCCTGAACGCGCAGGCGGCCGCGCATCCGGAAGGGATGACGGGCCTGTTGACCGAGATGCTGGAAAGCGGGCTCGCGGCGCAGGCGAAGTAAGCGCGGCGGCGCCCCGGCGGTCGGGGCTTCGTATGCCCCGGGGCCGCCCGGAGCGCCCAGGCGAGACGCGGCGGCGGAATGCGGGCCGCCCCGGTCTTCGCCCCGACGACCGCGTCCGCACCCGCCGGAAACCCGGGCCTGCGCCAACCGCACGGCCCGCCCGGCGGCCTCCCACCCGCGCCGCGATCTCCCAAAGCCAACCGCTCGCCCGGGTACGCCGCAAAGCGCCCCTCCCGCGACGGCCCGCGACACGAGTCAAAGCGCCGATACCTGCCTGACACCGGGCCAACGCCGCCAACCGGCCCTCCACCGCCCCGCCGATCCGGCCCCAGCCCATCGGATCGGGCCCCGCCCTCACGCCACCGCCGGAAAATCCAGATCCGTGTCGTTGACGCGATTCACGAGATTCGTGAACGTGATCCCCGTCACCGTCAGAATCACCTCGATCACCTGCCGTTCGCTGAATCCCGCCGCGCGGAACCGTTCGAGCGCGTCGGCCGGCACCGTGCCGCGCGTCGTGACGAGCGTGCGCACGAACGCCACCAGCGCATCGCGCTTCGCATCGCCCGTCGGCTCGCCGTGGCGGATCTGCTTCATCGCATCCGGCGCGAGGCCGGCGAACTTGCCCGCGAGCGTGTGCGCGGCCACGCAGTAGTCACACCCGGCCGCCTCGCTCACCGCCAGCCGCACCGTCTCGATCTCGGCCTTCGACAGCGTCCCCTTGCCCACCACCGCGTCGACCGCCAGCATCGCCGTCAGCGCGTCCGGATGATGGGTGCCGATCGTCGCGTAGGCATTCGGCACCTTGCCGATCGCCTTGCGGATCGTCGCGAATACCTCGGCGGTCGCGCCGGCGGCGTCGGTGGGCGGGATCGTGGTCAGTCTGGACATGATGTCTCTCCTGGGGAAACGGGTTTCGGAACGCCGCACGTCACGGCATGGAAACCAGTCTAGGTCCATCAAGCGAGTTCTTTAATGCCATAATTTCGCTAATTCATGCTCAATCGTCTCATGCACTCGCCATGGATCTGCTCAGTCGACTACTCACGCTGATGCCCGTCACGGGCCGGCTCGACGCGCGCTGCCACTTCGGCGCGCCGTGGCGGCTCGACCATCCGGCGTCGGGCGCGCGCGAGATTCCCTATCACGTGCTGCTGCGCGGCGAGGCGCAGGTCGACGATGGCCATGCCCCGCCGTTGCGGATGCGGGCGGGCGATATCGTGCTGTTTCCCTCCGGTGTGCCGCACGTGCTGCGCGACGCGGGCGGCGGCGCGGCGCAGGCGTCGCATTCGCGCGACGAGGCCGGGCTCGAGATCGTCACCAACGACGGCGACGGCCCGCCGGCCGACCTGCTGTGCGGCCGCTTCCTGCTGCCCGAGATGCCGCGCCCGCTGTGGCGCGACGACCTCCCCGCGCGGATGCTCGTGCACAGCGACAGCGACGCGGAAGACGCGCCCAGCGCGGCCGAGCGCGAGGCGCGCGTCGCGGACAGCCGCCTCGCGCGCCTGATCGGCCTGATGCGGGAGGAAGCGCTGGAGCGCGGCCCGGGCAGCGCGACGCTGATCGACGCGCTGTCCGGCGCGCTGTTCGCGCTCACTCTGCGCCATGCGAGCGTCGGCCCCGCGCCGCCGGGCGGCCTGCTCGCGCTCGCGCAGCGGCCGCGCCTGCAGCCGGCGCTCGCCGCGATGCTCGACGCGCCCGACCGGCCTTGGACCCTGCCCGACCTCGCCGCGCTCTGTCACATGTCGCGTGCGAGCTTTGCGCGGCACTTCGACGACGCGATCGGCCGCTCCGCGAGCGACGTGCTGGCCGAGATCCGCATGGCGCTCGCGAGCCGGATGCTCGCGCACGATGCGCGGCCGGTCGCGGAGATCGGCGAGGCGGTCGGCTATCAGTCGGAGGCGGCGTTCCAGCGCGCGTTCAAGCGGCTCGTCGGGCTCACGCCCGCGCAATGGCGGGCGCAGGCGCGCCAGCGCGCGTGAGGTCGGCGCGACGCCTGCTTCCCGCGTCTCCCACACCACGCCAGGCGCTACCCGAAATTCATCATCACCGACTTGCTCTCCGTGTACTGATCGATGACGGCACGCCCCGGTTCGCGGCCCAAGCCCGATTGCCTGAAGCCGCCGAACGGCAACACATTGGTCGCCCCGGCGTTGCCGCAGTGCGCCGCTTCGCGCGCGCGGCGCAGAAAGTTGCGGATGCAACGATCCGTTGCGCAGGCCGGCGTCATACGGCAGGAAAGCGAGCCGCGACCTCGCTCCGGCAGTGGCGCTCGCACGCAAATGCCGCTGTATCGGGGCTCGGCGGCCCACTGGAGCGGGAACGGAAAAGCGAGTAGCCACGGCCAGGGATCCACGCAAGAATTTCGACCTACCTCACGGGAAAAATGCGGTGCGCGGCGCCGCTGCCCGCGACGGGTCACAGGAATTCGCCATGGATTTTCAACCCCGTGTTTCACGTTACGTCGAACTCGTCGCCCACCCCGAGGGCACGCTCAAGTCGAGCCATTTCGCGATCGCCGAGGCACCCTTGCCGCCCTTGGCGCCTCATCAGGTCCTGGTGCGCAACCGCTGGTTCCGCGTCTCCGTGTCGACGCGCCTGATGGCGAGCCGCGACGCGAAGGAAATCAACGGCATTCCGTTTCCGCCGCTCAAGCCGGGCGATGCGCTGGCCGACGGGGCAATCGGCGAGGTGATCGCCGCTGCACCGGAATCAGGGCTGCGCGTGGGCGAAACGGTGCTTCATCGGCGGGGCTGGCGCGACTATGCCGTTGTCGACGCGGCTCAGTGCACGGTGTTGCGGCGCGACCCCATCGAACCGGCCGCGTACCTCGGCCACGGCTGGACCGCCTACGCGGCGTTGACGCGCGGCATCCAGGTCAAGCCCGGCGACACCGTCTTCGTCTCCAGCGGCGCCGGCGCGATCGGCTCGATGGCGGGGCAGATCGCGCGCCGGCTCGGGGCCGGGCGCGTCATCGGCAGCACGCGCAGCCCGGACAAGGCCGCGTGGATGAAAGAAGCGCTCGGCTATGACACCGTGATCGTCGACGACAACCGCCCCTTCGTCACGCAGCTGGGCGACGTCGCGCCGGACGGCATCGACGTCTTCGTCGACATGGTCGGCGGCGAGCAGCTGAGCGCCGCGGTCACGCTGGCGCGAGAGGGGGCGCGCTTCGTGATTCTGGGGGCGCTCGTGGCAGAGCTGCGCGCCGAACGCTCCAGTTCCATCGCGCCGGTCGAGATCGATACGTTCCGGCTGCCGATCAAGGGCATCACGCTGCGCGGCTATAGCGCCGACGACGACAAACCCGAAGCCTTCGACGAATGGCTGCAGCGCCTCGACGAATGGCGCGACGAGCAGCCCGTTCAACTGACCTGCACGACCTTCAGCGGGCTCGAGCAGGGGCCGGCGGCGCTGCAGGAAGCCTGTGCGGGCAAGCTCAAGGGCGTGGTGATGGTCGAACTGTAGGACCAGGTCAAACGAGATGAATCGGAATCGGGACATCAAGCTTCAGGAGAAGTGCATGACGAATACACGCGTGGCGATTGTCTTTCACAGCCAATATGGTCATACGGCGCGGCAGGCAAGCGCGGTCAAGGACGGCGTCGAACGGGTGGCGGGCGCCAGGGGCGTGCTGCTGCCCTGCGCGGATGCGCCGGCGCGCTGGGACGAACTCGCCCGGGCCGACGCCATCATCTTCGGCGCGCCGACTTATATGGGCGGGGTGTCGGCCGAATTCAAAGTCTTCGAGGAGGCCACCTCCAACGCCGTCATGGCCAAGGGCTTCCTGTGGCAGGACAAGATTGCGGCCGGCTTCACGAATTCCGGCGCGCACGCCGGAGACAAGCTCGCCACGCTCATGCAGCTCGCCTTGTTCGCCGCGCAGCATGGCATGCACTGGATCAATCTCGGCTTGCCGCCTGCGAACAATTCGACCCGGGGTTCGGCGGAGGATCTCAATCGCCTGGGTTTCTGGCTGGGGGCCGCGGCGCAGTCGAATACGGACCAGGGCCCCGAGGCTGCACCGCCCGAAGCGGATCTGGCTACCGCGCGGCATCTTGGCGCGCGTGTAGCGGAAGCGGCGCGGCAATTCGCGCGCGGCCGCGCGGCGTGGTGGGATGGGGAGGCCGAGGATCGCTCGGAGGGACGGGTCGGCGCGACGGTGGGAATCGATCTGGCGTGAGCGTCGGTTCAGGCGGCCCGCAAGGGCCGTTCGACTCGCACGCTCAACTGCTTTTTTTCCAGTTGGCACCCAACTATTGGTATGGGATAACAGGGTTATCCCTAGGATGGAGCCTATTCATGGCCACGCTCGAAGCCTTCCGATCCGTACTCGACGATCCACGCACGCCCGACATGATCCGTCATTACGTCGTCGACGCATTGCAATACGCGCTGCGCAATTATGGTCAGGTGTTCAGCGCGAAAGAGGTCGAGTGGCTGGCCAGCTGGGACGATGCGCGTATTCCCCTGGCCGCGCGCAATGAGTTGTCGAAGCGTATCCCCGTCACCTCGCTTTGATCGCTGGGCTTGCGGGTTGAAACGTCTCGAACGGCAAACCGCTCTCGATTCGTCATGTCGCTCGCGCTCGACGCTGTTCGGCGGCGTTGTGCCTTGATCCTGTTGTTGCGCTTCGGCTAGGTCCGACCGGATGTTGGTATGGAAGAAATCAGGACGGCCCCGCATGATGTCTTGTGACCGTCGAATGCGACAGCGCGGCCATTGATGCGAACCATTTCGTCGCCTTCGAGAATCTCGCATTCGCCAAGCCCTGCCTGGCAGGCACAACGGTCGCCCATCCGGGCGACCGCCCGTCCCATTACGTTCGAACTGTCGCTGCCGGTCCTGACCCGGCAGCCACGATTGGTCGAGTCGCCGACTCGAATGATGCCGCGCATGATGACCTCGTCTCGATCTATTTGAATGGGTTTGCACCGCTCGTCTTCTGGTCCCATGCGGCCTTGATCTCCGCATCCGGCGGGCTGACCATGATGATGCTCGTCGTCCCGTTCGGGCGACGGTTCACGGTCGCGCTGGCGCCTCCGTTCTGGTAACTGGCGATCAGCCCCAGGCCGATTTGTATAAGCGGGGACGTCACGCCGGTGTTGCCGATGCGCGCGCCGATGTCATAGCCCTCCTCGACATCGTTCAGGTTCGGCGCCGGGCCGCCGATCTGCGCCAGAGCCCGGTTCAATGGAATCATCGAGAGACGATCGCCCGTCGTGTCGTAGAACACGCGCTTCGGCTCCTGGCCGTCCGGCAGGGCCGCGCGCGCCTGTTCCCAGCCGGCTTGCAATGCTGTTGCTTGGGCTGAGGTCTTGAGGGGGCGTCCATGGTCGTCCGTCAACTTCACGTCGACCGGGCGATGGAGATAACCGAGCAGCGGTGCGCTGTCGAATTTTTTGAGTTGCCAGGTGGTCCACCGCACCGGGAGGTATGGCGTCGGTGTGAAATCGCCGGGCCCTTTGTTGTCGATGGTCTTCCAGAGTTCGGGCAGTTGGGCATGCCACCAGTTCAACGACATGGAACCGAGCGCGGACGGATCATCGACGCCCGCTGCTTTTTCTTGTGCAAGATAATGAGCATTGAAGCTGTCCGGCCCCCGATCGTCGTTCGTGGCCCAGAAGAAATTCCATAACTTGGTGATGTCGTAACCCGTGCTGTTCTTGTTGATCTGTGCAGTTTGATCGATGACGAAAGGGCGAACGAGTTTATCGACTCGATCCGATCGTGCAAACAACATTCCACCGCTGCAATCCGGACGCTCCGGAATGATATGGCCTGCTTGCGGCGCGCCACCGCTTCCCGGAGGTCTGAGAAGGGAACGTAGCATCGACCCGTCCGAACTGAACACCAAAACCTCCGGCACGTCGGGATGCGCATCGAAGAAGGCGAACAATTTCTCGATCATTTCCACGCCATCGTCGGTATTCGCGTCAGCGCCCCAAAGCAACAGCGTCACACCCAGGCTTGCTTTCTGGCGCAAACCTGCGATCTGCTTGGCAGCACGATAGTCGTTTCTTTTATCCTTCGGCGGCCCCCAAATGATGACGGGCACAGGCCAATATTCGACAGCGCGACGGGCGGCAAACTTGAAGCCCGTGCCGGAGACAATGCGGTGGTTGTCGAGCCTGTGTCCGTCGTTGTCCGGATAGTCCTCCGGGTTTTGTGACATGTAGGTCTGGTGGTTATCTTTCTTTGCTTCGATCTCCCTCCAGATTTCGTGGTTAGTCTCCCACCCGGTAACAATGCTCGCACCTCGCACTTCTAAAACGTATTTGCTTCCTGTTTGAGACAGCATCGCAGGCGAACCGTTGAATCCGTGCATCTTTCTTTCGGTTATGTCTCCCGAGTTCGATTCAGCCAAATGACCGGCAGACGCGGACAATCGATGTATCAACGCGGCGCGAAGTCCATATGCAAAGATGATGACCGCAAGCACTACGAGCACGCCATTCCGAATATAGCTTCCCATATGGAACATCTCCTGGCCAGCTTCTTCCCAATATCTGTGCGATCTCGCCATGACCAAGACAATCCATATAAGTGTGGTCAAAACGAAGATCGCGATGTAAGGCCAAGGGCGAGGTTTTGCAATCATTGCCGGTATCCTTGGAGCACTTGCCTGAGCTTCTTGCTCCCATCCACCATTCGAACTTCTTGTGCCTCTCGTTTCTCGTACTCAACTTGTACTCGTCTCGAAGCGAACGCGGCAGTTGAGGTCAACTCACTAGTCACAAGGGGAGGAAATGTGCTCGATACATATTTTTCTGGAAAGATACCGACCGAATAGTAATCGGCACATGCCTGAATAAAATCTTGCGCTCCCTGATTTAATCTTTTGTAGTTCAAATTATTTTTTATTTTGAATAATGCTGAATCATCCATCCTCCAATCAGCCATCAAGATCAACAACTCCCGCCAAACCGGGTCATCAAGCGTCACGGCTTGACCAATAGCCACATCCATCGCCGTCACCCACCGATGATTTCCGGCGCTGCGCAAGATGCCCGAGTGGTAGTTATTCACCTCGTAGGCCCCGCGATCCGTCCTCATTCGCGCGCGCGCTTCGTTGGGCGTCTCTTCCCGCTCGACGCAATAGGCCATCTTCGAACCTGGATTTCCCATCGCCATGAAGGGAACCGGCCTGATCCGCCAATTCTCGGATTGGTCGTCCACCGCTTTGTTGGCATTGAATTCCGCCTTGACCCGTTCCAAGTCTCCGGGCGCACCCATCACGAAACGCTCGACCATCTTCCATTTGAGCTTCGCGTACTGATTGCCCAGGACAATGTTCTTCGTCACATCATCAAGCCCCGTCAAGCCGGCCACATCGGCCTTCCCCGGCCGCGGGCCGCCGCGCACGACCTCTCCCCCGTACAGGTCGGGCACACAGGGCGGCTTGAGTTCCTCTCCGTTGATGAAGCGAATGTCGTCGCGTTCGAAAGATGCATGGAGAAATGCGCTCTTACTCATCTCGAGCGCGGTGCCCGATATCGAACCATCTGTCTCGGGGCCGGGCGCCAATCGTTCAAATCGCTCGCGAACCGATAGGCGAGCAGGCGGCAGCCCTACTTTTACCTTCTCGAATTTTCCGCTGCCGTCCTGATCCCTTTCCATTCGTGTCCACATGCGCTGGAAAAAGCGTTGCCCGGACTTCTGCTGCCCCAACACCGGCATCGCCGGCATGGTCTTCCCCGGATTGGTCTTCAGCGCATCGCCGTCGGCAGGCACGGCATCGGGCACGCCGAACGTACCGATGCCGCGTATCTTCTTCAACCCCACCACGGCGTCTTCCGGACAGAAATACAAGTAAACCTTCCCGCGATTGTCACGTTCGTCGAACGTCACCCAACGTTTTCCACTTTCATCCAGACGTTTGCCTTGGGTCTTCGTCCAACCAGCCCCAGTGCGACCGCCATGCTTCTCGTGGTTGATCATCAGCTCGGCTAGGTCCGGAATCGTATGCGGCTCCTGCGTCACGGCATTGACGATATCGATAAGGGTCTTGAGCTTGGCATGCCCGGTCTGGTTGCACGCTTCCGTCTGATACAGGGAGTACGGCGAGTCGACCATGATGAGACAGTCCACGCAACGCTGCCCCTGTTGCTTGAGGATGGCTTGCGCCAGCAGCGCGATGATCGTGCCTTGGCTATGCCCCATGATCGTGATCGTTTCATTGGCGGGGTTCAACCCGTGAGCTTCGGCAACCGTCTTGGGTTGAATCGTCCGGATCGTCGTGATCAGATTCGCGAGGCGCGTGGCGGCCAGAACGAAATAGCGGCGACTGGGAGAGTCCGCTGCATAAACGGTGTTGCCGCCCAGTGCATGCCGCGTCACGAACCGCGTCTTTCGATCCGCCTTGAATCCTTCGTCATACATCTGCGGGATGTTGTTGGTCGCATTTGCGAAGAAACCCCCAGCCTTCGCGAAGTGCGCATCGAGCCGATTGCCGTGGATATCCTGATACTGCCCGCGCGTCATGAGGTTCCCGTTCTCGTCTGCCGTCCTGCTCTTGACCTCGCCCGGATTGTCGATCTTGGCGATGTCGCTGTTATCGGCGCGCATGCCCCAGTAGAAGGGAATGAAAAAGCTCTTCGTGAGATTGGCGATTTCCGTCCGACGATACAGATAGGTATCGGGATCACTCAGGACTTCGGCATCGGCGATATCGACATCGGCTTTGGGCTTCCTGGCAGCCGATAGATACCCAACACCATAGCGCCCCGCCTTCAAATCGGTCCGCGACAGACGATCGTTCACCCCCTGACACAAGCCCTGCTCCACAACCGAACAAGCCGCCCCCGGATCGTTCACGCCGTGTATGAAGATGACGATGCCCGGCAGATCCCCAGGCAGAGGGACATTGCGCGCATCCGGTCGATTAGACATCGTGACGCCGGCCCCCTGAGCCGCGACGCGATAGTCGTCATTCTTTTCCGTCATATATCCCTCCTCCCACCGCTCAAAGCGACGGTTTCAATATCTCGACCTTGGCGATGCGCATCACATCGTCCTTCACCACGCTCGTCAGGCCGCTCGCGTCGCTCTTGCCTTCGAACACGCGGCCGTCGTCCAACGTGATCCGATAGTGCTGATTGGCCGCGAGCGCGGGGGCCTCGGCGGTATGCCCGGGGAAATGCAACCGGAATTGCTGGTCGGTCGGTTGGCTGTTGAACGACGCGCTCGAAACCTGCTGCGTCGATGGCCCATCCCACTCATGCGACGCCGCCTGCAACACAATCCGGGTATTCGTACCGAGCGTGATGCCGTCTCCGATCCTGATATAGCTCCCGTCTTCGGCAACGAGCCGGATCGTCGGCGCGGTCACCAGCACCTCGTTGTCGTTCGTCGTGATCCTGATGCCTTTCTGGGCGCTCGCCGTGAGCGTATCCGCCTGCGCCTGCAACAACACCGGACCTTCGCCTGCGATTGCCTGCACGCCAGCGCCGCGGGCGTACAGTTGCATGCCGTGCCCGGCCGTCGCATTGAAGCGCTGGCCGCTCATCAATTGAACATGCTGCTGCGCCACCTGATCGATGTTTTCACCGGCATAGGTCACGTGGGTTCTCGGTGTCACGTTGACGGAGCCGGCTTGCGCACCGAACGCCAGCAGCGCCTGCGAACCGTCGGCGGCGCTCGCATCGCCCGCCTTCCAGGCCTCGAATGCCGATGCGACGGCGCCTTGCCCCGCCGCATCGGCCGCCCACCCGCCGTGTTGCCCCGCGTAACGACCCAAGGCTTCGAACAACTCGCCGCACTGGCCCAGCAAGCGGATCAGTTCCTCACGATCGAGTTGGCCGCCGCCCGCTTGCGTCCGCGCATAGGTCGTCAGCAGGATCCCCTGTGCGGCGCGCAGCGCGGCCGCCGCGTCCGTGCGCAACTCCGCGCCTTCGCCGCGATCCGCGCCCTGGCCATTGCTGCGCGGTTGCGTGAGGTAGCCGAGATTGAGTTGGGAGAAGCCATGCTCGCTCGCCAGCTGTGCGCTGATCTGATGTGGCGTGTCATCGAGCCGGAGCTGGTTGTATCGCTGACCGTTGATTTCCTTCGTCTTGAGCCCGGACAGGTAACGATTGCCCGGCAGATTGCCGGTATGGCTGAACATGGCGGGCATATTCGCCCCATTCGGCAGGACGCCGATGATGACCAATCGATCCGGATCTCCCGCGATACAACCAAGCAGCACCTCCATGCCGACGCGCGGCAAAAACATCCCGCCGAAGTTCGGCCCGGCCTAGCTGGATGCGACGCGCACCGGGGCGCTGTCGTTCGCGTCGCCCTGGGTGCCCGCGCCTCGGGCATGCGCATGGTCTGCCGGATCGAGGCCTTGTATCTGCACGCGAACGCGGCCGTGCGCGTCGCAAAACACCTCATCGCCTTGCTGCCCGACGATCACGCCGGTCAGCAAGTGCGCCGGCGGCAGATCGACGTGCGGATCGTAAGCAGGGTTGAGCGGGACGCCGCGTCGCACACAGGAAAAAGTATTCCCGTACCGGGTATCCGACCCGTCCGCCAGTTCAGGCGGCAACACGGGCGCGCGATGGTTCAGGTTGCGGCTCGCGGCGAAGAGTGCATAGGCGCGATCGGTCAGCCCTTTGGGCAGGTTGTTCCAGACGTCGTGATGAAGCGACGTGATCACGAACTGCCGTTGATCGACTGGCGGCGCATCCCATTCCGGATCGCCCCCAAGGGTGAACCAACTGCCGACCGCAAGATCGCGCACCCCGCTCGCGCCGTCGTAAATCTCCGCCTCGAATTCATGCGCGAGCATCCGGGCGCGGGTCAGGCGATCGTGATCGCCCCAGGAATCGCCGACGTGCGGAATATCGATGACCGTATCCGTCAACAACCGGGCGAGATCGTTGCCCGCCTCGCCCTGATCCGCGTTCGTCGGCACGTCCGACGCATCCGTCCGGGCTTTCTTGTAGTCCCAGGAAGGCCGATCGGTCTTGCCCGGAATCAGGCGTTGGTGCAGCGCGAACAACGTGATGGTGTCGCGCTCTTCCGCGCCTGCATCGCGCGGATGCAGGCGCACCGTGCCAGCCGACGCCTGCGACAAACGCATCGGGTCGTCGCAGAACACCAGGGTATGCACCGGCGTCTCATCGACAGCGCCGCGTTCGCCCCTCTCCTGACCCGCCTTCACGAATACCGTGATACCTTCGCGCCGCAGCAGGCGACGCACGAAATGCGCATCCGACTCATTGACCTGACGGGTGATTTCCCGAGCGGGATAGCGGCTCTCGTCGAGCCTCGACAGATCGAATTCGCACGTCTGCGTCAACACCAGGCTGTATCGCCGCCATTCGTCCAACATCACCCGCAGGATCTCGATAATGGACTGCGAGCGGAACACGCGTGAATTGATGCGCTTTTCCATCAACGACAGCGCGTCGCTGACGGTCAGCTGGTACACCGTCAGCTCGCCATCCGATGCGCCGATCTGGACGTGGGTGACGATTGCATCGATGGTGTGCAGCCGGCCTCGATCCGTGACGATCCGCACTGAAACAGGCAAGCCCATGAGGCGTTTGGGCGGCAGATCGTGGCGAGCCGACACACAGGTCAAATGTCCGTGAATACCGGTCATCAGCCCTTCGTGCAGATCAGCGTGTTGAAGGGCCAGAAATTGCCCGACCGAGCGTTGCGCCTTCCCGAAATCCAACGCGACGGGCCGATTGTTCCAATCGAGCGCCCCGGACGCAATTGTCCTCACTGTATTGGCTAAGCTCACAAGCGGCCTCTCTCGGATCTCGTGTCGATGAGGCAATTCACCCGTGAGATTCAACTGAGAGGGTTGCTCACCTTGAAGCGTCGCAGCATATCAAGGTGAACTATGAATATATATATTCCATGAAGACGTCGATATCCGATCGAGCCCGCTCACGACGTCGAAAAAATACGATCTCGAACTGCATGCCATGCCTGGGCCGATAAGCATGCGACCAACGTGTCGCGGGTTATATTTTTAATCGTTGTCGGCCATTCTCCGCCCAGCTTGATGCGGACCGTACATACGATCTCGAATCGAACGTACCGGTTCGCCGACGGTTTGAAGCAGCCAGCCGGCAGCATTGCTTTTATGCTTGGCGTGAACCCGCTGCACAACCGCCAAAACCGACGACATAAACGTCAACGATGGTTGCAGTCAGATCGTTGGACCTCCTCGCCCCATTCCCATCACGCGCACGCAGTCAGGATCGGAAATATCTGCGCGCGCCCCGGACGCCGAGGCGATCCCGCGCGTGAAGCCGCTGCTCGGACAGGATTGGTTGGGAGGCACAGCGGCCAGAACCGGGGCGAAGCGACGCCGACGCGGCGACCCTGCGCGCCGCCGCGCCGCGAGCCGTTCCCCCCGCCCGCGGCGCGCCGCATCACTTGAGCCCGAAGTCGACGCGCGTCGTCGCCCCCTTGTCCTCGATGCCCTTCGCATCGAGCTTCGGCGCGACCACGAACACGCGGCTCGAATCGACCTTGCCGTCGAGGTACTGCTGGACCGACTGCGCGCGGCGCTGCGCGAGCGAGCGCAGCGCCGCATCGTCCACCGGCGCATGCGCGGCGATCGCCTGCTTCATGTCCGCATCCGGCAGCGTCTTCTGCAAGCCGATCAGGTTGCGCGGCTTCTTGAAGTCGGCATCCTTGTACGCCTTCGTCAGGTACGTGTGGTACTCCTCGGGCGTCACCTTGATCGTCATCGGATCGATGCTCTCGCCCTGGCCCACCACGTCCTTGAGCTTCTGCTGCCGCACGAGCCGGTCGACATACGCGTCGCGCAGCCCCGGCAGATCCTTGTCCGGATCCACGCGGCCGATCAGGTCGAGCCGGATCGACTGCTTGTCGGCGAGCATCTTCACGATCGTGTCGAGCTTCTTCTGCGACGCGTCGCTCAACTCCGCCGAGCCCGGCGCGAATTCGACGTAGCCCAGTTCCTCGCCGCCGCCGCCGAACGCATTCGCGAGCAGCGTGAACGGCGACGTCACCGCCTTCTGCAGCAGGTTCAGCACCGCATGCCAGATCAACCCGCCGATACTGAACTCCGGATTCGACAGCGAGCCCGACACCGGAATGTTCACGTCGATCTCGCCGCGCGAATTCTTCAGCAACGCGATCGCGAGCCGCACCGGCAGCTTGGTCGCGGTGTCGTTGTCGACGTGGTCGCCGAACGTCAGCTGGTCGATGAAGATGTGGTTGTTCGCGCCCAGCTGATCGTTGTCGAGCTTGTAATGCAGGTCGACGTTCAGCTTGCCCTTCGTGATCGGATAGCCCGCGTACTTCGCCGAGTACGGCGTCAGGTTGGTCAGCTCGATGTCGTGCGCGGACGCCGTGAGGTCGAGCGCCGGTTTCGCGATCAGCGGATTGACCGAGCCCTTGATCGTGATCGGGCCGTTCGCCGCGAGCTTCGCGTTGACGTCCACCGGCGCGGCCGTGGTCGACTCGGTGCCGAACGCGCCCACCGTCCCCTGGATCGATACGAGGTCGGCTGTGTAGTTCGGCTTGATGAAGTTGTCGGTATAGCTCACGCGGCCGTTCTGCAGCACCAGCTGGCCGAACCGCAGATGCACCGGATGCTGCGGCGCCTCGGGCGCCTTCACCACGGTCGGCGCGGGCGCCGATGCGGCCGACGCGGGCGCCGCCGCATGCGCGGCCTGCGCCTCCGAGGCCGGCTGCGGCGTCAGCGGCACCGGCTCCTTGCCGCTCGCGTCGCGCGTGAGCGACTGCGCGGGGCCGCTCTCCTTCGCCACCACGTCCTTCAGGTTCAAACGCCCCTGCGCATCGAGCAGCACGCGCCCGTAGAAGTTGGCGAACGTCACGCGCGCCGCATCCACGTCGGTCCCGCGCGCGCTGTCGTAATTCGCCTTCAGGTTCGACAGCGCGAGCGAACGCCAGCCCGCGAAGCGGTCCGAGGTGGCCTTGTCGAGCAGCCGCACGTCGACGAGCGCCATGTCGCCGCGATACGAGGCCTTCATCGCATCCTTGGCCTGCGTGAATGCCAGATTCCCGTTCGCATTGAGCAGCGCGCTGGCGATCGTCGCGTTCAGCATGCTGCCGAAGTACGGCTCGAACGCCGCCGCGTCGAGGCGATCGCCGTTCAGCTTGAGGCCGAGCTTGAGCGGCGATGCCGTCACGTCGCCCGACACGCTCAGCGATCCCTTGCGGTTCAGCGTCGTCTTCAACGCGATAGGCAGCGGCTTCGACAGATCGTCGCTGATCTGCTGCACCTTCAATTGCAGCGGCGCGAGCGCGATGCGCACCGGGCGCGGCGTGGAATTGTCGGTGAAGTTCGCCTTCGCGTCGTTCAGGTTCAGCGCGTCGATCCGGTAGTGCCACGACGGCGCGGCCTGCTGCGCCTTGCCCGCGACCGTGCGCGCGGGCGCCCGCTCGTGCGGGCCGGCCAGTGCGGCCAGGTCGATGTCGCCGTTTTTCAGGCGCTGCACGTCGAGCGCAAGCCCGCTCGCATCGACGCTCGCGATCTCGGCCGTGCGCGCCGCCGCATCGACCTTCGTGATCTTCACGCTCGCCTGCGGCAGCGCGAGCGCCGGCGTCTTCGCGTTCGGCAGCGCGATCTTCAGCGACTTGAGATCGAGCGTGCTGTCGCTGACCTGCGCGTCGAGCGGCGTCTTGCCCCAATCGACCTTCGCGTTGATCGCGGTGCTGAGCGCGCCGTCGAGCACGCGCGCCGCCGTCACCTCGCCGAGGTACGGCTGCACGGCCGGCAGCGCCAGCGCATCGACCGTCAGCTGCGTATCGGCCTGCTTCGCCGCGACGCTGACGTTGCCCGCCGCCTTCAACGCGCCGCCGTGCGCAACCTCGGTCGACAGCGTGTAATGCGCGGGGGCGCTGCCTTGCAGCGAGAAATTCTCGAGCGTCGCCGCGAGCTGCGTGAGCGAGACGGTGGTGGCCGGGGTCGGCACGCTGTCGTCGAGGTTGATCGTGCCGCCGTTGACGGCGAAGCGCTTGATCGTCAGGTCGAGCGGCTCCGCCTTGCCCGCTTCGGCGGCGGCGGCCGACGCGCCCGAGGCGGCCGCCGCAGGCGCGGCGGGTGGGCCCGCCAGCTTCTCGACGTTCAGCACACCTTGCCGGTCGCGCGCGAGATCGATCACCGGCTGATCGATGCGGATCTCGTCGAAATGCAGCTTCTGGTGCAGCGGCTCCAGCTGCGCGGCCGCGATGTGGATCGCGTGCGCCGCGAACAACGGCTTGTCGGCCGGGTCGGTCACCTGCGCATCGTTCAGGTCGACAGTGCCCGACACGCGCACCGCCGGCGTCTCGCCCGCCATCGCGAAGTTCACGGTCAGGTCGCTCGACAGCCTGCCCGAGCGCACCACCACCGGCAGCTTGGCCGGCGCATAGGACAACAGGCGCGGCACGTCGAGCCCGTCGAACTTCACGCTCACCTCCGACTCGCGCGTCTGCGCGAACGGCTTGGTCCGGCCGTCGATCGCGATCGGGCTGCCGTCGAGCCGCGCGCGCAAGGTCGGCTGCACGAAGATGTCGGTCTTCGACGGCAGCGTCGCGAGGAACGGGATGCCGAGCGACCACTGATCGATCACGTGGCGCGCGTTCAGCAGGCGGTCGTCGAACTCGATGCGGCCGTCATGCACCTGGATGTTCGACACGGAGAAGCGCGTCGGCTTGCTGTCGGGCTTCGACGGCGTCGAGAACTTGTCGATCAGGTCGGTGAAATTGAAGCGCTGCGCGTCGTAGCGGACGATCCGGAAGCGCGGTGCGTCGAGCCGCACTTCGTTGACGATCGGCGCGCCGCGCAGGAGCGACATCCACGACGGCCGCACCACGAGCTTGCCGATGTCGACGAAATTCCCCTGCCCGCCGCGTTCGCCGACATGGACGTCGTCCGCTTCGAGATTGAGCGTGTAGGGATTGAGCGCGATGCGCCCGATCGTCGCGGGCCGGTCGAGCTGCCGGCTCAGTTGCTGCTCGGCGAGATGACGGATCAGCGGCGGCGCGGCGAAGAAGCCGAGCAGTCCGAACAGCGCGAGGAAGATCAGTATGCCGAGGCCGATGCGCTTCGTGCGCCGCGCGCGGGCGACGCCGCGGAGTGTCTGCAAGGTCGAATGAATGGTTGCTTTGTCGAGGCTTGCCATACGGAAACGTGAAGTGCCATTGGGACGACGCAGGCGCGCCGCCGGGGAAAGACGGAAAAGAAGACGTCCAGCTTTCCGAAGTATAGGCGCTGGACGTCTCGCGACGCATCCGCGCGCCGTTCAGCGCGCGCGGATGCGTTCGTATGACGAGTGGCGCGGCAAGACGTTCACTTGCGCACGACGGCGGGCGGCTGCCAGGTGCCGTCCGCCGCCTGTTTCCTCGGCGCGTAGAGCCGCAGCGCGAGCGCGAAATCGGCGCGCGGCGCGGGCAGCCAGTTCGACGCGGCGGCCCCGCCCGGCGAGGTCGCCGACACGACGATCTCGATCGAGCCGTCGCGGTTGCGGCGCAGCCGGTCGCGGTCGCCGAGCGAGCGCCGCGGGCCGCGCAGCTCGGGCAGCGCGCCGTCCGGCGTGTACGTCGTCAGGCTCCAGAAAGCGCGCGCGGGCGGCAGCGCATTCGCCGGGAAACGCACCACGTAGCGGTTCGCGCCGTTGAGCGGCTGGCCGTCGCGGTCGGTGCGGACCAGCGCGAGCGTCTCGTCGTCGCGCGTCGCCGCGCCGAAGCGGGTCGACGCGGCGTACGCGCGCAGCGCGTAGTCCTGGCCGTAGCTGCCCGCGCTGTCGCCGATCCAGTTCCAGCCGTTCGCGGCCAGCAGGTTCGACGGCGGCGCGGCCAGCCGGTCGCGCGCCTCGGCCACGCCGCCGTCCGCCGCGGCGAGGCGGTCGCCCGACCACGGCACCGGCGCGCCCGCCGTCACGCCGATGTCGGCGAGGATCTCCTGCGCGTGCGTGTCGTCGGACGCGGCCGGGTTGTCCTGCACGGCCTGCGCGAAACGCTCGAAGAAAGTCTTGGCATCGAGCGCGGCCACCTGCGCGGCGGGCGTGCCGCCGCTCGCCGCCTCGGCGGGCGCGCTGCCCGTGTGGACCGCCATCGATGCGCCGCGCGCCGCGCCGGTGTACACCGACAGCGGCACCACGCGGATCGCCCGCTGGAGCTTCTTGACCGCGGTCAGGTCGCGGCCGCCGCTCGTCTGGATGCGGATCTCCAGCCACACGTCGCGCGCAGGCACCTCGACCCGCGTCACGCCGGCCGGCAAAGCGCCCGTCCACCCCGCGCCGACGAACGCAATCGTTTGCGATCTGCTGATGCCGGAACGCGGGTTCGCGCTCGCGCCGCTCGACCAGAGCACGTTGGTCCACATGTCGAGCGCGCGGGCGTCCACGTAGCGGCCCCGGGTGTCCGGCAGCGACAGGAGCACGGGCTCCGCGCCGACCTCGAGCCAGCCGGTCGAATCGAGCGTATCGACGCCCGGCAGCGGCGGATTCGACGCGCCGGCCGGCGGCAGCGCCTGCGCGTGGCGCAGCGTGTTGACGGGCGCCTGGCCGGGCTGCGCGCCGTCGCCGCCGGTGGCGGCCTGCTTCGCGACCGACATCAGCACGAGCGGATACGCGTAGATATAGGAATCGGCCACTTCGCTGCGCATCCAGCCGGTCTTGCGCTGGATGGCCTCCGGCGTGGCCGCGCAACCGGACAGCAGCGCGGCGATGACGAGCGACGCGCACGCGCGCCGCATGTAAACGGTTTCTCGTTGAATTCTTATCATGTGATGGTGCGACAGACGCGCAGCCGGACTGCGCGGTTGAGCGGCGGCCAGCATGGCATGGTGGTCCCTCGTAGCGTAGGCGCCGGCCGGGTGAAGCAATCTTTCAGAATGGGTTGTATCGTACTATTCCCACCCGCGCGAAAACAATGCCGGCGCGGGTGAAAAACCGGATTTGCGGCGATTACATCGCAATTCGTCGTCAATCGCCACGTCAGATCCTATCTGCCGTCACAGCCCGGCGTATTGTTTCGGGAGTCATCATGTACCTGCCAGCCCACTTCGACGAGCGCCGCCCCGAGGCGCTGCGGCAACTGATCGCCGACCATCCGCTCGGCGCGCTCGTCACGCATGGGCCGGACGGCCTCGACGCCAATCACCTGCCGTTCGAGTTCGAGCCCGATGCGGCCGGGTGCGGCACGCTGCGCGCGCACGTCGCGCGGGCCAATCCGCTGTGGCGCGAGGCAACCGGGCAGCCCGAGGTGCTGGTGATCTTCCAGGGGCCGTCGGCCTACCTTTCGCCAAGCTGGTACCCGGGCAAGGCGGAAACCCACCGCTATGTGCCCACCTATCAGTACATGGTCGTGCACGCGCACGGCCGGCTCACGGTGCGCGACGACGAACGCTTCGTGCGCGGGCTGGTCGCCCGGCTCACGCGCCGGATGGAAGCCGACGAGCCCACGCCGTGGAAGATGGGCGACGCGCCCGCCGACTTCATCGAACAGATGCTCGCGGCGATCGTCGGCATCGAAATCGAGGTGACGCGGCTGGTCGGCAAGTGGAAGCTCGGCCAGAACCGCGACGCGCGCGATCGGATCGGCGCCGCGCAGCGCATGCGCGAGCACGGCGGCGACGCGCGGACGGGCGTCGCGGACGCGATGCTGAAGGCCCGGCCGGACGATTGATCCCCTATTGGTCGAGAGGGGAATTCATCTTCGCTTGACCTTCCCATCATGGGAAGCTTGATACTTCGGTCATTGGCGCGATTGCGCTGTTTGCCAGGAAAGGCTCCATGACTGATCTCACGCTACCGACGCTGGGTGAAACGATCCGCCTCGAAGTGGAAGGCATGCGCTGCGGCGGCTGCGCCGGCAAGGTCGAGCGCGCGCTCGCGCAGGTGCCGGGCGTGACGCGCGCGACGGTCGATCTGGCCGCGCGGCAGGCGACGGTCGAGGCCGAGCCGGCGGTCGAGGCGGCGCAGCTGGTCGCCGCGCTGGCGGCGCTGGGTTATACGGCGCGCGCGCTCGAGCCGGACACCGATGTGCAGCGGGATGCGCGCGCGGTCACGCTCGACGTGGCCGGCATGACCTGCGGCGGCTGCGCGCGACGCGTCGAGCAGGCGCTGCGGCAGGTGCAGGGCGTCGCGCAGGCGCGGGTGGATCTCGATGCGCGGCGCGCGCATGCCGAACTGGCGGGCGATGTGACGGCCGAGCAGTTGATCGACGCGGTTCGGCAAGCCGGTTATCAGGCCGCGCTCGCGGAATCGACGGCCGACGCCGCGCCCAAGGCGGCGCCCGCCGCTCCGTCCGTCGTCGCGGCGGTGTCCGTGCCGTTCAACATCCAGCGTGCGAAGCCTCCTGCGCGCGCGGCCGCGGCGGTCGGAGCCACGCATGAGTTCGACATCGACGGGATGACCTGCGCGTCCTGCGCCGGACGGGTCGAAAAGGCGCTTGCTCAAGTCCCCGGGGTCGCCCGCGCCGCCGTCAATCTGGCGACCGAGCGCGCCACCGTCGAAGCCGTCGCCGACCTCGATCCGGCTGTGCTGATCAAGGCCGTCGAAACCGCCGGGTATCGTGCCTCGCTGCCCGATAACGCCCCGGCTCCGGTTGCACCCGCCACCGCCACGCACGAACTCGACATCGGCGGCATGACCTGCGCCTCTTGCGCCGGGCGGGTCGAAAAAGCCCTCGCCCAGGTTCCCGGCGTCTCGCTTGCCACCGTCAATCTGGCCACCGAGCGCGCCACCGTCGAAGCCGCGACCGACCTCGATCCGGCAGTACTGATCAAGGCCGTCGAAACCGCCGGTTATCGTGCCTCGCTGCCCGATAACGCCCCGGCTCCGGTTGCACCCGCCACCGCCACGCACGAACTCGACATCGGCGGCATGACCTGCGCCTCTTGCGCCGGGCGGGTCGAAAAAGCCCTCGCCCAGGTTCCCGGCGTCTCGCTCGCCACCGTCAATCTGGCGACCGAGCGCGCCGCCGTCGCAGCCGCGACCGACCTCGATCCGGCTGTGCTGATCAAGGCCGTCGAAACCGCCGGCTACCGCGCCGCCGCGCCCGCGACGCCCCGCACGACTCCCGCCGCCCCGCAGTCCGCCGACAACCGCAAGGAAGCCGAGGCCCGCCATGAGCGCAACCGCGTGATCGCCGCGGCGCTGCTCACCGCCCCGCTCGTGCTCCCCATGCTGGCCGCGCCGCTCGGCATCGACCTGATGCTGCCCGGCTGGCTGCAGCTCGTGCTCGCGACGCTCGTCCAGTTCGGGTTCGGCGCGCGCTTCTACCGGGCCGCCTGGCATGCGCTCAAGGCGCGCGCGGGCAACATGGACCTGCTCGTCGCCCTCGGCACGAGCGCCGCCTACGGCCTGAGCCTTTGGCAACTCGCGCGCTATCCCGACAGCCACGCGCATCTGTACTTCGAGGCGTCCGCCGTGATCATCACGCTCGTGCGCTTCGGCAAATGGCTCGAAGCCCGCGCCAAGCGCCAGACCACCGACGCGATCCGCGCGCTCAACGCGCTGCGCCCCGACCGCGCGCGCGTCGTCGAACACGGCGTCGAACGCGACGTGCCGCTCGCCCAGGTGCGGGTCGGCACGCAGGTCGCGATCCGGCCCGGCGAACGGATCCCCGTCGACGGCGAGATCGTCGCGGGCGCGACCCACGTCGACGAAGCACTGATCACCGGCGAAAGCCTGCCCGTGCCGAAAGCGCCCGGCGATCGCGTCACGGCCGGCGCGATCAACGGCGAGGGCGCGCTGACCGTCGCCACCACCGCGATCGGCGCGGAAACGACGCTCGCGCGCATCATCCGGCTCGTCGAATCGGCACAGGCGAACAAGGCACCGATCCAGCGGCTCGTCGACCGGGTCAGCGCGGTGTTCGTGCCGGTCATCCTCGTGATTGCGCTCGCCACGCTGTTCGGCTGGCTGCTCGCCGGGGCCGGCGCGGAAACCGCGATCCTCAACGCCGTCGCCGTGCTCGTGATCGCCTGCCCCTGCGCGCTCGGCCTCGCCACGCCGGCCGCGATCATGGCGGGCACCGGCGTCGCCGCGCGGCGCGGCGTGCTGATCAAGGACGCCCAGGCGCTCGAACTCGCGCAGCGCATTCGCATCGTCGCATTCGACAAGACCGGCACGCTGACTCAAGGCCGGCCGACCGTCGCGGCCTTCGAGCCGATCGGCATCGCGCGCGGCGACGCACTCGCGCTCGCGGCCGCCGTGCAGCGCCGTAGTGAGCACCCGCTCGCCCGCGCGGTCGTCGCGGCCGCCGACGCGGACCCCGCTGCCCGCCAGTCGGTCTACGCCGCCGCGCCGACCGGCGACGCCCGGGCCGTGGCCGGCCGCGGCGTCGAGGCGGAGGTCGCCGGGATGCGGCTCGCGCTCGGCAGCGGGCCGTGGCTGCGCGAACTCGGCATCGTCGCGCCGCCCGACGCGGTGCGACGCGCGGCCGAGCTGGAAGCGGCGGGCCATACGGTGTCGTGGCTGATGCGCCTCGACGCGCCCGCCGCCGCGCTCGCCCTGATCGGCTTCGGCGACACGCTGAAACCCGGCGCGCGCGCGGCACTCGACCGGCTCAGCGCGCGCGGCGTGCGCTGCGCGCTCGTGACCGGGGACAACGCCGGCAGTGCGGCCGCCGTCGCGACCGCGCTCGGCATCGACGAGGTCCACGCGCAGGTGCTGCCCGACGACAAGGCCCGCGTGGTCGCTGCGCTGAAGCACAGCCCCGCCGACATCGTCGCGATGGTCGGCGACGGCATCAACGATGCGCCCGCCCTCGCCGCCGCCGATATCGGCATCGCGATGGCGACGGGTTCGGACGTCGCGATGCACACGGCCGGCATCACGCTGATGCGCGGCGATCCGGCGCTGGTCGCCGACGCGATCGACATCTCGCGCCGCACCTACCGCAAGATCCAGCAGAACCTGTTCTGGGCGTTCGTCTACAACCTGGTGGGCGTGCCGCTCGCGGCCTTCGGCCTGCTGAACCCGGTGATCGCGGGCGCGGCGATGGCGTTCTCGAGCGTCAGCGTCGTCACCAACGCGCTGCTGCTGCGCGCCTGGCGCGGCGACGCCGCCCGCCCGCGCCACTGAGCCCGCAGCCGGGAACCGCGTCGCGCGCGGCAGGCAAGCGGCCCGCCCGGCAAATGCCGGGCGGGCCGTCGTCGTATTTGAAGAAAGCGGAGGGCGCGCCGCCGCGCGAGGATCAGGGCGGCGCGACGGGCTTCACGAGCGTGATGGTGATGTCCGCGTAGCCGAGGCCGCGATACAAGGCCAGCGCCGCCGCGTTGTGCCGGAACACCGACAGGCCCAGCTGGGTCACGCCGAGCCGGCGCGCCTCCTCCTCGACCTCGAGCAGCACACGCGTCGCGACACCTTCGCGGCGGTGCGCGGCATCGACTTCCAGATCGTGAATGAACAGCGAACGATGGGGGCCTTCCGTGACCACCGCGTACCACAGGCTGGCCAGCGGCTCGGCCTCGGCCTCGCCCTCGGCCGAGGCCCGCACGGTCAGCAGCACCTGGTCGTCGGACAGGAGCCCGTCGGGCAACAGCAGTTCGAGGCAGGCCGCCGCGCGCGCCTCGGCATCAGCGGGCAGCGCCTGGCCGGATTCGACCAGATCCCGCGCATAGCCGGACACCGCGCGCCGGCGGTACTGGCGGAATTCCTCTTGAGTCATCGGTCGCATCTGCAGCATGTCGCACCTGTGCGCGAAGCGGAGACACTACCGAGTGTAGCGGGCGGAAACCGACGGAGCGACGCGAATGCGCGCCCGCGATGCAATGCGCCGGCGCGTCGGCCGGGGCGGACGATCAGTGGCGCGGCAGGCCGACGGGCACGATGTGCGACTGGCGCACGCGCTCGGCCTCGGCGTGGCGGGCGGCGTACGAGTAATCGGCGTCGAGCGGCAAGTGCGGCGACGCAAAGAGATCGTCGATCTTTTGAAGCAGAGCGAGGATGAAGCTCATGTGCGACTCCTGTCAGATAAGGACTAGGGTTTTCCCCAGGAATGAATTCTAAGGGTTTTCCCTGAATCTGACTAGTGCACTGCAGCAATCGGCCGCAGGGGGCCTGCATGCGCCCCCTGCCCGCGTCAGCGGGAACGCGGATGGCGGGCGGGCTTCGGAGCCGGCCGGGCCGCCACGGACAAGCGATTGGTCAGCCGTTCGACCTGCGCGCCCTGCTCGTCCTGGCGCTGGGCCAGCGTGATCAGGTTCGCCTGCTGGGTTTCCTGCGCAGCCGCCAGCCGGTCGATGCGTTGCTGCAACGCAACAGTCTCATGCTTCAGGCCGGAGACCGTCATCGTCTGCGCAACCAGCGCACCGACGCCCACCACCACGATCACCGCGAGCGCGAGCAGCAGCCGGTTCACGCGCCGCATCTCCGCGCCCGCCGCGCGCCGCAGCTCGACGGTCTCGATCTGCAAGGCCCGGATCCGGTCCGCCAGCGGCCGCAGGTGCGCGTCGAGATCGACGGCGGGCGGTTGAGGCGCTGGCGCCTCGTCGGTTGCGGCGGACGAGGCAGCGGAGGCCGCCGGGGCCACCAGGATCGTCGCGGCGGAGGGAACCGGCGTGTCGGCCGGCGCGGACGACGCCGTTGCCGCGAGCGCCGCGGCGGGTGCGGGTGCGGGTGCGGGTGCGGGTGCGGGTGCGGGCGCGGGTGCAGCCGATGCGACAGGCGCTGCTGCCGCTACCGGGGCCGCTGCCGGGGCCAACCCGACCACCGGTTCGGCATGAGCGACCGTGGGCTCCGCCGCCGGACGGGACGCCCGGCGCTTCGGCGCAGCCACGGCCGCCGCGCCTTCCGGGGCGTTGGCAGGGTCGGCGCGGCGCGGCGTCGTTCGGCGGGACGTGGATCGCGCGGGAGCGGGCGGCGGTGCGACGGCCGGCGACGAAGCCGCGTCGACCGGCAGGGCCGCCTCCGCCACCACTTCGCCCCGCGCCGCCTCGTCCCGGCCCGGTGCGTCGGCCGACGCACCGGCCGTCGACGCGCCCGACGACGGCGCATCGGCGCCCATCGTCAAATCCACCTCCGGCGCCTTGTCCGGCTCAGCCGCCGCAACGGGCGCCGGCGGCTCGAAGCCCGTGAGCTTGCCCTGCCGGCCGTCGTCAATCGCGACAGCCGGGCCTTCGTCGGCCTCATGCGTGACGGCCGCCGGGCCGGCGGCCGTGTGCGCCTCGTCAACCGGCATCCCGAACAGGTCGAGCGTGCGCGCGTCGCGCCCCGCCTCGCCGCCGGCGGGCCGGGTCGTCGTGCGCGCCGGCGCGGCGCTGTCGGCCGCCGCGGCGCGCGAGCGCCTCGGCGCGCGGGTCGAACGAGGGGAACGGGGACGGGAAAGGGAGACGGAATCGGTCATCGGCTGCGGCGGCGCGGCGAACGCGCCGGACAAAGGCTGTGCTCAATCACGAGAAGCGGCCATTGTCTCATGCCGAACGCCGGACACCGCATGTCACTCGTCAGGCAACGTGCTCTGCCGATCCTGGAAACCCTTCACGCCCGGCAACTGCCGGACCTTCGCGCAAATGGCCTCGTATTCCTGCGTCGAGACGCGCGCCAGCGCGATCGTCACCTCGTCGCAGTCGGGCGAATCCTCGCTCTGCTGGACGACGAACTGCTTGACCCGCGCGCTGTCGACGCCGAGCGCCGTGTGCAGGGTATGGAAGGTCAGCGTGCCGCGCTCCACCAGCAGCGACATCTGGCGACGCTGGCGCACCGTGATGTAGCGGCGTTCGAGCGGCTTGATACCGGCCAGGATGATCAGCATGATGATCGTCGCGGCGATCGCCGCCGTGTACAGTCCGCCCCCCACCGCGAGCCCGACCGCCGCCACCGACCACAGGCTCGCCGCCGTCGTCAGCCCGCGGATGATCTCGCCGCGCAGCAGGATCGAGCCCGCGCCAAGAAAGCCGATCCCGGACACGACCTGCGCGGCCATCCGCGACGGATCGAGATCGACGTGCGCCTGCCCGAGGACGTCGGCGAAGCCGAAGGCCGACACGATCATGATCAGCGCCGAACCGACGCAGACCAGCATGTGGGTGCGCAGGCCGGCTGCCCACGACAACCGCTCCCGCTCGATACCGATCACGCTGCCGAGCGCCGCCGCGAGCACGAGCCTCATCACGAGTTCCACATTGTTCAGCATCCGCTTTCTCCTTTTTTGCGCGCGGGCCCGCCCGGGCATCCGCCGGGTGCTTTATCCTTGCGATCGGCGCACCCCGCGCCGGGCCGAGTCTTCACCGTTCATCGTACTGTTCGCCGCCGCCATGTCCGTTCCAGCTTCCGCCTCCGCCTAAGCCGCCCGGCTGCGCGAGCATTTCTCCCGCGTCGTCCTGCCTCTGTGGCGCGGTCCGGGGTTCGACCGCGCGCTGGGCCTGCCGTTCGAGGCGGTCGCGCCGGATACGCTCGCGCCGCTGCCCGCGACCCGCTACCGCGCGATGGCCTGTGCTCGCCAGTTGTTCGTGTTCTCCCAGGCGGGCGACGCCGATCACGCGCACGCGCTGTTCGACGCATTGTGCCGTCACTTCCGCGATCCCCGCCACGGCGGCTGGTTCTACAGCGTCGACGCCCACGGCGCACCGCTCGACCGCACCAAGGATCTGTATACCCATGCGTTCATCGTGTTCGCATGCGCGGAATATTTCGCCGCGTTCGGCAACCGGGACGCCCGGGACATCGCGGACCACACCGCCGCGCTGATCGAAACGCGTTTCGCGCGCCAGCCCGGCGACGCGCTGCTCGACGCGGCGCGCGACGAGGCTTTCGCGCAGACGGCCGCTGGTCCGCTGCAGAACCCGCTGATGCACCTGACCGAGGGCTGGCTCGCGGCCGGCCGCGCGTTCGCGGATGCCGCCTACGACAGCGCGCTGCTGCGCACGGCGCAGGCCGTCGAGCGCCGCTTCGTCGATCCGGCCACGGGCTGCGTCGCCGAGCTGCCGCGCGGCAGCGCCGGCAATCGCTTCGAGCCCGGCCATCAGTTCGAGTGGTTCTATCTGGTCGGCGCCGCCGGCGCGCGGCTCGCGGCCACCGGCCTGCCGGACGCGCTCGCGCGCGCCTATGCGTTCGCCGAACGGCATGGCGTCGACCCGCAGACGGGCGGCGTGTGCGCGGCCATCGACGAACAGGGCGCCTGCCTCGACAGCACCCAGCGCATCTGGGCGCAGACGGAATACCTGCGCGCGCTCGCGACCCACGGCGGCGCGGACGACGCGCTCGCCCGGCAGATCGGACGTTTCGAGGCGCGCTTCCTGAACGCGGGCGGCTGGTACGAGTGCAAGACCGCGTCGGGCGAGGTGTCGCGCGCGGACATGCCGTCGACCACCCCGTATCACCTCGCAACCGCCTACGCGGCGTTGCCGGCGAGCGCGTGAGGCACGCCGCGCCGCCTGCGCGGACCGCCGGCGGCGTGAGGCGGACGTTTCTTCGATTGTTTCCCCGCGACCGCTTACGCGACGCTGCCTGCGAGCGCGTGAGGCGTGCGGCGCGCCGCCTGCGCGGACTGCCGGAACCGTGAGGCGGATGTTTCTTCGATTGTTTCCCCCGCGACCGCTTACGCGACGCTGCCTGCGAGCGCGTTAGGCGTGCGGCGCGCCGCCTGCGCGGACTGCCGGCGGCGTGAGGCGGACGTTTCTTCGATTGTTTCCCCCGCGACCGCCTACGCGACGCTGCCTGTGAACCCGTTAGGCGTGCGGCGCGCCGCCTGCGCGGACTGCCGGCACCGTGAGGCGGACATTTCTTCGATTGTTTCCCCCGCGACCGCTTACGCGACGCTGCCTGCGAGCCCGTTAGGCGTGCGGCGCGCCGCCTGCGCGGACTGCCGGCACCGTGAGGCAGACGTTTCTTCGATTGTTTCCCCGCGACCGCCTACGCGACGCTGCCTGCGAACCCGTTAGGCGTGCGGCGCGCCGCCTGCGCGGACTGCCGGCGGCGTGAGGCGTCAGTTTTTCTCCGGTTTCCGGCAGCGCAACCGATTGAGGCATGCCTCGGAACGCGGAGGACCAAGCCGGCATGGACGGGCTTTCGCTCGTTTCGACGGAGCCGAGGTATTCCTCGACAGTCGCACGCGCATGGCCGAGCGGCGCGACATGCTCCCCGCCCCCGGCCTCGCATCACTTCAATTCAACCGCCCCGCAGGCGTCCTACACCCGCGTCACGCCGCCCAGCGCCCAGGCTCAGGCCGGCTCAAACACACCATGGGCCTCCGCCTTCACCGCGTGGCCGTGGCCGGCCGCCGCGCCACGCCGGTCGCCCAACTCGAACACCGCGACCGAGCGCAGCAGCTGCTGGGTCTGGTCGTTCAGCGACGAAGCCGCCGCCGCGACCTGCTCGACGAGCGCCGCATTCTGCTGGGTCAACTGGTCCATCTGCGTGACCGCCTGGTTGACCTGTTCGATCCCCGCGCTCTGCTCGACCGACGCGGCGGTGATCTCCGCCATCGTCTGCGCGACCCGCGAAATCGACGTCGACACGCTGCGCATCGCCGCGCCGGCCCGCTCGACCAATTCCGAGCCGCCGTCGATCTGCGCCACCGATTCCTCGATCAGCGCCTTGATCTCCTTCGCCGACTGCGCGCTGCGCTGCGCGAGCGAACGCACCTCGCCCGCCACCACCGCGAAGCCCCTGCCCTGCTCACCCGCGCGCGCCGCCTCGACCGCCGCGTTCAGCGCCAGGATGTTGGTCTGGAATGCGATGCCGTCGATCACCGAGATGATTTCCGCGATCCGGCCCGAGCTTTGCGCGATGCCGCGCATCTTGTCGATCACGCTGTCGACCACCCCGCTGCCGTGGCTCGTCACGCCCAGCGCCTCGTCCGCGAGCGTGCTCGCGGCGCGCGCGCTGTCGGTGTTCTGGCGCACGGTCGCGGTCAGTTGCTCCATGCTCGCCGCCGTTTCCTCGAGCGAGGCCGCCTGGCTGCCGGTACGCCCCGACAGGTCCGCGTTGCCGCTCGCGATCTCGCCCGCGCCCAGGTGGATCGCGTCCGACGCCTGACGCACGATGCCGACGGTCTGCGCGAGGCTCGCCTGCATCGTCGCGAGGCCGCGCAGCAGGTGATCGATCTCGAACACGCCGCGCGGCGTCACGCGCGCGTCGAGACGCCCCTCCGCGATTTCCTCGAAATGACGTCCCACCTCCGCCAGCGGCTCGACCACCGCGCGGCGCGCGGCCGCGTAGATCGCCGCGCTGCTCGCGAGCATCGCGAGCAGCAGCACGATCGCGACCCCGCGGAACCACGCGCTCGCGGTGTCGATCGTGTCGAACGCGTCGCGGCTCGCATGCCCGCTGAAATCGACGAAGTTGCGCAACTCGGCGAGATACGCGTCCTGGATCGACTGGGTGGGCTGGTCCAGGAACGCCTGGATGTTGTCGGCCTGGAGGAACTGCACCAGTTCCGCGAGCGCGTCGTGCAGCTTCCTGTAACGCTCGGCGAGCGCGGCCGTGCGTGCGCGATTCTCGTCGCCGATCGAGGGCGCGTTCGCAAGCGCCGCGAACGCCTTGTCGGCGAGCGCCAGCTGCTCGGCGGCGTGCTGGATGATGTCGGTCGGCTTCGGGCCGCCGCGCACCATCCGCGTGCCGGCCCGCGACAGGTTGATGCGGGCGTCGAGCAGACGCTGGGTGGCCTCGTTGACGACGCCCGACTGCACGAGCGCCACGGTCGACAGATCGTCGATGCCGTGGCGCGTGGTCGAGAGCGACCAGAAGCCGAGCCCCTCGACTGCTAGCTGGAACAGGCAGAAGACGGTCAAAACGGCGAGCAGACTCGACGCGAGCTTGATTTTGCTGAACATGCGTTTCCTGGGGAGAGCAAATAGAGAAGTGACGCTCAGGGCGTTAGCGGCATTTCGCCCGTGGACTTGAGATATCAGTCCGGAAATCTCATTTGGACCGCGTCGGCCGCAACAATCATGTATGCATCACATCATTTGTCGCAAAACCCGCAACGAATTAGCTTGCGCATCGAGCGCCCCCTTCCTAGAGTGAAGCGCAAGCGGGCTGCATCGGGCCGCCCGCCGCCCTCCAAGGAACGTCGATGACCGACATCGTGGATCACGCGCGCGGCGCGCTCCGGGCCCAGCCGTTCAGCATGCTGCTCGGCACCGAACTCGTGTACATCGGAGGGGACGAGGCGTCGCTGTGCCTGCCGATCCGCGACGAGCTGAGGCAGCAGCACGGCTTCGTGCACGGCGGCGTGATCGGCTATCTGGTCGACAACGCGCTGACCTTCGCCGGCGCGCTCGCGCTCGGGCCGCGCGTCGTGACGGGCGAATACAAGCTCAACTACCTGCGGCCGGCCGTGAGCGGCACGCTCCTCGCGCGGGCGCGGCTGCTGTACGGCGGCCGTTATCAGGCAACCTGCCAGTGCCACGTGTTCGTGATAGACGACACGCACGAACGGCTCGTCGCGGTCGCGCAAGGCACCATCAACAAGATCGGCGACGGCAAGGCGGTCGATGGGGTGGATGAGCGGGCCTGAAGCACGCGAAACCGCGCCGGTCATGGCCCGGGTGTGCTGTCCGGCGCGAAGCGCGGCGCGTGATGGAGGCGGATGGCGCGGTTCCTGAGGCCGGACCGCCATCCGCCGGGCGCGCCGGCCTCCCTGCCGGTTCTGCCGCCTGTCTCCTCGCCTGTCTCCTCGCCTGTCTCCTCGCCTGTCTCCTCGCCTGTCTCCTCGCCTGTCTCCTCGCCTGTCTCCTCGCCTGTCTCCTCGCCAGCCCTCCCGCCAGCCCCGACGCCTCATCCCACCCCGCTAGGCATCCCCTTCGCGCAGCGGCAGGAAGCGCGGCGCGACACGCACGTCCAGCATCCCATCCCCGCGTTCCCGGTAGATCTCCCGCGCGACGTTGTGCGGGTGGCCGGCGGCATCGGCCACGCTCAGCACCGGCGCGAAACATGCGTCGCTGCCCTCCAGCCGCGCGCGCCAGTGCGCGGCCGGCGCGGTCGCGAACAGCGCGGCGAAGCGCGTCTTCAACGCGGGCCACGCGTCGCGCGCGTACTGCGCAGCCGGATCGACGTCCGCGAGCCCGAGCCGGTCGAGCAGGACTGCATAAAACGCCGGCTCCAGCGCGCCGACCGTGATCTGCTCGCCGTCCGCGCAGCGGTAGACCGCGTAGAACGGCGCGTCGAGGAACAGCCCCGGGCCGGGCGTATCGAGCTGACCCCGGGCGCGCGCCCACAGCGCGAGCGTGCCGAGCATCGCCGTGATGTCGACGATCGCGCCGTCGACCACGCGCCCCGGGCCGCCCGCCCGCACGTCGAGCAGCGCGCTGACGATCCCGAACGCGAGCCCGAGCGCGCCGCCCGCGTCGCCGACGACGGTCGGTGGAATCATCGGCGCCGCGCCGCGTGACGCGGACAGCGACAACAGGCCCGTGAGCGCGACGTAGTTGAGATCGTGGCCCGCGCAGTGCGCGAGTGGCCCGTGCTGGCCCCAGCCCGTCATACGCGCGTAGACGAGGCGCGGATTGAGCGCGCCGCACGCGTCGGGGCCGAGGCCCAGCCGTTCCATCGCGCCGGGCCGCAGGCCCTCGATCAGCGCATCGGCGGCCGCCGCGCGCGCGAGCGCCGCGTCGCGGGCGGCGGGCGTCTTCAGGTCGAGTTCGATGACGGTCTTGCCGTCGCGCAGCGGATCGTCGTCGCGACCGCGCAGCACCTCGGGCGCGCTCGCGCGCGCGGCGGGGCGGGCGATCAGGGTGACCTGCGCGCCCATGCCGGCCAGGATCCGGCCGGCCAGCGGCGCGGGGCCGAGCCCTTCGAATTCGACGACGGTCACGCCGGCCAGCGGGGCGTGCAGCGGCATATCGGCCTCCTCCTCGTTGCACGGCGCGGCGGTCGGGCGGTCCGGCGGTCCGGCTGACGCCGGGAAGCCGCGCGCACCGGATCGATGATACGGCGCGCGCGCCATGAGGTGACGATAGGTTTCGATACGACAGTCGGCCCCGCTGTCTTCAGGCCAACAACATGCCGGTTTCGTAGTCCAGCCGGTAGTGGGTCTCGTTGAAGTCGACGACCGCGACATGGTCGGGTTGCAAGCTGCAAACGCCAGTGAATATGTCGGCGCCGGACGTCGTCCACATCACCTCACCCTGCAGTGACAGGCGTGCGATTTCCAATTCCCCATGCGAGATGAGCACGGCACGCGTGCCGTCCCAGAGAATGCCGAAACAGGTCGCGACGTCGACCTGAGTAGCCCAGACCAGGCGATGCGGCAGACTCAGGGACAGGCAGGCGATATGATCGCCCACGGCCAGATACAACCGATCGTCGATCGCGACGGCCGAACGCGCGTGTACGGCGGAGCATCCTCCCCCCGCGCCCACGATCATCGCGCCCCGCCCATCCAACACCACGGCATGCGCGGAAGTCGGGTGGCCCGCCAACAGACGTACCTCGATCGGATAGGTGCGCGCGTTATCGGCCGAGCCGAACGAATAGGCCGGCTCATTCATGATTTGAACCAGGCCGAATGAAGTTGGTATTTGCATCCTTGTGCTCGATTCGAATGTCAGACAATGGACCCGGCCGACATCGCCGCCGCCCCCTCCTGCGGAGGCCATGTCGCCGCCATGCCGTTCTGCGCGACGATCACCCATCTCGTGAAGCCACGATCGCAGCCATGGATATGGCTCTTCCCGATATGCTCGCGGATAAGCGCGAGCGCAGCTTCCCGAGACGGATAATCGCCGATCTTCCGTTGCACTTGGATCAAGAAAGTGGAAGTGCCGAGCGTCAACGGCATCGCGCCGGGCAAGGACTCGCCCGGGTGCCCGCTGGAGAATAAATTAATCCACTCGCACCTGACCGGGTCGACGTCGGATTCGTGCGCGAGAAACAAGGAATGGACGCGCCGGGATTCATCGCACACCTCGGTGAATGGACGTTACGAGGGATTGCCGTCCACCGACTGATTATCCACCCGGGCATGCGCAAACGAAGGGCGCCGCGAAACGGTTGACCCACGCCGCTTCGACGCGGCGCACGCCATCGCTACAGCACGCCATCGATGCCACTGCTCGCGCAGCAAACCATCATGACGCGTATCGCAACCACTCGATACTTCCAGAGAACCTGAGCCATGAATCCGGACATTGCTCCGGCATGCTTCATCGCAACCCGCACAAACACGATTCAGCCATCGAGACGGGACCGGCCCCAAGCCCGTGATTCTCCGCACTCAACTTTTCTCGTTCTCAGCCGACAACACACCAACAAGCCCTGGAAACAATCATTCCAGCATCAGCCCAAAAAAACACTCCACCCGACACCCTCTATCAAAAACACAAAACCTTCAACCCATCGAACGACACCACAAATTACATGCTAAATAAAATCACACCGGACCTTATAGACCGATTCCACAAGGAGCATGACGCAAGTGGCGGCAACCTAATCAATGAGAAAATTTCAAGGCTATTCAAGTACTTTCCCGACAACACCTGCCGCAACGATGTAAAAATCAAAGTCTCCGTCATCAACACCATATACAACACATCGATCCAGTACATCGACCCCGTTGTAGAAAAAATAAACGAGGTATTTTCAAATGAAAATTACAAGAACACGATAAAGAAAAATCCAGAAAATATCGTCGACCTGATTGCAACGGCGCATTGGGTCAACAACACATCGGAGCGCAGCCATCAGCGCAAAAATCTCTCCTTTGCGTCGAAGTACATGCACTTTCAGAGCAACAAAGAAGCGCCCATCTACGACAGCTACGTCTGGATGCTGATAACAGCCTATCTGCGAAAGAATCACAAAACCCTATCCATCGGAAATCCAGGAAAATATTCCGACTTTCACGATCGATACACTATTTTCAAGCATGAATTCGACCTCTCGGAATACTCCAACTACGAAATCGACAAATTCCTCTGGCAATATGGAAGACATCTGATCAAGAAAATTACCGGCACCCAGAAAATCGGGACCGTAAAAGCAAGGCAGGAACTGCGCAGAAAGCTCTTCTCCACGTGAAGCCCTCTTCTTCGTCGCATCGGCCTTCGTTGAATTCGAGTGCCGATGCGTCGAGTGCCGAGGATAGCAATCGTATCCATCGACGGTCGGCTTACCCGCCCGACCCAGAGGCCGCTCGTCAGGCAGGTGAGCGAGTGGTCCGGCAAAGCCGGACAGGGCCCACCTAATCGAAGATACGAAGCGCGTCTTTCATTGACACGGGAAAAGTCACGACAAACATGGTCGCTCCACCGAGGGGCGAGGTCTCGCCGTCAGCAGTCAGCCACCTGTACCCCATCAAACCACCTCCCCGGCACCCGCACCCACCCTTCCATCAGCACCCGCGCTGCGGCTCATGATCGCCTTCCTCACGACTCCCCGTCCGCGCGCACCGCCTCCGCCCCCACCCGCAGCGTCCCCGACGGATGCCCGAAGCGCACCGCCTGCCGCTCACCGCCGCCCGCCGCGAGATTGACGAGCGTGCCCGGAATCGCCGCCGCCGTGCCGATCGCCACCGCCGCCGTTCCCATCATCGCGTGATGGAGCTTGCCCATCGACAACGCCCGCACCAGCAGATCCACATCCTCCGCCGCCACCGTCTTGCCGCTCGACGCGACATACGCCGCCGGCGGCGCGACGAACGCGACCTTCGGCGTATGCTGCCGCGTCGCGATTTCATCGAGCGATTTGATCAGCCCCATCCGCAGCGCCCCATGCGCGCGAATCGTCTCGAACCGGGCAAGCGCGGCCGGATCGCCGTTGATCGCGTCCTGCAGCTCGGCCCCGGTGTACCCGATCGCCGCCGCCTCGACGAAGATCGTCGGAATGCCCGCATTGATCATCGTCGCCTTCAGCGTGCCCACGCCGGGCACCTCCAGATCGTCGACGACCTGCCCGGTCGGGAACATCGCGCCGCCCGCGCCGTCTTCATCGGCCGCCGGGTCCATGAATTCCAGCTGCACCTCGGCCGCCGGAAACGTCACGCCGTCCAGCTCGAAATCGCCGGTCTCCTGCACCGCGCCGTTCGTGATCGGCACGTGCGCGACGATCGTCCTGCCGATGTTCGCCTGCCAGATCCGCACCACCGCGACGCCGTTCTCCGGCACCCGACTCGCATCCACCAGCCCGCCGCCGATCGCGAACGGCCCGACCGCCGCCGACAGGTTCCCGCAGTTGCCGCTCCAGTCCACGAACGCGCGATCGATCGACACCTGCCCGAACAGATAATCGACGTCGTGATCGGCGCGGCTGCTCTTCGCGACGATCACCGTCTTGCTCGTGCTAGAGGTCGCGCCGCCCATCCCGTCGATCTGCTTGCCGTACGGATCCGGGCTGCCGATCACGCGCAGCAGCAGCGCGTCGCGCGTCGCGCCCGGCACGCGCGCCGGCTCCGGCAAATCCTGCAGGCGGAAGAACACGCCCTTGCTGGTGCCGCCGCGCAGATAGGTCGCGGGAATCTTGATCTGAGCTACGTGAGTCATCTGTTCGTGTCCTGTAAGTGACGAAGGGCGGCGCGTCACCGCGCCGCCCGCTGCCGACGGCCGCCGCCGTCAGGCCGCCTTCGAGGCGGCGAGGAAGTCCTGCGCGAAGCGTTGCAGCACGCCGCCCGCGTCATAGATCGACACCTCTTCCGCGGTATCGAGCCGGCACGTGGCCGGCACCTCGACCTGCTCGCCGTTCCGGCGCCGGATCACGAGCGTGAGGTCGGCGCGCGGCGTGCGCGCGCCGATCACGTCGTACACCTCGGTGCCGTCGAGGCCAAGCGTCGTGCGATTGACGCCGGGCTTGAACTCCAGCGGCAGCACGCCCATCCCGATCAGGTTCGTGCGGTGGATCCGCTCGAAGCCTTCCGCGACGATCACCTCGACGCCCGCGAGCCGCACGCCCTTCGCCGCCCAGTCGCGCGACGAACCCTGGCCGTAGTCCGCGCCCGCGACGATGATCAGCGGCTGCTTGCGCGCCATGTAGGTTTCGATCGCTTCCCACATGCGCATCACCGTGCCGTCCGGCTCGACGCGCGCGAGCGAGCCCTTGCGCGTCTCGCCGTCGACCGTCGCCATCTCGTTGACGAGCGTCGGGTTCGCGAAGGTCGCGCGCTGCGCGGTCAGGTGATCGCCGCGATGGGTCGCGTAGGAATTGAAGTCCTCTTCCGGCAGGCCCATCTTCGTGAGATATTCACCCGCCGCGCTGTTCGCGAGGATCGCGTTCGACGGCGACAGGTGGTCGGTCGTGATGTTGTCGCCGAGCACGGCGAGCGGACGCATGCCGCGCAGCGTGCGTTCGCCCGCGAGCGCGCCTTCCCAGTACGGCGGGCGGCGGATGTAGGTGCTCTGCGGCCGCCAGTCGTACAGCGGCGCCGCGCGCTCGCCCGCATCGGCCGCGCGCGCGAACATCGGTTCGTACACCTGCCTGAACTGCGCGGGCTTCACGCTCGTCGCGACGATCGCGTCGATCTCCTCGTCGCTCGGCCAGATGTCCTTCAGCGTGACCGGCCGGCCCTCGGGGTCGATGCCCAGCGCATCCTTCTCGATGTCGAAGCGGATCGTGCCCGCGATCGCATAGGCGACCACGAGCGGCGGCGAGGCGAGGAACGCCTGCTTCGCGTACGGATGGATCCGGCCGTCGAAGTTGCGGTTGCCCGACAGCACCGCGGTCGCGTACAGATCGCGCTCGACGATCTCCTGCTGGATCGCCGGGTCGAGCGCGCCCGACATGCCGTTGCAGGTCGTGCACGCGAACGCGACGATGCCGAAGCCGAGCCGCTCCAGCTCCGGCAGCAGGTTCGCTTCCTTCAGATACAGTTCGACCGCCTTCGAGCCCGGCGCGAGCGAGCTTTTCACCCACGGCTTGCGCGTGAGGCCGCGCGCGTTCGCGTTGCGCGCGAGCAGCGCCGCCGCGATGACGTTGCGCGGGTTGCTGGTGTTCGTGCAGCTCGTGATCGCCGCGATGATCACCGCGCCGTCCGGCATCCGGCCCGGCGTCTCTTCCCACGCGCCGGCGATGCCGCGCGCGGCGAGGTCCGCCGTCGGCAGCCGCTTGTGCGGGTTCGACGGGCCGGCCATGTTGCGCGCCACGCTCGACAGGTCGAAGCGCAGCGTGCGCTCGTACTGCGCGCCGGCGAGGCTGTCGGCCCACAGGCCCGCCTGCTTCGCGTAGGTCTCGACGAGCGCCACCTGCTCGTCGCTGCGGCCGGTCAGGCGCAGGTAGTCGATCGTCTGGCCGTCGATGAAGAACATCGCGGCCGTCGCGCCGTATTCGGGCGCCATGTTCGAGATCGTCGCGCGATCGCCGAGCGTGAGGCTCGCCGCGCCCTCGCCGCGAAACTCCAGGTACGCGCCGACCACCTTCTCCTTGCGCAGGAACTCGGTCAGCGCGAGCACGATGTCGGTCGCGGTGATGCCCGGCTGGCGACGGCCGCTCAGCTCGACGCCGACGATGTCGGGCAGCCGCATCCACGACGCGCGCCCGAGCATCACGTTCTCGGCCTCCAGCCCGCCCACGCCGATCGCGATCACGCCGAGCGCGTCGACGTGCGGCGTGTGGCTGTCGGTGCCGACGCAGGTGTCCGGATACGCGACGCCGTCGTCGCTCACCTGCACCACGGGCGACATCTTCTCCAGGTTGATCTGATGCATGATGCCGTTGCCGGGCGGGATCACGTCGACGTTGCGGAACGCCTTCCTGGTCCAGTCAATGAAGTGGAAGCGGTCTTCGTTGCGGCGATCCTCGATCGCGCGGTTCTTCGCGAACGCGTCGGGCTCGAAGCCGCCGCATTCGACCGCGAGCGAGTGGTCGACGATCAGTTGCACCGGCACGACCGGGTTCACCTGCGCCGGATCGCCGCCCTGGTCGGCGATCGCGTCGCGCAGCCCGGCGAGATCGACGAGCGCGGTCTGGCCGAGGATGTCGTGACACACGACGCGCGCGGGAAACCAGGGGAAATCCTGCTCGCGCTTGCGCTCGACGAGCTGGCGCAGCGCGTCGTCGAGCCGCGCGGGCTCGCAGCGGCGCACCAGGTTCTCGGCGAGCACGCGCGAGGTGTACGGCAGCGTGTCGTAGGCGCCCGGCGCGAGCGCGTCGACGGCCGCACGCGCATCGAAGTAGTCGAGGCGGGTGCCGGGCAGGGGTTTGCGGTAGGCGGTATTCATGGGGATGGGACTGGCTTGGTATGACGAACAAGGGGCGCCGCAGCGCCCCCGGTGTGTGCTCAGCGCTTCTCGATCGGCACGAACTTCAGGTCTTCGGGGCCCGTGTAGTTCGCGCTCGGGCGGATGATCTTGTTGTCGATCCGCTGCTCGATGATGTGCGCGCTCCAGCCGGAGGTGCGCGCGATCACGAACAGCGGCGTGAACATCGCGGTCGGCACGCCCATCATGTGATACGACACCGCGCTGAACCAGTCGAGGTTCGGGAACATCTTCTTCGCGTCCCACATCACCGTTTCGAGGCGCTCGGCGATGTTGAACAGCTTCATGTTGCCCGCTTCCTTCGACAGCTTGCGCGCGATCTCCTTGATCACCTTGTTGCGCGGATCGGAGATCGTGTATACCGGGTGGCCGAAGCCGATCACCACTTCCTTGTTCTCGACGCGCCGGCGGATGTCGGCTTCCGCCTCGTCCGGCGTGCGGTAGCGGCTCTGGATCTCGAAGGCGACTTCGTTCGCGCCGCCGTGCTTCGGCCCGCGCAGCGCGCCGATCGCGCCCGTGATCGCCGAATAGACGTCGGAACCGGTGCCCGCGATCACGCGGCCCGTGAAGGTCGACGCGTTGAACTCGTGCTCCGCGTACAGGTTCAGCGACGCGTGCATCGCCGCGACCCACGACTTCGACGGCTCCTTGCCGTGCAGCAGGTGCAGGAAGTGCCCGCCGATCGAATCGTCGTCGGTCTCGGTCTCGATCCGCTTGCCGTTGTGCGAGTAGTGATACCAGTACAGCAGCATCGAGCCCAGCGACGCCATCAGGCGATCGGCGATGTCGCGCGCGCCCGGCAGGTTGTGGTCGTCCTTCTCCGGCAGCACGGTGCCGAGCACCGACACGCCGGTGCGCATCACGTCCATCGGGTGAGCCGACGCCGGCACCCATTCGAGCGCGGCCTTGACGTTGGCCGGCAGGCCGCGCAGCGCGCGCAGGCGGGTCTTGTACGCGGCCAGTTCGCTGACGGTCGGCAGCGTCTCGTGCACGAGCAGGTGCGCGACCTCCTCGAATTCGCTGGTGCTCGCGATGTCGAGGATGTCATAGCCCCGGTAGTGCAGGTCGTTGCCGGTCCGGCCGACCGTGCACAGCGCGGTGTTGCCGGCCGTCACGCCCGACAGCGCCACCGATTTCTTCGGCTTGAAGCCCGTCGCCGCTGCTTCCTTCGTCTCGCTCATCCTTGCTCTCTCCTGGGTTTCGGTATGTCGGTATCAGTTGCGGCCTTCGCTGAAGAGGCTGTCGAGCTTCTCTTCATACGCGTAGTAGCCCAGATAGTCGTACAGTTCGGCGCGCGTCTGCATGGTCGGCACCGCGGCTTTCTGCGTGCCGTCGCGGCGCACCGTCTCGTAGAAATTGAGCGCGGCCTTGTTCATCGCACGATACGCGCCGCAGCAATACAGCGCGATGTCGACGTTCGCGGCGTGCAGCTCGTCCACCGTGAAGAACGGCGTCGAACCGAATTCGGTGAGGTTCGCGAGGATCGGCACCTTGACCGCTTCCTTCACGCGCCGGTAGTCGTCGAGCGACTTCATCGCCTCGGGGAAGATCATGTCCGCGCCGGCCTCGACGTACGCGACCGCGCGCTCGATCGCCGCGTCGAGCCCTTCGGCCGCCGCCGCGTCGGTGCGCGCCATGATCACGAACTGATCGTCGGTGCGCGCGTCGACGGCCGCCTTGATGCGGTCGACCATCTCGCCCGTCGGCACGCATTCCTTGCCCGGCCGGTGGCCGCAGCGCTTCTGGCCGACCTGGTCCTCCAGGTGCACGGCCGCGACGCCCGCCTTGATGAACGAGCGGACCGTGCGCGCGATGTTGAATGCGCCGCCCCAACCCGTGTCGATGTCGACGAGAAGCGGCAGTTGGGTGGCGTCGGTGATGCGGCCCGCGTCGATCAGCACGTCGTCCATCGTGCTGATGCCGAGATCGGGGATGCCCAGCGAATTCGCGGCCACGCCGCCGCCCGACAGATAGACCGCCTTGAAGCCGACCGCCTCGGCCATCTTGGCCGCGTACGCGGTGATCGCGCCGACCACCTGCAGCGGCTGCTCGGCCGCGACCGCCGCGCGGAACTTCGCGCCGGCGCTGTGGAGTTGTGGATTGCCCATCGTTCGTCTCCTGAAGAATGGGGCTTATTCAGCAAGGAGCGGGCCAGCCGCTGCCCGCCCGGCTAACCCGCTGATTATTAACCCGATCCACCTTGATCGCACATTTCATTTCATTTCACTTTCGACATTCCAGATTCCAGTTCTGCAATTCGTGCGCGATAATGGCGACCTCCTCCCGTCCATCCGGCCGTCGATGAACCTGCCCACCGAGTCCCTTATCCGACCCCGCATCTGGGCGGTCGGCATCAGCCAGCTGCGCGCGCTGTTCCGCGACATCGCCGACGAATACGACGAGCGCGCGGAGCTGCGCATCGTCGCGCGCGGCTACGAGGAGGCGATCACCGCGCTCGCGACCGCGGGCCGCGACCGCCCCGACGCGATCGTCGCGGCCGGCTCGAACGGCACCTACCTGAAGACGCGCGTGCGGGTGCCGGTGGTGCTGGTCAATCCGACCGGGTTCGACGTGATGCACGCGCTCGCCCGCGCGCGCCGCGACGCGGGCCGGGTCGCGCTCGTCAGCTACGGCGAGACGCCGGCCGAGATCCGCAGCTTCATGGCCGCGTATGGCCTCGACATCACGTTCGCGTCCTACCAGACCGCGCAGGAGGCCGAGGCGCGGGTGCGCGAACTGCAGGCGCGCGGCGTCGAGACGATCGTCGGGCCGGGCCTCGTCACCGAGCTGGCCGCCGCCGCCGGGATGGGCGCCGTGTTCCTGTACTCGCACGCCTCGGTGCGCGCGGCCGTCGACACCGCCCTGGAAGTCGCGCACGCCACCCACGGCGAGGCATTGCGCCGCCAGCGGCTCGACAACCTGTTGCAGCACCTGCGCGACGGCGTGGTCGCGCTCGATGCGCAGGGCCGCGTCGAGGCGATCAACGCGCGGCTCGCCGATGCGCTCGGGCTCGACGCGACGGCGGCGGTCGGCCGCGCGCTGCTCGATCTCACGCCCGAGCTGCGCACGCTGCGCGACGACGAGGGCGATACGCTCGCGACCGTGCGGGGCGTGCGCTACGTCGTGCATCGCGGCCCGCTCGCCGCGAGCGGCGGCGCGGCGGGCAGCGTGCTGACGTTCCAGGAATCGCGCGCGGTCGAGCGCCTCGACCGGACGTTGCGCTCGCAACAGCGCGCGCAGCAGTTCACCGCGCGCTACCGGCTCGACGATGTGATCGGCGCATCCGCGCCGATGGCGCGCGTGCGCGAGCTCGCGCGTCGCTATGCGAAATCCGATGCGACGGTGCTGATCCTCGGCGAGAGCGGCACGGGCAAGGAAATGATCGCGCAGAGCCTGCATGCGTTGAGCGTGCGGCGCAAGTTCCCGTTCGTCGCGGTGAACTGCGGCGCGTTTCCCGAGGCGCTGCTCGAAAGCGAGCTGTTCGGCTACGAGGAAGGCGCGTTCACCGGCGCGCGGCGCGGCGGCAAGGCGGGCCTGTTCGAGGCCGCGCATCGCGGCACCCTGTTCCTCGATGAAATCGCCGAGATGCCGCCGTCGCTGCAAAGCCGCCTGCTGCGCGTGCTGCAGGAGCGCGAGGTGGTGCGGCTCGGATCGACCGAGCCGATCCGCATCGACGTGCGCGTGGTCGCCGCCACTCATTGCCCGCTGCGCGCGGCCGTCGAGGCCGGCACGTTCCGCGCCGACCTGTACTACCGGCTCAACATCCTGAACATCGGCCTGCCGCCGCTGCGCGAGCGCCCCACCGACATCCCCGCGCTCGCGGCCGATCTGCTCGCGCGCGCCGCGAAGCGCGAGGCGCGGCTCGCGGAGCACGTGCGCGACGCGCACGACGCGGCGCGCCTGCTCGCCGACACGCATGCGACCTTGATGCGCTATGGCTGGCCCGGCAATGTGCGCGAACTGCAGAACGTGATCGAGCGGATCGCCGTGGAGCTGGCCGACGCGCCCGAATCAGGCGCGCCCGTCGCCGCGCTGAACCCGGCCGCGCTGCGCGCGATCGCGCCCGAGGTGTTCGACGCCCCGCCTACCGAGCCTGGCGGCCCGGCATCGCCGGCGACGCTGCGGCAACGCCGCCGCCACGTCGAGGCGGCCGAAATCCGCGCCGTGCTCGACGCCTGCGACGGCGACCGCGAGCGCGCCTGTGCGCAACTCGGCATCAGCAAGACGACGTTATGGCGCAAACTCGCGGCATCCGATACCGTATCGGACACGCACGGCGATAAACCGCGCTGACGCGCGCGATACCGCAACCACGACGAAGCCGTCGCGCACGCGATTCAAGCGACATTGCCCGCGCAAACGCGCGGGCAGTGTCGTTAGCGTGTCACGCGCCCATGCTTGCGGCATGCGCGTCTGCCGCGCATGCCTTGCCCCACGCCCCCACCGCTCCCGCCCGACGCCCGCGCCCCATTCCGGTGCGACGCGCGCGCCCTGTCGCGCACACTTAATCATTCAGAATTTCTACATAAATTAGCGGCCCTTTAAAACCACATAGAATTAAAAATATTTAAAGATAATTATTCCGACTCGCAAAAGATATTATTTCCCAACCTCGCGTGGAAATAACATGCATACAACTGATACATTTTAGAACACCTAAATCATTTAATTTAAAAAAGAAAATGGACGAACTGTTATCGATCCGCCTCTTCATCAAGGTTGCCGACCTGCAAAGCTTCGCCCGGGCCGCGGCGGACCTGAACGTCTCGAATCCGACCGCCACGCGACTCATCATGAGCCTGGAGAACCGGCTCGGCACCCGTCTGCTGAACCGCACCACGCGCAGCCTGTCGCTGACGGAATCGGGACAGCTTTATCTGAAGCAGATGCGCGGGGTGATCGAGGACATCGATAACGCAGAGGCCGTGCTGGCCTCGCTCAACCACGAACCGATCGGTTCATTGAGGATCGTCGCGCCCGTCATGTTCGGCATGCACCTGCTCGCGCCGGTGATCGGTTCGTTCAAGCACCTGCATCCCAAGGTGATCCCGGAAATCACCATCGTCGACCGGCACGTCGACCTGGTCTCGGAAGGCTTCGACGTCGGACTGATGCTCACGCAACGAATCAGCGGCGCGAACACCATCAAGCGCATGCTGACCCGGCTCGACATGGTCGCGTGCTCCACCCCCGCCTACCTGGAGAAGCACGGCTGCCCGCGCCATCCGAGCGAGCTGGAACTCCATTCGTGCCTGTTGTTCCAGTCGGACTACGTGGGCGACGTGCTGTCGTTCGACGACGACGAGGCGAGCATCACCGTGCATCCGCAGAAAAGCGCCTCGTCGAACAATCTCGGGCTGATCCGCCAGCTCGCGCTGAACGACATGGGCATCGCGATCCTGCCGGACTTCCTGATCCAGGACGACCTGCGCGCCGGCCAGCTGATCCCGGTGCTCGAAAGCTTCAGCATCCCGGAGCTGGAGATGAACATCGCCTACCCGAGCCGGCGGCATTTCCCGCGCAAGACGCGGCTCTTCATCGACCACGTGATCGAACACTTCAGACGCCACGACCCTGGCTGACCCCGAACGGTATCGCGCCGGTCAGTACACGTCGCGCAGGTAGCGGCGCGACCGCGCAAGTCCGTCGACGTAGGCGTGCGCGGCCTCGTCGGCCAGGCCGCCGTGCACCGCGACCACTTCGCGCAGGGTCGCATCGACATCCTTCGCCATGCGCGCCGCATCGCCGCACACGTAGACATGTGCCCCCTCCTCCAGCCAGGCCCACAACGCCGCGCCCTGCTCGCGCATGCGGTCCTGCACGTAGACCTTGTCGCGCCGGTCGCGCGAGAACGCGAGGTCGAGACGGGTCAGGAAGCCGTCGTCGCGCATCGCGGTCAGCTCGTCGCGATAGTAGAAATCCGTCGCCTCGTGCCGCTCGCCGAAGAACAGCCAGTTGCGCCCGCTCGCGCCGCGCGCGCGACGCTCGTGCAGGAAGGCGCGGAACGGCGCGACGCCCGTGCCCGGGCCGATCATCACGACCGGCGCATCGCCGCGCGCGGGCAGGCGGAAATGCGCGGATTTCTGCACGAACACCGGAACCGTCGCTACATCGGCGCGATCCGCGAGAAAGGTCGAGGCGACGCCCTTGCGATCGCGCTCGCCGTTGCGGTAGCGCAGCGCCGAGACGGTCAGGTGCACCTCGCCCGCGTGCGCGGCCGGGCTCGACGCGATCGAATACAGGCGCGGCTGCATGCGCTTGAGCATGCCGATCAGTTCGTCCGCGGCCAGCGCCGTCGGAAACGCGTGGAGCACGTCGGCGAACTGCCGGCCCCACAGCCAGCGCTTCAGGTCGGCCTTGTGCGCGTCCGACAGCAAGGCGTCCAGCGCCGCATGGCCGCCGCGCGCCGCGAGCGACGCCAGGCCGTCGGGATGCGGCCGCGTGATGTCGTAGTGGCATGCCAGCGCATCGGCCACGCGCAGCGCGCCGACGCCCGGCACCTCCACCGGCGCGTCCGCGCGCACGCCCGCGAGCGCCAGCAGTTCGTCGACCAGCGCCGGGCAATTGCTCGGCCAGACGCCGAGCGCATCGCCCGCTTCGTAATCGAGGCCGGTTTCAGCGGTCGCCAGCGCGAGGAAGCGCGTGTCCTTCGCCGCGCCTGACACACCTGACACACCTGACACACCGGTCGCGCCCGCCGCGTTCAGCCGCCGGTTCGCGACGAGACGCGCGGCGGCCGGCCGCGCCTTGGTCGGCGGCGCGGCGGCGGCCGACGTCGCGCGCGCGTCGCCGCCCGACGCCTTGATCCGCGCGATCACCGCGTCGAGCCATGCGTCGGCCGCGGGCTGGTAGTCGGCGTCGCAATCGACGCGCGCGCACAGCGGCGTCGCGCCGAGCGCGGCAAGCCGCGCATCGAGCGCGCGGCCGTGGCCGCAGAACTGCTCGTAGTTGCGGTCGCCGAAAGCGAGCACCGCGTAGCGCAGGCCGTCGAGCCGCGCCGCCGCGTCGGCCCGCAGCGCGCGCCAGAACGGCTGGCCGTTGTCGGGCGGATCGCCGTCGCCGAACGTGCTCGTCATCAGCAGCGCGTATTGCGCGCCCGCCAGCGTCGCCGGCGCGCAGTCCGCCATGCAGGCGGTGCGAATCTCGAAGCCGGATTCCATCAGGCGGGTCGCGTAGCGTTCCGTCAACGATTCCACGTTGCCGGTCTGCGACGCCCACAGCAGCACCACCTTCGGGCGCGTCCGCAAGGTCCGGGCGCCGTCGCCGGCCCGGCTCGCGGCGTCCGGCGCGCGCGCATCGGCCGCGCCGCCCGCCGGCGCGCGGCTGAACAGGCCGGCCAGCAGCCCGTCGATCCACAAACGCCGGTCGGCCGACAGCGGCGCGCTCGCCGGCAACACCGGCACGCCCGCCGCGCGCCGCCCCTCGGCCGTGCGCAGGCCACTGACGAAACCCGCCACATAACGCCGTTCGTCGTCGTCGAGCGGCGGTGCGCTCAGCGCGTCGCGCACGCCGAGCAGCGTCGCGAAGGTATCGAGCGCGGCCAGCGCCGGATCGGCGTCGGCATGCGCCTGCTCCGCCGTCGCGGACGCCTCCGGTGCGCCGGCGTCCGCCTCGTCGCCTTCCGGCGCGCGCGCGACCCGCGCCAGCGCGACCGCGCAACACTTCAGCTCCGGCTGCAGCGACACCGCATCGACCGCGTCGCTCGTCACCGCGTTGATGCACAGCGCGTCGCCGAACACGTCGTTCCAGTGCATCGGCGCGAAGCAGCTGCCCGCCTGCACCCGCTCGCTCACGATCGCGGGCAGCACCGCGCGGCCGCGCCGCGAACGGATCTCGACGCTGTCGCGCGCCTGGATGCCGAGCGTGGCCGCATCGTCCGGATGGATCTCGACGAACGGTTCGGGATTCAATTTGTTGAGCATCGGGATCTTCCCGGTCTTGGTCATCGTGTGCCACTGATGCTGCACGCGCCCCGTGTTCAGCACGAACGGAAACGCGGCGTCCGGCCGTTCCGCGGGCTCGACGTGCGGCCGCGCGAAGAAACGCGCGCGGCCGTCCGGAGTCGGAAACGCGAGTCTCGGACGCTGTCCGTCGGCGTCGATCCGCAGCGTCTGGCTCACGCCGTCGTTCAGGTAGCGCAGCGGATGGCGGTCGCGCGCGTCGTCGGGCGGACACGGCCATTGCAATGGTCCGTCGCGCAGCCGCGCATGGCTCGCGCCGCGCAGGTCGTAGCCCGTCGCGGGATTCGACAAGCGCGTGATCTCCTCGAACACCGCTTCGGCCGACGCGTAGTCGAACGCGTCCGCGAAGCCCATCGCGGACGCGATGCGCGCGATGATCAGCCAGTCCGGCAGCGCCTCGCCCGGCGGCGCGATCGCCTGCCGCGTCAGCGTCAGGTTGCGCTCCGAGTTGATCATCACGCCATCCGCCTCGGCCCACAGCGCGCCGGGCAGCAGGATGTCCGCGTAGCGGTTGGTCTCGGTGTCGAGGAACGCATCCTGCGCGACCACCAGCTCGGCGGCCTGGAGCCCCGCGATCACGCTGCGCCGGTTCGGCACGGTCGCGACCGGGTTCGTGCAGATGATCCAGCACGCCTTGATCGCGCCCGCCGCCATGCGCGCGAACAACTCGACCGCGCCCGGCCCCGGCTCGGCGCGCAACGTGTCCTCGGGCAGGCCCCATGCGTCCTCGATGAAGCGGCGGTCCGCCGCATCCTGCACCGAGCGCTGGCCCGGCAGGCCGCCGCCGAGATAACCCATCTCGCGCCCGCCCATCGCGTTGGGCTGCCCGGTCAGCGAAAACGGGCCGCTGCCCGGACGGCAGATGCGGCCGGTCGCGAGATGCAGGTTGCAGATCGCATTGCTGGTCCAGGTGCCGTGCGTGCTCTGGTTCACGCCCATGGTCCAGCAGCTCATCCATTCGGGCGCCGCCGCGAGCCATGCGGCCGCGCGCCGCAGGTCCGCCTCCGCGATCCCGGTCAGCGCCGCGACCCGCTCCGGCGGGTAGTCGTCGAGGAACGCCGGCATCGCGTCCCAGCCTTGCGTGAAGGCCCCGATGAAGGCCGCGTCGGTCGCGCCGTCCCGGTGCAGCAGGTGCAGCAGCCCGTTGAGCAGCGCGAGATCGCTGCCGGGCCGCAGTTGCAGGAAGAGGTCCGCGTGCTCGGCGGTCGCGGTGCGGCGCGGATCGACCACGATCAGCTTCGCGCCCGCCTTCACGCGCGCCATCATGCGCAGGTACAGGATCGGATGGCAGTCCGCCATGTTCGAGCCGATCACGAGGAACAGATCGGCGCGCTCGAAATCCTCGTACGAGCCGGGCGGCCCGTCCGCGCCGAGCGACAGCTTGTAGCCGCTGCTCGCGCTCGCCATGCACAGGCGCGAGTTCGACTCGATCTGGTTGGTGCGCACATAGCCCTTCGCGAGCTTGTTGACGAGGTACTGCGCCTCGATCGACATCTGCCCCGACACGTAGAACGCGAGCGCGTCGGGGCCGTGCTCGTCGAGGATCGCGCGCAGCCGCCGCCCGGTGTCGGCGAGCGCGCGATCGAGCGGCAGCGGCGCGGGGTCCCGGTCGCGCGCCGCGCGCGCGAACGCGCGTTCGAGCCGCCCCGAGCGGCGCAGCGCGAGATGCGCGGACAGGCCCTTGGTGCACAGCCGGCCGGCGTTGGCCGGGTGCGCGGCATCGCCGGACACCTTGACCACTTCGCCGTCCTCGACCTGCAGCACCATCCCGCAGCCCACGCCGCAATATGGGCACGCGGTCTTCACGCTGTGGCGCGTCATCGCCGTTCCCGGTCCGGTGCGTCGCCGGTCACGACGCGATCCACACGACGCCGTCCGCGACCCGCGACGGATACGCGCGCACCGATTGCTCCGGCGTCTCCAGGCACTCGCCCGTGGCGAGATCGAAATGCTGCTTGTAGAGCGGCGACGCGACCACCACGCGCGCGCCGACGCTGCCGATCAAGCCGCGCGACAGCACCGCCGCATGCGAGGCGGGATCGAGGTTGTCGATCGCGTACACGCGGTCCGCGCCGATCCGGAACACCGCCACCTGCTCGCCGTTGACGAGCGCGCACACGCCGGTGTCGGGCACGATCTCGTCGAGCGGGCACACTTCGATCCACGTGGGGGAAATACGGTCGTCGTTCATGAGAGGCTCCTTGTCTGGTCGAAATAGAAATGAGGCGAGATCGAGCCGGCCCTCAGGCGGTCTCGTCGACGGCGAGTTCGCGCGGCGCCTCGCGCTCGTCCGGCGCCGCCGGCCGGATCTGGCCGCGCTCCGGCACGAACGCGATGGTCGGATCGGCCGCGTCGCTGTTGACGAAGTGACGGAAGCGCCGACGCACCGCCGGATCGGACACCGCGCGCTGCCACTCGCACGCATAGGTGTCGACCACGCGCCCCATCTCCGCTTCCAGCTCGGCCGCGATGCCGAGGCTGTCGCGCACCACCACGCCCTTCAGGTAGTCGAGCCCGCCTTCGAGGTTGTCGCGCCAGACGCTCGTGCGTTGCAGCCGGTCGGCGGTGCGCACGTAGAACATCAGGAAGCGGTCGATGTAGCGCACCAGCGTGTCGCGGTCGAGATCCGTGGCCAGCAGTTCCGCATGGCGCGGCTTCATGCCGCCGTTGCCGCACACGTACAGGTTCCAGCCGCGCTCGGTCGCGATCACGCCGACGTCCTTGGCCTGCGCCTCGGCGCACTCGCGCGTGCAGCCCGACACGCCGAACTTGAGCTTGTGCGGCGCGCGCAGCCCCTTGTAGCGGTTCTCCAGCGCGATCGCGAGCCCGACCGCATCGCCCACGCCGTAGCGGCACCAGGTCGAGCCGACGCACGACTTCACGGTCCGCAGCGCCTTGCCGTACGCGTGCCCCGATTCGAAGCCAGCCGAGATCAGTTCCTCCCAGATCGGCGGCAGTTGCTCGACGCGCGCGCCGAACAGGTCGATGCGCTGGCCGCCCGTGATCTTCGTATAGAGCCCGTAGCGCTTCGCGATGCGGCCGACCGCGATCAGGCCGTCCGGCGTGACCTCGCCGCCCGGCATGCGCGGCACGACCGAATAGCTGCCGTCGCGCTGCAGATTCGCGAGGTAGTAGTCGTTCGAGTCCTGCAGGCCCGCATGCTCCTCCTTCAGCACGAACTCGTTCCAGCACGACGCGAGAATGCCCGCGACTGCCGGCTTGCAGATCTCGCAGCCGAGACCCTGGCCGTGCTTGCCGAGCAGCGCGCCGAAGGTGCGGATGCCCTCGACGCGCACGAGGTGGTACAGCGCCTGGCGCGAATACGGAAAGTGCTCGCACAGGTGACGATCGACGGTGAGCCCCTGCTGTTCCAGCGTCGCGTTCATCACCTGCGTGACGAGCGGCACGCAGCCGCCGCATGACGCGCCCGCGCCCGTGCAGCGCTTGAGCGCGCCGATGCTGGTCGCGCCCTCGCCGACCGCCGCGCGGATCTGCGCGGCCGTCACGCTGTTGCACGAGCAGATCTGCGCGGCGTCGGGCAGCGCGCCCGCGCCGATCGCGAGCGGCGCCGCGCCGTCGTGCGCGGGCAGAATCAGCGCTTCCGGCGCGTCGGGCAGCGGCATCCCGTTCAGCATCATCTGCTGCAGCGTGCCGTAGTCGGCGGCGTCGCCGACCAGCATCGCGCCGAGCAGGCGGCTGCCGCATGCCGACACCACGAGCTTCTTGTAGACCTGCGCGCGCTCGTCGCCATAACGGTAGGCGCGGCTGCCCGGCGTGCGGCCCTGCGCGTCGCCGATGCTCGCGACGTCGACGCCGAGCAGCTTCAGCTTCGTGCTCAGATCCGCGCCGGCGAACGCGGCTGCTTCGCCGCGCAACTGCTTCGCGGCCACGCGCGCCATCTCGTAGCCGGGCGCGACGAGCCCGAACACCTGGTCCTGCCACGCCGCGCATTCGCCGATCGCGTGGATCGCCTCGTCGCTCGTGCGGCAGCGCCCGTCGATCGCGACGCCGCCGCGCCCGCCGAGCGCGAGCCCGCACGCACGCGCCAGCTCGTCGCGCGGCCGGATCCCGGCCGAGAACACGATCAGGTCGACGTCGAGATGGGTATCGTCCGCGAAAGCCATGCGATGCGCGGCGGTCTCGCCGTCGATGATCGCGCGCGTGTCGCGGCCCGTGTGCACGTGCACGCCGAGCGCCTCGATGCGCCCGCGCAGCATGCGCGCGCCTTCGTCGTCGAGCTGCGCGGCCATCAGGCGCGGCGCGAATTCCACCACGTGCGTGTCGAGCCCGAGATCGCGCAACGCCTTCGCGCATTCGAGCCCGAGCAGCCCGCCGCCCACCACCGCGCCGCTGCGCGCATGCGCCGCGTACGCGCGCAAGGCGTCGAGATCGTCGAGGGTGCGATAGACGAAGCAGCCCGGGCGATCATGGCCCGGCACCGGCGGCACGAACGGCGCGGAGCCGGTCGCGAGCACCAGCTGATCGTATTCCAGCGTCGCGCCGTCCGACAGCGCGACCGTGCGCGCGGCGCGATCGATCGCGCAGGCGCGCGTGTCGAGCAGCAGACGCATGTCGTCGCGCGCGAAGAAGCCGGGGGCGACGAGCGACAACGTCTCCGCGCCGCGTCCCGCGAAAAACTCGGACAGGTGGACGCGGTCGTAGGCGGGACGCGATTCCTCGCCGACGATGGTGATCTGCTGCGCGTCGACCGGCGACGCCGCGAGACATTCGAGCAGCTTGTGGCCGACCATCCCGTGGCCGATGACAACGATCTTCATGGTGCCTCTCCTCAATGGGTTATCGGGAGCCGGCGCCGACGGCCAACGCGTGCGCATGCAGTTCGGCCTCGCGCGCCCGGTGCTCGGCGCTGAAGCGCACCACGAGCGCGCACAGCGCCGTGACGCTCACGCAGATGCCGAGCAGCGTGAGCGTCTGCTGCACGTCGCCGAGGCCCTTGAGCAGGAACCCGGCGGCGACCGCGCCCGCGTTGCCGCCCGCGCCGACGATGCCTGCCACCCCGCCGAGCGCGCGCCGGTCGACGAACGGCACGAGCGCATAGGTCGCGCCGCAGGCCATGTGCGTGAACAGGCCGAACACGAGCATCGCGGCGAGCGCTTGCGCGACGCCGCCCGCGTGCGCGAAGGCGAGCAGGCCGAGCCCTTCGCCGACGATCAGCACGGCGAGCAGCGGCGCGCGCACCTCGAGGCCGAAGCGCGCGGCCGTGCGATCCGACAGCCAGCCGCCGAACGCGCGCGCGAACAGCGCGAGCAGGCCGAACATTCCGGCCGCGAGCCCGGCGTCGCGCAGCGACAGGTGGAAGTGGTTGACATAGTAGAGGGCCGCGATGTTGTGCATGAACACCTCGACGCCGAAACACGCACCGTATGTGACGCACAGCATCCAGACGCGATAATTCCGGCAGGCGGACGTGAAGCTCGCCCAGCCACCTTTCTTGCCGCTGTCGATCGCGACGCCCTGCGCGCGCAGCGTCGCGAAGTCGCCCTGCGGGCCGTCCTGCGCATGGCGCCAGTAGAGCCACGCCATGCCGAGCATCGCGAGGCCCGGCACGATCAGCGCCGAGCGCCAGGCGAACGACGCGCCGAAGCCCGGCAGCAGCGCGGCCGCGAACAGCAGCGGCACCAGCGCCTGCGCCGCGCCCGCGCCGGCATTGCCCCAGCCCGCGGTGGTCGCGTTCGCGGTGCCGACGACGTTCGGCGCGAACATCACCGAGGTGTGGTACTGCGTGATCACGAAGCTCGCGCCGACCGCGCCGATGCCGAGCCGGCACAGCAGGAAGCTCGTGTAGTCGTGGCTGAACGCGACCGCGATCACCGGCAGCGCGCCGATCGCCAGCAGGCCGGTGTACACGCGGCGCGGCCCGTAGCGATCGCAGAGCGGACCGACGAGCAGCCGCACGGCGATGGTCGCCGCGACCGCCGCGATGTTGATGTTGGCGATCTGGTCCGGGGTCAGCGCGAACTCGCGCGCGATCACCGGCATCAGCGGCGCGCATGCGAACCACGCGAAGAAGCAGATGAAGAAAGCCAGCCAGGTCAGATGAAACGCGCGCATCGGGACGCTGCGCAGGCTGAACAGATCGATGCGGGTTGCCTTGTCGAGCATGTCGTTTCCACCAAACAAAAACGGCGTCCTGCGAACCCGGTCGGATGACCAGGTGCGAAGGACGCCGTTGCCCAGGAAAAGCCCGTTGCCGGGCCGATCGAAATTCCGGATACCGGACGAATCGACGTTGACTCGTCCGTTCGCTGCAACGCAAGGTATATGCCAGATTGCGCGCATCGGCTCGTCGGCCTTGACCGGCGGGCCCGGGCCGCCGGCGGCGCGCCGCCTGGGCGCACGGCCGCGCGATACGCGATGACGCAGCGGCGCACAGCGCTGGTGCGTCGCAGCACCGCGCGCGTGCGGCGAGATCGGCGCGCGGTCGGCGATCCACGTCGCGGCGCGGCCAGGCGCGCCGTCGGGCCGTGATGGCCCGGATATTGCTGAACCTCGCATGTCATCGGCAACGACGTCGGTGCGGAGTACAGACGGTTCGCCCGGGCAGCCCCCGGGTCACAGGACAACGGCGTCCCCTCGCGCCCCGGCGCGGCGGATGCCGTTTTTCGTCGGCGCAGCGGCGCGCCGCGTCACGCGCCGCCTGCCTGCGGCACTGGAGCATCGAATCATGACGACCGGTCAAGTCACCCTGCTGGGCGCGGGCCCCGGCCACCCCGACCTGCTGACGCTGCAAGCGGCGCGCGCGCTCGCGAGCGCCGACGTGGTGCTGCTCGACGATCTCGTCGATCCCGCCGTGGCGGCGCTCGCGCCGCGCGCGCGCGTGATCCGCGTCGGCAAGCGCGGCGGCTGCCGCTCCACGCCGCAGGCCTTCATCGAACGGCTGATGCGCCGCTACGCGCGGCAAGGCGCGCACGTGGTGCGCGTGAAAGGCGGCGATCCGCTGCTGTTCGGCCGGGCGGGCGAGGAACTGGCCGCGCTGCGCGCCGCGCGGATCCCGGTCGCGATCGTCAACGGCATCTCGTCGGGCTTCGCGGCGGCGGCGGCGCTCGGCGTCTCGCTCACGCATCGCGACCATTGCGCGGGCGTGACCTTCGTGACCGCGCACCGGCACGACGACGGCGAGCCCGACTGGGCGCGGCTCGCCGCGAGCGGCACGACGCTCGCGATCTACATGGGCATGAGCCGCCTCGCGCGGATTCGCGATGCGCTGCTCGACGTGCTGCCCGCGGCCACGCCGGCGGCGGTCGCGCATGGCGTCGGCCAGCCCGGCGAACAATGCTGGCGCGGCGCGCTCGCGCAGCTCGCCGATGCGGCCGCGCTCGGCAGTCCGGCGGTGATCCTGGTCGGCGCGGCGCTCGCCGCGTGCGCGCGGGAAGCGGATGCGCAGGTCCGGCACGCGCCCGGCGCGCACGTCGAGCCCGCCTGCGCGACCGGCGACGCCGGCCGCGTGCCGTGCGCGGCATGACGCGCGCGGCGCACGTCGTGACCGGCCGGTCGTGGCGGATGTCGCCATGCTGAGCGTGCTGCTCGTCGCCGACACCGACAAGCCGATCGGCGACCTGCGCGACGCGCTCGCGCGGCTCGGCTATGCGATGCTGCCCGAGGTCGCGACGCCCGCGCGGCTCGCCGTCGCGATCGAGGAGGATCGTCCCGACGTCGTGATCATCGATACCGAGTCGCCGTCGCGCGACACGCTCGAACAGCTCGCCGTGATGCATGCGCGCGCGCCGCGCCCGGTGCTGCTGTTCAGCCACGACGCCGACCAGCAGCTGATCCGCTCGGCGGTGGGCGCGGGGGTCAGCGCGTATCTCGTGGAGGGCCTGTCCGCCGCGCGGCTCGCGCCGATCCTCGACGTCGCGCTCGCGCGCTTCTCGCACGACGCGCACCTGCGACAACGGCTCGCGGAAGTCGAGCGCGAGCTGGCCGATCGCAAGCTGATCGATCGCGCGAAGCGCGCGCTGATGGACCGCCGCCGGCTGTCCGAACAGGAGGCCTATGCGTGCCTGCGCCGCAGCGCGATGGACCAGGGCATCCGCATCGTCGACGCGGCCCGCCGGCTGCTCGACACTCACGACTCCCGCACACGACCATGACACGCCCGACTTTCGCGCCGCCCGAACGACCCCATCTCCGCGTCGGCTTCGTCGCGCTGAGCGACGCCGCGCCGCTCGTCGCCGCCGAGCAGCTCGCGCTCGGCGCGCGCCACGGCCTCACGCTCGAACTGTGCCGACAGCCGTCGTGGGCGGCCGTGCGCGACAAGCTGCTGTCCGGCGAACTCGACGCCGCGCACGCGCTGTACGGGCTCATCTACGGCGTGCAGTTGGGGCTCGGCGGACCGCGCGCCGAAATGGCCGCGCTGATGGTGCTGAACCGCAACGGGCAGGCGATCACGCTGTCGAACCGGCTCGCCGCGGCCTATCGCGCGAGCGGCAGCCTGCCGGCCGCGCTCGCGTCGCTGCGACGCAAGCCGGTGTTCGCGCAGACCTTCCCGACCGGCACCCATGCGATGTGGCTGTATCACTGGCTCGCCGATCACGGCGTGCGGCCGCTGGAGGAGATCCGCAGCATCGTGATTCCGCCGCCGGGCATGGCCGCCGCGCTCGCGGACGGCGAGATCGACGGCTTCTGCGTGGGCGAGCCGTGGAACGCGGTGGCCGAGGCGCACGGCGCGGGCCGCACCGTCGCGGCGACGAGCGAAGTATGGCCCGATCATCCCGAGAAGGCGCTCGCGTGCCGGCGCGAATTCGTCGCGCTGTATCCGAACACGGCGCGCGCATTGATCCGCACCGTGCTCGATGCATGCCGCTGGCTCGACGACGATGCGCACCGGCGCGAGGCGGCGGACTGGCTCGCGGAGCCGGGCGTGATCGGCGTGCCGCGCGAGCACATCGCCCCGCGCCTGCTCGGCGACTGGGGGCCGGGGCCGTATGCGCGGCCGCCCCGGCCGCTGATGTTCTTCGACGGCGGCGCGGTCAATCCGCCGCGCGCGGCGGACGGGCGCTGGTTCCTCGCGCAGTATCGGCGCTGGGGGATGCTGGCGGGCGGGGGCGATGACGCCGCGATCGCGGCGGGGGTCGCGCAGACCGCGTTGTATCACGAGGCGGCCGCGCAAGCGGGAGTGAGGGTCGAGGCATGAGCGGGGCGGGTTCCCGCGAATCCGGTGTGGCGCGGCAATGAGCCTCGCCGCTCGCACGGCGGCGCTGCCGGGCCACATGCCCCTCGCATGGCCGATAATGGCGCTTCCCGCCCATCAGCCCATGAGAAGCGCATCGGTTTGAGCCCCGCCTCCCTCGCCGCCCTCCTCACCGAGATCCGCGCCTGCACCGTCTGCGCGCCGTCCCTGCCGCACGGCCCGCGCCCCGTGGTGCGCGCGCATCCGCGCGCGCGGATCCTGATCGTCGGCCAGGCGCCGGGGGCGCGCGTGCACGCGTCCGGGGTCCCGTGGGACGATGCGAGCGGCGAGCGGCTGCGCCGCTGGCTCGGCGTCGACCGGGACACCTTCTACGACGAAACGCGCTTCGCGCTCGTCCCGATGGGCTTCTGCTATCCGGGGCGCGGACCAAGCGGCGACCTGCCGCCGCGCCCCGAATGCGCGCCGCTCTGGATGGCGCGGCTCCTGCGCGAACTGCCCGCGATCGAACTGACGCTCCTGATCGGCCAATACGCCCAGCGCCATTTCCTCGCCCCCGAGCAGGCGAAGTCGGTCACCGGCACCGTCCGCGCGTGGTCCACCCTCGGCCCCGCATGCCTGCCCCTCCCTCACCCTTCGCCGCGCAACCAGGCCTGGTTCAAGCGTCACCCGTGGTTCGCCGACGAAGTCGTGCCGGCGCTGCGCGCGCGGGTCGTGACGCTGATCACCGGCTGAAGCCGCGCCGCCGACGCCCGGGGCGGGATCCGCGTACAATCGGCCGCACGGCCATGCGCAGGCTGCACCGTCCCGGCAGGCCGGCCCGCCGGAACCACGGCCCCCAGGACACCGATGCGTCGACTGATGAATGCAAGTATTGAGCGCGCGCTGCCGGCCGGCGTGCACGCCCCCCACCCGACCCTCGGAACGCCGATGAAACCGACCCCGCGCCACCGCCTCGCCCACGCGCTCGTCGCGCTCGTCGCTTTCGGCGGACTGACCCTGAGCGTCGGGGCCCGCGCCGCCGATCCGCAGGCCGCCGTGCGCATCGACGATCAATCCGCGCCGGCCGCGCTGATCCAGACGATCACGACCCAGGTGCAGAGCGAGGTCGCCGCGCGCGCGATCGATCCGACCGACACCGCGCGGATCATGGAGATCGTCAATCGCGACATCCTGCCGTACACCGACCTGCCGCGCACCACGCGGCTCGTGATGGGCCAGCACTGGCGCACGGCGGCACCGGCGCAGCAGGCCGCGCTGATCCGCGAGTTCACGCAGCTGCTGGTCCACACCTACTCGGGCGCGCTCGGCCTCCTGACGCCGAGCCTGCAATTCCAGTACCCGCCGTCCAACGTGAGCGCGACCGCCGACGACTGCGTGGTCCGCACCATCGCGATGTACAACGGCCAGCCCGTCGAGATCGACTATCGGCTGTATCGCACGCAGGCCGGCTGGCGCGTCTACGATCTGAACCTGCTCGGCGTGTGGCTCGTGCAGGTGTATCGGCAGCAGTTCAGCGAGACGATCCGGCGCGACGGCATCGACGGCCTGATCACGCAGTTGTCGGCCAAGAACGCGACGTTCGCCGACGCGCGGCCCGCCTCGCCCCCCACCCACTGAGCGACACGACGATGGCCCTCGATTCCGCCGCCTTCGTGGTGCACGACATCAGCCGCTTTCCGCTCGTCAGCGTGCGGCTGGATGCGCTCCCGCCCGGCTTCGCGCCGCAGTGGGAAACCGAGATGGATCTGCTGATCGCGCAGGCCCTGCCGTTCGCGGTGATCCATCACGGCACGCCGCTCGACGAAGGCGAAGACGAACGCCAACGGCGCGCGCGTTGGCTGGGCCAGCGCCAGGAGGCGCTGCAACCGCTCTGCAAGGTGCGGATCTTCGTGGAGTTCAATGCGGCGCGGCGCGCCGCCGCGATCACGCGTTGCCGCGCGGCGATGCATGCGTCGGGCGTGCCCTATCGGGTCGTCGCGACGCTCGACGAGGCGCATGCGATCGCCTCGCACCGGCTGGCGACGGCGCTGACCACGGCGGCCTGAGCGCGGATAGGCTCGGCGCCCGAGACGGCGGATTCCCCGCGCACCCGCGCGACGTTTCGACGGCGTGCAGGCGATCCACTCGCGACACGCGCGCGACAGCCCGGAAACGCCCGGCATCCGCGCGATCCGGCCGGGCGGGCGGCCGCGTGCCACGCAGGAGCGCGCGCGGCCGGCACCACGGTATCGGCGCGGCGCGCGCCGGATCTCGACACGGCCGGCCGCCCCTCACGCTTCCACGCAATACGACGCCATCAGCAGCCAGCGCCGCGCGTCGCGCTCGCGCCGCCGCTTGCCTTGCATCGGCGTCGCCTGATGCCAGAACGGCAGCCGGTACACCGCGATGCTGCCGTTGCAGGTCGCATCGAACGGCACGTTCAGATGACCGTCGGCGCTTTCGCAGATCAGCAGCTGCGATCCGACCGACGCGTTGACGAACGACAGGTGCACGTCGACATAGCCGTCGCGCAGGTGCGCCTCCTCCGGGTGGTGATCGTTGTGCGGCCCGACGTAGTCGCCGTGTTCGTACAGCGTGGCCTGCACGCCGTTGCCGCGCTCCAGCCGGAACCCGGTGGCCGCCTCGGCGAACGCGGCGAGCGACGCGGAGCGCAGCATCGCGATCAGTCCGATCCGCTGCGCCTGCCGGTACGCCTCGGTGCGCGCCGACGTGAAATAGATCGTCTTCTGCCGCATCGCCTTGCCGAGCGTCTCGCTGTAGTCGCGCGTCATGCCCCAGATGCTGTCGGATGGAATCGCCTTGACCAGCGGCTTCACGTGGCGGCGCAGATGGGTGTCGAGCAGCGCATGGCAGCGCGCCGCGACGGCGGGATCGATCAGGTCGGTGAAGAAATCGAGCCGCGGCGCGGGGCCGCCCGCCCGCGAGTCGGGCCCGCGTTCGAGCAGGCGGCGCCCGCGCCGGTTCAGCAGGTCGGCAAATTCCGCTGGAAATGCGTCCATGATTTCCGTGTCCCTCAGGTCTCCGCGCCGCGCCCGGTCGGCGCGCCGCGCCGCCGGGTTCGTATCGTGACGGTGCACGCCGTCCGTTTCCCGGTTTCCGGACCGCCGAACAACCAGGATCGGCTATATATATCGCCGCGCTTCGCCGATGACAATAGATCCGAATCCGGGTTCGCCCGCGTCCGCGCGCATCGATCGTTGCATCGTTGCAAACAGAGAGCGACGTTGACTCGAAATCCATGCGCACGCGGCATAAGCTAGTCACCAAACAAGCTAAGGCGCCTCGCGCCGCACTCCTATAATCGGTCGACCCCAACACGGAGACAGGAGCGCAGCGATGACCGACACGACCGCCCCCGAGTGGCGCCTCGAAACGATTGCCGTCCACGGCGGCTACAGTCCCGACCCGACCACGCGCGCGGTCGCCGTGCCGATCTACCAGACCGTCGCGTTCGCGTTCGACGACACCCAGCACGGCGCCGACCTGTTCGACCTGAAGGTGCAGGGCAACATCTATTCGCGGATCATGAATCCGACCCAGGACGTGCTCGAGCAGCGCGTCGCCGCGCTCGAGGGCGGCGTGGGCGCGCTCGCGCTCGCCTCGGGCCAGGCGGCCGTCACCTATTCGATCCTGACGATCGCCGAGGCCGGCGACAACATCGTCTCGTCGAGCACGCTGTACGGCGGCACCTACAACCTGCTCGCGCATACGCTGCCGCAGTACGGCATCACCACGCGCTTCGCGGACCCGCGCGACCCGGCCTCGTTCGAGGCGCTGATCGACGCGCGCACCAAGGCGATCTTCGCGGAATCGGTCGGCAATCCGCTCGGCAACATCACCGACATCGCCGCGCTCGCGGACATCGCGCATCGCCACGGGATACCGCTGATCGTCGACAACACGGTGCCCTCGCCCTACCTGCTGCGGCCGTTCGAGCATGGCGCGGACATCGTCGTGCACTCGCTGACCAAGTATCTCGGCGGCCACGGCACGAGCCTCGGCGGCGCGATCGTCGATTCCGGCAGGTTCCCGTGGAGCGAGCACGCTGATCGCTTCAAGCGGCTCAACCAGCCCGACGTCAGCTATCACGGCGTCGTGTACACCGAGGCGTTCGGCCCGGCCGCGTACATCGGCCGCGCGCGCGTCGTGCCGCTGCGCAACACCGGCGCGGCGATCTCGCCGTTCAACGCGTTCCAGATCCTGCAAGGCATCGAGACGCTCGCGCTGCGCCTCGACCGGATCAGCGAGAACGCGCTGAAGGTCGCGCAGCATCTCGCGCGGCACGAGAAGGTGGAATGGGTCAACTACTCGGGGCTGCCCGACCATCCCGACCACGCGCTCGTGAAGCGCTACCTGTCGGGTCGCGGCCCCGGCATCCTGACCTTCGGCGTGAAGGGCGGCCGCACGGGCGGCGCGGCGTTCCAGGATGCGCTGAAGCTGTTCACGCGGCTCGTCAACATCGGCGACGCGAAATCGCTCGCGACCCACCCCGCGTCGACCACGCACCGGCAGCTGTCGCCGGACGAACTCGCGAAGGCCGGCGTGCGCGAGGAAACGGTTCGGCTGTCGATCGGGATCGAGCATATCGACGACCTGCTCGCGGATCTGGATCAGGCGCTCGCGGCACGCTGACGCGCAGCGCGCATCACGCATGACGAGGGGGCCGCGCGGCCCCCTTGTTTCATGGGCGGCGCATCCGCGTCGGGCGTCGATTCGATCCGCCAGAGACAGGCCGTGCCGTCCGCCGTCCCGACTTCGCGGATCGCCGACGCGCGCGCCACCGCGATCGCCTTCGGCCAGAATCGCCGGGCGGGCGCGTTGTCGCGCATGACGGCGATCTCCCACCGCCCCGGATGCGCGCGAAACAACGCGAGCGCGGCCAATACGCCGCAACCCGCGCGCCGCGCCGCGCGCACGATGTAGAACTCCGCCATCGAGAAATCCACGCCTGCGTCGCCCGGCGCGCGCACGAAGGCGAACCCGATCGGTCCGCCCGCGTCGCGGATGAGATAGGGCCAGCGCGGCTCGCCTGCCTGCCAGTAGGCGTCGAAGTACGGATAGTCCTCGTCCGCGCCAAGCTCGCGCAGGTAGGCCGACAGCCAGTTTCTCAGCCGCGGCTGGTCCGCTTCGCTTGCGATGATGATGTCGATCGGCATGTGCATGTCGTCCTTGGGTTGACCGGCAAAGCGGCCTTGATGTCCAAACGAGCCGTTGTCGGGTTCGATGGCCTGCCGCGTGCTCCACGCACACGCCTCGAATGCCTTGACGGTATCGAGACGGCTGACGTCATGCCCCGGGGCAATTGGGCAACGATCGGTTGCGCAAATTCGCCATCGGGCCAGGCATCGGCGAAGGCCGCGTAGCGCCCCGGTGAACGCCGCGGTCGATTGTTCGGTTCCGCACGACTCGAGACTGGTTTGGACGGGCCGGAACCGCACTGCCGTTTCGATCAACCAGGCCCTCACGCCGCCGCGCGCCCATCGACACGCATTCGCGCCCATGCGTCACAGCCCGGGCGTCGCCGCGTCCTCTTCGGCGGGACGAACACAGCCACTCCCAACCCGTCGCCCGGCATTCGAATCCATTGACGGGCGATTCGTGCTGTCCGGATGCCGCGGGCACTGCGTCCGCGCGATGCGCGGCCTTCAGCGCCGGCGCGAAGCCGCCGGATCGCGTACTGACTCACGGTGTTGCGCACCTCTAGGAGATTCCCATGCTGGATCCGCAAATACTTCGCCAACTCAAGAACCTCACCCCGGACGACGCCTCGCAGATGCCGAGCCTGGCCGGCAAGAACCTCCTGGTGGGCTACTGGCAAAACTGGGCGAGCAGCCCCGGCCAAGGCTACCAGGGCGGCGCATTCGCCGACATGGCGCTGACCAGGATCGACGACGCCTATAACGTGATCGCGGTCGCCTTCATGAAAGGCAGCGGCGTGCCGACCTTCAAGCCCTACACAGGCTCGGACGCCGAGTTCCGTGCGCAGGTCGGCGCGCTCAACGCACAGGGGCGCGCCGTGCTGATCTCGCTCGGCGGCGCCGATGCGCACGTCGAACTGCACGCCGGACAGGAAGACGCGCTCGCGTACGAAATCATCCGCCTCGTCGAGACCTACGGCTTCGACGGGCTCGACATCGATCTCGAACAGTCGGCGATCACCTCCGCCGACAACGCGACGGTGATCCCGGCCGCGCTGCGCTCGGTCAAGGACCACTACGCCAAGGAAGGCCAGCACTTCATCATCTCGATGGCGCCGGAATTTCCGTATCTGAACGTCGGCGGCCGCTACGTGCCGTACATCACGGCGCTCGAAGGCTATTACGACTTCATCGCGCCGCAATACTACAACCAGGGGGGCGACGGCGTCTGGGTCGACAACGTCGGCTGGCTCGCGTGCAGCAACGACGCGACGCGAGAGGATTTCCTGTACTACCTGACCGACAGCCTCGTGACCGGTACGCGCAACTTCACGCGGATTCCATCCGATAAATTCGCGATCGGCCTGCCGAGCAACGCCAACGCCGCCGCCACGGGCTATGTGATCGATGCGCAGCATGCGATCCGCGCACTGGCGCGACTGGACAAGGCGGGCCACCCGATCCGGGGGCTCATGACCTGGTCGGCCAGCTGGGATGACGGCGTCGATGCGAGCGGCCGCCGCTACGAGTGGGAATTCGCGCGCCGCTACGGCTACCTGACGCGCGGCGGCAAGCCGGCCGAGCATGCGGCGGCGGAAGCGACGCGCTGATCGTCCCGCCCGACGGCGCAAGCGGCCGCCCGGCCTCGGCTGCGTCATGCCGATGCCGCGCGGCCGCCCGGCCTCTACCGCGCCGCGCGCGTGCGCTGGAACTGCTCGCCCAGCCCGGCGACCCCGAGACGCAGCGTCTGGCCCGCCTTCAGATACACCGGCGCGGGCTTCACGCCCATCCCGACGCCCGGCGGCGTGCCGGTCGAGATCACGTCGCCGGGCTGCAGGCTCATGCAGCGCGACAGATACGCGATCAGTTGCGCGACCGTGAACACCATCGTGCGGGTATTGCCGTTCTGGAAGCGATGCCCGTCCACGTCGAGCCACAGATCCAGCTGCTGCGGATCGGCGATCTCGTCGCGCGTGACGAGCCACGGCCCGATCGGCCCGAAGGTGTCGAAACCCTTGCCCTTGTCCCACTGGCTGCCGCGCTCCAGCTGCCACTCGCGCTCCGACACGTCGTTGACCACGCAATAGCCGGCCACGTGCTCAAGCGCATGCGCCTCGTCGACGTCCTTGCAGGCCTTGCCGATCACGACGCCCAGCTCCACTTCCCAGTCGGTCTTGAGCGAACCCTTCGGAATCTCGATGCCGTCGTTCGGCCCGCACACGGCGCTCGTCCACTTCGCGAACACCACGGGCTCGGTCGGCACCGGCAGCCCGGCCTCGGCCGCGTGATCCGCGTAGTTCAGCCCGATGCAGACGAACTTGCCGATCGCGCCCACGCACGGCCCGATGCGCGGCTCGCCCGGCACGCGCGGCAGCGTCGCCGGATCGATCGCGCGCAGCCGCGCGAGGCCCGCGTCGGTCAGCGCCTCGCCCGCGATGTCGGACACCCGCGCCGACAGGTCGCGAAGCGCGCCCTGCGCGTCGAGGATGCCCGGCTTCTCCTGGCCCACCGGGCCGTAACGCAGCAACTTCATGACGTGTTCCCTCCAGGGATTGCAGCGCCGGCGGCCCCGCCGCCGGCATCAGTTGGACCAGCCGCCGTCGATCACGTGCGCGTGCCCGGTCGTGAATGCGGATTCGTCCGACGCGAGATACAGCGCGAGCGCCGCGATCTCGTCGGCGGTGCCGATGCGGCCCATCGGCTGGCGCGCGACGAACGCGGCGCGCACCGCGTCGACGGTCGCATGCTGAGCATGCGCCTGCTCGACGATGCGCGCATCGAGCGACGGCGATTCGACCGTGCCCGGGCAGATCGCATTGCAGCGGATCCCGTGCGTGACGAAATCCGCCGCGACCGCCTTCGTGAGCCCGATCACCGCCGCCTTCGACGCGCCGTACGCGCATCGGTTCGGCACCCCCTTCACGCTCGACGCCGCCGACGCCATGTTGATGATCGAGCCGCGCCCGCGCTCCAGCATCGCCGGCAGGAACGCGCGGATGGTCCGATACATCGACTTCACGTTCAGGTCGAACGCGTAATCCCAATCCGCCTCGCTCGCCTCGAGCACCGTGCCCGCGTGCACGAAGCCCGCGCAGTTGAACAGCACGTCGAGCGCGCCCAGCTCACGCGCGAGCGCGTCGATCGCCGCGCCGTCGCGCACGTCGAGCGGACGCGACTCGAACGGCGCATCGCGCAGCGCGTCGATGCGCAGATCCGTGGCGATCACGCGTGCGCCCTCGTGCGCGAACCGCTCCGCCGTCGCGCGGCCGATGCCTTGCGCGGCGGCGGTCACGAGCGCGAGCTTGCCTGCCAGTCTTTTTACCATCTGCGACTCCCGATGAAATGACAGCAACGACATAACGAGTATTGGAGCATTCACTGCGCGGGCGCGTCCGCCTCGGCCGCTGTCAGCCGATAGAAAGCCGCGGCGCTGCCGCCGAAGATCGCGTCCTGCGCCGCGCCGCCCAGCGCGTCGGTCAGGCGCGACGCGCTCGCGCGCCAGCCCGCGTAATCGCCGTTCAGGTTCAGCACCGGCCAGTCGCTGCCCCACATCAGCCGCGTCGCGCCGAAGCACGCCACCAGATGCGCGACGTAGGGCGCGAGCGTCGCGTCCGACCAGCCCGGCGCGGCCTCGGTCGCGAGCCCCGATAGTTTGCACCACACGTTGGGCAGCGCGGCGAGCTGCGCGATGCCGTCCGCCCACGGCTGCCACGCCTCGCGCCCCGCGCGGATCGGCGGCTTCGCACCGTGGTCGACCACGATCCGCAAGCGCGGAAAGCGCCGCGCGAACACGACGAGCGGCGCGAGGTGGCGCGGCTGCACGAGCGCGTCGAACGCGAGGTCGTGCGCGAGCAGCGCGTCGATCGCGGGCGCGAGCGCCGGATCGGCGATCCATGCGTCGTCCGGCCGATCCTGCAGCATCGGCCGCACGCCCTTGAAGCACGGCGCGCAAGCCAGCGCGGCGATGATGCCGGGCGCGTCGGGCGCGCGCAGCGGCGCCCAGCCGACCACGCCCGCGAGCGATGCGTCGGCGCGCGCCAGCGCGAGCAGCCGGTGGGTTTCAGCGAGCGTCGGCGCGGCCTGCACCGCGACCGTGCGGGTCACGCCGGCCGCCGCGCGAAGCGGCGCGAGGTCGGCGGGCCCATACGGCCGGTACAGCGGCGCGAGCGCGGGCGTGAGCCAGCCGTAGTCGCCGCGCGCGGGGTCCCAGTAATGCTGGTGCGCGTCGATCGAGCGCGCCGTCGCGTTCATGCTCATGCGCGCGGCGTCGGCGCGGCGGGATCGAGCAGCCCCGCGTCGCGCAGCGCGTCCCAGAACGCGGGCGGGATCGGCGTCGCGAACGCCTCGACGTTCTCGCGCACCTCGTGCGCCGACGCCGCGCCCGTCAGCACCGTCGCGACCGCCGGATGCGCATACGGAAAGCGCAGCGCGGCGGCGGCGAGCGGCACGCCGTAGGCGTCGCACACCGTCTCGATCCGCGCGACCCGTTCGATCACCGCGGCAGGCGCCGCGCCGTAGTCGTACTTGAGGTCGCCCTTCACGCCGCGCGCGAGAATGCCCGAATTGAACGCGCCGCCGAGCAGGAGCGCCACGCCGCGCTGCGCGCAGGCCGGCAGCAGGTCGGCGAGCGGCCCCTGTTCGAGCAGCGTGTAGCGGCCCGCGAGCAGCGCGCAGTCGATGTCGAACTCGGCGAGCGCATCGAGAATCACCGCGCTTTCGTTCACGCCCAGGCCGACCGCCTTCACCGCGCCCGACGCGCGCAACGCGTCGAGCGCGCGAAAGCCGCCGCCCATCGTCAGCTGCGCCCAGTAGTGCGTGTGCCGGTCGCGATGCGTGAGACGGCCGATATCGTGCACGAGCAGGATGTCGATCCCGGGCATGCCGAGCCGCTGCTGGCTGTCCTCGAACGCGCGCAGGATGCCGTCATGGCTGTAGTCGTACACCGCCTCGAACGGCAGCGGCTGCCGCCAGCCCTCGCTGCCGTCGTAGGGCGTCGTGCGCGGCACGTAGCGACGCCCCGCCTTGGTCGACAGCACGTAGTCGGCGCGCGGATACGCGCGCAGCGCGGCGCCGAGCCGATGCTCGGCGCGCGTGTGGCCGTAGTGCGGCGCGGTATCGAAATAGCGGATGCCGGCCTGCCAGGCGGCGTCGACGGTGGCCTGCGCGTCGGCGTCCGACAGGTCGCGGTACAGGCCGCCGAGCGGCGCGGTGCCGAGGCCGAGCGCCGTCAGCGTCAGGCCGCACGCGCCCACCGGGCGGCGCGGGCCGAGCGCGGCCGAGGCGCGCGGCGACGGCCGCGCATCCGCCGCCGTCATGCGCGCGGCCCCCGCGAGACGCCGGCAGGCAGGCAGGCCGGGCCGATCGGTTCGAATGCCTTGTACGTCAAGATGAACTCCTGATGACCGAGCGCTTCCGATTTCGATGCGCCGCCGCTCGCGACCGCGAGCGTCTTCGCGAACACCTCGCGGCCGACTTCGTCGAGCGTCGCGCGCCCGTCGAGGATGCGGCCCGCGTCGATATCCATGTCGCCCGCGAGCTTGCGGAAGGTGGCGGGATTCGCACACACCTTGATCACCGGCGCGAGCGCCGAACCCACCACCGAGCCGCGCCCCGTCGTGAACAGGATCACGTGCGCGCCGCACGCGATCAGTTCGGCGATCTCGGCATTGTCGCTGATATTCGGAAAGCCGAAGCGCGGTTCGCCGTCCGGCACGACGTCGAGCAGATACAGCCCCGAGGTCGGCGGCAGGTCGCCGGGTTTCACGAGGCCGACGATCGGCGACGCGCCGCTCTTCGCATACGCGCCGAGCGACTTCTCCTCCTGGGTCGTGAGGCCGCCGTCGGCGTTGCCGACCGCGAAGCTGCCGTGGCCGAGGGCGGCGTAATAGCGCTCGGCCTTGCGCACCGCCCCGACGATCTCGCGCCCCAGCTCGGGACGCGCGGCGCGCTGCGCCATGTGCGGCTCGCAGCCGACCAGCTCGCCCGTCTCCTCGAACAGGCAGGTCGCGCCCTGCGCGATCAGCAGATCGAACGCGCGGCCGACGGCCGGGTTCGCGGTGATCCCGCTCGTGCCGTCCGAGCCGCCGCAGATGGTGCCGACCACCAGTTCGTCGAGCGTCATCGGCGCCTTGCGCTGCGCGGCGAGCCGCGCGCGCGCATCGCGCACCCAGGCGACGCCCGCGTCGATCGTGCCCAGCGTGCCGCCCGCCTCCTGGATCGTCAGCACCGCGGTCGGCCGGCCGCTCGCGCGCACCGCGTCGACCAGATAGTGCTTGTTCATGCTCTCGCAGCCGAGCGACACGAACAGCACCGCGCCGACGTTCGGATGGGTCGCGAGCCGCGCGAGCATCTTCTCCGCATAGGCGTTCGGATAGCAGCCCGGAAAACCGATCAGGTGCACGGGCGGCGCGGCGCATTCGGGCGTCTCCGTCGCGCGCGGCGGCGCGCGGAAGCTCGCGACGATCTCCCGCGCGACGTGATGCGCGCACTCGACCAGATAGGCCACCGCGACGATATTGCGGATGCCCTTGCGCCCGTCGCTGCGCGGATAGCCGGCCAGGATCGCGGCGGCGACGCCGGGCTGGGCGTCGATGGATGCTGCCATGGTCATGATGCGTCCTCCTTCGGGCGCGCGGCCGCGCGTCACCGTTCGACGAAGGCCTGGCCCGCGTCGTGCGTATAGGTCGGCAGGTAGTCGCTGACGAGATTGTGGGTATGCAGATGCTCGCCGCGCGCGACCGCCCGGACCACGTGGCCGATCGGCGCGCCGTAGCGCCGCACCTTGTCGCCGTCCGCGAGCGCGCGGCGCGCGACCTTGTGGCCCAGCTCGACCGTCTGCGCGAGCGCCACCGGCTCGCCGTCGATCAGCACGCGCGTGCCGGCGTCGAGCCGGGTCGCCGCGATCAGGCAGTTGTCGTCGGGCGACAACAGCAGGAGGCGCGGATCGGTCGGCGGCGCGCTCATGCCGGCGCATCCGCGCCCGCGATGCGGGCGACCATCAGCGCGCCGAGGATGATCGCGCCGTAGATGGCCTGGATCCAGAACGACGGCACCTGCGCGAGCGTCAACAGGTTCTGCACGACGCCGAGCAGCAGCACGCCCGTGAGCGCGCCGAGCAGGCTGCCCTTGCCGCCGTCGAGCGAGATGCCGCCGATCACCGCTGCCGCGAACACCGTGAAGATCATGCCGCTGCCCTGGTTCGCGTTGATCGCGCCGACATAGCCGGTCACGACCAGCCCACCGAGCGCCGCGAGCGCCCCGCCCAGCACGAACACCGCCCAGGTGATGCGTTCGACGCGGATCCCCGCCGCGCGCGCGGCCTCCGGGTTGCCGCCGATCGCATACAGCGCGCGGCCGAGCCGGTGATAGCGCAGCATGAACGCGGCCGCGCCGAACGCCGCCGCCGCGAGCCACACCGACAGCGGCAGCCCGAGCAGCAACAGGGTCGCGAGCGCGAGGAACGCGGGCGGCAGGTCGAACAGCGTGCCGCCGCGCGTCGCGCCGACCAGCACGCCGCGCAGCACGATCAGCATCGCGAGCGTGACGATGAACGCGTTCAGGCGCATCCGCACCACCAGGAAGCCGTTCACCCAGCCGATCGCGGCCCCCGCCGCGACGGTCGCCGCGAGGCACGCCGCGACCGGCCATTCGAAGCCGAAGCCGGCCGACGCGGCGGGCATCGCGAGCATCGCGCCGAGCGCCGGCGCGACGCCGACCGTCGATTCGAGCGACAGGTCGAACTTGCCCGTCAGCACGATCAGCGCCTCGGCGAGCACGACCAGCGCGAGCGCCGCCGAGGCGCCCAGCACGCTCGTCAGGTTCGCGCGGGTCAGGAAGCTCGGGCTCACGAGCGCGCCGATCGTGATCAGCAGCACGAGCGCCGGCACCAGCGCGAGGTCGCGCAGGCGCACGGGCACGAAGTGCCGGCGCGGCGCCCCGCGCGCGCCGACGGTCGGATTCCCCGCGGCAAGCGCGGGACGCATCAGTTCAGGCTTCATGGCGTTCGACTCCTTCAATGCCTGCAATCAGATCCGCGTCCTGCCAGCCGGCCGCGTGTTCCGCGACGACGCGGCCGCGAAACATCACGAGCACCCGGTCGCACGCGCGCAGGTCGTCCAGCTCGCCCGACGCGACCAGCACCGCCGCGCCGGCCGCGCGCACCTGCTCGACCACGGCGAGCAGCGCGGCCTTCGACTTGACGTCGACGCCGGCGGTCGGATCGATCAGCACCAGCACGCGCGGCGCGTTCGCGAGCGCGCGCGCCATCACGACCTTCTGCTGGTTGCCGCCCGACAGCCCGGCGACAGGCTGATGCGGCCCCTGCGCGGCGATGCCGAGCGCCTCGATCATGCGCACGCCGAACGCGCGCTGACGCGCGGGCGACACGAAGCCCAGCGGGCCGAATCGATCGGCGATGGTCAGCGAGGCGTTCTCGGCGATCGACTGGCCGGGCACCAGCCCTTCGCGATGACGATCCTTCGGCACGCAGCCGACGCCGAGCGCGAGCGCCGCCGGCACGTCGCCCGGCGGCAGCGCGCTCGCGTCGACGCGGATCGCGCCCAGGCGCGGCGCGCGCAGGCCCGCGACCGCCTCGGCGACACCCGTGCGGCCGCTGCTCGTCGCGCCCGCCAGCCCGACGACCTCGCCGCGCCGCACCTCGAACGACACCTCGCGATAATCGTCGCCGGCGATCCGCTCGACCCGCAGCGCGACCGGCGCGTCGGCCGCGCACGGCGCGCGGCGCGCCGCATCGACCGGGGCGACGCCGCCGCGCTCGCCCGTCATCGCGTCGATCAGCGCGTCGCGCGGCAGCGCCGCCACCGGCGCGCTGACGATGTGCCGCGCGTCGCGCAGGACGGTCACCGCCTGGCAGATCTCATACACCTCCTGCAGGTGATGCGAGATGAACAGGAAGGTCACGCCGTCGCGCTGCAACGCGCGGATCCGCGCGAACAGCCGCTTGATCTCGTCGCCGTCGAGCTGCGCGGTCGGCTCGTCGAGGATGATGAAGCGCGCGCCGTACGACAGCGCGCGCGCGATCTCGACCAGCTGGCGCGCCTCGACGCCCAGGTCGCCCGCGCGCGCGTCCTCGCCGACCTCGATGCGCCAGTGGTCGAGCAGCGCGCGCGCGTCGCGGCGCAGGCCGCGCCAGTCGATCGCGCCGCGCCGCAGCGGCTGCCGGTTGATGAACAGGTTTTCCGCGACGCTCAAGCTCGCGCACGATCGTCGAATGCTGGTAGACGCACGCGACGCGCGCGCGCCACGCGTCGCGATCCGCGAGCGGCGGCGCGGCCGCGCCGTGAAACCGCACCTCGCCCGCGTCGGGCGCGCGCAGGCCGGTGAGGATCGACACCAGCGTCGACTTGCCCGCGCCGTTGCGGCCGACGAGCGCGTGCGATTCGCCGGGCCGCACGCACAGCTCGACCTCCGCGAGCGCGAGATGCGGGCCGAAGCGCTTGGTGACGCCGCGCGCCTCGACGACGGGCGCGCCCGCCGCGCCGGACGATGACGCGTTCATTTGAGCGTATTGCCCCACAGCTGCCGGTCGTCGACGTTCGCTTTCGTCACGAGCGGCGCGGGCAGCTGATCCTCGAGCACGCCCGGCCCGCGCTCGACGATCGTGCTGCCGTGATCGGTCGGCCCCGGCCGGAACGTCTGCCCGGCCAGCGCCGCCTTCAGGTAGTACAGCCCGTACTTCGCGTACAGGTCCGCCGGCTGCGACACGGTCGCGTCGATGTCGCCGCGCCGGATCGCCTCGAACTCCTGAGGAATGCCGTCGTTGCTGACGATCACCACGTGGCGCGGGTCGCCGGCCGGGAACAGCAGCTGCTTGCGGCGCAGGGTCTGCAGCGTCGGCGCGAGATAGACCCCGCCTGCCTGCATGTAGATCGCCTTCACGTCGGGATTCGCGGCCAGCAGGCTGTCGAGCGCAGCCGCGGCGGCATCGCCCTTCCAGGCGGCTGGGATCTCCAGCAGCGCGAGCTGCGGGAAGCCCTTCAGGCAAGCGCGGAACGCCTCCGAGCGATCGCGCCCGTTGACCGACGCGAGATCGCCCATGATCTGCACGACCTTGCCGCGCGGCACGTGCGCGCCGATGTAGCGGCACGCCTTCTCGCCGTACGCGTGGTTGTCGGCGCGCACCACCATCGCGACCCGGCCCTGGGTCGGCGCGACGTCCACCGCGACCACCGGCACCTTGCGCGCGGCGGCCGCATCGAGCGCCCGGCCGATCGCCGCCGAATCGAGCGGCCCGACCACGATGCCGCCCGCGCCGAGGTTCAGCAGCGTGTTGACGTCGGTGATCTGCTGCGCCGGATCGCCGTTCGAGTTGACGGGCGCGAGCAGGTCGAGCCCCAGCGCCTTCGCGTAGCGCGGCAGATAGGCGTGGTAAGACTGCCAGAACGGCGAGGTCAGCAAGGGCAGGTCGACGCCCACCTTGCCGGCGTCGGCGCGGACGGGCGGCCCCGCGAGCGCGCAGGCGAGCGCGACGCAGGCCGCCCAGAAACGGGGACGATTGATCGGAGTCATGCCTGTCTCCTATATGCGTTTAGTAATCTTGAGTGAAACGCCTAACCGCTACGCAATGGCCCCGGTATTGTTATGTGGATCGCATGCAATTCATTCACGGGTGAACATATTATTCATAGAAGGATTTTTTGAAGTCAAGCAAGGTGCGGCGCACCATCACTCCGGACTTTCCCTAGCCCTGACCCACGCCCATGAAGACCACGAAAGCACAGCCCCCCGGCCCCGACGACCAGGACGAACAAGACAGCGACGAAGTCGAGCGCTACCGCGCGCCCGCGCTCGACAAGGGCCTCGACATCCTGGAATTGCTGGCCGAGCAGAAGGAAGGCCTGACCCGCACCGAGATCACCAAGGAACTCGGCCGCAACGCGAGCGAGATCTACCGGATGCTCGAACGGCTCGTCGTGCGCCAGTACGTGATGCGCTCGCCGGGCGGCGACCGCTATACGCTGAGCCTCAAGCTGTTCGCGCTCGCGCATCGCCACCCGCCGATGAGCCGGCTGATCGCCGAGGCGCTGCCGCCGATGCAGCGCTTCGTGGACGCCGCCGAGCAGTCGTGCCACCTGTCCGTCTACGATCGCGGCAACCTGCTCGTGATCGCGCAGGTGGACGGCCCCGGCACCTGGGGGATCTCGGTCCGGCTCGGCTCGCGGGTGGGGCTCGTCGACACCGCGTCCGGCGAGGTGATGCTCGCGTTCCAGACCACCGACCAGCGCACCCACATGCTGGCCGAGCACACCCGCGTCAAGGGCGAGACGACGCTCGACGCCGATGCGCTCGCGCGCCGCTGCGAGGCGATCCGCGCGCGCGGCCACCTGCAGCAGGAGAGCCGCCAGACCTTCGGCGTCACCGATCTCACCTACCCGATCCTCGGGCCGTCCGGCCATGCGATCGCCGCGCTGACCTGCCCGTACCTGCGGCGCATCGACGCCTACGTCGCGCCGTCGCTCGACGCGGTCGCGGCGAGCCTGCGCGACACCGCGCGCGGTTTATCCATGTCGAGGAATGCCTTCATCTGACGGAATGTGAAATGATCCGGGGTTTGCGTTCACGCGCAACGCGCGCCGCATCCGGATGGTGCGCGCCACCTGGAGAGAGATCGATGCCGTCACCTCAGCCCGACCTTGTCTCGACCGCCAGCGCGCGGTCGATCGCCGCCTCCGTCAACGCCGGCCGCAGCCGCGCCGCCGACCATGCGGAAGCGGCGCTCGACCGCCTCGCGCGCATCGCGCCGCTCAACGCGATGACGCACGTCGACGCGGCGCTGGCGCGGCAGACGGCCGCGCGCGTCGACGCGGCGCGCGCCGAGGGCCGCACGCTGCCGCTCGCCGGCGTGCCGTTCGTGATCAAGGACAACCTCTATACGCCGGACCAGCCGACCACGGGCGCGAGCCCCGCGCTCGAAGGCTTCGCCGCGCCGCGCCACGCGACCACCGTGCGGCAGCTGCTCGACGCGGGCGCGGTGCCTCTGGGCAAGGCGAACATGCACGAACTGGCGTTCGGCATCACGAGCGCGAACGCGCATTACGGCGCGGTGGGCAACCCGCACGATCCGGCGCGCGTCGCCGGCGGGTCGAGCGGCGGCACCGCGGCCGCCGTCGCGGCCGGCATCCCGTTCGGGCTCGGCACCGACACGGGCGGCTCGGTGCGCATCCCGGCCGCGTTCTGCGGCGTCTACGGGCTGCGGCCGACGCTGCACCGCTACTCGACCGACGGCGTGCTCGCGCTCTCGCACACGCGCGACACCGTCGGCCCGATCGGCCAGGATCTCGACGACCTGCTGCTGCTCGACAGCGTGCTCGCCGGCGATGCGTCGGAGCCCGCCGCGCCGCCGCTCGCGGGGCTGACGATCGGCGTGCCCGGCACGCCCTACGCCGACGGCTTCGATCCGTTCGTCGCCGCGGCGGTCGAAGACGCGCACGCGCGGCTCGCGAAGGCGGGCGCGCGCCTCGTGCCGATCGACGCGCGCGCGCTGCACGACGCGGACGAGGCGTGCGGCTTCGCGATCGTGGCGTTCGAGACCCACGCGTACTGGCGGCGCTTCAGCGCGGACCGGCTCGGGCTGCCGTTCGCGGAATTCGTCGCGCGGCTCGCGAGCCACGACGTGCGCAACCTGTTCCAGGGGCTGCTCGAAGCGCCGCCGTCGAGCCGGGCCTACGCGGCCGCGCTCGACACGCGCACCACGATGATCCACTGGTACGACCAGGCATTTCGTCATAGCGGCGTCGATTGCCTGCATGCCGATGCCGACGCACGACCTCGCGCCGGAGCAGGCGGGCGCGCTGTTCTCCCGCGTGCTGCGGCAGACCAGCCCGGCGACGCTCGCGGGCGTGCCGTCGGTGTCGCTGCCGGCGGGGCGCGTCGCGCAGGCGCCCGCGCCCGTCGGCTTGATGCTCGAAGGGCCGGCGGGCAGCGACCGACGCCTGCTCGCGATCGCGCGCGCGCTCGACCGGCTGTTGCGCGACGCGGGTTGAGGCGGCGGTCGGCGGGTTCATGTTCGAAGGGACGGCAGGCAGCGGCTGGTGCCTGCTTGCCATCGCCTGCGCTCAACCGGCTGTTGCTCAACGCGGATTGAGGCGGCGACCGTGAATCGCGCAACCGGCGACCCTCGGCGGCAAGCCGCGGGACCGCCTGCCGCGCGGGTTCATGCTCATGCTCGATCGCGGCCGGGACGCGAGCGCGCGACCAACGGCCACGCGCTCGCCGCGCTCGACAAAGCCGCACGCCTGCCGCAAGGTCTCCTGCCGCCCCTCCCTCCGGCCCGAACGTCGCACCCGCCGCGTTACGCTAAAATGGCGGCCCTTTTCAATACTTCGCCCGCTCGCCCGGCGGCGGGCGCGTCTCACGGATCTCATGGCCAAACTTCTGACCGATCTCGAATTCCAGCGTTTCTCCGAACTTCAGCAGAAGCAGGCAAGCTTCACGATCACGGCCGAGGAGGCCGACGAACTGCGCGAGATCGTCGCACACGCGCAGAAGAAGCGCGACGATCGCGCCGCCGCGATGCAGGCGATCGAACAGCACATCGAGCAGTTCGCGATCACGCCGGACGAACTGTTCTCGCCGGAACAGATCGGCGAAGCCGCGCGCACCTACGGCCTCATCACCGCGAGCAAGAAGGAACGCGCGCTGCCGCCGACGCTGACCTTCAACGGCAAGCCGTATCAATGGACCAAGACGCTGCCCGACGAAGTGCGCGGGCCGCTGTTCGACGCCTTCAAGGCCGGCGAATCGGTGAAGCGCTTCATCGCGATGCCGAAGGACGGCGCGCGCTGCGCGCTGACGATCGCGCGACTCGAGCGCGAAACGGGCGCGATCTACGCGGACACGCTGCTCGACGAACTGGCGATCTCGCGCGACCAGGTCGACGAAGCGTCGACCAAGCTCGCCGCCTGAGTTCCGCCGCGCGACGGCCCGCGCCGTCGCGCGGGGGCATGCGCGACGACGACTACGGCCGCCGCCGCGCGTGACGCATGCCCGAGGCGCGCGCGAAAGCGACCCACCGCGCCGACACGCTGCGGTGAGTCGCGCATCAGCGCCGGCCGCACCTCCCGCAAAGCCTCACCTCGGCTCCCGAAAACCCTCACCTCGACGCGCACGCCATCCGTCACGGCTGCAGCTTCATCCGCACGCCGACCACCGACGGCTCCTCCGTCGGCGCCACCGTAAACCCGCAGGCCTTCGCGAGCGCGATCATCGGCGTGTTCTCGCGCAGCACTTCGCCGATCATCCACGCGGTGCCGCGCGAGCGCGCATGGTCGATGATCTGCGTCATCAACAGGCGGCCCAGGCCCTGCCCCTTCTGATCGGGGCGCACGGCGATCGCGAACTCGGTCGTTTCGTTGTCCGGATCGGTCACGGCCCGCACCACGGCGAGCGTATGCGCGCGGCCCGCCTCGTCGTCCGCGGTCGCGATCAAGGCCATCTCGCGGTCATAGTCGATCTGCGTCATGCGCGCCACCTGCGAATGATCGAAGCTGCGCACCGCGCCGAAGAAACGCATGCGCAGATCGTCCGGCGTCATCGACGCGAGCAGTTCGTTGTGCGCCTCCTCGTCCTCCGGGCGGATCGGCCGCAGCGTGATCGCGCGGCCGCGCCAGTCGAGCTTCTGCTCCAGCTGGCGCGGATACGGCATGATCGCGAGCCGGCTGCGCCCGGCCGCGAAGCGCACGCGCGGCGCGACCGTCACCACGCGTCCGGGCAACACCCGCAGCGTGACCGACAGCGCCACCAGCTCGCGCACGTCGCACACGGCCTGCGACAGCTCGGTGAACGCCGCGAGCAGCGGCTCGGGCGCCTCGCGGCGCGCATAGGGCGAGCGCTGCACGACGGCGCGCGCCAGCACCGTGTTGAACGGCGGCAGCCCATAAACCACGAACGGTGCGGAATAACCGTCGGCGGGCGGCACCGTATAGCGGAACACCGGGCCGAAGTTCGCGTCGTCGTACAGCTCGACCGCGATGTCGACGATCGCCTCGTCCGCGCGGTCGTTCGCCGCCTCGCCCGCGACCAGCCCGAAATGCGCGAGCCAGCGCGCCGCCGCCGCGCCGTCCAGCGCCGCGCGGCCGCCGTCGAGCGCCGCTCGCGCCGCCTCGCGCGCGGCCGATACCGAGGCGGCCGGCTGCAGCGGCGTGCCCTCGGGCGTCTGCATCAGCAGCTCGCGCCCGAGCCGATAGTCGACGAGCCGCGCATAGGCGCGCGCGAGCCGCTGCGGCGTGGTGTGCACCGGGATGCCGTGCGCGTGCAGCGCATCGCGCGTCGCCGCGTCCACCCCGCCGAAGAAGCACGCGAGGATCCCGCGATGCGCGAACGGACGCGCCTCGATCAGCACCTGCGCGACCGCGTCGACGGGCGCGCTGTGCGACGTCGCGTGCACGACGAACACGGTGCCCGTCTGCGGATGCGGCGCGAGCGCCTGCAGCACCGCGCCGAAATACTCGGGCCGCGCATCGTCGCCGAGCAGCAGCGGATTGCCCGCCGCGATGCCCTGCGGCAACAGGCCGGCCACCGCATTGACGGCCGTCTGCGGCCACTGCGCGAGCGCGGCGCCCGCGTCGTCGAACGCGTCGACCGCCAGCTTCGCGACGCCCGCGTCGCTCGTCAGCAGGGTTGCCGCGCCGCTCGTCGCGACGCGGCCGACGCCCAGCGTCTCGATCTCGTCGAGCAGATCGTCGAGCGCATCGACGCGCACCATCCCCGCGCGCTGGAACGCGGCCGTATACAGCGCGTCGCCGGGATCGGCGCGCCCGGTGCGCAACGCGAGCACCGGCTTGTTGCGCGCCGCCGCGCGCGCGGCCGACATGAACTTGCGCGCCGATTTGACGGTGTCGAGTTCGAGCAGGATCGCGCGCGTGCCGGGATCGCTCGCGAGATAGTCGAGCACGTCGGCGGCGTCGACGTCGGCTTCATCGCCGAGCGCGACCGCATGCGAGAAGCCCAGGCCGCGCGCGCGCGCCCAGCCGAGCACCGCGTTGGTCAGCGCGTTCGACTGCGACACCCACGCGACGCCGCCGGCCTTCACCGTGCAGGCGGGCGCGCCGAAATGCGCGTTCAGCACGGGCGACACCACGCCGACGCTGCCCGGCCCGACGATCCGCAGCACATGCGGCTTGGCGGCCGCGAGCGCGCGTTCGAGCGCGGCTTGGCCGGCGCTCGACTTCGCTTCGCCGACGATGATCGCGACGCGCGCGCCGAGCGCGCCGAGCTTGCGCACGATGCCGGGCCAGGTCGCGGGCGGCGTGCAGATGAGCGCGACCGAAGGCGCGCGCGGCAGCTGGTCGACCTGCGGATAGACGCGCTCGCCGTCCAGCGTGCCGTACTTCGGATTGACGGGCCACACCGGCCCGCCGAAACCGCCGTCGCGCACGCGCGCCCATACCATCGCGCCGATACTGCCGACGCGCGACGACGCGCCCACGACGGCGACGGATTTCGGCTGAAACAACGCATCGAGATTGCGGACGGTCACGACCACTCCAGCGGATGGGAAAGGGAGAACACGGATGGCATGCGCGGCGGCGAACGCGCGGGCGGACGCGGCCGGATACCCGCCCCCAAAGCATAGGCGAAGCGCGTGACGCTGCCTATCCGTGGCCCGCACGGCGGTCGGGCCAGGTCAAGATCCATGCGCGCGTCGCGCGAAGGTGAGCGTTTTCGGGATCCAAGGTGAGTGTTTTCGGGGATTCGCGCGACGTCGCCGAAAAAACCCGAAAGTGAGCGTGCAGCGCTTAATCGCCCCACCGTTGCCGGCGCGAATCGGTGCAGGCGGGTTTGCGCACGAAACTGGCGCGCGGCGCGCCTGAAGGCACGCAAATCCCGTCAAATCAGCGCGATATGCGGTGGATTATGTCCGGCCCGCCGGATCATGGATGCCCGGAAAAAGGATTCAGCCGGTGCGACGGCCCGCCCAAAACAAAATGGTGCGACCCGCGGCATTGCCGGTCGCACCGTCGTTCAAGGCGCCAAAGGTGAGTGTTTTCGGGATCAGTCCTTGATCAGGAAACGGTTGCGGTTCTTGCCGAGCCAGGCCGGCGCGCGGCCGCGGCCGCTCCAGGTCTCGCCCGTCTTCGGGTTCAGGTACTTCGGCGGCAGCGGGCGCTTCGGCTTGACCGCCGCGGCACTCCTGAAACCCAGTTCCTCCGGGGTAATGTCGTACTCCGCGATCTTCGCCTTGATGTCTTCAATCGCGTCGGAAATCGCCTTTTCACGCTCCTTGTCGATTTTCTGCTGCAGCTTCTCGAGTTGCGCGGTCAGTTGCCTATAGGTCGCCATAAGAGTGGAACTCCGTCTCGTTATTTATAGAGAAAGTATATAAATTAAAACGTCTTCAACCGTGCATTTTTTCTTTGGCTTTCATACATTGCAAGCCCGGTGTCAATCCGCTTTTTTTGGTTTGCATGCAAAGAGAAGGTTCCTGACTCCATTGTCGACCGATTGTTGGATCGTGTCGAAATCGCCACCACAAATACCCTGTGCGTTTTGAGTGCAGGTTTCCCAAGGCCCGCCCGCCGGACATTGCACGAGCGTCGTCGAGCGGCCGTCCGACGTGAACAGCGGCGCGCTGCCGCCGCAGGCCGAAAGCCCCGACATTAGAGCAATGGAAAAAAACATCCGCAATACGGTAATACTCCGCGAGGATGCCGATACCGGCGAAAGTTTCATGGGCTGACCTGTCAATCTCTTTTCGAACGTCGCGAGTATGCCATGCGGCCAGGCGCGCGCGTCAATTCGGATCGGGATGCGTCCGGTAAGGCAAGGGGCCGCGCGGATCATCGGTAATCCGCAGGTACACGCGCTGCACATCGGGCAGCGTTTCCAGCCCGTGCTGGAATGCGGCGCGGTCGAATGACGCGCCCGCGCACCCTTCCGCATAAATGAAGCGCCGCTGAATCGTCAGCCAGAGGCTCGTGCCGGCAAGCAGCGGAGAGGCGGCGAACCGCGCCTTCGCCGCGGCGGCGATCGGCGCGTCGTAGAGATAGGAATTCGGCTTGCTGCATTCATGCGCGAGCCAGCACGAGGTGCCCTGCTCGACGCGGTAGTGCGCATCGGTTTCCATCTGGCGACGCGTCGTGAACGGCCCGAGCGGCGTCGGGCACGCGGCGAACGACTGCGAGAGCGCGATGAACGGATCGTCGTACCAATTGCGCAGCGCCTCGGGCGCGCCGTCCTGCGCGAACGCCTGCGCCGCGCACCAGGCGCACGCGCACCATGCGATGCCGATCCGTCTCATCCGCGTCTCCCGGAACGGGCGCGGCCGCGCTCAGCGCGCGAGGCCGTGCGCCGCCAGTTTCTTGTAGAAGGTCGCGCGGCCGATGCCGATCCGCTCGGCCGCCTCGGTGACCCGCCCGTCGCACGCGTTCAGCGCCTCGGCGAGGAAGCCGCGCTCCCAGGCCGCGAACGCTTCCGCGTAGGCCGTTGCGTCCGCATCGACCGGCGCGGCCGCGCCCGCCTCCGCGACCGACGCGCGCGCGGGGCCCAGGACAGGCGCGAGTGCGCGCGCATCGATCACCGCATGCTCGGACAGCATCAGCGCGCGTTCGAGCGTGTTGCGCAGCTCGCGCACGTTGCCCGGCCATGCATGCGCGCACAGGGCGCGCAGCGCGTCGTCGGTCAGTTCGCAATGCGCGGCGCGGCCATGCTGCGCGGCCAGCTCCTCGAGCGTCGCGTAGACCAGCGCCTCGATGTCGGACGCGCGCTCGCGCAGCGGTGGCGCATGAATCGTCAGCACGTTGAGGCGGTAGTAGAGATCGGCGCGGAACCGTCCCGCGTCGACGAGCGCCGGCAGGTCCGCCGAGGTCGCCGCGATGATCCGCACGTTGGCCCGCACGATCCGGTTCGAGCCGACCGGCTCGAACTCCTTGTCCTGCAGCACGCGCAACAGCTTGCCCTGGAGCGGCAGCGGCATGTCGCCGATTTCGTCGAGGAACAACGTGCCGCCGTCCGCGAGTTCGAACTTGCCGACCCGCCCCTTGCGGTCCGCGCCGGTATACGCGCCGGGCGCCGCGCCGAAGAATTCGGTTTCGAGCAGCGCGTCGGGAATCGCCGCGACGTTGACCGTCACGAGCGGCTTCAGCGCGCGCGCCGAAGCCGCGTGGATCGCATGCGCGAGCAGTTCCTTGCCGGTGCCGGTCTCGCCGAGCAGCAGCACCGGCGAATCCACCTGCGCCGCGCGCCGTCCCTGCCGCTTGGTTTCGAGGCTCGCGGCGCTCGTGCCGATGAAGCTCGCGAACGTGTACTTCGCGCGGCGCGCCTGCGCGAGCGAGCGCTGCGTCGCGATCAGTTCCTGCTGCACCTGCAGATAGCGGGAGAACAGCGGTGTGAGCGTCTTCAGCTCGTCGAACAGCGCGAAGCCTATCGCGCCGATCGTCACGCCCGCCTCGTCCTTCAGCGGCAGGCGCGTGACGACGAGCGGCTCGCGCCCGGTCTCCATGATGTCGAGCAGGATCGGCCGGCCCGTGAGCACCACCTCGCGCATCAGGCTTTGCGGAATCACCGCCTCGCAGTCGCGCCCGATCGCCTGCCCCGGATCCGCATAGCCGAAGCGCGCCGCATAGCGCTGGTTGATCCACACGACGCGCGCGTCGCGGTCGACGATCAGCGTGCCCGCGCTCGAATGCTCGAAGGTCTTGAACAGCGACTCGGCCGCGCGCCGCAATACGTCGCCGTAATTCGCGGGCCAATCCGCCCAGTCGTTCATCATCTTGTCTTGATCGTCCGCCAGCATCGTCGTCTCCAAACCGGGACGGATTATCTCATTTTTGAGACAGCCCGCCACGGCACGCTGCACAAGGCGGGAGCGCACTTAGCGGCGGCCGGCTTGCGCCGCGTCGTCTCTTCCCGGAGACATTTTCGGTAGAATCATCCGCGCCCTGCCCCGGCGGCGCGCCGCGCGGGCGGGCGGACCCCGCCGGACGGCCGGTGGCACGAAACCTGCACGAGCCGCCGACGGGTCGCGTCCGCCGTTGCCGCGCCCATACAACAACCAGAACCAGGAGACTCTCTTGTCATTCGTGATCGTCCTCGCCGCGCTGGCGTTCCTGATGTTCGCCGCCTATCGCGGCTACAGCGTGATCCTGTTCGCGCCGATCGCCGCGCTCGGCGCGGTGCTGCTGACCGATCCGGCCGCCGTCGCGCCGGTGTTCTCCGGCATCTTCATGGAGAAGATGGTCGGCTTCGTGAAACTATATTTCCCGGTCTTCCTGCTCGGCGCCGTGTTCGGCAAGGTCATCGAGCTGTCGGGTTTCTCCGAGTCGATCGTCGCCGCCGCGATCCGCTACATCGGCCGCTCGCGCGCGAACGCGGTGATCGTCGCGGTGTGCGCGCTGCTCACCTACGGCGGCGTGTCGCTGTTCGTCGTGGTGTTCGCCGTCTATCCGTTCGCGGCCGAACTCTATCGTCAGAGCAACATCCCGAAGCGCCTGATGCCGGGCGCGATCGCGCTGGGGGCGTTCTCGTTCACGATGGATTCGCTGCCGGGCACGCCGCAGATCCAGAACATCATCCCGACCACCTTCTTCAAGACCACCGCCTGGGCCGCGCCGTGGCTCGGCACGATCGGTTCGGTGTTCATCATCATCGTCGGCCTGTCGTATCTCGAATGGCGCCGCCGCGCCGCGATGGCGAAGGGCGAAGGCTACGGCACCGCGCTCGTCAACGAGCCGGAGCGCGTCGAAACCCAATCGCTGCCGAACCCCCGCGCTCGCGATCGCGCCGCTCGTGCTGGTCGGCGTCGCGAATTTCGCGCTCACCAAGCTGATCCCAGTGTGGTACGGCGGCGCATCGTATACGGTGCCGCCCGAGGTGCTGCCCGGCGTGCACGCGCCCGTCACCACCTCGATCAAGACCGTGGTCGCGATCTGGTCGGTCGAGGCCGCGCTCCTGCTCGGCATCCTGCTCGTCGTGCTCACCGCGTTCAAGCGCGTCAGCGCGCGTTTCGCGACCGGCACCAAGACGGCCGTCGGCGGCGCGCTGCTCGCCGCGATGAACACCGCGTCCGAGTACGGCTTCGGCGGCGTGATCGCCGCGCTGCCGGGCTTCCTCGTCGTCAGCGACGCCCTCAAGAGCATTCCGAATCCGCTCGTCAACGCCGCGGTGTCGGTCAGTTCGCTCGCCGGCATCACCGGCTCGGCGTCGGGCGGCATGAGCATCGCGCTCGCCGCGATGTCGGACCTGTTCATCAAGGGCGCGCAGGCCGCGCAGATCCCGCTGGACGTGCTGCACCGGGTGGTCGCGATGGCAAGCGGCGGCATGGACACGCTGCCGCACAACGGCGCCGTGATCACCCTGCTCGCGGTGACCGGGCTCACCCACCGCGAGTCGTACCGCGACATCTTCGCGGTCACGCTGATCAAGACGCTCGCGGTGTTCTTCGTGATCGCGGTGTACTACGCGACCGGGCTCGTCTGACGCGCGGCGCGCTCGCGCTTCGCCCGACGGCCGCCGTTCGCGAGAGCGGCGGCCGTTTTTTCGAGCGCGCGAGCGATCACGCGATCACGCGCTGGCGTCACGCCGTGCCGGCCGCCGTCTTCGCGTGCCGCGTGGCCGCGCCGCGCGAATCGATCAGCGCGATCGCCACGGCGGCGGCCGCCGCCGAGATCGCGATCGCGACGAAGTTGGGCCGGACAACCATCGTGCCGCGAACGCGGCGCGGTGCGTATCCGGTCATCTGCGCGGCGACGTTCGGCATCATGCCACCGATCCCGAGCCCCGCGACGAAACGGCTCGCACCGCACGCGAACGGCTCCGCCGCGAGCCCGGCCAGCGCCGTGAACGCGCTGAACAGCACGAGGCAAATCACGATCGTCACGCACCGCCCGATCCGTTCGGCCAGTCCGCCGAAGCCGATGTTGCCGATCATCATCCCGACCAGCGCCGTGCTCGCCAGCACCCCGGCGGCGGCCAGCTGCAGCGCCATGTCGGCCATCATGGATGGCAGCGCGACGCCCATGATCGCGAGGTCGTAGCCGTCGCATACAATCATCAGCAGGCGCCGATGGAAACGGTCCAGCGCGGCGTTATCGGCGAGGTGTTGCAGATTCGTGTCGTGCATGACTTCTCCAATCGAGATCGCGGGCGGCACTGGCCGATCGCATGGCGCGCCATGCAGTCCCGCAATCTCGACAGGCGACACGATCGCCGCTTCTCCGCCGTGACGCTTGCGTGACCATGCGGTTCGGCACACAGACGAAGTTATGAAAACGAAAGCGCGCACGCGCGCCACGCACCCGGCATCGGCACGCGCGGCCGCGCTGCACCGCGCGATGCGCGACGCGGCCCCACCGACGCGATGCCCAATCGCAGTGCACGGACACTGTGTCATCGTCACGAAACATCAGAAGGAAAAGGCCCACGGTCGGGGTTCCGCCGCACCCTGCATGAAAATGTCCGTAATCGTCGCCGGTTCGCGTTAAACTGCACAAAGCTGTTTGCACCAGGGACTCTCCCACCTTCACGTTACGGCAAGAACGATACGAGGATAGGTTCGATGCGCACTACCGGCTCAACCGGGGCAATGACCCTGCTCACCGAACACGACCCGACCGACAGCCGCGAATTGCGCTCGCTGCGTCTCGAAGCGACGAGCGACGGCAAGAGCGTGCTGCTGATCGAAGTCGACGAACGCAAGCCCGGCATTCATCGCGAGGTGCGTTATGAAATCACGCCGGCGGAATTGATCGCCGCGATCCGTTCACACGGCGCCGAGCTTGCCGGGCGAAAGCCACGGCGCCGCCACGCTCGCCCGCAGCGCTATCTGACCCCTTCCCCACGGTGAGCGTGCGTTCTTCGCGCACGCTCACCGTCGTCCGTCCGGTTTCCCCCCAATCTCTTCGTGGTCTTGAAAATGGCCGATAATCGGCGCATTCAGTCGGTCTCATCCATTTGATTCGCCATGCTGCACGATCTCATCGCCCGCCACGGGCCGCTCATCGTCTTCGTCAACGTGTTCGCCGCGGCAGTCGGGCTGCCGGTGCCCGCGATGCCCACGCTCGTGCTGTTCGGCGCGATGGCGGCGCTGCATCCGGACATGCTCGGCGCGCAGCTCGTACCGGTGCTGCTGCTCACGGTGGTCGCGGCGCTGCTGGGCGACACGGTCTGGTACGTGGCGGGCCGCCGCTTCGGCGGCCGCACGCTGAAGACGCTGTGCCGGCTCTCGCTGTCGCGCGACACCTGCGTGCGTAAAACCGAGCATTTCTTCGGTCGCTGGGGCGTGCGCGTGCTCGCGGTCGCGCGCTTCATCCCGGGGCTGTCGCTGATCTCGGTGCCGATGGCGGGCGCGCTCGGCACGCGCTATCGCACCTTCGCCGGCTATGACGCGCTGGGCGCGCTGCTGTGGGCGGCCTGCGGGCTGCTCGTGGGCGTGCTGTTCTCGAAACAGATCGACTGGTTGTTCGCCGGCGCGAACCGGCTCGGCCGCGTGGCGCTGGTGGTGGTGGTCGCGCTGCTCGCGCTGTACGCGGCGGTGCGCTGGACGCGCCGGCGCGCGCTGATCCGCCAGCTCGCCAACGCGCGCATCGAGGTGGAGGAACTCGACCAGCTGCTGCAGGGCGACCCCGCGCCCGTGATCTTCGACATGCGCTCGCCCGAACACCGCCGCCTCGATCCGTATGCGATTCCGGGCGCGCAGTTTCCCGACGAGCACGCATTCGAGGCGTTCGTCGCGCGCTATCCGCTCACGCAGAAGTTCGTGATCTACTGCGCGTGCCCGAACGAAGTGACGGCGGCGCTGACGGCACGCCGCCTGAACCGCGCGGGCTTCGACAACGCGCTCGCGCTGCGCGGCGGCCTCGACGCGTGGCGCGACACGGGCCGCGCGCTGACCACGATCGCGCCGCCCGCGGCGGACGCGCCGCAGCTCGCGCCGCGCGCCGCCTGAGCGGCGCGGCCGCGACGCGCGCCGGGCCCGCCGCGCGTCGCGCGGCCGATATCAGAACACCTTGACCGGCATGTTCACGACCAGGCGGTATTCCTGGTTGCCGCTGTCCGAGTAGTGCATCGAACCCGCGTGCCACATCGCGATGAAGGTGATCTTCGTGTCCTTGAACCTGCCGCTCTGGATCGTGTAGGACGGGATGAAGCCGAACTCGTGGTGACGCCCCTGGATCGGCGCGCCGTTCTTCCAGTACATGCTCGACTGGCTCGAATCGAGCGCCGCGCTCGCGGAACCGTCCGCGCCCCAGCCTTCCAGCGCCCACACCATCGCCTTGAAGCCGGGCAGCCCCGCGTCCTTGCCCCAGAACGTGTAGCGCAGCTGCAGCGATTTTTCGTGCGGCGCGTTGTAGTCGACGTTCATCGAGTTGACGAGGAAGATGCCGTTGGTCTCGTTCAGGTAGTCGAAGAACTGGTCGCCGAGAATCTGTTGATAGCCGAGCAGCAGCTCGTGCGGCCCGTGCTGCGCGGCCAGCGACAGGCTGTATGCGTTGTTGTCGATCTTGCCCTGGCGCGCGTCGCCGGTGTCGTGCGACGAGTAGACGTTGCCGAAGCCCGTCCACTTGATCGTCTGCGGCGCGCCGTAGCTCTGCTTCACCGACGCATAGTATTGCCGGTACACGTCGTCCGCCTGGCTCGCATACAGCGACGCCGAACCCGTCGGCGAGTAATCCCAGGTGCCGCCCGCATAGGTGAAGCGATCGACGCGCGTGCCGCCGTATTGCGTCGTCAGATTGGTCAACGTGGTGCGGCCGCGCGCGTTGTTCTTCGTGAAGCTGCCGGCTTCGAGCATCACGTTGCGGAACTCGTTGCTGACAAGGGTCGCGCCGAGGAAGGTCGGCGGCAGCGCACGGTTGTCGTGCTGCTCCATGAACGGATTGTCGACCGCCTGCAAACCGTACTTGAGCACCGTGTTGGAGATCCGGGCCTTCACGTCGTAGATGCCCGGGAACGCCCATGCGAGCTGGTTCGAGCCACCGCCGCCCTTCGCGACGTGGACCATGTTGCCCGCGCCCATCCCGCCGTCGAGCTTCAGCGCCGCGTAGAGCGACGCATCCACGCCGAAGCCGATCAACCCCTGCGTGTAGCCCGATTCGAAATTCGCCATCGCCCCCTGGATCCACGCGTGGCGGTGCGGGCCGCCCTTCGCGTCGAGCACGTCGGCGTAGTTGCGGAACAGCACGTTCAGGTGGCTGTCGGCGATGAAGCCATTGGATTGCGACTGGCTCGACTTCGGCTCGGGCGGCGTCACCGCCTGGGTGGCCTCCGCGTTGACGATCGCGTTCGGCGTCGTCGCCTGCTGCGCGACCGAGGTCGCGCCCGATGCGGACGCGGCCGGCGCGTCGTCCGCCCATGCTGCGGGACTCAGCGCGAGCCCCGCGACTGCCGGCCAGCTCCATGCAAGCCGGACCGCCCTCGATGCCACCTTCATCGATTTATTTTTTCCCATGACCGTCACTTTTTATATGTGTGTGTGAACCACCATTACCGGCCGTCTCTCTCGGCCGGCAACACCCCGGCGCGTCCGAAAAAACGAACGCACCTTCCCAACGGCGCGGGAATCACCCCGCGCCGCCCCGTGAACACCGGTTGTCGATGTGTTGTGTTTGTCTATGTCGCGCGTCAGCGCGCGCCCACCCGGATGCACGCGACGCGCGACGCCGATCCGCCGCGCACTTCCGGCTGCGGCGTTTCATGCGAACACGCGTCGATCGCATCGGGGCAGCGCGTGCGGAACGCGCAGCCCGACGGGGGATTGAGCGGCGACGGCATCTCGCCCGACAGCAGCAGCGACCGGCGCGCGCGCTCGCGCACCGGGTCCGGCACCGGCGCGGCGGCGAGCAGCGCGCGCGTATACGGATGCTGCGGCGCGCCGTACACGTCGCGCCGCTCGCCGAACTCCATCACGCGGCCGAGATACATGACGAGCACGCGCTGGCTGATGGCCTTCACCACCGCCAGGTCGTGCGCAACGAAAAGATAGGAGAGCGACAGTTCGCGCTGCAGGTCGCGCAGCAGATTGACGATCTGCGCCTGGATCGATACGTCGAGCGCCGACACCGGCTCGTCGCAGATCACGAGGCGCGGCTCGGCGATCAGCGCGCGCGCGATCCCGACGCGCTGGCACTGGCCGCCCGAGAACTCGTGCGGATAACGCAGCAGGTGATGCGAATTGAGGCCGACGCGTTCGAGCATCGCGAGCACGCGCACGCGGATCTCGTTGCGACCGAGCTGCGGCTGATGCGTGACGAGCGGCTCCGCGACCACCTGCTCGATCGTCATGCGCGGATCGAGCGACGCGAGCGGATCCTGGAAGATCATCTGCATTTCGCTGCGCAGGGTGCGGATATCGCGGCGCGCACCCTGCACGAGCGGCTTGCCGCGCCACGCCACGCTGCCGGCCGTGATCGGCGCGAGGCCGATCAGCGCGCGCGCGAGCGTCGATTTTCCGCAGCCCGATTCGCCGACGAGCCCGACCGTCTCGCCGGGCCGCACGTCGAACGACACGCCGTCGACCGCGCGCAGCGTGCCCTTGCGCGACCACGGGTAGCCACCGAGCGGCACGCGGAAATGCACCTTGAGGTCGCGCACCGACAGCAGCGCGTCGTCGCCGCGCGCGGCGCCGGCCGGAGCGGGCGCCGCGGCCGGGGAAGTAAGACCGGCCGCGCTCATCGCAGTCCTCCGGAGATATCCGCCACGGGCCGATGGCAGGCGCGCACCGCGCCCGCCTCCGAGTAGCGGGTGAGTTCGGGACGATCCGTCCGGCAATGCGCCGAGGCATAGTCGCAGCGCCGCGCGAATGCGCAGCCCTGCGAAATCTGGCCGGGCAGCGGCGGATTGCCGGGAATCGCGATCAGCGGCGCGTTGTCGGGCGCATCGAGACGCGGCAGCGCGTTCAGCAGGCCGATCGTGTACGGATGCGACGGCGCGGCGAAAATCGCCTCGGCGCTCGCGTATTCGACGGTGCGGCCCGCGTACATCACCATCACGTCGTCGGCGAGCCCCGCCACCACGCCCATGTCGTGCGTGATCAGCACGATCGAGGTGCCGCGTTCGCGGTTCAGCTCGCGCAGCAGTTCGATGATCTGCGCCTGCACGGTGACGTCGAGCGCGGTGGTCGGCTCGTCGGCGATCAGGATCTCCGGCTCCGACAGCAGCGTCATCGCGATCATCACGCGCTGGCGCATGCCGCCCGAGAATTCATGCGGATACATGCGGATGCGGCGCGCGGCGTCGGGAATCCGCACCGCTTCGAGCGCCTCGATCGCGCGCCGGATCGCCGCGCGGCGCGACAGCTTGCGGTGCAGCTGCAGGCTTTCCGTCATCTGGCGTTCGATCGTCAGGAACGGATTCAGCGAGGTCATCGGATCCTGGAAGATCATGCCGATCCGGTTGCCGCGCACCGCGTTGAGCTGGCGCGTGTTCATCGCGAGCAGGTTCTCGCCGTGGAAACGCGCCTCGCCGGTGGTCGAGCCGTTGGCGGCGAGCAGGCCGAGCAGCGCCATCACGGTCTGGCTCTTGCCGGAGCCGGATTCGCCGACGATGCCGAGGGTCTTGCCGGCCTCCAGCGCGAACGACACGCCGGATACCGCGTCGACGGGCGGCGCATCCTTGCGCGTGAAGCGCACGCCGAGTTGATTGACTTCGAGCAGGGCCATGTCAGCGATCCTTCGGGTCGAGCGCGTCGCGCAGGCCATCGCCGACGAAATTCACGCAGTAGAGCGTCACGCACAGCAGGATCGCCGGCGCGAGCAGCAGCCAGGGCATCGCATCGAGCTTCTGCGCGCCGTCCTGGATCAGCACGCCCTAGCTCGTCATCGGCTCCTGCACCCCGAGCCCGAGGAACGACAGCACCGATTCGGTCAGGATCACGCCCGGCACGCTGACGGTCGCGTACACGACCACCACGCCGAGCAGGTTCGGCACGATATGGCGCGCCACGATCGAGGCGGGCCTCACGCCGATCGCGCGCGCCGCATCGACGAACTCGCGATTGCGCAGCGACAGCGTCTGGCCGCGCACCACGCGCGCCATGTCGAGCCACGAGAACGCGCTGATCGTCAGCACGACGAGCATGAACGAGCGGCCGAACAGCGTCATCATCAGGATGGCGATCAGCAGGTACGGGATCGCGTACATCATGTCGACGACGCGCATCATCGCGGAATCGATCCGGCCGCCGGCGAAGCCGGCCGTCGCGCCCCACGCGACGCCGAACAGGCCCGACACCAGCGTGCCGAGCAGGCCGACCTCGAGCGACACGCGCCCGCCGATCAGCGTGCGCACCAGCAGGTCGCGGCCGAGTTCGTCGGTGCCGAACCAATGCTGGTTCGCCCAGGTCGGCGCGAGGCTGATCGACGACCAGTCGCTCGCGGTCGGATCGTTCGCCAGCAGCATCGGCCCGAACACGCAGGCGAGCGCGATCAGCACCAGGATCGCGAGGCTCAGCATCGCGGCGCGGTTGTGCCTGAAGCGGCGCAGCGCCAGTTCGAGCGGCGTGCGCGAGCGCGGCGGCGCATCGCTGTGCTCGGGCAGCTCGACGGAGGGAGTAGCAAGCGTCACGGGCGCCTCCTCAATAACGGATGCGCGGATCGAGCCACGCGTACGTGAGGTCGACCAGCAGATTGAACAACACCGCGACCACCGTCGTCAGCACGACGAGACCGAGCACCAGCGTGTAGTCGCGGTTGATCGCGCCGTTCACGACCAGTTGGCCGAGGCCCGGCAGCGCGAACACGGATTCGGTGACGACCGCCGCGGTGATCGACGAGATGCACACCGAGCCGACCAGCGACACCACCGGCATCAGCGCCGGCTTGAGCGCGTGGCGCAGCACGATCGTGCGGCGCGGCAGCCCTTTCGCGCGCGCGGTGCGGATGTAGTTGCTCGACAGCGTCTCGATCATCGAGCCGCGCATCACGCGCGCGAGCTGCGACACGTTGATCAGGGTCAGCAGCAGGATCGGCAGCACCCGGTAGCGCCAGCCGCCGTCGCCCCAGCCGCCGGCCGGCAGCCAGCCGTTGCCCTCGCCCGTCTTCAGCAGGATCGCGAAGATCAGCACCAGGACGGGGCCGAGCACGAACGGCGGGATCACGTTGCCGAAGTTGCCGATCAGCATCACGATGCGATCGACGAAGCTGTCGCGCCACACCGCGGCCATCGTGCCGAGCAGCACGCCGAACCCGATCGAGATCGGGATCGAGATGCCGCCGACCCCGAGGCTGACCGGAAACGCCTTGCGCACGAGATCGTTGACCGTCCAGTCGACGTAGCGGTACGACGGCCCGAGGTCGCCGTGCAGCAGCGCGTTCAGGTACATCAGGTACTGCTTCCACAGCGGCTGGTCGAGGTGGTACTTCGCGTTCAGGTTCGCGAGCGTCGCGGCGGACAGCTGCTTCTCGCCGTCGAACGGCCCGCCCGGCGTGAAGTGCAGCAGCAGGTAGCAGACGGTGATCACCGCGAGGATCGTCGGCACCGCCCAGAGCGTGCGACGCAAGGCATAGGCCAGCATGGGTGCGCTCCCCTCAGTGCTTGATCAGGTACAGGTCCTGCGACGCGCGCATGTCGATGAAGTTCGTCAGCGAGTAGCCGCCGACGTACGACTTGACGAGCCGGTCCGCGGTGTACTGGAACAGCGGCAGCATCGGGTAGTCGTTCATCGCGAGGTCGTGCGCCTGCGTGAGCAGCGCCGAGCGCGCCTTGTCGTCGAGCTTCTGGTTGCCCTCGGCAACGAGCGCGTCGACCTTCGGGTTGCAGTAGCCGACCGTGTTCTGCGGGCTGCCGCAGCGCAGCAGGTCGAAGAAGGTCATCGCGTCGTTGTAGTCGGCGAACCAGCCGTCGCGCGCCATCTGCACCTTGCCGTCATGCCGCAGCTTCATCAGCACCTTGAATTCGACGTTCTCGAGCTTCGCGTTCACGCCGAGCTTGGTGCGCCACTCGGATGCCGAGAACAGCGCGACCTTCTTGTGCAGGTCGCTGGTGTTGTAGGTCAGCGTGAACGACAGCGGATTCGCATCCGAATAGCCGGCCTGCTTCAGCAGGTTCTTCGCGTACTCGACGCGCTTGGCCATCGGCCAGCTCGCCCAGTCCGGCTTGAACGGATGGTCGATGCCCTTGGTGCCGGCCGGCATCAGCCCGTACATCGGCACCTCGCCCGCCTGCGTGAGCTTCGAGGTCAGGATGTCGCGGTCGAGCACCATCGCGAGCGCCTGGCGCACGCGCTTGTCCTTGAACACCGGCTCGCTGTTCTTCACGTAGTAGTAATAGCTCGCGAGCTGCAGGCCCTGGCGCAGCTCCTTGCCGAACTGCGTGCTCACCTGCTTGATCACGCCCGCCGGAATCGAGTACGTGTAGTCGATCTGCCCCGACTGGTACATGCGCATCGCGGTATCGTCGCTCTCGATCGGCAGGTAGGTCACCTTGCGGATCACGACGTTGCGCGCATTCCAGTACTTGTCGCTCTTCGCGGCCACGATGCGGTTGTTCGGCTGCCAGTCGACCAGCGTGTACGGGCCGTTGCTGACCATGTTCTTCGGCCGGGTCCAGGCGTCGCCGAGGCGCGTGACGACGTCCTTGTTGATCGGCACGAGCGTCACCATCGCGGTCAGCTCGGGGAAGTACGCGACGGGCACCGTGGTCGTCACTTCCAGCGTATACGGGTCGACCGCGCGCACGCCCAGGTTCGACACCGGCTGCTTGCCGGCGATGATGTCGGTCGCGTTCTTCACGAACTCGATCAGAATCGTGTACTTCGAACCTGTTTTCGGATCCGCGACGCGCTGCCAGGCATAGACGAAATCCGCCGCCGTCACCGGCTGGCCGTTGCTCCACTTCGCATCGCGGCGCAGCTTGAACACCCACGTCTCCGGCGTCTTGCGCTCCCATGACTGCGCCACCCCCGGCACCACCGAGCCGTCCGCCGCGATCCGCGTGAGCCCCTCGAACAGATCGAGGCTGACCGTGTTGGCCGTCCACGACTCGATGTGCGCGGGGTCGAGCGACTCGACCTCGGCAGGCACCTGCCGCGTCAGATCCTGCTGGTCGGCAAGCGCGACGTTGGCGGGAACGGTCACGGCGGATGCCGGATGCATCGTCGTCAGGGCGAGCGCGGCCAGCACGGCCGTCATGGCATGCGTAAGTTTCATGGATATGCAGAGTTGGCTGAATTAACGGAGAGAACGCGCGACGCGAACGCGCCGGGCGCCTGAGACGCTTAGGGCTGCAACGACGGAGGCGGCCCCTGATGCTGATGTCTCGTCATTTTAGTATTCCTTACATTTCTTTCGATGGGCATTCCATTCGAAAACGAAATGAGGAATCCCCACGCATTAGAACAACCTCGGCGTCCCGACCCAGACTACCACTGATTCGATTTTCGCAGTGTTGACCCAGCTATGGGGGACGGTCGACTGATAATGCGCGCTGTCACCGGCGTGCAGGACGAAGGTCTTGCCTTCCAGCGTCAGCGACACTTCTCCGTCGATCACATACAGGAATTCCTCGCCTGCATGCGTCGTCACCTCCGACCGCTTCTGGCCCGGCGGCATCCGCACGAGAATCGCCTCGAGCTGACGTCCTTCCGGCACGTTGGTCAGGCGCGCAAACAGATTGGCCGAATCGGCAAAACTGAAAAAGCGCAGCTGATCGCCGCGGCAAACCGAGCGCTCTTCACTGGGCGTCTCGACGAAATACTGCACCGTGACGCCCAGCGCATGGGCAATGCCGGCCAACGACGTGATGGACGGCGATGCCAGACCGCGCTCGACCTGCGACAGGAACGGCTTGGAAATACCCGCGGCCGTGGCCGTTTCGTCGAGCGTGCGCTTCAAGCGCTGTCGCAACGCCCGGATCTTGCCGCCAAGCGCAATTGCCGCATTGGCAGGCCGCGTGTTTTCAGTGGGAGGAACCATAGCAGGCCGAAATCTGATCGTCAAAAATTGTTTGATGGAAAATAACTAAGTTTGATGAATATGGCTTAGTCTTCGTCTTGCTGATTGATGTCATCAAGATGAAAACCGGGCCAAGACCGCCAGGCCATACTGGCGGCAACGCGCTATCTTGCCAGACTCAAAACCTTCACAGGCAGCCACGGTGAGGCTTCGAGGGTTTTGGCGGAGGGCGGCCGGCCCAACAGGCTCAATCGTCTGACGACATCGCCACTGGGGAAAACCCGCTGGATTTCCGGGAATACCCTGAGTGACGAATTCGCCACTCGCCGCGAGAATCGCGGCCGTTCCGCGACCCCTTATTCATGCCAGGGGTCGGTTCCTGTTCTACCGATCCGCACGCGCGGCCTGTCCGCGGCGCGCGCGGGCCGATGGCGCGCCGCGACCCGGCGCCCCCGCAGTCGCACTGAAATGACCGTACTTGCTCGACCGCGCGCGCGCCGCCGTCCCGCCGGCGGCAGCGCCCACGCAGCGGCGCGCCCACGGCCACGCCGATCCGCCGCGCACCTAGCGGCTCGTCCATTCCGCCCGCCCCGGCGCGCGTCCCGCACCCGGGACCGGCGCATCAGCACATCGGCGCATCATTCAAGGCAGGCCGCGCCCGCGCGCGCCGGCCCCCCGTTCAAACAGAGGTCCATGATGAATACAGCACGTGTCTCGCAGACACGATCGTTTACGACGGTCTTCCTGATCGAAATGTGGGAGCGTTTCGGTTACTACGGGATGGCGGCCCTGCTCGTCCTGTTCATGGTCAACCAGCTCGGCTTCACCGACAGCCATGCGAACCTGACCTGGGGCGCGTTCACCGCGCTCGTCTACGCGTCGCCGTCGATCGGCGGCTGGATCGGCGACAAGGTGCTCGGCACGCGCCGCACGATGATCGTCGGCGCGGTCGTGCTGTGCGTCGGCTACCTGATGCTCGCGATGCCGAACGAACATCTTGCCTACCTGTACGGCTCGCTCGGCGTGATCGTGGTCGGCAACGGGCTGTTCAAGGCCAACGCCGCGAACCTCGTGCGCCGCATCTACGAAGGCGACGACAGCCGCATCGACAGCGCGTTCACGATCTACTACATGGCGGTCAACATCGGATCGACCACCTCGATTCTCGCGACGCCGTGGATCAAGGACCACTGGGGCTGGCACGCGGCCTTCGCGGTGTGCAGCGCCGGCATGCTGCTCGCGATCCTGAACTTCGTGCTCATGCACCGCACGCTCGCGGACATCGGCTCGCCGCCCGACGCGGAGCCGGTGCACTGGCGGCGCGCGATCGCGGTCGTCGCCGGCGGCGCGGCGCTCGCGCTGATCACGATGTACGTGCTCGAACACAAGGCGCTCGCGGTCGCGAGCGTGTGGACCGCGGCGTTCGCGATCCTCGCGATCTTCGCGTACATGATCGCGAAATCGGACAGCTCGGAGCGCGCGGGCCTGATCGCCGCGCTGGTGCTGATCGCCCAGGTGATCCTGTTCTTCATCTTCTACGTGCAGATGTCGACCTCGCTCACGCTGTTCGCGCTGCGCAATGTCGATCCGCGCTTCATCCTGTTCGGCACGACGCTGTTTACGTGGAGCGCCGCGCAATTCCAGGCGCTGAATCCGATCTGGATCATGCTGCTGAGCCCGCTGCTCGTGATCCTCTACAACCGCTTCTCGAAAGCGGGCCACGACATTCCGGTCGCGGTGAAATACGCGGTGGGCTTCGGCTCGGTCGCGATCGGCTACCTGGTGTTCTCGATCAGCGGCCGCTTCGCGGTCGACGGGCGGGTGTCGTCGTGGTTCATGGTGTGGGGCTACGGGCTTTACTCGCTCGGCGAGCTGCTGGTCAGCGGCCTCGGCCTCGCGATGATCGCGCGCTACGTGCCGGCCCGCATGAGCGGCTTCATGATGGGTGCGTACTTCGTCGCGACCGGCGTGTCCCAGTATCTGGGCAGCGTGATCGCGAACTTCGCGCAGATGCCGTCGCACGACCTGCCGGCCAGCGCGTCGCTGCCGCTGTACACGAACCTGTTCATGTGGCTCGGCTGGCTCGCCGCGGGCGGCATGGGCGTCTCGCTTCTGCTGCTGCCGCTGATGCGCCGGCTGTCGCACGAGCATCATCGCTGCGTGAACGAACAGCGCAACGCGCAGGCCGCGCCGCAGTAACGCTCAGTAATTTCCCTGTTCAGTGAATTCCCTCGTCGCGCGCCATTCCGCTGCCAAATGTGCGCACCCGTCCTACACTGGATGCATAGAGTCCATCGGACCACGACGCACCACGACGAGGGGAACCACGATGAAAAACAGAACCACGCGGCTGCTGCGCATTCTGTCGGACATCCGGCATGCGCAGCGGTGCACCGCGCTACGCGCCGCCGCCGCATCGGCCGAAGCCGACGCGGTGCTGGCCGAGCCCTCGGAGCCCGATCCGGACGACGCGGACGCGCAACGTTTCGACGACGCCGCACTCACGATCCGCTCCCGTATCAGCTCACCTCACTGACGGCGTCCGTCGTCACGCGCCGCCCGCACGGGCGCATCGTTCTCCTTGTGTCTGCCCCGCCCCGGCGTCCGGGTTTGCCCCGACGCCCGGCCGCCTGTCGACGCATCGTCAGCGCGCGACGCGACCGCGCCGCCGCAGATGCGCCGCGCCGTGCCACGCGGTCAGCGCGACCGCGAGCCAGATCGGCCCATAGGTCGCGAGCCGCGCGGACGTGAGCGGCTCGCCGAGGAACAGCACCGCGACCACGACCAGCAGGATCGGCTCGACATAACCGAGGATGCCGAACAGCGTCATCGGCAGCAGGCGGCTCGCCTTCAGGTAGCTCGCGAGCGCGATCGTGCTGAGCGCGCCGAGCCCGGGCAACAGCAGCCACAGCGCCGGATGCGCGGCAACGTGCGTCGGGCTCGCGGCGAGCGTCGCCACCGCGATCGGCAACAGCAGGAGCATCTCGCCCGCGAACAGCGCGAGCGAATCGGCCTGGATGCGCCGGCGCAACATGAAGTACGGCGGATAGCCGAGCGCGACCACCAGGGTCGGCCATGCGAACGCGCGCGTCGTCCACAGCTCGTGCGCGACGCCCGCCGCCGCGCACGCGACCGCGAGCCACTGCAGGCCGGCGAGCCGCTCGTGGTAATGGAACCGCCCGACCAGCACCATGGTCAGCGGCAACAGGAAGTAGCCGAGCGAGACGTCGAGCATCCGGCCGTGCAGCGGCGCCCACAAGAAGAGCCAGAGCTGCACGCCCAGGAGCGCCGCGCCCGCGACCAGCATCAGCGCGGTGTGCGGCTCGGTGCGCAGGCGCGCCGCCAGCGCGCCGAGCGCGGGCCCATTGCCACGCAGCGCGACGAGCGCGAGCGCGCCGGGCACGGTCCAGATGACGCGCCACGCGAAGATGTCGAGGCCCGTCAGCGGCGCGAGCAGCTGCGCATAGCCCGACAGCAGCGCGAACAGCGCGGATGCGGCCACCGACAGCGCGACGCCGCGCATGGCGCCCGACGATTCCGGCAGAACGGCGCTCACTGCTGCTGGAAGCGTTCGAAGCGCCGGTCGGTGGGCCGTTCCTCGAAGCTGACCTCGGTCACGCGCGCGGCGGGCGGCCCGTGCCGCAGCCAGGCGAGCATGCGATCGATCTGCGGCGCGGGGCCCTGGATCATCGCCTCGACCGAACCGTCCTCGAGGTTCGACACCCAGCCGCGCAACTTCAGCGCATGCGCCTCACGCACCGTGGCGTGACGGAATCCGACGCCCTGCACGATGCCGCGCACCCGTACGTAATATGTCTCGATCCGTTCGTCCAGATCGTTGCTGCCCATCGTCTTCCCCTGTACCGATATCATCCAAGCCCGGCATTGTAGTCGCGCCGCGTGCATCCCGTAGGCACGGCGCCCCGGGGCAAACCCGCACAAGCACGTACAATCCCGTCCGACACGCAACCGCGGCGCGGCCCCGGGCCGCGCCGCCATGAGGACAGGCATGACTGATACACCACGCGATCTCGTTCTGGTCACCGGCGCATCCGGTTTCGTGGGCTCCGCCGTCGCGCGCATCGCGCGCGAGAAGGGCTACGCGGTGCGCGTGCTGGTGCGCGCGACGAGCCCGCGCACCAACCTCGCGGACCTCGACGCCGAGATCGTCACGGGCGACATGCGCGACGAGACGTCGATGCGCCGCGCGCTGCGCGGCGTGCGCTACCTGCTGCACGTCGCCGCCGACTACCGGCTGTGGGCGCCCGATCCGGGCGAGATCGAACGCGCGAACCTGGAGGGCGCGCTCGCGACGATGCGCGCGGCGCGCGCGGAAGGGGTCGAGCGGATCGTCTACACGAGCAGCGTCGCGACGCTGAAGGTCACCCCGTCCGGGCACGCCTCGGATGAGACCGCGCCGCTCGCGGCCGACCAGGCGATCGGCGTCTACAAGCGCAGCAAGGTGCTTGCCGAACGCGCGGTCGAGAAGATGATCACGGAAGACGGGCTGCCCGCCGTGATCGTCAACCCGTCGACGCCGATCGGCCCGCGCGACGTGAAGCCGACGCCGACCGGCCGCATCATCGTCGAGGCCGCGCTCGGCAAGATTCCCGCGTTCGTCGATACCGGGCTGAACCTCGTGCACGTCGACGACGTCGCGCACGGTCATTTTCTCGCGCTCGAGCGCGGCCGGATCGGCGAGCGCTACATCCTCGGCGGCGAGAACCTGCCGCTGCAGACGATGCTCGCGGACATCGCGCAGCTCACCGGCCGCAAGCCGCCGACGATCGCGCTGCCGCGCTGGCCGCTGTATCCGCTCGCGGCGGGCGCGGAACTGGTCGCGAAGGTGACGAAGCGCGAACCGTTCGTCACGATCGATGGTCTGAGGATGTCGAAGAACAAGATGTACTTCACATCGGCGAAGGCGGAACGCGAGCTGGGCTACCGCGCGCGGCCGTACCGGCAGGGTCTCGAGGATGCGCTCGCGTGGTTCCGCGAAGCGGGCTACCTGAACGCGTGACGCCTGCCCGGGCGGCTCGCGCGATGCGCATTTTGTTACACGCAATCGTCTGCCCGCCGGGACGCAACGGGTAAAATCCCCGGTCTTACGTAGAGAAATACCGCATGAACCTGAACGAACAGATCGATGCGCTCGATGGCGGCATCGATCAGCTCATCCATACCGCGCGCAACGTCGCGCGCGCCGCGCGGGCGGCCAACGACGCCGCCGTCTCGACCCAGGCCGCTCATGAACTGGCGAGCGCCGACAAGGCTGCGGCCCAAGCGCTCGCCGAGCAGGCCGAGGCGGTGCAGGCCGCTGCCGAAGCGGCCGCGGCGCGGGCCGTCACCGATCGCTCGCACGCCGAGGTGCTGGCGGCGCAGGCCGCCGAGGAGCGCGCGGCGGCCGAAGCCGCCACCGCGCGGCTCGCCGAAGAACGCGCGGCAGCCGAGGCGCTCGCCGCGCGGGCCGCCAACGATCGCGCCGCCGCCGACGCCGCCTCCGCGCGGCTCGCCGAAGAACGCGCGGCAGCCGAGGCGCTCGCCGCGCAGGCCGCCAACGATCGCGCCGCCGCCGACGCCGCCTCCGCGCGGCTCGCCGAAGAACGCGCGGCAACCGAGGCGCTCGCCGCGCGGGCCGCCAACGATCGTGCCGCCGCCGAAGCGCTGACCACCCAAGCTGCCGACGCTCGCACCACGGCCGAAGCCGCCGCCGCGCAGCTCGCCGACGCGCGAGCGGCAGCCGAGGCGCTCGCCGCGCAGGCCGCCAACGACCGCGCCGCCGCCGAAGCCGCCACCGCGCAACTCGCCGACGAACGCGCGGCAGCCGAGGCGCTCGCCGCACAGGCCGCCAACGATCGCGCCGCCGCCGACGCCGCCACCGCGCAACTCGCCGACGAACGTGCCGCAACCGAAGCGCTCGCCGCGCGGGCCGCCAACGATCGCGCCGCCGCCGACGCCGCCACCGCGCAACTCGCCGACGAACGTGCCGCAACCGAGGCGCTCGCCGCGCAGGCCGCCGACGATCGCGCCGCCGCCGAAGCCGCCACCGCGCAACTCGCCGACGAACGCGCGGCGGCCGAGGCGCTCGCCGCGCAGGCCGCCAACGATCGCGCCGCCGCCGAAGCCGCCACCGCGCAACTCGCCGACGAACGTGCCGCAACCGAGGCGCTCGCCGCGCAGGCCGCCGACGATCGCGCCGCCGCCGAAGCCGCCCAACGCGCGAACGAACACGCGGTGGCCGAAGCGCTGGCCGCGCAAAACGCCGACGCCCGCGCCGCCGCCGACGCCTCTCAACACACCGGCGCCGAACTGCTGGCCGCGCAAGCCGCCGCAGATCGCGCGGCGGCGGAAATGCTCGCGGCGCAAGCCGCCGCCGACCGCGCCTCGGCCGAGGCCGCCGCGGCCCAGGCCGCGGCCGATCGCGACCTCGCCGAAACGGCGCGCACGCAAGCCGCCGCCGACAAGTCGGCCGCCGAAACGCTCGCCGCGCAGGCCGCCGCCGACCGCGACGCCGCGCCGACGCTCGCCCGATCCCACGCCGAGCAACCGGCCGAGACGGACGAGCGCCCGACGCTGCGGGTCAATCGCCCCACCCAGGATGAGCTCACTTTAACGATCCACCACCATGCCGTATCGCTGCACCCGGCGCAGTTGAGCCAGTTGATCGAGGAGTTGTCGCACGCGCGTGCGTCGATGAGCGTCGAACAGCCGGCGGGCGTGCCGTCCGGCTGGCGTTTCGTGTCGACGAAGAATCCGATGATGGCGGTGCAGAAGCAGTCGAACGGCGACCGCCTGCTGATCGCGCGGCACACGGGCTACGGCTGGGTGCCGTTCACGTTCTCGCCTGATGTGGTGATCCAGCTCTACATGCTGCTCACGCAGAAGTGAGCGGACGGCGGGGCGGCCCTGCCGCCCCGCGCGTTCAGCGCTCCACCGGCGCCTGCACGCGCGCCTTCCACTGGCCGCCCTTGCCGCGCCAGTAGCGCACGGCGGACGCGAAGGTCGCGCCCACATAGAACAGCGCGACGAGCGGCAGCGCCGGCGCCCACAGCGGCGAACGGCGGTAATAGCCGAGCATCGGCGCATACGCGGTGCACATCGAAGCCCACGCGAGCCACGCCGGCCAGGCGCGCGCGCCGTAGGCGAGCGCGGCAACCGGCGGCAGCAGGTAGATGACGGCCATCCCGAACAGCGTCCCCACGAGCATCAGCGGCGAATAGCGCAGCTGCGTGAACGCGGTGCGCGCGATCATGTTCCAGATGTCGCGCCAGCTGTCGTACGGGCGCAGCGACACGCTGCGATCCGCGAGATCGAGCCGGATCGGATGCCGGCCCTCGCCGCGATGCTTGATCTGCGCGGCCAGGCTGCAATCGTCGATCAGCGCGCCGCGGATCGACTCGATCCCGCCCGCCTCCTCCAGCGCCGCGCGGCGCACCAGCATGCAGCCGCCCGCCGCGCCGGCGGTGCGATTGCGCGGATCGTTGATCCACGAGAACGGATACAGCTTCGCGAAGAAGAACACGAACGCCGGAATCAGCGCCTTCTCCCAGAACGAATCGCAGCGCAGCCGCACCATCAGCGACACCAGATCGCGCTGCTCGGCCTGCGCGCGCGTCACGAGCTGGGCCACGGCGTCGGGCGGATGGCCGATGTCGGCGTCGGTCAGCAGCAGGTAGTCGGCCGGCAGCCCGAGCGTGCGCACGGCCGCGATGCCCTGCGACTGCGCCCACACCTTGCCCGACCAGCCGGCCGGCAGCGGCTGCGCGCCCAGCACCGTCAGGCGCTCCGCGCGGCCGATGGCGAGCGCCGCCGCGCGCGCGGCGTCGGCCGTGCCGTCGGTGCTGTGGTCATCGACGACGATCAGGTGGAACGCCCCCGGATAATCCTGTTCGAGCAGCGAGGTGACCGCCGCCGCGATCACGTCGGCCTCGTTGCGGGCCGGCACCACGGCCGCCACGGCCGGCCAGCCGTCCCGGGCCGCCGCGCCGCGCGCCTCGGGCGGCAGGCGGCGCGCCGGACGCGCGCGCCAGAAACCGCCGCGCGCGAACAACAATACGAGCCAGATCACGAGCGACAGGCACGACAGCAGGAACACGATCACGAGCGTCATGCGCGTTCCCCCGCCGCCGGGGAGCGGTGCGCGGCATGCGTCGCCGCGCGGCTGTAAGTTTTGTAAATATCGACGTCCATCAAGCCTGCCCTCGGGTCCGCGCGCCCAGACGCCGCGCGGACGGTTGCAAAACCGCGTAGTTTACTGGGTTCCGCGCGGCCCGGCGCCGAGCCTCGGGTTGTGCCGGTTGCAACATCGTCAGGAACGGTAAAGCACGCAAAGGCCGATAGGGTTAAAATGCGCGATTAATTCGGGGTGCCGGGTTCCGTTCCCGCATTCATAACATCTAAGTTGGGGCGATCGGGCCGGCCTGCACGGCTCTCTCGAACCCCGCGTCTGTCGTCGGAGTTCGCCCAAATATGCGAGTCATCCTTGCCCAGCCCCGCGGCTTTTGTGCGGGGGTTGTCCGCGCGATCGAGATCGTCGATCGCGCGCTGCAACAGCATGGCGCGCCGGTCTATGTGCGGCATGAAATTGTCCACAACCGGCACGTCGTGGAAAACTTGAGAAATAAAGGGGCGCAGTTCGTCGAGGAACTCGACGAGGTGCCGCACGGCGCCGTCGCGATCTTCAGCGCGCACGGCGTCGCCCAAACCGTCGAGCGCGACGCCGAGGCCCGCGGCCTCGACGTGCTCGACGCGACCTGCCCGCTCGTGACCAAGGTGCACGTGCAAGGCCGCCAGTACGTGGCCGCCGGCCGCCGCCTGATCCTGATCGGCCACGCCGGCCATCCGGAGGTCGAGGGCACGATCGGCCAGATTCCGGGCGAGGTGGTTCTCGTCCAGAGCGAGGCCGAGGTCGACGGGCTGACGCTGCCGGTCGACACGCCGGTCGCGTACGTGACGCAGACCACGCTGTCGGTCGACGACACGCGGGGCATCATCGAGGCGCTGACGCGCAAGTTCACCGACATCGTCGGCCCGGACACGCGCGACATCTGCTACGCGACGCAAAACCGCCAGGCGGCGGTGCGCGAGCTGAGCGCGCAGGTCGAGGTGCTGCTCGTGGTCGGCGCGACCAACAGCTCGAACTCGAACCGCCTGCGCGAGATCGGCACCGAAAGCGGCGTGCCGAGCTACCTCGTCGCGGACGGCTCCGAGATCCGCCCGGAATGGTTCGCGAACGCGACCACGGTGGGCCTGACGGCCGGCGCATCGGCGCCGGAGGAAATGGTTGAGGATGTGATCGGCGCCTTGCGCGCCCTGGGTCCCGTCGACGTCGTCACGATGGCGGGCCGGGAAGAAAAAGTTGAATTCAAGTTGCCGGCGAAGCTGTTGCAAGCTGTCGCCCGCGAAGTCTAAGGAGGACATCTCTTGTCTATTCCGCTGCTCCAACAAGTCCGCGTCGGCGCCTATATCGTGCGCCAGCACCTTTCCGGCAACAAGCGCTACCCGCTCGCGCTGATGCTCGAACCGCTGTTCCGCTGCAATCTCGCCTGCAACGGCTGCGGCAAGATCGACTATCCGGATCCCATCCTGAACCAGCGCCTGTCCGTCGAGGAATGCCTGCAGGCCGTCGACGAGTGCAACGCGCCGGTGGTCTCGATCGCGGGCGGCGAACCGCTGCTGCACAAGGAAATGCCGGAGATCGTCCGCGGCATCATGAAGCGCAAGAAGTTCGTGTACCTGTGCACGAACGCGCTGCTGATGGAAAAGAAGATGGACGACTACCAGCCGAGCCCGTACTTCGTCTGGTCGGTCCACCTCGACGGCGACAAGGACATGCACGACCACGCCGTGTCGCAGGACGGTGTGTACGAGAAGGCGGTCGCGGCGATCAGGGAAGCGAAGCGCCGCGGCTTCCGCGTGAACATCAACTGCACGCTGTTCAACGACGCGATCCCCGAGCGCGTCGCGAAGTTCTTCGACACGCTCAAGCCGATCGGCGTGGACGGCATCACGGTGTCGCCGGGCTACGCGTACGAGCGCGCGCCGGATCAGCAGCACTTCCTGAACCGCGACAAGACCAAGAACCTGTTCCGCGAGATCCTGAAGCGCGGCGACGGCGGCAAGCGCTGGTCGTTCAGCCAGTCGTCGCTGTTCCTCGACTTCCTGGCCGGCAACCAGACCTACAAGTGCACGCCGTGGGGCAACCCCGCGCGCACCGTGTTCGGCTGGCAGAAGCCGTGCTATCTGGTCGGCGAAGGTTATGTGAAGACCTTCAAGGAACTGATGGAAGACACCAACTGGGACAACTACGGCGTCGGCAACTACGAGAAGTGCGCGGACTGCATGGTCCACTGCGGCTTCGAGGCGACGGCGGTGATGGATACCATCGCGCATCCGCTGAAGGCGTTCGCCGTGAGCCGTAAGGGCATCAAGACCGAAGGCGCGTTCGCGCCGGATATCCCGATCGACAATCAGCGCCCCGCCGAGTACGTGTTCTCGCGCCACGTCGAGATCAAGCTCGAGGAAATCCAGCGCGCCGGCAAGGGCAAGCTGCAGAAGTCGACCAAGTCGGCCGCGGCGGCCTGACCGCGCGGCGCCGCGCGCGCCGTGCAGCCTGACCGACGCAAGGGGCGTCACGGACTCGGTCCGTGACGCCCTTTTTGCTGGTGCGCCGCACGCGTCTCGCGCGCACGCGCTACTATCCTCGTTTCATCCGCGGCGCACCACGATGCCGCGCATCCCTCCCGCCCGAGAACCGTCATGTCCCTGCTCGATCCCGCCGCCATCGAAAGCTGGCATGCGCACGTCTATTTCGACGCCGCCCATCGCGATGCCGCCTGGGCCTTCCGCGAGGTCGTCGACCAGCAGTTCGGCGCGCGGCTGCAACTCGGCCGCTTCCACGAGCAGCCGGTCGGCCCGCATCCGGTCTGGTCGTACCAGCTCGCGTTCGGGCGCGAGCACTTCGACACCATCGTGCCGTGGCTCGTGCTGAATCACGGCGCGCTCGACATCTTCCTGCATCCGAACACCCGCGACGAACTGCGCGACCATCGCGACTGCGCGACCTGGATCGGGCGTTCGTATACGTTGAATCTGGCCGGGTTGACCGACTAGCGGGCAGACGGCCGCGCCCGCTGGCGTCAGGCGGCGCTGGCCGCCGCGCGCCGCCGCGGCCAGCGCCGCCGCGACCGGCAGCTTCACGCCGCTCGTCGCGCACGCCGACACGTGCTGCCACAGTTCGGACAGCTGATATCTCGGCAGGGTCGCGAAGTAATCGTCCTGCAGCGTGACGAGGCGTTCCAGCACCGGGCTGTCGGCCGCATCGAGCGCGCAGCGCGCCTCCGCGCGTTCGAGCACGCGCTCCGCCTCGACGCACAGCGCGATCTGCGCATCGGGCACGTCGGCCAGATCGCTGAGCAGGAACACCAGGTACACGGCCGTCTGCAAACGCCGCAGCATCTCGAGATCGCCATGACCGCCGCGCATCGCGACGAGCGCCAGGTGATATTTGAGGGAGATCGACCGCACCTGGGCGGGCGGCATCGGCAGCAGCCACGCCTTCGTCATGGGCCGGCGGCCCTTTCCCTTGTTCCCGTGTTTCATCCCGTCCTCCCTAAGCCGTGCGGGGCACGCCGCGTCGGACGCACGCCGCCCCGCTCAGAACGTGTTCTCGCCCTTCAGGTAGTAGGCGGTCTTCACGCAGAACGCCCGCACCGGACGCCCGGACTGCGTATCCTCGGCGACGCGCGCCTCCATCGCCGCGCGCGCTTCGGCTGAGCGGTCCGGCTGCGGGTGATGGACGCGCGCGAGCGCGCGCTGCATGTCGAGCGGATAGCGCTGGTTGCCGGCCGAGGTGGCGCGATAGCCGACGCGCTGCAGTTGCAGCAGCTGCCGGTCCGTATCGGCGCGCGCCGCCCACCAGCCGAACGATCCCGCGCCGCCGTCCGGTTGCGCGAATGCGACGGCGGGCAGCCCGGCGAGCGCGCCGGACAGCGCGAGCAGGGGGACGAGCGATTTCATCGTGGCCTCCAGAATGACGTCCCACCGCGCCCCCTGGCGCGATGTCTTGAAAACATCGTAATGGGCCGCTCAAATCGAATGAATATTTGAAATCACAATTCAACGTTGTCGCACCGGAAACGGCATGCGCCAATCCCCCTTCCGATCCCCTCCATTCAGCGCCGACGCCTTTGCCTGCGAGCCCGCCGGTCGCTTTAAACCCATTCAACAAAACGTCGGAAATAGGCATCCGTGACCTCACGCAATAGGTCATTGCCGATATTCGAGACAATTTCCACGATCGATGAGAAAAGGCGCGCGTTCCGCTACACTGGCCGACGCCGCCGCGCGTACCACGCCGCGGAGGTGGACACACACCACTGAGAGACCATAAGAAGGACCACAAGATGGGCAAGATCCTCTTCATCGTGATTTTCGCGGGCGTCATCGCGGTCGCGCTCACCACCGGCCTCGCCGCCCGCTCCAACCCGAGGAAGCTGCGCCCGTCCGTCGGGATCGCCGCGTTCGTCGGCGTCACGCTGGCCGGGCTGCTGTTCATGTCGCTCACGCAGGTCCGGCAATCGACCTACGGCGTCGTCACCACCTTCGGCCACATCGAGGCCGACACGCTGCCCGAGGGGCTGCATGTGGTCAGCCCGGTGTCGAACGTGCATGAAGTCTTCGTCGGCGTCGCGGTCGCGCGGGTCGAGAAAGCCCAGGCGGCGTCGAAGGATCTGCAATCCGTGCACACCGACCTCACGATGAACTATCGCGTCGACCCGTCGCGCGTGCGGGCGCTCTACGCGATGGCGCCGTCGCTGACCTACGAGTCCGACTACGTCCAGCCCGCGATGTTCGAGGTGTTCAAGGCGGTGGTCTCGCGCTACACCGCCGAGCAGCTCGTCACCGAACGGCAGCTCGTGTCGCAGGACATCCTCGCCTCGCTCGAAGCGAAGCTCAAGCCCTACGGCTTCGTGATCCAGGACATCAACATCACCGCCTTCGCGTTCAGCGAAGCGTTCGACCAGGCGATCGAAGCCAAGGTCACCGCGAGCCAGAAGGCGGAACAGGCCGAGCGCGAGCTGCAGCGCGTCAAGTTCGAAGCCGACCAGAAGATCGCGCAGGCCGAAGGCGAGGCCAAGGCGATCGCGATCCAGGCCCAGGCGATCAAGACCAACGGCGGCGACGAATATCTGCGCCTGCAGGCCATCAATCGCTGGGACGGCAAACTGCCGACCTACATGTCGCCGCACTCGCCCATGCCTTTCATCGGTCTTTCGGCGGACGCGAACAAATAAGCGCCGGCGGCCGGCGCAGGCGGGCCGCGTTCGCAGCGGCGCGCCCGCACTCCCGCGCCGAAGATCGCGCCCGTCAACCGAGATGCAACAATTGCTCGTTTTATCTCAATAATGCCCCTAGAATCCGGGCTCGATTATTGAGTCACGCGCGATAGTGCGCGGATTCGCAGAAAACAAAAACGTCATTACGGGGTTATCAGCAGATGGACCAAGTTCAAGGTTCACGCGTCGTCGTGCCGATGGAGGGGGCGCGAAGCCCGGCCGCGGCCCTCGTCCACGCACGCGGCGGGCATCCCGCCTACCGGCCCGACATCGACGGGCTGCGTGCGGTCGCCGTCGTCTCCGTCGTCCTGTTCCATGCGTTTCCGAGCCTGTTGCGGGGCGGCTTCGTCGGCGTCGACCTCTTCTTCGTCATCTCCGGCTACCTGATCCACGCGCTGATGCTGCGCGAACTGGACCAGCGGACCTTCTCGTTCGGCGACTTCTACGCGCGGCGCGTCAAGCGGCTGTTCCCCGCGCTGCTGCTGATGGGCCTCGCGAGCTACGCATTCGGCTGGTTCAACCTGCTCGACAGCGAGTTCAAGACGTTCGGCAAGCACCTGATGGGCGGCGCGCTGTCGGTGACCAACCTCATGCAGTGGCAGGAAGCCGGCTACTTCGACACCTCGGCCGAGCTGAAGCCCCTGCTGCACCTGTGGTCGCTCGGCGTCGAGGAACAGTTCTACCTGCTCTGGCCGATGGCGCTGTGGCTCGCCTGGCGGCGGCGCATGTCGATCGCGCTGCTCGTCGCGGGCGCGGGCCTCGCGTCGTTCCTCGCCAACGTCCTGACGGTGAAGCTGTACCCGGTGGCCGACTTCTACTCCCCGCTCACCCGCGCCTGGGAACTGATGATGGGCGGCATGCTGGCGATCCGCCATCACGCCGCGCCCGGCGCATCGTCCGCCCAGGCAAACCGCAAATCCGCGGCGGGCCTCGTGCTGCTCGCGCTGTCGATCTGCGTGCTCGACAAGGACGCGGCGTTCCCGGGCTGGTGGGCGCTGCTGCCGACACTCGGTGCATGCCTGCTGATCGACGCCGGCCCGCAGGCATGGATCAACCGCACCCTGCTGTCGCAACGTGCGATGGTATCGATCGGGCTCATCAGCTACCCGCTCTATCTGTATCACTGGCCGCTGCTGTCCTATGCGCGCATCACGTGGGGAGAGACGCCGCCGTGGACGCTGCGCGCCGCGCTCGCGCTGGCCGGCTTGCCGCTCGCCTGGCTCACCTACCGCTTCATCGAGCAGCCGCTGCGCCGGCGCGCACGCACGCCGCTCAAGGTCGCGGCGCTCGTCGTGCTGATGGCGGGCATCGCCTACGCCGGCTACACCACGTACCGGCGCGACGGCCTCGCGTTCCGGATGTCGCATTCCGTCACGCGTTTCGCGCAGGACGTCGACCTCGATGTCGACCGCGATTGGCGCAGGCATGCCTGCTACCTCGAAGGCGACGCCGACAATGATCGCCCGTTCGCGCCCGCGTGCACGGAAGCCGGCGCCGCGCCCCTGTTGTTCCTGTGGGGCGACTCGCACGCCGCCGCGCTGTATCCGGGACTCGTGCAGCATCGCGACGTGCTCGGCATGCGGATCGCGCAATACACCGCCTCGGGCTGCCCTCCGCTGATCGGCGCGCAGGCGGTCGCGCCGCGCTGCGCGGCCATCCACGCGCGCATCCTGCGCCAGCTCGCCGCCGCGCATCCCGCCACCGTCGTGCTGACGGGCCGCTGGCTGCCCGAGCAGTTGCCAAACCTGGCGCCGACCGTCGCGGCCATCCGCCGCGCCGGCGTGCAGGACATCATGCTGATCGGACCCGTGCCGCGCTGGCAGGATTCGCTGCCGAAGGTGTACTGGCGCTACTGGCGCGCGGAACATGCGCCGCTGCCGGAGCGCTCGACCTTCGGCCTCGAAGCGGATGTCCGCGCGATCGACCAGGAGGCGCGCGCGACCGCCGCGACGCTCGGCATCCGCTACCTGTCCGGCTACGACGCGTTCTGCGATGCGCGCGGCTGCCTGACGCGCGTCGGCGGCGACGCGTCGGCGGACCAGCCCGGCAAGATCGTCACCTTCGACGACGCGCACCTCACGCCGGCGGGCGCGGACCTGTTGGCCGCCACGCTCGCGCGGCGGCTGCACGCCGCGCGCTGAGCGGGCCGCGGGCTCGGGTCGCGGCGTGAGCCCGCGAGCCCGCGAGCCCGCGAGCCCATTCAAACGTCATATCAATGCACGCCGACGCGCGCCCGCGCGTCGGGCGCGCGCCGCCTCATCGATTTTCCGCAAGTCAAACGTCAGCCCGCGAAACCGGCGTTCGCGACATCCGCCCGGCGTCGTGCGCAGGCGCGGACCCGCCGCCCGGCTTCACGCCCAGCCGGTTTCGCGCGTCCCGACGGCATGCCCCGCGTGCGACGACTGTCATGGGTTGTCATCACGCGATGAGCGTTCATCGCCTATGATGAACCGGTGCGCGCCGCGAGCCGCACGCCGAAAGCCCGACGACGCCTCGACGGAGGCGTCGCCGCAGCCCGCGAGCGCGCCGAGCGGGCCCCCCAGTCAGGATGACAGCCGATGACGGAACGAGCAGCTCCGACACGTCTGCCGGGCGACGCCCTGCGCCGACGCTTCCTGGATGTGCGCACGCACAGCACCGCGCTCGCCGCGCCGCTGAGCGCGGAGGATCAGGCCTTGCAGTCCATGCCGGACGCGAGCCCGACCAAGTGGCATCTCGCGCACACGACCTGGTTCTTCGAGACCGTCGTGCTCGCACGCCACGCGCGCGGCTACACGCCGTTCGACGCGCACTACGCCTATCTTTTCAATTCCTATTACGAAGCGCTCGGCCCGCGACATGCGCGTCCGCAGCGCGGGCTGCTGTCGCGGCCGTCGCTCGACGAGGTGCGACGCTACCGCGAGCACGTCGACGCCGCGCTCCTGCGTTTGCTGGACGACACGCCGGAGGGCGCGCGCGGCGCGTTCGCCGCCGAGATCGAGCTGGGCCTGCATCACGAGCAGCAGCACCAGGAGTTGATCCTGACCGACATCCTGCACGCGTTCTCGCTCAATCCGCTGCTGCCCGCGTACCGCGCGCACGCCGCGCCGCGCGCGGTCGCGCCGTCGGGCGCGCTGCGCTGGCTGTCGCACCCGGGCGGCGCGGTCGAGGTCGGCGATGCGGGGCGCGGGTTCGCCTTCGATAATGAACGGCCGCGCCATCCAGTGCTGCTGCAGCCCTATTCGATCGGAAACCGCCTCGTCACCAACGGCGAATACGCGGATTTCATCGCGGACGACGGCTATGCGCGCCCCGAGCTGTGGCTGTCCGACGGCTGGGCGACCGTGCAGCGCGAAGCGTGGCGCGCACCGCTCTATTGGCAGCCGGGCGACATGCGCGGCGATTGGCTCGTGTTCGGGCTCGGCGGCGCGCACGCGCTCGATCGCACGGCGCCGGTCGCGCATCTGAGCTTCTATGAGGCCGCCGCTTATGCGGAATGGGCGCAGGCGCGCCTGCCGACCGAATTCGAATGGGAGGCGGCGAGCATCCTGCCCGGCATCGCACAGGTCAGCGACAGTGTATGGCAGTGGACGCGCTCCGCCTATGCGCCGTATCCCGGCTTTCGGCCGCTGCCCGGCATCGCGGCCGAGTACAACGGCAAGTTCATGGTCGGGCAGCAGGTATTGCGCGGGGGCAGCGTCGCGACGCCGTCCGGCCATGCGCGACCGACCTATCGCAACTTCTTTCCGCCGGCAGCGCGCTGGCAGTTCTCGGGAGTACGCCTTGCAAAGGATGCCTGACGACCTCGACGCGCGCGACGCGTTCGATACGATGCGCGCCAGCCCGTTCGGCCGCGATCTGCTGGAAGGGCTCGGCCGCACGCCGCGCAGCATCGCGCCGAAGTATTTCTACGACGCGGCCGGGTCCGCGCTGTTCGACCGGATCTGCGCGCTGCCCGAGTATTATCCGACGCGTACCGAATACGCGATTCTCGGCCGGCATGCGGGCGAGATCGCGGCGCGGATCGGCGCAAAAGCGCAGTTGATCGAGTTCGGCGCGGGCTCGCTCGCGAAAATCCGCATCGTGCTCGACGCGTTGAACTCGGCGGGGCTCGCGCCGCGCGCTTATCTGCCGGTGGATATTTCCGCCGAGCATCTTGCACGCGAGGCGCTGACGTTGCGCGCGACCTACCCATCGCTCGACGTCAGGCCGGTGGTGGCCGATTACCTGCAGCCGACGCAGTGGCGGCCGCTCGAGCAGCTGGACGGACGGCGCGTCGGGTGCTTCCTGGGGTCGACGATCGGCAATTTCTCGATTGCCGAGGCGACGGCGTTTCTACGTCACGCGGCGGCGCTGCTCGCGGGCGGCGCGTTGTTGATCGGGGTCGATCTGGTGAAGGACCCGGCCATCCTGCATCGCGCCTACAACGATGCGGCGGGCGTGACGGCCGCATTCAACCTGAATCTGCTGCGGCGCGCGAACGCTGAACTGGCGGCGGATTTCGCGCTGGATGCGTGGGCGCATCGCGCGTTCTACGATGGCATCCGGCAGCGGATCGAAATGCATCTCGTAAGCCGCCGCGATCAGGCCGTCCAGGTCGCGGGCCGGCGTTTCAGATTCGCGCAGGGCGAAACGCTGCACACCGAGAACTCGCACAAGTTCACGATCGATGGATTTCATGCGTTGGCGCGCGAGGCGGGGTTCGTGCCGGGGCCGGTTTGGATCGACGACGCGCATCTGTTCAGCGTGCATTGGCTCGACAGCCCGGCTCCGCACACGCCCTTGCACACGCCGTTGTCGTGAAAGGGTGACGCGCGTGGCGTTGCGCGACGCCTCGTGAAAAGCGCCACCCCACGGAATGCCCGAGAGGATCGGGGCGGGCCGGTCGGGAGCGGCCCTGGATGGTCATCGGCCTCGCGCCCGGGCCGACACGCGAAAGCCGGCGCCACCCGGCTCACGAACCTTCGTGAGCCGAGCGGGGCCCGGCGCATCAGGATGCGCGCGTCGACGTCAGATTGAGCGCCACCGCCTGCGCGACTTCGATGCCGTCGATCGCGGCCGAATAGATGCCGCCCGCGTACCCCGCGCCTTCGCCGGCCGGATACAGGCCTTCGACGTTCATGCTTTGATAGTCGTCCTTGCGTCGAACCCGGATCGGCGACGACGTGCGCGTCTCCACGCCGGTGAGCACGGCGTCGTGCATCGCGAAGCCCGCGATCTTCTTGTCGATCTCGGGCAGGGCTTCACGGATCGCTTCGATCACGTAGTCCGGGAGCGCGGTGCTGAGATCGGTCGGGTGCACGCCGGGCTTGTACGACGGCGCCACGGAACCCAGCGACGTCGACGGCCGGCCCGCGATGAAATCCCCGACCAGCTGGCCGGGCGCCGAGTAATCGCCGCCGCCGAGTTCGAATGCGCGCTCTTCCCATTTGCGCTGGAACGCGATGCCCGCGAGCGGGCCGCCCGGATAGTCTTCCGGCGTGATGCCGACGACGATGCCCGCATTCGCATTGCGCTCGGCCCGCGAGTACTGGCTCATGCCGTTGGTGACCACGCGGCCCGGCTCGGAGGTCGCCGCGACCACCGTGCCGCCGGGGCACATGCAGAAGCTGTAGACGGCCCGGCCGTTGCTGCAGTGGTGGACCACCTTGTAGTCGGCCGCGCCAAGCTGCTTGTGGCCCGCGAACTTGCCGAAGCGGCTGCGATCGATCAGCCCCTGCGGATGTTCGATGCGGAAACCCAGCGAGAACGGCTTGGCTTCGATATAGACGCCGCGATCGTGCAGCATCTGGAAGGTGTCGCGCGCGCTGTGGCCGACCGCCAGCACCACGTGGTCGCAGCGCAGCGTTTCCCCGTTCGAGAGCTTGAGCGCGCGCACCTTGCCCTGATCGATCTCGATGTCGTCGACCCGGGTCTCGAAGCGCACTTCCCCACCGAGTTCGTGGATGGTCGCGCGCATTTTTTCCACCATGCTGACGAGGCGGAACGTGCCGATGTGCGGCCGGCTCAGATACAGGATGTCGTCCGGCGCACCCGCCTTGACGAATTCGTCCAGCACCTTGCGGCCATAGTGGTGAGGATCCTTGATCTGGCTGTACAGCTTGCCGTCGGAGAACGTCCCGGCCCCGCCTTCGCCGAACTGCACGTTGGATTCGGGATTGAGCACGCCCTTGCGCCACAGGCCGAAGGTGTCCTTGGTGCGCTCGCGCACGGCCTTGCCGCGTTCGAGGATGATGGGGCGGAATCCCATCTGCGCGAGGATCAGCCCGGCGAACAGCCCGCACGGCCCCATGCCGATGACGACCGGGCGCAGGGCCTCGGTATGCTCGGGCGCCTTCGCGACGAAGCGGTACGCCATGTCGGGCGTCACGCCGCAATGCGGCTTGCCGGCGAGCCGCTCGAGCGCGGCCGCTTCGTTCTTGACCTCGACATCGACGATATACGTCAGCTTGATGTCGGCGCGCTTGCGGGCGTCGTGCGCACGGCGGAACACCGTATAGCGGAGGAGTTCGTCTGCCGCCACGCCGAGGTCCGCGAGGCGCGCCCGGATCGCGGCTTCGAGATCACTTTCGGGGTGATCGAGGGGGAGTTTGACTTCGCTTAGACGTAACATGAGTACTGGAATGCGGTCGCCACGGCGTCGTGGCGGTGTTGAGACAGGCGGAGGCCGGCATGCGGGCGGCGGCGCCACGTGGGCCTCTCTGATCGCGGGAACAGCGCGACGAGGGGCGGCGCACCGACCCGGCCCGACCACTCGGGCGCGTCAGGATATCGGAGCATACAGCGCGCCGTGTGCGGGGAATATTCTTCTGATTCCAACCCATTTTGAAGCGAAAAGTGCTTCGTCATGTCGGCACCGGCGAGTGGTTCATGCGAGAACCACGCCATGCGGGCTTGACCGCCCGGGTTGTCCGAACGGGCCGGCGGAGCACATCGATATCCCTGCCGCGCAAGCGTACGGCCGGCCGCCAGAGGAAAGGGAGGCGCGATGCGCTGCGCCCGCAGCCCCGCTTTCCGTGGTGCCGCGATTATAAGAAAGCGTCACCTGGGCTGCAAATCTATTTGGGCCGGCTCCGCGTCGGCCCCGACGCCATTGGATCTCTCCTGCAGCCGAACGCGGATTCTCGATCGACGGGACCGTACGTCAGCGCCGCGCGTCGCACGCAATCGACTCGTTCCCGCGACGCCTGCTCGTCGAACGGAACCTCCGTCGAGGCCCGACGGTTCGAGACGTTCCGCCCGGGTTTCGACGCTAAGGCGCATGAACGCTACGCATGTTCCGTACTTCCGCCCGTGCCGAATAGATGGCTTCGAACAATTCTTCGAGTCTTGTCGCGATCTTGAAATAGCACAGGTATTCCGCGTACAGAACCAAGGCCCTGATCGTAGTGCGCTGCGTTCCAGCAAGCAGGGTTGCCAGCATGGGTCGAAGGTCCGCCCAATCCACCAATGAGCGCTCGGCGGCAGATACGCATTGTTCGAAATGGTAGAGCAGGTTGTCGAAGCAGTCCCGGACATAGACCTCGTTCAACGTTTTCGGTATTCGATCAATATTGAGGATCGCGACGAGTTGCTCCTCAGTCACTTCGAATGATTCGGTCGCGTCTTTCTCGTCTCGGGTAAACCGTCGCCCGATCCACGCCCCGAGCATGTACGAGGCCGCGAGCGCCTTGGGATTGGCGTCCAAATCATCGAGCATCTGCTTTGCCAGCTTGGCTCTCTCCCAGGTTCGTCGTTCGCTGCTTTCGGCAAAGTGTTTCCAGATCGCGAATCCGCCGCCAAGGATTGCGACCAACCAGAAAGCCATTTGGAGCAGGTCATACGCCGTATGAAATTCCACTGTGATCCCCCCGTAAGCAGCGCTCCTGCGTGGCCCACAAGAAACAATTATGCGGGTGTACGCCTCTGCAATCTCGCATTTCCACGAAAAATTCGATGCGTTCAACCCTGGGGAATGCGGATCGACAGGGTGTCGATCATGGACCTGCGTCGACACGTTTCCGTCGGCCAGACTGATCGCCTTCGAGCTACTCCGTGGGGGCGCTCCGAGCAGGCATTGATATCCCCGGACGCCCTCGGTGAACGCAAAAAAAGCGCCATGACCCTGGTCATGGCGCTCACCCATCCTACGCGATGCATCCGGCTGGCACCCCGGTCAAATCAACAGCACTTCCCCGCCCCCGACCCATACCGCGCATTCTGCCGTTCGCGGAAAAATTCCTCGTACGACATCACGGGCCGATCGGGATGCGTCGCGCGCATATGCGCGACATAGGTGTCGTAATCGGGCAGGCCCACCATCAGGCGCAGCGCCTGCCCGAGATACCGGCCCGCGCTGCGCAGTTCACCGCCGAGATCGGAGAACATCGCCGGCCTCCCGTCAGCGGCCGCTGCCGAGCACCTGCCCGGCCGGCATCGGCTCGAACGGCGTCTCGCGCGAGGTCGGCTTCGCCTCGCGTCGCGCGCGCAGCACGGCCAGCACGCCATACACCACGATGCTCAACACCACGAACATGAACAAGCCGGCCAGCGTCGCATCGACATAGTCGTTGAAGATGATCCGCTTCATCTGCGCGAGCGACTTCGCCGGGGCCAGCACCTTGCCCTCGTCGAGCGCCGCCTGCAGCTTCGCCGCATGCGCGAGGAAGCTGACCTTCGGGTTCGCGTCGAAGATCTTCTGCCATCCGGCCGTCAGCGTGCAGATCAGCAGCCATGCGGTCGGCACCAACGTGACCCACGCATAGCGCTCGCGCTTCATCTTGAACAGCACCACCGTGCCCAGCACCAGCGCGATCGCCGCCAGCATCTGGTTCGAAATGCCGAACAGCGGCCACAACGTGTTGATGCCGCCCAGCGGATCGACCACGCCCTGATACAGGAAGTAACCCCAGGCCGCCACGCACAGCGCCGTCGCGATCAGGTTCGCCGGCAGCGACTCCGTCCGCTTGAGCGCCGGATGGAACGTGCCGAGCAGATCCTGAAGCATGAAACGTCCCGCGCGCGTGCCGGCATCGACCGCCGTCAGGATGAACAGTGCCTCGAACAGGATCGCGAAGTGATACCAGAACGCCATCATCGCCGGGCCGCCGATCACCTGATGCAGGATGTGCGCCATCCCGACCGCGAGCGTCGGCGCGCCGCCGGCGCGCGCGATGATGGTCGATTCGCCCACCGCCTTCGCGGTTTCGGTCAGCATCTCGGGCGTCAACACGAAGCCCCATTGCGTCACCGTCTGCGCCACCGCTTCCGGCGTCGTGCCCAGCACGGCGGCCGGCGCATTCATCGCGAAGTAAACCCCGGGCTCGATCACGGACGCGGCCACCAGCGCCATGATCGCGACGAACGATTCCATCAGCATCGCGCCGTAGCCGATGAAACGCGCATTGGTTTCATTGTCGAGCAGCTTCGGCGTCGTGCCCGACGAGATCAGCGCGTGGAAGCCCGACACCGCGCCGCACGCGATCGTGATGAACAGGAACGGGAACAGGTTGCCCGACCACACCGGGCCGGTGCCGTCGATGAACTTCGTCAGCGCGGGCATCTTCAGTTCCGGCGCGACCACCAGGATGCCGATCGCGAGGCCGAGGATCGTGCCGATCTTGAGGAAGGTCGACAGGTAGTCGCGCGGCGCGAGCAGCAGCCACACCGGCAGCACCGATGCCACGAAGCCGTAGCCGATCAGAATCCACGTGAGCTGCGTGCCGTTGAAGGTGAACCACGCGGCCAGCGCCGGCGCATCATGCACGTACTGGCCGAACGCGATCGAGGCCATCAATCCGATGAAGCCGATCACCGACACCTCGCCGATGCGCCCCGGACGGATATAGCGCGTATAGACGCCCATGAACAGCGCGATCGGAATCGTCGCGGCGACCGTGAACGTGCCCCACGGCGAATTGGTCAGCGCCTTGACGACGATCAGCGCGAGCACCGCGAGAATGATCACCATGATCAGGAACGCGCCGAACAACGCGATCACGCCGGGCACGGTGCCCAGCTCCATCTTCACGAGATCGCCGAGCGAGCGGCCGTCGCGGCGCGACGAGATGAACAGCACGATGAAATCCTGCACCGCGCCCGCGAACACCACGCCCGCGAGTATCCACAGCATCCCGGGCATGTAGCCCATCTGCGCGGCGAGCACGGGGCCGACGAGCGGCCCGGCGCCGGCGATCGCGGCGAAGTGATGGCCGAACAGCACGTACTTGTTGGTCGGCACGTAGTCGAGGCCGTCGTTGTATTTGACGGCGGGGGTCATCCGCAAGCCGTCGAGCTGCACGACCTTGCTCGCGATGAAACGGCTGTAGAAACGATACGCGATCAAGTAGACGCACACGGCGGCAATCACGATCCACAGCGCGCTGATCCGCTCCCCGTGCGCGAGCGCGATCGTGCCGAACGCGAACGCGCCGAGCAGCGCGACCGCTGTCCATATCAGATATCCGGATGCCCGATTCATGACGTCTCCTGTCTTTTATTGAAATAGGCGGCGTGCGGCCGCGGTGAAAACATGCGCCCGGCTCGCGCGCGCGAGCCGGGACCGGCTATTGTTCGCTTTCACGCCAACGCGAACAAGCGGATTACTACGTATGGCCGATACGTATCATTACGTAGGGGATCGGGCGGGAATCGCCTTCGGCGCGGGCCGGCGCCCGCGTGCGGCCGGCGGGGGACGCCGGCCGGCGCGCTCAGTTCCGGAACGAAAACGGATTGAAGCGCGTGTGGTAGTCGTAGTAGTCGATCTGGTCCATCTGCTTGAGCCGGCGCGAGGCGGCCGTGACGACGGGCAGCAGGATCAGTTCGTACAGCAGCTTCACGGCGACCTGGATGCCGATCATTGTGAACACAACGTCATCGGGCAGACGGCCCCAGAACAGGATCACGCAGAACAGCGCGCTGTCGATCACGACGGCAAGGCCCGTGCTCGACACGATGCGCGCCCACAGATGGCGGCCGGCGCTCGCGACCTTGAGCTTGGCGAGAAAGGTCGTGTTGACGAACTCGCCGCAGAAGTAGGCCACCGTCGACGCGACGAAGGTGCGCGCGAATTCGAGCGCGAGCGCGGGATAGGCCGCGGCCAGCGTCGGGTTCTCCGCTTCCCAGGTGGGCAGGCCCGGCGGCAGCGTCAGCAGCCACATGCCGATGACGAACATCAGGTTCACCACGAGCCCGCCCCAGATCACCATGCGGCTCACGCTGTAGCCGTAGACCTCGGTGATGATCGTGCTGAACGCGTAGGTCATCGGAAACGCGATCAGCGCGGCGGGAATGCCGACGCTGCCCGTGCCCAGGAACGGCAGCCAGTCGAGCTGGATCTCGATCACGCGCGCGCCCGTCACGTTCGACAACATCAGGAAGCCGACGTAGATCAAGGACAGCAGCAGCACGGCGGGCGTGAGCCGCTGCTTGCGCGTGGGAAAGCAGGACAGCGGGACGAGCTGGTCGGTGTAGGCGGCGGCGTTGAGAAAGCCGATATGGGCGACGTCCTTGCGCGAGAACTTGTCGAGCCAGGCCTTTTCGTTCAGGTCGCGCGGCGCCATCCGGAAGGTGGCGCCGGAGTTCCGCTCGCGCACGAGCACCAGCAGTTCATCGCTCTCGCGCATCGGTTCGATGACGGCCTCGATTTCGTGGGACGGAAATTCCATGATCGGCTATTGGGGCGGCGTGGTTGTCGAATCGAGGTGGATCGGGCCCATCGCGACTGGGCGTGTACCGCATCTCGCGCAGGGATCGACGCCTCTCCTCGTCGTCGATCCGGCCGGCTCGCGAAGCCGCGCGGCGTCTCGCACTTGGCATGCCGCACCGCGCCGGGCACCGCGCCGGACTGCGATATATATCACAAGTCCGGGCGCGCGCATTCTCCAACAATCCGAATCACCGCACACCGAATCATCGCGCGAAGCCGCCGCCGTCGCCACGCGAGCGCCCGGTCGCGACGATGCGGATCACGAGCGCCGCCGCCCCGCGCCCCGCTCGCCGGCGCGCAGGCCGAACGCGCCGCGACGAACCGCGGCGCACGTCCGCGCCCGGTTCGCCGCCCGGCGCGCGCGCCGCTCAATGCTTCGCGTCGACCTGCTTCGGCTTCGGCGGCGCCGGCACCTTCGCATACTGGAACGCGGGCGTCGCCTTCAGCGCATCCTTGGTCGCGCCGGGCAGGTAGATGTTGCCGTTGCGCACGTCGAGCGACGCGATCGGCACCGCGACGTCGTGCGCCGCCACGCCGAGGAAGCCGCCCGCCGACACGATCGCCGCCGAGACCGACCCGTCCGGCGCGATGATCAGATCGCGCACCGTGCCGACTTTCTGGTTGTCGTCGTTGTAGACCGCCTTGCCAAGCACGCTCTTCTTCACGCTCCAGCCTTCGAGCAGCGCCTGCGACTGCTCGACGGTCACGCTGAGCGGCTGCGCGCCCGCGATCTGCGCATGCGCGCTCACGCTCGATGCCAGAACTGCCATTGCCACGATAGTTTTGTCGTATGCCATGCTGATGCACTCCGGTCAGGTATAGGCCTCGAAGACATGCCGCCAGCATCCCGCGCCCCCAGGCCGCGGGCCGGCGGGCGGCTCACGCTTCATCGATGAAGCGGCGGCGAACCGCGTCGCCGTCGCGCGCCGCGCGGTCGTTCGGAGTCCTGCTTCCGAAAGCCCGGCGTCACGCGCCTGTCATGGTAGCGTGTCTCGCGCCGGGCTGCCATGAAGCGCGGCCGTGTGCCGCGGCGCGCGGCATCGCTCAGAAACGATGACGCAGGCCCGCGGCCACCACCACCTGCACGTTGTCCGACGACGGCGCGAACGTGTACACCGATGCGTTGAACACGGGATTGCCGCCGCCGTTCGAACGCTTGTACACGCCTTCGACGTAGACGTCGGTGCGCTTCGAGAACATGTAGTCCCCCTGGAGCACGACCTGATGCCATTTCGGCTGCGCGGAACGCGCGCCCGCATCGAAACGACCGTCGGTGTAGGTGTAGCCCACGGCGGCCGACACGGCCGGCGTGAACAGGTAGCGCCCGTCGATCGAGTAGTTGTCGAGCGTGAGCGTGCGTCCGCTCAGCGGCGCGATCTTGCCGCCCGACCAGACGCCCGTCACGTCGTCCGTGGTCGAATGCGTCCACGACAGTCCCACCGACGCCGCGCCGATCCTGTAGCGCCCGGCCACGCCCCAGATGCGCTCGCGTCCGCCGCGAATCGCCGCGCCGCCGTCGGTCGTGCTCAATGCGCCGCTCGGATTCGCGTTGGCCGGATTCGCGTCGCGATCGATCTGCACGTAGGCCGCGCCGAGCGACAGCGGCCCGTTCGCATAGGAAAGGCCCGCGCTGTACGCGCGGTTGTTCGAGAACTGCCCCGCCTGGTTCGAGAACGCATACATCGCCCCGGCGCGCAGCCCGCGATAGCTGGGCGAGACGTACTTGACCGCGTGGTTCATGCGCTGGAATTTGATCGAGTCGTCGTTGTCGAACGGATGCACCGCGAGGTTGCCGCCCCAGCCGGGGCCGGGCACGCCGAGCGGCGACACGAAGTCGATCATGAAATCGTACTGGCGGCCCAGCGTGACCGCGCCGTAGCGCTTCGATTGCAGGCCGACGAACGCCTGGCGGCCGAAGATGTCGCCGCCGTTGCCGATCGCCCCGCTGCTCGGCGAGAAGCCGTTCTCGAGCGTGAAGATCGCCGCCGTGCCGCCGCCGAGATCCTCCTTGCCCTGGATCCCCCAGCGCGTGCCGTTGAGGCCGCCCATGCCCATCGACCAGCCGCTGCCGAGCGGCTTGCCATGGCTGCCCGGGTTGTTCACGTAGGCGATCGCCGTGTCGATCAACCCGTACAGCGTGATGCTGCTCTGTGCCTTCGCGTAGTCCGTCACCACCATGCCGGCCACCAACGACGCCGCGATTTGTCCTGTGCGCGTAAAACTTATTTTCATTCTCATGCAATAAAAACGGGCAGTTCGCGCGGCGGCGCGCGCACGGCATCGCCTGCCGCGCCGTTCGTCCGCTGCGCCGGAATCCTTGCGTCATCCTGCCGACTGTCCCTTATGGCTCGCTCTCCCGCGCAACCCGGCGCGATGCCCCGCCGCCATCGAAAAATCCGCCCCGACGCGCCCGGCAAGGCCCCGCGGCAAGGCCTGCCGGCCTCGTCCGCGACGCGCCGGGCGTCGTCTTCGCCGCGTCGCGAAGCGTACCGGGTTGCGCACCCCGATCGGCACGCCGCGCGTCGACGCCGCCTTCGCGGCGTCGACGCATTTCATGCCGGCCGGGATGGTAAACGACGGTTTGCGCGAAGGCGAACGGCAAATCGCCGCACGGCGCGCGTCAGCGCGTGAACAGCAAACGTTCCGTTTGACGAATGCTGCCATTCTGGTAATACGCGGCGTACCACTTCGCCGGGTTCTTCTTCAGGCACAGCGGCGCGGCCGCCTTGCCCGCCGCTTCCACGCGCTTCAGCGCGGCCGCGAACGCATAGTGATCGACGAGCCGCAGCCCTTCGATCGCGAACGCCGTCGCGATCGCGCGGTCGTAGATCGCGAACAGGTTGTCGCCGTTATGGGTCTCGCCGCCCTCCGAGAGATTCGACGAGCCGCCGAACACCACCGGGTTCGCGCCGTTGAAGTCGATCACCACGAACTTGTGGTGCACCACGTGCGCGGCCGCGCCGTGCACTTCGAGTTCGGTATTGAACGGCGGCGGGAAGGTTTCCGGATTCGCCTTCGAATAGACCAGCTCGCCGCCGCGATTCGGCGTGAAGACCTGCGTGCCGTCGACCGTGTCGTCCGCGGGATCGACATCGTCGGAAATGCCGTACGAGAATATCTTCGGATCGTCGTGCAGCTTGCTCAGCGCTTCGAGCACCTTGCCCGCGCCCTTGAGTTCCATCACCGCGAAGATCACCGAGCTGTCCGCGTGCTCGATCGCCTCCAGCAGCGTGTCGAGCGAGAACGTCGGCGACCTGTGCGGCGCGAACGACAGCTTCACCGCCGGCAGGCCCGGCTCCGTCAGGTTCAGCTCCGTTTGCGAGATCGCGTTCGCCTCGAAGGGGCCGAGCTTCAGGTCCGCATCGAACGCAACCTGGAACGCCATACCGTATTCGCCCGCGATCGCCGCGTTGTCGAACACGACGACATGATTCGCATTGACGTACAGGCCCGTGATGGAGAAGTTGGTCGAGCCGCTCAGCACCCGCACCGCGCGGCCCTGTGCGTCGCGCTTGATCAGCACCTTGTTGTGCTGATACCGCCCGAAGCGGCCGCGCTTGAAATTCCCCGCCTGCCCGTCGGCCGCCGCCGCGGCGATCGCGGCGAAGGCCTTGCCCGCGACCGTGTCGTCGCCATGCTGGCGCGGATCGTTGTCCGCCAGCAAGCGCAGGCGGCCCGCACCCGCCATCAGTTCGAGCGCGGTGACGAGATCGGGCTCGTTCAGGTCGTAGACGAACGCATCGAGCGTGCAGGCCGCGTCGGCATGGCAATCGTTGAGGAAATCGACGATCGCCTGGCGCGCATGGCCGCCGAGCCAGGTCCACTCCTCCTTGAAGGGCCCGGTCGCGAACTGCCAGTCGCCGCCCGGCTTCGGTTCGTACGGCGCGTTGTGAAACCTGTCGGCGTAGGCCTGCGACGACAGATAGCCGCGCGTGAACGCCACTTCGATCGGGCCTTCCCTGAACGGGCCCACGTCGATCCGAAGGTCGACGCGCTGGTCGTCGACGAGGTCGGTCGTTTCGTCATCCTTGAAACGCTTGACGACGACCTCGTAGCGGAACGCGCCCGCCGTCCCGTCGGGCGGGAAATCCAGCCACCAGAATTTCTGGAACGGCGCCGTATCCGACGGGAAGAACTTGCCCGTCTTCGAGACGGCCCGATCCGTGTAGGCGCCCGCGAAATTCAGCCGGTTGCCGAGCCACGTCCATTGCTGGCTCGATGCGGGCGCGCGGCGGATCGCGAAGCCCGCGAGCTTGTCGACGAGGTGATCGGCCAGGCTGAACGCCAGCATCACGCAGCGGTCGCCGGCATACGCCTTGACCGTCAATCCGCCCGCGGCGGCCGTTGCATTGAAAACTTGTGTCATCACGTGTTCCTCATGGAGGCGTCAACGGAGAAAAATCCGGCCGGGCAGGCGGCGGCCATCGCAAGACCTTGCATGGCGCGCCGCCTTCGCACGGCGGCAATCGGCTCGATTGCCGCGCCAGCATAAGCAGCCGATAGGGCACGAATGTGATGATCGGGAAACAGCGGGAAAGGATTGAAGGGGTGCTGCAGGACGGTGCCGCTCGAACGGCGGCCGATGCCGTGGGCGCGGCGGCGCTTCGGCGCGCACCCGACGCGACGATCGTTCGGGCTGCGATGCGGGCCGCCTGACCTCGCATGCGTGACAACGCCATGTTCGACGCCGTACTGTCACACGGCCCGGCGCTCCGGCGCCGAACCCACGCGAGCCGCCGCCACAAACAAGCGCGCCCGCCGGCCATGCGGGCGCGTGCGGCGCCGCGCACTGTGAACGACCGAAGCTCTTCGCGACGCCCACGGCAACCTCATTGCAGGTTCGCCTCATCCTTCACGATGTGCAACTCGCGCGTGCGCACCGGCAGCGCGCACTGCGCATCGGTCAGCGCCTTGCGGACCCGGCGCGCCAGCGCCCAGCGCACATCCCAGAACGCGTCGGTATTCGACCAGACCCGCACGTTGAGCACCGCCGTGCTGTCGTCGAAGCGCATGACCATCACGCGCGGCTCGGGATCGGCCAGCACGCCCTCGCTGCGCGCCGCGAGCGCGCGCAGCGCCTCGATCGCGCGATTGACGTCGTCGCGCATCGACACCTCGACCTCGAGATCGAGTCGACGCGTGGCATTGCGCGTGTAGTTGCGGATCGAATTGCTCCACAGCGCGCTGTTCGGCACGTATTCGCAGATGCCGTCGGGCTTCGTGAGGCGCGTGGTGAACAGGCTCACTTCCTCGACCGTGCCGGCCACCGAGCCGCCGCCGCCGTCGATATAGTCGCCGACCTTGAACGGCCGCAACAGCAGCAGCATGATGCCCGCCGCGATGTTCTGCATCGTGCCTTGCAGCGCGAGGCCGATCGCGAGGCCGGCGGCGCCCAGCACGGCGACGATGCTCGCGGTCTGGATGCCGAGCTGCGAGAGCGCGCCGACGATCGCGACGATCCGGATGCTCCAGACGCTCACGTCCGCGATGATCGGCCGCAGGGTGTCGTCCACGCGCGATTGGCGGGTCAGCACGCGGTTGAGCCAGCGGCCCACCCGCTTCGAGATCCACCAGCCGACGACGAGGATCAGGAGGCTCGTGCACAGGCTGATCGCGAAGGTCGTCAGCGCGTTCCAGAGGAAGGTCCAGCGGTCGGGATGAATATGGGAGAGCAGGGATTCCATGGTGAGATCGTTCAGGGTCGGGGTCCTCGCGGCGCGGCCGCAACGGGTGGAACGGACGCCGGGCGCGATGCGGGCCCGGGCGGCGGGACGCTGGAAACCGGCCGCGGCCCGCGCCCGAGGCGGTTCCGGCGGGCGCGGCGCCCCGCCGGACGCGGGCGGCCGTTTCCAGCAAAAACCGGGTTGGTGTGCTTCCAGCGCGAAGAGTTCACTGGGTCCGCCATATTCGGACAAATCTCAATGACAGGGGGCCCGTCCGCTCCCATCCCCGGAGGCCGCGCATTCGGGGATAATCCGCTTCGAACGACGACACGACCCATGACGGAGTATCCATGCGTAACACAATGATTGCCCTGACCTTGCTGGCCGCTTCGACACCCTGTCTCGCCGACGGCGTTCGCATCCCCGAAGGTTTCGTGGATGGCAATGCCTATCAGAAATTCAGCGCGCTGGAGAAGCAGCGCTATCTCGACGGCGTCGTCGACGGTTTCTATTTCGGCCCGGTGTTCGCCTATCAGAACCTGTCGCGCGTGGTCAAACTGAAGGAGTGCGTGACCAACCTCCATCTGACGGACACGCAGCTCGTCAAGCTCGCCGATCAGTACCTCGCGGGCCATCCGCAAGCGCTGGGCATGCCGATGCACGGCAGCGTCTTCGTGACGCTGCGCGACGCATGCGCGAAGGGCGGCGCCGCGATCGACTGAACCCCGCCGGGCTCCCCCCGTGCCGGCAGGCTTCGCGACGGCCGCCCGGTGATGTCGATATCGCCGGACGGCCGCCTCCCGTGCGCGAATCAGTCCGCGCGGGCCAGCACCGCGCCGGTCCGCACGCCGTCACGCGCCCACCAGTACCGCCCCGCCCGCTGCTGCGGCGCATGGATCGCGAGATACGTCGTGCTCCAGAGCTGCGCCGCGTTCGACTCCGTGACGTCGGTGCTGCGCGTGCCGAACGCGTCGCTGCGATAGCGTCCGTCCACGTAGGACCAGGTCCACATCTCCGACGCCCGCATCTCCTTCGCGTTCTCGACCATCTGCCACAGCCGGGTCCGGGTCTGTTCGAGCAGCGTGCGCGTCGAGGCAGGCAAATCCTGGCGCGCGAGCTGCCGGTCGAGCCCGGCCGCCCACAACGCCTGCTGCCACGACCACACCACCGTGCCGTGGTACGCGGAACTCGAGAACTTCGGCCACAGCGACTCGTCCGCGTAGACCGGGTTCGCGACCAGCATGCCGATGTCCGTCGCCAGTCCCGCCGGGAACGGACGCATCATGTCGGTCGCGATGCGTTCGAGCATGTCGGCGGGCGGCGCGCCGAACACCAGCGCGAACCCGCCATCCGAATTCATCACGCCGACCGGCTGCCCCTGCGCGTCGAGCGACACCGCGTAGAACGACAGCGGCCCGCCGGGCGCGGCCGCCGCCGGCACGCCGACCTGCGCCGCATAGCGCGCCACCCGCGCGGCCGCCTGCGCGGCCGGCACCGTCACCTGGAAGCGGTTCGGCGCCTCGGCTTCCCACACCGCCGCCGACGCGGCCGCGGTCGCGAGCTGCGCGCGCTGCCCCGCGTCCAGATACGGATCGAGCAGCCCGCGCGCGAGGAACGCGCCCGTCGCGCGCAACGCGGCCGGCACCAGCACCGCGTTGACGTCGTAGGGATAGACGCCGCCGCCGAGGCCATCCGTGCTGTCGCGCCAATTGCCGACGATCTCGCCGCGCCTCAGCTGGATCAGGTTCGCCACGACCGGCTGCGCGGCGAACGCCTGCGCGCTGCCCGCGACCCGCATCAGGTTGCGCACCAGCCGGCTGCCGTTCGACACGCCGTCGCGCCCGACCTCCGCGAGATAGGCGCGCGCGCGCGCCTGGCCGCGCGGATCGTCGATCAGCCACGCGGACAGGATCGGCGCGAGCAGGTAGTCGCCGTCGATCATCTTGTAGTCGTAGGTCGGCGTCGGATCGTTCGCGCGGCCCTGCTTCTGGTTGTCGATCAACGCGAACTCGCCGATCCCTTCCTCATGCGCGACGCGCCCGTCCGTCGACAGCCGCGCGAGCACCGCGCTCAGGCCCGCCTCGACCGCCACCGGCTGCAAGGCCGGCATCAGCATCCGCAGCGAGATCAGCGTATCGCGGCCGAAGTAGGTGTCGTACTGCCACGAGCCCGCGAGCAGCTTGTCCTCGTAGCTCAGGAACGCCAGCACGTTCTGGCTGCGGTCGTCCGGATTGACCGCCGACGTGAACAGCGCCGACTTGTCGATGGGCGTGAGCGGCGTCTCGCCCGTCACCGCCTCCACATGCACGCGCAAGGCCCGCGCGCCGGCCGCCGCGCGCAGGCGGGGCTTGCCGTCCGGTCCCGCCGTCACGCCGCCGCCCTCGCGCAGGCTCACGCGCAGCGCATAGCCGGGCGCGCCGTCGACGCGGTCCCGCGCCCAGCTCACGGTCGAGCCCGTGATGGTCGGCGTCGCGCCGATCGCGTCGGGAATCGACGCGCCGCCGTTGTAGTCGCGCAGGAAGCGCACGGAACTCAGCACCGCCGCGCGCACCGTCAGCTGATCGGTGTCGACCGTGAGATCCGCGCCGATCCCGTACTGGTCACGCCCCTTCGCGTCCTTGACGTGCACCGACGCGACCGGCGCGTCGAGCGTCCAGTTCACCGCTTGCGGCGTATCGTCGAACCACAGCCCGGTGCCGCTGTTGCCCGCCGGAAATATCGCGAGCAGCCTGGGCTTCGCGGACGAACGCGCGAGCAGGTGCGCGGCCACCTGGTCCTGCCGGTAGAACGCATTGATCTGGCCGCCCTCGTCGATCCTGAACTGCAGGGCCGCCGTGCCGCCGTCTCCTCCTCCGTCGCCGGCCGACGGCCGCGTGCTCGTGCCGTCGTCGCTCCAGCAACCTGCCAGCCCAACGCTTAGGAATGCCAATATCTGCAACGATATGAGCGAGCGTTTCACATCCATCCGTGCCTCCAGTTTTTATCGTGAATCATTCGGATTGTTGCCTCGTGACCTTAAATCAGAGGATTACGGATTGCAAACAGCAGCGCGCCGACATTGAATGGAATCATCGATGCAGCCAATCCGATAGCATGCGGAGGCGACGTGGAAGGACTTGGGATCGGGGGGATCGGGCGGTGTTGGTCAGGCCGCGCGCAGCCGGACCATGAGGCGCGGCGGGGGCCGCCGGAACGCGCGCGGCGCGCGCGGGCCCTGAGGTCCGCGCGCGCCGGCGTCGTAGAGGCAAACAGCGGCGGCGCGACCGCGCGCCGCCGTTCAGGTCAGCGTTGCGACGCGTCCAGCACCTGCCGCTGGCGCGGCTCGCCCTGGCGCGCGAGCATCCAGCCCGGATACTCGCCCGGCAGCGCGCCGGCCTTGTCGAGCGTCGCCAGTTCCTCGGCGCTCAGTTGCACCGCGGTGGCCGCCACGTTGTCCGCGAGTTGGTCCGGACGCTTCGCGCCGATGATCACGCTCGTCACGACCGGCTGATGCAGCAGCCACGCGAGCGCGACCTGCGCGACCGACACGCCGCGCGGCGCGGCGATCGCACGCATCGCGTCGATCACGTCGTAGGCGCGGTCGAGCACGACCGGCGGGAAATCGAACGTGGTGCGCCGGCCGCCCGCCTCCGACGCGCCGTCGCGCCCGTACTTGCCGCTCAGCAGCCCGCCCGCGAGCGGGCTCCACACCATGAGGCCGACGCCTTCGCTGCGCAGCATCGGCGCCAGTTCGCGCTCGAGATCGCGGCCCGCGATCGTGTAGTACGCCTGCAGCGACGCGAAGCGCGAGAAGCCGCGCCGTTCCGCGATGCCGAGCGCCTTCATGATCTGCCACGCGGCCCAGTTCGACACGCCGACATAGCGCACGTGCCCTTGCTGCACGAGCGTATCGAGCGCGGCCAGCGTCTCCTCGATCGGCGTCGCCACGTCGAAGCCGTGCACCTGATACAGATCGATGTGATCGAGCTGCAGGCGCGCAAGGCTGGCCTTGACGCCTTCCATGATGTGATAGCGCGACAGGCCGCGCGAGTTCGGCCCGCGCGTGCCGGTTTCGCCGAACACCTTGGTCGCGACCACGACGTTCTCGCGCGGCACCTTGAGGTTCCTCAACGCCTGTCCGGTGATGATCTCCGAGCGCCCTTCCGAGTACACGTCGGCAGTATCGATAAAGTTGATGCCCGCGTCGAGCGCGCCGCCGACGAGCCGCTCCGCGTCTTCCTGCTGCACGTTGCCGATCTGGCTCCAGAGCGGGCCCTGGCCGCCGAACGTCATGGTGCCGAGACACAGTTCCGAGACGAACAAGCCGGTATTGCCGAGTTTTTTGTAACGCATGAGGGTCACTCCCGTTGCAAGACATGCCATCGCGCACGGCCCGCCGGACACGTGTCCGGCGCAGCCGCCGCGGGTGACTCATTATGCGAGCGCCGCGGTGCGCGACGGATGCCCGATCCTGCGTCATTCCTGCCTGTTTCTCCATGCTTGCGCGCCGGACGCGCGCGCATCGGGTCGGCCGGCGCCGGCGACTATGCGAAGCGCCCGCTCATTGCCACCGCCGAGGCGTGCCGCTTGGTCCATCGTCAAGGAGTCGATCTCGCGCGCGCCCGCGCGCTGATCACACCGCTTCACAACATGATGCGGGCCTGTCCGCAGGACACGGCGAACGATATCGATCAGTTGATCGATGCGTTCGAGACATGCGCGGCGGCGCTGGTCCAAGCCCCCGACGGCCGCCTCGACGCTCGAACCCCACCCCTCGCGCCGGAACCGACGCCGGTGCGCGCGCGTCTCCGTCGAGACCTCGCGGGGGTCCCACGGTCCCGGAGCCGGAGCCGAGCGCCCCTCCGGCACGCCGCCGGGCGCGCCGGCCGGCGACTTCGCCCATCACGGGCGCGAGCCAATTAGAATCAGGCCTTCGATAAAAACGAGAGGGCAACCGACATGAAAGCTGGCATGCGTCCCGACGCCGCGCTGTTCAGCCTCGCCAACCTGATCACGCTCGGCTCCTTGAGCGCGAGCCTGATGCTGATGTCCCTCGTGGCCGCCGGGCACTTCGCGCCGATCGGCGCGCTGTTCGTCGCCGCGCTGGCCTGCGACGGGCTCGACGGCTTCGTCGCGCGGGCGCGCGGCACCACCGGCCCGCTCGGAGAGCGGCTCGACAGCCTGATCGACGTCGTATCGTTCGGCATCCTGCCGCCCGTCGTCGCCTGGGCGTATTGCGGCCACGCGGGCGCGCCTGCGCTGCTGCCCGCGATGTTCGTGTATCTGGCGTGCGCCGCGATCCGCCTCGGCAGATTCAACATCCAGCCCGACAAATCGGTGTTCTTCGGACTGAACAGCCCGACCGCCGCCACGCTCGTGATCCTGCCGGTATGCGTCGCGTTCGACCGGTATGGCGCGACCCCGCCCGCGTGGTTCGCCACCTTCGTCAATGGGTCGCTGGTGCTCGCGGGGCTGCTGATGATCAGCCCGTTCACCTACGTCAGCACCAAGAAACTGCGCATCCGCATGCGGCCGTTGCCGCTGCTGGCGGTTGCAACCGGCGTGGCCGGCGCGTTCATTGCACTCGGCGCGGGCGCGGCGCTGTACGCGCTGGTGCTGCTCTATACGTTGTCGGGCCCCGGCCGCGCGCTCGCCGGCCGGGTCCGCGGGCGCGCATGACGCGCGCCCATGCCGGCGCGCGCCTCAGGCTTGTGCCGGCCCCGACAGCGACCGGTTCAGCGCGGTATCGGCCGCATGCCGTTCGAGCGCGAGATCGATCAGCCGGCTGACGAGTTCGCGATACGGCAGCCCCGACGCCTCCCACAGCTTCGGGAACATGCTGATGTTGGTGAAGCCCGGCAGCGTGTTGATCTCGTTGATGAGGATCGTGCCGTCCGCCTTCAGGAAGAAGTCGACCCGCGCGAGGCCCGCGCATTCGAGCACGCGGAACGCATCCACGGCCGCCGCGCGGATCCGGTCGCTCGTCGCCGCGTCGAGCGCGGCCGGAATCACGACCTGGGCCGCGTCGTCGTCGATGTACTTGCTGTCGTAGGAATAGAAGCCGCGCGTCAGGACGATTTCACCGCACTGGCTCGCGGCGGGTTCGTCGTTGCCGAGCACCGCGCATTCGATCTCACGGCCGTCGACCGCGCTTTCCACCAGGACCTTGTGGTCGAACGACAGCGCCAGCTCGACGGCCGCCGCATACTCCGCCGCGTTGGCCGCCCGGCTCACGCCGACCGACGAACCCGAGTTCGCCGGCTTCACGAACAGCACGTCGCCGAGCGTCGCCGCGACGCGCGCGTACGACGTCGCGGCCGCCGTGCGGCGGGTCAGCGTCACCCAGGGCGTGACCGGCAGGCCCGCATCGCGCAGCAGCCGCTTCGCGACGTCCTTGTCCATGCACACGGCCGAGCCGAGCACGTCCGCGCCGACGAACGCGACGCTCGCCATCTTCAGCCAGCCCTGCAGCGCGCCGTCCTCGCCGAGCATCCCGTGCACGATCGGGAACACGACGTCGATCTGCGGCATCGCCTCGCCCGAGCCGCGCTCGACCCACTGCTCGCGCGTCTTGCCCGGCGTCATCGCCAGCTCGCGGTTCGAGCGGTTCAGCGCGATCAGCGCGGGATCGTCGCGGTTCAGCAGATACGACGACGCCTCGGACAGGTGCCACGCGCCCGCCTTGTCGATCCCGATCAGGACCGGCTCGAAGCGATCGCGATCGAGCGCGTCGACGATGTTGCGCGCCGATTGCAGCGATACTTCATGTTCCGTGGTGCGCCCGCCGAAGATGATCGCCACCCGAAGTTTTCCTGCTCCGTGCCCCATACCGTTCCCGCCTCCGCGCGTGAAAAAATGCGTGATACGGTATGACGTCGCGATGCCAACGTCAACCCGAATCCGTCGCGCCGCGCCCGATATCGCCGGGGCGGTCGCGCACCCAACCGAAAACTCGCCGATGACCGTACTCCTGCGCCCTGCCGCGCCCGCCGACGCCGCCGCACTCGGCGATCTCTACCTGCGCTCGCGCGGCGCGCTGGCCGCCTACGCGCCGCTCGCCCATGCGCCCGCCGCGGTGCGCGACTGGCTCGCCCGCGTGCTGATCCCGTCGGGCGGCGTCACGGTCGCGCACGACGGCGACGCGCTGGTCGGCATGAGCGCGCATACGCACGACGGCCCGCTCACCTGGCTCGACCAGCTCTACGTGTGCCCGACGCGCCTGCGCGAGGGCATCGGCGCGCGCCTGCTGGCCCACGTGCAGGCGCTGACGCCGGTCGCGCTCCAGCTGCACACGTTCCAGCCCAATGCCGCCGCGATCGCGTTCTACGAGCGGCACGGCTTCGTCGAGATCGGGCGCGGCGACGGCAGCGACAACGAGGAGCGCTGCCCGGACCTCGTCTATCGCTGGGTCGCCCCGCCGGCGTCCGGCCGAGCCGCGTCCGGCGGGGCCGACGCCCGCCCGGGCGGCGACCGGCCCGGCCTTTCCGCGGCGGTCGCGCCGGATCGGGAAATCTCGAAATAGGGACGATCCTGGTTGCCGCACGGCGCCGCGCCCGGGGTCCGCTTCATCCGCCCATGCCGCGCGAACCACACGGCAGTCAGAAGGAACGCCATTCGATGAGACCCGACCCGACGTCCATTCGCATCGTCGCGCTCGACGACCACGCCTTCGTCCGGCGCGGGATGGAAGCCCATCTCGCGCATACGCCGGGGCTCGAACTGGTCGGCGTCTTCGCGCATTCGCGCGACTTGCCGACTAGCGTGATGTATTCATGCTGCCCGCTGAAGCTCACCTCATCTACACCGAGATGCTTCGACGGCGCTGGCGGACATCTTGTCAATCCGCGCCTTACCGCTCGCTGGATGATGCAGTCGATTGCATTCCAGCTCAGCCGCATCCGGCGGCTCACAGCCTGAATCGATGCTTCGCGAAGCCAGTCCACCCCATGCATTTCAAACGCGCTGGTGTAGCGACTGCCGTGGGCAGTCCACGGTACTTGTACGGTCAAACAACCATGCTCAGGACACTCTACGCGCGGCAAATGGGCCTGAACGGCGGTTTCATATTCGCAAGTATCAAGATGACGCCATTGCCGTATTCGAATGTCGCAACGTGGGCAACGACGAGTGCATTGGGGGGCAGACGAATCGTGCACGCGAGCACATTCGCGCGCTGACGAGCACGACCTTTCGACGCTCATCTGGATTGACTGAAACAACTCGCCAAGGATGCCGAAGTTTCAAAATCCTTGTGTAAAGACCGCGTTCGTTCACGGCATTTGATAATTGAAAAATGCCAATTATCTATCGACACCCGAGCTGTCGGTACTCCGACTCGAGATTTGCCCGCTTATCGTACTGTCGCAACTCGTTTCGAGGCTTACCATCCGAGCCCATACCTTGCACAGCTATATTCTTGCGGTCTGGAGAAGCGATGGCCTGGCTGATGGCGGAACTGAGTTCCCTGCACCGTGTTGGCGTCGACTCCGATGAAGATGCGGATATGCCTCCATCAAGGTTACGCGCCAAGGGGGACTTGAACTGAGTGCCAGAGGGGTCCGGTACGACGCTTCCGCTGGCAACGTGAGCGCCAGCATACACAGAAAACATCAGCAAACTCAGGAATGCGAAAATCATGCGCATACAAACCACCCGCCGCTATCTAAGAGGACCAGTAAGACTTCGGCCCATTAAGATAGTTCGCTCCGGCATTCTTGACCGACCGCAATTGGGGAAGGACCTGTTCGACTATGCGCTCGGGCCCGGCGAGATCGACGGGCTCAACCGGATCCGCGCGCGCCATCCGGCCTGCCGGATCCTCATGTCGTCGGCGTTCGACGCCGCCCCGCCACCGTGGCGCTCGCGCTGCGCTCGGGCGCGAGCGGGTTCTTCGGCAAGCAGCAGGACTCGGCGCACTGACCGGCGCGATCCGCGCGTGGCGCACGGCCACCTGTATCCGCGCGCCGACCTCGCACCGCAGGTCGGCGCCGCCGCGCCGGGCGGGCGGCCGTCGCCGGCCAGCCGGGACGATCCGGACGCGCCCGCGCCGGACCGCCGCGCGCACGCGGGATGGCACGACGTGAACCTGAGCCCGCGCGAACACGAGGTGCTGCGCTGCTGTCTCGCCGGCATGAGCGTGACGGACATCGCGCTGAAATTCTCGCGCAGCCCCAAGACCATCAGTTCGCAGAAGCAGGCCGCGTTCCGCAAGCCCGGCATCACGCGCGATCTCGAGCTGTTCTCCGTGCGTCACCTGCTCGGGAACGAATGAGGCGCGCGACGCCCGCCCCGGGCCGTTGGTCCCACCCGCCTCCGTGACGTCCGCCGCATTGTGCGCGGCGGGCGCGCCGCGCACAGTGGCATCGCCTCCCGCCGCGCCGCCTTCCGCGTCGCGCCGCCCGGCGACCCTTCCGGCACACTCACCGACGATCATGACGCTACGATGCACTCAGGGCCAGGCCTACAGCGCGGACCTCCCGACCCTGCGCAACGCCATTCGCGCCAACGGCACGCGCGCCAACACGCTGGCGGTGCCCGTCCAGATCCCGAACACGCCTCCCGGCTGCGCGCTGTCGCTGATCCTCAATCTCGCGCATGAAGCCAGCGGCGCGCTGGTCGCGCCCACCGCGTCGCTCTATACGCTCGGCTTCGTCAAGGCGCATGGCACGTTCTACTTCGCGGCCGCGGCGCCGCTGCCGTGGGCGCCGCCCGTCGGGGCGACCAACCTCGGCGCGAGCGGCTCCTACGCGAGCCTCGGCTACACGGTCGCGCCGCTGCCCAGCCTGACCGCGCCCAACCTGTCCGCCTCGGCGCTCACGCTGAGCGGCTTCAACGGCCCCGTGCCGATCGGCGGCGGCACGCCGGTCGCCGATGCGCTGACGCGCGCGATCATCGCGCTGTCGGAGGCGCTCCGCTTCACCACGGCCGAATGGGCGATCGTCGACGCGCTCGATCACGGCGTGCCCTATTTCCCCACCGCAGCCGGCCACCAGGCGCTGTTCACCAACGGGTCGGGCCACGGGATCGGCCTGTGAAGGCGCGACGCGCCGCCGCCGCCGCGCCGCGACGGCCCCTTCGCGCCGCGCGCGCACCGGCCGAGTCATGAGATGCGCGCCCCTCGCTTCATGCGCGCGTCCGGGCCGCGCGAACCTCGGCCCGCGCCGGCCGCCTCGGGCGCGCTGCGCGCGCAACTGCGCGACGAGTGCGACGCGATGGCCCGCTACGCGCTGCACCACGGGCTGCCGGTCGCGCCCGAGCTGATCGCGCAGCTGGGCCGCCTGATCGACGCGCAGGGCGGCATGGCCGCCGACGCGCCGCGGGCGCTCGCGACGATCCATCGCAAGCTCGCCGCCACCATCGCGCCCGCCACGCCGCAGGCGGTGACGCTGCTCGACGCGCAGCGCTGGCGCCGGCATCCGCTCGCCTGGCTCGGGCCGGTGCCGCTCGTCCGGATGCTGACGCTCGCGGCGCTCGGGTTTCTCGTCGCGGTGATCACGACCGGCCTGTCGTCCGAAGTGTCCTCCGACAACATCGATCGCGGCTTTCTCAATTCGCACGGCAGCCTGCTGCTGTGGAACGCGCTGTTCCTGCTGTTCTGCGCGGGGCTCGGCGCGTCGTTCGCGACGCTGTTCCAGGCGCACCGCTACATCGCGGCGTCGACCTACGATCCGAAGTACGACGCATCGTACGGCGCGCGCCTGATCCTCGGCGTGATGGCCGGGCTGATCCTCGTCGAGATGCTGCCGCCGCATCTGTTCGAGGACGGCAGCATGCACAGCTTCGGCAAGCCCGCGCTCGCGATGCTGGGCGGCTTCTCGGCCACCGCCGTGCACCGGCTGCTGCACCGGCTCGTCGAGACGCTCGAGACGCTGGTGCGCGGCGATCGCTCGGCCGATACGCGCGCCGCGCTGCAGGCGCGCCACGCGCAGGCGGCGCATGACCGCACGCAATGGCAAAGCGAGCTGGCCACGCAATTGCTCGACCTGCAGCAGGCGATCGATCGCGACGGGTCCGCCGATGCGCTGCGCGCGCGCCTCGCCGACTTCACCCGCGCGATGCTCTCCGGCGATCCGGCGCGCGGCGCGGACGCGCCGCCGCAGGTCGATGCGGAGTGAGCAGCGCGGACGGCGCATGAGGCGCAAGATCCGCCGGCGTCGCGCGGCGCGCCGGGACGCGCGCGGGCCCGCACTGGTCCGCACTGGTCCGCACTGGTCCGCACTGGTCCGCACTGGTCCGCACTGGTCCGCACTGGTTTGCACTGGTTTGCGCGGGCCCGCGCGGATCTGCGCCGGCTCGTGCGAGCGCGCCCGGCGGCGCGCCCACCCGCGCGATGCGCCGCACACGCGCATCCCGCGCGACCGACGCCGCGGAGGCACTGCGCCACGGCCGGCCGCGCGAACGCGCATCGCGCCGGCTCCTCGCGCGTCACTCGCGCGTCACTCGCGCGCCGCGACGCCCGGCGCGCCGGCCGGGCGCGGCATATCGATCGTCACGTGCCGCGCCAGCCACAACGCGGCCTCGGTCCGGTTGCTGACGCCGATCTGGCGAAACAGCGCATAGAGATGGTTCTTGATCGTGCCTTCCGCGACATTCAGCACCCGGCAGATCTGCTTGTTGGACTTGCCCTCGGCCAGCAGCCGCAACACCTCGCGCTGGCGCGGCGTCAGGCGTTCGAAAGCGCGGTCTCCGTTCGAGCGGTCCTCCGCATGCAGCCCGAGGCCGTCGCGCGCCGGGACGTAGATCGCCCCCGACGCAACCCGGCACAACGCGTCGGCGAATTCGTCGGCATCGGCGTAGCGCTCGACGATGCCCGCCGCGCCCGCGAGCATCGCGTCGGCGACGGTCTGGCGACACACCGCGCTGACGACGAACAACCAGGGGGCCGCGCCGAACGCATCGCGCAGCAGCTTCGGCCACCCCACCCGCGCCGCGCGCTCGTCCCATTCGAGCGTGACCGCGCGGACCCCGTCCGGCGGCAACGCGCCGCGTATGCGGTCGATGTCCGCCGGATCGCGGGCCGGCCAGACATGGCAGCTGCGGTCGCGTTTCCACAGGACATCGGCAACCCCGGCAATGAATAAAGGCGTGCTGTCGATCATCAGGACATTCATTTTCGCTTTACCCCTCAGTGACGAGACGCCAAGCGTGATGTTAATTGCGTCTCCTGCGCTCGCTTTTACCGCTCTTTCAAAAAAGCCGCACTAGGTACGTCGCTCCGTGAAGAATGTACTAATCCACGCTTCGATTGAATTATTTGGTCATTTTTCAGATCTTCAGCACCTGCCGTCCACCATGACCGATAGGCCATATCGAGTGCTTTCCCGCTTATGTAATTTAAATATCGGCAACACATCCGTGGTGCCGGACTTACATCGAGGAGCCAGTTATGGACGCCAGTTTTATCGGTTCTGTCATTAATGCTTTACCGATGGATCAAATGATTGCAGGTCCATTGAAAGCGATGATTAGCGCGCAGACCCAGGCCGCGAAAAGCTACGCCGATTTCCTGATGCAGGTATGCATTCAGGACGGCAAGGCGGTGGCCGTGCAATTCGACTACGACGAGACGCTGGTGGACGAGAGCGGCGTGTCGAAGGGCGTGATGCAGAAGACCATGCGCATTCCGCTGCTCGCGGCGATCGTCCACCCGATCATCGCGATCGAGGAGGGCACGATCGACTTCGAGATGGAGATCACGCAATCGGAGAAAGCGTCGTCGTCGACCGAGGGCAGCGGCTCGTTCCAGGCCAAGCTCGGCTGGGGGCCGATCAGCGTCAGCCTGTCGGGGCGCGTGTCGCACAAGTCGGAACAGACCCGCAGCACCGACACCCGCGCGAAATATTCGATCCACACGCAGGTCAAGCGCCAGGCGCCGCCCGAAGCGCTGATGCGGGTCATCGACTTCCTGACCGAAGCCGCGACGAAGCCGGTCGTCACCGACGCGAAGGCGAAGGACGTCAAGCCGCTGCCCACCACGCCGACCGACGGCACGCTGATCGGCCAGAGCACGGCCGCCGGCGGCGGAACCGGAGCCGGCGACGGCGCGAGCGGCAACGCGCCGGCTCCGCAGCCCCAACCCTAAGCGCTGATCGCGACGGGCGGGCCCACCCATGTTCAAGTTCCTGAAACGGCGGCGCGCGGCGCCGCCTCCCCAGCCGGATGCTCCGGCCGCCGACGGGGCGCGCGGACCGGATGCCGAGGCCGTGCCCGGCGCGCCGGCAGACCCGCCCGCGCAGGTCCGCCCGGCCCACCCGGCAGCCGCCGGCCCCGCGCCGGAGCCGATCCCGCCCGGTGCGCCGCCGTCGGGGGTGTCGTCGTCGGGGGTGTCGTCGTCTGGTGCGCCGTCGTCGGGTGCGCCGTCGTCGGGTGCGCCGTCGTCGGGTGCGCCGTCGTCGGGTGCGCCGTCGTCGGGTGCGCCGTCGTCGGGTGAACCGTCGTCGGGTGAACCGCCCGGTTCGCCACCAGGTTCGCCGCCCGGTTCGCCGCCGGGTGCCGCCCCGCCGCCGCGCGGGCTCGCGCTCGACGAAATCGCGCGCGGCATGCAGCACGCGGCGGCGGCGGCGAACCAACTGCTCGCGCACCAGTACACGGCGGTGCTCGACCAGTTCTTCGACGCCGCGGAGGACGGGCTGCTGACGCCGCGCACGGTCGACGTCGCACTCGACGCGGAGCACACGATGCCGGTGCCGCTCGTCGCGCTCGCGACGCCGCGCGGGCTCGCGCTCGATCGCATGGTCGTGCATCTGACGGTGCGCGGCGACTTCACCGAGGCCCTGCCCGCGGGCGGCTTCGCGGGCGACGACCAGCGCTGCCGCTTCTACGTGACGCTCGCGCCGCCGTCCGCGCGCGGCGATGCGCAGGGCCAGGCGCAGGGCCGCGCGAGCGCGCGCGACAGCCAGCACATCGACATCGAGATGCAGTTCGCGGCGCTCGCGCCGCCCGAAGCCATCATGCGCGTGATCGACGAATACACCCATCGCCTCGTGCCGCGCGCACGCCACGAGGGCGAGGAGCCCAATCATGCCTGACCATCCCGAGCACACCGGTACGCAGGGCGTCGACCTGATCAAGCAGTTCGAGGGCCTGCGCCTGAATCGCTATCTCGACGCCGTCGGCAAGCCGACGATCGGCTACGGCCACCTGATCCTGCCGAGCGAGCGCTTCGACCGCCCGCTCACCGCGAGCGCCGCGGAGGCGCTGCTGCGCCGCGACCTGCGCGGCGCCGAGCAGGCGGTCCACCAGCTGGTGCGCGTGCCGCTCACGCAACAGCAGTTCGACGCGCTGATCTGCTTCGTCTTCAACCTGGGCGGCGGACGGCTGCGCACGTCGACGCTCGGCCGCTACCTGAACGCCGGCGCGTACGCGAAGGCGGCCGACCAGTTTCTCGTGTGGAACAAGGCGGGCGGCAAACCGCTCGCGGGTCTCACGCGACGCCGCGAAGCGGAACGCAAGCTGTTCCTGTCCTGATCCGAACCGGAGGAAATGCCATGCATGCACGACACACCGGCCCGCGAGGCCGCGCGGGTTCCAGCCGATGCCGCGTCGCGGGCGCGGCGCTCGCCATGTTCGCCGTCCTTGCCGCGCCGGCTGCGCGCGCGCAGCCGTCCGGCGCGCCGCCGACCTGCCGCGCGGAAGTCGCCGATCTCGACACAGCGCTGCAACGCGCGCAACAGCCCGGGCTGTGCGAGCGCTGCGCGGAACGCCTCGCGCGCACGTTGGAGAGTCTGTACACGAACGGCGTGTTGCCGTCGTTCTACCAGTCGGCCGGGCAGGCCGACTGGAGCGACCCGCAGCGCCGGCCCGCGATGCTGAGCGGCGTGAGCCTCGCGGGCCAGCCGGACGGCCCCGATCTGCTGGCCGACATCGACAGCGGCTACGGCCCGCGCGGGTCGCTCCGGTTGCGCTATACGACCGGCAACCGGCCGCTGGCCGTGACGACTTCGGATCGCGCGGTCACGATTGCCGTGACGCGCTGCGTCGCGGCCGCGCCGCGTTAGCGTGGTCGCGCCGCGTGCGTGGTCGATGACCGCGCCCACCCGGGCGTCCCACCGGCCGACCTCACTCCGCACGCGGCGGCAACGCCTGCGCGATGCGCCGCGCGCCGTCCGCCACGGCGGATGCGGGCATGCACCGCACCGGGCCCGCTCGTCGATCGGCGGCACATGACGACGTCGCCACGCGCGATGCGATACGGCGCAGCGCGCCCCCTTCGACACATGCCTCCTCGGCAAGCTTTGCGCCCGGTTCGCGGATATCCCTGTCGATATCGCTCTGCGCGCACGCCTCGCCTTCAGCCCGTTACCGCATACGGGACGCTTCCGCCATTCAGCCGCCTCGACTCGCCCGCCCGTCGCGGATCGAGGCCGACATCGCCTTCGCAGGCAGCCTCCCCGGCCCGTCACCGCCTCCATGCCGCGCGCCCCGTTCGCCGCCCGCGCATGCCGGCCCGCGTCCACCCCGGCCGCCCGTCATGGGCCACCAACCGTCCCGGCCGCCCTATTCAAGCGCGCGCCCCGCGCCCTTACGCTGCAAGGGCATCAGGACGCCACGTCACGCAGCACGCAGCCCATCCCGTCATCCCTCGATACAAGGAGCAACAGCATGCACGCGGCCCACGCCTCTCCGCCGTCCCTTCCCATCGTCCGCGCCGGCGCGCGCCGCGTTTTCGCCGCCCTGCTGCTCGCCGCCGCGGCCGCCGCCCCGCCCAGCCCGCGCCGACGACGCCCCGCCCTGCCCGCGCTGGCCGCCGACCTGCGGCAGACCTCGGTCTCCGGCCTGTCGTCCGGCGCGTTCATGGCGGCGCAGTTCGACGTCGCGTGGTCGAGCCGCCTGATCGGCGCGGGCATCATCGCGGGCGGCGCATTCCACTGCGCCGGCGAACTGCCCGCGCTCGACCCGGCCACCGCCGCGATGACGCAATGCATGCGCCCGCTCGGCGCCGCGCCGTCGGCGGAAGGCGCGTGGCGCGACGCGCGGCGCTTCGCGCAGGCAGGCCAGATCGACGATCCGGCGGCCCTGCGCACGCAGCGCATCTATGTGTTCAGCGGTGCGAAGGACACCGTGGTCGCGACGCGCGTCGTCGACCAGGCCGCGCGCTTCTACGCGCTCGCAGGCGTGCCGAAGGCGAACCTCCACTACCAGCGCCATCCGGATGCCGGCCACGCGCTGATCACCGACAACCCCGACGACAACCCCTGCGACGCCAACCGCAGCCCCTACCTCAACAACTGCGGCTTCGATCTCGCGCAGGACATCCTGCGCTGGCTCTACGCGACGCCCGATGCGCCGCTCAATCCGCCCGCCGAGCACCCGGCCGGCCGCCTGCTCGCCTTCGACCAGCGCGCCTTCGATCCGCGCGAGCAGGCGTCGCTCGCGGACACCGGCTACCTGTACGTGCCCGCCGCCTGCGATGCGGCCGGCTGCGCCGTGCACGTCGCCTTCCACGGTTGCGCGCAGGACGTCGCGGCGATCGGCCAACGCTTCGTGCGCGACGGCGGCTACAACGCGCTCGCGGAGACCAACCGGATCATCGTGCTGTACCCGCAGGTCGCGACATCGACCGTCAATCCGCTCGGCTGCTGGGATTTCTGGGGCTATTCGAGCCCCGACCCCGACCAGCCGAATTTCTACAGCCGCGAAGCGCCGCAGATGCGCGCGGTGATGGCGATGATCCGCCGCCTCGGCGCCGCGCGCCCCTGATCCCTCTCCATCCCGAACCGATCGAGGAACCCTCATGCTCTCGAACTTCATCACGCAATGGGAAGCAGCCAATCTCAGCGCGTTCCAACTGCTGGGCAAGGCCGTCGCGCAAACAGCCAATCCGGGCGGCCTCGCGGGCGCCGCCGTCGATGCGGGCGCGTGGCGCGCCTGGCTGCGCACCGCGCTGCAAGCCAGCCAGCACTACCTGAAAACCTGCGAATCCGCGCTCGACGCCGGCTGGCGCGAGCAGCGCGACCGGCTCGCGCTCGCGGGCAGCGGCGAGGCCGTCAAGGAACTCGCGGCGCTCAACGCGGATCTCGCGACCCGTGCGACGCAGGGGCATGTCGAGCATGCCGGCGCGCTCGCCAGCGCGACCGCGCAATACCTGACCGATCTCGGCCGCAGCCGCAACCCGTCCGACGCCCTGCTCGCATTCGGCCGGCTCGCCGTCGACATGCAGGGCCAGAGCCGCGCCCATGCGCTGCATCTCGCCTCGCTCGCGGGCGGCGTGCCCCCCGCGCTCGCGCAATGGGCGGACCGGCACCTGGCCGGCGACGCCGCGGAGCAGACGTCATGAACATCGCGCTGCGTTTCATCAACCGCTCGAACGACCGCGGCAACAGCGAGGTGGTGCTGTTCCAGCGCAACGTGGTGCCGGATCTCGACGAATTCGCGCTCGCCTGGAAAGTGATCCGGTTCTGCGGCCGCGACTGCCTGCATCCGTTCACCTACTCGACCGCGATCGAACTCGCGCTCGGCGACGAGCACGGCAATTTCTCGCCGCGCCTGCGCGCCGGCCATACCGGCCGCTTCGTCGTCGACACCCATCCGGGCGGACGCGGCCGCCTGGTGCCCGCATCCGCGCACGGCGCGGTCACGGGGGAGCTGGAAGTCGTCAACCAGATGACGCGCGGCGCGGTCAACGTCAACGCATTCAGCGCGGGCCGGCTGATCGCCGCCAAGCACGCGGTCGCGCCGGGCCAGAAGGCGGTGTTCCGCTTCACCCCGGCGCTGTGGATCGGCCTCGCGTCGCAGGTGCAGGAGAGCCGCGCGCTGAGCGCGGGCGTGCTGTCCAGCGACCACACGATGCTGCCGCTCGCGGGCGTGACGCGCGCCGACATCGTGATGACGGGCGGCGGCGGCGGCGCCGACGCGCAGCCGTTCGCCTTCACGCTCGACAACGTCGTGCGCGGCTGACGCGCCGCGCGGATTTCGCTTTCCGGTGTAACGGCCCGCCGCCGGCGGGCCGGTGGCAAGGTGCGCGGCAAACCGATTGCCGTCTTTCAACCCAAGGAGCAAGCAAGTGGATATCCAGCTGAACTTCGTCAACCGCTCGAACGACGCGAACAACTCGAGCATCGTGATCTTCCAGAAAAACGTCGCGACCGACTTCGACGAACTCGCGATCGCCTGGAAGGTGATCCGCAACTGCGGGCAGGGCGACAACCATCCGTTCAAGTTCCCGATGACCATGAGCGTGAGCGCGAGCGACAGCTACGGCAACTACATGCCGCAGCAGATCGCGACCAACGGCCAGGTGTTCCAGGTCGTGCGTTCGAACTCGGGCGACGTGCTGACGCTCGCGACCGACCCGGGCAACAGCTCGGAAGTACAGGTCCGCAACGATCTGCCGAGCGGCGCCGCGAACGCGACGATCTACAAGGACGGCAGCGCGCTCGCGACCAAGACCTCGATCGCGCCGGGACAGAAGGCGGTGTTCCAGTTCAAGCCGACGCTGTGGATCGGCGTGGCGTCGCAGATCGAGCAGGGCGCGCTGCTGAACTCGGCGGTGATCTCCGACATCAACACGGAGCTGTCGTTGCTCGGTCTCGCGAGCGCCGACATCGTGATGACGGGCGGCGGCCCGGGCCCGCGCTCGCTGCCGTTCACGTTCCGTCTCGAGAACGTCGTGATGGCGTGACGCCACGGCCGGCGGCGGCCGCGCCGCCGCCGCGCTCCCACGAACGACAAGGACCCATCATGGACATCAAGCTCAATTTCATCAATCGCTCGAACGACGTCAACAACAGCCAGATCGTGATCTTTCAGAAGAACGTCGCGACCGATTTCGACGAACTCGCGATCGCGTGGAAAGTCATCACATATTGCGGGCGCGGCGACAACCACCCGTTCGTGTTCCCGGTGCGCACCACGCTCACCGCGAGCGACTCGGACGGCAACTTCATGCCGCAGCGGCCCGCGCAGAACGGCCAGATGTTCAGCGTCGCGCGCAGCGCGTCCGGCAACGTGCTGAGCCTCGCGGGCGCGTCGTCCAGCTCGCGCGAGATCCAGCTGCGCAACGACCTGCGCAAGGGCGCGATCAGCGTGTCGGCCTTCAAGGACAACCGCCTGCTCGCGCGCAAGACGGGCGTCGTGCCCGGGCAGAAGGCGGTGTTCGAGTTCAAGCCGACGCTGTGGATCGGCACCGCGTCGCAGATCGAGGAAGGCGCGACGCTGAACTCGGCGGTGATCTCCGACATCAACACGGAACTGACGCTGCTCGGCGTCGCGAGCGCCGACATCGTGATGACGGGCGGCGGCGGCGGGTCCGCCGCCGTGCCGTATCAGTTCCAGCTGGCGAACGTGATCATGTGCTGAAGCGGGCGCCTCGCGAACGGCGGCTCAGCCGCCATTCACGGAGGCCGGCGCCGACGCCGGCGCCGGGGCGTCCGGCGCGGGCGTGGGCGCGAGCGGCACGTCCCCGGCCGGCAGCGCGCCGCCCGTGTCGGGCGGCGCGACGGGCGCGAACGGTTGCGACGCCGGCACGGAAACGCCGGACGCGGCGACCGCCGACGCCGCCCAGGCCGCCGACGCGGCGGACGCAGCCTCCGACGCCGCCGGTGCGGCCGGTGCGCTGGCCTCCTCGACCGGCTCGGGGCGCGGCGCGCGCACGATCTTCGGCGGCGCCTTCTGCTCCGTCTTGCCGAACAGATACTGATACCAGTCGCGCAGCTTCTCGCGGAAGATCTCGAACGCGCTCGGCGGCACGTCGGTCGCGAAGCGCGCGCGCGCGTCGATCAGGCGTGCGCGGAACGCGCGCTGATAGAAATCGCCGACGATCGGCAGCGCGCTGCGCGCGCCCTGCCCCCAGTAGTCGCTGCCGAGCGTCACGCGGCCGTCGTCGAAGCCGACCCAGGCGCCCGCCACCAGCTGCGGCTGCATCAGGATGAACCAGCCGTCCGTGTTGTCCTGGGTGGTGCCGGTCTTGCCCGCGACGTCCGCGCGGATCCCGAAGCGCGAGCGGATGCTCGCGCCCGTGCCGCGATCGATCACGCCGCGCATCACGTCGAGCAGCGTGCGCGCGGCGCGGTCGTCGAGCGCGCGCTCGGCCGAGGCCGGATCGAACTCGGCCAGCACCTCGCCGTTGCGATCCTCGATGCGCGTCACCATGCGCGGCTCGACGTAGGCGCCGAAGTTCGCGATCGTCCCATACGCGGCCACCATTTCCTTCAGCGTCACCGGGCTCGTGCCCAGCGCGAGCGACGGCACCGGGTCCAGCGCGCTGTCGCGCACGCCCATCGCGCGCGCGAGCCGCGCGACCTTGGCCGGGCCGACCGTCTCCATCAGCTGCGCGGTGATGCGGTTGCGCGAATAGGCAAGCGCGTCGCGCAGCGTGACCGGACGGCCGCTCGGCGGCGATTCGTCGCTCGGCCGCCAGATCTCCCCGCCCTTGAGCGGAATCTCGACGGCCTGATCGGGAATGGTGTCGCCGGGCGACGCGCCCGACGCAAACGCCGCGCCATACACGAACGGCTTGAAGGTCGAACCCGGCTGACGCCGCGCCTGCTGCACGTGATCAAACGGCTCGGTCGTGAAGTCGCGGCTGCCGACCCACGCGCGGATCCAGCCGGTGCCCGGCTCGATCGCGATGAAGCCGGCCTGCACGTCGGCCTTCGCCTTGCACAGCGCGCGCGTGAACGCGCGGTCCGCGCCGAGCTTTTTCAGTGCATCCGCATCGTTTTGCCCGGCGTCGCGCGCCGCGCGATAGTCGGACGTCTCGCGGATGAAGGTCTGGAACAGCGGATTGCGCGGCGCGCAGCCGCTGCCCGCGTTCCAGGCGCCGTTCGCGATCCCCTGCAGCTGGTTCGCGTGCTGCGTGAGCGCGGCATTCGCCATCGTCTGCAGGCGCGAGTCGATCGTCGTGCGCACGACGAGCCCGTCCGCGTAGATGTTGTAGTCGTTGCGGTCCGCCCAGGCGATCAGCCACTTGCGCAACTGCTGCGCGAAGTGCGGCGCGGGGCCGGGCGGCTCGGTCTGGCGCTCGAAGTCGATGCGCAGCGGCTTCTTCTGCAGCGACGCATACGCGGCCGGCGACAGCTTGCCGTACTTCACCATCTGCGCGAGCACCGTATTGCGCCGCTGCAATGCGCGCTCCGGGTTCAGCACCGGGTTGTAGTAGCTGTTGCCCTTCAGCATCCCGACGAGGGTTGCGCTGTCGAGCACGTCGAGCTGGTCGGCCGACTTGTCGAAGTAGGTGCGCGCCGCCATCTCCACGCCGTAGGCGTTGTACAGGAACGGCACGGTGTTCAGGTAGGTTTCGAGGATCTGCGGCTTGCTGTAGACGGCCTCGATCTTGAACGCGGTGATCGCTTCCTTGAGCTTGCGCGTGAGGGTCGGCGCGCGGCCGATCTCGTCCGGGTACAGATTGCGCGCCAGCTGCTGGGTGATCGTCGAGCCGCCCTGGCGGCTGCCCGAGAAGGTGTGCAGCGCAGCGGACGCGGTGCGTCGCCAGTCGAGCCCGTGGTGTTCGTAGAAGCGATGATCCTCGGTCGCGATCAACGCATCGACCATGTGCGGCGAGATGTCCGCGAGCGCGACCCATTCGCGGTTCGCCGGCTTGAACTCGGCGAGCAGCTTGCCGTCGACGGACAGGATCCGGGCGGGCGCGTCGACGCGCGCCTTGCGGATGTCGCCGATGCCCGGCGTGAACGGGATCAGCAGCAGCACGTAGAGCGCGAACAGCGCGACGGGCGCGGCGCACGCGACGGCCACGCCGCGCCGGGTCGGATGGCGCACGCGCGCCCACAGCGCGGCGCGCGCGGAACGGATGACGGGCGCCGCACGGGCCACGATGGCGCGGACGACGGAACGAATGGCGGCGAATCCTTGCGCGCACCGGTCACGGAAAGACGACACGAGGCTCGGGAGTAAGGGTGGAAAGCCCGCATCGTATCAAAACGCGGGGGGTGGACCGGGAAGCGTAGGGCATGCGGCGGCCGCCGGTGCGGTGCGACGGGTTGGCGCGCCCGCTTGCGCAACGCGGGTTACGCCGCTGCCGCGCCTCGCTCCGCGCGCAATACCGAACGCTCCGCATGGCGGGCCGTGCGCGCCATCGATAAGATCGAGGCACCTTCACTCTCTCGCCCCGGCCCCCGTCATGTCCGCCACCGAACACTATCTGCAGGATTTCCACGCGCGCCGGCCGGGTGCGACCCGCCGCGCGTTCGCGCACCACCCGTGCCGGTCCGCTGGCGGCGAATACGCGTCGTCCTACGCCGTGCTCGCCGCGCTCGTGCCGCGCGATGCGGGCACGCCGACGGTGGTCGACGTCGCCTGCGGCGACGGGCCGCTGCTGCAACTGCTCGCCACCCGGAACGACACGCCGCCGCGCCTCGTCGGCGTCGATTTCAGCCGGGGCGAACTCGCCGCCGCGCGTGCCGTGCTGCCTGCGGAGGTCGACCTGCTCCACGCGCGCGCGCAACAGTTGCCGATCGAAAGCGGCACGGTCGACTACGTGCTGTCGCACATGGCGCTGATGCTGATGGACGATCTGGATACGGTGATGGCCGAGATCCGGCGCGTGCTGAAACCGGGCGGCCTGTTCGCGACCGTGGTCGGGCGCAGCTTCCTGCTCGGCGAAGCGGGCGAGGTCCTGCTCGACGTGTTCCGGCCGATCGCGCGCGATGCGCTGTCGCCGCTGCGCTTCGGCGATGCGCGCACGTCCACGCCGGAGGGTTGGGCCGCCTGCGTCGGGCGCGGCTTCGATGCGCCGCATTGCGAAGATCTGGAGGTGAAATGGACGCCGACGCCGCAGGAATTGTGGGAGTCGATGCTCGAAACCTACGACGCCGACCGGCTGCCCGAGGCGGCGCGGCAGGCGTTTCGGGAGCGCCTGCTTGCGGCGCTCGCGCCGCTATGCGACGCGCAGGGGCGACTCGACACGGCGTGGGGGCTGCGCCTCGTGCGCGCGCGGGCTTGCTGAGGATTCGGCGGTGTGATGAACACAACGTGATGGGATGCCTATTCCTTGTGCGCTATTCTCGCGACCACTTCCCGTCGCGCATGACCGCCTCCAGCATCCCGAGCGTCAGCGCCCGGCCGCCGAGCGCATCGCGCGCCGCCGCGCTGAACGGCGCTTTCAAGGCGGCCCACATAACATCGCGCCGGCGCATGCTCGCGGAAGGAACGTAATCCTCGACCGTGAAATCGCCGAGGTCCACATCGAAGCGCGCGGCCCAAGCGCGCATCACCGACGCGATCCTGGCCGGTTCCCAGTCCAGGTCGTGATACAGATCCATGTCGCGGGTCAGTTGCGCGTCCAGGCCGAACAAGGAAGGCGCACGCACCTCGCGAATGAATGCTTGCAGGTGGCTCCACGGGTCATCCATCACAAACGATCCTCTGGTTTCACGAGGCGATTGCATGTCGTCATGGTCCGATAGCCAATCGTCACCGCATCAGACGCCGTGATCACCCATCCGACACCTGGAATGGCGCGCCCGACAAACGCACCAATGTGATTCGTATATTTCACTCGCAACAAAGCCACACTCTTCAGCGAAGTAAACGTCGGCAAAATCCGATACTTGATTTCAAAAGGAAGCAGGGAGCGGGACAGCTTTGACGAGACTGATGTTCCTTTGACAGCGCCAGCAAACTTCCCTCGCGTCGGTACGAAACGAGCGCCTGCCAGGATCATTCCGACACCCACTATGTCACTCACGCCCAAGACCTCCATGGTCTCGTCTATCGCAACAAAAAAAGCCATTCGACAGGCGTCAGATTTTCATGATTTCCGTAATGGTACGTATTAGCCATGTGTCATTCAGCGCTCTCGGAGCGTTGAAAACGATCTTTGAAAACAACACGCAGCTTAATCCGCATTATCCACCGTCCATCTTAATACTGTTGATCTAACCTACGCATAAACGGCATCCAAGGCCGCGCGTTCGAGAAGCGTTGAGCCACGCACATTTTTCTTCTGCATACCGAACTTTCCTAAAGATCATCCTTTCGTCAATCTATCAGGTAGCTCCCGATCCCCTCCGCCCCCTCGCGAAGGCCCGCGCCGTCGCGCGAGCCCCCGCGTTCCCGCCTCAAGCCTTGGCCGGCTGGATCAGACTCCCGCACGTCCCCGCCTGCGGATCGCCGGCCGGCAGTTTCCCGCACACGCCCTCGAACTGCCGCACCACCGCCTTCACGGTCGACTCGTGCGCCCCGCCCTTGTTCCAGCGCACCAGCTGCGCCACCACCGTCGTCAACGCGCGGCGATTCGCGCCGTAGAACGCGTTGCGGGTCTGCGCGACCTGCGTGAGCAGGCTGTTCGCGATGCCCTGGATCCGCGCGGTATCGTCCGGCGCCAGCTCCACCGCGTTCGTGAAGTACTTCGCGCCCCAGCGCAGCCGCGTCGCCGGCCCGCTCGCCGCGTTGTACGCCTTCTCGTACCAGTCGAGCGCAGCCGTCTTGTCGCCGCGCGCCTTCGCGTTCGCGGCCAGCCCCGACATGAAGTAATACGGCGTCGCCGAGCGCGGCAGCTCCGCCTTCAGCAGCGCATCCGATGCATCGAGCAGGCCCGCGTCGGTCAGCGTGTCGGCGGCCGTGCTGATCACCGCCGCCCGCTCGTAGACGTTGGTGGTCGCCTTGTCCGCCGCCGCGACCTGCGTGCGCACCGTGTCGAGCAGCGGTTTCGCGAGCGGGCCCTTCGGCGTGTCGAGACGCGCCAGCGCGACGCGCCCGTCGAGCGCCGCGAGCCGGTCGATCGGCGACAGCGAACGGTCGCCGTTCAACCGCACGAGCGCCGCATCGTAGGCGCCGGCGAGACGCGCGCGCGCCGCCGCGTCCCTGCCCGCCAGATAGCCGACGAGATCGGCGGGCGCCGTGACCAGCACGTCGAAATTGCTGCGGCTCTGCGCCGCGTCGCGCAATACGTCCTGCAACGCGGCCAGGCCCGCCGCCTTGTCGATCTCGCCCTGTTGCGCGCCCGCGCCGCTGCTCCCCGCCGCCGCCACGACCGCCTTCAGTTCCAGCCGCAGCGCCTCGCCGTTCGCGTGATCGGCCTTCGCGCGCTGCGCGAGCGTCTGCAGTGTCTGCGCGACGCGCTCGTTCGGCACCGGCAGGTCGCCGTCGGTATCCCACGAGTAGTCGGCCAACATCCGCCATTCGTCCGGCGTCAGCTTCGCGCCGTCCTTGAGCGCGTTCGCGAGCGTCTGCCGCACCGGATGGGCCGCGTTCATGCCGAGCGACAGCGCCTGCATGTAGCGTTCGAGATCGACCTCGCCCGGCAGGCGCGTGATCTCGGTGCCGTCCGGACGGAACAGGATCATGGTCGGATAGCCGCGCACCTTGAAGCGTTCGCCGAGCTTCTGCGCGCTTTCGTTGTCACCGTCGAGGTAGACCGGCACGAAGAACGACGAGCGGTCCTTGAATGCCTGCTGGCTGAAGATGGTCGCCTTCACCTGGTTGCACGAGGGGCACCACACCGCGCCCCAGTACAGCAGCAGCGGCTTGTTGGTCCGCTTCGCCTGCGCGAACGCGGCATCCACGTCGCCCTGCTGCCAGGCGATGCCGGGCGGCAGGTGGACCGGCGCGGGCGGCGTGTTGGCGGCCAGGCAGGCGCCCGCGACCGCAAACAACGCGGCCGCCGCCATGGTTCGAATCGTCGTGTTCATGGGTGTCCCTCGGAAGCGCCGACGCGTCGCCGGCCGCTGCGGCCCACGCGCGTCATGATCGATGAATGGGAATACGTATTAAATCAAATCGTCTGAAGTATAGATACGGTATCGCATAATCCAAGCGCGGGCGAGGCGGGGCAGCGCATCCGCCGCCCCGCCTCGCCCGCGCGTCGCGCACGGTTCGTCAGAACCGGTGACGGATGCCCACCACCGCGAGTTCCTGCGAATCCGTACCCGAATTCACGCCATACGAGCCGATCGACGCGGCCGCGTTGACCACCGTGCCGTTCGCGCCGAGCGTCCGGCCGCTGGCCTTCTGGTAGCCGAACAGCGCATACAGGTCGGTGCGCTTCGACAGCGAATAATCCGCGCCGAGGTTCACCTGGTTGTAGTGCGCGGACGTCTGGCCCGACAGCGCCGTGTAGTTGTAGCCGATCCCCGCGCGCACCGCCGGCGAGAACTGGTAGTCGAGGAACGCCGAGCCGCTGTTGAACTTCGCGGTCTGGGTGAACGCCGACAGCGAATCCGCGCCGTACTGCGTGTTCGAATACGCGACCCCGAAGGTGGCCGACCCCAGCACGTACTGGGCCGCCGCGCGCACGATCTGGATCGACTTCGCGCTCGAGAAGCCCTGGTTGATCACCGTGTTGAACAGCGTGTCCGAGCTGCTGTTCCAGCTGCGCACGCCGCTCGTGGCCGTATTGCCGCCGTTCGCGTAGAAGAAGCCCGCGCCGAGCGACAGCGGCCCGGTCGCGTAGCTCGCCGCGAAGCTGTAGGTGCGGCCGTTGCCCGCCGCGCCCGCCACGCCGCCGAAGCCGTACAGCGCCTCGACCTGGAAGCCCGCGTACAGCGGGCTCACGTACTTGATCGAATTGCTGACGCGCAGGCTGTTGTCGTAGTTGTCGAGATCGCCCGGCGTCGCGAACACGCCGCCGTAGTAGTTGTCCGCGGTGAGGCCCTGCACGAGATCGACGATCGGATCGTACTGGCGGCCGAGCGTCACGGTGCCCCAGGCGGTGCTCGACAGCCCGACCACCGACTTGCGGCCGAACTCGCGCTGCCCCTGGTTCGCCACCCCGGTGCCGATATTGAAGCCGTTCTCGAGCTGGAACAGCGCCGACAGCCCGCCGCCCAGATCCTCGCTGCCCTTCAGGCCCCAGCGGCTGCCCGACAGATTGCCGCTGCTGAACTTGACGAGCGACGACTGATTCTTGCCCGCGCCGTCCTGCGCGTTGTGCACGTAGGCAATGCCCGCGTCGACGATGCCGTACAGCGTGACGCTGCTCTGTGCGTGGGCGGCGGTGGCGACCAAGGCGCTGGCGGGCAGCGCGAGCAGGGCGAGGCGCGTGGTGTGCTTCATGAAATGGCTTCCTGTTGTTGATTGTTTCTCCAGACCGGCTGCCACGATACGGGGCCGCCGGCCGGCAGGAAACCAATTAATTCTGAGATGGTTATGAAGCGTCCGTTCCGTTGGGCGTCGGCGCGTCGGGCGGCGGAACGTTCGTGCGTTCGACGAAGCGCGGCGCCGCGCGCCACTGCGTCGCCTGCTCGAACGCATGGCCGAGCGCGAGCAGGCGCGCCTCGCTCCACGGCGCGCCGACGAACGACACGCCGACGGGCAGGCCGCGCACCAGCCCGGCCGGCACCGTCAGGTGCGGATAGCCGGCGACCGCGGCCGGCGTCGAGAAGCCGTCGCCCGCGGCGTCGCCGTTGATCAGGTCGATCAGCCAGGCGGTGCCGCCCGTGGGCGCGACGAGCGCGTCGAGGCGATGCGCGCGCAGCACCCGCGCGAGCCCCGCGTCGCGCGCGCGGCGGCAGGCGCGCAGCGCGCGCCGGTACGCGGGGCTGTCGAGGCCGCCCGCGGCCTGGGTCTGCAACAGCAGTTCCTGCGCGAAGTACGGCATTTCCTTCGCGCGCTGCGCGTAGTTGAATTCGATCACGTCCGCCACGTTGCGCACGGACGCGTGCGGCGCGAACTGCGCGAGCCACTGCGGCAGGCCATGACGGAACTCGTGCAGCAGCACGACCAGTTCGTCGCCCTGGTAGTCGGGCTTCGGCAGATCGACGGGATCGATCACGACCGCGCCGAGCCGCGACATCACCGCGATCGACTGCTCGATGCGGGCGTCGACTTCGTCATGGCCGGTGAAGTACGCGCGCGCGACGCCGATCCGCGCGCCGCGCAGCGCGTCGGGATGCAAGGCGCCGACGTAGTCGACGGGCGCGAACGCGGATGCGCCCGCGCGCCGCGCCGCCGGATCGCGCGCGTCGCGCCCGGCCAGCACCGACAGCAGCAGCGCCGCGTCGGCGACCGTGCGCGCGATCGGCCCGGCCGTATCCTGGCTCGCCGAGATCGGGATGATGCCGTCGCGGCTCACGAGCCCGACGGTCGGCTTGAGCCCGACCACGCCGTTGATCGACGCGGGCGACACGATCGAGCCGTCGGTTTCCGTGCCCACCGCCATCGCGACGAACTGCGCGGCGACCGCCGCGGCCGAGCCGGAGCTGGAGCCGCTCGTCGTGCGGTCGAGCGCGTGCGGGTTCAGCGACAGTCCGCCGCGCCCGCTCCAGCCGCTCGTCGAGCGGGTCGAACGGAAGTTCGCCCACTCGCTCAGGTTGGTCTTGCCGGTGATCACCGCGCCCGCGCGCCGCAGGCGCTCGACCAGGAACGCGTCGCGCGTGGCCGACACGCCGTCGAGCGCGAGCGAGCCGGCCGTCGTCGCCATCCGGTCGCCGGTCGCGATGTTGTCCTTGAGCGCGACCGTGACGCCGTGCAGCGGCCCGCGCACCCGGCCCGCGTCGCGTTCCGCGTCGAGCGCGGCGGCGATCGACGCGGCGTCCGGATTGAGTTCGATGAAGCTGCGCAGGCGCGGGCCGCCGCGATCGAGCGTCTCGATCCGCTCCCGTTCGTGCTGCACGGCCCACGCGGCCCCGGACGCGCCCGGCCCCGGCGACAATTCGCTCGCGCGGCCCGGCAGCGGGCGCTCGGCCGCCGCGCGGGCCGAAGCGGCGCCCCATGCCGAACTCAATGCGCCCAGCGCGGCCAGGAAGCGGCGTCGTTCCATCCTTGTGTTCTCCAGTCGAGGGACTTCGGCAGGGCGCGCGCCGCGCGCCCGTCCATCAGGCATCAGGCATCAGGCGCCGCGCGCCTCGCGCAGCGCGGCCGCCTGCGCATCGTACATGTCGCGCAGGCCCGCATCCTCCCAGCCGGCCGCGATCGCCTCCGCCTGCTCGAACGCGCGCGCGCCCGCCTCGGGTTCGCCGAGCCCGTGGCGCGCGTGCGCGATCTCCACCAGCAGGAACGCGCGATCGATTTCCGCGTGACCGTCCTCGAGCAGCCCCGCGCCGCGCTCCGCCGCCGCGAGCGCATCCGTATGCCGGCCGAGCGCGCGGTGCGCACGCGCGCACAGGTAGTCGCCGCGCGCCGCGTTCAGCGGCGTGCCGGCCCGCGCCCACAGCGCCCGGCTCGTTTCCGCGCCGCGCCGGATCGCGTCGCGCACCGTGGCGTGCGCGAACGGCGGGCCGCCGTCGGCATCGAGCAAGGCCGACACCGCGTTGTTGAAGCCGGACGCGAGCATCGTGTCGGCCGGCCCGGCGGGCGGCAGCGGATCAAGCTGGTCGAGCGCGGTCAGGAGGCTCGCCGCGCAGTGCTCGGCGCGGCCGCCGGGCAGCGCGTGCGCGGCCGTCGCGACCCGCACCGCCGCGCCCGCGAGCGCCGCCGACACGCCGTCGCGCTGCATCCGGTGTTCGAGGTAATGCGCCTGGGCCGGATCCCCGGCCAGCGACGCCGCGACCGCGCCGTTGCGCAGCACCGCGAGCGGCGGCGCGTCGTCCGTCAGCAGTTGGCGCTGGAAGCGCAGCGCGTCGTCCCAGCGCTTGAAATGCTCGCCGATCACATGATTCGCGAGCCAGCCCGCGCGCGCCTGGAAGCGCGTCTCGACGCCGTGTTCGAGCACGGCCCACAGCCGCGCTTCCGCCTCGGCGGGAGCGCTGTCGTGCAGCGCCATGATGGCGTTGATTTCCTGGTCCACATCCATTCGTCATGCTCCCCGACGGTGATGCGATAGGCCGCGACGGCCCGTTCGCGGCCGCGTCGCGCGGCCGCACCTGAACTGCGGGACGGACGACCCTCAGTCGCCCGCCGCCTGCCCGCCGCCCGCGCCGGCGGACACCTGTGTCTCGTCGTGCGCCGCGCCGCGCCGGCGGCGGCCGGCGCGCAGCGACGCCACCACATAGAACGCGATGGGCGCGAACACGAGCCCGAACACGGTGGCCGCGAGCACCCCGCCGAACGCGCCGGTGCCGATCGAGCGGCGGCTCTCCGCGCCGCCGCCCGTCGCGAGCACGAGCGGCACCACGCCCAGCAGGAACGCCATCGACGTCATCACGATCGGCCGGAAACGCCCCGCCGCCGCCTCGATCACCGCCTGCTGCAGCGCCATGCCGCGCGCATGCAGGTCGCGCGCGAACTGCACGATCAGGATGGCGTTCTTCGCGGACAGCCCGATCACCGTGATCATCCCCACCTTGAAGTAGATGTCGTTCGGCAGCCCGCGCAGCAGCGCGGCCGCGATCGCGCCGATCACCCCGAGCGGCACGATCACGAGCACCGACAGCGGAATCGTCCAGCTCTCGTACAGCGCCGCGAGCGCCATGAACACCGCGAGCACCGACAGGCCGATCAGCAGCGGCGTCTGCTTCGCCGCGATGGTTTCCTCGCGCGCCGCATCCACCCAATCATAGGAGATTCCGGTCGGCAAGCCAGCCGCGAGCCGCTCCATCTCGGCCATCGCCGCGCCCGAGCTGTAGCCGTTCGCCGGCCGCCCGTTCAGGTCGAGCGACGGATAGCCGTTGTAGCGGTTCAGCGCGACGGGGCCGACGCTCCAGTGCGGCGTCGCGATCGCCGCGAGCGGCACCATGTCGCCGTTGCGGTTCGGCACCGTCATCGCCATCAGCTGCGCGTCGGTCATGCGCGTCGCCGCGTCGGCCTCGATGATCACGCGCCGCATCCGCCCCTTGGTCGGGAAGTCGTCCACGTAGTTCGAGCCGAAGGTGCCGCCCAGCAGCGCCGCGATCTTGTCGAACGACACGCCGAGCGCATAGGCCTTCTCGCGGTCGATTTCGAGCATCACGCGCGGCGCGTCCGGCAGATCCTCGAAGTGCACGGACGCGAGCGCCGGGTCGGCCCGCGCACGATCGGCGAGCCGCGCGCGCGCGTCCTTCAGCGCGGCGATGCCGAGCCCGCCGCGGTCTTCCAGCCGGAACGTGAAGCCGTCCGAGTGGCCGATGCCCGGCACCGACGGCGGCAGCGACGCCTCGACCTGCCCTTCGAGGATCGAGGCGAAGCGCTCGTTGAGGCGATCGCGCAGCGTGACCGCGTCGACGCTGCGCGTGCTCCAGTCCTTCAGCTCGACGAACGCCATGCCGACGTTCTGCCCGCTACCGGCGAAGCTCCAGCCGATCACCGTGGTCACGTTGGCGATGCCCGGCTGCGCATGCAGCAGGGTCTCGACCCGCTGCATCACGGCCATCGTGCGGTCCTGCGTCGCGCCGGCCGGCAACTGCACCATCACCTGCAGCTGGCCCTGGTCCTCGGTCGGCAGGAAGCCGCCCGGCAGCGCCCAGTACATGATCGCGCCCACGCCGAGCAGGGCCGCGTAGATGCCGAGCACCGGCCCGACGCGCCGCACCGTGCGCGTGGTGAGCCGCCGATAGCCGTCGGACGCGCGCGTGAAGCCGTTCGCGAACCATTCCGCCCAGCGCGCGCCGAACTCCCGCCGGCCCGCGCGCGGCGCGTGCGCGTCGGCCATCGGCTTGAGCAGGTTCGCGCACAGCGCGGGAGTGAGCGACAGCGCCATGAACGACGACACCAGCATCGACGCGATCATCGCCACCGAGAACTGCCGGTAGATGCCGCCGACCCCGCCCGGGAAGAACGCCATCGGCACGAACACCGCGGTCAGCACCGCGGTCACGCCGACGATCGCGCCGCCGATGCGCTTCATCGCGCGCCGGGTCGCCTCGCGCGGCGGCAGGCCTTCATCCTCCATCACGCGGTGCACGGCCTCGACCACCACGATCGCGTCGTCGACCAGGATCCCGATCGCGAGCACGAGGCCGAACATCGTGAACACGTTGATCGACAGCCCGAACATCCACATCGCGACGAACGCGCCCATCAGCGTGACCGGGATCACGACGGTCGGCACGAGCGTGTAGCGCAGGTCGCGCAGGAACAGCCACATCACGCAGAACACCAGCACGACCGCCTCGCACAGCGTCAGCACGACCTCCTCGATCGCGATCTTGACGAAGTGCGCGCCGTCGAACGGAATCTCGACCGCGACGCCGGACGGCAGCGTCTTCGACTGCTCCGCGAGCCGCGCGCGGATCGCATTCGAGGTTTCGAGCGCGTTGCCGCGCGGCCCGAGCTGGATCCCGACGGTCGCGGCCGGCTTGCCGTTCAGGCGCGACCAGAACGTATAGTCGTCGCGGCCCAGCTCCACGCGCGCGACGTCGCGCAGCCGCACCGACGCGCCGTCGGGCTTCGACTTCAGGACGATCGAGCCGAACTCCTCGGGCGACACCAACTGGCCCTTCACGATCACCGACGCGGTCAGCTGCTGGCCGCCGACGGTCGGGGCATCGCCGAGCGCGCCCGCCGTGACGGCCGCGTTCTGCGCGGAGACCGCGTTGATCACGTCGTCGGCGCCGAGGTTGTACTGGCGCAGCTTGACGGGATCGAGCCAGATCCGCAGCGCCTGGTCGGCGTCCCACAGCTGCGCGGCGCCGACGCCGGGCGCGCGCTTCAATTCGCGCAGCACGTAGCGGCTCAGGTAGTCGCTCAGCTGCACCGAATCGCGCGTGCCGTCGGTCGAGCGCAGCGCGACCAGCATCAGGAAGGTGTTGGCGGCCTTGAACACGCCGATGCCCTGCTGCACCACCTGCTGCGGCAGCCGCGACTCGATCTGCTTGAGGCGGTTCTGCACGTCGACGAGCGCGATGTCGGGATTGGTGCCCGGCGCGAAGGTCACGTCGATCTCCAGCTCGCCGTGGCCGCCGCTGCCCGTCGTGTAGTAGAGCATCCCGTCCGCGCCGTCGAGGCTTTCCTCGATGATGCTGGCGACGTCGGAATCGATCGTCTCGGTCGACGCGCCCGGATAGTTGGCGTTGATGATCACGCGCGGCGGCGCGAGGCGCGGATACTGCGCGATCGGCAGCTGCGGGATCGCGAGCATGCCGGCGAGCACGATCGCGAGCGCGACGATCCAGGCGAACACCGGCCGGTCGATGAAGAAGGAAGGCATGGGCGGCTCCGCTCAGGCGCGCGCGAGCGCGGGGGCGTCGACGAAGCGCGCCATGTGCAGCACGTCCGCCAGCTCGCCGTCGCGCACCGCGTAGGCGCGCGAGCGGCCTTCCTCGACGAAGCCGAAGCGGCGATACAGCGCGATCGCGCGCGCGTTGGCGACGAACACCGTCAATTCGAGCCGGCGCAGGCCGAGCACGTGGTCGGCGTGGGCGACGAGCGCCGCCAGCAGCGCCGCGCCGACGCCGCGCCCCGCGTAGGCGTCGTGCACGCCGAGGCCGAGCGGCGCGCTGTGCGAGCGGCGCGGCGGCGCGACGTCGAAGCCGCCATGACCGACCACCCGCCCGCCGACGAGCGCGCACAGCTCGACGCCCTCCGCGCGCCGCGCGCTCAGCCGCGCGAGCCAGGCGTCGACCGCCTCGCGGCCGCGAAACGGCAACGCGAGCGTCTCGCGCAGCACGCCCGGTTGATTGCGAATCTCCGCGATCGCCGCCGCGTCGCCCGCCTCGAGCGCGCGGATCGTCACGTCGCCGGGCAAGGCCGGGACGCCAGCATCATGTGTCATGTGTCGTGTGTTCCGCCGCGACGGGCATCGGCGCGCGCAGGCGCGCCATCAGACAACCGTCGACCAGTCCCTCGTCGCGCAGCGCGAAACCGCGCTGGCGCACCTCCATCTCGAAGCCGGCCGAGCACAACAGCGCGCTCGCCGCTTCGTTGTCTGCATACAGTGTGGCTTCGAGCCGCCGCAGGCCGAGCCAGCGATCGGCGAGATCGAGCATCGCCAGCAGCAGCGCGCGGCCGATGCCCCGCCGCTGCCAGTCGTCGTGCACGACGAGCGAAAGCGACGCGACGTGCGCGCGCCGATAGCGCCCCGGCGTCAGCTCCGCCCAGCCGACCAGCGTGTCGCCGACCCACGCGGCCAGCAAGTGCCGGCTCAGCACCGCCACTTCGAGCCACGCGCGGCACGCGTCAAGCGTCAGGTGCGGCGCGCGCGGTTCCCAGTACGCCAGCGCGGGCCGCTGCGCGAGCGCATGCAGCGCCGCCGCGTCGTCGAGCGACAGCGGCCGCAGCGCCAGCCCGGCGAACGGCGCGGCGGCGGCGGCGCGGTCGACGCTCATCCGGCTGCCTCTCTACAAGGTCAGCTCAAAACCACGCGCAAGCAGGCCCGGCAGGCACAGCCCGCCCGTCGCGCGTTCGCCCCAGGTGTTTTCGTCCAGCAACAGCTCGGGCTTCTCGCCCAACTGCTCCAGTTCCTCGCCGAACAGCCGGTACAGGCTGTCGTCGAAACGCATGGCGTCGATGGGCGCGACGATCCGGCCGTGCTCGACCCAGAACGTCGCGAAGCGCGTCATGCCGGTCAGCCGGCAGTTCATCCGGTCCGAGAAATTCACGTACCAGAGATTGCCGATGTACAGCCCGGTGTCGAGCGTCGCGAGCACGTCGGCGTCCGCGAGCGCGCCGCCCGCCATCGTGAGCGACACCGGCGCCTCGGGCTCCTCCGCGCCGTTCGGGGTCAGCCCGTGCTCGCGCGCGGTACGCGCGCTCGTGAGCCGGCCCACGCTGCGCCCGCCCGCGACGAGCGGCACGTTGTCGCGCACGTAGCCGTCGGCGTTGAACGCCGGGGCGATGCCGAGCGTCAGGTCCTCGGTGAAGGCGATGCGCGGATCGAATGCGGCGTCGCCGGCATGCAGCCGGTGCAGCGGGCTGCGCGCGCTCGCGTGCGTGCGCGCCGAAAACCCGTCCTCGGCCATCACGTCCACCAGCTGTTCGAGCGCGGTCGGTTCGAAATAGGTGCGATAGCGGCCCGGCGCGAGCGTCTTCGGCGCGAGCCGCAAGGTCGGCAGCCGCGCCGCGGCCGCCTCGACCCGGCGCGCGAATTCCGCGTCGCGCCAGTCGTCGCCCGTGTAGCGCGTGCGGATCGCGCGGCCGCTCGGGTCGTACAGCGACCAGCTGAAATCGAAATTGGTGACCGCGTACCAGCCGCGGCTGCCGCGCGTCGACGCAAAACCGCGCGACAAGGTGCCGCCCGCGTAGAAGCCGACGAAGTCGAGCCCCCGCGCGCACTCGGCCACCGTGCGCGCGAGCGCGGCCGCCTCGGGCAGCCGGCCGTCGCGGCGGGTTTCGCGTTGCCAGGACGTCGTGTCGAACAGCAGGTGCGGATCGTCGGGCGCGTCGCGCAGGCTGTCGCGCAGCGTGGTCAGCGCGTCCGCGAGTGCGGCGCGATCGGCATCCGCATCGCCGCAGATGGTCAGCGACAGCGACGCCTGCCGCGCGCCGTCGATCAGGCGCACGCCCAGCTTGCCCTGCACGACCTGACCGGTCTGGCGGATGCGCCCGCCGTTGAAGCGGACGAAGTCCGATTGCTCGGCCGCGAGCGTGAGCAGCACGGTCTCGTCGCCGCGCGCCACGCGTGCCGCGTCGTCCGCGAGCCGGCCGAAATGCGCGTGCCAGCCGATGCCGCCCGCCGCGCCGTCGAGGTCGATGACGCTCATCACGCGCCTCCGAACACGTCGACGTCGGCGAACACGCATGCGGGCAACGCATGGCCGACGCGGATCACCTGCGTGGGTTCGCCCTTGCCGCAGTACGGCGTGCCGTACACGCCGCGGGTCGACGCATCGCCGACCGCGCGCAGGCTGCGCCAGAAGCTCGCGGAAATGCCGCGGTAGTTCGGCTGCTTGACCACCTGTGTCAGGCGGCCGTTCTCGATCAGTTGGCCGAATTCACAGCCGAACTGGAATTTGTTGCGATGGTCGTCGATCGACCACGAATTATTGGTGCGCATCAGGATGCCGTTCTCGATCCCCGCGATCAGCTGGTCGAGCGAATGCATGCCGGGTTCGATGTTCAGGTTCGCCATCCGGTCGATCGGCGGCCGGTTCCAGTTCGAGGCGCGCGAATTCGCCACGCCCGCGAGCCCCGCGCGCTGCTGCGACAGCGCGCCGCCGAGCGGACGCTCCAGCACGCCGTCGCGGATCAGGTGCTGCCGGGTGGCCGCGCTGCCGTCGTCGTCGAAGGCGTACGACGCCGCCTCGCCCGGCACGCCCGGATCGAAGGTCACGTTCAGGAGCGCCGAGCCGTATTGATAATGACCGAACATCTCCGGCTTCACGAAGCTCCAGCCCGCGAAGTTGCGCTCGTCGCCGAGGATCCGGTCCAGCTCCAGCGGATGACCGATCGACTCGTGGATCTGCAGCATCATCTGGTCCGGCATCAGCAGCAGGTCGCGCTTGCCCGACGGACAATTCGGCGCGGCGAGCAGCCGCAGCGCCTCGTCGGCGATGCGCGCGCCCGCGCCGTCGAACTGGTGGCGCGCGAGCACGTCGAGCCCACCCTGCGTGAGCGTGCCGTACGCGCCGAGCGTGCGGATCTGGGTGTCGCCGTCCGCATGCGCGGTGGCGCTCAGCTGCGGCATCAGGAAGCGGAAGCGCTGCGCGATCCGCACCCCGTCGCTCGTCAGGTACAGCTGGTCCGCATGCGCGACCTGCACGCTCGCCGTGCGCTCGACGATGCGCGCGTCGACGGCCGCCGCCGCGCATTCGTGCGCAAGCCGCTCGATCCATTCGCGACGGGTCGGCAAGGCTTCGTCGAGATCCGGCGAAGCGTAGTGGCCACTCACCTCAGGACGTGCGATCGCACGATGATCGATCAGCGACAGCGCGGCGCTCGCCTTCGCGCGCGCGGTCGCGACGTCGAGCGCGGCCTGCAGGCCGGCGGGCGACAGGTTCACGGTGGCCGCGTAGCCGGCGCCCGCGCCGGCCCAGGCGATCAGCATCGCGCCGCGATCGCGCACGCTCGACAGCGGCAGCGCGACGTCGTTGCGCACCGCGTGTTCGTCGATCTGCTCGTCCACGATGCGCAGCGACCAGAAATCGGCCTCGCTGCGCAACCCGCGGGCCGCGTCGGCCCACCGCTCATCGATCATCGGCTCTTCTCGGGCAGCGCGCCGTCCGGCGCCATCATCGACGACGCCAGCAGCGACTGAGTATAGGGATGCGACGGCGCATGCAGCACATCGAGCGTGTCACCCTGCTCGACTACACGCCCCGCTTTCATCACGATCACCCGGTGCGCCATGGCGCGCATGACCGCGAGATCGTGGGTAATGAACAAGTAGCTGAGTTTGTACTTTTTCTGGAGATTCGTCAGCAGGTTCAACACCTGTTTTTGTATAGAAACGTCGAGCGCGCTGGTCGGCTCGTCGAGCACCAGCAGCTCGGGTTCGACCGCCAGCGCACGCGCGATCGCGATGCGCTGGCGCTGGCCACCCGAGAACTCGTGCGGATAGCGCAGCATCGATTCGGCCGGCATCCCGACTTCCTCCAGCAGCCCGGCGATCCGCGCGCGCCGCGCGGGCCCGGCGATCTCCGGCCGATGCACGGCCAGCCCCTCGCCGATGATCTGCTCGATCGTCATGCGCGGCGACAGCGAACCGAAAGGATCCTGGAACACCACCTGCATGCGCGCATACAGCTTGCGGCGTTCGTCGGTCGAACGCAGCGATGCGAGCGGCAGCCCGCCGATCTCGATGCTGCCGGACGCCGGGCGCTGCAGCCCGAGCACCGCCGACGCCAGCGTCGACTTGCCGGAGCCCGACTCGCCGACGATCCCGAGCGTCTCGCCGCGCCGCAGGCTCAGCGCGACCTCGTGCACCGCGCGGAACGCCGTGCGGCCGAACAGCGAGCGCAGGCCCTTCGCCGGCACCCGGTAGTCGATCGCGAGATCCTTCACGTCGACGATCTTGCCCGCGTCGGCCGCCACCGGTTCGATCGCGCGCTGCGGCTCGCTGTCGAGCAGCCGCTGGGTGTACGGGTGCTGCGGATTGCCGAACAGCGCGTCGGTCGTGTTGGTCTCGACCAGCACGCCCTTCTCCATGACCGCGACCCGCTGCGCGAAGCGCCGCACCAGGTTCAGGTCGTGCGTGATCAGCAGCACGGCCATGCCGCGCTCGGCCGCCTCCTGCTCTTGCAGTTCGATCAGCAGGTCGACGATCTGCTGGCGCACCGTCACGTCGAGCGCGGTGGTCGGCTCGTCCGCGAGCAGGAGACGCGGCCGGCACGCGAGCGCCATCGCGATCATCGCGCGCTGCCGCTGGCCGCCCGAGAGCTGGTGCGGGAAGCTGTCGATGCGCCGCTCCGGCTCGGGAATCCCGGTCCGGCGCAGCAGCTCGATGCCGCGCTCGCGCGCGGCGCCCGGGCGCAGGCCCTCGTGCAGCCGCAGGCTTTCCGCGATCTGCTTGCCGATGGTGTACAGCGGGTTGAGCGCCGTCATCGGCTCCTGGAACACCATCGCGATGTCCTTGCCGCGAATCCCGCGCATCTGCTGCTCGGTCTTCTTGAGGAGGTCCTCGCCGTTGAACAGCATGCGGCCCGACAGCTGCGCCTGGGCGACGAGCCGCAGGATCGACAGCGCGGTCACGCTCTTGCCCGAGCCCGATTCGCCCACCAGCGCGACGCGTTCGCCGCGCGCGACCGACAGGCTCAGTTCCTGCACGGCGACTTTCTCGCCGAATCGCACCGAGAAGCGGTCGATTTCCAACAACGGTGCCGCCATCACTTGCCTCCGCCGAATGCCGAGCCGCGCGAGCGGGTGTCGAGCGCGTTGCGCAGCGCATCGCCCATGAAGGTCAGCAGCAGCAGCGTGATCACCAGCGCCGAGAATGCCGACACCGAGATCCACCACGCGTCGAGATTGTTCTTGCCCTCCTGTAAAAGCTCACCGAGGCTCGGGGTCGGCGGCGGCACGCCGAGGCCGAGGAAGTCGAGGCTCGTCAGCGACAGGATCGCCGCGCTCATGCGGAACGGCAGGAAGGTGATCACGGGCGTCAGGCTGTTCGGCAGCACGTGGCGCCACATGATCTGCCAGTTCGACAGCCCCATGGTGCGCGCGGCCTTCACGTAGTCGAGCGAGCGGTTGCGCAGGAACTCGGCGCGCACGTAGTCGGACAGCACGAGCCAGCCGAACATCGACAGCAGGATGAACAGCAGCCACAGCGACGGATCGAAGATCGAGGCGAAGATGATCAGCAGGTACAGGTCCGGCATCGCGCTCCAGATCTCGATCAGGCGCTGGCCGATCAGGTCGGTGCGGCCGCCGTAGAAGCCCTGCACCGCGCCCGACAGCACGCCGAGCAGCACGCCCGACACGGTCAGCGCGAGCGACATCAGCACCGACAGCCGGAAGCCGTACAGCAGGCGCGCGAGCACGTCGCGGCCGAACTGGTCGGTGCCGAGCCAGTTGCTCGACGTCGGCGGCGCCGGATACGGATGCGACGCGAAATAGTCGATCGTGTCGTAGTGGTAGCGGCTCAGCGGATAGATCGCGAAGTTGCCGTTCGCCTCGAGCTTCGACTTGATGTACGGATCGAGGTAGTTGGTCTTCGCCGGGAAATCGCCGCCGAACAGCGTCTCCGGGTACTCCTTCACGATCGGGAAGTAGTAGTGCCCTTCGTAGCGCACCATGAGCGGCCGGTCGTTCGACAGCACCTCGGCGAACAGGCTGACCACGAACAGCGTCGCGAAGATCACGAGGCTCCAGTAGCCGAGCGGCTGGCTGCGAAAACGCAGCCAGGTGCGCCGCCAGGGCGACACGGACGCGGCGCAGGCCACGTTCGCCGGATCAGTGGTCCAGGCGGTTGAATTGGATGCGGGGGTCGACGAGGACATAGCAGACGTCAGCGATGAGTTTGGTAACGAGGCCGATCAGCGTGAACAGGAACAGCGAGCCGAGCACCACGGGGTAATCGCGGCGGATCACCGAGTCGTACGACAGCTGGCCCATCCCGTTCAGCGAGAACAGCGTTTCGATCAGCAGGTTGCCGTTCAGGAACGCGGCGACGAAGGCGGCGGGCAGCCCGGTCAGGAGCGGAATCGCCGCGTTGCGCAGCACGTGCTTCCACAGCACGTCGCGCTCGGGCGCGCCCTTGGCGCGGGCCGTCAGCACGTACTGGCGGCCAATCTCCTCGAGGAAAGTGTTCTTGGTCAGGATCGTGACGATCGCGAAGTTGCCGACCACCGATGCGGTGACGGGCAGCGCGATGTGCCACAGGTAATCGAGCGCCTTGCCGACGGTCGACAGGGAATCGAAGTTGTCGGAGGTGAGCCCGCGCATCGGGAACACCTGCCAGAAGGTGCCGCCGCCGAACAGCATCAGCAGCAGCACGCCGAGCACGAAGCCGGGAATCGCGTAGCCGCCGAGCACCAGCACGCTCGTCACCGTGTCGAAGCGCGAGCCGTTGCGCACCGCCTTGGCGATCCCCAGCGGCACCGAAACGAGGTAGGTGAGCAGCACCGTCCACAGCCCGAGCGTGATCGACACGGGCAGGCGCGAACGGATCACGTTCCACACGCTGTCGTGCGCGAAATACGACTGGCCGAGATCGAAGGTCGCGTAGCTCTTCACCATCATCAGATAGCGCGTGAGCGGCGGCTTGTCGAAGCCGAACTGTTTCTTGATCTGCTCGATCTGCTGCGGATCGACGCCCTGGCTGCCGTGATAGCCGCCCCCGCCGCCGCCCGTCTCGCCGCCGCGCGCCGCGCCGTGGCGCAGCTGGTTCATCACCTGCTCGACCGGACCGCCCGGCACGAACTGCGTGACGACGAAGGTGATGGTGATCACCCCGATCAGCGTCGGGATCATCAGCAGCAGGCGCCTCAAGATATATGCAAGCATGGTCTTACCTCGCTACGACGCCGCCCGGCTGCGCGCCGGCCGGCTTCTTCTGGTACCAGTAGTCGATGATCCAATCCTCGTACTGGTAGGTGGTCGGCACGACCTTCGGGAACCCGAGCGTGCTCTTGTAGCCGATCCGCGCGTTCGGCAGGTAGTACTGCGGCACGAGGATGTACATGTTGATCAGCACGCGGTCGAGCGCATGCATCGCGGTCTGCAGCTCGTCGAGCGTCTGCGCGGTCAGCGCGGCCTGGATCAGCGCGTCCACCGCCTTCGAGCGCACCCCCGGATAGTTTTCCGAACCCACCTGCGAGGCCGCCGCGCTGCCGAAGCGGCGCGTCAGCTCCACGCCCGGGATCGTCACCGGGTTGTAGATGAAGGTGGTCATGTCGTACTCGAAGTTGTCGAGCCGCTTCTGGTACAGCGCGCTGTCGATCTCGTGCATGCGGGCCTGGATCCCGAGCATGCCGAGCGCCTGGATGTACGGCAGGATCAGGCGGTCCATCCCGGGCTGGTTGTCGATGAACTCGATCGTCATCGCATTGCCGTCCTTGTCGCGCAGCGCGCCGTCGCGGTAGTGCCAGCCCGCCTGTTCGAGCAGGTCGCGCGCCTGGCGCAGGTTCGCGCGCAGCGAACCCGGCGGCAGCGTGCTCGGCTGCTGCACCATCGGCCCGAACACCTCGGGCGGCAGCTCCGCGCGGAACGGGTCCAGCAGCGCCAGTTCCTTGTCGCTCGGCACGCCGGTCGCCTTGAACGGGCTCGCGTCCCAGAAGCTGTTCGTGCGGCGGTACTGGCCGTAGAACATCATCCGGTTCATCCAATCGTAGTCGAACGCCAGCGCCAGTGCGTGACGCACGCGCACGTCCTTGAACATCGGCTTGCGCATGTTGATCAGGAAGCCCTGCATCTGCGCGGGGCCGTCCGGGAACAGACCCTTCTTCAGCAGCCCGTTGTTGAAGTTCTTGCCGACGTACTTGCGCGCCCACTGGGTCGAGCTGTATTCCATGCGCGCGTCGATATCGCCGGCCTTGAACGCTTCGAGCGCCGTGTACTGGTCGAGATACAGCTTGAACGACACCTTCTCGAAGCGGAACATGCCGCGCCGCGTCGGCAGGTTGGCGGCCCAGTAGTCGGGATTGCGCCGGTACAGGATCTGCTTGTCGTCCTTGCGTTCCGCGATCAGGTATGCGCCGCTCGCGATCGGCGGCACGTTCGCGATCTGGTCGAACGGCGGACGCTTGCCGTCCGGCCCCATGCCCCATTTGGGCGAGAACACCGGCAGGTCGCCCGCGATCAGCGGCGCGTCGCGTTCGGCCTGCTTGAAATCGAAACGGATCGTGAGCCGGTCGAGCACCACCGCGCGCTTGATCACCGCGAACTGCGCGCTGACGATCGGCGAGGCCTGCGGGCCCGACAGCGTGTCGTAGGAATACTTGACGTCGGCGGCCGTGATCGGATCGCCGTTCGAGAAGCGCGCGGCCGGATTGATGTGGAAGGTCGCCGAACTGTAGTCGGGGGCGACCTGCACGTCGTCGGCGATCAGCGCGTACTCGGAGGCCAGCTCGTCCCAGCTGCGCTGCATCAGCGTGTCGAACATCAGGTTCTTGATGTCCGGCGCGGCCGAGCCGCGCGTGATGAACGGATTCAGCGAATCGTAGCTCTGCGCCTGGTCGTAGTTCTCGAAGCTGAGCATGCCGTCGGTCGGCGCATCGGGCTCCGCGTAGTCGAAGTGCGTGAAATCGGGGGGATATTTGGGCTGATCGTATTGCGCGATCCCGGCGGCCGCGTGCGCGGCCAAGGGCGCGAGCCCGGCCGCCGCGAGCGCCGCGCACGCGACGGTCAGGATCCGGGCAATCCGCCGGGGCAGTCCGCCTGGCGCCGCCGTGGGCGCCGGTCGCGAAAGCGTCGGCAAACGCAACGTCACAAGTCTCATCTTCAGCCTGCGTAGGGACGCGCCGGCTTGTGGCCGGCGCTGGGTCAATCTGGTTCGCGGCGCCGGGCGGCCGGATCGCGACGCGCGTCGAACCGCCTGGTACCGCCTCCGGCCGGAGGCGGGCCGCACTCGACGCATCGCGAAGAGCACGGCCCGCCGGCGGCCGGTCAAGCCACGTACTGCATCAGAACTTGTAGGTCGCGCCGATTTGCGCGAAGCGACCGATATACGTGTACAGCGACGAGTCGTAGCCCGTCTGGTAGCTCGAGTTCATGTAGACCGGATCGAACGGGGGCGCACGATTGAAGATGTTGTCGATGCCCGCGTAAATGGTCCAGTGCTTGATACCCGTATAGCTGACCATCAGGTTGAACTGGCTGTACGACGCCACGCTGCCCTGCATGTTCGGATACTGGCCCGCCGGGAGAATGGCCTGCGTGTACGGACCCGTATACATCCAGGTCAGCGTCGCGTTCCACTTGCTCTGGTAGTTCCAGCCCAGGCTCGTGTTGCCCTTCCAGCGCGGGAAGCTGCCGCCGAACGGCTGGTTCAGCGAACCGTTGTTGCCCGCGAAGTCGGTCGACACGCCGCCCACCGGCATCTTGAAGTGCCACACGTAGGCCCAGTCACCCGACAGCGTGAAGGTGCCGAGCTTGGTCGGGACCGACTGGCGGAAGGTGGTTTCGAAGCCATCCGTGTCGAGCGACGACAGGTTCTGGAACGGCATCAGCACGTACGCGATCGAGCCGTTCGAGCTGCGCACCACCTGCGTCGGATCGTTCTGGTTGACAGTCTGCTGGATGTCCGCCGTACCGATCACGTTGTCGATGTGGATCTTGTACCAGTCGAAGCCGATATCGGTGTTGCGGGTCGGCGAGAGCTGGAAGCCCACGTTGTAGTTCTTCGTGCGCTCCGGCTGCAGGTTGCGGTTGCCGGTCTGCACTTCCTCGACCAGGCCGTATGCGCCCGGATTGTTCGGATCGTGCGGATCGACCGCGCCCTGTGCGCTGAAGCTGCGCGAAGGCGTGTTCTCGATCAGCGTCGGTGCGCGGAAGCCGCGGTTGTACGAACCGTACATCGTCAGCTCGCGAACCGGCTGGAAGCGCAGTGCGAAGCGCGGCGAGAATGCGCCGCCGAAATCGCTGTAGTGATCGTAGCGGCCCGACTGGCTGAAGGTGAGGTTTTTCAGGATCGGAATGTCGATCTGGTAGTACACCGCCGCGACGTTGCGCTGACCGCTCACCGATTGCAGCGCCGGCGAGATGAACGTGCCGTCCGCGTAACCCGCGCTGTTGCCGACATACTGGCTCTGGTGCATGAACTGCGCGCCGAGGCCCAGGCCGACGTCACCCGTGGGCAACTTGAACAGCGACGGCGCCGACATCGTTGCATCCAGCGCGTCGAGCTTCGTGATCGCCTGGTTGGAGGTCGAGCCGAACAGGCCCGCGAGGCCGTTCGGCGTGGCCGACGGATTCGCGAAGTTGAACACGCCGTTCTGCACGATGTTCTCCAGCGCGTTCGCGTTGATGCGGTTCGTGAAGGTGTTCGAGACCGTATCCTGCGAGTGCGTATACGAGGTCGACCAGTCCAGGTCTCCCACGTACGGCGCCGTGAACGTGCCCTTCACGCCCGTCGCGGCCCGCCAGAAATTCGCGCTGGTGCGCACCCCCTGGGTGTTCGGGAACGCGTACACGAGTTTCGACGGCACGCCGAACGGGTTGTACGGGTTGCTCGCCGGCACCACGTTCGAGATCAGGCGCAGGCCGCCCGTCGCCGGGTCATATGCTTGCGTGCTGTTGCCGAGGCCGCCGACGAAGTTGTTGGTATTCGTCGTGTTGTTGCTTTCCCACAGATCGGCGAACGCCTGCATCGAATCGCTGATCTTGAAGTCGGCGTGCACCTTCGCGCTCAGGCGCTCGGTCCACGGCGACAGCGAGGTCGCGTAGGCAGTGTTGTTCTGGCAGATCGTGCCCGGGCCGTTGATCCGCGCGGTGGCGCTGCCAGCGATCGCCGAGCCGCCCCACGGGCACGGGCTCAGCGGCACTTTCGCGCCGGCCGGGTTGCGCCAGTATGACGGCGACTGGTTGTACAGGCCGCCCGGGAAGTTCGAGAAATTCTGATTTTCGGTAGTGTCGCGATCCGCCGCCGACACGCCGTTGAAGCGGTAGAAGCTCGCGGCCGCCGTCACGTTGAAGCGGTCCGCGTTGAGGTCGCCGAAGCCGCCGAGAATGCTGAACTTGGTGGTGCCCGCACCGCCGCCGTTCTGCGTCGCGCCGCCGTAGCTGCCGTCGAGCTGCAGGCCCTGGAAGTTCTTCTTCGTGATGATGTTGACCACGCCCGCGATCGCGTCGGAGCCGTACTGCGACACCGCGCCGGTCTTGACGATTTCGATCCGGTCGATGATGTTGAGCGGCAGCGTGTTCAGATCGAAGAACTGGTCCGTCACGTTCGTCGCGAACGCGTACGGCGCCACGCGCTGACCGTCGATCAGCACCAGCGTGTACTTCTCCGACAGGCCGCGCAGCGCGATGCCCGCGCCGCCCGGCGCGAAGCTGTTGGTCGTGCCTTCCGCCCAGCTGCTCGCCGAGTTCGCGGTCGTGCTGCGCAGGTAGTCCGCCACGCTGTTCTGGCCGCTGGCCTCGATGTCCTTCGCGGTAACCGTCTGGACCTGGTTGAAGCCCACCTTGTCGGCGCTGCGGATCAGCGAGCCCGTCACTTCGAAGCGCTTGATCTGCGCGACGTTGTTCTTCACGGGCGTCTTCTTCGCCGCCGCTGCGCCGGACGCGCCCGCGGGTGCGTCCGCAACCGGTGCGGCGGTCGTATCGGCCGGCGCGCTCTGCGCGACGGCCTGCGCAACCGCGGACGGGCCGGGTTGCGGCTGGCTCTGTGCAAACGCCGGGCCCGCCAGCGTCGCCGTCAATGCCAGCTCAGTCCAGATTATCCGTCTGATGGCCAGCGCCAATGCTCTTTGCTTCATGTTCCCCTCTCACTCGTCAGTAAGACCCCACCCGTTCCGCGCGCGAGCTTGTTGTAGTTCCCCGTCACGCGGTACTGGGCACTTGTGTGCCATTCCCTTTATTGCCGACTTGCACTTCTACTGCCTGAAACATCGATAAAGCGGCATGTCCCGATGCCGCCGACCATCGCTTCATATCCTTCTTCTGGTTCATCGATCACACCAAGAGCGTCAGCTTTTTGCAGCTTGTTCCGGGAACGGGCACGCCGTGGTCCCGCGGCTCTGTTGTCGCCATGGCCGCTTGATGCATCCTCGACTGATAGGATTCCTTACATTAAGCTTGATATGGTCAGGCTGTTATTTGCTATTCGTTATTCGTTATTGCCGTTCATTCAGAACAACCTGGGCGTTCCCACCCAGACGATCACCGCCTCTTCATTGGCGGTATTGCCCCACGCATGCGGCACCGTGGATTCGTAATGCGCGGTATCGCCCGCTTTCAGGCTGAACGTGCGCCCGTCGAGCGTCAGCGCCACTTCGCCGGACATCACGTACAAAAACTCTTCACCCGCGTGCGTGGTCACTTCAGACGCCGGCTGCCCGGCCGGCATCTTCACGAGGATCGCATCGAGCTTGCGTCCGTCGGCAAGATTCGTCAGTCGCGCAAACGAACTGGCCGAATTGGCGAAACTGAAATACTGCAGTTTCTCGCTGCGGCAAACCGATTTCGCTTCCGTCGGCGTATCGACGAAATACTGCATCGTGACGCCGAGCGCCTTGGCGATTCCCACCAGGGAGGTAATGGATGGTGTCGCGCGCCCCCGTTCGACCTGCGACAGAAACGGTTTGGAAATCCCCGCCGCTGCCGCCGCCTCGTCAAGCGTGAGCTTGAGCCGCTGGCGCAGCGCCCGTATTTTGTTTCCTATCGAGACTGTGACCAGTGCCGATTCGTCGGTTTGCAAAACCATAGCAAGACAGAATCCCGCGGTCAAAATCTGTTTGATATAAGTGCATCGTGTTTGATGAGAACGATGCGACCGAAGCAGGGCATATGTGCCGTATCGGAAACCGGCAAACGTTTTGCATGCGTGCACCACAGGTCCCATGCGGTGCACATTGCACATATCCATTCGCACAACTTATCGATACGGCGATTTCCCCGCCGTTGCTTTCCCGGCGCTTCGTCCGGTCAGGAAAATGCCCTGTCAGTCATACCGCCCGCATGCGGGGCGCGCCCCGCGCCGGCCGATCCTGCCGCCGGCGCGCGACGCGCCCATCACTGCGTCCCCAACCCCTGCCGCCTGAATTTTCCAGCCGCGCGTCGCGCCGGCAGCACACCGGCCCGCGCGCGATCATCTGTCACTTCGCCGCCACCATCGCCCACAAGCGCGCCAGTTCCGCCGATCCGTCCGCGCCCTTCACCGTCTTGAAGATCTGCACGGCGCGGGCCTTCTGGCCGGCCACGTAATACGCTTCGCCGAGGCGCAGCTGCGCGGCGTCCGGATGGTCGATGCCACCCTTCGCGATCGCCGCCTCCATCGCCGCGAGCCCCTGCTTCGCCTGTCCCGCGTACACCTGGTTCATCCCCGCATCGAGCGGCGCAACCGGATTCGCGGGATCGGCAGGCGCCTGCGCCCGCTTCGCGGCGAGCGCCTGCAGGCGCTTCTGGCGATCGGCGCCGGCATCGCGGCCGAGCACGCCCGACGCAAAGCCCTGGTCGATCACCTGCTTGCCTTCCACCGGCGTGCCCGCGACGATCGACAACTGGGTCATCTCCATGTAGTCGTCGGCCGTGGTCAGCGTGCCCGTCGCGCGCCGCAGGCGGTACATGTCGACGTCGAGCGACGACAGGTAGCCGGGCTTCGAGCGGATCGCCTGGAACAGCTGGTCCCAGTACGCCGGATTCGGGTGATACGCGACCAGCTTCTCCAGCGAATCGCGATACGCGGCGCCGTCCTTCACGCGCTGCGCGCAGGTGCCGAGCATCTGCAGCTGCCCCTCGTCGGGCGTGCGGCCCGCGCGGGTCTGCGCGTCGACGCTCGCCTTGAGCTGCGTGACCACCTGCCCGCAATCGCCGGACAGGTAGTACGACTGCGTGAGCAGCGTGCGCATGTCGGGATCGCCGCCGCCCGACTTCAGATAGCGCTGCGCGATCTTGATCGCCTGCGGGTAGTTCTTCTGCTGGAAGTAGATGCCCGCGAGCGCCGCCGTCGTGCGCTGCTCGTCCTCGCCGCTCAGCCGTCCCGAGCCCAGCAACGTCTCGTACGCCTGGATCGCCGTGCCCGTGTCGCCGGCCGCCATCGCCGCCGCGCCGCGCATCTCCTCGACCATGTAGGTCTCGTAGGGCGTCTTGTTCGGTACCGCCGCGGCCTGCGCGATCTTGCCGAGCGCATCGCGATACTTGTGCGCGCGGTACAGGTCCTGGGCGGCGTTCAGCGGCTTCGAGACATCGGGACGCAGCGAATCGGCCGCCACCGCGGACGACAGCGTCGCGAACGCGAACACTCCGCCGAGCGCGGCCGCGATGACGGCGCGCTTCAATCGTTGCTGGATCATGGAAAGCTCGCTTGTTTTCTTTATTGCATGTACTGCTCGTTGCCGATCAGACCGATCTTGGTCGCGCCCACCCGCTGCGCGGACGCGAGCACGGAGGCCACGTCCTTGTACGGCACCAGCTTGTTCGGCCGCAGATGGATCTCGGCCTGCACCGGCTCGGCCGCGACCTGCGTCAGCTTCGCTTCCAGCGCGGCACGGTCCGGCACCAGGGTGCCGTTCCAGGTGGTCGTGCCGTCGAAGTCGATATCGATCTGCACGATCTCCGGCTGTACCGCCGGCGGCGGCGGATTGCCGACCGGCAGGTTCATCTTGACCGAGTGCATCTGGATCGGGATCGTGATGATCAGCATGATCAGCAGCACCAGCATCACGTCGATGAGCGGCGTGGTGTTGATGTCGACCATCACATCCGGTTCGCCACCCCCGCCACCCGAAGATACGTTCATGCCCATCGTCGACTCCTAGCCGCCGCGCGCCGGCGGCTCAGTGATGAATGAAACCTTGGCGATCCCTGCGCGCTCGCACGCGGTGATCACGCGGCCGATGAATTCATAGCGCGTGTTCTGATCGCCGCGCACATGCACGTCCGGCTGCGGCATCTGGACCGATACGGCCTTCAGCTTCGTCAGGAGCGTCGGCGCATCCACGAGCGCGTCGTTCCAGAAGAAATCGCCATCGCGATTGACCGCGATTTCCACGCTCTTCGGCGTCGTCTGCAGCGGCTGCACCGCTTCCTTCGGCAGCTGGAGCGGGATCGTGTGCGTGACGACCGGGATCGTGATCAGGAAGATGATCAGCAACACCAGCATCACGTCCACGAGCGGCGTGGTGTTGATGGCGGAGATAACCTCGTCGTTATCTTCTTGCCCAACGCTCATGGCCATGGCGAACCTCGCTTACTGAACCAGCGACGCGGCGGATTGCGACTTGCGCGCACCGCGCTTGCCGCCGGCCAGCAGAACCGTATGCAGTTGCGCGCCGAAGTTGCGCACGCGCTCCATCACGGACTTGTTGCGGCGGACGAGGAAGTTGTAGCCGAGCACCGCCGGCACCGCGACCGCGAGACCGATCGCCGTCATGATCAGCGCCTCGCCCACCGGGCCCGCGACCTTGTCGATCGACGCCTGGCCCGCGATACCGATCGCGGTCAGCGCGTGATAGATCCCCCCACACCGTACCGAACAGGCCGACGAACGGCGCCGTCGAGCCGACCGTGCCGAGGAACGCGAGGCCGTCCTGCAGGCGGTTCGAGACGTTGGTGATGGCGCGCTCGACCGACACGTCGATCCAGGTATTGCGGTCGACGGCTTCGAGCAGCGCTTCGTCGTGGTGCTCGCCGGCTTCGATCGCGGTTTCGGCGATGAAGCGGAACGGCGATGCCTCGTCGAGCAGCTTCGCGCCTTCGGCGAGCGACGGCGCGGTCCACAGCTGCTCATCGGCGACCTTGGCGCGGCGGTTGGCGCGCAGCTGCTCGATGAACTTGGTGATCATGATGTACCAGCTGCCCATCGACATGATCACGAGCAGGATCAGCACGAAGCGGGCCACGAAGTCGCCGTTCTTCCAGAGCGCGCCGAGACCGTAGGGGGTTCTCGACGGATTCGCTCGTGGCGGGCGGCGGCGGCGGCGCCGGCTCGTTGGCGGCGGGCGCAGGAGCCTGCGCCGTTGCGGGCGCCGTGGCGGGCGCCGATGCGGCCGCGGTTGCGTCGCTTGCCTGAGCGTAGGCCAGCTGCGGCGCAACAAGCGCGTCAACCGCGGTTACGGAGATCAACATGCTTGCCGCCAGCGCGGCCAGGGAACGCTTCTTCATACCCACTCCAGAACTTTCGTTGAACTTACGAAATTGACTCGATCATCCTTCTGCTGTCACCGCCCTCCCGGACGATCAGTTCAGGTTGAAGGAGAACGGAACCTGTACGCGCACCGACTGCCCTTGCGCCACGCACTTGAATCGCTTGACCGTGTTGTACGCGGCACGATCGAGGACCGGATCCGCCGACTGCGCGACACGCTCATTCGTGATGTTGCCTTCCGCATCGACGACGAACTCGATCATGACGTCGCCCGTGATGTTGTTCTCCTGCGCTTCCTTCGGGTACTGCATCGAAGCACGGATCGAATCCGAATTCGGGCACACCACGCCGACTTCATGGCTCACCGGCTTGGCGGCCGGCGCAGCGGCGACGGGCGGCGCGACGGCGGGCGCGGACTGCACGGGTGCGGACTGGTGCGTGATGGTGGCCTGCGGCGGCGCCTGGACCGGCACCTCGGGCGGCGGCACGAACGGCGGCGGCGGCGGCGCGAACTTGGGCGGCGGCAGCTTGACGACCGGCATCGGGGGCGGAGGCGGCGGCTTCACCGGCTCGATGATGCGGGTTTCGATCGGATGCTGGATGACCTGGACGACCTTGGTGGCCAGGCCGTTGAGCAGCGCGTAGATCAGGACGATGTGCAGCACCAGCACGATCGCGATGCCGCCGAACCGGCGGACGGGATTCTGTTGCTTCTTGCCGAATTCGCGCGGGCGGCCCAATCTCGCCAGCCCGCCGTTGTTAGCGGCCAAACCTTCCTCGACTTTCATACCCACCTTCAATCCCCCAAGCGTGAATCGCCCAGATTCGCGGCCACGACATCCGGTTCAGCCTTAACGACTCTTATTTACGGGAAAACCCGAATTACGGGAAAACCCCGATTTATTCGCTTAATTCGATATCCAGCTTTCATTAAGCAAATCAAGAGCCGACACAAAAACGATGAATACGGCACCCCTAATTCATTTGAGGCAGTTCGGGCGGCGCTATCGCTGCTCCAACCGCATCGAGCGAAAGCAATTTGTCAGAATCGTACGGATGCGTACGAGGGACAAGTTGGTCGCCTTCCCGCTGAGCCGTGATGATGCGGCGCTTCTTGGAGGCAGAAGATAGCAAGGAAAAAAATTGGGCGTCAAACTTTATTTGATACACCCACACAAAATTTGGAGTACTTGTTCAAAATCCATCAGTAAGGGAATTGAAGGATTTTGTATTGATGGGAGTAAATAAAATGTAAGAATTCGCGGCATTAACGGGACCGCAAACCGCGCACTGAAATTGTGCAATGCAATGCGCTTTGCGCGCGCAGCGATTATCTCGGATTTATTTTTTAATTAGCTCGGCTTTCGCGCGGCACGATTGTATTCGATATTCATCGCATGGCAATAAGCGACATAGATGCAATGCCATCATTCAGCATTCCTCTGATAGTTTTGAACCAATGATGCGGATTGTCTCCGCGCGGCTGCCGGGCTGTCGGGCGGACGTAAAAACCGTGCATGGCGATTGGCGGCATGCGGAGGTTCCGACCCGCCGCGTTGGACGGATTCGCCACCTGACAAACACGCTCGATCACCGTTCTCCAGCGCCAGAAATTGGCCCGATCGGCGCCATATTCACGCCACGAAGACCTGTCCCGCACCTGGGTTCGCGCCCCGATTTTTACACTTTGTTACGCGAAAACCGCCTGAATTCGTGAGACGCACGTCTCAATGATCGCAGCGAACCCGGCGGGAAGATGGGCGCATGAATGAATGGACACCCTGTGTCGCGACGGGCCGCCCTCGCCCGCCCTTCTGCGGCTGCGCCGCGATCGCATGACGACACGACGCGCGCGCCGGCAGGCCGCATCCGCGGTTCGCCCTGCATGCCATGCCGGCGATCTCAACCCGTCTCCGCCGCCACCCGATCATATGGATTCCAGAATAAATTTTCCGATCCGGCCTTGAGCCGGCACGCGTATATGCATCCATATATTGCCCAACCGCATAGGGGACACGCATCCGCCTGCATATGCCGCTCGCTCGACCTTGAGTAGGTTAGCGCACGGAACGCACCGTCCTGGTGCGCTACCGTGCGATTTTCCCCAGATCCATCGCCTGGTTTCGGGCCCAGACCGCGCCGCGCGCGACCCGCCAGCCCGTCCACGGCCCCGCCCATGCCAAATCCCGCCCCGTCCCATCGCCTGGCCCACCTGGATGCCATGCGTGCGATCGCCGTGCTGCTCGTGATCTGGACGCACTACGCGGAATTGTTCGCCCGCATCGCCGGCTCCCAGTTGTACCTCGACACGCTGCAGCGCTCGATCGATTTCGGCCGGGTCGGCGTCGTGCTGTTCTTCGGGATCAGCGGCATGCTGATCCCGACCAGCCTGCGCGGCGCGGCCGGAGACGGCACACGGCGCTTCGTGATCCGCCGCTTCTTCCGGCTCTATCCCGCCTACTGGCTGTCGCTGCCGCTCGGCTATCTCGTGTACTGGGTGCTGTTCGGCAACCGGATGAACGCAGCCGGCCTGCTCGCCAACATCACGATGATCCCGACCGCGTTCGGCTTCGAGCCGGTGATGGGACACTACTGGACGCTCGAAACCGAGCTGTACTTCTACGTGCTGTGCCTCGTGCTGTTCCGGCTCGGCGGGCTGCACCGGATGCGCGTCCTGTGCGCCACCTGCGCCGGACTGTGCCTCCTGTTCGTCGCGACGGGCGCACTGCACCTGATTCCGGCAAGCGCGCTCGGGCAATACAAGGGCATGCTGTTCCACCTCGCGATCATGTTCTGGGGCGCGTGCTTCCGGCAGGCTTATGACGCAGCGGCGGCCGACGCGTCGGCCGCCGCTGCGTCGAGCGCCACGCTGTCGGCCGGTATCGGGCACCTGCTGCGGCCCATCACGTATCGCGCCGCGGTTGTCCTGCTGACCGCGCTGCTCATCCTCGTCGCGCTGTCGATGGCGGTCGTGAACTGGCGGCACGGCGACCTCGCCCACGTGTCCACGTCGCTCGGCTATGTGGCGGGGCTGGCCCTGTTCATCACGTTCGCCACCGTGCTGAAGCTGCGCTCGCGCTTCCTCGCCTGGCTCGGCGAGATCAGCTATTCGGTTTATCTGCTGCACGGCGTCCCGCTGTATCTGGTGTTCTGGGCCGCCCAACGCTGGTACCTGACCGGCGGGCCGCTCGCGCTCTACATGGCAACGGCGCTCGTACCGGCAATCCTGCTGTCGTGGCTCAGCTACCGCTGGTGCGAAGCGCCGGCCGTACGCATCGCCCATGCGCTCACGCCGGCGCGGCGCGACGCGACCGGCGCCGGCGGCGAGGCGGCCGGCTCGATGCGCGCCGCGCCGCCGTCGCGCTGAGCGACGCGAAGACCGGCGCGGTCCCTCCCGCTCGCCGCTGCGCCCCGCGGCGCATCCCGTCTCCCCCGGCGCGTCAGCTTCACGGTGAGAACGCGGCGTTTCAAAAATTTATGCGCATAAAATCCGCGTCGAGCCCGTGATCCGCCCCTTGTATAATCCGCGCGCCGTCTGCTGGCTCCCTCAACCTGCTTCACGGAACTCGACATGGCCATCATTGGCGTCATGGGCTCGGGCACGACCGAATGGCCCGAACTGGCCGCGCCGCTTGGCGCGTGGATTGCGCAGCAAGGTCATGATCTGCTGACGGGCGCGGGACACGGGGTGATGCTGTGCTGCGCCCGCGCATTCGCGTTGACGCCGGGGCGCACCGGGCGTTCGATCGGCGTCGTGCCGACCGAGCCTGATCCCGTGAGAGGGTTCGCGCCGTGCGCGGGCTATCCGAATCCATACATCGACCTGCCGCTCCTCACGCCGCTGCCTCGCAAGGAGGCGGACTCGCCCGATACGGCGCTGAACCGCAACTACGTGAACATCCTGACGAGCGACGTCGTGATCGCGCTGCCGGGCAGCCGCGGCACGCTCGACGAGATCCGGCTCGCCGTGCGCTTCGGTAAGCCGTTGATGTGTGTGGGCCCTCACACTGCGTTTGCGGCCGTGCCGGCGGGAACCTTGATCGGTACGCAGCTGGAAGAGGTTTATCGCTTCGTTCTGGCACACACCCGAACCCCGTCCACGTTGGCCGCGCGCTGAGATGCAAATGTCAGTGTGTACTCACATATAGCGCTCGGCTGCACCGGGATAACGACGTGCTGCGCCGCGCCCTATGCCGTTCCTGCTCTATCGGGCCGGCACTCGGCCGGGCAAGCGAAGCGATCACTCACCATCCAAAGATGGCAAGCAAGGTCCGCGTCCCCAGGCATAAAAATGCCCGCCGAAGGCGGGCTGTCCTGCAACGCGGCGCGCGCGGCAAAGGCGGTGGGCCCTCCCGCCCTCATCGCGCCATCGCGAGCCTCGCCCCGAGCGCGATCAACAAGGCCCCCATCACCGCATCGATCGGCTTGCGCAGGCGCGCATACCCGCGCTGCACGCGCGCGGTCGAGAAGATCACGGCCATCGCGCTGAACCAGCTGACCGACACCGTCGCCACGAGCGCCACGAGCGCCACCGTCGCGCCGTGCACCCAGCCCGGCGCGTGCGCGGGCAGCAGCGTCACGAACAGGCTGCCGAAGAACGCGACGGCCTTCGGATTGGTGAGCCCCACGAGCACCCCGCGCCGATACGCATGCGGGCCGCCGCGCACCGTCGGCGCGCCCGTGTCGAGCCGCGCCGACGGCTTGCGCAGCCCCATGAGCGTCTTGACGCCGAGATAGACGAGGTAGGCGGCGCCCGCGATCCGGATCGCGCCATACAGCCAGGCGAGTTCCGTCAGGATCAGCCCGAGCCCGAATACCGCGAGGGTCGCCCACAGCGCGTGCGAGGTCGCGATCCCGAGCGCCGCGTGCACGCCGGGGCGGCGTCCCGCAAGCGCGTGCGAGGTCACCGAGATCATGTCGGGACCGGGGCTGGCGCAGGCCAGCAGCATGACGCCGGCAACGGCGGCGAGTTGCGGAACATAGCTCATCGGGAAACACCTTCGAATCAACAGGAAAGAGGATCAGGCGGAACCCTGCATCTTAATCCGGATGCCTCGCGCCCTGCCCGCCGCCCCTCCCCATTCGGCCCCGGTATTCGCGATGCGTCGGCCATCCTGCCATCGGTGCGGGGCGTCGATGCCGCCCCCGAGTGCGCGACCTTTGCTCGGCATCACCGCTCGGCCTCGCACGCGACACGTCCGCCGGGCTCCCTGCCATTTCTGGCAGTTATCTTTATATCAAATTGTGGATAGCTTATGACTCATAGTAGAAAGCGATTCTCGGCAATCTCACGACAAGACACGAGCATCGCGTCACCCGGTTTCTCGTCATTGCGAATCACTCAACAAAGACGCACTTAGAACCCATCGGCAGATGGAACAACGACGTCAAGGAGACACCCATTGCTCCGGCCCGGCGATCGCCTCCGGCCGGGCGGTGACATGGCACAACCAGGCCGGGCGGGCTCGATATCGGAACCCCGGCTTTCCAACGCTGTTGCTTGCGCGTCAGCCGACCAATCTCGATGCGGATTGCTTGGACGATCGCGGCTCACGACAGCATGCTCGAAACAGGAGCGCGGGGAGGGAATACGACGGGAGCCTGATTCACCGGCTCATCAAGGGAGCGCATCCGGCTTTGCGCCCCTTGACCATGGACGACATGAACGGCAAGCCGGTGGGACGCCCTGAAAAGCCAGCGATCCCGCGAAGCTGACACCCTAATCAGGACTCCGTGACGATTTACATCGTCATGCAAAAAACGCTCCTCAGCGTGAGGCCGATAGATTCATGCAAGTCAACCATCCGTCAGGATCAACGCGGCAAAAGACGGGCGTGGCGATCGACAACGGCGCTCCGGGCGCCTGGATGAAATCGTCCCCCGGCATCAATCCGATCTTTCGTGAACCCTCAAGGGGCATTGATGACAGTCAATCAACTGGAAACGAGCGTAAGCATACTAGCGGGCAATTCACGGGTCTTCATCGACCATGAAGGCTCGATCGTTGTCGAGCCGCAGTTGAAGGCATTCGATGCGGCGCTGCAGTTCGCCGAGCGCAGCCGGGATCAGCACGGACGGTTGCCGAGGCTATCCGTGGCGTTCGATCATCGCGGGATATTTCGCCTCCAGTTTCTTGCGGAGAAGCTGTCCAACTCCCAGAAGCGAAACCCACGCCTGAGCCATCTTCACCCGTCGATCATGCAGGTGTTCCAGCCTCTGGCCGAGAAGCACCAGATTCCGCTCGGCGAAATACATGCGATCCACGAAGACTCCGCCCGGCAGCACATCGTTCACATCCTCGCCGCCGGCGACATACCGGAAGCCGTATCGCGGCGGATGGTGTCCCGATCCTCGGCCGACAGCAAACCGGCGACATGCGGCGCGGCCGGCGACGAGCCCACGCAAAAGCTGACGTGCGCGGCGATTACGAAGGAATACTTCGAGAAAGCGGCGGGAGACAACACGGGCCGGGATGCCGTTCTCGAGGTGTACTTCGAGGACAGCGCATGGTCGAGAGGTCTCGCCTACGTGCGCGGCTTGCAGCTCAGCCACATGCTCGGCGTCTCGACCGCGATCCGGCTCAATATGGTGAATGCGGACGGCGAAGTGAGCCGCGGCGATCTGGTCAAGGTCGATGCGCTCGCGCACGCGGAAGAACAAGCAACGCATTCCGCTCTTCAAGGGTGAACATCATGCAAGACATGGCGCAACCGATATACATGGACAACAACGCGACCACCGCGTTGGATCCCGACGTGCTCGATTACATGATGCCCTATCTGACCAGCGCCTACGGCAACGCGGCCAGCAACAGCCACGAGTTTGGCTGGAAGGCGATGGCGGCCGTCGACGATGCGCGGAAAACGATCGCCGCGTCGATCAACGCGGCCGGTCCATCGGATGTGATCTTCACGTCCGGCGCCACCGAATCGATCAATCTCGCCATCGGGGGCCTCAAGAGCCGCGACGGGAAAGGGCATGTCATCACATCCATGATCGAGCACAAGGCGGTTCTCGATTCCTGCGGCAGGCTCCAGTCGACGGGCGCCGAGGTGACCTATCTCGCCCCGCAGGGCAACGGCATCGTCTCTCCTGACGCGATCGCGCGCGCCATCCGAGACGATACCTATCTCGTCTCGATCATGGCCGCCAACAACGAGATCGGCTCCCTGCAGAAAATCGCGGAAATCGGCGCGATCTGCAAGGCGCGCGGCATTCCCTTCCATACGGACGCCACGCAGGCCCTCGGCAAGGTGGAGATCGACGTCCAGCGGATGAACATCGGCCTCGCATCGTTTTCCGGGCACAAGATATATGGGCCGAAGGGCGTGGGAGCGCTTTACGTCAATTCGCTCGACCCTCACATCAGGCTCGATCCGCTCATTGTCGGCGGCGGGCACGAGCGGGGCTTGCGCTCGGGAACCCTCAACGTACCGGGCATCGCAGGCTTCGGACGCGCCGTCGAACTGTCCTGCCGGAACCTGGCTGCCGAGGCGACGCAACTCCGTCATCTGCGGGATCTGCTGCGCGCGTACATCGTCGAGAACATCGCCGACATCCGGATCAACGGCGACGTCGTCGAATGTCTTCCGGGCCTGCTGAACGTATCGTTCGAAGGCATCGACGCGGATTCGCTCTTGCTGGAGCTGTCCGACGAGGTCGCGCTGTCGTCGGGCTCGGCATGCACGTCGGCCAATGCGGCGCCCTCGCATGTCCTCAAGGCGATCGGCGTCGGCGATGCGCTGGCTCAGGCGAGCGTGCGCTTCGGCCTGGGGCGGTTCAACACCGAAGCGGAAATCCGCTACGTCGGCCGCCGGTTGAGCGAAGCCGTCAACAAGCTGAGGGCGATGGTGCCGAAATGATTCCAGGTCCGTCCCGACAAAAGCAGGCGCGCCGGTCTCCCGCCGGAGCAGGTTCCAGGTTTCAGGCGGCCTGCGGCTGTCGACCGGACCCGACCGCATCGGCGTCCGGATCCGGATGACGCGGCGTAACGGACGGCCCCGGCGGCATATAGCGTCGCCGCGTTCGACGCGCATCGCATCATGGCCCGTTCCGTCGCCGCCGGATTCCGGCGACGGGTTCGACCTCCCGATCGGGAGGCCCGCGCGAGCCGCGGCGAGGTCGTTCCGGCGCGCCGCCTCGCTGAACGGCGCATTTCACGGCATGCGGGCGATCGAAACGAGATCGCCCGACGGCCCCCTCGCACCCTGGCACACCCTACTCATGCGAACGACATCGGCCCCCTTTCTGCTCTTCGGAACCATGCTCACGGCCGCCGGTTACGGCGCGACCTTCCTGATTTCCGCCTATTTCCGCGCGCGGGGCGGCAGCGACATCGATACGGGCGCGACCTTGGGCGTGGCGCTGACAGGCACATTGATCGGCGTGCCGCTGGTCGGATGGTTTGCCGGACGATACGAGGCCTCGCGCCTTGCATCGCTCGCGGCGCTGGCGATGTCGTGCGGCTATTTTATTTTTGGCGGTCTCGCCGGCGAACGGGCCGACGTGACGCGCGCGGCCGCGTTCCTGATCGGCCTGGGTTGGGGCATGTTCTATATCAGCGGGCCGATGGCTTTGTCGGAACGCGTCACGGACACCGATCGAGGTTTGTGGTTTACCCGCTTCAGCGCGTTTCAAATGGCCGGAATCTGCGGCAGCCCCGTGCTCCTCACGGCGGCGATCCAACAGATCGGGCTGCCCATCCGGACAATTTTCCTGGCGGTGGGGGCAGCGGGAATCATCGCGTCGGGGCTGCTGCTGACCTTTGGCGTTCGGGAACCGCGCGGCCGGCGTGAAGCATCGCTTCGACCTTGGGTAAGAAAAATCACCCGGATCGCCGCGGGCAGCGCGATCCGTCCTGTCGTGATGGTGGGGCTCGGCGGATGCGTCTTCTCCGGCATGATGTCGTTCCAGGGATCGCTGGTCGAAGGCACCCGCGCGAACGCAGGGACCTTCTTCGCCGTGCATGCGGTGACGGTGATCGTCTCCCGGCTGGTGCTGGCCCGGCGTCTGTCGGCAATGCCGCGCATTCCGCTGGTCGTGGTCCTGATGTCGTTCCTGATCATCGGCGTGCTGGCCATGCTCGGCATGCCCGTGCACCCCGCCTTCCAGGTCGCGGCGGCCATCTCGACCGGAATCGGATACGGGCTGGTTTATCCCGTGATACAGACCTGGGCGATCAACGACTCCCGTCTCGAAGATCGCCACGCGGCGCTGACCTGGTTCGTGGCCGCCTATTTCATCGGCATATTTGGATTTCCCGCCATCGGCGGCTGGATCCTCGTGACCGAGGGCAAGACCAGCTTCATCCTGATCCTCGCGGCGCTGGCGTTGCTCGAGCTTGTCGTGGCGTTGCTGCATGCGCCCGGACGCCGCGTGCGCGAGCGGACGGGCAATCCGGCGCGACCGGGCGTCGTCGACCGAAGCGGCCAGGTCGCGAAGCAACCTGCCGTGGAGAAGCCGGGCCTCCGCTGATCCGCCGTTCTGGAGCGAGACGCTACGTCAACGACAACAGGATGCCTGCCGCGAGCGCACCGTATACGCAAGCGCACGCCACGCCGAACGGCCGGCGCGCGCGCGCCAATGCGGGCGCGGCCCGGCGCGAGGAGAACAGCAGCGCATAGCCCATGAAGATGCCGAAGCCGAGCGCGCAGCAGCTGGCGACGAGCGCGAACGTGCGCCACGGCGCCGCGGCCGCGCCGAGCCCGATGGTCGTGACCGCCAGCCAGTTCAGCACCGCCTTCGGGTTGGTCAGGTGGATGCCGAGCCCGCGCAGATAGAAACGCGCGCCGCCGCCGTCCATGCGCGCGGCGGCCTCGGCGGACGCGGGCGGCGGCCCCCATGCCGTGCCGCAGGTCCGCCACGCGAGCCAGAGCAGATACCCGGCGCCCGCGAGCTTCAGGGTCGCGAGCCGGCCCGGCACGGCGACCAGCAGCGCCGACACCCCCGCGGCCGCCATCACCGCCCAGCACAGCGAGCCGCTGATCACGCCGGCCGCGAGCGCGATCCCGCGCGCGCGGCCATGGTTGAGGGCCGCGTCGGCGATCGCGAGATTGCCCGGGCCGGGGCTCGCGGTACCGATCAGGTAAACGGCGAGCGCCGCGCCGAAACCGGACACATCATTCATTCAACCCATCCTCGCAACGACACGCTCACGGGTTCAGCCGACACCCACCCCGTTCACGAACACCAGATGACACCCGAGCCCCACGCCGATCGACAGCAGCGCGCGCCCGGTGCGCCAGTACAGTCCCAGCGACAAGGCGAGCGCGACCAGCTCCGGCAACCCGTACGGGTAGCGGGTCGGATCGAGATCGCGCAGCGTATACGCGACCAGCAGCAGCATCACGCCCGGCGGCATCGCATCGCGCAGATACCGCAGGTAGCCCTCCCCCGCGCCGCGCCGCAGCAGCGCGAACGGCGCGATACGCAACGCGATCGTCACCGCCGAGATCGTCGCGATCACGGCCAGCGCGCGCCAGTCGCTCGTCATGCCCACGATGCGCGCCGCCCGAACAGGTAGCCCGCCGTCACGAGCCCGAGGTAGACGAGCAGCCCGGTGATCAGGAACGAGTGCTCATGAAGCCAGCGCTCGCTCGCGAACGCGGCCACGCACGCGGCGCCCGCCGCGCCCAGCCGCGCGCGGGTGCCGTTCGCGCGGATCGCGTCCACCGCGAGCAGCGCGAACATCCCCGTCAGCGCGAAACCGAAGCCCCGCAGGCCGCCCGGCAACGCGAGCCCGACGAGCGCGCCGGCGGCGGCGCCCGCGACCCACCATGCGTGGCTCGCGAACTGCAGCGCGGTGATTTCGGGGCCGTCGAGCGCCGCGCCTTCGCCAGCCGCGGTGATCGCATAGATTTCGTCGGTCAGCACGAACACGCCGTAGGCGCGCTGCGCGCGCGTGCGCAGCCGGTCGAGCGGAAACGACAGGCCGTAGAACACATGGCGGAAATTGACGACCAGCGCGGTCAGCGCAACCTGCGCGAGCGGCATGCCGGACACCATCAGCCCGATCGCGAGAAACTCGATCGAGCCCGCGAAGATCAGCAGCGCGGACAACGGCGCCCAATACCAATGCACGCCGCTCGTCACCGCGAACACGCCGAAGGCGAGCCCGATCGGCACATAGGCGGTCGCGACCGGCAGGGACAGCCGCAGCGCGCGTGCATAACACGCATGCGACGGCTGATCCGGCGCGGCCGCGCGGGAGGATTCGACAGGGGTCACACGGGCTCCGCTCGGGCAGGATGAGGACGAGGCGCGCGGCGGGCCGCACGACGGGCTGGCGGCCATTATTCCGCTAGAATGCCGACGGCGGAATGAACAGTACCGAACAATCACTAGAAACTGTTCAGCCCATTTCGCCGAACACTTCGGCACCGGAGACCCGATGAAGCTTGCGCTCGACACCACCGACAGCGCGCCGCTGACCGATCAGCTGGCGAGCCAGATCGAGGATCTGATCCGTTCGCGCCATCTGCGCGCGGGCGTCAAGCTGCCGTCGATCCGCCAGCTCGCGGCCGAGCAGCAGATCAGCCGCTTTCCGGTGATCGAGGCCTACGACCGTCTCGCGTCGCGCGGCTTGATCCAGCCGAAGCACGGTTCGGGCTATTACGTGACGAGCCGCGCCGACGGCCGCGACCGCGCCGTGGGCAGCACCGATCCGCGCGCGGTCGAGGTCGCATCCGGTCACATCCTGAGCCAGTTCGATGCGGCGGCCGATGCGGGCGCCGCGCTGTCGAGCGGCTTCGTGCCGGCCCCCTGGCGCGATCTCGAAGGCATCGCGCAGACGGTGCGCCAGATCGCGCGCGCCGAACCCGCGAGCCTGATCGACTACGCGCCGCCGCAGGGCGACGCCCAACTGCGCGCGCTGATCGCGCACCGCCTCGTTCCGCTCGGCATCGACACGACCGCGCAGCAGGTGCTCGTCACCCACAGCGCGACGCACGCGCTCGACCTCGTGGTCCGGCTGCTGCTGAAGCCGGGCGATACGGTGTTCGTCGAGGATCCCGGCTATTTCAATCTGTTCGGCCTGCTCAAGCTGCAAGGCATCCGCGTGATCGGCATCCCGCGCCGCGCGAACGGCCCCGACACCGACGCCCTCGACGCCGCGCTCGCGCACCATCGCCCCGTCGCATTCTTCGTCCACTCGGCGCTGCACAACCCGACCGCGACGAACCTGATGCCGCCCGTCGCGTTCCGGGTGCTGCAACTCGCGCAGCAGCACGACTTCATGCTGGTCGAGGACGACGTCTACGCCGATTTCCAGACCCTGCCGACCCAGCGGCTCGCCGCGCTCGACCAGCTCGATCGCGTGATCTACATCGGCGGATTCTCGAAGACGCTGTCGGCCTCGCTGCGGCTCGGCTATCTCGCTGCGCGCGCGGATCTCGTCAAGGCGCTGGTCGACGTGAAGGCGCTCACCAGCATGGGCGGCTCGCGGCTCGCCGAACGCGTGATCGCGACGCTGCTCGAACGCGGCGCGCATCGCAAGCATCTGGAGCGGCTGCGCCGCCGCGCGGGCGAGGCGCTCACGCAGGCGGCCGCGCTGCTGGGCGGAGCCGGCTGGACCCTCTACGAGCCGCCGGCGGGCGGGCTGTTCGCCTGGGCGCGCGCGCCGGGCGTCGACGATTCGGCCCGCCTCGCCGAAGCCGCACGCGCGCACGGCCTGCGGCTCGCGCCGGGCAGCGAACACCGGCCGGACGGCGCGGCGACGCCCTGGGTGCGGCTCAATCTCGCGCATCTGCAGGATCCGCGCGCGCGCGCCTTCGTCGCCGCGGTCGGCCATGCCGGCGGAGACGCCGCGTGAAACTGAAGGCCAAGATCTTCCTGCTCGCGATCGTGCCGTTCCTGCTCGCGATCGCGGGCATCGGCTTCGGCGTGCGCCAGCAGGCGACCGCGCTCGCGCGCACCCAGCATGCGACGATCCAGACCGCCTATATGTCGAGCAAGGAAGTCGAGCTGCGCCATTACGTCGAGCTGGCGACCAGCGCGATCGAACCGCTCTACGAAGCCGGCCGCGACAACGCGCGCGACGATGCGATGCTGCGCATGCAGGCGCTCGCGATGCTGCGCAAGATGGACTTCGGCCCGGACGGCTACTTCTTCGTCTACGACCTGCACGGCAATTCGCTGATGCACCCGCGCGAGCCCGAACGGGTCGGGCACAACTTCTGGGGACTGCGCGACCCGCAGGGCGTGCTGACGATCCAGCAGCTGACCGCCGCCGCGTCGCATGGCGGCGGCTACGTGCGCTACCTCTGGCAACGCCCGTCGACCGGCCGCCTCGCGCCGAAGCTCGGCTACGTGGTCGCGCTCGACCGCTGGGGCTGGATGCTCGGCACGGGGATCTACCTCGACGACGTCGACACCGCGCTCAACCGCATCGATCAGCGCGCGTCGGCGAACATCGAGCGCACGATGACGTGGATCAGCGCGATCGCGCTCGCGGGCGCGGGCGTGATCGCGCTGTGCGCGCTGGTGCTGAACGTCAGCGAATCGCGCAGCACCGACGCCAAGCTCAAGCGGCTCGCGCAGCAGGTGGTCGAATCGCAGGAGCACGAGCGCGCGCGGCTGTCGCGCGAACTGCACGACGGCATCAGCCAGATGATGGTGTCCGCGAAGCTCATGCTGGAATCGGCGCTCGCGCGCTTCGAACACGGCCCCGCGCGACAGCCCGAGGCGGAGGCCGCGCTCGGGAAAGGCGTCGCGCGGCTCGGCGATACGCTGCGCGAAGTGCGGCGGATCTCGCATGCGCTGCGGCCGTCGATGCTCGACGACCTCGGCCTCGCGGCCGCGCTCGACCAGCTCGTGCGCGAGCTGGGCGGCGAAGCGGACGTCGAGTTGAGCTTCTCGCAGCGCGCGCAGGCCGATGCGCCGCCGCTGCCGGCGTCCGTCAAGACCGCGCTGTTCCGGATCGCACAAGAAGCGCTGACCAACATCATCCGCCACGCGCATGCGTCGCACGCGACCGTCACGCTCGACGCCTCCACGCGCGCCGTCACGTTGTCGATCTCGGATAACGGCAGCGGCTTCGACGCCGACCTCGTGCTCGCCGACGCGCGCGGCGGCGTCGGCCTGCGCAACATGCGCGAACGGCTCGACGCGCTGGGCGGCACGCTCAGGATCAGTTCGCAGCTCGGCCATACGGTGATCGCCGCGCGCGTGCCGCTCGCCGCCCCCACCGCCCAACCAGGAATTGCCCGATGAATGCTCCCTCCTCCTCCGCCCGCGCCGCCCGCCTGCTGCTGGTCGACGACCATCCGCTCGTGCGCGACGGCCTGAGGATGCGGCTCGAAGCCGCGCCCGGGCTCAGCGTGGTCGGCGAGGCCGGCAACGCCGACGAGGCGCTCACGCTCGCCGATGCGCTCGAACCCGACCTGACGCTGATGGATGTCGGCATGGCCGGCATGAACGGCATCACGCTCGCGGGGGTTTTCCACGAACGCTTTCCGGCGATCCGGGTGCTGATGCTGTCGATGCACGACAACATCGAGTATGTGACGCAGGCGGTGCGCGCGGGCGCGAGCGGTTATCTGCTCAAGGATTCGCCCGCGAGCGAGATCGTGCGCGCGATCGGCGCGGTGCTGGCCGGACAGACTTTCTTCAGCGAAGGGCTCGCCGCGCGGATGATCCAGGCCAACGCATCGGCGCCTCCGCTCGAACGGCTGACGCCGCGCGAGCGCGACATTCTCGATGCGCTCGCCGAGGGGCTGTCCAGCAAGCAGATCGCGCTGCAGAACGGCTTGTCCGTGCGCACGGTCGAGACGCATCGGCTGAACCTGAAACGCAAGCTCGGCATCGAGGGGCAGGCGGAACTGATCAAGTTCGCGGTCGAGCACCGGCGGCGTTGAGGCGTGGGGGTCTCGGACGGGTGCGGGTGTGGTGCATCGCGGGGCGCGCGCTGCAACGTAGCGGGAAATGAAAAGAGGCCGGGCGACATGTCGCCCGGCCTCTTGCGTCCTGGGGTATTCGCGCGTTAGTTCACGCGTGCGTTGTGCTTGGTCAGGAACGCGATCAGGCCATCGATGCCGCCCTGCGCGAGCTGGCTCTTGAACTGCCCCTGGTAGACCTGGATCAGCCACGCGCCCGACATGTCGATGTCGTAGATCCTCCAGTCGCCGTCGACCTTGCCGAGCCGGTAGCCGACGTTCTGGCTGTCGCCCGGGGTGGTCACCGTCGACTGCACGAGCGCGTCGGCGCCGCCTGCGCCGCCCGCGCGGAACGAGAACTTAGCGTCCTGGCTGCCGAGCTGCGCGAGCGATGCCGCGTAGGTGCGCGTCATCAGGATCTTGAACTGCTTGTACAGCTCCTGCTGCTGTTGCGGCGTCGCCTGCTTCCAGGCGTCACCGACCGCGATGCGCGTGGTGCGCTCGAAGTTCGTCGCCGGCAGGAAGCGCGCTTCCACCACCTGCGTGATCTTCGCCATGTCGCCGCTGCGCGCGCCGGGGTCCGTCTTCATCGCGTTCACGGTGCCTTCGACCGCGTTCTTCACGATCTCGACCGGCGTGGACTGCGCGAAAGCCGACACGGACACCACCGCCGTGGCGAGAAAAGCAATCAGATGACGTTTCATGCGTATAGAGCCAAGAGATGGAAAAATTCTCTTTATTTATCAAAGAGTTCGTGGATTTTACACCGAATCGCGGCGGGGCTTCGCGTGGATTGGGGCGGGAGGGTCAAGGGGTTAGGGTGGGGGCGATGTGGGCTGGTGGAGGTTCCGGCGGAGGGGATGTCGAAGGGGGCGACGTCGTAGTCGCACAGTCGACAGGTCAGGTCAGGTCAGGTCAGGTACATGCAACCACAATCACAACGGCAAGCGCGAAAATACACTGATGGCGATGCTCCATGCATCCCTCAATCCACCGTCCGAGCGCTCTTCGTGATCGTATATTTCGTGAACGTCATCGCGTTACTCGTCCCTGCTAGTACGCACTCTCATGATCAAAGCCATCGACAGTTGTATTTCTCCGGATGTTCGTTATCGTCGATTCTCGACGAACGTATTCCCGTTGTACCGATACTCACGGGTCGCAGGGCCGGAGTCGTCGATGTTGGTCCAAGAGATCTTGAAGCCGGCGGAATCGTCGAGCCACTCGATCGCAAGATATGGTGATCGATTGTTTACGTCGGTGTCGAGAGACACGCTATGCAAACAACTTTGCACCACCATCGAGTACGCTGATACTGCGACGCTGTCCTTGATCTGAAGCGCGTACAGCGTGCCTTCCTCTCCAGCACCGCAGAAGCCCATAGGGTGGTTGCTCGACGACTGGTTCACCACAACCAAAACGAACTCCTTCCCCTCAAGCACTTTTGATGTCGCCGAAGGAAACCCGATACTCGATGCCGAAGTCACTGCCCGGCGAAGCGTCGTTGGTAATTGCACGGCGCTTGTCCGATGGCGTGCGCCGTCCACTTCAACTATTCGCTTACCATCCTGCTGCAACTCGCGTCCATTCGAGAGATGTACCGAGGTTGGTGCCTCCGTGTCCGCAAAGACGCTTGCCGCCATCGCGATCGCCGCGATACAGGCAAAAAACTTAGTTACCAAAGATGTGATCGACATAACAGATTCCTGAATACATCCAACGATGCTCTTTATCCTGACCTTTATCCATTTTCTTGTACTGTTCGAGATCTCGATCGTGAAGTTCGGCCTCGGTTTTCCCAGCGTTCTTGGGATCCTTCATGCTCCATCCAATGTTACCTGTCTGCGTGTCACACAACACATCCCGACGTTCAAGTTGTCCCGTGGTCTTGTTTGCTTCGTAATAACTACCACCGTTCCATCTGGCAAAGGTCTCGCGTTTTAGCTGGTCGTCCGTATAGGGCAGACCTTTGAAGCCATTGATAGCTTCTCTTTGTTTCTGCTGATAAAGCGACGCGCCTGCCTTGATGTTCTCTTTCCAGTTCCAAACCTGCTCGTAACTTGGCGCAGGATTCGTCATTTGGGTCATCCCATAGCCTTCATCGCCAGCGACCACTGGTTCACTATCTGCGTTGATGAAGTTTTTGAATCGACTCTCCTTCTCAAGGATAAGTTCGAAACCCACTGTATTTGGAATTGCCTTGAGGTACGTCAGAACGTCATCCTTTGACGGGTTTTTCCCCAGAATGAACACCGTTCGTCGGAACTCGGCTGCCCCTGCCTTGACTTCAACGGATAGCTTGCCACCAATGATCCTCTCGTTCAGCCTTGCTTCCCAGATCGTGTCATTGCTTGTGAATGAGCCCGTCTCTGAGAACGACCTGACCTTCCTTCCACGCTTTTCCGATTCACGCAACGAACTCACCTGCGCATCCCATACAATCATCCATTTCCATTCATAAGGTGACGCAGCATCTGTCTTGATCTCGAATGTAATCGCAGGAAATCGTGCCGCCTCGTCGATGTAGAACTTATTTCCTGTCATGGGGCGAACCCACTCTCCAGTGTCGTTCTTCACGATGGCTTTCACCAATGAATTTTGATCGGTTCCAGTTGTCGACGCATGCTTCACATGACGCTTCACGGTTTTATGCTTCTTCGTCTCAGTCATACTCGATCTCCTTATACACCGTCAGGGAAAGTGACTCCGGTTGATCGGTGTGGATATGCTCGGTCAATCCGTTTGCATCGCTGAAGCCGCTCCACACCTGTCCCGACTCGCTCTCGACCTCGTAGCGAGTGTGTGGCAATACCGTCTCTCCATCGTCGTCGACCAAATGGAACTGTTCGTGATAACGCTGAACGCCACTGGCATGAGGTAGGCTAGGTGGCACGTAACCTTGCGCGGTTGGCCCGTCAAAGCTGTGCGTCGCGCCCTTGATGTCGATCTTGCCCGGCGCGTGGATCTCGATGTTGCCGCCCGCGATGCGCACGTACGCGCCGCCCGAGGTCAGCAGCACCTCCTTCGGCGAGGCCACCTCGATCGTCTGCGTCGCCGACAGGATCTTCACCGTCTTCTGCGCCGTCAGCTCGATGTTGTCCGAGTGCGCCTGGATCTCCACCTTGCCCTTGCCCGCGAACAGCTTCATCCCCGCGTTCTGCGCGAACAGGCTCAGCTTCTCCGTCACGCTCGCGATCAGCGACTTCCCTGCCGCCACGTGCGTGCTGTGTCCGCTCACCACGTTGATGTGCTGGTCCGCGCTGATCTGCGTGCTCTGCTGCGTCGACAGACCGATCCCCGCCGGGCTCCCGAACAGCATCGCCGGCTCCTTGAACGCCGCCGCCGAGCCCGTCCCGCCGCCCGCCGTGCGCCCGCCCGTCGCGCCGCCCGGCTTCGTGTCGCGCGTCACGTCGCTCAGCGCGCCCAGCGCCGCGCGCCCTTCGCTCAAACTCTCCGCGTGATGGGTCGCGCTCGCGTTCGACAGCGCGTCGAGCAGCTGCTGCGCGTTGCCCCTGGCGATGCGTGTCGCTCGCGTCGAACGGCTGGCTCGCCGCCGATTTCGGATAGGTCGTCACATACAGGCCGCCGCCCGCACCGCGCCGTAGGCGTCCGTGCGCAGATCGAAGCCCTGCCCGAGGAACGGCCCGCGCGCATTCCCGTCCTGCTGGATCAGGTAGCCCAGATGCAGGTGCGTATTGCCCTGGCTGCTGAACAACTGCGCGCGGTTCTGGCCCGTCGCATCGTCGAACACCATCTGGTTGTAGCCGCTGCCCGCGTATTCCTTCGTGCGGTAGCCCGACAGGATCCCGTTCGAATGCCACTGCGGCTTCACCGCCCGTTATAAACCCGCGCGGTAATCAGCGGCCGATCGCAGTCGCCGCCCACATAGTCGACGATCACCTCCTCGCCCACCCGCAGCGGATGCACCGCGCCGTAGCCCGCACCGCTGTCCGAGAACGCCGCGCGCAGCCAGCACGACGCGCGCTCGTCGCCCGCGTTCAGGCGGTCCCACGAACTGCACCTTGTGACGGTTCAGGTCGTCGGTATCACCTCCTCGCCCTTCGGCCCCACCACGATCGCCGTCTCCAGATGCATCTCGGGCTTCGCATGCTCGAACGCGCTGCGGTACGGCACCGACGCGCGCTGCGCCTCGATCTCGACGTGGTAGAACCCTTGCGCGCCATCGCCCGCGTGCGGCACGCTCGCCGCGGCGGATGCGCCTGTCGCGCGCCTCGGCGATCACACCCGCGAGGCTGTGCGGGAAGTTCGTCTCCCCGCCGCCGAGCGGCAGGTTGTTCTCGATCACGCGCGTGATCCCGATGATCACGAACTCGCGCTGCTCGGCCGCGTCGCGGTCGTGCTCCGGATGCCCGGCGAGATGGAAACGGCGGCCCGCGTCCGCGCCGCGCCGCCCACGCCGTGGAAACGCTTCGCGCGCGACTCCCATTCCTCGAGCCGGATCGCCGACAGCCGGTCGCCGTTCGCCTGCGGGCCGTAGGTGTACGCACCCGTGTATTCGTAGACCTCGGTCTGCCCCGGCAGCTCGCCCTGGTTCGCCTTGGTCGGCAACGACGTGCCTTTCGGGTTGTGCAGCGTCGACGGCTGCTTGTAGTCGAACGTGCGCGACGCGAACGCAGTGCTTTGCAGCGTGCGCGAGCCGGCCCACTGCGTGAGCGCGTCGCGCTCGCTGCCGAGATCGGCGCGGTGGAAGCGGATTGTGTCCGGCGTCATCGCATCGAGCGACTGCGGCGTGTCGGTGATGACGAACGTATGCGACTTGCCGTCGTCGGCGTGACGCCAGAAGCCGTACAGGCCCTCCGCTTCGAGCAGGCGGTGCACGAAGTTCCAGTCGGTTTCGCTTTGGCGGCAGTAGGAACGCGACGGCAGCGGCTTCGACAGCGCGAACTGGAAGTGCCCCCGGGCCTGGGGGTGTTCGTTGAAGACGTCGGCAATGATCGCGTCGGCGGGACGGTCCTGCCAGATGCGCTCGTCGCGCCGGAAACGCAGGAAGTGCAGCCACGACGCGAACACCAGCTGATAGCTCGTCAGGCCGCCGTCCGCGCCCAGGCGGCGGGCCGTGTGCACGTAGCCGTTGAACGGGCGATACGATTTGTCGGCCTGCTGCAGCCACGCGGTGACGGGCTGCGCGATCAGCTTCTTCAGTTCGACGTCGCCCGCCCCGGACACGACATCGACGGTCCAGCTGAAATCACGACCGAGTGCCGAGACCGCCAACGCGCGCCTGGGAACGAACGTGTTCGCCGGCAGCGGTGTATCCAGCCGCAACAGTCGGTCTTGCTGGATCAGGCCACTCCTGATGCTCAGCATCAGCTGGTGCGCATCCATCGGGCATACCTTTCGTTCTATTTAAGATAATCGCCGACAGAAATTGCTGTCCGGCCCACATGCCGGATTGTACAAACGATCGCAATCGATGAACGAGATTCTGCGTGAACTTAGGATGGCTATGCGGCGGAGTCGTCACGAAAATCCAAACAATCCTTAAAGCCGACCACACAAACAGCAGTAACCATTCCACCCAACGCGGGAAAAATGCAGGAAATGGGCCCCGCGATCTCGCATCCATCGATCAGCCGGTCATCCGGCCTGAATACGCGGCGATGCACTCCGCCCCCCTTCTACGCTTCCATCGAAACGCATGCGGAACGCATCCTTGCAAGGATACTTTTCGAGACGGCACCTCCCAAAAAGCCACCCATCCAGAACCACTCAACCACCCAGCCCCTCACCCCTCCAAACAGCAGCCCAAGCTCATCTCGAAATACCTGAAGCTCCGCTCCACCCCTGCCGCGACATCCCGCACCTGCTCGGCGCTCGGCGCGTGCCCAAGCAGCGTCGCCACGATATCCAGCGCCTCCCACGGATGCTTGTCGTCATAGCTCGAATGCAGCCGCAGCCAGCGCATCGCGCGGCCGCGCACCTCCGCGCCGAACAGTTGCTCGTACGCCTCCGACCGGCACAGATCCGCGCTCCATTCCCCCGTCACGCCCTCGATCGCGTAATTGGTCGCCGCGATGCTTGCCGCGAGCGAATCCACGCTGCTGCTCTTCCAGCACCAGTGGCTCAACGCGAGCGCCGCCGGCGGGCTCTCGCCGTCGCTGAGCACGCGCCGCTCGATGCCGCACGCCTGCGCCCAATCCGCCCAGTACTCGACATGGTTCAGCTCGACCCGGATATTGCGGATCAGATAGCGGCGCGCCTTCTCCTCGCCCGGCGACTGCTCGCCGTTCGCCTTCAACAGGTTCATCGACATGTACTTCGGAAACTGCTCGACCACCGGCCAGCCATTCACGAAGAACGCGCGCACCTGCTCGTCGCCGAGCCGGCCGTCGCGCATCAACGTAAACACCTCGTGGAAGCGCACGCGGTCGCGCGCCTCACGCACCTCGCCCACCATGTCCTCCAACCAATGCGGATAGCTGGCGATATCCATCAGGTCGCCCTCTCTTTCGAATGGAATGTGCACGTTCCTCTCCTTGTATGACTTCACGTGTTCACGTCAATACCCGCCCTCGCGCCACGGCGACGGCTTCGCAAAGTAGTAACCCTGGTAGAAATCGATCCCCAGCTCGCGCAGCACCCGCAGTTCGGCCGCCGATTCCACATGCTCGGCCACCGTGCCGCAGCGCATCGAGTGCGCGACTTCGTTGATCGCGCTGACGACGCCGTAGCTGACCCGGTCCGACAGCATGTTCGACACGAACTCGCCGTCGATCTTCAGGTAATCGATCGGCAGGTTGCGCAGGTACAGGAACGAGGACATCCCCGCACCGAAATCGTCGAGCGCGAAGCGGCAGCCCACCGCGCGCAATTCGTTGATGAAGCGCGACGCGAGATCGAGATTCTTCACCGCGATCGTCTCGGTGATCTCGAAGCAGACCGCTTTCGGATCGAGCCCCGACGCAAGCAACTCCGTCACGACGAATTCGAGAAACCGTTCGTCGGAAATCGACGCACCCGACAGGTTCACGTTGTATTCGCGATACTCGCGCGCGGCGAGCGCGCCCAGCTTGCGGAACACGGTGCGGATCACCCAGCGATCGATGAGCCCCATCAATCCATATCGCTCGGCCGCCGGCAGGAAGGCCGCGGGCGACACGTCATGCCCCGCGTCGCCCACCATGCGCAGCAGCAGTTCCGCCCGCTCGGGCACCGCGCCCGACGCATCGGTCCCGACGATCGGCTGGACGTACAGCCGGAAGCCGTCCGCTTCGAGCGCGGTCTTGATGCGCCGGCTCCACTGCACGTCGCCGACGTGGCGCGCCTGCTGCAGGTCGCTCGGGTCCGCGAGCTGGATCCGGTTGCGGCCGCGCTCCTTCGCGATGTAGCACGCGATGTCGGCAAGCTTCACCGCTTCTTCGAGGCTGTGCGGCGCGCGCTCAAGCTCCAGCATGCCGATGCTGACGCTCACGCGGAACCGCTCGCCCTCCCAGCTGAACACGAAATCCTCCAGGCTGCGGCGCAGGCGCTCGGCCTTGTTCTTCGACGGCCACGCGCCCGCGCCGCCCGGCAGCAACACGCCGAACTCGTCGCCGCCGAGCCGCGCAAGCACGTCGTCGTCGTCGAGGCAGTTGCGAAAGCGCTGCGTCACTTCGCGCAGCATCGCATCGCCGGCCGCATGGCCGCAGGTGTCGTTCACTTCCTTGAAACGATCGAGATCGAGCATCAGCAGCGTCGCGCCGTCGCGGGCCGGCTCGAACAGCGTCGTTTCCAGCCGCCGCTCGAACTCGACGCGATTCACGAGCCCCGTCAACACATCGTGCGTCGCCTGCCACGCGAGGCTTTCGAGGAACTGCTGCTCCCTCGTCATGTTGCGCAGGATCAGCACGTAGCCGACGTGGCCGCGCGCGTCGTCGCCCATCTCGGAGATCAGCGTCTGCACGACGATCTTCGCGTTGTCCCGGCGCAGCAGATGCGCCTTGCGCCGCACCGGCTCGCGCGTGCCGTTCTGCCGGTACTCGTCGACCACGTCGATCACCGCGCCCGTCTCCCTGTCGAGCAGCATCAGCATCGCCGCCATCGGCGCGCCCGCGCAGTCGGCGGACGCGTGGCCGAGCAACTGCTCGGCGGCCTTGTTGATCGAGTCGATCTGCTTCGCGACGCTGATCGTGATCACCGCCTCGGCCACCGCGCTCAGCGCCGCCTCCGCACGCGCCTCGCTGCGTTCGAGCGCGGTCTGAATCGACAGGCGCTGCAGCGCGAGCCGGCGCGCCCACACGAGCGTCAGGTACATCAGGAACAGCGACGCCGCGACATAGCAGGCGAGCAGCAGCGCGACGCTCGACCGGAATTCCGCGCTCAGCGAGCTGGAAAAGTGATCGGGCAGCCCCGACACGCGCTCGTTGATATCCCAGATCCGGTATTCGAGCTGCCTGATGCGCGGATCGCCGAGGTTGCCGCGCTGCACGAGATCGCGCAGTTCGTGCGCGATCGTGCCCAGCTCGGCCAGTTCGAGATCGGCCTGGGTCCAGCAGCGCAGCGCGTAGTCGACCTTGGTGACCCAGCTCAGCGCGGGAAACAGCCAGACCGCCGCGGCCGCGTCGCTCGGCTCGATGCCGCTCGCGACGATCGCGCGGCGCGCGGCCCCGCGATCGGGCGGATCCCGTTGCAGCGCGGCGCGCGCGAGCCCGAGCAGATAGGGCTTGCCGATCGCCGTCTCGTAGCGGCGGTAGGCCTCGGGGTCGCCGGTTTCCGCATAGCGGCTCAAATAGATCACGGCGTCCTTCTGCGATTTCGACCAGGCGCTCTCGCCGCCGATGTACACCCGCAGAAACGACACCACCGCGAGGGTGATGATCACGACACACACCAGCACCGTCACCATCAGCAGGATCGGCCAGATGTCACGCGCGGGCCGCAGCCGCGCGGCGCCGCGCCCCCCACGGCGGTGGTCCGCCTGATCGCGCTTGCTCGAAGTCACGTTCTTCCTTCGTCCACAATGGCCCCAGGCCGGAGCGGCGTGGGGCCCGTCCGTCAAGTGCCTTGCAGTTTCAGGCGATTCGCATGGGTCCGCATCACCGCGACGGGATCGGCCGCGTACGCGCCGCGCACGCCGAGCAGCTGGTTGATCGCATCGAAGTGGTTCCACTTGTAGCCGGTCGACACCACGGTGCCGTACAGCGAGCTGCACACCGACGTGAAGCCGTCGTTCGGGCCCGCGTGCTGCAAGGCCATGATGTTGCCGGCCATCAGGAACACGAGGGTCGACGGGTCGAGCACGTTGGCCGGATCGATGAGCGGGATCACGCTCGTGTCGACCGCGCCCGTGACGAGACCGAGCAGCGACACCGGTTGATACGCGCTGCCCGTCCACGAATACAGCAGGTGGCGGTTGCCCGCGACGCTCTCGCTGCCCGCGCCGGTCGCGCAGGCGCCCGCGCGCCCCAGCCCCGCGCTCGGCAACAGCTGGTTGAAGCCCGTCGCGTCGTCCGTACTGAGCGCGCGCAGGGCCGCGATCGCATCCTGGTTCGTGTTGTGCGAGCTGCTGGTCAGAATCCCGAACACGTTCAGCAGCGCGCCGAATACCGGCGTCGACAATCCGGTCGGGTCGAGCCGCAACGCGGCCAGCACGAAGTCGGCGAATTGGGAGCCGCGATGCGGGGTCGCGATGGTCGTGACCGAGGCGACCTGCGCAGGCGCGACGGTCGCGACGTAGCGCGCGGTCAGCCCGCCCTGGCTATGGCCGATCAGATTGACCTTCGACGCGCCGGTGAGCGCCAGCACCCGCTTCACGTACGCGAGCAGCTGCTCGCCGCGTCCGTTCGGCCCCAGGTCGCTCTGGAAACCGGACAGGTTGGCCACATATACCGTCGCGCCGTGCCGTTCGAGATCCTGCTGCATGCCGTACCAGTAAGGCAGCACGCCGAGGTAGTCGTCGGTGCCGGTGAGCCCGTGCACCAGGATGATCGGATAGCGGGTCGCCGCGTAGTTGTCGACGGGCGGCGCCGCGCGCGCCCCGCCGACGGGCGCGAGCGCGAACGATGCCGCGGCGAGTACGGTCGCGCCCGCGGCCAATACGGCGCGGCAGCGGCGCGCGACCCAGCGTCGGAATGGCAGGTCGCCGGAAAATTTCGACATGGATGACAGGTTTCCTCTTGGTGTCCGTATTGCGTTGCATTCCGACGCGTGCGCCGCGCCGCCCTCCCTGCGCCGCGCTTACCAGCCGAGGCAATAGCCCCGCAGCACGGCACCCGCCTGCTCGGTCGCGACCGCCGCCCGCCAGGTCGGTCCCAGCGCGATGTCCGCGACCGTCCAGCGGCCCGTCCGGTCGTCGCACGCGCCGCGCGTCGCCGCGACCGGCCACGCGAGCGTCAGCTCGCGCCGATCGCGGGCAATACCGATGCCCTGAGCCTTCAACACCGCCTCCTTGCGCGTCCACATCTGCAACAGCCAGCCCTTGCGCGCCGCCGCCGGCATCCTGGCGAAACCGTCGCGCTCCGCACCGACCAGCGCGGTCTCGGCGAGCGCGTCGAGGTCGATGCGACGCTGCATCGACTCCAGGTCGCAGCCCACCCGCTGCCGGCCGCCGATGGCCAGCAGCACGCCGCCCGCCGCATGGCTCACGTTGAATTGCAGCTCGCGACCGAACAGCACCGGCTTGCCGCCCGCCTCGACGTCGAACACGAGCCGCGCCGGATCGACGTCGAGATACGCGCCGAGCACCACGCGCAGCATCCCTCGGGCAAACATGAACAGCTCGCGATGCGCGCGCCACCGCAGCCGCGCCGCCCGCTCGCGTTCGCTGATCGACAGGCAGTCGAGCTTCAGGTACGAGCCTGCCTCGTCGAGACGCGCACGCCAGATCTGTACCTCGCCGTCCAGCGCGCGCTGCATCAAGGCGGCCGACGGGCGCGCCACGGTAAAACCCCATTCACTCATTACTTCCTGCCATTTCTGTTACCGCCAAATACACATCGATTACTTACTCAGTAGAGCCAATTGTTTGAATGACGACCGGACTCTTCCGAGGGCGTGCGATCAGCCCGCGCCCGCCGCGACCTTGCGCTGCCACGCGATGAACAGCGGCGCGCCGAGGATTTCGAGCGCGGTGAACCCGATGAACGGCGGGAACGGCGCCCCGAGCGCGGCGAGCGAGATCAGGCGGCCGATCCCGCCGATGAAGATCATGATCCACAGGGTACGGAACAACGCGCCTTGCCGTTCGATCGAGGGGATCACCGAGAAAGCCGCGAGCCCGAGGCCCAGCCACACCCCGGCGTAGAAGCGCAGGTTGCTGTCGAGCGTCGCGTCGGCGGGCACCTGCACGCCCAGCGAGGCATAGAGCGGATCGTTGACGCCCAGCATGCCCAGCACGCCGGTGATGGTGGGAACGGCCGCGAGGATCGCGGTGGCGACTTGCAGCGCGCGTTTGCTCATGGAATGTCAGCCTTCGTTTCGTTATCGATAAAAAATGCCCAGCACCTGCACGCTGCCCGACTCCGGCATCGCACCGAAGCGGCTCCACGCCGGCCCGGTCTGCCGCAGGTACTGTACGGCAACGTCGAAGCGGTCGAAGCGCCGCCGCAATTCCAGCCAGTATTGCCGCCCCGCGCCGAGATCGGCCTGCACGAAGCCCGACAGGTCGAGCCGGCGGACCCCGACGTTGCGCCACACCGCCATCGCGAACACCCCGTGACGGGTCGGCAGTTCCTGCGCGGCGACCGAGGTCCGCACCGCCGCGCCCCAGGCGAGCGGATTGCCCGCCTGCAGCGCGCGCCATTCACCCGCCGATGCGCCGCCGCTGTTGCTCTGGAACTCGGCCGTCAGCGACAGATCGATCGGCAGCGTCCAGGTCGCACCGAACGCCGAACTCGTTCGAAACGCGCGGTCGACGTTGCTGCCCGTCGCGCGGCCGATCAGCGACGGACGGTAGCCGCCCGCCCACTCGCCATACGCGACCACCGCGTTGCCGAGCAGGAGGCTGAGATTCTGGCCGAATTGCGGCGATTGGCCGCTCTCACCATACACCACCCACTGCGGCTGCACCGTATCGCTCAGGCGCTGGCTGCTGACCAGCATCCAGCGATCGACGCCGTTGGTGCGCTGCAGGTCCGAGCCGGCCGTCGGATCGCCGGGCAAGCTGCGGCTCGCGAGCCGCGGCGACAGCATCAGCGCGACCGAGCCGGTGTCCCACACCCGCTGCACCCGCGCGGCGACCGTGCCGAGCCGGTTGGTATGCCGGCTGTCGGGATCGGGCGGCACGTCGAGGCTGACCGCGCCCGCCTTGAAGAAATCCGTCGGGTTGTAGCCGAGTGCCGCGCCGACCCGTTCGTTGATCCGGCCCGCATCGATCATCAGGTACGGCGACGCGCGCCAGCTCGCATAAGCTTCCTTCACCAGCATCACGTCGCGATGCGACGCCGCATCCGTCGACAACGGATCGAAACGGTCGAAGCGCATCGAGAAATGCGCGGCGAATGACGGCGTCAGCGCCTGATCGAGCTGGAATTCGAGCGACAGCTGGTTGCGCCACGACGCGCCCGCGTCGCGATAGTCGCTGTAGCGCACTGCATCCTGCACGCTGAACTTCCACGGACGCGCGGTTTCAGGCGCTGTGACGGGCGTCGCGTCGGCGAGGTCGAGCGCGGCCGCGGCCGGATCGTCCGTCCCGGCCGCGCGCGCGCCACCCGGCAGCGCCAACGCCAACGCCCACGCAACGGCCAACGCGAGCGAGCCATTTCGCCACCCGCCCCGCTCCACCCTCATTGCGCCTGGAAGCGGGGCAGGTAGTCGCGCTGCAGCCAGGCATCCGGGATGTCCTGCCACTGGTAGCCGGAAAAGCGCATCACCGTGACCCAGGCCGTGTCGAGCCCGTCGATGATGACGGTCTCGGTCGGCCTCTCGACGCCCAGTTCCATCGTGTAGCGCCGGTAGTAGGCGGTCTTCAGCAGCCGCTCGCTCTCCGAATAGAACTTCGCCTTCACGGGCCGGCTGCTGGTCGCGTCGAGCCACATCTCGATGCGATGGTAGGTGAGGCCCGCCGCCTTGCCGGACAGCGACAGCTTGTACGTATGACGCGGCTGGCGATCGCCGTCGGTCACGTCTTCCTCGCCCTTCAGCTCGGCCTGGTAGTCGTGCGCGAGATTGACCGTCACCACGTCGCCGTTCGCGGCCTGGCCGAGCAGGCGCTGGTCCGGCGAGATGCGGATGCTCGCCTGGTTGGCCGGGTCGTAGAACCACAGATCGTTGCCGTTCTTCAGCATCAGCTTGCCGGTGTCGCGCGCGGGCGCGACAAAGCGCACCAGTGTGCGGAACGCGCCGCCCGGCGCGTCCGGCTTCGAATAGATCGACAGCGTGTTGCCGTCGACCTGCTTGCCGCCCCGGTACTCGGTCAGCGATGCGGTCAGCACGAACGAGCGGGTCGGCGTGCGGATCGCATCGCTCGCCGCCAGCAGCTTCTGCGGATCGGGCGGCGTCTGCGCGTACGCGCCGCCCACCGCCATGCACAGGCCGATCCATCCCGTCACCAGCATCCGACGCACGCGCCACCTCCCAGTTGTATTCATCCGAATGTCCTCACACATAGCGCAGCGCGTCGACGATCGACAGCCGCGCCGCATGGCGCGCCGGCAGCCACGCGGACAGCCCCGCGACGCACGCGAGCCCGACGAAGGTCAGCGCGATCAGGCGCCACTCGCCCCACACCCGCACCGTGAGCGCGACCGAATCGATGCGCGCGGGCGGGGTCCAGGCAAGCCCGCTGTGGTTGATCGCGGACGCGAGCGCCAGCGCCGCCAGCACGCCGAGCGACGCGCCCACCACGCCGAGCAGCGCGCCCTCGCAAACGAACAGCGCCTGGATCCCGCCGCGCCGCACGCCCATCGCGCGCAAGGTGCCGATCTCGACGGTGCGTTCGAGAATCGCGGTGCTCATCGTGTTGCTGATCACGAACAGCACGATCGCGCCGATCAGCACGAACACGAACCCGAAGATCATCGAGAACATGCGGTTGGTCTGGCCGTAGAACGGATTGAGCGCCGCGAAGTCGAGCAGGTCGAGCGGCTGCCCCTCGAAGCGGCCGCCCAGCAGTTGTTCGATCCGCTCGCGCGCGGCCGGCAGCTGCGCGCTGTGGCGCAGCTGCAGTTCGATCGCCGTCACGCGCGGCGTATCGCCGCCGTAGACGAGCCGCTGCGCGCGGTCCAGGTGCAGCGCCAGATACACGTCGTCGAGTTCCTTCACGCCCTGCTGCTCGGCTTTCACCACCGTGAAGCCGCCGACGTTCGGCGCGCCGTAGGCATTCGCGGCCAGCACCTCGAGGTGGGGCGCGCCCGCGCGCGCGGGCTGCGCCGCCGCCTCGTCGGCGGCGAGCGCGAGCACGTCGGCGGGCGCATCGGCCGCGCTCGCGCTCGCCGCGCGCGCCGCCGGCTGCGCGGCCGCGTCGGCGGCGTCGCCGCAGTCCGGCACGTGCAGCGGGCCGCACATGCGCAGCACGCGCGCCACGCCCCGTCCGACCACCGCCGCGTCGGGCGCGGTGCCGGCCAGCGCGTACGGCTTCGGCGCGAGCGGGAAGCCGTACTCGTTCCAGGTCTGCATGCGGCTCTGGTCGGCGGCCACCGCGCCCTGGGCGAGCACCGTGCGCGAGACGCCCGCCGCGAAATTGCCGGCGATTCCGCCGAATTGCAGCGTCGGCGTGAGCACCTCGATCATCGGGCTCAGCACCCGATCGTCGCGCAGGCGCGCGACCAGCCGCGCATAGTCCTGGATCCCATAGGCAACCGAATTGCCGCTGCCGTACTGGAAATAGCCGTGCCGCTGGATTTGCAGGTGACCGCTGCGCCGCACGAAATCGGTTTGCAGCCCGAGCGTGATGTCCTTGCTGAAGCCGCCGAACAGCAGGATCGCGCACACCCCGACGATCATCGCGAGCAGCGTCGTGATCGAGCGCCGCCGGTTCCGCTGCAGGTTGCGCAGCGCCAACATGAAGGTATGCATCAGCGTTGCGCCTCCTCGGTCATGCGACGCTCGCCGATGATCCGGCCGTCGCGGATCTGCACGATGGCGTCGGCCGCGTCGAGCACCTGCGGATCGTGCGACGACACGATGAACGACACGCCGCTGTCGCGCTGCATGCGACGCATCAGCGCGATGATGGCCTGGCCGGTCACGCTGTCGAGGTTCGCGGTCGGTTCGTCGGCGAGCACGAGCGCGGGGCCGGCCGCGAGCGCGCGCGCAATCGCGACGCGCTGCCGCTGTCCGCCCGACAGCTGGCTCGGCCGGTGCGCGCCCTTGCCGCCCAGGCCTACCGCGTCGAGCAGTTCGGACACGCGCCGGGCGCGTTCGCGCGCGGGCCGCCGCGCCATCAGCAGCGGATATTCGACGTTCTCGTAGGCCGACAGCACCGGCAGCAGATTGAACGATTGGAAAATATGGCCGACGCGGCGTGCGCGGAAATCCGACAGCGCGTTGTCCGACAGCTCGGCCGTATCCTGGCCGTCCACCGTCACGCGGCCGCGATCGGGCCGGTCGATGCAGCCGATCAGATTGAGCAGCGTGGTCTTGCCGCTGCCGGACGGCCCGCTCAGCACCGTGAAGCGGTTCGTGTCGAGCCGCACCGACACGTCCGCGAGCCCGACGACCTCCACGCTGTCCATCAGGTAGGTCTTGCTGACATGTTCGACGGAGACGATCGCCGCGCTCATCACGCCTCCCGCGCCCGCGCGCCCTGCGCGGCCGCCGGACGCGCGACGTCGGCCGCGCGCCGCGCGGGCAGCGCGCGGATCAGCCGCTTGAGCGCGCGCCGGTACGTGAAATGCTCGAGTTCGATCACATGCCGCTGCGTGTCGCTGAACTGGATCCCGCCGGTCGAGTCGGCGCGGCCGCGCGCGACCAGCCGGTCGATGCGGCGCGCACGCGCCGGCGCGGCCTCGCGCGCGGCCAGATAGCGCGCGACGAGCTGGGCCTGATAGTCCATCAGCGGCCAGTTGCCGGTCGAGGTCTGGAACAGGCCGATGAAGAACAGGTTCGGATGCGCGGCGTCGAAGATGTTCAGGTACAAGTGCGGCTGCATCTTGTCCCACGTCAGGTACGACGCGTCGAGGAACGGAAAGCTCAGCTGGAAGCCGGTCGCGTAGACGATCACGTCGACCTGCGCCTCGCTGCCGTCGGCGAACGCCACGCGGTCGCCCTTCAGCTCGCGGACATCGGGCTTCGCGACCAGGTCGCCATGTCCTAGGTGGTAGAACAGCGTCGAGTTGATGATGAAGTGCGATTCGAACAGCTTGTGGTCCGGCTTCGGCAGGCCGTATTCCTCGGGCTGGCCGGCCGTCGTCAGGCGCAGCAGCCGCTCGCCGAAGAAGCGCCGCGCCCACAGCGGCATGCGCAGCTTGAGCGGCCACTCGGCCCAGCGGTCGGCCGGGATGCCGAACAGGAACTTCGGCCAGTAGAAATAGCCGCGCCGCGTGCTGTGGTACACCGCCTTCGCGTGGTGCACGGCCTCGACCGCGATGTCGCAGCCCGAATTGCCCGCGCCGACCACCAGCACCCGCCGGTCCTTTGAACACCTCGGGGGTCTTGTATTGCGCCGAATGCAGTTGCAGGCCGTCGAACCGGCCCGGAAAATCCGGCACCTGCGGCTTGCACAGATGGCCGTTGCAGACGACCACGCCGCGGTATTCGCGCACCTCGCGGCGATCGAGTTCGACGCGCCACAGCACGCCGTCCGCGGCCGGCGCGATCTCCAGCACCGTGCGATTGAATTCCACGTGCTCGTACACGCCGAAGCGCCGTGCGTAATCGCGCAGGTAGGCGAGCGCCTGATCGCCGCGCGCATAGGTCGGGTAGTCGGCCGGCATCGGATAGTCGGTGTACTCGGAGAACGCGCGCGAGCTGATCATGTGCACCGAGCGGTAGATCGCGCTGCACGGCTTGCCGTAGTACCAGGTGCCGCCGATCTCGTCCTCGCGTTCGATCAGGTCGAACTCGATCCCCTGCTCGCGCAGGTTCTTGGCCGTCGTGATGCCGGCGGCCCCGGCGCCGATGATGCAGTAACGCTTGCTGTAGTCGCGGTTCGTCATGGTTGCCCTGGGTTCCTTGATGCGGCGCGCGGCGCTCAGGCGCGCAACGGCGCGGCCAGCTCGCCGTCCGCGCACGCCGTCGCGGCGTCGACGCGGCTGTCGTCCAGCCGCAGCAGCATGTAGCCGCGCGCGTCGAGCACCGCGAAGCGGCCCGTCGTGTACTCGACCACCGTGTCGGCCGACGCGGCGGGCAGCGGCGCGAGCTTCAGCGCGCCGATCCGCCAGCACGACGGCGGCTCCACGGCGAGCGCCTGCCAATCCGCCAGCAGCGCGCGCAGGATCTGTTCGAGATGGTTCACCGGCAGGCGCAGCGCCGGCGTCACCGGGCCGTTCCACAGCGCGCCCGGCTCGGCGGCCGGCACGCGGCCGAGCCGGGCGATGCCCGCCGCCGCGTCGCCCGGCGCGTGCCACTCGCCGGGCGGCAGCAGTTCGCCGTTCCACGCCGCGAGCGGCGGGTCCGCCGCGCGCAGCGGCGCGGGCGGACCGGCGAGCGGCCGCGCGAGCACCGCGCCGACCTGTTCCGGCTGCAGCCGGTAGACGAGCGTCGCGCTCAGCAGCTCAGCCTGCGTATCCGCATCGCCGCACCGCACGTCGACGCGCCACACGTCGCCGATCAGGTAGCCCACCGCCGCGCTGCGCAGCGTGACGGACTGCCCCAGCCCCGCCGCGATCGGCAGCGCGTCGAGATGCAGCACGACGTCGGCCAGCTCGCCGAGGAAACGGGCCTCGCCCGTCGGCGGCATCACCCAGTCGGCCAGCGCGCACGCGTGTTCGAGCAGCAGCGACGCGGGCAGCGCGACGCGGCCGCCGAGCCGGAACGCGTTCGCATAGGGCACGACGGCCGGATCGAGCGTGTAGCGGGTTTCGAAGCGCTTCGACGGCCGGAACCGCAGCGGCTCGCCCGCGTGGTGATGACGCGCGACCAGCTCGGCGAGATTCGGCAGCTCGCGGATGACCGGGAAGCCCTTGATCTGGAGCGGCGTCGGCGCGCGGCCGACCGCGCCCATGAACATCACCTCGCCGCTGTCCGGCGCCGCCAGCTCGCGCAGCCAGTGGCGCACGCCTTCGTCGACGCTCATCGGCGTGATGTAGCGCTGCGTGACCGCGAAGTTCGTGATCATTCCGACGCCCTCCCAGGTCGGCCAGACCAGCGTCTTCACGCTGCATGCGGGCGGCAGCGCGCGATGGCGCGCCCACATCCCGAGACGCGCGAGCGCCTCGTTCGCCGCCGCGTAGTCGGTTTCGCCCGTCATGCCGCCCCAGCGGCCCGTCAGCGATCCGACGTTGCAGAACTGCGTGATGCGCGGCCGCTGGCGCACCGCCTCGCACAGGTTCGCGAAGCCGAGCACCTTGGTGCGCACGATCTGCACGAAGTCGTCCGCCCGCTTCTGCGCGAGCCGCACCGGCTGGTCGACGCCCGCGTTGTGGATCACCATGCGCAGCGCCTCGCCGAATTCGTCGAACAGCGCGCGCACCGCGCCGCGATCGGTGACGTCGCAGACCCGGTAGCGCAGCGGCAGGTCGCGCGCGGCCGCGTCGTCGAGCGCCGCCTTCAGCTCGCGGCGACGCTTCAGGCCCAACAGGCGATCGCGGATCACCTTCGGCGGCTGCTCGGGCGTCGCCTGCCGCAATTGATCGTGGCTGTAGCGGCGGAACGCGTCGTCGTCGAGCGCGAGCCACGCCTCGCTGCCGTCGGCCAGCGGCTCGCGGCCCGTGACGACCACCGTGCAGCCTGTCTGGGAGGCCAGCGCCCGCGCGCACAGCAAACCGATGCCGCGCGCGCCGCCCGAGAACAGCACGACGTCGCCCGGCCCCAGCGCGGGCCCGGTATCGACCGCGAGCGGCGGCAGCTCATGACGCCGCGCCTGCAGCGTGTAGCGCCGGCCCTGCTGATAGCCGATCTCGTACAGCCCCCAGCGATACAGCTCGCGCGCGATCAGCTGGTCGGCCCGGCGGATCTCGTCGGCGGACACATCGAGCACCCGCACGTTGCAGTTCGGCAGCTCCTGCGGCAGCGTTTTCGCGAGGCCGGCCCACAAGCCGCCGAGCGGCTGCGCGCCGCCGTCGCCGTAGCCCATCAGGCCGTCGATCCAGGTGACGGCGAGATAGAACAAGCGCTCGGTGTCCTCCTCGGCCGCCCAGTCCGCGTAGCAGGCCTGCAGCAGCGCGACGCTGCGCCGCATCGGCGCTTCCCAGGCGTCGGCCGCGTCGAGCGCGAACGGCGCCTCGACGCCCAGGTCGACGATCCCGTCGAACGGCCCGGCCGCGTGGACCAGCACCTTGGCGGCGGCGGCCGGATCAACGCCGTGCTCGGGCGCGAACACCGTGACCTTCGCGCAGGTGCGCGCGAGCGCCGCCGCGACCCGCTCGACCGTGCTGGCGCGCCCGTTGACGATCGCGATCCGCCGCCCGCTCAGGCGCGGCGACGGGCTTTCGGGGGGCAGCTCGACGGGCGCCGGCTGCCAGGTGTAGCGCCACGCCGGCACGGTCGCGGGGCGCGGCGCGGACGGCGGCGCCGGCAGCGGCGGCGCGGCGGCCGGATCGGCGGGCCGGGCACGGTCCGCCGGCGACCCGGCGTCGGGCCGCGCGGCGCGCGCGAGCGCCTGCTCGCGCGCCTGTTCGAGATGGCTGCGCCGCCGCTCGCGCGGCTTCACGATGAGCCGGATGCCGTGCACGGGCCGCAGCGAAATCATCGCGCCTAGCTCGATCGGATGGCCGGGCAGCGCATTGAGATCGAAATGCTGCGCGACCACCGCGACCAGCACCCGCATCTGCAGCAGCGCGGTCTGGAACCCGATGCATTTGCGCATGCCGCCGCCGAACGGGAAGTACACGTACTTGTGGCGGGTCGTCGCGCCGCTCGCGAAATTGTCCGGATCGAACGCGTCGGGATTGCGCCAGAAGGCCGGATGCCGATGCGTGACGTACGGCGACATGAACACCGACGAGCCCGCCGGGATGTGATAGCCGCCGATCTCGTCGTCGTCGACGAGGTCGCGCGTGAAGCCCCAGATCGGCGGATAGACGCGCAGCACCTCGTCGACCACCTGCGACAGGTACGGCAGCTGCTCGAAGTCCTGCGCACCGGGCGCGCGGCCGCCGAGCCGCGCATCCAGCTCGTCGCGCAGATTGCGCAGCACGGCCGGATGCTGCGCGAGCGCGTACAGCGCCCAGGCGAGACCGGTGCCCGTCGTCTCGTGGCCGGCGAGGAACACCGTCATCACCTCGTCGTGCACCTCCTGCTGCGTGAACGGCACGTCGGTGTCCGGGTCGCGCGCGTTGAGCAGCAGCGAGATCACGTCGCTCGCCTCGCAGCGCGCCTCGCGATGATCGGCGATGATGCGCGCGACGATCGAATCGATGCCGCGCCGCGCGAGCGCGATGCGGCGATTGAACCGCGTCGGCGCCCAACGCGGAATGAAGTCGTTCAGGTTGCCCTGCGGCATCATCGCCTGGATGCCGAAGCGCACCGCCGGCCCCACCTGCTCCGCGTGCGTCGAGATGTCGGTGTTGAACACCATGAGGCCGAGCATGCGCAGGCTCAGGTGCATCATGTCCTCGACCACGTCGACCGATTCGCCGGGCGGCAGCGCGCTCCAGCGGTTCGCGAGCGCGAGCGCCGCATCGCCGACCGCCGCCGCGTGCGCCTCCACCTGCTTCTTGTGGAACAACGGCTGCACCGCGCGCCGGTGGCGGCGCCAGAACTCGCCGTCGGTCGTCAGCAGGCCGTCGCCGAAGAACAGCTTGAAGTTGTCGTAGAAGCGGCCGCGCACGTAGTTGCGGTGATTGTCCTGCAGCACGTGCTGCACGTGCTCGGGATGCGCGAGCGCATGCGTGAGGAACGGCCCGAGCCGGTTGCGCACGACATCGCCGTACTGCTGCTGCAGCCGCAGCAGCATCGTGATCGGGTTGTGCTTGTACTCGGCCAGATTGCCCATCAACAGGCTGCCGCGCGGACCGGGGGCGAGGCGCGGCCGGCTCATGCGACGACCCGCTCGGCCGCCGCCGCCACCACCGCCTCGACTTCGGCGCGGGTCGCGTAGATGCCCGTCACGCGGTGCACGTAGCCGATCACGACGCCCGTCACGTCCTGCATCTGCATCAGCATCCGGCCGTCGGGACGCGCCGCCACGAAGCGATTGCCGCCGTGGCCGCCCTCCAGCGCGAACTCGCGCGGCGTCGCCGACAGGTCGATGCGCGCGTAGCGGTGCGCCAGCTCGATGTCGTTGCCGTCCTCGTACAGATCGATGCGGCCGATCGACACCGGCGCGGCGAGCGGAATGTAGTCGCCGCCGACCGGGTTCAGCACCGCGACGCGCGCGAGCCCGTCGAGCAGGATGCTCGGGATCGCGAAGCGCGAGAACACCGGATCGTCGGGCGCCACGTTCAGCTGGTAGCGCGCGGTCTTGCCCGCCGCGCCGACGCCCGTGTCAGTGGTCGACACGAACGGCCCGCTGAGCCGCACGGGCGCCGCAGCGAAGTGATAGGGATCGGGCACCGGCTGCCACGCGTCGTCGGCCTGCGCGGGCCACAGCGGCGCACGCGCATGGTGCGGCGCGAGCAGCGCGTCGATCTCGAAGTGCAGCTTGTCGCGCACGAGCACCTGGCCGGTCGGCGCGAGCACGTCGCCCGTGATCCGCACCGCCACCACGAGCGCATCGCCGTCGCGGCCCGCGAGCCGCGCGTGAATCCGCTTCGCGCTCGGCCGCGTGGTGTCGTAGACGCGCAGGAAGTGCCGGAACGACGCGTTGCGGAAGCCCACCACGTGCAATCCCGGCGCGAGCCGCAGCGCGGCCTCGGCGGCCAGCTCCGGCACGAAGGTGCCGGGCAGCGTCGCGAAGCGGTTGACGACATGGTGCTGCAGATAGGCGTCGGTCCGCAGGTCGAAGATCCGTTCGAAGGTCACGCTGTCGTCGCTGCGCGCCACTTCGCGGCCCAGGTAGAAATCGTGCCGGCCCGGCTGCGCGTGGGCGGGCGCGTTCGGCTCGAAGAACGCGGGCAGATGCGCGTCGATCGCGCGCCGCTCGGCCGCGCCGAGGTGCACCGAATTCGGCGCACGCCCGGCGAGGTTGATCTCGCGCAGGAAGTGATGGATGCCCTCCGCTGTCCGCATGCTCGTGAACAGGCCGCTTTTCTCGAGGAACGCGCGCGTGACCGGATTCGCGCCCAGGCCGACCGAGCGCCACAGGGTCCAGCCGATCGTGAATTCATCCTGGCCGAGCCGCGCATGCCGGTCGCTCGCCTGCGTGTTCAGGAAATCGTTGCCGGCCGCGTAGTCGGTTTCGCCCGCCTGCCCGGTCAGCCCGATGAACGAGCCGAAATTGCACCAGGCGCGCGGCGGCGCATCGGCGAACGCGTCGCGCAGGTTCCAGTAGCCGCGGATCTTGATGTCGCGGACCGCGACGAAATCGTCGAACGACTTGACCTGCACCGAGGCGGAGCGGTTGAGCCCCGCCGCGTTGACGACGAGATCCACCGGCTGCCCGCCCGCGACGATCCGCTGCACGGCCGCGCGCACGCTGTCCGCGTCGAGCACGTCGGCGCGCAGGTAGCGCACCTTGTGCGGCCCGCAGTAGGACTTCATCACGTCGAGATTGCGACGCGCGGCGCGGGCCTCCACCTGGCGCTCGAACGCCTTGATGATGACGGGCAGCGGCAGCGACGGATGGCGCGCCTTCTGTTCGCGGATGTAGTCGGGACGACGGCGCGCGAACGCCTCGTCGCTGCCCGCGAACACGTCGGGCCCGTAGGCGTCGAGCGCGCTGCTGCCGATCAGGTACAGCGTGGGCCGAAAGTGCTGGGCGACCGCCTTCATCAGTTCGGCCGTGATCCCGCGCGCCCCGCCGACCGCGACCACCACCGAATCGGGGCCGAGCCGGGCGAGGCCGTCGGCCGGCAGCGCGCCGGCCTCCTCGGTCACGCGCGGTGTCAGGCGGCGCGCGCCGTCGAGCACGACCACCGGCAGCAGCTGACGCGCGCCGCTCTCGTGCTCCGCCTGCGCGATCGCGCCGCGCGGATCGCCGCGATCGGTGAACACGGCCAGCGCGCGCGCATTCGGCAGCTCGATCGCGAGCGCCTTCACGAGCCCGGAGAACATCCCCGCATCGGGATGCAGCACGCCCTCGGTCGTCGCATCGAGCAGCAGCGCGAGACACGACCCTTCCGCGGCGACGTCGTCGTAGCACTGCTTGAGCGCGAGGAACGCGAGATCGTGCAAGGCGAGCCGCTCCGGCGCGGGCGGGGCCGCCCGGCCGGCCGGCAGTCGGCTCGCCCCCAGCGACGACAGCACGCGCACGTGGCGCGCGCCGGCGGGCAGCAGGCCCGCCAGGGCGCGCTCGTCGCGCGGCGCGACGACGTACAGCCGCACGCCCGGCAGCGAGCCGGGACGCGTCGACAGCACAACCAGGTCCGCGGGCATCGGCAGGCCGTCGAGCAGCTCGGGGGCGTCGGTGACGACCACGCAGGCGGGCGGCAGGAAGGCGATCGGGCCCGCGCCCGCGTGCCACGGCGCATCGCACAGATCGATCCGATAGCGCGTCACGCCGAGCGGCTCGCCGTCGGCCGCGACCGCCGTCGCGCGCAGCGCGGCGGGCAGCGGGCTGCGCGCCGGTTCGACGCCGGCAGGCAGCGGCGGAGTCGGGGTGGGCTTGACGGTCGGCGGCGCGAAAGACGTCGACGCATCGGCACGCGCGGCCGACGCGAAGCCCGCGGCTGGCGGCGCGTGCCGGTCGAGCCGCACGCCGAACCGGGTCCGGTCGCCGTCGTTGCCGAACGACACCGACGCGGCCGGCTCCGTGCCGACCAGCGCGCGCAGGATCGCAAGCGCCGCCTCCGCGCCCGCATACGTGACGGTGCGCCCGTCGGCGTCGCGCAGCGCGGGCCGGGCACCGACCCCGGCGGACGTCTCGCTGTCGACCCACGCGAGCACCGGCAGCCCGGCTGCTTCGGCCCGCGCCCCGGTCGTCACGGCGAACAGCACGACGCCCTCGGCCAGCGGCCGATCGAATGCGGGCTGCACCTCCTCCGCCGAATTGCCGTTGATCCCGCCGACCAGCACCATGTCGAGTTCGCCGCTGCGCAGCACGCGCGCGGCCACCTCGAATGCGGCGAGCGTCGACGCATGGCCGGCGTCGACCGTCATGTTCATCCCGTGCAGGTCGTGATAGTTCGCGACGCGCGCCGGGATCACGTTCGGCATCATGCCGGGGAACGCGTTCTCGGTGGTGGGCGGCACGAGCGCGCGGGTCGCGTCGGCGAGCCGCCCGAGCAGCGCGTCGAGCCTCGGCTGCGCCGCCGTGCGCGGATCGGCGCGCAGTGCGGTCGCGATGTCGTCGAGATAGCAGCGGCTCGCATAGAGCGCCGCATTGCGGGTCGGGCCCATGTGGCCCATCACGATGCCGATCGTATCCGCATGGTCGCGCCAGAAAGCCGCGACCCGCTCGCGCAGCTCATGCGCCGCATCGAGCGCCATCAGCTGACAGCGGTCCAGCGCGCGCAGCACGGCGGGCGGCATCCGCACCCGGTCGAAACCGGGCAGCGGATAGCTGAGGCCGAAGCTCGCGCGCGGCGCGGGGCCCTCGCCCGCGAGCCAGCGCGTGACCGCCGCGTCGTCGTCGAGGCCCGGGAACTTGGCTGACCACGCGACGATCGCGAGCGGTTCGCGCCGCGCCGGCGCGGCGCGCACGGCCATCGGCAGGTCAGGCCGGTATTCGCTGACGATCAGGTGGCCGTTGGTGCCGCCGAAGCCGAAGCCCGACACGGCCGCGACGCGCGGGCTGTCCGCGCGCGGCGGCCAGTCGACGGGCGCGCGCGGAATCGTGAAGCCGCTCGTCTCCAGTTCGAACTCGCGCGGCGGCGCGCTGAAGCGGTGTTGCGGCGGAATCCGGCCGTGTTCGAGCGCGAGCAGCACCTGGATCAGCGACACCACGCCCGCCGCCCAGCCGGTATGGCCGACCAGCGACTTGTTCGACGTGACCTGCACCGGGCGATCGCGCCGGATCATCTCGCGCAGGCTCTGGAATTCGGCGAGATCGCCGGCGGGCGTGCCGGTCGCATGCGCGACGACCCAATCGGGCAGATCCCGACCGGCCTCGGCCGGCTCGTACGCGCGGCGGATCGCGATGCTCTGGCCGGCCGAATTCGGCGCGTAGATGGCCTTGCCCTTGCCGTCGGACGACGAACCGAAGCCCTTCAGCACGCCCAGCACGCGATCGCCGTCGGCGAGCGCGCGCTTGAGCCGCTTGAGGATCACGACGCCCGCGCCGTCGGCGAACAGCACGCCGTCGCAGGCGGCGTCGAGCGGCCGCACTTCGCCGCTGCGCGACAGACCGTGCAGCTTCGAGAACAGGATCGAGCCGCGCGGCGCGAGCGCGAACGCGCCGCCGCAGGCGACCACGTCGTGCTTGCCGAGCAACAGGCCCTTGATGCCGAGGTCCACCGAATACAGCGACGACGAACACGCGGTGTCGACCATCATGTATTCCGCATCGTCGGGCAGCACGCCGCGCATCGCGTTCGCGCCGACCCGGTGCGGGAAGAATTCGGCCAGCTCGCCGGCGCCGCGCGCGTAGCGCGTGCGCAGCACCGCGTCGATCCGCGCGGCGAGGTCCGCACGCTCGGCCGGCGTCGCATCCTCGTCGTCCAGCACCGCGCGCAGGCGCTCGCGCAAGCCTGCCAGCACCATGCCTTCTTCCAGATGCTGGCTGCCGTCCGCCGTATAGCCGACCACGAACGACGCGCGGTCGCCGACGCGGATCCGCACGCCCGCGAGCGCCTGGCGCAGCGCGTGGCGCAGCCACAGCGTGGTCAGTTCGCGCGGCGCGGCGCCCGCGTCGAGTTCCGCGCGCAGCGCCGCTTCCGGCGCGAAGCGCTCGATGAACACCGAACGGGATTGATAGCTCTTGTCCTCCGCCGCCGGATCGGGCGAATAGAACGACCGGTAGTCCCAACGATCGGGCGGCACGTTGCCGAACAGTTCGGGGCCGTCGAGCAGCGCCTGCCAGAAGGCTTGCGGATCGTTGGCGCCGGGCAGCGCGAGCCCCATGCCGACGACGGCGATCGCGTCGCCGTCGTCTGGGGTGTCGTGTGCGGCGGGCACGGCGACGCCCGGAGAGGGCGCGGCGGCATTCGCGGCGGGCGGCGGATTGCCCGCGATGACGGGCTCGGCCCGGGTTGCCTGGGTTGCCTGGGTTGCCTGGGTTGCCTGGGTTGCCTGGGTTGCCGAAGCAGCCGAAGCAGCCGAAGCAGCCGAAGCAGCCGAAGCAGCCGAAGCAGCCGAAGCAGCCGAAGACCCATTCGCCCGGTGCACGTTCGCGCCGGACCCGGCCGCCGCCTTCGTCCATTCGCGCCGCGGCGACAAGCCCTCGCTGCACAGCGACAGCCCGCCATCGGCCACCACGACCTGCCCCGTGACCCAGCGCGCGGCGTCGGACGCGAGGAACAGCACGACGTCGGCGAGATCCTCGGCGGTCGCGAGCCGGCCAAGCGGCGTCGCGGCGATGCTCGACCGCTTCGTGTTGTCCGGATCCGGGAACTGCGCGGCAACATCGCCGTCGATCAGCGTCGACGACGCGCCGTTCACCCGGATGCCGAGTTCCGCATACTCGACCGCGAGATAGCGCGTCAGCGATTCGAGCGCCGCCTTCGCGGTGCCGACCACCAGGTAGTTCGCGGGCACGAGCGTCGACCCGACCGACGACACATTGACGATCGCCCCGCCGCCCGCGCGCGCCATCAGCCGCGCCGCGCGCCGCGCGCACCAGAACGCGCCCTTCAGGTTGGTGTCGAGCGCGCGGTCGAAGTGCTCGGCCGCGATGTCGTCCACGCCGAGCAGCGCGCCGGACGCCGCGTTGTTGACGAGAATGTCGAGCCGCCCATACTTCGCCTCGATTTCGTCGAACATCCGATCGACCTGCGCGGGCTGCGCCACCGACGCGCGCATCACGTCGACCGTCACGCCCAGCGCGCGCAGCTCTTCCACGGTTTGCCTGGACGCATCCAGCGAATGAAAGAAATTGACGATGACATCGGCTCCGGCTTCCGCGAAGCGCCGGCAGATCGCCTTGCCGACGTTCTTCGCGCCGCCCGTGACCAGAACCCGCTTCCCTTTCAAATAGGCGTTCGACATAAATCGCAGACCTTAGGATACCCAAACATTCGAACCTGACCGATAGACAAATTCGATCGTCTTCTCTACTCGCCGTGCTCTATCGGCACGTGCTCAACCCGCGACGAGCGCCGCCGTGCCCTGATGCTCGTAGACGAAATCGACGATCTGCCCCATCGCCTTGAAGTCGCCGGTGCGGAAATTGGCGGGCAGCGGCGGCAGCCCATAGCGGCCGCTGATCCGCTGGATGATCTCGGTCTGCTTGACGGAGTCGATCCCCAATTCCGCCTCCAGCTCGACGGTTTCGCTGAACACTTCGGTCGGGTACTCCATTGCTTCCGCGTAGATCGCGACCAGTTCGGCGAACAGCTGGTCGCGCGGCACGAGGCGGGTGGGCTCGGCCGCGACGGAGACGGGAACGGGAACGGGAACGGGAGTGGGCGACATGACCGCCGCACGCACCGCGTCGGACGGCGCCAAGGCCACGCCGGCGCCGATGCCGGGCAGATGCGGCGCGGGCGCGGCCGTCAGGCTGCGCGCGGTGAAGAAACGCTGCAGCTCGTCCTTGATCTTGTCCACGATCCCCGGGCCGCTGTGGCGCCAGAATTCGTCGAACTCCAGATTCAGGTTGCTTGCGCGAATGTCGTCGTTCATGGCCCTTTCCCCTTTAAAATATTCACAAACTCGCTCAACTGCGTCCAACTCTTCATGCACCCCCGTCGCACCCGCGAAGGTCCGGACCGCGCCCGGCCCCGCCACGCGCACGACGATCCTGCTCAGCGCGTTCAGCGCGCCGCATTCGACAAACACGCGCACGCCGGCCGTTTTCAGATGGGCCACGCCGTCCCGAAAATAAACCGGCATGACAAAATGCCCGGCCAGGGATTCGGCCAGATCATCGGAATCCGTATAGAAGCGATTGAGTATCGGAGAATATATGCGGTACTTGAATGGATTTTTTATATATACCCGCAGTCGTCTCCCGAATTCACCCCGCGCATTTTCAAGATGGGAATGGTGGAACGCATAGGGCGAATTGAGCCGCTGCGCGGAGACCCCCTCGGCCGTGCAATAGGCAATGAATGCCTGGACGGCGTCGCGCGGCCCCGAGACCACGGTCTGCGACACGTGATTCTCGACGGCGATCCGCACGCCCGCGTCGCCGCCCGGGAAGCGCGCGGCCAGATGCGCGCGCACCCGTTCCGGCGCCGCGGCGACCGCGGCCATCACGCCGTCGCGCGGCGCGGCCGCCTGCAGCGACGCGATCCGGTCGCAGACGATTTCGGCGCCTTGCTCGACCGTATAGGCGCCGCCGCACACGAGTGCGGCGATCTCGCCGAAGCTATGCCCCATCATCACGTCCGGCCGGACGCCGCGTGCGCACAGGGCCTCGAAGCGGGCCACGGACGCCGCGTAGATGGCCAGTTGCAGCAGGTCGGGCGCCTCCGCGAGAAAGCGCTCGACGCCGCACCGCTCGTCCCACAGCGCGTCGAGCAGCGGACGGCCGAGCCGCCGCGCCGCCACGGCGTCGATCGCCAGCAGCGCCTGCCGTGCGGATGGACAGACCTGCGCCACCGCACGGCTCGCCCCGGCATGGAACGCCCCCTGCCCCGGAAAAAGAAACGCAACTTGCATCATGAGATTGCCCTTGTCGCCATCACTCCGATGCCGATCTATCCAATACGCACCGCTGCGCCTCCCCACGTCTGCCCGCGCCTCCCCACGTCTGCCCGATTTCACCTCGCGCCGTTCCAGCGGCGGCCCGCTTTAATGTGGTAAATCGCGCGCATTTAATGTGGTAAATGTCATGCACAATTTAGCATAAGGACTCCGAACGCTATGTTCGGCAAATCACAGTTCCAACTGACTTATTATCTTTCGATCCATCGCCCGCCAGATCGAATTTGACTATTTCCATGCTGAAAATAGGACCACGCCTTAAGTCATTTTCTTAACACTCAGCGGTCAATTAGCCGGAATTAATGGGCGGGCGGAGATATTGCGCGGGGGCGCCCCGCATTGGCCGCGCGCCGGGAACGAATGCCGGCCCGCCGGCGCCCCGCCTCGCCCGTGCGGCCGCCTCCCGGGGCCCGACGGATCCGCGCCACTCCGAAACCGGCTCGCCGGTATACTTGCCGTTTTGCCCGTGCCTCCACGCCAGCCAGTCGTCCCCATGCTGACATCCCTGCTCGTCCAACTCGTCGCCTGGTCAGTCCGCCGCCCCATCCGGGTCGTCGTGCTGTCGCTGGTCATCGCCGCGCTAAGCGGCGTCTACGTCGCTCATCACTTCCGCATCAACACCGACGTCAGCAAGCTGATCGAGACCGACGCCGAGTGGTCCGCGCTCGGTTCAGCGATGGACACCGCGTTCCCACAACGGGGCCAGACCATCCTCGCGGTCGTCGAGGCGCCCGCGCCCGAATTCGCGAGCGCCGCGGCCAATGCACTCGCGGCCGGCCTCGCGAAGGAAACCGAGGCCGGCAGGATCGGCCAGGTGTCCGAGCCGGCGGGCGGCCCGCTGTTCGAGCGCAACGGCCTGCTGTTCCTGCCGACGTCCGAACTCGCGGACACCACGGCGCAGCTCGCCAGCGCGCGCCCGCTGATCAACGTGCTCGCGAAGGATCCGAGCATCACCGGGCTCGCGACCACGCTGGCCACGACGCTCGGGCTGCCGCTGCAATCCGGGCAGGTCAAGCTGCCGTCGATGGCCAAGCTGCTGTCGCGCAGCGCGGCCACCGTCGACGACGTGCTGGCCGGCCGCCCCGCCGCGTTCTCGTGGCGCGCGCTGGTCGATTCCGACGCGGCGCGCCAGCCCGCGCGCGCATTCGTGACCGTGCAGCCGATGGTCGACTACCAGGCGCTGAAGGCGGGCGAGCAGACCTCGCAGACCATCCGCGAGGTTGCGCGCACGCTCGACCTCGGCCAGCGTTACGGCGCCGTCGTGCGCCTGACGGGCGAGCAGCCGCTCGCCGACGAGGAGTTCGCGTCGGTGCAGGACGGCGCGGCCGTCAACGGCATCGCCACGCTGGTGGTCGTGCTGGTGATCCTGTGGCTCGCGCTGCGCTCGAAGCGGATGATCGGCGCGGTGCTCGCGACGCTCGCGGTCGGCCTCGTCGTCACGGCCGCGCTCGGCCTGATGATGGTCGGCTCGCTGAACATGATCTCGGTCGCGTTCATGGTGCTGTTCGTCGGCCTCGGCGTCGATTTCGCGATCCAGTACGGCGTCAAGTACCGCGAGGAGCGGCATCACGACGCGAACCTCGACCACGCGCTGCTCGGCGCCGCGCATGCGATGGGCATGCCGCTGTCGCTCGCGACGGCGGCCGTCGCCGCCAGCTTCTTCTCGTTCCTGCCGACCGCCTACCGCGGCGTGTCGGAACTGGGCCTGATCGCGGGCGTCGGCATGTTCGTCGCCTACGCCACGACGCTCACGCTGCTGCCCGCGCTGCTCAAGCTGCTCGCCCCGCCCGGCGAGCGCATCGCGCCGGGGTTCCCGCGCCTCGCCCCCATCGACGACTACCTCGACCACCACCGCAAGCCGATCCTGATCGGCACGCTGGTGGTCGTGGTCGGCGCGCTGCCGCTCCTCACGCAGCTGCATTTCGACTTCAATCCGCTGCACCTGAAGGACCCGAAGAGCGAATCGATGGCGACGCTGCTCGCGCTCAAGGATTCGCCGGAAGCGTCGATCAACGACGTCGCGCTGCTCGCGCCCTCGCTCGCCGCCGGCGAAGCGGCCGCGAGCCGCCTCGCCGCGCTGCCCGAGGTCGGCCGCACGACCACGCTCAATACCTTCATCCCGGCCGACCAGCCGGCCAAGCTCGCGCTGGTCGCGCCCGTCGCGGCCGCGCTGCTGCCCGCGCTGACCCAGCAGCCGGCCGCGCCGGCCGGCGACGCGCAGCGGGTCGCCGCGCTCAAGCGCACGTCGAGCCTGCTCGACTATGCGGCGGAAGATCACCCGGGCCCGGGCGCGGCCGCGGCCAAGCACCTGTCCGAATCGCTCGCGAAGCTCGCGGCCGCCGACAGCGCAACGCGCGACCGCGCGGAACACGCGTTCGGCGACTCGCTGCGCATCGCGCTCGCGCAGCTCACGCAACTGCTGCGACCCGAAACGATCACGCGCGACACGCTGCCGCCGCAACTGGTGCGCGACTGGATCGCGCCGGACGGCCACGCGCTCGTGCAGATCTCGCCGAAGATCCCGGCCGGCGCGAATCCCGGCGACGACGCGGTGCTGCGCCGCTTCGCGAAGGCGGTGAAGGCCGCCGATCCGGGCGCGATCGGCGGCCCGATCTCGATCCTGCATTCGGCCGACACGATCATCAAGGCGTTCCTGCAGGCGGCCGCGCTGTCGGTGCTGTCGATCACGATCCTGCTGTGGATCACGCTGCGCCGCTTCGGCGACGTGCTGCGCACGCTCGTGCCGCTGCTCGTGTCCGGCGTGGTCACGCTCGAGCTGTGCGTCGTGTTCGGGATGTCGCTCAACTTCGCGAACATCATCGCGCTGCCGCTGATGCTCGGCGTCGGCGTGGCGTTCAAGGTCTACTTCGTGATGGCATGGCGCGCGGGCCAGACCGGCCTCCTGCAATCGAGCCTCACGCACGCGGTGCTGTACAGCGCCGCGACCACGGCCACCGCATTCGGCAGCCTGTGGCTGTCGCATCATCCGGGCACCGCCAGCATGGGCAAGCTGCTCGCGCTCGCGCTCACCTGCACGCTGATCGGCGCCGTGGTCTTCCAGCCCGTGCTGATGGGCAAGCCGCGCGCGGCGCGTGCGACGAATCAACCCCCACAAGGTATCGATGAATAAGCTGCGTATCACGACGACGGCGCTGCTCGCCGCCAGCGCGTTCCTCGGTGGCTGCGCCACCGGCCCCGAGCGGCACCCGGGCGACCCGCTCGAACCGATGAACCGCGCGATCTTCACGTTCAACGACACGGTCGATCAGGCGATCGCGGTGCCGATCGCGAAGGGCTATCAGAAAGTGACGCCGACGCCGGTGCGCTCGGCCGTCAGCAATTTCTTCTCGAACCTCGGCGACCTCGGCAACATCGCGAACAACCTGCTGCAGCTGCGGATCACCGATGCGACGGAAGACGTGATGCGGGTCGTGATCAACTCGCTGTTCGGGGTGGCCGGGCTGTTCGACATCGCGACCCCGGCCGGCCTGCCCAAGCATCACCAGGACTTCGGGCTCACGATGGCGCGCTGGGGCGTGCCGGCCGGCCCGTATCTGGTGCTGCCGATCTTCGGGCCCAGCTCGTTCCGCGACGGCGTCGGCCGCGCGGTGGACGTGCGCTTCAACCTGCTGAACTACATCGAGCCCGCCGCGCGCAACCCGATGTATATCGCGCAGTTCATCAGCGCGCGCTCGGACATGCTCGGCGCGACCGACCTGCTGCAACAGGCGGCGCTCGACAAGTACTCGTTCGTTCGCGATGCGTATACGCAGCAGCGCCGCTCGCTGACCTACAAGGGCGCCGAGGCGTCGTCGCAGGGCGCGCTGCCCGACTACGGCGATCCGGGCGATGATACGGGCCACGACGCGCCCGCAGCGGGCAAATCGGCCGAGCCGGCCGGCCTGCCGCAGTACCAGGATCCGGGCGATGCACCCGCGCCGGCCAGCGCGCCGGTGCCGGCGAGTGCGCCCGCGGCCGCCAGCGCGCCCGCGGCCCGCTGAGCCCCAAGCCCGGCCGGCGCCCGATGCGGCGCCGGCCGGCGCGTCATTCCGCGAACGGCAGCGCCGTTTGCCCCTCCGCCCGCATCTCGAACACGTTCAGCGTCATCGAGACCAGCGCGTAGTAGCCCAGCAAGCCCACCAGGTTCACGACGACCGTCGCCCCGAAGCGCCCGACCGCCTCGCGATAGGTCGCGTCGGAGACGCGCTGCGTGTCGTACAGCTCGCTCGCGAAGCGCACGATCAGCGCGTCCGCCGGATCGTCGCAGACGGGCCGGGCGCCGGTGCGCAGCGCCTCCGCGGTCGCGGCGGGCACGCCCGCGTCGAGCGCGATCGGCAGGTGGATGTGCCACTCGGCCTGCGAGCGCCAGCGCGCCGCCGTGACGAGGATCGCCAGTTCCGACAGGCGCAGCGGCAAACCGGTCTGGTAGCGGCAGAAGGCCCCGAGCCGTTGCGCGTGCTGCGCCAGTTCCGGGCTGTGGATCCAGCCGAGGAACGGGCCGTTCAGGTTGCCGCGCGGACCGTTCAGGATGTCGTGCAGCACCGTGCGCTGCGCATCGGTCGCGGCGGCGGGATCGAAAGAGGGAAGTCGCGAGGTCATGGTGACGTGGGCCTGTGAAGTCGGGGGTTGGGTCAATGGCTCGCCGCCAGCGCCGCATCGACCGCCTCGCCGAACCGTTCGACGATCGTGTCGATATCGCGCGCGGTGCAGATGAACGGCGGCGCGAGCAGCACATGATCGCCCAAACGGCCGTCGACCGTGCCGCCCATCGGATACACCATCAAGCCGCGCTGCATCGCCTCGCGCCGGATCTGCGCATGCAGCCGGCGGGCCGGATCGAACGGCGTCTTCGCGGCCCGGTCGCGCACGAATTCGACGCCGACGAACAGGCCGCGCCCGCGCACGTCGCCGACCTGCCCGCACCCGGCGAAGCGCGCGTCCAGCGCGGCGCGCAGCTGCTCGCCGCGTACCTTGACGTTGTCGAGCAGGCGCTCGTCGGCGATCACGCGCTGCACCTCGAGCGCCGCCGCGCAGGCGGTCGCGTGGCCGATATAGGTGTGGCCATGCTGGAAGAAACCGGAACCGCCGACGATCGCCGCGTAGATCCGCGCGCTGACGAGCGCGGCGCCGATCGGCTGATAGCCCGCGCCGAGGCCCTTCGCGATCGTCAGGATATCGGGCGCGACGCCGTCTTCCTCGCAGGCGAACAAATAGCCGGTGCGGCCCATGCCCGCCATGATTTCATCGAGGATCAGCAGCACGCCGTACTTGTCGCACACCGCGCGGATCTTGCGGAAATAGGCGCGCACGGGCGGCACCGCGCCCGCCGTCGCGCCCACCACCGTCTCGGCGACGAACGCCGCGACCGTCTCCGGCCCGAGCGACAGGATCGTGTCCTCGAGCTCGTCGGCGAGGCGCTGCGCGAATGCTTCCTCGGTTTCGCCCTCGCGTTGTTCGCGATAGGCATAGCACGGGCTCACGTGATGGGCGTCGATCAGGAGCGGCAGGAACGGCTCGCGCCGCCATGCATTGCCGCCGATCGCGAGCGCGCCGAGCGTGTTGCCGTGGTAACTCTGCCGGCGCGCGATGAAATGGCGGCGCGCGGGTTCGCCGATCTCGACGAAATACTGGCGCGCCAGCTTCAACGACGCCTCGATCGCCTCCGAGCCGCCCGAGACGAAATACACGTGTTCGAGCCCGGCGGGCGCGGCCCCGATGAGATGATCCGCGAGCGCTTCGGCCGCCTCCGTCGTGAAGAACGACGAATGCGCGTACGGCAGCCGGCTCGCCTGCCGGTGCATCGCGTCGATCACGCGCGGATGGCTGTGACCGAGACAGGACACGGCTGCGCCGCCGCAGGCGTCGATGTAGCGCTTGCCGGTCGAATCGATGATCTCGATGCCGTCGCCGGCCACGGCGACCGGCAGCGTCGCGCGCGGCGCACGGTGGAATACGGTGGTCATGTCATGCCTCTCGATGTCAGGATGCCGCGCCGCGCGCGACGTATTGGGTGAAGCGCGGCACGCCCTGCGCGCGCACCTCGAAGCGGACTACGTCGTCCGTGATGGTGAAACAGGCCGTGGCGAGCGTGTTTTCGTCGTCGGGATCGCGCGGACCGTCGTATTGCCGGTCTGCACCATCGCGGCGAGGCCGCTGTCGTAGTACGGATCGGCAAAATCGATCGCCTTGCGGCGTTCCTCGCGAATCGTCATCCCCGAGAGCGCGACGTCGATATTGCGGGTCTGCAGGGCCGGGATCAGACCGCTGAAATCCATCGGCTGAAGCTGGTATTTCCAGCCCTGACTCTTGGCGATCTCCGCCCACCGGTCGAGATCGAAGCCGACGTACCTGTCGCCCTGCCGGAATTCGAACGGCATGAACGAGGTGTCGGTGCCGACGATGAGCGTCTTGTCCTGCGCGTGGGCGAAATCCGCGCCCAGCAACGCGACGGCGATGATGGACTGCATGAAGGAACGGCGTCCCATGGTGCTTCTCCGCTAGGGTTGGCGATGCCCCGCAGTGGATCCCCGGGGTGTCGCGCCTGACATCCGACTCATTGCAACATACGAATCACAATCAACACATTATGAAACATATGTTGTCAGAACGGATACTACGACGCCAAAAAAGCGGGCAACCGTAAATTGGATCGCGGGAAACCCTGACGGCGGGTTGAGGGCGGGAACAGGTCGCCGAAGGCTGCGGCTCGGCGAAGGAATGCGGAATCGATGCGCGGCGGCGGCCGGCCGAGCCCGCGCAGGCGCACCGTTCCGTATCGGCAGGCGACGTGAAAAGAGAAAGACGGGGAGGAACCGGCGTCAGCCGGTCCGTAAAGAAAGGCGAGGAGGGCGAACCATCGATGGAACGATGCGGCGGGGCCGGGCGCCGCGCGCAGACGCGCCTGCGCGCCTGCGCGCCTCATTCCCCACGGGACGCGCGTCAGCCGATCCGCAGCGCGTCCGCCTGCTCGAACGCGTGCCGCGCCTGCACGAGCGTCGTGCGCGCCGCGCGCGCATCGGCGGCGACCTGCAGCAGCCCGCGCAACTGCGCGGGCTCGCGCAGCAGTTCGCGCAGGATCGGCATGATCGCGGTGCTGCCGTCGTCGCGCAGGCCGGCGAGGGCCGCGCGCGGCAGCGTGCGCCACGCGGGATCGACGATCACCCGGCACACCGCGAACGGCACGCCGCGCGCGGCCGCGAACGCGGCGGCGATATGCGATTCCATGTCGACGGCGAGCGCCATCTTCGTGTGGTGCAGCGACGCCTTGCCGGCCGCATCGACCACCGGCGCGCCGACCGCCGCGAGCCGGCCGCGCCGCAGACGCGCCTGCACCGGCGTGCCGTGCAGCGCCGCGGCGAGCCGCGCGCTCCACGCGGCATCGGTCGGCGCGATGCCGAACGGCCCGTCGATCGCGTCGGCGATCACCAGCGTGCCCGGCTCCAGGCCGGGCGCGAGCCCGCCCGCGGTGCCGAAACTGATGATGCCCGCGCAACCGCGCGCCGTCGCGTCGGTGAGCGCGCGTTCGAGCCGGTCCGCGCGCGCCGCATAGACGGCCTCGACACCGCGCCCGCGCGCGATGCGCGCCTCGAATGCCATGCCGGCAACCGCGATCACCGGCGCTGCGACTGCTTGGCTCATCGCGCGTTACATCCCCACCGTCACGTGCCGGGTGTTGGCGCGCTTCAGGTTGCGATAGCGCGCGAGCGCCCACAGCGGGAAGAACTTGCGGTAGCCGTGGTAACGCAGATAGAACACGCGCGGGAAGCCCGTCGCGGTGAAGCGCGTCTCGTCCCACAGCCCTTCGGCGTTCTGCTGCGCGACCAGGTAGTCGACGCCGCGCGCGACCGCCGGATGGTCGACCTCGCCCGCGGCCATCAGCCCGAGCAGCGCCCACGCGGTCTGCGACGAGGTGCTCGCCGCGGGCTCGTAGCCGCGATAGTCGAGCTTGTAGCTGTCGCCGTCCTCGCCCCAGCCGCCGTCCGCGTTCTGGACCGACAACAGCCATTGCGCGCCGCGCTTCACGCGCGGATCGTCATGGCCGAGTCCCGCCGCGTTGAGCGAGCACAGCGCGGTCCAGGTGCCGTAGACGTAGTTCATGCCCCAGCGGCCGTACCAGCTGCCGTCCGCTTCCTGCTCCTTCAGCATGTAGTCGAGCGCGCGCTGCGCGGGCACGCTGTTCGCGGGCGTCTCGCCCAGCTGCGCCAGCATCGACAGGCAGCGGCCCGACACGTCGGCCGTCGGCGGATCGAGCAGCGCGCCGTGGTCCGAGAACGGAATGTTGTTCAGGTAGTACTGGGTGTTCTCCGGCTCGAACGCGCCCCAGCCGCCGTCGCTGCTCTGCATGCCGACCACCCACTCGCGCGCGCGCGCGATCGCCTCGCGATCCTCGTCCGAGCCGGTGAGTTCCGCTGCGCGCTGCATCGCCATCGCCACCACCGCGGTGTCATCGACGTCGGGGTAGTGCGGGTTCGCATACTGGAATGCCCAGCCGCCCGGCCGTATGTGCGGCCGGCGCGAGATCCAGTCGCCGCGCACGTCGAGGATCTGCAGCGGACGCAGCCAGCGCAGCCCGCGCACGGCCGCATCCTGCGCGCGCGCCTCGCCCGTCTCGAGCAGCGCGTGCGCGGCGAGCGAGGTGTCCCACACGGGCGACAGGCACGGCTGGCAATAGGCCTCGTCCTCGCCGACCACGAGCAGCTTCTCGATCGAACGGCGCGCGATCGCGCGGTTCGGATCGTCCTCCGGGTAGCCGAGCGCCGCGTACATCATCACGGCGTTGGCCATCGCCGGGTAGATCGCGCCGAGGCCGTCCTCGCCGTTCAGGCGTTCGTTGACGAACGCGACCGCGCGGTTGATCGCGCGGTCGCGCGCATAACGCGGGAACAGCCCGTCGACCGCGCGCAGCACGCCGTCGACCACCCGGAAGAACGCGAACCAGTTCGCGTTCTGGTGCGGCTGGCGCGGCAGCAGGCCGGTGTTGACGGGCGCGCTCCTGAACAGCTCGTCGATCCGCACGCCGCGCGGGTTCTTCGCGACCGGGCGCTTCGCGTTCAACACCAGGAGCGGCACGATCACGGTGCGCGCCCAGTACGACACCTTCGACAGATGGAACGGGAACCACTGCGGCAGCAGCATGATCTCGGCCGGCATCATCGGCACCGCGTGCCACGGCACCACGCCGAACAGCGCGAGCTGGATCCGCGTGAACACGTTCGACATCTCCGCGCCGCCCATCGCGTGAATCGCGCGGCGCGCGCGCTGCATGTGCTCGGCGTCCTCGTCGTCGCCGATCATCTTGAGCGCGAAATACGCCTTCACGCTCGCGCTGACGTTCGGCGCGCCGTCGGTGAACAGCGGCCAGCCGCCGTCCGCCTGCTGGATCCGGCGCAGATAGCGCGCGATCTTCTGTTCGAGTTCGAGGTTCGGCGTCTCGCCGAGGTAATGGACGAGCAGCACGTATTCGGCCGGAATCGTCGAATCCGCTTCGAGTTCGTAGACCCAGTGGCCGTCCGCGTTCTGCGCGGCGAGCAGCGCATCGGTCGCGCGGGTGACCGCCGCGTCGAGCGCGGCGGGAGCGGGCGCCGCATCGGCGGCGTCCAGTGCTTGCATATCCGTGAGATCGTTCATCGGTCCCTCTCTGATGGTGTCTGGAGCGCGTCGGCGGCCTGCTGGCCGGCGCGGATCGCGCCCTCGACGGTCGCGGGCAGGCCGGTCGCGACCCAATCTCCCGCCAGCGCGAGATTCGGCCAGCGCGTACGCACGCCCGGACGTTTCATTTCCTGTTCCGGCACCGCCGCGAAACCGGCCTCCCGCTCGATCGACAGACGCCACGCGGGCGGCGTCTCGGCCGGCAGGTCGGCGGCGCGCGCCACGTCGCGCCACAGCAGCGCCGCGAGCGCGTCGTCCGGCGTGTCGAGCAGACGGCCGGCGTCGCGCACGCTGACGGCCAGCCGGCCCTCGCAGGCGAACAGCCAGTCGGCCGTGCCGTTGACGAGCCCGGTGACGGGCGCAAGCGCGGCCGGGCGCTCGAGCGCGAACTGCGCGGTGATCGTCGCGTTGAACGCGTCGGGCACGACGAGCCCCGGCACGAGCGCACGCGCGACCGCGGGCGACACCGCGAGCACCGCCGCGTCGCCGGCGTCGAGCGCGACCCGTTCGCCGTCGAACACCAGCGCCTCCAGCCGGTCGCCGGCCGCGGAGAACGCCAGCTCGCGCACCCCCGCGCCGAGCCGGATCGTCGCGCCGTCATGCTGCAACAGCCGCAGCGCGGGATCGACGAATGCGCTGCCGAGCCCGTGGCGCGCGACGAGCGGCCGGCACGCCTGCCCGCCGGCGAACAGCGAGCCGCGCACCAGCGCGGCCGCCAGCTCGGCGGTGGCGTGACGCGGCTCGACGTTGAGCTGCGCGAGCAGGAACGGCCGCAGGAAGCGATCCCACAGCACGCCGTCGCAGCGCATGGTCTGCGCGAGCGTGCGGCCCGGGCGCGCCAGCAGCAGCGGCAGCAGCAACAGGTAGTCGGCGGCCGTCGTGCCGGGCACGCGCTGGCTCGCGTCGAAGATCCAGGTCGGGAGCGGACCGGAGCTGAGCTTCAGCAGCCAGCGTTGCCGCGCGACCAGATCCGCGAACGGATACTCGGGCAGCGCCGGGCCGACCAGCTGGTCGGCAGCGCCGATCGTGCGCAGGTAGTGGAGCGTCGCCGCGTGCCCGGACAGCAGCAGATGATTGCCCGTGTCGAGCGTCGCGTTGAGCGTGCGGTCGAAATACGAGCGGCACCGTCCGCCGGCCTGCGCGGCGGCCTCGTGCAGCACCACGCGGTGGCCGCGCCGCTGGGCGGCGACGGCGGCCGCGAGGCCCGCCAGGCCCGCGCCGATCACGTGGACGGTTCGCGCCATCGGCTCAGAACAGCGCGTAACGCGCCGCGATCAGCAACATCTTCGCGCGCGGCTTGCGCAGCGGCGCGCGCGGCGGCGCGAAGCCCCGCGCGCGCGCGGCGTCGAGGATGCAGCGATAGGCGCCCGACATGATGCGCGGCGCCTTGACCAGCGCGCGCGGCGTGGCATCCATCACCGCGTCGGCCTGCGCGAAGTGCTGCAGCGCGCGTTCGGCGAGCGTCGCGCACACGCGCGGCAGCGCCGGATCACGCGCGATCGTGCGCGGATCCGTGACCGCGATCCCCTCGCGCGCCAGCAACTCGCGCGGCAGGTAGCAGCGGTCGATCTCGGCGTCGGCGTCGATGTCGCGCAGGATGTTGGTCAGTTGCAGCGCGCGGCCCAGGTGATGCGCGAGCAGCCGGCCCGGCTCCTCCTGCATCCCGAAAACCCTCACCGACAAGCGGCCCGCCGAACTCGCGACGCGGTCGCAGTAGAGGTCGAGCGTCGCTTCGTCGGGGGCGCAGATATCCTCGGCGGCGTCCATCGCCATGCCGTCGATCATGTCGTGGAAATCGGCGCGCTGCAGGTTGAACGCCTGGATCTCGCGCGTGAGCGGCACGAGCGAGGCGCGCGGCGAGCCGGCGAAGCAGGCGTCGATGTCCGCGCGCCAGCGATCGAGGCCCGCGGCGCGTTCGGGGCGCGGGCCGCCCTCGTCGGCGATGTCGTCGACCGCGCGGCAGAACGCGTAGATCTGATACATCGCGTCGCGCTGCGCGGCGGGCAGGATGCGCATCGCCAGGTAGAAAGAGCTGCTCGATGTGACGGCAGCGGCGTCGGTTTCGGTATCGTCCACGACGGGATTGGAAACGGCCAAGACGAGCTCCGGCTAGGGCGCCCCGGGGGCGATTGAAGAAGCCATGCCCGGCTGGGGATGGAAAATGCGTGCGAGATATGCGAACGATAGGCGCAGACAGGCACAAATTACCGGCTGGAAGCCGGAAATGGCCGAAAGTATAGCAATCTTTAAGACCCGCTGCCGCTCGAATCGCCTTGTCGCACGGGCCGCCGCGCGTCACGCGAACACGATGTCGCCCTGCAGTTCGAGTGCGATCAGCCCCATGCCGCGCGCCAGCGTCAGCATCTGCCGCCGTTCGAGCCGCGAACCCATGAAGCTCGTGACCTGGCCGTCCGGCTCGACCGTGAACTGGAACACCGGATGCGGGCCGCCGGTCCCGAACCACGCGCCCGGCACGTCGTTCGACTCGCACCAGTCGAGCCGCGCGAAATGCCGGCCGATCTGCTCGCGCACCGCGTCGGCCGCGCCGATCGGCGGCGGCGCATCGCCCAGGTCGTCGAGCGTGTAGGGGCCGGGCTTGGCGGGGCGCAGGTAGAACAAGTAGTCGAGGTTCATGGGGCGCGATCAAGGGGCGAAAGCAGCAAATTACTGCCATCGTCGCGGTATGAGAATCGGAACAAACGATTTGTCGCTTGCATGAGACAAACCCGGGGCAGCGGCCGTCGTCCAACCGTGCACATCGAACTTGGGGTCTGACTATTTACTTAATAAGATAACGCGAAACCGACGCAGATCGTCCATCCTTCAGGAGACACCGCTTGTCCATCGAATCCCGCGACCCCGCTTCCGCGCGTCCCGTCCCGCATGCCGCCGCGCTGCCCGTCGTGCTCGTGCACGGCGCATGGCACGGCGCTTGGAGCTATGAACGCGTGCAGCCGACGCTGGCCGCGCGCGGCCACGCGACGCTCGCGCGCGACCTGCCCGCGCATGGTCTCAACGCGCGCTTTCCGCGCGCCTTCCTGAACCGCCCGCTCGACACCGCCGCGTTCGCGAGCGAACCGTCGCCGGTCGCGGCCACCACGCTCGACGACTATGCGCGGCAGGTGCTGGAGACCATCGACCAGATGTGCGCGCTCGGCCATCGGCAAGTCGTGCTGGTCGGGCACAGCATGGGCGGCATTGCGATCACGGCCGCCGCCGAGCGCGCGCCCGAGAAGATCGCGAAGCTGGTCTACCTCGCCGCCTTCATGCCCGCCTCGGGCGTGGCCGGACTCGACTACGTGCGCGCGCCGGAAAACAAGGGGGAAGGGCTCGGCGCGCTGATGCTCGCGAGCCCGCGCGCCGTGGGCGCGCTGCGGATGGATCCGCGCAGCGGCGACGCCGCCTACCTGGCCAACGCGAAGGCGGCGCTGTGCGCCGATGCCGGCGACGCCGCATTCGAGGCCGCGTGCGCGCTGCTGAGCTGCGACGTGCCCGCCGCGCCGTTCGCGACGCCGATCGCGACGACCCGCGAACGCTGGGGGGCGATCGAACGCCACTACATCCGGTGCAGCCAGGATCGCGTGTTGCTGCCGGCGCTGCAGCAGCGCTTCATCGCCGAGGCCGATGCGTTCACGCCGGACAACCGCACCCACGCGCACACGCTGGACAGCAGCCACCTGCCGTTCCTGTCGCAGCCGGACACGCTCGCGAACCTGCTCGCGGACATCGCGCGCAGCTGAACCGGGCAGGAAGACGCGGTCGCGGCGGCGTCAGCCGAACGCGACCGAGCAGTTGCGCCCCTGCCGCTTCGCGCGATAGAGCGCCGCGTCCGCTTCGTTGATCAGCACCTCGTAGGTCCCGGCGCCCGCGTGCGCGGCCGCGCCGCCGACGCTCGCCGTCACCGGCACGCGCACGCCCTCGACGTCGATCGGCGTGCTGCCGATCGTCTGGCGGATCTTCTCGGCGACGTGCATCGCCTCGTCGAGCCCGGTGCAGGGCAGCAGCAGCGCGAATTCCTCGCCGCCGAAGCGCCCGAAGGTGTCCTGCCCGCGCACCACCTCGGCGACGCGGCGCGCCATCACGCGCAGCACGTTGTCGCCGACCACGTGGCCGAAGCGGTCGTTGATGGTCTTGAAGTGATCGAGATCGAACAGCAGCACCGACAAGCTGCCGCCGTAACGCTGCCAGCGCGCGAATTCGTCACGCAGGCGGGCCTCGAAGAAGCGCCGGTTCGCGATGCCCGTGAGGCCGTCGCGATTCGCGTATTCCTGCAGTTTCGCGACCGCCTCCTCGCGCTCGCGCTGCATCACGCTCACGTGGGTCACGTCGGAGATCGTCACGCACACGGCCTCCACCTCGCGGCCGCGCGTGATCGGCATGAAGGTGCAGTCCTGCTGCATGAAGTCGACGCCGCCCGTGATCGGCCGGTCATGATCGAAGCGGAACAGGTAGGGCCGCTGCTCCCAGGAGCTGAACGCGAAGCTGCCGAGCTGGAACACGCTCTCGAGCTTGCGCGACAGCCAGGTGCGCGGCAGTTCCGGGAAGCAGTCGAAGAGCCGCCGCCCGATCACGTCCTCGGCGGCCACGCCACTGTGATCGTGCATGAACCGGTTCCACATGAGGACCTTCATGTCGCGGTCGAGCACGAAAATACCGAAGCTGACCCGCTCGATCACGAGGTCGCTCAACGAAGACGAGGTAGGGTTCATAAGCTTGACAGCAGGGTATCGAGGGCGTCGCTCATCTGGCGGATCGAATCCTCCGCCATCAGCATCACGAAATGGGCGCGGAAACCGTCGTCCTCGAGCCCGAAATTGACTTCAAGCAGCAGCGCGACGCTCCACGCGAGCACCGCGGGCTGGAACACATCGTCGAGCGCGATATCGGCGCCGAGCAGCCCGGGCGGCGAAAACACCGGCGTGCGCCCGAGTTCGTCGAGGATCGACGACACGCAGGCGCCCATCAGCACGTTGGCGACGTCGAACACGAGTTCGGCCTGCGTGATGGTCTCGCATTCGGTGTCGGTGTAGGCGCCGTCCACGAGCGAGACGAGCTGCCCGAGCCCCGCGCTGCGGCACAGCACGAGCGCCTCGCCCTTGATGTCCGAACGGAAGCCCTGGCGCACCGCGGTGATGTTCTCGTGGATGCCGGTCATGTCGCGCAGCGTGCGGCCCGCCTCCGCCGCCTTGACGACGCGCACCCGCGGCACCGACAGTTCGATGAAGGTGCCGAGCAGCAGCGCGAGGCGCGCGGCCGCCCGGCCCATCGCGAGATTGGCGATCTCCTGCAACGCGTCGCGTTGCTCCGCCGTCAGCAGCGTGTCAGGCATACAACCCATACTCCTTGAGAATGGGCAACAGTGCCTCCGAGGTGACGGGCTTGGCGACGAACGCCACCGCACCTAGCTCGCGAACACGTGCCTGCGCCATCGGCTGGATATCGGCGGAAACGACGATCACGAAGGTGTTGAGATCTTCGTGACGCAGCGTCTCGAGCACCTGATAACCGCTCATGTCGGGCATCGTGAGGTCGAGGAACATCACGGAAGCCTTGCCGTCGCGATACAACGCCAGCGCCTCATGGCCGTTCGACGCATAGGTGATGTCAACGTCCCAGCCCCCCGGCAGTGCCTTCGTCAACAGCTTGCGCGCAAGCAGGGAATCGTCGGCAATCACAATCGGCAAAGGCATGGCAGGCTGGCGGTAAACGGAGTTGTCTGTCTCGCGTTAACGACGGCTTACCGCGCTTCTTTAGACTTAACGCAAAAAGATCACGCGATTGACACGACATTTGTCCGCCGCGCGGCGCACCCGGGACCAGCCGGCGCCTCGCTCGCCCCTCCCTGTCCGGCGCCCGCTCCCGGCGCCCCCGGCATCGCGGGCGCGCCCACCGCAAAGGAAAGCGAAGCGCGATTCTCGGAGTAAACACCGCGCGTTGCAACTCGCCATTTTTCGGCTTTAGAACAGAATTGATCCCCCTGAAAACATTTCCGGGAAAGCCTTGAATTATTTTTGGGATAAGTACGCAAATTATTCTATTGCGCACGTTTGCGCTTTTGAATTCGTCGCTGATTTCATGTACGACAGCGAATCGAGGGAAAATGCGTGTATGCACGAATGCGGACGGCGGACGGCGCCGCCTCGCAACTCGTTTATGATGACAGCCGGTTCTTCCGCCCCCGCCTTAGCCGATGATGCCCGAACGGCCCGACACCACCCGCCCTCCCGCCGATCCGGACTGGCAGGAAGACGCACCTTATCCGTCCGCCGCGCCGGAGCACGACTTCGCGATGCGGCGCATCACGCTGATCGTGCTGCTCGTGGCGGCCGTCGTGCTGCCGTCCCTGTACGTGGCGGTGATGGCTTACAACGACCTGCGCACGCGGGAAGCCACCGCGCGCGACGTGACGATGCGCACCGTGCGCGTGGCGGAGGAACACGCGCTCAAGGTGTTCGACCTCAGCGAAACGCTCGACGCGCGGATCGTCGACCTGGTGCAGGACCTCGATGATACGGCCGTCCGCCACCAGGAGGCCGATATCCATGACGCGCTCAATACCATCGGCGGCGGCTATCCGCAGGTCGCGTCGGTGTCGATCTTCGGCGCGAGCGGCATGCTGCTCGCGAACAGCCTGTACTACCCCGCGCCTTACGCGTCGATCGCGGACCGCGACGATTTCGTCGGGATCCGCGACGGCAAGGTGATCGAGCACATCTCGCGGGTCATGCCGGGCCCCCTGCGGCTCAAGGGGCCGCCCGTGTTCAATACCGGCGTCGCGCGGCGGCACAGCGACGGCACCTTCGCCGGGATGGTGTCGATCGCGTTGAAGTCGTCCTACTTCAGCGCGTTCTACCGCGACCTGCTCGGCGGCGCGAACGCGCCGATGACGATGGCGCTCACGCGCACCGATGGCGCGGTGCTCGCCTCCTATCCACCGTTGCCGGCCGGCGCGAACGCGCCGGCGGCCGCGAGCGGTGACGACGCCGGCGATCCGCGCGCGGGCGTGGTGCGCGTGAACCACGACGGCGACAGCGAGATCGTCGCGTACCGGCGGGTCGGCAGCTATCCCGTGCTCGTGTCGTGCGCCTATCGCACCTCGGCGATCTGGCGCGAGTGGTATCAGCACCTGAGCGTGCTGTTCCTGTCGATGTTCGTGCCGTCGATCGCGCTGTGGAGCGTGATCTGGCTGTCGCTCAAGCGCCTGCGCGCCGAGGAGGAGGCCTGGGAACGCTGGCAGGCCGAGGCGTCGATGCGCCGCTCGATCGAGTCGGCGTACCGCCAGTCGCGCAAGATGGAAGCGCTCGGCAACCTGGTCGGCAGCGTCGCGCACGACTTCAACAACCTGCTGATGATCATCTCGAGCAACGTGCAGATCGCACGGCGGCGCGGGGTCCAGCACCTCGACACCGAACTCGCGGCGATCGAGCGCGCGCTGAAGAACGGCCAGTCGCTGACGCGCCAGCTGCTCGGCGTGGCCCGCAAGCAGCCGCTGCGCAGCGAGACGATCGACGTCGCGCAGTGGCTCGCCGCGTGCCGCGAGTTGCTCAAGACCTCGCTCGGCTCGAAATCATCGCTCGTCGTCGAGACGCCGTCCGACCTGTGGCCGATCCACGTCGACATGGCCGAGTTGGAGCTGGCCGTGATCAACCTCGCCGTCAACGCGCGCGATGCGATGCCGCACGGCGGCTGCTTCACGATCCGCGCGCACAACATCTCGTTCCGCCGCGAGGACGGCTTCCCGCTGACGGGCGACTTCGTCCAGCTCGCGCTCGACGACACCGGCGCGGGGATGCCGCCCGACGTGCTCGCGCGCGCGTTCGAGCCGCTCTTCACGACCAAGGCGAAAGGCATGGGCACCGGGCTCGGCCTGCCGCAGGTGTTCGCGTTCTCCGAACGCTCGGGCGGCCTCGCGACCATCGACAGCGCGATCGGCGCGGGCACCTCGGTGCGCCTGTACCTGCCGCGCGCCCGCGCCGGCGAGATGCCGCGCGCGGTGATCGCGGCCGACGCCGCCGACGCTCATCCCGCCGGACCGCCGCCCGACGGCCTGCGGATCCTGCTGGTGGAAGACAACGGCGAGGTGGCGGCGGGCACCGAGGCGCTGCTGCAAATGCTCGGCCACGAGGTCGCCTATGCCGCGAACGCCGACGACGCGCTGCAGCTCCTGCACGAGCCCGGCGACGATCCGGGCGCGCCCGGCGCGTTCGACCTCGTGATCTCCGACATCCACATGCCGGGCAAGCTCAACGGCATCGACCTCGCGGAAACGATCGAACACGGGCCGCTGAAGCTGCCCGTGATCCTCGTGACCGGCTATGCGGAAGAACTCGACCGCACGCGCCGCGTCAATGCGCGCGTGCTGTCGAAGCCGTTCGACATCACGCTGCTCGACAGCCTGCTGCTGACGATCCGCGAGGCGCGCGACGCCCGCCTCGCGGGGCCCGGGCAGTAAGGTCCGCCGCGCTTGCGCGTTGACATGCTTACACGCTCGCGTGGCGCCGCACCCAGTCGGCGTAGCGATCGACGAAGCGCTGCAGGAACTGGCGCGTATCGTCGCTGACGATGTTGCCCTGTGCATCGATGCGCGCGGCATCGTGCTTGATGAACATCTCGGGCTGCGCGAGCGTCGCGACGTCGAGATAGGCAAGCACGTTGCGCAGATGCTGCTGCGACAGCGCCGTGCCGGTCGCCCCCGGCGACGTGCCCAGCACCGCTCCCGGCTTGCCCGCCCAGACATTGCCGCCGTACGGGCGCGAACCCCAGTCGAGCGCGTTCTTCAGCACGCCCGGCACCGAGCGGTTGTATTCGGGCGTGACGAACAGCAGGCCCTGCGCGGCCTCGATCTGCTGTTTGAAACGGCGGGCGGGTTCCGGGAAGTCGGCGTCGTAGTCCTGGCTGTACAGCGGCAGGGCGCCGATGTCGGCGAATTCGAAGGTGAAATCGTCCGGCGCGAGCGAGATCACCGCATGCGCGAGCGCCCGGTTGATCGATTCGCGCCGCAAGCTGCCGACCACTACTGCAATTCGATACGTCATGGCTTTCTCCTTCCGCCTGGTTGTCAATACGTAGGATTCGTTCGCAATCCGTCATCCACAGCCCATTTGTAAGCAGGCCAGCTTGAGTCCTGCTGCACGGGCGATTGGGACCGACTTTCCACAAAGTTTTCCACAGAAACTGTGGATAACTTTGGAAACATGCAGGGCAGTTACATCCATGTCGACGGGATGTCGTTTCCGTGTCCCGACTGTGTCCGGAGCGGCGAACGCATCGCCAGCATAAACCGCTTGTTTGAAATCCCGACGAAAGATGCCGACGCGCGTTTGCGTGCGCACCGGTCGGGCGGGTAACCTTGCGGCTGGCCCGTGCGGAACGCGCGGGCGAGATTCACTTGGAACAGGATCGCATTCGATGCAACCCGCGCGCGCCGCGCACGACAACCCGACCTATCTCGCGCAACTGCGCCGCGACCTGCTGCGATTCGCGCGCCTTCAATTGCGCGACGCCGACGCGGCCGAAGACGCCGTGCAGGAGGCGCTCGCCGCCGCCTGGAGCCAGGCCGACCGTTTCGAAGGGCAATCGGCCCACAAGACCTGGGTCTTCGGAATCCTGCGCAACAAGCTGATCGACACGATGCGGATGCGGCGACGGACCATCAACGCGTCGGCGCTCGAAGCGGAGCTGGAAATCGAATCGCTGTTCGACCGCGAGCTGTTCAAGGACAACGGCCACTGGAGCCCGCACGCGAAGCCGCGGCCGTGGCCCCGCCCGGAGACCTTGCTCCAGCAGCGGCAGTTCTGGACGCTGTTCGATGCGTGCCTCGACCACCTGCCCGAGCAGATCGGGCGCGTTTTCATGATGCGCGAGTTCCTCGGCTTCGAGATCGAGGACATCTGCGGCGAGCTGGCGCTGACCGCAAACCATTGCAGCGTGCTGCTGTATCGCGCGCGGACCCGCCTGCGTACCTGCCTCACCGAAAAAGGCCTGACAACCGAAGATGCTGCTGGGGAAATGTAAGGACATCACCCGTCTGCTGTCGGACGGACTCGACCGCGCGCTGACCACGGGCGAGCAGTGGCGCGTGCGCGTGCATCTGCCGAGTTGCAGCGGATGTCGCAACTATCGACGGCAGATCGCGCTGCTGCGCCGGGCGGTGCGTGTCGCGAGCGGAAGGGAGACGGGGGAGGGGGACTGAGTAACCGTCTTCCGAGTCAAACCCGATGAAGTGAATCGTCCCAAGGTGGGTTGGTTTTGACCATGGCATTGAGCATGGTCAGGAGCTTGCGCATGCAGGCAACGATCGCGACCTTGGGCCGTTTGCCGGCGGCCTTCAGGCGTTGATAGAAGGCTCTGATGGCGGGGTTGTGGCGTGTCGCGGTCAACGTGGCCATGTACAGCACGCGACGGATCGCGAAGCGGCCACCTTGAACCCGTCGTCGCCCATTACGTAAGCCGGAATCGCAGGCGACGGGAGCAACGCCAACGAGGGCTGCAATTTGACGGCGACTGAGCTTGCCCCATTCGGGCAGTTCCGCGATCAGGCAGGCGCTGGATACCGGGCCAATTCCATGTGTGGACTGCAACAGGCGGTCGAGTTCACTGAAGTGCTCGCGTACATAACTGGCCGGCGCGCCCGGCCCACCAGGCTCGACGCGGACGCGACCTTGCCGATCTCAGCTGAACACGCTCCACAGCGCGAGCGTCAGAACGAGCCCGACCACCGACACGATCGTCTGCAATACCGACCAGGTCATCACGGTCTGCTTGAGATCGAGACCGAAGTATTCGCGCACCATCCAGAAACCGGCGTCGTTGACGTGGCAGAAAAACACCGAGCCCGCGCCGATCGCAAGCGCGAGTAGTGCGTCGTGCGGCGCGCTCAGCCCCGCGACCAGAGGCGCGACGATGCCGGCCGTGGTGGTGGTCGCCACTGTCGCCGAGCCCGTCGCCTGACGCAGCGCGACCGCGATCAGCCACGCCAGCAGCAATAGCGGGACATGCGCGCCGAGCGCGATCTTGCCGATCGTGCCGCTGATCCCGGCCAGGACGAGCGTCTGCTTGAGGCCGCCGCCCGCGCCGATCGTCAGCAGCAGCGCAGCGATCGGCGGCAGGCTCTTGCGCAGCGTCGCGCCGACCCGCTCGCGTGGCGTCCCGCGCGCCCAACCCAACGCGACAATCGCGAACAGCACGGTCAGCCCCAGCGCGATCAGCGGCTCGCCGAGGAAATCGAGGATCGCGTACGCATGCGTGTGCGGCGCGAGCCACAGCTTCGCGACCGTGCGGCCCAGCATCAATAGCGCCGGCAGGAGGATCGTGACGAGCGAGATCGCGAAACCGGGCAGCGCCTCGTCGGGACGCGCGGAGGCAAAGACGCGGGCCATCTCGGCAGGCTCCGTCACCGGCATCCGCTTCGCGAGCCACGAACCGTACAGTGGCCCCGCCAGTACGACGGCCGGCAGCGCGACGATCAATCCGAGCCCGATCGTGATGCCGAGATCCGCATGGAGCGCGCTCACCGCGATCAGCGGACCGGGATGCGGCGGCAGCAGCGCGTGCAGTGTCGTCATGCCGGCCAGCGCGGGAATCGCGATCCGCATGATCGGCTGCTGTGCGCGCCGTGCCATCACGAAGATGATCGGCACCATCATGACGAGGCCGACTTCGAAGAACAGCGGCAGCCCGATGATCAATGCGACGAGCGCCATGAGCCACGGCAGCGTGCGCGGGCTCGCATGGTCGAGGATCGTGCCGGCGAGGCGATCGGCCGCGCCGGAATCGGCCATCAACGCGCCGAGCATCGCCCCCAGGGCGATGATGATGCCGACGTCGCCGAGCAACGCGCCGGCGCCCTTGCTGAACGCACCCGCGACGCCCTCGAGCGGCAGGCCCGCGACGAAGCCGGCGGCGAACGTGCCGACCAGGATCGACAGGAACGGCGCGAGTTTCAGCGCGCTGATGAACACGATGATGATCGCGAGACCGACCAGACAGGCGACGATCAGCTGCGAATCGTGTGGGGACCACGGCAGGGGAGCAAGCAGGGCAGACGGCACGGAAACCTCTGACGGAACGGGAAAGCCGGCGTCAACGCCTCGGTGCGGCCGCGTGGTCCTTCCGATGGTGGGGGAGGAGCGGGGCCCACGCGCGGCGCGGCGCGTGAGAGGAGCGGCGCGGGCGCGCGCCGCTTAATTGCAATATTTCTTCTTTAAAAAATTACTCGAATAGCGATTTCACGTCTTCCGGCGGGCGGCCAATCGCGGCCTTGCCCTGGTAGACGACGATCGGGCGTTGCAGCAGGACCGGATGCTCGGCAATCGCCGCGAGCAGACGCGCATCCGGAATGCTGGCGTCGCCGAGCCCGAGTTCCTGATAGGGCGCTTCGTTGTCGCGGATCATGTCGCGCACTGGGCGGCCGAGTTGCTGATGGAGTGCAGCGAGTTGCTCGACGGTGGGCGGCTGCTTCAGGTATTCGACGATATCGATCGGCTCGCCCGCGGGGTTGAGCGTCTCGAGCAGCGCCAGGGTTTCGCGGGACTTCGAGCATCGGGGGTTGTGAAAGATCGTGGTCATGGGTCGGGCAGGGACTGATGGATGGTGACCGGGCTATTGTAGCCATCGCGCCCCAGGCGTGGCGGCTGCGATGGAGGAAGGCGGACAGTGTGCGTTTGATGATGGGGAGGGGGTGAGTGCTTCGGGCCGCATGGAAATGCGTGGCAATCCGAACTTTATGCGCATAAGGAAAGGGGTAGAAGGTGACTTCAGGAAAGGACTTTCGTGCCCGTCAATTCCATCCTGGTTCGTCGCTTGTACCGGCAAGTTTGGGCATCGATCGGCCCCACGCGACGGGATTGGGGGATAGCGCCTCCCTTTGAAGAAGACCACGACTTTATGCGCATAAGGGTTGGTGCCGTGCCGTGCCGTGCCGTGCCGTGCCGTGCCGTGCCGTGCCGTGCCGTGCCGTGCCGTGCCGTGCCGTGCCGTGCCGTGCCGTGCCGTGCCGTGCCGTGCCGTGCCGTGCCGTGCCGTGCCGTGCCGTGCCGTGCCGTGCCGTGCCGTGCCGTGCCGTGCCGTGCCGTGCCGTGCCGTGCCGTGCCGTGCCGTGTTGAGCCGTTGAGCCGTTGAGCCGTTGAGCCGTTGAGCCGTTGAGCCCGTGTAGCCGTAAGCCCGGATGATCTATTTGGGAGGAGGGCGGCTTCGTTGGCATTGACTTACCAGGTCCGCTTTCAGCTGAAGAGGGCAGAGGGCGCGCCCGTTCATCGATCAAGCGCGTCCACCAAGCTTTATGCGCATAAAGCTCGAGGCTGCCCCAACAACCTGCTTAACCGGACATCCCGTAGACGTCGCGCCATCACCAGCCCTTGCGCCTCATCGCGGATCTCTGCCACGTAAGCCGGACTTCCGCCCAAATCGCGAGCCATCGAAAGGCCCTCGACAAAAACATGAGCCCTATGGACATGCACCTACCACCGGGCACCGCACTGGCTTTATGCGCATAAACCAACCTAGCGATGCCTATCTCGAATTGCGCCAGCACCGCACCTCGCCCCTGACCGAAAAGTGCCCTGCTCGCAGTACCCCAACCCTTCCACTCAAACCCCGCCCGAGCTTTATGCGCATAAATGCTCTGCCGAACGGCCAATCCGTAGTCCGTTCACCACATATTCGTTGAAATAAAAAAATCGTCCTGTAAAATTCCTACGATCAAAAACAGGAGTGTAAATTGGCAGCGGAAATCATTGCAGTCACTCAGCAGAAGGGTGGTGTCGGCAAAAGCACCATTGCCATGCATCTCGGCGCCGCCTTCCATGAAAAAGGTCGACGCGTGCTGGTCATCGACGCCGACGGTCAAAATACCCTCGTCCACTGGTCCAGCGCTTCCGCCGATACCGATACCGGCATCCCGTTCCCCGTCGTCAACCTCGCCGAAGCCGGCGGCCAGATCCACCGCGAGATCAAGAAGTTCATCAACGACTACGACATCATCGTGGTCGATTGCCCCCCCTCGATCACCGAAAAGGTCTCCGGCGTCGTCCTACTGGCCGCGACGGTCGCGGTCATCCCGACCTCGTCATCGCCTGCCGACTACTGGTCGAGCGTCGGCCTCGTGAAGCTGATCCAGCAGGCGCAAGTCATGAACGAAGACCTGCGCGCCGTGTTCCTGCTCAACAAGACCGAGGAAAAACGCATGCTGACGCGCGAGCTGAAGCGTGCACTGGAAGAACTCGGCTTCCCGCTCCTCAAGACCCAGATCCCGACGCGCGAGGCCTACAAGCAGGCCATGGCGCTCGGGCAAACCGTCCTGCAGATGAACGATCGCGGCGCCAAGCTCGCCGCGGCGGAAATCCGCGCATGCGCCGACGAAATCGTCGCCATGCTGCCCTGACTTTATGCGCATAAAGGACCCTGAATGAAACCCTCCCAATTCGCCAAAGGCTTCCAAGCGCGTCCCGACATCACCACGAGCGAGAAGCGCACCGCGCTCGACCGGCTCAACGCGATCGACGGCATCGTCAAATCCGACGCCGCGCCCGCGGCGCCCGCCGCGAAGTCCGCGAAAAAGGACATCCCCGTCACCATCGTGGAAACGCCGCCGGCGGAATCCGTCGACGAGTCGAGCCAGTACCACGCCTGGCGCATCGCGAACCACTATCAGGCGGGGCAGGTCATCGAGCTGCCGCTCAAGACGATCAAGCCGAGCCCGTTCAATCCGCGCCACTTCTACCTGAAGTCGTCGATCGCGGAACTGGCGGTCAATCTCGCCAAGCAAGGCCAGCAGCAGGCCATCCACGTGATTCCCGATTACGACAATCCGGGCACGTACTTCGTCAGCGACGGTGGCCGCCGGGTCCGGGCATTGAAGGAAGCCAACAAGGAAACGGTCAAGGCCATCGTCATCGATCTGCCGATCGGCCTGCAGAGCTACAAGCTCGGCTACGACCTGAACGTCCAGCGCGATTCGCAGACCGTGTTCGACAACGCCGTCGTATGGAAGCGTTTTCTCGACGACAAGTATTTCCAGAGCCAGAAGGAGCTGGCCGAGCATCTCGGCCTCGATGAATCGACCGTTGCGGTCGCGCTGTCGATCGGCAAGCTGCCGGAAGCGGTCATGCAGGAGATGGTCGCGCGCCCCGATCGCTTCGGCTCGAACATGGCGTACCAGGTCGGCCGCTATCACGTGGCGCGCGGCACCGACGCGACGCTGCGCCTGATCCACAAGATCCTGTCCGACGATCTGAGCACGCGGCAGGTAGCCGATATCGTCAAGGGGCGAGCCACGGCACAGGAAAACGCCAAGCCCGCGGGCCGGCAGCGCTATGCGCAGCGGCACGAGATCAAGCTCGGCGGGGTATCGGTGGGGGATCTGAAGTCCTACGGCGAGGACCGCCTCGAGCTGCGCCTGCGCGGCCTGACGCGGGACAAGCGCGACGAGATCCTGCAGCAGCTCGAGCGGATGCTGTTGTCGAACTGATCCGTGTCGGTGGGGCAGGCGGAAAACAAATCGGGGCCCATCAGGGCCCCGATTGCTTTTCAGGTGTGCGACTCGCGCACACCGCGCTCGACTAAGCGGCGCGCGACTGGCTGAGCGTGAAGGCGAGCAGGTCGCCGTCCGTCGGTTCGCCCCAGGTCTTCTGCGCGAGCCAGTCGAAGAAGGCCGTCTCGGTCAGCTTGGAATCAAGGCCGCGCCGGCGCCAGTCATCGCGCAGGTGAGAACCGAGCGCGGGCAGCACGTCCGCCTCGAACGACTCGCGGGCCACTTCCCGTTCCGCGTCACCTTGCTCTTCGTACAGCGCCTTCGCCTCCTTGCGGCGATACGCATCGTACTCGCCACGCAACCGCGCCTTCGGATCGTCCTGCTGCACGCCGGCCGCCGCGCCCTTGCCGGCCGCACCGGCGCTCGGCAGCGCCTCGACGGAATCGACGGGCGGCGCATAACCTTTCTTGAGCGCGTCCTTGAACAAGGCGGCGGCGCTGCGCACGGGCGGCAGCGTCGTGCTGCGCATCCGTTGCTCGGTCATCTGCAGCGCGGCGCGAATGCGATTCTCCTCGCTGTCCGCGTACAGCGTCTGCGCTTCCTTGAGCGGAATGCCGATCTTCACCATCCGGTCGACCAGCGTGCTGTCGAACACGTTCGGATGTTCGTCGAGCGCGAGCATCGGCTGCTTGCGCTCCGATACGCGGAACTGGATCTCCGCGACGCGACGCCCTTCGCGATGCTCGATCAGTTCGACGAAGATATTGGTCACCGCATTCACTTCGGCGATCGCGGGCCGCAGGTAGTCCCGCTTGAAATACTTGTACTCGCGCTTCGCTTCGTCGCCGGCCTCGGTGTCGGGCGTGCCCGACAGGATCGGCCGCCACCATTCCCACGGCTCGCGCATCGTCAGATGGCTCGGGTTGGTCAGATAGCGCACGCAGATCTCGTACAGCGCCAAGCCGGCGCTGCTGCGCAGCTGGCTCTGGAACTGGAGGCTCAGACGCGCATACTGGACCGGGTCGAGCAGCTTCTTCTTGATCTTGGGCGCGAAAGAAAATTCGACCCAGACACGTCGCGTGGCTGGGTCTTCGAGAATTTCCGCATCGGCGATCAGGGTGGAGATCCCCCACTTGCGCCCGGGCTTCTGGCTTGACGTCCCGGTGCTCCATTCGACCTGCACCGACACCATCCGCCTCAGGTGCTCCTTGACGAGCGCGGTGTCATTGGAATCGAATGCCGAGTTCGCCACGATGTCCGACAACAGCGCGCGATAGGTATCGCCGGAATCGTCGGCCTGTTGCGCGACCGCAAGCAGCACGTTGAACAACTTGCGGGTCAGGAGGGTGATCTTGCCGTTCTTGGGCTGGATCGCGATGGCCTCGACGGCCTTCCGCAATTCGGCTGAGCTGGCACTCACCACATCCACATCGGTCTTCTTGGCGCGCTTCGTTGCCATGCTTCGGGTCGGAGGAGAAGGTTCCCCGAAGCATAGCGCCTGTGGTGAAGCACGTCTATAACGAGATGCTCACCGTATCGGGTGAAGCGCCACGCCAAATCACAGCTCACCCGATTACTCTCCCGTAAAGGCTCACCGGACAAAAAAACCTCGAAAACCCGATGCGCCTTTCTGGCTGTGGGGCCCGCAGCATATGGGCTTGCGCGGCAACATGCAAGAGTTGCCGCACAGATTTCCCGTATCGTCTCACCTTAAATCGATGTCGTGATTTTGCGACTCGAAGCCCGTTTTCGGCCCGCCCACGCACGGTGATGTTTTATTCGCCGATTTCCTCCCCGGATCGATACGCCCTTGGCGGCCTTCCTGTGCGCGCGCAGCAATCCTCCCCCCTCTGCCGCACACGCAAAGACGCCAGAGCGCCAAAAACGACGCGCAAGCGCGGGATTGAGGGCATTTTTACCCCCCGGCATCCCGCCTCGATGCCACACATTTTCCGCGTCATCCGCCTAAATCCCGAACATGCTCACCAGTGAGCGGGTGAAAGAGAACGGTGCGGAGACGGCTCAGTATTGCCGCACGGGCAACCAATGCGCAGCAACTCCCGAAAACGCTCACCTTTGATGGAATTCATGCGGCCCGAACATCGGTTTTGACGCTCCCGAAAACCCTCACCTCAGCCTTTCTGATAAAAAAAACTCAATGTAGTCAGACGCTTAAGTGATGTTGCTGAAGCATGGCCTGAAGCAAGCAGGCCCCGAATTCCCTCACCTTTGACCAACGGTCGATACCTGGCGGAACACAGTCCCACTCCCGAAAAGCTTCACCTTTGCTGATTTTTCGCCTCGAAAACGGCGACCCAGGCCCAGTATTGGCGGGCTTTTCCGGGCAAGTAGACACTCACTCCTCCTGAAAAGCTTCACCTTGAGCAAATTTTGGGCATTTCCGGGCTCCCGAAAAACCTCACCTCAAGATTCTTTACCCTGCCCTGCGCAAAATCCCGAAAATACTCACCTTTGCCTGGGATTCCGACCACGCCTCCCCAATACGGATCCCGAAAAACCTCACCTCAGCAACCCAACCCCCTTCCCCGAAGCCCACAGCGGGCGGGCTTTCCCGGAAATCCTCACAGTCATTACCGCTGGAATCCCGATAAATCTCACCGATGCCTCCCAATTGCTTAAAAGAAGGGCAGAATTCGCTGTGCACCGGCCTCCCGAAAAGCTTCACCTAGGCTGATTTCGCTGTGTCGGGCACAGTTTCGGCCTGGCGGGGCTTCACCCGTGCTGCAGCCCCGAAAAGTCTCACCTTTGCGGAATTCCGCTGTGCAGGCGGCTCCCGAATCCGCTCACGACCTTTCCCGCAGGCACTCACGCTCGCCCCTGAACCCCATCACTTCGCGTCCTGCAAAATGTCACCATGACTCCCGTAAAGCTTCACCTCACTGTCCGGAATCCCTTGCTGGTAAAGCGTTTGCCGTGGCGTTAACGTTTTTAACAAGGGTTCAAGGGTGTTTACTTTCTAATACTCTCTAGCGCCCTCCCGCGAGTTTTCCACAACACCCCAACACCCTCACCCACCGCTATGTGAAACAACGTGGTAGATTCCAGGAACGGCTGAAAGTCTTTCCAAAACAATCAGTTACCCGCTATTCTTAGATTTGTTTCACGGATATTCGAGCCAGCAGCAGCCAGATGCAACACTTGAAGCGCCAAAGAGCGCCATGTCGGCAAAAGCGCAACAGACCCTTCAAAAGGGTAGAGAAAAATACGTGTTTCGTTATGATTGATACATTTCAATCGTCCCGGCCATCATGACGCTCGACGAAATACGCCAATCCATCCGCGACGAACTCGATGCTCTGCGCACAGCGGGGGCACGCCGGCAGGATCTGTCCCTGCATGCCTGCAAGCGCTTGTTCTTCGATCTGGGCATCCGACCATCCGCTGCCAACGTCCGCGATCTCACCCAGACCGGCAGTGCCAGCGATATTCCGAAAGACATCGACCATTTCTGGGAACGGATCCGCTCCGCGTCCCGCATCAGGCTCGATGGCGCCGCGCTTCCGAAAGGACTGGAGGAAAAAGCAGGCAGTCTGCTCGGTGCGCTTTATGAAGAAGCGCTGAAAGCCGCCCGGCACAGCCTGGACGACGAGCGCCGGGAATCCGAAGCCACCTTGGCGGCAGCCGATCAGCGCTGCCGGGATGCACAGATTCGCCAGGAAACGCTCGAGGCCGCGCTGCACAAGAGCGAGGCTCGCATCGAGCAGCTCCAGGCGCGGTTGACCGATGCCGAAATCCAGCGCGCCTCTGCATCGACACAGGATTTCGCGCAGCAGCATTCCCTGCAGGAATCGGTGCAGCGTCTGCAAAGCGACAACTCACTGCTGAATCAGCGTCTCGACGCCGAACAGACCCAGAACGCGGCATTGCGCGAGCGGCTCGACACGCTGCACATGGAACTGCGCGAGCGCACCGAGCACTATGCGCAGCAGATCAAGGATGCGGTTGCGGAAGCCGAACGCCGTGTGAAACCCATGCTGGTCGAGCTGGACTCGTTGCGCAGCATGGCGGCGACCTATCAGTCCGGGCTGCGCGACGTGAATCGGAAGGAATTCGATTTCCTGCAGCAGCTGAGCGCGGCCAAGGCCCGGGCGGACCGGCTCGACGAGCAATTGCGCAGCCAGGGCGACGAACTGGCCGAGCTGGCGAAGGAAGCCGACGCGCTACGGGCGAATCCGGGCATGACGCCCGAGTTGGCCGTGTTGGTGATGCGTCTTGCGGAAACCGGCCAACTCGACCCCGCGGCGTTCGGTGCGATTGGAACGATGCTCGATACGCACGTGACGCTGCCGGCCCACTGCCCGAAATGCGAGGACGGGGAGCCGGAGTTGTCGTGCAGCGACGAGGGTTATGAATTGCTGTGTCCCGAATGCGAACATGCATCGGGGCCGGTAGCGTCTCGTTTCGAGGCGGTGACCCGTTTTGGTCGCGTCTGACGGCGCGTCGGCGCGACGTTTTCCCGGCACAGGTGAGACGATCCGGGATCTTAAAGGTGAGCTTTTTCAGGAGCTGAAAATAGCCGGATTCAGGCTGTGCCGGGCTCTGTGGAACGCATTTCCTCTGATACCGGGCTCGTATTTTGTCGTTCCGTCTGCCAGTTCTTCCAGGCTCGATGCAGACGATGCGATGAAACGGGCTGCATGAATCCGAGCCAGCCGCCGACCCGCTCCGGATCGACCCCATTCTCGAACAACTCGGCCGCATAGGTGTTGCGCAGGGTTTGCGGACTGGCCCGCGCACTGCGCGACGAGGCGATGTCGGCCGTTTCGATGATGGCGTCGACCGCTCGCAGCATCGTGGCCTTGTGCATGGGCCGGCCGTTCAGCGAGGCGGGGAAGACGAGGTCGCCCGGTATCCGGCTGCGGCGCCGCTCCGCCAGCCACGCGTCGAATAGCGCGATCGCGAATGACGCGACGTGGGTTTCCCTCACGCTATCGGGCTGCGATGCATGAACCGTCAGCATGGTGGCATCCGATTTTATGCAACTAATCGTTAATGACCGTGCTTCGCCGGTTTTCAGTCCCGCGCCGAGAAATGCCGCGACGAGCGCGCGATCGCGGCGCTCCTTCCAGTGAGCGCCGCCGCCGGTGGGCAAGGGCGAGAACAGGCAGGTGAGCAACGCGGCGCGTTCGACCGGCGCGAGGAAGCCGGTCGGATCGTTGTCGCGCGCGCTGCGCCAGCTTGCTTCGCCATCCTGAGCAATGAAGCGGGCCGGATTGGTCGAGCCGTATTCGCTGCGGCGGACGTGATCGAGCACGCGTTCGATCAGGCGAAGATAGCGGATGCGCTGGGTTTTCTTGATCGGCAGTTCACCGACGAACAGGGCGATCGATTGGGTATCCACCGTGGCGAGATCCTGCCGCTGTTCTCCCAGCCATGCGAGGAATGCACCCCACTGCGCGCGGTAAACGTCGGCGGACGAACGGCGGAATTCCTGGGTAGCGAGCCAGGCGTCGAACGCGGCGTCCGGCTGTGTCGTCCAATCGGCGGGGCGCTGGTTGAACAGGTCGGGGCGCTGGTGGGCGCGCGGGGTGTCGAAGGGGGCGCCGACATTTCAATATTTCCGTTAGTTGCGATCAATGATAGTGCGTCGGCTGCGCTCAATAAAGCGTTTCGTGCCTCGGCGAGGGCCCGCATTTACTTCGCCTGACCCTTTTCGTATGCTCGATGAGCGCCCGCCGCGTGACGCCCGATGCCTTGCGCGTCACGCGGCGCGCCGCTCGGGCGGCCCGGGTGGACGGGCGCCCGCGTCGATTCGAGGAGGCGGACATGAAGCACACGGTGACCGTGGCGGAACGCCAGGCCCAGGGGCGTGCGGTGCGCGCGACGACGCCGCGCCGGACCCATGCGCAGGTCGGGCGGACGGAGCGCGACCCGCTGGCATTGCTCGAACTCAGCAGCGCAGGCCGGGTCGCGGCACTTGTGCCGCTGCGTTATGGCCGGATGCTGGCCTCGCCGTTCGCGTTTTTCCGAGGCAGCGCGATCATTCAGGCGCACGATCTGGCCGGCACGCCCGACAGCGGCCTGCGTTTCCAGATCTGCGGCGATTGCCACCTGATGAACTTCGGCGGCTTCGCCACGCCGGAGCGCGACTTGCTGTTCGACCTGAACGATTTCGACGAAACCGCGCCTGGGCCGTGGGAGTGGGATCTGAAACGGCTGGTCGCGAGTTTCGCCATCGCCGCCCGCCAACTGGGGCACGGCGACGCGTTCGCCGCCGAACTGGCCTACCGCGCGGCGCGAACCTACCAGTATCGAATCGCCGAATACGCGCAGATGGGCGTGCTCGACCTTTGGTACGAGCGCATCACGTTCGACCGGATGATCGAATCGGCCGGCACCGACGTGCTGCGCGAGCGGATCCGGCGCGGGATCGAGCGCGCATCGCGCCGCACGCATGAAACGGTGCTGCCGAAGCTGGCGTCGCTCGAGCACGGCACCTGGCGGATCCGCGATGCGCCGCCCGCGGTGTTCCATGTGTTCGGCAGGACCACGCTGTTCGGCCCGGAGGACGACTGGATGGGGCTCGGCGACTGGGCGACGCTGATCCAGCCGATCTACCGCGACTACCTGGGCTCGCTCGCGCCCGATCGCGCCGCGCTGCTGTCGCACTTCCGGATGCACGACCTCGCGTTCAAGGTGGTCGGCGTGGGCAGCGTTGGCACGCGCTGCCTGATCCTGCTGCTGACCGATCCGCAGGACGGGCCGCTGTTCCTGCAATTCAAGGAGGCGTCGCAGTCGGTCGTGTCGAGGTTCGTGCGGAGCCGCGGCCCCAGGCACGACGGCCATCGCGTCGTGGCGGGCCAGCGCCTGATGCAGGCCGCGAGCGATCCGTTCCTCGGCTGGACGAGCGGCCCGTTCGGCCGGCCGATCTACGGCCGGCAATTGCGCGACATGAAGATTTCCGCGCAACTGGAGCTGTTCGACCGCGACACGTTCCGCCACTACGCGCAGCTGTGCGGCTGGACGCTTGCGCGCGCGCATGCGAAGGCCGGCGGGTGTGCGCCGCAGATCGCGGGTTATGCCGGCAAGGGCGAGCGGCTCGCGGAGGCGCTCGCCCGCTATGCGATGGCCTATGCGGACCAGATCGAACGCGACTACGAGATTTTTCGCCGCGCCTGCCGAAGCGGCCGGCTCGAGGCCCGCACCGAGGCCGACATGGCGGCCGATTTCGGCATCGGCTGACGTACGCGCGACGCCGGCCGGCCGGCGGGAACCGGCGCCCGGCGGCATCTAGCCGCCCCACGCGCGTGCGGCGCGTTTGCCGCGGGTGGGCGGTGGCCCCGCGTGCGGACGGGCGGCCTCGTAGGCCGCGACGGCGAACGAGAATACCGCAGGCAGGGCGTTCGAGCGGCCGAAATCGATCAGGTCGTCGGTTTCGGGGAAATGCATCTCCGGCGGCCGCTCGAACAGGCAGCGCAGCATTGGATCGTGCCGGCTCGCAAAGCCGAGATCCGCCAGCGCCTCGGCCTCGATCGCGTGCAGCAGCCGCCACGTGAGCGGCACCTGCTGGCGAATGTAGCGTCCCGCCACGTGGCGGACGATCGTCTCCATATCGTGCGCCGCAGCCTTGAAGCTGAGCGCGGCCAAATCCTGTTCGGTCATCGCGGGCTCCTGTTTCACGTATACTGTACAAATATACAGTGCTGCGCGCAACTGGCCGTTTTGCCAGGATGCCCCGCGTCAGCGGTGGATCACGATCAGCAGCGCCTTTGCCTCGCCCTTGCCGACGTTGCGGATCGCATGCGGCGCGTCGGCCGCGTAGCGCGCGGTGTCGCCCGCCTTCATGCGCCGGGTCACGCCCGCCGCTTCCACTTCAAGCGAGCCGTTCAGCACCGTCAGGTGCTCGCGCGTGCCGGGCTCGTGCGCGTTCGACACCAGCGCGCCCTGCGCGGCCAGCGTCAGTTCGTACCATTCGAACTTGCCGGCGAGCTCGATCGGACCCCATACCCGCAGCTGGTATTGCGCATCGTGGCCTGCGAGCGTCGGGATGTCGTGCGGGCCGTCGACGCGGATCGTCTCGGGCGCCTTCGGCTGCGCGAACAACTCGTCGAGGCTGATGCCGAGCGCATTGGTGAGCCGCCACGCGACCGCGATCGTCGGATTTGCCTTGTCCCGCTCGATTTCCGACAGCATCGATTTCGACACCCCGGCCGCACGCGACAGGTCGTCGAGCGTCAGCTTGCGCTCGGTGCGCAGGCGCTGGATCTGCTCGCCGACGCGCGGCGGCGTCGCGGCGGCGGGCGCGGAATCCGACGGGCGCCGTGATCCGGTGGAGCTTGCCATTTGATTTCCGTTCACTTAGAGTTGTTCGGTATTTCGAATTTCAGTTCGAAATACCAGAAATATACGATAAATCTAACGGCCGACTATATCAGGAGCAGGCTGCTTCGCCGACGTCACGAGCGCGGCGGGGCGTGCGGCCTGCGGCCATGTCAGGAGTTTTTGCGATGCGTGATGCCTTTCTTGCCCGGGTGCGCGAGACGCTCGACCAGATCCGCACGGACGGTTTCTACAAGACCGAGCGCGAGATCGCGAGCCCGCAGGCCGCCGACGTGCGGCTCGCCGACGGCGCGCCGGTACTCAATTTCTGCGCGAACAACTACCTGGGGCTCGCGAACGACGCGCGCCTCGTCGCCGCCGCCCAGGCAGGGCTCGAGCGCGACGGGTTCGGGATGGCGTCGGTGCGCTTCATCTGTGGCACCCAGACCGTGCACAAGAAACTGGAACGCGCGTTGTCGGCGTTCCTCGGCACCGACGACACGATCCTCTATTCGAGCTGCTTCGACGCGAACGGCGGCCTGTTCGAAACGCTGCTCGACGAGCAGGACGCGATCATCAGCGACGAGCTGAACCACGCGAGCATCATCGACGGCGTGCGCCTGTCGAAGGCGAAGCGCTTCCGCTACCGCAACAACGACCTCGCCGATCTCGAGGCGAAGCTGCGCGAGGCGGACGCCGCCGGCGCGCGCTTCAAGCTGATCGCGACCGATGGCGTGTTCTCGATGGACGGCATCATCGCGGACCTGAAAGGCATCTGCGACCTGGCCGACCGCTACGGCGCGCTCGTCATGGTCGACGATTCGCACGCGGTCGGCTTCATCGGCGCGCATGGCCGGGGCACGCCCGAGCACTGCGGCGTCGAGGGGCGCATCGACATCATCACCGGCACGCTCGGCAAGGCGCTGGGCGGCGCGTCGGGCGGCTACGTGGCCGCCCGGCGCGAGATCGTCGAATTGCTGCGCCAGCGCTCGCGGCCGTACCTGTTCTCCAACACGCTGACGCCGAGCATCGCCGAGGCTTCGCTCAAGGTGCTCGAACTGCTTGCGAGCGACGAAGGCGCGCGCCTGCGCGAGCGGGTGCGCGCGAACGGCGCGCGGTTCCGCGAGCGGATGAGCGCGGCGGGCTTCACGCTGGTGCCGGGCGAGCACCCGATCATCCCGGTGATGCTCGGCGATGCGCAGGTCGCGACCCGCATGGCGGATGCGCTGCTGAAGGAAGGCGTCTACGTGATCGGCTTCTCGTTCCCGGTCGTGCCGCGCGGTCGCGCGCGCATCCGCACCCAGATGAGCGCCGCGCATACGCCTGAACAGATCGACCGGACGGTCGACGCGTTCGTGAAGGTCGGCCGCTCGCTCGGCATCATCTGACGGAGGCGCGACATGAAGGCACTCGCCAAGCTGGAACGCGCCCCGGGCCTGACGCTCACGCGCGTGAAGAAGCCGGAGGTCGGCCACAACGACGTCCTGATCAAGATCCACCGCACCGCGATCTGCGGTACCGACATCCATATCTGGAAGTGGGACGACTGGGCGCAGAAGACGATCCCGGTGCCGATGCACGTCGGGCATGAATATGTCGGCGAAATCGTCGAGATGGGCCAGGAGGTGCGCGGCTTCGAGATCGGCGATCGCGTCTCGGGCGAAGGGCACATCACGTGCGGTTTCTGTCGCAACTGTCGCGCCGGGCGTCGCCACCTGTGCCGCAACACGGTCGGGGTCGGCGTGAACCGCGAGGGCGCGTTCGCCGAGTATCTGGCGATTCCGGCGTTCAATGCGTTCAAGATTCCGCCCGAGATCTCCGACGACCTCGCCGCGATCTTCGATCCGTTCGGCAATGCGACTCATACCGCGCTGTCGTTCAACCTCGTCGGCGAGGACGTGCTGATCACGGGCGCGGGACCGATCGGCGTGATGGCGGTGGCGATCGCGAAGCACGTCGGCGCGCGCAATGTCGTGATCACCGACATCAACGACTATCGCCTCGACCTCGCGCGCAAGATGGGCGCGACGCGCGCGGTGAACGTCACGCGCGAGTCGCTGCGCGACGTGATGAGCGATCTGCACATGACGGAAGGGTTCGACGTGGGCCTCGAAATGTCCGGCGTGCCGAGCGCGTTCACGAGCCTGCTGGAGTCGATGAACCACGGCGGCAAGGTCGCGCTGCTCGGCATCCCGCCCGCGCAGACCGCGATCGACTGGAACCAGGTGATCTTCAAGGGCCTGGAAATCAAGGGCATCTACGGTCGCGAGATGTTCGAGACCTGGTACAAGATGGTCGCGATGCTGCAAAGCGGGCTCGACCTGTCGCCGATCCTCACCCACCGCTTCCCGGTCGACGACTTCGAAAAAGGCTTCGCCGCGATGCTGTCGGGCGAAAGCGGCAAGGTGATCCTCGACTGGACCGTTTGAGTCCGGCGCGACGCGGGTGGGCCTTGCGCCGCGCCGGCGCCGCGGCCCGCTTCAGCGCGCGCCGAGCATCGTCAGCTGCTCGACGATCGGGCCGAGCGCGAGCGCGGGCAGATAGGTCAGCGCGGCCGTCAGCAGGATCGTGCCGATCAGGAATCCGATGAACAGCGGGCCGTGGGTCGGCAGCGTGCCGGCGCCGGCCGTGCGTCGCGCCTTAGGCGCGAGCGAGCCGGCCAGCGCGAGCACCGGCACGATCACCGCGAAGCGGCCGAACCACATCGCCGCCGCCAGCATCGCGTTGTAGTAGCCGGTGTTCGCCGCAAGTCCGGCGAATGCGCTGCCGTTGTTGTTGGCGGCCGACGAGAACGCATACAGGATCTCGCTCAGCCCGTGCGCGCCGGGATTGCCGACGCCGGCGAGGCCCGCGGGCAGCAGCACCGACAGCGCGGTGCCGACGAGCACGAGGAGCGGCGTCGCGAGCAGCGCGATCGCGACCATCTTCATGTCGAACGCCTCGATCTTCTTGCCGAGGTATTCCGGCGCGCGGCCGATCATCAGGCCCGCCAGGAAAACCGCGAGCAGCGCATGCACCAGCATGCCGAACAGGCCCGAGCCCGGGCCGCCGAACACCACCTCGCCCGTCTGCATCAGCAGCATCGGCGCGAGGCCGCCGAGCGGCGTGAACGAATCGTGCATCGCGTTGACCGCGCCGTCGCCGCTGCCGGTGGTCACGGTCGCGTACAGCGCCGACGACACGATGCCGAAGCGCGTCTCCTTGCCTTCCATGTTGCCGCCGGGATTCAGCGCGGACGCCTGCGCATCGATGCCCGGCGCGCCGAGCTGCGCGCTGCCCGCCTGTTCCGCGTGGATCGTCGCGGCGGCCAGCACGACGAGGATCGCGAGCATCGCCGCGTAGATCGCCCAGCCTTGTCGACGGTCGTCGACCATTTCGCCGAAGGTGTAGCAGAGCCCGGCCGGGATCAGCACGAGCGCGATCATCTGCAGGAAGTCGGACAGCGGCGTCGGGTTCTCGTACGGATGCGCCGAGTTCGCGTTGAAGAAACCGCCGCCGTCGCCGCTCAGCACCTTGATCGATTCCTGCGACGCGACGGGCCCCATCGGCAGGACCTGCGTGCGCCGCGTGTCGGTCTGCACGAGCGGCCGGCCGGCGGCGTCGCGCAGCGGCGCGCCGTGCGCGTCGAGCCGGGGCGTTTGCCAGCTGACGGCCTGGACGGTCGAGACGGTGCGATAGTCGGCGAAGTTCTGCAGCGTGCCCTGCGAGATGAACGCAGCCGCGAACAGCGCGGACAGCGGCACGAGGATGTAGAGCGTCGCGCGCGTCAGGTCGGCCCACGGGTTGCCGACGGTGCGCGCGCCGCGCTGCGCGAATGCGCGGATCAGCGCGAACAGCACGGCGATGCCGGTGGCCGCGGACAGGAAGCTCTGCACGGCGATGCCGAGCATCTGGCTCAGGTAGCTGAGGGTGGTTTCGCCCGCGTAGCCCTGCCAACTGGTGTTGCTGGCGAAGCTGACCGCGGTGTTGAACGCCGTATCGGCGGAGACGGCCGCGAGGGCCTGGGGATTGAGCGGCAGCGCCCCTTGCAGGCGCTGCAGCGCGTACAACACGAGTGCGCCCAGCAGGTTGAACGACAGCACGACGACCGCATACTGCTTCCAACTCGCGCCCTGGTCGGGGTCGACGCCCGCCGCGCGGTAGATCCAGCGTTCGACCACGCGGCCTGTTCGGAGCGGCCCGGGCGGATCGCCTTCCGCGATGCGCGCCATGTAAAGCCCGAGCGGCTTGACGAGCAGCGTCAGCACGACGACGAAACATCCCAGTTGCAGGACTGCGTTGAACCCCATCGATGACATTCCCCTGTTGGCTTGCCCCCGGGTTCAGGCCGGAGGATGACATTTCCATTGCAGCGCATCGGAAGTCATTTCGCGGGAAAAAATCGGGCCGTTCGCGTAAACACACCGTCAAATCTGGCGCGCCGCGCGCGTCACGCGTCGAGGAGGTGCGGATTCAGTTCGAGGTGCAGGATCACGAGCCAGCGCTTCGGGCAGGCGGCGTCGACGAGCGGTGCGCGATGGCGCGCGCACGGCGCGCCGAGCTGGTCGTTCGCCTTCGCCTCACGGTATGCGCGCCGCGCGTCGGCCTGCAGCCAGTAGCTGACGAGCGCGCAGCTGACGAAGTTGAACAGCAGCGCCGCGCCCTCGTCGGCCCCGTGGTCGCCGAGGCCCGCGCAGTAGCGGAACGCGAGGGTCAGCAACTGGCCCATGCCGAGCGTGACGAGCACGATCCTGGCGATGCCGCGCAGGCGCAGCGCCGCCTGCATGCGGGCCTGGTGCGGATCGGTATCGGGCGAAGGGGGGCGGCGGCGGTCTTCGGGTTTCATGCGGCGCGGCTGTAGGGTGTGTGGGCCAGCGTGAGCTGGCGCGACCAGGCGGCGAGCGACGGCGCGGCCATCGCGGGCTTGCTGAGGATCGCGCTGTCGTAGCCCTTGCCGGCGAAGTGGATCACGTCGACGAGGCGAAAGTCCTGCCGCGTGTAGAAGTCGACCAGGTGCGCGGCCGGCTGCGGCGTATCGAGCGCGAGGCGCGTATAGCCGCGCGTCGCGGCCCAGTGGCCGGCGAACGCGAGCATCGATTGGCCGATGCCCCGCCCCTGCCAGATCGGATCGACGCCGAGTTGGCGCACGCTCGCGACATTGGCGCGGCGGTACAGGTCGCAGGCCGATTCCGGATCGCGTCCGTAGAGCGTCATGGTCGCGACCAGATGGCCCTTGCAGACCGCGACGAAACAGTCGCCGGCCAGCGCGCGCTGGCGCGTGACGGCGGGCGGCTGGTCGACGCATGGACAGTTGAGCCCCATCTGGCCGAGGCGCGCGAACGCGCGGTGCAGCAGCGCGGTCAGCGTTTCATAACTGTCCTGGACCGGATCGAACCGGCGCAGCACGACTCGCCCGTCGACCTGCTTCGCGCAGGCGAAGTGCGCGGGTTGGCTCGCTGTCGTTCGTTGCTTTTGCATGACATCCCCCATCCCTCATCGGTTGCCCGAAGTGTAGGGAGGGGCGGCGGTTCGCTTCAAGAAAAAATGTCGTAAAAAATTGCCGGCCGCGCAGCGTTTGGCGAGGCGGCGCGCGGGTCGCGCGTTATTTCGCGACGGCGCGGGGAAACCCGTGCGCTGACAAGGTGATTGACAAGGGAGAATGATCGTTCTACCTTATCGGCATGGAACCCACGATCTCGACCGACGACACGTCGTCCTCTTCCTCCGGTGCGCGCGAACGGCTGCTCGATGCCGCCGAAACGCTGATCTATGCAGGCGGCATCCACGCGACGGGTGTCGATGCGATCGTCAAGCTGTCCGGCGCCGCGCGCAAGAGCTTCTACACGCATTTCGCTTCGAAGGAAGCGTTGGTCGCCGCCGCGCTCGAACGGCGCGATGTGCGCTGGATGACCTGGTTCGCCGCAGCGACGCTCAAGCGCGGCAAGACGCCGCGCGCCCGTCTGCTCGGCGTGTTCGACGTGCTGCGCGAGTGGTTCGTGCAGGCGGATTTCCACGGCTGCGCATTCCTGAACGCGTCAGGGGAAATCGCCGAGCCCGACGATCCGATTCGATTGGTCGCACGCATGCACAAGGCCCGTCTGCTTGCGTTCGTGCACGAGCAGTTCGATGCGCTCGCGGCGGCGGGCGGCATCGCGCGCCGGCAGGCCGAACCGCTCGCGCGTCAGTGGCTGGTGCTGATCGACGGCGCGATTGGCGTCGCGCTCGTCAGCGGCGATGCGTCGGCGGCGCACGACGCGCGCGCGGCGGCGGAGCGGCTGCTCGACGCGGTGGCGTCCGAGATGCGCTGAGCCAGGGCGGGCCGAACCGGGTCCGCTTCGTACCGAAGCAAAGAATTAGTTTTCCTGATCGGTCGGCCTGCGTCAGGCCGGCCGATGGATTGTCTCGTCCCTTCAACTGGAGAACATGATGTCCGAGTCTGCTGAAATCCGTCCCCCCGTGCCGCCGTTCACGCACGACACCGCGATCCAGAAAGTGCGCGCGGCCGAAGACGGCTGGAATACCCGCGATCCCGAGCGCGTGTCGCTTGCCTATACGCCGGACAGCACGTGGCGCAACCGCGCGGAGTTCGTGACGGGGCGCGCGGAAATCGTCGCGCTGCTGCGTCGCAAGTGGACGCGCGAGCTGGACTACCGGCTCATCAAGGAACTGTGGGCGGTGACGGAGAACCGGATCGCGGTGCGCTTCGCGTACGAATGGCGCGACGACGCAGGCAACTGGTTCCGCTCCTACGGCAACGAGAACTGGGCGTTCGATGCGAACGGCCTGATGGCGCATCGTCATGCATCCATCAACGACCTGCCGATCCGCGAATCCGAGCGCCTGTTCCATTGGCCGCTCGGGCGGCGGCCCGACGATCATCCGGGCCTGTCCGAACTGGGCCTGTGAAGGTGAGTCAGGCGCTCGGCGCGCGCTCACGTTCGAGCCGGCCGAGCCGGACGACCGTGACGCCGGGCCGCAACTGGCGCAGCGACGGCATGACGAGCACGCAGTCCGGGTAGGGCGTGCGCACCGGCTCGCCATCCGACCAGCCGATGAGCGCGCCCGCCTCGGCGAAATGCTCGAGGCCTGTGTACGGGCCGGCGAAACGGAAATCGGTGCTGCGCGCGACGACGGGTTCGGTTACCTGGACGATGCGCAGCGCCGGCGCGGGCGGCAGGAACCAGTCCGGCTGCAGGTCGTCGCGCGCGAGCGTGCCGGCGGCGACGAGAAAGCGCGCGGTGGCGTCGCGCGCAACCGCGACGGCTTGCGCTTCCCAGTGTTGGCCGCATTCGACGAGGAGCGCGTTGCGCGGGCTGGCGGGATCGCCGAACGCGCCGTAGTCGCGCATGCGCGTGCCCTCGGGATGGCCCGCGTCGCGGATCACGGTGGCGGGCGCGCCGACCCGCAGCGCCAGCTCGACGCCCTTGTCGAGCGGCCCGGCGAGCCCGAGCGGCGCGCTGCGTTCGTGCATCGAGTGCAGGTCGAGCAGCAGGTCGGCCGCGTCGACGAACGGCCGCAGCGCGCGGGCGCGCGCGAGTTCGACCGAGTCGCGCGACAGGTCGTCGAGCAGCGCGGGCGTCCACACCCGATTGAAATCCTGGTCGACGAAACGCGAGGCGTCCGGACTGCGCGGATCGAAGCGGCGATAGGCGGCGACGTTCGCGAACGACAGCATCAGCGTGCCGCGACGCGGACGCACGCGCCGCGTCAGCAGCGCATCGACGACGAGCGCGCCGCACACTTCGTTGCCGTGCGTGAGCGCATTGACGAGCACCGACGGCCCCGGCGCACCCGACTCGAAGCGATGGACATAATCGACGCCGGTGTTGCCGGATCGATGCGGTTCGAGGTCCGGAAAGGCGACCTCGATCGAATAGTGAGGGTTTTCGGGAGCCGGTGAGGTCATGGTGAGATTTTTCGGGAGCCGATGAAAATGGGCGGCGCGGGCCGCTCAGGCCAGCAGCCGCGCGACGATCGCGTCGCCGACTTCGCGCGTGGTGGCGTGCCCGCCCAGGTCGCCGGGGTGCGGTCCGTCGCGCAGCACCGCTTCGATCGCGCCGAGGATCGCGTCATGCGCGTCGCGCGCGGGGCCGGCGCCGTGACCGAGGAAGTCGAGCATCAGCGCGACCGACCAGATCATCGCGACCGGGTTCGCGATGCCGCGCCCCGCGATGTCCGGCGCGGAGCCGTGCACCGGCTCGAACAGCGACGGAAAGCGTCGCTCCGGATTCAGGTTGGCGGACGGCGCGATGCCGATCGTGCCGGTGCAGGCCGGGCCGAGGTCGGACAGGATGTCGCCGAACAGGTTCGAGGCGACCACCACGTCGAAACGGTCGGGCTGCATCACGAAGCGCGCGCACAGGATGTCGATGTGCTGCTTGTCCCAGGCGACGTCGGGGAAGTGCGCGGCCATCTCCGCGGCGCGCGCGTCCCACCACGGCATGCTGATCGCGATGCCGTTGCTCTTCGTCGCGACCGTCAGGCGTTTCGCGCGGCGCCGTGCCAGCTCGAAGGCGAACTTCATGACGCGCTCGGTGCCGTGTCGCGTGAATACCGATTGCTGGACCACGAATTCGCGCTCGGTGCCCTCGAACATCGCGCCGCCCACCGCCGAGTATTCGCCCTCGGTGTTCTCGCGCACGATCATGAAATCGATGTCGCCCGCGCGCCGGCCCGCGAGCGGGCACGGCACGCCATCGAACAGGCGCGCGGGGCGCAGGTTGATGTACTGGTCGAACTCGCGGCGGAAACGGATCAGCGAGCCCCACAGCGACACGTGGTCGGGCACCGTCGCGGGCCAGCCGACCGCACCGAACAGGATTGCGTCCTGGTGCGCGAGCTGCGGCTTCCAGTCGGCGGGCATCATCTGGCCGTGTTGCGTGTAGTAGTCGCAGCTGGCCCATTCGATCGGCGTGAGATCGAAGCGCAGCCCGAAGCGCTGCGTGATCGCGTCGAGCACGCGCAGTCCCTCGGGCATCACTTCCCGGCCGATGCCGTCGCCGGGGATGACGGCGATCTTGTACGCGTGCGCGTTCATGCGTTTCTCCTGTGGATGCGGAATGGAACGCGCGCCGCCGACCCGGGCCGGGCACGCATGCTGGCATTTTATTTATTTCCAGCGGGATTAGAATCGGCCATCCGGTTAATCGACTTTTCACACATCGTGAACAAAGCCCCGAATCTCGACGACCTGCGCGTGTTCAGCGTGGTGGTGCGACTCGCCAGCTTCAGCGCGGCCGCCGAGCAACTGGGCGTGTCGCCCGCGTACGTGAGCAAGCGCATCGCCCTGCTCGAAACGCAGCTCGGCACGCGGCTGCTGCATCGCTCGACGCGCCGCGTCGCGGTGACCGACGCGGGCGAGCGGGTCTATGCGTGGGCGGACAAGATCCTCGACGACGTCGATCATCTCGTCGAGGATGTGTCGACCACCCGCAGCGTGCCGCGCGGCACGCTGCGCATCTCCAGCAGCTTCGGGTTCGGGCGGCTCGTGGTCGCGCCCGCGCTGCTCGATTTCAGCGCGCGCTATCCGCAATTGAATGTCCGGCTCGATCTGTTCGACCGGCTCGTCGACGTCGCAGGCGAAGGTTTTGATCTCGATATCCGGATCGGCGACGAGATCGCCGAACACCTGATCGCGAAGCGGCTCGCCGCCAATCAGCGGGTGCTGTGCGCGTCGCCCGACTATCTCGCGCGGCACGGCACGCCGCGCCAGCTCGCGGATCTTGCCGCGCACCAGTGTCTCGCGATCAAGGAGCGCGACCACCCGTTCGGCGTGTGGCGCCTGACGATGCGCGGCGAGACCGTGAGCGTGAAGGTGGGCGGCGCGCTGTCGACCAATCATGGCGAGGTCGCCGTGCAGTGGGCGCTGGCCGGGCGCGGCATCGTGCTGCGTTCGATGTGGGAGGCGGCGCCGTTGCTCGCGAGCGGTGCGCTGCAGCGCGTGCTGCCCGACGCGAGCCAGCCCGCGCCTATCTGGGCCGTGTATCCGGCGCGGCTCGCGTCGTCGGCGAAGGTGCGCGTGTGCGTCGATTTCCTCGCGGATGCGTTTGCGCACTGGAACGACGCGGAGCCGGCGCGTTAGCGGCCATGCCGGGCGTCATGCGTCACGAGACGCGCAAGAGGCGCAAGAGGCGCAAGAGGCGCAAGAGGCGCAAGAGGCGCAAGAGGCGCAAGAGGCGCAAGAGGCGCAAGAGGCGCAAGGCGCAAACGTATTCCTGGGTCCACGGACGGCGCGCGAACCCTCGGCGAATTCAACCGCGATCGCTCGAAAGGTGAGTGTTTTCGGGAGCTGTGCGCGGAGCCGCGCGCCGCGTCGAAGTGCACCGGCCCGCGCGTCCCGAACTGTCTCTATACGGGCCTGTGCACGTCCTCTAGAATCGATCGCTCCTCTTCCAACGGGTGAGCCGACATGCTGAAGATTCTCGGTAAGGCGCCGTCCATCAACGTCCGCAAAGTGCTGTGGACCTGCGCCGAATTGCAACTCGCGTTCGAACACGAAGACTGGGGCGCGGGCTTTCGGCCCACGCAGACGCCTGAGTTCCTCGAACTGAATCCGAACGGGCTCGTGCCCGTGATCCAGGACGACGATTTCGTGCTGTGGGAATCGCATGCGATCGTTCGCTATCTGGTTACCGTCTATGGCGGCGAGCACCTGTATCCGGTCGAGCCGCATGCGCGGGCGCGCGTCGACCAGTGGCTCGACTGGCAGGCGACCGTGCTGAATCCTGCATGGAGCTATGCGTTTCTCGGCCTGATCCGCAAGCAGCCGACACACCAGGATCCCGAGCAGATCCGCGCCTCGTGCGTGAACTGGACGCGTCGCATGGAGCTTCTCGATGCGCAGCTCGAGGCGACCGGTGCGTTCGTCGCGGGCGGCGCGTTCACCTTGGCCGATATTTCGATCGGGCTGTCGGTGAATCGCTGGTTCGGCACGCCGTTCGACAAGCCGGACCTGCCGGCGGTCTCCGCGTATTTCGACAGCCTTGCCGAGCGGCCCGGTTTCGCCGAATACTGCAGTAACGGTTTGCCTTGAGCCGTCGCGCGGCGTCCTGCTTGCGTCCCTTTCCTCGACACTGAGTCCGGGCATGGCTTTCGAACACCTGCGCGCGCCGTCGGCCGGCGTACCGATCTATCAGGTCGATGCTTTCGCGAGCCGGCGTTTCGCCGGCAATCCCGCCGCCGTGATGCTGCTGGAACGCTTTCCGGACGACGCGACGATGCAGGCGCTCGCCGCCGAGAACAATCTCGCGGAGACCGCATTCGTCGTGCCGGAAGGCGGCGACTACCGGTTGCGCTGGTTTACGCCGGCGGTCGAAGTGCCGCTGTGCGGACACGCGACGCTCGCGAGCGCGGCCGTCGTGATGGAGCGCGTCGAGCCGGGACGCACGCGCGTCGTGTTCCATTCGCGGAGCGGGCCGTTGACGGTCGAGCGGCGCGGAGACGCCTACGTCATGAACTTCCCGGTTCGCGACGCGCAGGTCTGCGCGTCGCCGCCCGGGCTCGTCGCTGCGTTGGGTGTCGAGCCGGTCGAGGTATGCGTCAACGCGTTCAGCTATCTCGCTCGCCTGCCGGATGCCCGGGCGGTGCGCGAGCTGACGCCGCACATGAGCGCACTGGCCGCGCTCGACCGCAGCGGCGTGATCGTCACGGCCGAAGGCGATGCGGGCTACGATTTCGTGAGCCGTTACTTTGCGCCGGCGAAGGGCGTGCCGGAAGATCCGGTGACGGGCAGCGTGCACTGCATGCTCGCGCCGTACTGGGCGGCGCGGCTCGGCAAGACGGCATTCCGCGCCTATCAGGCGTCGGCGCGCGGCGGCGAGATACGTTGCCGGCTGCTCGGCGAACGGATCGAGCTGGAAGGCGCGTGCGTGTTTTTCCTGGAAGGACGCGCGACGTTCTAACGGATAGGCGTCCGTCCTTTTTCCCGGACGCGCACATGCATGCCGTTCGTTCGCGAGGCACGACGGTGAGTCGATTGCGTGCGCAACGCTCACGTTGGCGGTGCGGCTGCCATGAAGGGTGAGATTTGTCGGGAGCGTGTCGCCGATGCGCCGGGATCCGGTCGCCGGGCTACCGCTTCACACACCTCGCCGCTGGACACGCGCTGCGTTACCTGTCACGATGAATCGCACGCGGTCACGGCCGCCGGTTCGCCACCTGATTCAATCCACTCATTCATGCAAGCCACTCAAGTCTTCTTCCGTTCGATGCGTATGCCCCTGGCAGGTTATCCACCCGGGCGCTGAGGGCTTTTTGCTTGTAAAAAAGGGACGCCGCGGGCGTCCCTTTTTCATTTCCGGAGAGGCCATGACGGTTCGATACATCACCACGCCGATTTACTACGTCAACGACCGGCCCCATCTCGGCCATGCCTATGCGAGCGTGCACGCCGACATCATGGCCCGCTACCTGCGCGCGGCCGGGCACGCGGTGATCTCGCTCACGGGCGCCGACGAGCACGGCGAGAAGATCGCGCGCGCCGCGCAGCAGGCGAACGAGATGCCGCGTGCGTTCGCCGAGCGTCACGCGCGTTCGTTCGAGGACGCATGGCGGCGGCTGGCCGTCGAGCCGGACCGGTTCGTCCGCACCACCGCGCCCGCGCACGCCGAGGTGGTGTCCGCGTGCCTCGCGCGGCTGCACGAGGCCGGCGACATCTATCTGGCGGAGTATGAAGGCCTCTATTCGGTCGGCCAGGAGCGTTTCGTCACCGACAAGGAACTGGTGGACGGCAAGCTGCCCGAGGACAAGGAGCCGCCCGTGCCGCGGCGCGAGCCCAACTATTTCTTCCGGATGGAGCGGCATCGCGACTGGATGCGCGCGCTGCTGCGCGACGAGCCGGACCTGATCCAGCCCGCGCAGTACCGCAACGAAGTGCTGAAGCTGCTGGCGGAGCCGATCGGCGATCTGAGCATCTCGCGACCCGTCGAGCGTCTCGCGTGGGGGATTCCGATTCCGTGGGACGCCGGGCATGTGACCTACGTCTGGTTCGATGCGCTGCTCAGCTACGTGTCGTCGCTCGGCTATCCGGACCATCCCGATTTCGCCGCGTACTGGCCGACCGTGCGGCATGTGATCGGCAAGGACATCCTGCGCACGCACACGCTGTTCTGGCTGAGCATGCTGCACGCGCTCGGCATCGCGCCCTATCGGCGCCTGCATGTGTCGGGCCATCTGCTCGGCGCGGACGGCCGCAAGATGAGCAAGTCGCTCGGCAACGGCGTCGATCCGCTCGAAGCGGCGGACACCTACGGCGTCGATGCGTTGCGCTACACGCTGGTCCGCGAGGTGAGCTTCGGCTTCGACGGGATCATCAGCCATGCGGTCCTCGCGCGGCGCCTGAGCGGGGAGTTGGCCGACGATCTCGGCAATCTCGTCTCGCGCACGCTGTCGATGGTGGCGAAGTATCGCGGCGGCCGGGTGCCCGCGCCGCATGGCTACGATGCGGAGGAGGCGGCGCTGATCGCGCGCGCCGACGCACTGCCCGCGCATGTGCTCGCGCTCGTCGACGACATGCGGCTCGGGCGCGCGGTCGAGCAGGTCATGGCGCTCGTGCAGGAACTCAATGCCTATGTCGCGCATCGCGCGCCGTGGGTGCTGGCGAGGCAGGCGGACGCCGACGCATCCGCGCGGCTCGATACGGTGCTGTACTTGGTGGTCGAAGGGCTGGGGCGCGTCGCGGGCCTGCTGCATCCGGTGATGCCGGGCAAGATGACCACGCTGTGCGAATGGCTGGGACTGGCGGCGCCGCCGCGTTGGGAGGCGCGCTGGGGCGAGGGCGTCGCGCCGGGCAATCGGGTACGGGAGGGCGTGTTGTTCCCGAAGCGAGAAGCCGGCACGCGCGGCGGGTAGTCGGCCGCCGCCGCGTGCGTCACAGGCGCTGGGGCCGCACGAGCCGTGCGACTTGCCTGCACGGCGTGCGGCCCCCGGCTTCGGTTCGACGCGCGCTGTTACTCAAGACGAGCGCTGTCGCCAGATATGTTCGCTGTCTTTTCGCAGATGTCGATATACGTCAAGGCGACGTCGCCGGGGAGGCCCATATTCACCATGTTTTGCTTGAGCTGTTGCGGGCTCCAGAGACGACGATAGCGTTCGTACATTGTCTTCACGCAGGGGAATTTCCGCAGCTCGCAGTAGACCATCAGCAACTGCATGACCATGGTCGATGTGAAGGTCCGCTCGTTCAGCGTGCGGACGATGTCCATCAACGCCTCGTCGTCGACGTGTCGCCACATGTTGTACGCGGCATGAAAGCCGAATGTCGGCGCTGTGGGCCGGGTATGTTCATAGGAAAAGCGGGCCGCGACCTCCGCAGGCGCAAATCGAATGCCATACTCGGTCTCCAGGAACGGCCGGTATGCCCGGCAGATCAAATCATCCTCGTTCATGCCGGGAATAAGTTCAACTCGCGGATCGGCAAGCGCCTGCAGTAATTTCGCCGAGCGCAAGGAAAATCCGCCGTTGCCCACATTCATGCCGTCCTGGTGGAACGGCCAGCATGCCCCGATGTAGTCGTACGTGAGGAACGCATGGCTCCATGCGGCCGCGTTCACCACATAGCCGTCCCACTGAACGACCAGGGCCCAAGGCGTGGTCACATGACTCGCGAGATCCTTGACCATGAAGGCAGAATATTCCGCCCCCGACTGCAGGCGGGGAATCAGTACCGTGCGTGCGCTGCTCGGCACGGCTTCGTGGCTGAACAGGATCGCGTCGGCGAACGCGCATTGCGCAGCCGAGATGTCCAGCGCGCGGGCGGCGAGCGCCGGATGGACCGAGTCGGCTGCGCATAGTGTCACTTGGGGCAGTTCCAAGTCCGGATGACGATTCATCGATGCAGGCTGTCGTGAGTATCTGCGATGAAGGCACGTTCCGGACTATCGTACGTTAGGCGAAGGGCACTGTCACGCTGAAGGCACGACAGCGAGGGCGACGTGACGAGGGCGCGACCGCTCTTTCTGGCCGGCGCTTTCTTTCGGTCATTACATCGGGCACAAGAAGGGGGCTGTTCCCCAGGCAGGCCGGTGCGCGCCGCGCGCCGGGGGCGGCTGCGGCGCGCCTCTCACAGGCGCTGGGTCTGCGCGAGCGACAGCACGCGCGCCCAGCGCTGCGCATCGCGCTTGCTGCGCATCGGCAGCGTCCACGCGGCGCGTTGCGGGTCGCGCACCTTGACGATCAGGCACCGCGCGTCGTTGGCGGCTTCGGCCGCGCAGCCGGTCAGCTCGGTCAGCGTGTAGAGCCCTTCCTTGCCGTCCTGCGACAGCGACAGCAGGCCCTTGGTCGCCGACAGCCGCAGCGTGGCCCCGGCGTGCCGGAATTCATGGGTCCAGCCGTCCTGCTTCGTATTGGGCGCGATGTCGCGCCGCCGGCGCAGCCACCACGACACCAGCGCGACGAGCGCCGCCGCCGCGATGACGGCCGCACCGATCGCGATCGGCTCACCGAAGTGCGCGGCGATCGACTGGAAGGCATAGACGGCGCCCCAGACGAGGGCGGCGAGCACGATGAAGGCGATGAGGATCGGCATGGCGATGCGAGGGCGGGGAATGAGACGTCGGAAACAACCGGCGCGCGGGTGCGCACCGGCTTGATGCGGCGCGCTCAGCGCATGCGGTGGATATCGTGCGTGACGAAGCCCGCGTCGTTGTCGGGCAGCGCGAGCCCGTCCTTGACCGACAGCGTGCGCCGGATGTCGGTGAGCCCGGCGCTCCAGTGGTCGCGCATCGTGGACAAGCCGAACTGGTAGTCCTTGTAGTGCTGCTCGTAGGCCTTCTGCTCATAAATCAGGTGCTGCACGTTGTAGCGCTTGCTGCATGACAGCACCTCGGCCTGCTGGCACCACGGATCGCTCTTGCGCTGCGCTTCCGGCACCTGGTCGAGCACGCGGCGCAGCACGTTGCGAAAGCGCTGTTCGCGTTGCAGGGTGTCGGTGACGAAGCGCGTGCGGCTCGAGTACTGGACGTCCTTGGTGCGTTCGGTGACGTCGTTCATCGATTCCGGCAGCGGCCCGCGCGCGCTCCACAGGTCGACCTGGAACGCGAGCGTGTCACGTCGCGGCGACGCGCGCAGCACTTCCATGAGCGGCGTGTTCGAGACGATGCCGCCGTCCCAGTAGAACTCGCCGTCGATCTCGACGGGCGGGAACGCGGGCGGCAGCGCGCCCGAGGCCATGAAGTGCTCGGGCCGAAGCGTCGTCTTCGTGTTGTCGAAGTAGATGAAGTTGCCGGTGCCGACGTTCACGGCGCCGACCGACACCCGCGTTTCGCCCGAGTTGATGCGGTCGAAATCACACAGCTTGAGCAGCGTCGCGCGCAGCGCGGAGGTGTCGTAGTAGCTGACCTTCCCGGGCGGTTGGGTGGCGCCCGGGAGCGGCGGCGGGAAGCGCGGCACGAAGAAGCCGCGCTGGCCCTGCATCACCGCGCTGGCCGCCTGGCTCGCCGTGAAGAAGGTGCGCACCGAATCGTGACTGTTGAACAGCGCGAACTCGAACGCGGCCGGCAGCGCGGGGAAGAACGCGGGCTGGCAGATCGTTTCCCAGAATTCGCGCAGGCGCTCAACGCGCCGTTCCGGCGGATTGCCGGCGATCAGCGCGGTGTTGAGCGCGCCGATCGAGATGCCGGCGATCCAGTTGAGCGGAACGCCTGCTTCATGCAGGCCCTCGAACACCCCCGCCTGGTAGGCACCGAGCGCGCCGCCGCCTTGCAGCACGAGCGCGATCGTCTCGTACGGCAACACGTGAGGCGGCGTGATGCTGGTCTCGTGCAGGTCGGCTGGATCGACCGCCTGCTTTTCGGTTCTGGCGTGCGGCTTCATTGCATGAACCATCCGTGACTGACGATGAACGACTGGCCGGTCAACGCCGCGCTCGGGAACGCGGACAGGAACAGCACCGTCTGCGCGACGTCCTCGACCGTGGTGAACACGCCGTCCACCGTGTTGCCGAGCATCACATGCTTGATCACGTCGTCTTCGCTGATGCCGAGTTCCTTCGCCTGCTCCGGAATCTGCTTGTCGACGAGCGGCGTGCGCACGAAGCCCGGACACACCACGTGCGAGCGCACGTTGTGCTTCGCGCCTTCCTTGGCCAGCACGCGCGCGAGGCCCAGCAAGCCGTGCTTCGCCGTCACATAGGCCGACTTCAGCGGCGACGCCTCGTGCGAGTGCACCGAGCCCATGTAGATCACCACGCCGCCGCGATCGTCCTTGTACATGTACTTGAGCGCCGCCTTGGTCGTCAGGAACGCGCCGTCGACGTGGATCGCCTGCATCTTTTTCCAGTCCGAGAACGCATAGTTCTCGATCGGATTCACGATCTGGATGCCCGCGTTCGACACCAGGATGTCGATCGTGCCGAAGGCCGCCGCCACCTTGTCGATCCCGCTGTTGACCGCTTCCTCGCTGGTCACGTCCATCGCGACGCCGATCGCCTTGCCGCCCGCCTGCCTGATCTGTTCCGCCACCGCGTTCGCGCCGTCCTGGTTCAGGTCCGCGATCGCCACCGCCGCGCCCGCCTTCGCCAGTTCCAGCGCGATCTCCTTGCCGATCCCGCTCGCCGCGCCCGTCACGACCGCCGTCTTGCCATTCAGATTGCTCATGATCGAATTCCCAGTAAGAAGTGAAAGGAAGAAAACGCGTGCGTCACTGCGCGAGGTAATCGTAGACGACTTCGCCGAGGTCGAGCGTCAGGTCGGCGATCAGGTGCCGGGCCTCGACGATTTCGAGCACCGGCAGCTCCGCGACCGGCGCGAGCGCATGCGGCGCGAGTTGCAGCGACGCCGGGCCGGTCCAGGCGCCCTTCATCTTGATGTCCTGCAGGTAGTAGCGCACGAGTTCGCATACCCGCGCCGAGCCGTCGACGTGGGGGATGATCTTCAGCAGGAAATTCGCGCCGGCGAGGCGCTTCGTCTGCTCGGCGTTGTCCAGCTCGCGGTGCTTGTAGCCCATCGTGCCGGTCGCAACCCGCACCGGGCCATAGTTGAGCGTGCCGATCAGCGTGTCGATGTGGGTTTCGAGCGTCGGTTGCGCGAGCTTCTTCGGGAAGCCCTACAGCTCGCGGCCGCCCGCGATCGGCGGGTGATCGTTCAGGTACATCGCGAGCGTGTAGCCGCCGGGCTGACCGTTGAATTCGACCGGGATCACCTGGCCGCTCTCGGTGTAGTCGCCGAAGCCGGTCGAATCCGGCATGCGGATGAATTCGTAATGCACGAGCGGCTCGACCACCTTCAGCGGCTCCGGAACGATCTCGCGCAGCCGGTCCATGTCGGTGCGATACGTGATGATCAGGAACTCCCGATTGACGAAGCGATAAGGGCCCATCGGGAATGCTGGGCTGGTAAGAGGCATCGCAAATGCTTTCGACCGGACCTGGCTGGGATTCATGCGGACTCCTTGTTGATCGCTTCGTGGATGAGAGGTGTCGATATCGTATGCTTCTGTGTATCGATTGTGCGATGCCGCAAATGGAAAAGATTATTGCGTCTTTCGAGATATCGAGCGAATGAGTATTGATAATCTTGAGACAAGTCTGATGGATTCTTGCCTAAGCTTGCATGGTGGCGCTGCTCGCCGTACATCAGGCTTTCAGAAGGTGAGCATTTCCGGGATGCAAGGTGAGAGCTTACGGGATATCGGGCGTCGATGGGGTGGGTCGGCCTCGATAAGGACGGTTGAACTTCTGCGCTGCACACGTGTTCAAACCCCGGCGTCGTTATAATCCGGCGCTTTCTTTCAATTCGTGGCGCACCGGATTCCGGCGTCTCTTCCGGTGTACGCGTCCGGCATCATCGCGCGCATCGATTGATTCGGTTCGTGCGCTTTGTCCCCCGTTTCGATTCCATGCAGAATTTCAATCTCATCGTCTTCACCGCGCTCAACGCCGGTTCCACCCCCCATCCCGCCGTCGTTCATCTCGCCGTGTTCTGTGCGCGGTGGCTCGTCTATGTCGTACCGCTGTTGCTGGCCCTGACCTGGGCGCTCGGCGCGCAGCACGCGACGCGTCGTCAGGCGATCGAGGCGGCTCTCGCCGCATGCGCGGCGCTCGCGCTCGCGCAGGTGATCTCGACGTTCTGGTATTCGCCCCGGCCGTTCGTCGCGGGCGTCGGCGCGCAGCTGATCCCGCATGCGCCGGACGGCTCGTTTCCGAGCAATCACATGACCTTCGTGTGGAGCATCACGGCGGGCCTGCTGCTCGCGCGCACGACGCGCGCGGCCGGGGCGGCGCTGATCGGCGTCGCGCTCGCGGTGGCGTGGGGTCGCATCTATGCAGGCGTGCACTGGCCGCTCGACATGGTGGGCGGCGTGCTGGTGGGCACCGCGGGCGCGCTGGCCGTGCACCTTTACGGGCGCGGGCTGACCGCGCTGTGCGATCGGATCGGCGAGGCATTGCACGCGCGGCTGTTCGGCCGCCTGCGCGCGCGCTGAGGCAGGACGCTGTGCGGCGGCGCGCTCAGCTGGACGGGCCCGCTTGAGCAGGGGCGGCCGATCCGGCGGCGGGCGTGCCGCCATGCAGTTCGGTGCCGTCGTCCATCACGGGTCGCGCGGTTTGCCGATCGAGCGCGCTGTCGGCGAGGATCGCGCACATCGCGACGAACAGCGCGAGCGCGATGGCGGCCAGGCCGCAGTAGCCGGCGATCCTGAGACGACGCAGCAGAACCGCGGAGGGCGCGCGACGCGGGTTCGTGTTCATGGCGGCGCGCGCTCAGTGAAGCCGGCGTGCGAAGCGGGCGCGCGCGAGGCCGGCGGCGATCGTCAAGCAGGCGCCGCCCGCGCTGCCGGCGCCGACGTCGCCGAGCAGCGCGCCGAGATCGAAGCCGCCTGCCGCCTGGGCGGAGGCGCCCAGCGCCGACTTGATGAGTTCCCCGCCGAGGCCGCCGCCGACGAGGCCCGCGAGCGTGTTGCCGAGCGGACCGAGGCCATACTTCTCGGCCAGCGCGCCCGCGACGTTGCCGCCCGTCGCGCCGCTTGCCAGCTGAATGATCAGGTTGAGCGCTTGCATGGTGGCCTCCCCGACACCGGAACGGCGTGCCCGTTTGCGCGCCGGGGCTGCGCAGTGCGCGCGCTTCGGCGTTTGAACAGGTATAGGCGATGCACCGGGTAGATGCAACCGCGCAACCTGCGCGGGATCAGTCGTCGAGCGTTTCGTGGACCGCGGCCGCGCCGCGCTTCCAGTAGGCGGCCGCGCGGATGCGGCTCTTGTCGACGCCGCGCTCGCCGCACAGATGCTGGCGCACGGCGCGCATCGCGGCGGCCTCGCCGGCCGCCCACACGTAGCCGTCGCCGGACGGCAGCGGCAGATCGCGGAGCGCGTGCAGCAGCGCGCTGTCGCCGCCGGCGGCTTCCGTGTCGCGGTGACGCCAGGTCAGATGCAGCTCGGCGGCGCTGCGGAATTCGACCTGCGCCGAGAAATCCGCGACTTCCAGCACGGCCGCGACGCGCGTGCCCGCGGGCAATTCCTCCAGGCGGCGCGCGATCGCGGGCAAGGCGGTGTCGTCGCCGATCAGCAGATGCCAGTCGAAATCATTCGGGATGACGAACGAGCCGCGCGGGCCGCCGATGCCGAGCGTCTGGCCGATGCGCGCCTGCGCCGCCCAGGTGGAGGCGGGGCCGGGATGGTGCAGCACGAACTCGAGATCCAGCTCGCGCGCGGCGCGATCGTAGCGGCGCGGCGTGAAGTCGCGCGCGACGGGCTTCGGCTGGCCCTCCGGAAACACGGGGCCGTCGGGCCCGAGCGTCGGCATGTGCGGAGCGTCCTGCCCCGGTGCGGGGAAGAACACCTTGACGTGGTCGTCGAACGACGCCGATTCGAAATCGTCGAGATCGGGGCCGGTCAGCGTGACGCGCAACAGATGCGGCGTGACGGGCGTGATCAGCTTGACGTGCAGCAGGCGGAACTTGAGCGGATGGCGGACGCGGATCACCGCGCGCTCGGCTTGGTTTTGCATGTATCGGTTCTCCAGGGTGCGGCTGGGTGGACTGCTCAGGCTGCGGAGCCGCTTTCGATCTCGGTGGCGGCGCGCAGCAGGATGGCGGCGATGCGGCGTTGTTCGTCCGCGCTTGCGCCGGCCTTGTGCAGCAGCGCGCGCTTGAGCGCGAGGCGGGCCTCGACGAAATCCTTCAGCCAGCCGCGCGTGTCGTCGCCGGCCTCGGCGCCTTCGCCCGCGAATGCGCGCCGCATGAATTCCATCTTGCGTCCGAAGTGGGTGAGCTTCGCGAACAGCAGCTCGACTTGCTCGCGCTGCGAGGCGAGGTGGTCGCGGCCGGCGTCGGCGAGCGCATAGCGCTTGCGGTTGCCTTCGACTTCCACGGTCACGTAGCCGACTTCCTCCAGGTACGTGAGCGCCGGGTACACCATGCCGGGGCTGGGCGCATAGAAGCCGCTCGAACGGGTGTCAAGCGCCTTGATCAGCTCGTAGCCATGACTCGGCTGCTCGGCGAGCAGGGCGAGAAGGAGCAGCTGCAGGTCGTCGGACGTGAACTGGCGGCCGCGCGGCAGGCCTTCGTCATCGCCGCCGAAACCGCCTCCTCCGAACGGGCCGAAGCCGCGCCGGCCGCCGCCACCGCCGCCCCGATGGCGGCCGATCGCTTGCCAGAACAGTTCGGCCATCGGATGACGGCCCCAGCCGTCGCCGTGGCGGCCGTGATGTGCGTGGGAATGAGGGTGACGGTGACGCATGGCAGAACTCCATTGTGTCGTAAGATGTATCGAAAGATATATATCGAAAGATACGAAGTCAAATGGGAAATTGAGGGTGGGATGAGGGCGGGAGGGCGGGTTGCTGCGGGCTCTTGATGAAAGGGGGTTTTCGCACCTATCGAATGGGGGGCGATAGGTACGCCCGATGCGGGGGCCATTTTCCCGGGCCGTGGCGCACGCGGGCAGAAGTCGTCGCGCTGCTCGACCGCCCTCGGACGAGGACATCCCCGTCCACGAGAAAGTTCGACTACGCCCTCGACGGCAAGGTCGCACCGACCGTGCAGCGTTGCGCGGCAAGCGGCTGTTCGACGATCCCGCGCGCGGTGACTGTGCGTCCTGTCATATCGACTCGTCGGGCGTGAACGGTGGGCACCTGCTGCTGGCTGACATCGCGCTTTACTGCGATGGAATGCGTTATCGACCGAGTCTGTCGGGAAGCTGAAGGGTCAACTCGTTTTCGGTCGAAGTCTGCCGGTTCTGACGCCGGCCGTCGGCAACGGCTAACGTGGCTAACGCAACTATCTGGACAGCATCATCCGACATGGATGGCATGCATCGAGATCGATGAGCATCGACTCCCGGATCGACCGGTTTCGCGGTCCGGCGGCGAGGACCGGATAGTAGGCATCGGCAGTTGAAGCGGCCGCTTGCCCGGCGGCCGTCATTGCGGTCAGAACCGGCAACCGTCAGAACCGGTGCCGAATCCCCGCATGCACCATCACCTGCTTCGCATTCGACGACAGATCGGCCGCGCCGGGGATATAGGCCTGATCGAGCGACGAGCCGGTCGCGTCGCCGGCAATCCGCTGGTAGGCGCCCATCAGATAGACATCCGTGCGCTTCGATAAGTTGTAGTCGGCCATCAAGCCGATCGAATGGATCTTCGGCTTCGCGGTGCCTGTCGTCGCGTCGTAGCGCACCATCGTGTACACGTACTGCGCGCCGACGAAAAATGCCGGCGTGAACTGGTACTTGCCGTTCACCTCGACGTTCTGGTACTTGATCGACGTCACCGTGCCGCTCGCGAGCGGCCCCGTGACGGGTTCGATCGTCTCGTCGCCGAACAAGTAGCCGACGTTCGCGGTCGGTCGCGTGACGTTGCTGTTCGTGTACGCGAACCCGATCGTCGCGGGCCCGGCCGTGTAGTTGACGCCGGCGCCGAAGATTCTCAGCCGCGCCGACACGAAGTTCGCATCGGCGCCGACCGAACCGGAGCCCGCGATTGCGCCGCCGGATGTCGCGCCCGGATTGTCCGCATTCAGGAACGCCGCGCCGACTAGCAAGCCGCCCTGCTCGTACTGCGCGCCGACGCTCCACTGGCGATTGGTCGCGAACCCGGTGTCGTTGCTGAAACTGTACGTGCCGCCGAACGAGAAGCCGGAAAAATCAGGGCTCGCGTACTTGACCGTATTGTTTGTGCGGAACGTGTTTCCCGTATTGTCGTTGTCGAGCGGGTGCGCGAACGGATAGACGCCCCAACTGCCGTTGGCGGTCGTCGGTGCGAGATAATCGACGACCGAATCGTACTGCCGCCCGAGCGTCAGCGTGCCATAACGCGCGCTGCCCAGCCCCACATACGCTTGCCGCCCGAACATGCGCCCACCCTGTGCCAGCGTGCCGGTGTTCACGTTGAAGCCATTTTCGATCTGGAACACGGCGTTATAGCCGCCGCCGAGATCTTCGGTCCCCTTCAGCCCCCAGCGGCTGCCCTGCGCGAAGCCGCTCGCCATCTGCCATGCGCCGCGGCCCCCGACGTTGTTCGTATAGTCGATGCCGGCGTCGACGAGGCCGTAGAGCGTCACGCTTCCCTGCGCGAACGCGGGCGCGGCGCACAGCGCCGGGATGGCGGCGAGAAATGATCTCCAGTTCATTCGTTTTCCTTATTTGTATCGTCGGGCCTGCGCGCATGCCAGGAGCGAGACGGTTACTTCGCGCCGTAGATGTCGAAGGCGAAGTACTTTCGATTGATCTTCTGATACGTGCCGTTCGCCAGGATCGTCGCCAGCGCGCGGTTGAACGCGTCGCGCAGGTCGTTGTCCTGCTTGCGCAGACCGAGGCCGTCTCCCTGTCCGAAATACTTCACGTCGTCGATCGGCGCGCCGACGAACATATAGTCCTTGCCCTGCGGCTTTTTCAGAAAGCCGTCGCTGGCCGCGATCGACGCCTGGAACGCGGCGTCGAGCCGTCCCGACATGAGATCGGCATAGACCTGATCCTGGTTCTGGTACGACACGAGCTGTACGCCGGCCGGCTGCCAGTTCGCAATCGCGTAATCGGCTTGCGCGGAACCCTGCTCGACGCCGACGCGCTTGCCTTTCAGCGAATTGGCCGTCGGCAGCAACGGCGAGCCCTTGCGCGCGATCAGCCGGGCCGGCGCGTTCGAGATGCGGTTGGTGAAGGCGATCTGCTGCATCCGCTTCGGCGTGATCGTCATCGACGACGCGATCACGTCGAACTTGCGCGCGAGCAGCCCCGGGATCATCCCGTCGAAGCTCGACTCGACCCACACGCAACGGGCATGAAGTTCCGCGCACAACGCGTTCGTGATGTCGATCCCGAATCCCGTCAACGTGCCGTCGGGCAGCTTGTATTCAAGTGGTGGGTAGGTCGGATCGACCCCGAGGCGGATCTCCTTGCCCGTCCAGTCACCGGCGTGGGCCGCTCCTGCCGCCAGTACGATCGTGAGTGCTGCCGTCCACTGCTTCATTGCCCGTCTCCTCGTGTGAATCGTGAATCGTGAATCGAGATGGTCCGGCGCGTCGGGCGCCGGTTATTCGCGCGTGCCGCATCACGCGAGATACCGCTCCGCCAGCGCGACCCAGTAGCTCGCGCCCGTCGCGAGGCATGTATCGTTGAAGTCGTAGCCGGGGTGGTGCAGCCCGCATCCGGTCGCGCCGTCGTCGTTGCCGACCCCGTTGCCGATCGACAGGTAGCTGCCGGGGCACACGTCGAGCATGAACGCGAAATCCTCGCTCGCGGCGATCGGCCGCAAATGCGGAATCAACGCCGCGTCGCCTCCCCATTCACGGGCCACGTCGCGCGCGAACGCCGTTTCCGCCGCGTGATTGACGAGCACCGGATAGCCGTGTCGATAGTCGATCTCGGCCGTGGCGCCGTAACTCGCGGCCTGCCCGTGCACGATCGCGCGAATGCGCCGCTCGAGCAGAGCACGCACGTCCGATGACAGTGCGCGCACGCTGAGCGCGAGTTCCGCATGCGGCGGAATCACGTTCGAAGCCGTGCCCGCGTGAATCGAGCCGGCCGAGACGATTGCCAGGTCCTGCGGATTCACGTTGCGCGACACGACCGTCTGCAACGCCATCACGATCGACGCGCACACGACCACCGGATCGATCGTCATGTGCGGCGCGGCGCCGTGCCCGCCTTGTCCGATCACGCGCACGAGCACCTCGTCGGCCGATGCCATCGCCGGGCCGTCGCAGAAACCGAGCACGCCGGCCGGCAGGCCGGGCACGTTGTGCATCGCGAATACCGCATCGCACGGAAATCGCGCGAACAGCCCGTCGTCGATCATCCGCTTCGCGCCGCCGAGCCCTTCTTCGGCCGGCTGGAAAATCAGGTTCAACGTGCCGTCGAAGTGCGCGCGTCCGGCAAGGCAGCAGGCGGCCGCAAGCAACATCGCCGTATGGCCGTCGTGGCCGCATGCGTGCATCACGCCATCGCGCCGGCTGGCATGCGGCAACCCGGTCGTCTCCTGGATCGGCAGCGCGTCCATGTCGGCGCGCAACCCGAGCCGCTTCCCGGGGCCGCGCGTCAGCGTGCCGACCACGCCCGTGCCGCCGAGCCCGCGCGTGACCTGATACCCCCACGTTGTCAGGCAGCCGGCAACGAGGTCGCTCGTCGTGTGTTCCTCGAAGCCGAGTTCCGGATGCGCGTGGAGCCGGTGGCGCAGTGCAATCATCTCCGCCTCGATGGCCGCTATTTCCGGCAGGATAGGTTTCTGGTCCAACCCCGATTCTCCTTTGCACGCTTCGGTCGCCGATCGCCCTCATGACCGATCGTGGCCGCATCGTATGCAGCGAAAATCGCGTCGAACAGCCGCGCTTTCGTTATGATGACAACCTTTGGTTGTCGGGTATTACGCCATGAGCACCATGAAGCTGCATCAGTTGCAGGCACTCGTCGCGAGCGCGGAGGCGGGCAGCATCCGCGGTGCGGCACGCGCACTGGGGCTGTCGCAGGCGGCCGTCACGCGGGCGCTGCGCGAGCTGGAAGCGAGCGAACGCCTGCCGCTGCTCGTGCGCGCGCCGGAAGGCATCGGCTTCACCGAATATGGCAAGACACTGCTCACGCACGCGAAGCTCGTGTTGAAGCAACTCGAACACGCGCAGAGCGATCTCGAACGGATGCGCGGCCGCATCGAGGGCCGACTGAGCATCGGCGTCACGCCGTGGCTCACGGTGACGTTCCTTGCCGAGGCGGTGTTGCGGTTTCGCGAACGCATGCCCGACGTGCGCCTCGAACTCTACGAAGCGCTGATGGCCGTCGCACAGCCGCTCCTGCGCGACGGCAGCATGGATTTCGCGCTCGGACATGTGCAGCCCGGCGGCACGCAGGAATTCGCCTTCGAGCCGATGCTGCGCTACGAGACGTCGGTCATGGTGCGCGCCGGCCATCCGCTCGAACGCGCGCGGTCGATCCATGACTTGCTCGACAACGACTGGGTGCTGAATTTCGCGGCCGACGGGCAGGCCGCGCTCGTCGACTACCTGTTCACGCGTCACGGCGCGCGGATCGACGAACGGCGCATCGTTCGCGCGCAGTCGGTCGCGATGTTGCAGACGATGCTCGAACAGGCCGGCATGTGCACGTGGTGCCCGACGATTCTCGCGGCCGTGCCGCCGTTCGGCGAACGGATGCGCGCGGTGCCGTTGCAGGAGACGTTCGAGCCGCGCGACCTCGGAATCGTCATGCGCCGCAGCAGCACGTTGAGCGACGCCGCGCGCTGTTTCATCGAGTGCCTGCTGCAGGTGATCCGCCGGCATGCGCGATCCGCACGCAAGGAGGACCTTGCACTGTTTCGCACGCTGACGCTGCGGGTGTAGCCGCCGTCGAACGTCGAGCATGTGGCGCATTCGACACACGCACTCAATCGATCGGCTGCGTTCAGCTTCCGGGGTTCAGCGCGGCGAGAGAGGGCCCTTCAAGGCTCGACACAGCGTCGACAAGCTCCGGATCGTCGAATACGGACGCGCGGTCTGGCGGGGTGCGGCTTTCGCCTCGGACCCGCCTTCGCGAACAATCCAGGCTGCCTGGAGGCCGGCATTCAGCGCGCCTAGAACGTCGAGGTCAAAGTCATCGCCGACATGCAGCACCGTGTCGGGCTGCACGCCGGCCCGCCTGGCCGCTTCCAGAAAGATGCGGGGATCGGGTTTCGCGCAACCGAAGGTATCGGCAGCCAAATGGATTCGGAAGAATTCGTCGCAACCGGTCAGCTTCAAGTCGGCATTGCCGTTCGTCACCGCCGCGAGGGGGAATCGGGCGCCCAGCCAGGTCAACGCCGGCCGGACGTCCTCATGGAATTCGACCTTCTGCCGCGCCGCATAGAAGATCCGGTATGCGTCCTCGGCAAGCGCGACGTCCTCGTTCGCCAGTTCCAGGACGAGCCGGATCGAGCCCAGGCGTAAAGCCCGGTAGTTGCCCGCCAGGTCCGGATGCAAGCGCGCGTGTTGATCCCGAAGCGTTCCAAGCGTCCGCCCGCTTCGCAGCACGGCGGCTGTTCCCGGAGCGTGCTCGAGCAGCCAGGCGTGGAGGGCGATTTCCGCACGCTCGACCGCGAGCCTGAAGGACCAGAGCGTGTCGTCCAGATCGAACGAGATGGCCGATACCTTGCCTAGGCGCATAGCGATCGCAGGAGTGGTTTGGCGATCCGCACGTAGTCGGCCGAATCGAGCACCATCGAGCGGTCGAGCCGACCGGCATTGAAGGCGATCTCGTCGAAACGTTCGACCAGTTCGGGGTCGACGATCAGCGTGATGGCCGGCGAGAACGTGAAAGGCGGGATGGCGCCGATGACGCAGCCCGTCTCCCGTTGCGCTTCTTCAGGCGACGCAAGCGTCGCCTTCTTGATCCCCGCGGCGGCGGCCACCCGCTTGAAGTCGAGTTTCCTGTCGCCCGGCAGGATCGCAAGGACCAGCGTGCCGTCGTCGTCCCTGCTCCTGCAGAGCATCGCTTTCGCCCCCTGCCCCGGCGCCGTGCCGCGCACGGCGGCGACCTGATCGGACCGCCCCTCCGCGGGATGCGCGATGACGCGGAACCGGGCCGCTTCGTCTTCGAGCAAGGCAACCAGCGTGTCGAACACCGTGGCCGTCATGCTTGCGCCGCCAACGCGCAGAAACGCGCAAGGTCGATGTTGCCGCCGCTGACCAGCACGCCGACGCGTTTCCCCTTGAGCGCGTCTTTCGCATTCAAGGCAGCCGCGAGCCCCAGGCACCCGGTCGGCTCCACGATCATCTTCATGTAGGCGGCGAAGAACTTCATGGCGTTCACCAGATCGGCATCCGACGCCGTCAGGATGTCATTCACATCGCGTTTGATGATCTCGAACGTGTAGTTTCCGAGATGCTGGGTCTGCGCGCCGTCCGCGATCGTGTTCGGCGTCTCGATATGAACGATTTCGCCGCTCCGGAACGATCGCTGACCGTCGCTGCCGGCCTCCGGCTCGACGCCGTACACGATACAGTGCGGCGCCAAGGCACGGGTCGATAGCGCGCTGCCCGACAGCAGGCCACCGCCGCCCAACGGCACGAACAGGTTGTCGAGCGGGCCCACCTCCTCGAAGAGTTCCTTCGCAGCCGTACCCTGTCCCGACAGGATGTCCGGGTGATCGTAGGGCGGAATCAGCGTGAGGCCGTTTTCGTCCGCGAGACGCCGGCCGATCGCTTCGCGATCCTCGGTGTAGCGGTCGTACACGACCACCTGCGCCCCGTATCCCTTCGTCGCCGCCACTTTCGTCGCGGGCGCATCATGCGGCATCACGATCGTCGCGGGAATGCCGAGAATTTTCGCGGACAGGGCGACCCCCTGGGCATGGTTGCCCGATGAGAACGCGACCACGCCGGCTTTGCGCTGCTCGGGCGAAAATCGCGCGAGCGCATTGAACGCGCCGCGAAACTTGAACGCACCCATGCGTTGGAAGTTCTCGCACTTGAAGAACACTTGCGCGCCCATGATTTCGTTCAGCATGCGCGAGGTCTGAACCGGGGTGCGATGCGCCACGCCGGCGATCCGCGAAGCAGCCGCCTCGACGTCGGCGTAGGTGGGAAGCGCGAAAGTCGTCATGTCGGACTCGAAAGGGAGGAGGTTGACCAAGGCCATGCGATGGACGTTCCGAGATGGTTGTCCTTGGCATGCTCGTACAGAAAGCGCGCAACCGTGAGGTCCTGCAACGCCAGGCCCGTCATATCGAACACGGTGATGTCGCGCGCGGACCGCTCGAAGGCACGCGTGCCGGCAAGGAGGTCGCCGATTTCCGTGCACGGCAGCGACGGCGCCCACTGGCATTCGCCGATGCTGCGCGCCTGAACTTCATCGTCGACGAAAATCCGCGCACGCTCCAGCACGCCATCGGGCAATTCGCGCTTGCCGGCCGTGTCGGCGCCGACGCAGGTGAGATGTGTGCCCGGCTGGACCGCATCGGCCTGGAACAGCGCGCCGTTGCCCGGCGTCGCGGTGATCACGATATCGCTGGCCGCAACGGCATCGTTCCGGTCTTGCGCGACGCCGATGGCGCACCGGTCCTGGAAAGCGGCCTCGAAGGCCGGCTCGGGCTCGCCGGTCGCGCTCACGTAGTGCACCGTGCAGCGGTGCCGCAGGCCTTCCAGGGCGTAGCGAAGCTGAACCCTCGCCTGAACGCCGGTGCCGAAAATGCAGATCCGCGTACTCTCCGGTCGCGCGAACCGTTGCAGCCCCAAGCCTCCCGCCGCGCCCGTGCGCGCGGTGGTGATCGCGTTGCCGTCCATGATGCAGAGCGGCCGCCCCGTCGCGGGATCGAACAGCACGACGGTCGCCTGGTGAGGTTCACCGCCGGCGTTCCGGTTGCCGGGCCAGAAGCCGGCCGCCTTGAAGCCGAGCAGAGCCTGGCTCGCCACTTCGCCGGACTTGATGCCGAATACGCCGCCCGTATGCAACTTCTCGCGCACGACAGGGAAGACTCGGCCGGTTCGCCGACTGTGAAGGGTGAATGCTTCGCGAACCGCCGCCGTGACCTGCTCCGCCTGCAAGGCAGGTTCCACAACATCACGGTCGAGAAGGAGAAGCGTTGCGTCTGTCGGCATGATCGTGGGTGTTTCCGGTCGGATGACTTGGATTATAAATTATTTCCATAAATAGACAAAGTGTACAAATCGATGAACCGAACGCCGCCGGATCAGGAGGACCGAACGCTCCCGTAATCGGGGGCGGATTCAGTACTTGTGTCCGGCGGCGCGGGAGCGTGTTCGTGCGTCCCGGCCGGCGACAATTCGCCCTCCCACTTGGCCACCACGACACTGGCGATGCTGTTGCCCAGGACGTTGGTGGCCGTGCGGCCCATGTCAAGCAGTTGATCGATGCCCATCACCAGCAGCAAGCCCGCTTCCGGCAGGTGGAACATCGGCAGGATCGCGGCCACCACGACCAGCGAGCCTCGCGGAACCGCGGCCATGCCCTTGCTGCTGATCATCAGGATGAGGAGCATCGTGAGCTGCGTGCCGATGGGCATGTGAACGCCGAACGCCTGGGCGATGAAAATCGCCGCGAATGCCTGATAGACCATCGAGCCGTCGAGATTGAACGAGTAGCCAAGCGGCAGCACGAAGCCGACAAGACGCCGATGCACGCCGAACTCGGTCAGCTTTTCCGTCAGGACGGGAAAAGCCGCCTCGCTGCTGGCGGTGGAGAACGCAATCATCATCGGTTCGCGAATCTTCCTGATCAGTTCAGGCATGCGACGGCCCAAGGCGGCATGGCCGGCGAAATAGAGCACCGTCCACAAGGCGAACAATGCGACGTAGAACCAGCCGATGAGCCTGCCGTAGGTGACGATGACGCCCAGGCCCTGCACGGTCACGACACCCGCGATGGCGGAAAGGATGCCGAGCGGCGCGAACGCCATCACGGCGTTCGTCGCACGCAGCATCGTCTCCATCAGCCCGTCGACGGCACGCTTCAGGACCACGCCCGATTCTCCCGGAACCTTTCCCAGCGCGATGCCGAAAAACAGCGAGAACACCAGGATCTGCATGATCTGGTTGCTCGCCATCGCTTCGACCATGCTGCTCGGGACGATGTGCGTCAGGAAGTCCTTTGCGTTGAGCGCGCTCGTTTGCAGATGGGTCGACGCATCCGCGGGTGGCAGCGGCAGGTTGAGGCTGGAACCGGGTTTCGCGATGTTGACGAACAGCAGGCCGATGCCGAGCGACACGAGGGAGGCCGCGATGAACCAGCCAAGCGCCTTCGCGCCAATCCGTCCGATCGATTTTCCGCTGTCCATGCCGGCAATGCCGGAGACGAGCGTCGCGAAGACCAGCGGCGCGATGATCATCTTGACCATGTGCAGGAAAATCGTCGTCACCACGCCGAAGTCGGCGGCAATTGCCTTGGCGGCGGCTTCGTCCGCGGCATATTGATGGCAGGCATAGCCGATGGCGATGCCGAGGATCATGCCGAGCAGAATCCAATGGGCCAGCTTCCACTTTTTCATGATGGTGCCTCCTTCGATCCTTTGCTGTCTCAACGGGCCGACGCCAAGGCGACGGCTTCCACTTCGATGGCCGCGCCGTAGTGCAGGGAGGCGGATTCCGCCACCGCCCGAGCGGGCCGGTGGGAGCCGATCCAATCGGCATAGAGCCCGTTGAAAGCGGGCCAGTGCGCGATGTCGGACACGAAGACCCGAACCTGAACCAGATCGTCACGCGTGACGCGAGCGGCTTTCAAGGCCGCATCGACGTTGCGCAGCACCTGCTTCGCCTGCGTGTCGAAGGGCGCGTCGCTCAGCGGCCGGCCCGTGGCGTCGATCGGCAATTGACCGGAGACGAATACCCAGCCGTTCGCGATGCAAACGTGCGAGTAGTGCCCGGCTGGCGGCGTCATGTCGGGGGCATTGACACACGCAATGGCGGAAGTTCGGGGCTGGATGGACATGCGTTGACTCCTGTGCGACGGCGTTTGATCGGGGAGAGGCGGCAACCGCGGAAAGCACCTGCGATGGTCGGCAGGCGATCCGCTCACGAGACGGGATTCAGTACGTCGACTCGAAAGCGCGCTGGATCTGGTCCGGCGAGGTCACGCCGTTGGCGATGAGCAACTGAGCGAGAACGCGCGACTTCTGAGGGTTCAGGTCATGGGAAACGACGAAGCCGCGCTTGTCGTCGGGCACCTCGACATTCCGATTGACGAAGCCGCTGCCGACACGCGTGGAACGGATCACGACGATGCCTTTACGCGCGGCCGATTCCATCGCGTCCAACGCGGCCCTCGACGCGTTTCCATCCCCGACGCCCGCGAGCACGATGCCCTTTGCGTCGTGCCGGACAGCATCCTGGATCTGCGTCGCGTCCATGTCCGCGTGCGCATACACGATGTCCACCCGGGGCAGCCCGCCGCTTGGCAGTCCAAATGCTTTCCTGTGAACGGTCGGCGCGGGAGAGAGGTAGCGGATCGAGGCGGGGTCGACATAACCGAGCGGGCCGGCGTTCGGATTCCGGAACGTCTGTACCGACGTCGTGTTGGCCTTGGTCGCCCAACGCGGGCTGTTGATCGTGTCGTTCATCACCATCAGCACGCCGCGGTCGGCGGATTGCGGGCTGGCGGCGACTTCCACCGCTTCGTACAGATTCATCGGGCCGTCGGCGCTCGCCGCTTCCGCCGGGCGCATGGAACCCACGAGAACGACCGGCGTGCCGGTGGAGAGGACGCGATCGAGGAAGAAGCCGGTTTCTTCCATCGTGTCCGTGCCGTGCGTAATCACGATGCCGTCGGCCTCGTTCCGGTCGACGGCCTGCTTGATGCGGTTCGCGAGCCGATACCAGATCGCGCTGTTCATGTCCTGCGAGCCGATGTTCGAAATCTGTTCCGCCTGGATGGACGCGATCTTGCCAAGACCGGGGACGCTCGCGACGAGCTGATCGCCGCGAATGCCGCCGGCGTTGTAGCCGATCGCCGAGCGCGGATCAGACGTGCTTGCGATCGTGCCGCCCGTCGCCAGCACGAGAATCCTCGGCAGGCCGCGCGGTGAATTCGCGCCGGGCTGCTGTGCGCCGGCCGCTGTCGCGACGGCCCCGATCGTCAGCGTCAAAAGCGCCGTACGAAGCCCTCGCGTCAAGACGTCCCGGCGTAGATGTTGCTTGTGCATGGCAGATCTCCTGGTATCGATTCGGGGACCGAGCGCGGTATGCGAGAAAGTCGTGGGCCGACGCAAGATCTGGATGCATTGTCCATATTTAGACATTAAGTAAAAATAAGGGATTGCGCGAATTTCCCCTCGTGCGCCGAGGGGCTATACAATGTGACGATATCTAGATGAATCGTCCAATGGCCAAGAGAAAACTCACCCGCGAGCAGCAGACAATCCTCGAACAGGTCGAGCACATCGCAGCGGGATTGGGCGAAACGCTCGCCCCATTCACGGAGGTGGTGGTTCACGACCTCCTTCATCCGAAAAACGCGATCCTCGCGATACATAACAACCTGTCCGGACGCCAGGTCGGCGATCCCGCGACCGAACTCGGCCTCGCGCGGATCGCCGATGCCGAGTATCCGCAGGTTCTGGCCAATTACGCCAATCGTTTCGCGGATGGCCGGCAGGCCAAGAGCACGTCGATCGGCATCAAGGATTCGGATGGGCACTACATTGCCGCGCTCTGTCTGAACGTCGACGTGACGCTGTTTCGCAGCATCGCCAGCATGCTGGAACAGTTTTCCGCGCTCGGGAGCGACGGGGCCAAGGAATCGCTTGACCCATCGAGCGCGGAGTCCCTGCGCGAACGGATCGATCGATTCGCGGTCGGGCTCGCGACGACACCCCAGGCGCTGCGCACCGACCAACGCAGGGCGCTGATGCAAGCGCTCAGGGATGAGGGCTACCTCGATCTGCGACGGTCGATGGAGACGGTCGCGCAACACCTGGGTGTATCGCGAGCGACTGTCTACAACGACGCGAAGTAAGAAAAATGCCGCATGTCGCGGCATTTTTTTGGAGCATGCTTGCCGACCACGGCATCGAGGAGGATCCCGGGCAGCCGCGTTGGCGCATCAGCATCTGTATTGCGATCCGTGTATTGGCGTAGTCAGCCAGGGCCCGTCAATAGAGCGACGACACCGCGTCGATCGAATGCCATGCAGCGGCGGCGAGGGCTTCACGGTACTTCGCGGGCGACGTCCGGACACGTTTGGCCAGCCAGGCGCGGCAATAGCTTTCCGACTGTCCGACGAGCAGGGACAACAGCAACTCGAGCGGGCATGTCGTGAACGCTTCCCGCCGGCCGGGCTGATGAAACCAGACGAGCATCGTCTTGTTCCGTTCCTTGCTCCGGCTCGCCAACTCGGCGCCGTAAGGACCTTGAGACAGGAACGTGTGCGCCCGGAATTTGAACCGGGCCAGTTCCGGTTCGGCCACGACCCAGTCGACATAGGCAAAGACGATCGCCTGAATCCCCTCCTGCACTGAATTTGCCTGCCCCAGATAGCGCGCTGTCAGATCGGACAGATCGTCTTGTCCGCAATGGAACAGGGCGGCAACGATGCCATCCTTATTCGTGAAGTGGTGATAGATCGCCCCCACGCTGGTCTCGCATCGATCCTTGATCACCTCGATCGTGGTGGTGTCGATGCCCTGGGTGTTGAAGCAATCGAGCGCGGTCGCAAGAATCTCGCGTTTGAGCTGCGCGCGTCGCCCGGGATAGTGGCGCTCGAGAACGGTCTGAACGGACAAGCTGGCTCCCGATAGGGCTGCGGTTTTAGAGCATCGCCACTGTGGACGACCCCGTCGATCTGTTGACACGAAATTCTACATTGGAGCAATATTCCGTTACAGAATAATATTCTGTTCTTATAGGAGATGAACGTGAGTCAGGTTCTCGATTTCTTCAAGATGGCTGGGGCCGAGCAACTCAGCAAGCTGGTGTGTCAGCAAGCCCCGTATTTCGGTTCCATCGCGCCGACGGTCGTGGCATTGGAGCCCGGCCGCGCCGAGGCGCGCGTGCCGTTTCGTCACGAAATCACCAATCACCTGGGCACCGTGCATGCGATTGCGCTGTGCAACGCGGCGGAACTGGTCGGCGGGTTGATGACTGAAGTGTCGATTCCGGCGGGCGCGAAATGGATCCCGCGCGGCATGCAGGTGGCCTATCTCGCCAAGGCCAAGTCAGACGTGACTGCCATTGCGGATGGCGCCGGCGTCGACTGGTCCTCGGGCGGCGATGTGGTCGTGCCGGTGGAGATCGTGGATACCGAGGGCCAAAAGGTGTTTACCGCGCACATCACCATGAACGTCAAGCTGCCAGGCTGAGCTCACATGCGTCGCCGCGCGCTGTGTGTGCGGCATGATCCACCTGGGTTTCAGGAGCGGATCCCGCAAAAGCGCCTGCTGATATCGGCAAGCACAGCGGATGCTTATTCCTTGAGAGCGGTGTGAGGACGGCTCGGGTCGTCATTCCCGCGCACACCTCGAAGACCGACGGCCGGCACGATTCAATGATCGTGCCGGCGCACGGGGATCAGGATTCAGCCAAGCCTCTCTCAGCCGGTACGCCCATCCAACGCAATGTTGGTGGTGCTGTCTTGCCGGCGATCCTTTCCGAATGCCGACGTATCGAATCCCGACATCCGAGCGACGAGTAGTCGAATGAGCGCCGTCGCTTCATTGGATTGGGCGTGGGCGATCGAGATATTTAGGAATCGGATTGATTGATCCCGCGGCCGTTATTTTGAATATGCGCCTGTGCAATTCGCTTCCGGAGTTCTCTTACAAGTGTAATGGTCAGTTGTAAGACAACTTCATCACAAGTAGAGATAAATACGGATTGTCCCTACCAGGGTGGTGGCGGCAAAGTTGTATGTACAACTTGGGCGGCCATTTTCGGGTGCGCGCATCGCACAGGTTGCGTGGGTTCGCATCGCCAAGGCGGGTTCGGACTCAACCGAAATCTCCTTTGCCATCACTGGAAACATCATGAAGAAACTCGCCCTCAGCTTGGTCCTGGCCTGCGTCGCCGTGGGAGTGCATGCGAAAGATTGGTCGACGATCCGCTTCGGCGTCGATGCCAGCTATCCGCCGTTCGAATCGAAGGGAACGGACGGCAAGGTCGCCGGCTTCGACATCGACCTCGGCAATGAAATCTGCGCGCGCCTGAAGGCGAAATGCGTCTGGATCGAAAACGACTTCGACGGCATGATCCCGGCCCTGAAGGCGAAGAAGTTCGACGGTGTGCTGTCGTCGATGACGATGACGCCGCAACGTGAAGAACAGATCGATTTTTCAGACAAATTATTCAGTACCCCTACTCGCCTCGTCGCGAAGAAGGGATCGCCGGTGGCGCCGACCCTGGACTCGCTGAAAGGCAAGACGGTGGGCGTCGAACAAGGGACGACCCAGGAAGCCTACGCGAAAGCGCATTGGGCGCCGAACGGGGTGCAGGTCGTGCCGTACCAGAATCAGGATCAGGTCTACCAGGATCTGATCTCCGGCCGTCTCGACGCGGCGCTGCAGGACGCGGTGCAAGCCGATGTCGGGTTCCTCAAGACGCCGCGCGGCGCCGGATTCCAGTTCGCCGGCGGCGATATCGTCGACCCGAAGACCTTGGGCAGCGGCGCGGGCATCGGCCTGCGCAAGGAAGACACCGATCTGAAAGCGAAGATCAACCAGGCGATCACCGACATCGTGAAGGACGGCACGTACAAGAAGCTCGAGAAGAAGTACTTCGCGTTCGACGTCTACGGCAGCTGACCGTATTGCGCCGCCTGCGGCCGCGGGCGCCTGTCTCTTTCTGGATGCGCTGACATGATCTTCCAAGGATTTGGCCCGCTGCTGTGGGCCGGCACGGTCGAGACCGTGAAACTCGCGGTGTTGTCGCTTGCCGCGTCGCTCGTGCTCGGGCTCGCCGGTGCCGCCGCGAAGCTGTCGACGAACCGCGCGCTGGCGACGCTCGGCAAGTTCTATACGACGCTGATCCGCGCCGTACCCGATCTCGTGCTGATGCTGTTGCTGTTCTACGGCATACAGATCCTGCTCAACCATTGCACCGATCTGGTCGGCTGGGACCAGATCGACATCGATCCGTTCGTCGCGGGTGTGTTGACGCTCGGCTTCATCTACGGGGCGTACTTCACCGAGACGTTCCGCGGCGCATTCCTGTCGGTGCCGCGCGGCCAGATCGAAGCCGGCTTCGCGTACGGCATGAGCGGCTGGCGCGTGTTCCGGCGCATTCTGTTTCCGCAGATGATGCGTTTCGCGATGCCCGGCATCGGCAATAACTGGCAGGTGCTCGTGAAAGCGACGGCGCTGGTGTCGATCATCGGTCTGGCCGATATCGTGAAAGCCTCGCAGGATGCCGGCAAGAGTACGTTGAATTTCTTCTTCTTCACGCTGGCGGCGGGGGCGATTTATCTTGCGATCACCACCGTGTCCAATGTCGTGTTGTATCACCTCGAAAAGCGCTATTCAGTCGGCGTCCGGAGGCTCTCATTGTGATCGAGATCGTTCGCCAGTACTGGCAAAGCTATCTGTATACCGACGGCTATCGCCTCAGCGGCCTGGCCATTACGCTGTGGCTCCTGGTGGTGTCGATCGGGCTGGGTTTCTGCCTCGCCATCCCGCTGGCGATCGCGCGAGCGTCGAGCAATCGCTGGCTGTCGAGATCGGTATGGCTCTACACCTATGTCTTCCGCGGCACGCCGCTGTATGTGCAGTTGCTGATGTGTTACACGGGCATCTACAGCCTGCAGGTCGTGCACAACCACGTGCTGCTCGATACGTTCTTTCGCAACGCGATGAACTGCACGCTGCTCGCCTTCACGCTGAACGAGTGCGCGTATGCAACGGAGATTTTCGCGGGCGCGATCAAGTCGACGGCCGTGGGCGAGATCGAGGCGGGCGTCGCCTATGGGATGTCGCGTTTCAAGCTCTATACGAGGATCATCCTGCCCTCCGCACTGCGTCGCTCCCTGCCGAGCTACAGCAATGAAGTGATTCTGATGCTGCATGCGACGACGCTCGCTTTCACGGCGACGGTGCCCGACATCCTGAAGGTGACGCGCGACGTCAATTCGGCGACCTATATGTCGTTCCAGGCGTATGGCATCGCGGCGCTGCTCTATGCGGCGGTCGTTTTCGCGCTCATCTGGATGTTCCGCAGGTTGGAGATGCGCTGGCTTGCCTATCTGGCGCCGCGCGGCCATTGACGACCGGGCCGGCCTTACCCGATTCACGAAGGAAGCATTTGTATGTATAAGCTCAGCGTTGAAAATCTGCACAAGAAGTTTGGCGACAACGAGGTGCTGAAGGGCGTCTCGCTGAACGCGAAGCCGGGCGACGTGATCAGCATCATCGGGTCGAGCGGCTCGGGTAAAAGCACGTTCCTGCGCTGCATCAACTTTCTCGAACAACCCTGCTCCGGGCAGATCACGGTGGGCGGGGAGGTGATCAGGACCGAACTCGACAGTAACGGCGGGCTGCGCGTGGCCGATCGGAAGCAGCTGCAGCGCATGCGCACGAAGCTTTCCATGGTGTTCCAGCATTTCAACCTGTGGGCGCACATGACGGTGATCGAGAACATCATCGAAGCACCGATCGCGGTGCTGGGGCTCGACAAGGAAGCGGCGACGGCCAGGGCGCGCAAATATCTGGAGAAGGTCGGCTTGCAGCCGCGCGTCGAAGGCATGTATCCGTCGCATCTGTCAGGCGGACAGCAGCAGCGCGTCGCGATCGCGCGCGCGCTCGCGATGGAGCCGGAAGTGATGCTGTTCGACGAGCCGACCTCGGCGCTCGATCCGGAGCTGGTCGGCGAAGTGCTGAAGGTCATGCAGGCGCTCGCGGAGGAAGGCCGGACGATGGTGGTCGTCACGCACGAGATGGGGTTTGCGCGGAACGTGTCCAATCATGTGATCTTCCTGCATCAGGGCAAGATCGAGGAGGAGGGGCCGCCGCAGGAGATTCTCGTCGAGCCGAAGTGCGAGCGGCTGAAGCAGTTCTTGTCGGGACGCTTGAAGTGAGGGAGGAGGGTTCGTCGGGCGGACGCGCGGCTGGGCCGCTCCGATCGATCGCGCGCTCGACGTGGCAGAGGGGCTGCGATCATTTTCCGCTCGGCACCAGGCGGAAAATCGATCGCATTGCCCGTCTCGGCGACGGCCCGATACAGGTATCGCGATGCGCAGGATGACGGCCGGTGGAAGCGGGCACCGGGTAATCCGCCGCGCATGAGCGATCCGACAAATAGCCGGAATGTTCCGGCCAACGGTTCATCAAGTTGTGTTCTCGCTGGCCAGGATGCGCTTCAAGGTGCGTGGATGCACATTGAAATGGGCTGCGACATCCATGATCGATTTTCGTTTCAACAAGGTCAGCGCTTGTGCGCGCTGTTTGTCATCGAGAGCCGGCTTGCGGCCGATCGGTTTTCCTCGGGCGCGCGCCGCAGCCATTCCGGCGCGGGTGCGTTCGCTGATGAGACTGCGTTCGAATTGCGCAAGCGCAGCCATCAGATGAAAAATCAGCACGCCGCTCGAGGAGTTGGTATTGATCGACTCCATGATCGAGGCGAATTGGATATTCCGGCCGTCCAGATGCGTGACCAGATCGATGAGTTTGCTCAACGAACGGCCGAGGCGATCCAGCCGCCATACCATCAATGTGTCACCGGCGGACATCGTCTCGAGGGCAGCGTCGAGACCGGGGCGCGAAAAATCGGCGCCTGAAATCCCCTGATCCGTATGGATCGTGTCGCAGCCTGCACGGGTCAATGCATCTATTTGAAGTTCGAGATTCTGCTCGTCAGTGGAAACACGTGCGTAGCCGACGATCATATCCGCTCCCGCAAATCTGACAATCCCGACGTCAAGCCGCGCTGTCGGCAATGTGCCGGAACGCGTGCGTTCGGTTGGAATGCCGTCGGTCGACGGTCGTTCTTTGCTGTATTCAAGGTACTCAAATTCATCTCTCGGTAGAGTGGGTCTGCTGCCCGGCTGGTCAAGTCGCGAAGTTGATTGCTGTGTCGAGCGCATCTCAGTGTCGGTCGACGCTCTTCTTCCATTCGTCTCGATCTCGTGGCCGCCAGCATCGGCAGGATGCGTCGCGGTTGGCCTCGAAAATTCAGTCGGGTCTTTTTGTCTATTTAAAAAAATTTGTCTAATGAAGTTACTTTTTTGCTAGTAAAAACCCTTAAAAAAATAAAATAAAAAGGTCAAAAATGTTTCAATAATGAACAGTTTTTCCTGACAAAATCGTCCAATCGTTAAGAAGAGTTAACGCGGAGCGGTTTGCCGAAATTCTACTGGACAAAAAGGTTCCATTTTGTCCGAGGCCGAGTGACAAATGGCGTTCCTTGCCTGTCAAGGCTCACAGCGGACCCGAGGACTGTTTCTACGAATTTGATACAAGGGAACGTTTATGTTCAGTCACTTATATGACGTGAAACCCGCGAATTACGGCCTGTTGGGCCTTCGGCGCGGGCAGATTTTGCCGAGTTTCCCTGTCGAATCGGCTAGGCGGGATGCCGATTTGTAGGCGGATCGTAGGCTGCGGGGTGCGAGTGAGGGGGCGCTTATTGTTTTTACGCATTCCTTCGAAAGATCTGATTTTTGAATTCGAGCGGATGGAAAGTGATGATCGATGGGCGGTAATCGGAGTTCATGGGATTCGGTAATTGAATTTGGATTGACGTCGATCTGAATGAGTTTCTCGATGAGTTTCGATAGGTCGGGTGCTTGGGGAGATGGAAATGCTGAATTCCAATCAGATTCGTTCGCAAGAATCGCGCGCGCTGGCGCCAGCCGACAAAATGGTGGGCCATCTTCTGCGAGTTACTTCCCTCTGCGACCTGGAAGACGTGAATGCTTATGTCAGTGAAGTCGAATCGATTGTGTTCGAGTTGCTGGCACAGCATGTCGATCGTCGGAGCCGGAAGACGGCGCGGTCGGCGTACAAGGCCGGCGTCTCAATGGGACTTGGCGGTGCGGCTTTCGATGTCGGCGCCGGGGCGGCAGTCCTGGATGGCGGCGAGCTTGAAGCATCTCGTGCGATGTTGACGGCAATCATGCAAGCGGGCTACCGGCACGGTCGGGCAATACGGAACTGGGTCGAGGAGCAGAAGCGTCTAGGGAATTTTCAGCTGACGGGCGATAGCGGCAGCGCGGCATTGCGCAAGTCGTTCAGCACTTTCTCGTAGAAAAGAATAGAGATCGATTTGTCTTTGTGCGATTTGCGTATGGCAGTCCTAATTAATTTATAGGCCAATGCGAGAAATCTACGCCTGTGTCGTAAGACAGCGCATCAGCCGATGAGGTGATGAGATGAACAAGTCGTACAGAACAATCTGGAATGAAGCGCTCGGGGCGTGGGTTGCGGCGTCGGAACTTGCCATGGTGCGAGGCAAATCGAACAAGTCGACGGTCGCGAAGGCCGTTGCGGCCGCCGTGCTCGTCGCGGCCGCTCAAGGCGGCTATGCCAGTACGATCGGGGTGGGTTCGGGGGCAGTCGCGGGCGGTAGCGCGTGCGGTACTTCCGGCGTAGGCCCGGACGGTACGACTAACTACACCAATCGCGCGATCACGGACGGTAACGGCTCGTTCTCCACGGTTGCGGGTTGCTCGGCTAACGGCGGTGGTCATTTGGGTGTCACGCTGTACGGTTTCTACACGACTGTAACCGGCGACGGCGGCACGGCGATAGGTCTGGGTGCTTACGCTGCGGAATGGGCAACCGCTGTCGGCTTGCAGGCGACTGCCACGGGACAAGGAAGTAATGCGCTCGGATTCAACTCACTGGCCAATGGGTCAGGTGCAACCGCGCTTGGCTATGAAGATACTGCAGGTTCAACCGGTGCGGTGGCGATCGGTATAAGTAATACTGCCGCGGCGTCAACTGCCGTTACTGTGGGTTATGGAAACCGGCTCGGGGCTTCTGGAGCAGGGAGCACTGTAGTTGGCGTTAATAACAACGTGAATACAACTGCCGGGAATAGCTCGACGGTGCTGGGCAACGGTAATAGTGTCACCGGCTCATCTAATATGGCGTTAGGGCTTGCTAACGCCATTGCTGGCGGCGGCAATGTAGTGGCAGTTGGCAATGCGAACGTAATTGGGGTGGTGGGAGATAACACTAATTTTTACGATTCCTTTGGGATGCGCAATACGGTAACCGGCACGGATTCCGTCGCGCTGGGAAATTTCAATACGGCTACCGGCGCAAATTCACTGGGTTTAGGGTTGAGTAGCGCGGCCTCGGGAGCCCAGAGTATTGGAATGGGATATCTTGCGACGGGTAGCGGTACAAGCTCATCTGCCTTGGGCGCCAGATCTATAGCGAGTGGGAATCAGGCGACCGCTGTGGGCAACCTTGATTTAGCGTCGGGTCTGAATGCGCTGGCGGTCGGTGATTCGTCGACCGCCAGCGCGACCAATTCGGTTGCTATGGGGATTGGCTCGACGGCGGCGGCGAATTCGACAGTCGCAATTGGTCAAGCGGATGTAATTGCAGCCGCCGCGGGTACGGGGGCGACGGCGATTGGTTATCAGTCAAGCGTGACGACCGGCACCGGCGCGGTGGCGATCGGTAGCCAGCAGACGGCCAGCGGCAATGGTGCGGTGGCGATCGGGGATCCGAACGTCGCGACCGGCACCGGCGCGGTGGCGATGGGTGCGAACAATACGGCAACCGGGAACGGCGCCCTTGCGATCGGTAACGCCAATACGGCAACGATCGATCAGGCCGTTGCGCTGGGTTCTACCAATACCGTCAGCGGCCAAAATGCCATCGGTATCGGGCTGAGTAACGTGGCCACAGGCACCAACAGCATTGCATTTGGAGCGAACACGTTGGCCAGCGGTAGCAGTGCAATCGCCATCGGCTTGCAGTCAACGGCTTCGGGAGCCACAAGTAACGCATTGGGAACGTTCGCGACGAGTAGCGGGGTAGATGCGTCCTCGTTTGGCACTTCAACTACGGCAAGTGGGGCTCAGTCACTTGCGGTGGGCTACGGTGCCAGGGCAACAGGTCAGAATTCGCTGGCCGCTGGCGATACGGCGACTGCAAGCGGAGTCAACACGGTCGCTATGGGTACGGGTGCGAATGCGGCGGCGAATACGGCGGTCGCAATTGGTCTGGCGAGTTCGGTCGGCAGCGCTGCCGGTACCGGATCGACAGCGATCGGGATGGAATCAAGCGTGACAAGTGGAACCGGCGCGGTGGCGATCGGCAACCAGCAGACGGCCAGCGGCAACGGCGCGGTGGCGATCGGGGATCCGAACAGCGCGACCGGCACGGGTGCGGTAGCTGTCGGTGCGAACAATACGGCGAACGGGCAGGGTGCCGTCGCGGAAGGTAACAGCAACACGGCGACCGGTCAGGGATCGGTTGCCTTGGGTAATACGTCGACCGCCGCCAGTGCGGGTTCCCTGGCAATGGGCGATACGGCGAGCGTTGTCGCGGCCGCGACGAACGGCGTGGCGCTGGGCACTGGCGCTACCGTCAGCAATGCGGGCGCGGTTGCGCTGGGCTCGGGTTCCGTGACGGCGGCGGCGAATCCGACGGCGACGGGCACGGTCGGCGGCGTGACGTACAACTACGCGGGGACGACGCCGGCAAGCGTGGTGAGCGTGGGCGCGCCGGGAGCGGAGCGGCAGATCACGAACGTAGCCGCGGGCCGGGTGACGGCGACGAGCACGGATGCGATCAACGGTTCGCAGTTGTTTGCGACGAACACGGCAATCAACAGTTTGTCGACGTCCACGTCGACAGGGATCAGCTCGTTGTCGACAGGTCTGTCCACGACGAACAGCACGGTCACTTCACTGTCGACCTCGACTTCGACCGGTCTGTCGTCGGCGAACAGCTCCATCGCATCGTTGTCGACTTCGACGTCAACGGGTATCTCGTCACTGTCGACGGGCTTGTCGACGACGAATAGCAACGTGGCCTCGTTGTCGACGTCGACGTCGACCGCCATCAATGCGGCGAAGACGCACTACTACAGCGTGAACGACAACGGCACGCAGCAAGGGAACTACAACGATAACGGCGCAACGGGCGTCAACGCACTGGCGGCAGGCACCAACGCGACAGCGGCGGGCGCGAGCGCGGTGGCGGTCGGCAACGGCGCTAATGCGAACTCGGGCGGTGCGGTGGCGATCGGCCAGAACGCAACGGCGACGGGTGGTCAGGCGGTGTCGGTGGGCGTGAGCAACACGGCGAACGGCAACGGTGCGGTGGCGATCGGGGATCCGAACAGCGCGACCGGCACGGGTGCGGTAGCCGTTGGCGCGAACAATACGGCGAGCGGGACAGGCGCGATAGCGATCGGTAACGCCAATTCGGCGATTGGCGCGAGCGCCGTCGCGTTGGGCAATGGCACCGTGGCGAACAGCAACGGGGTGGCGATCGGTCAGGGGGCTGTTGCCACCGGAGCGAATGGCAACGTTGCGATCGGCAATTCAGTATCGGCGACCGGCACTGGTGCGATCGCGCTTGGCAATAGCGGGACCTTCACTGCCACGGCCATCGCTTCAGGCGCGGATGCATTGGCGCTTGGTAACGGCTCGACTGCGAGCGGAGCGGCAGGTTCGGTCGCTCTGGGTGCATCGGCTGTAGCCACGAATACGTTTGCGACCGCATTGGGCTCAAACGCCACTGCGTCCGGAAGCGGATCCATCGCATCCGGGCAAGGAGCGGACGCTACGGCGACCAACGCGCTGGCATTCGGTGCGGGCTCGACGGCCAACGTAGCGAACTCGGTTGCCCTCGGCTCCGGCTCGGTGACGGCAGCGGCGAATCCGACAGCGACGGGCACGGTCGGGGGCGTGACGTACAACTACGCGGGGACGAATCCGTCGAGCGTGGTGAGCGTGGGCGCGCCGGGTGCGGAGCGGCAGATCACGAACGTAGCCGCGGGCCGGGTGACGGCGACGAGCACGGATGCGATCAACGGCTCGCAGCTGTTCGCGACGAACACGGCGATCAACAGCTTGTCGACGTCGACCTCGACGGGTCTGTCGACGGCGACGAGTTCGATCGGCTCGCTGTCGACGGGCCTGTCCACGACGAACAGCAACGTAGCCTCGTTGTCGACTTCGACGTCAACGGGCATCACGTCGTTGTCGACGGGTTTGTCCACGACGAATAGTACGGTGGCCTCGCTGTCGACGTCGACCTCGACGGGTCTGTCGACGGCGACGATCTCGATCGGCTCGCTGTCGACGGGCCTGTCCACGACGAACAGCAACGTGGCCTCGTTGTCGACGTCGACGTCGACCGGGTTGTCGACGGCGACCAGCTCGATTGCATCGTTGTCGACTTCGACGTCAACGGGCATCACGTCGTTGTCGACGGGTTTGTCCACGACGAATAGTACGGTGGCCTCGCTGTCGACGTCGACCTCGACGGGTCTGTCAACGGCGACGAGCTCGATCGGCTCGCTGTCGACGGGCCTGTCCACGACGAACAGCAACGTGGCCTCCTTGTCGACGTCGACGTCGACCGGGTTGTCGACGGCAACCAGTTCGATCACATCGCTGTCGACGTCGACCTCGACCGCCATCAATGCGGTGAAGACGCACTACTACAGCGTGAACGACAACGGCACGCAGCAAGGGAACTACAACGATAACGGCGCGACGGGCATCAACGCGCTGGCGGCGGGCACGAACGCGACAGCGGCAGGAGCGAGTGCGGTGGCGGTTGGTGATGGAGCCAACGCGAATTCCGGCGGTGCGGTGGCGATCGGCCAGAATGCAACGGCGACGGGCGGCCAGGCGGTGTCGGTCGGCGTGGGCAACACGGCGAACGGTAATGGGGCCGTGGCGATCGGCGATCCGAACAGCGCGACAGGCACTGGCGCGATCGCGATGGGTGCGAACAACACGTCGAACGGCCAGGGTGCGGTGGCGCTGGGCAATGCGAACACGGCAACGGGGCAGGGTTCGGTGGCGTTGGGCAATACCTCGACGGCGAACGCGGCGGGTTCGGTGGCGATGGGTTCGGGCGCGACGGCGGCCAATGCGAACGACGTGGCGCTGGGTTCGAACTCGGTGACGGCAGCGCCGAATCCGACGGCGACAGGCACGATCGGTGGCGTGACGTACAACTACGCGGGGACGAATCCGGCGAGCGTGGTGAGCGTGGGCGCACCGGGTGCGGAACGTCAGGTGACGAACGTGGCGGCGGGCCAGGTGACGGCGACAAGCACGGATGCGATCAACGGCTCGCAGCTGTTCGCGACGAACACGGCGATCAACAGTTTGTCGACGTCCACGTCGACCGGTCTGTCGACGGCGACCAGCTCGATTGCATCGCTGTCGACCTCGACCTCCACGGGCATCACGTCGCTGTCGACCGGTTTGTCGACGACGAACAGCAACGTGGCCTCTTTGTCGACTTCCACCTCGACGGGGTTGTCGACGGCGACCAGCTCGATCGGCTCACTGTCGACGGGGCTGTCGACGACGAACAGCAACGTGGCCTCGCTGTCGACGTCGACCTCGACCGCCATCAATGCGGCGAAGACGCACTACTACAGCGTGAACGACAACGGCACGCAACAAGGGAACTACAACAACGACGGCGCGACAGGCATCAACGCGCTGGCGGCGGGCACGAACGCGACAGCGGCGGGCGCGAGCGCGGTGGCGGTCGGTGACGGGGCCAACGCGAATTCCGGCGGTGCGGTTGCGATCGGCCAGAATGCGACGGCGACAGGCGGCCAGGCGGTGTCGGTGGGCGTGAGCAACACGGCGAACGGCAACGGTGCGGTGGCGATCGGGGATCCGAACAGCGCGACCGGCACGGGTGCGGTAGCCGTTGGCGCGAACAATACGGCGAACGGGACAGGCGCGATAGCGATCGGTAACGCCAATTCGGCGGTTGGCGCGAGCGCCGTCGCGTTGGGCAATGGCACCGTGGCGAACAGCAACGGGGTGGCGATCGGTCAGGGGGCTGTTGCCACCGGAGCGAATGGCAACGTAGCGATCGGCAATTCAGTATCGGCGACCGGCACTGGTGCGATCGCGCTTGGCAATAGCGGGACCTTCACTGCCACGGCCATCGCTTCAGGCGCGGATGCATTGGCGCTTGGTAACGGCTCGACTGCGAGCGGAGCGGCAGGTTCGGTCGCTCTGGGTGCATCGGCTGTAGCCACGAATACGTTCGCGACCGCATTGGGCTCAAACGCCACTGCGTCCGGAAGCGGATCCATCGCATCCGGGCAAGGAGCGGACGCTACGGCCACCAACGCGCTGGCATTCGGTGCGGGCTCGACGGCCAACGTAGCGAACTCGGTTGCCCTGGGCTCCGGCTCGGTGACGGCAGCGGCGAACCCGACGGCGACGGGCACGGTCGGGGGCGTGACGTACAACTACGCCGGCACGACCCCGGCGAGCGTGGTGAGCGTGGGCGCGCCGGGTGCGGAACGTCAGATCACGAACGTGGCGGCGGGTGAGGTAACGGCAACGAGCACGGATGCGATCAACGGCTCGCAGCTGTTCGCGACGAATACGGCGATCAACAGTTTGTCGACGTCGACCTCGACCGGTCTGTCGACGGCGACCAGCTCGATTGCATCGCTGTCGACCTCGACCTCCACGGGCATCACGTCGCTGTCGACCGGCTTGTCGACGACGAACAGCAACGTCGCCTCATTGTCGACGTCGACCTCGACAGCGATCAATGCGGCGAAGACGCACTACTACAGCGTGAACGACAACGGCACCCAACAAGGGAACTACAACAACGACGGTGCGACGGGCATCAATGCGCTGGCGGCGGGCACGAACGCGACGGCGGCGGGTGCGAGCGCGGTGGCGGTGGGTGACGGTTCGAACGCCAGCGGTGCAGGAGCAGTCGCACTGGGTCAAAACGCAGTGGCAAGCAACGCGAACAGCGTGGCGCTGGGTTCGAACTCGGTGACGGCAGCGCCGAATCCGACGGCGACAGGCACGATCGGCGGCGTGACGTACAACTACGCGGGGACGAATCCGTCGAGCGTGGTGAGCGTGGGCGCACCGGGTGCGGAACGTCAGGTGACGAACGTGGCGGCGGGCCAGGTGACGGCGACAAGCACGGATGCGATCAACGGCTCGCAGTTGTTCGCAACGAACACGGCGATCAACAGCCTGTCGACGTCGACCTCGACCGGTCTGTCGACGGCGACGAGCTCGATCAGCTCACTGTCGACGGGGCTGTCCACGACGAACAGCACGGTCACTTCGCTGTCGACCTCGACCTCGACGGGCCTGTCGACGGCGACTAGCTCGATCGCCTCGCTGTCGACGTCGACCTCGACCGCGGTCAATGCGGCGAAGACGCACTACTACAGCGTCAACGACAACGGAACGCAACAAGGGAACTACAACAACGACGGCGCAACAGGCATCAACGCGCTGGCGGCGGGCACGAACGCGACAGCGGCGGGCGCGAGCGCGGTGGCGGTCGGTGACGGGGCCAACGCGAATTCCGGCGGCGCGGTTGCGATCGGCCAGAACGCGACGGCGACGGGCGGCCAGGCGGTGTCGGTCGGCGTGGGCAACACGGCGAACGGCAACGGTGCGGTGGCGATTGGCGATCCGAACAGCGCGACGGGCACTGGTGCGATCGCGATGGGTGCGAACAACACGTCGAACGGCCAGGGTGCGGTGGCGCTGGGCAATGCGAACACGGCAACGGGGCAGGGTTCGGTGGCGTTGGGCAATACCTCGACGGCCAACGCGGCGGGCTCGGTGGCGATGGGTTCGGGCGCGACGGCGACCAATGCGAACGACGTGGCGCTGGGTTCGAACTCGGTGACGGCAGCGCCGAATCCGACAGCGACGGGTGCGGTCGGCGGCGTGACGTACAACTACGCCGGCACGACCCCGGCGAGCGTGGTGAGCGTGGGCGCACCGGGTGCGGAACGTCAGATCACGAACGTGGCGGCGGGTGAGGTAACGGCGACGAGCACGGATGCGATCAACGGCTCGCAGCTGTTCGCGACGAACACGGCGATCAACAGCTTGTCGACGTCCACGTCGACCGGTCTGTCGACGGCGACCAGTTCGATTGCATCGCTGTCGACCTCGACCTCCACGGGCATCACGTCGCTGTCGACGGGCTTGTCGACGACGAACAGCAACGTGGCCTCGCTGTCGACTTCGACCTCGACGGGTTTGTCGACCGCGACCAGCTCGATCGCCTCGCTGTCGACGTCGACCTCGACCGCCATCAATGCGGCGAAGACGCACTACTACAGCGTGAACGACAACGGCATACAGCAAGGGAACTACAACAACGACGGCGCGACGGGCATCAACGCACTGGCGGCGGGCACGAACGCGACAGCGGCGGGCGCGAGCGCGGTGGCGGTCGGTGACGGGGCCAACGCGAACTCGGGCGGTGCGGTTGCGATCGGCCAGAACGCGACGGCGACGGGTGGTCAGGCGGTGTCGGTGGGCGTGAGCAACACGGCGAACGGCAACGGCGCGGTGGCGATCGGGGATCCAAACAGCGCGACCGGCACGGGTGCGGTAGCCGTTGGCGCGAACAATACGGCGAACGGGACAGGCGCGATAGCGATCGGTAACGCCAATTCGGCGGTTGGCACCAGCGCCGTCGCGTTGGGCAATGGCACGGTGGCGAGCGGCGGCGGGGTGGCGATCGGCCAGGGGGCTGTTGCCACCGGAGCGAATGGCAACGTTGCAATCGGCAGCTCGGTATCGGCGACGGGCACTGGCGCGATCGCGCTTGGTAACAGCGGGAGCTTCACTGCCACGGCCATCGCTTCAGGCGCGGACTCGTTGGCGCTTGGCAACGGATCGACCGCGAGCGGAGCGGCAGGTTCGGTTGCTCTGGGTGCGTCGGCCGTAGCCACGAATGCATTCGCGACCGCATTGGGCTCAAACGCCACCGCGTCTGGTAGCGGATCCATCGCGTCTGGGCAAGGAGCGAACGCTACGGCCACCAACGCGCTGGCATTCGGTGCGGGCTCGACGGCCAACGTAGCGAACTCGGTTGCCCTGGGCTCCGGCTCGGTGACGGCAGCGGCGAACCCGACGGCGACGGGCACGGTCGGGGGCGTGACGTACAACTACGCGGGAACGACGCCGGCCAGCGTGGTGAGCGTGGGCGCACCGGGTGCGGAGCGGCAGGTGACGAACGTGGCGGCGGGCCAGGTGACGGCGACGAGCACGGATGCGATCAACGGCTCGCAGCTGTTCGCGACGAACACGGCGATCAACAGCCTGTCGACATCGACCTCGACCGGTCTGTCGACGGCGACGAGTTCGATCGGCTCGCTGTCGACCGGTTTGTCGACGACGAACAGCTCGATCGCTTCGCTGTCGACGTCGACCTCGACCGCGGTCAATGCGGCGAAGACGCACTACTACAGCGTGAACGACAACGGCACCCAACAAGGGAACTACAACAACGACGGCGCAACAGGCATCAACGCGCTGGCGGCGGGCACGAACGCGACAGCGGCGGGTGCGAGCGCGGTGGCGGTTGGTGACGGGGCCAACGCGAACTCGGGCGGTGCGGTGGCGATCGGCCAGAACGCGACGGCGACGGGCGGCCAGGCGGTGTCGGTCGGCGTGGGTAACACGGCGAACGGTAATGGGGCCGTGGCGATCGGCGATCCGAACAGCGCGACAGGTACCGGTGCGATCGCGATGGGCGCGAACAACACGTCGAACGGCCAGGGTGCGGTGGCGCTGGGCAATGCGAACACGGCAACGGGGCAGGGTTCGGTGGCGTTGGGCAATACATCGACGGCGAACGCGGCGGGATCGGTGGCGATGGGCTCCGGAGCGACGGCGACCAATGCGAACGACGTGGCGCTGGGTTCGAACTCGGTGACGGCAGCGCCGAATCCGACAGCGACGGGTGCAGTCGGCGGCGTGACGTACAACTACGCCGGCACGACTCCGTCGAGCGTGGTGAGCGTGGGCGCACCGGGTGCGGAACGTCAGGTGACGAACGTTGCGGCGGGCCAGGTGACGGCGACGAGCACGGATGCGATCAATGGCTCGCAGCTGTTCGCGACGAACACGGCGATCAACAGCCTGTCGACGTCGACCTCGACCGGTTTGTCGACGGCGACGAGCTCGATCAGCTCGCTGTCGACCGGCTTGTCGACGACGAACAGCAACGTGGCTTCGTTGTCGACCTCCACGTCGACGGGCCTGTCGACGGCGACCAGCTCGATCGCCTCGCTGTCGACGTCGACCTCGACCGCGGTCAATGCGGCGAAGACGCACTACTACAGCGTGAACGACAACGGCACGCAGCAAGGGAACTACAACAACGACGGCGCAACAGGCATCAACGCGCTGGCGGCGGGCACGAACGCGACAGCGGCGGGTGCGAGCGCGGTGGCGGTTGGTGATGGAGCCAACGCGAACTCGGGCGGTGCGGTGGCGATCGGCCAGAACGCGACGGCGACGGGCGGCCAGGCGGTGTCGGTCGGCGTGGGTAACACGGCGAACGGTAATGGGGCCGTGGCGATCGGCGATCCGAACAGCGCGACAGGTACCGGTGCGATCGCGATGGGTGCGAACAACACGTCGAACGGCCAGGGTGCGGTGGCGCTGGGCAATGCGAACACGGCAACGGGGCAGGGTTCGGTGGCGTTGGGCAATACATCGACGGCGAACGCGGCGGGATCGGTGGCGATGGGCTCCGGAGCGACGGCGACCAATGCGAACGACGTGGCGCTGGGTTCGAACTCGGTGACGGCAGCGCCGAATCCGACAGCGACGGGTGCAGTCGGCGGCGTGACGTACAACTACGCCGGCACGACTCCGTCGAGCGTGGTGAGCGTGGGCGCACCGGGTGCGGAACGTCAGGTGACGAACGTTGCGGCGGGCCAGGTGACGGCGACGAGCACGGATGCGATCAACGGCTCGCAGCTGTTCGCGACGAACACGGCGATCAACAGCCTGTCGACGTCGACCTCGACCGGTTTGTCGACGGCGACGAGCTCGATCAGCTCGCTGTCGACTGGCTTGTCGACGACGAACAGCAACGTGGCCTCGTTGTCGACCTCCACGTCGACGGGCCTGTCGACGGCGACCAGCTCGATCGCCTCGCTGTCGACGTCGACCTCGACCGCGGTCAATGCGGCGAAGACGCACTACTACAGCGTGAACGACAACGGCACCCAACAAGGGAACTACAACAACGACGGCGCAACAGGCATCAACGCCCTGGCGGCGGGCACGAACGCGACAGCGGCGGGCGCGAGCGCGGTGGCGGTCGGCGACGGGGCCAACGCGAACTCGGGCGGCGCGGTTGCGATCGGCCAGAACGCGACGGCGACGGGCGGCCAGGCGGTGTCGATCGGCGTGGGCAACACGGCGAACGGCGACGGCGCGGTGGCGATCGGCGATCCGAACAGCGCGACGGGCACTGGCGCGATCGCGATGGGTGCGAACAACACGTCGAACGGCCAGGGTGCGGTGGCGCTGGGCAATGCGAACACGGCGACGGGCCAGGGCTCGGTGGCGTTGGGCAATACCTCGACGGCGAACGCGGCGGGCTCGGTGGCGGTGGGTTCAGGCGCGACGGCGACCAACGCGAACGACGTGGCGCTGGGTTCGAACTCGGTGACGGCGGCAGCGAATGCGACGGCGACGGGTGCGGTCGGCGGCGTGACGTACAACTACGCCGGCACGACCCCGGCGAGCGTGGTGAGCGTGGGCGCGCCAGGTGCGGAACGTCAGATCACGAACGTGGCGGCGGGTGAGGTAACGGCAACGAGCACGGATGCGCTCAACGGTTCGCAGCTGTTCGCGACGAACACGGCGATCAACAGCCTGTCGACGTCGACCTCGACCGGTCTGTCGACGGCGACGAGCTCGATCAGCTCGCTGTCGACCGGCTTGTCGACGACGAACAGCAACGTGGCCTCGCTGTCGACTTCGACCTCGACGGGGTTGTCGACCGCGACCAGCTCGATCGGCTCGTTGTCGACGGGGCTGTCGACGACGAACAGCAACGTGGCCTCGCTGTCGACCTCGACTTCGACGGGGCTGTCGACCGCGACCAGTTCCATCGGTTCGCTGTCGACCGGCTTGTCCACCACCAACAGCACGGTGGCGTCGTTGTCGACCTCGACCTCGACGGGCATCGGTTCGCTCTCGACGGGCCTGTCGACGGCGAACAGCTCGATCACCTCGCTGTCGACGTCGACGTCGACCGCCATCAATGCGGCGAAGACGCACTACTACAGCGTGAACGACAACGGCACGCAGCAAGGGAACTACAACAACGACGGCGCAACGGGCATCAACGCCCTGGCGGCGGGCACGAACGCGACAGCGGCGGGCGCGAGCGCGGTGGCGGTTGGTGATGGAGCCAACGCTAGCTCGGGCGGCGCGGTTGCGATCGGCCAGAACGCGACGGCGACGGGCGGCCAGGCGGTGTCGATCGGCGTGGGCAACACGGCGAACGGCGACGGCGCGGTGGCGATCGGCGATCCGAACACCGCAACCGGCACGGGCGCGATCGCGATGGGCGCGAACAACACGTCGAACGGCCAGGGCGCGGTGGCGCTGGGCAACGCGAACACGGCGATTGGGCAGGGTTCGGTGGCGCTCGGCAATACCTCGACGGCCAACGGCGTGGGCTCGGTGGCGATGGGCTCCGGCGCGGTGGCAAACAACCCGAACGACGTGGCGCTGGGTTCCAACTCGGTGACGGCGGCCGCGAATCCGATGGCGACCGCGACGATCAACGGCACGACCTACACGTTGGCCGGCACGACGCCGGCGAGCGTGGTGAGTGTGGGCGCGCCGGGCGCGGAACGCCAGATCACGAACGTCGCGGCGGGCCGAGTGAGTGCGACGAGCACGGATGCGGTCAACGGTTCGCAGCTGTACGCCACCGATCAGGCGGTCGATTCGCTCGGCAACACCGTGAACAACATCACCAACGGCGCGGGCATCAAGTACTTCCACGCGAATTCGACGCTGCCCGACAGTCAGGCGCTGGGGTTGAACAGCGTCGCGATCGGCCCGAACGCGGTGGCGAACAATGCCGGCGACGTGGCCCTGGGCTACGGCTCGACGACGGCGGCCGCCAATCCGACGGCCAGCACGACGATCGGCGGCGTCACCTACACCTTCGCCGGAACCACGCCGGCGAGCGTGGTGAGCGTGGGGGCGCCGGGCGCGGAGCGGCAGATCACGAATGTCGCGGCGGGCCAGGTGATCTCGTCGAGCACGGATGCGATCAACGGTTCGCAGCTGTATTCGACGATCCAGGCGATCAGCAGCCTGTCGACGAGCCAGAGTACCGACATCTCGCAGTTCACGTCACTGTCGACGTCGATCAGCAGGTTGTCGACCTCGACCGTGTCGACCGGGCCCAGCAGCCACTACTACAGCGTGAACGACAACGGCGCGCAGCAAGGGAACTACAACAACGACGGTGCGACGGGCCTCAACGCCCTGGCCGTCGGTACGAACGCCGCAGCTTCCGGCGCGAACGGCGTGGCGCTCGGCAACGGCGCGAGCGCGAACTCGGACGGCGGCACGGTGATCGGCGCGAGCGCGGTGGTGTCCGCCGCGAGCGGCACGGCGATCGGCCAGGGCGCGACTGCCTCGGCGGCCGGCGCGGTGGCGATCGGCGCGAACTCGGTGGCGAACCAGGCCAATACCGTATCGGTCGGCGCGCCCGGCAGCGAGCGCCGCATCACCAATGTCGCGGCGGGCGTGAACCCGACCGATGCGGTGAACGTGTCCCAGTTGGGGGCCTTGCAAACGACGGTGAACAACGTCGCACGCACGGCGTACTCGGGTATCGCGGCGGCGACCGCGTTGACGATGATCCCGGAAGTCGACGCCGGCAAGACGATCGCGGTCGGTATCGGCGGCGGCAGCTACCAGGGCTACAGCGCGGTGGCGATCGGCTTCACGGCGCGCCTGACGGACAACCTCAAGCTGAAGGGTGGGGTGAGCGGCAGCAGCGCCGGCTACACGTACGGCATTGGCGCGGGTTACCAGTGGTGATGCGCGGCGCGTCCGGATGCGGATCGGTCCGGACGCGCCGCACTTCACCGAATCCGGATGCGGATCGGATGCGGATCGTCAAAGACAGAAAGAGGGACATCATGTTCAACGCAAAACAAGCAGTGCTGCTGGGCGCGATGGCGCTCGTGGGTTGCACGACCTCCTCGGGCCCGACGTACACCCGCTACGCGGTGTCGATGCCGAACGGCGCGCAGGCGTATCGGGTCACCTGCTATGGGTTGCTGGAAGGCCCCGGTTCCTGCCGCAAGGCAGCGGAGGCGGTCTGCAAGGACCAGCCTGTCAGGGTACTGGAGGGGCAGTCGTTGCTGGGCGCCATGTCCGGGGGGCAGGCTGACGACCGGAACCTGCTGTTCCAATGCGGCGCGCCGCAGGCGGCGCCCGCGCCCGTCGCTCCCGCGCCCGTCGCGCCGATGCCGCCGATGCCGCCGGCCGTCACGACGCTGGGCGCCGACGCGAACTTCGACACGGCGCAGGCCAGCCTGACGCCGGCCGCCCGCGCGCGGCTGGATCAGCTGATCGACGAGGCGCGCGGCGTCTCGATCCGGACGGTGACGGTCAACGGCTATACCGATTCGGTCGGCTCGGACGCCTATAACCTGGATCTGTCGGAACGCCGGGCCCAGACGGTGCGGGCCTATCTGCAAGACCATGGCTTGAAGGCCGGCAAGTTCGTCGGCCGCGGTTATGGCAAGGCCGATCCGGTCGATTCGAATGAAACAGCGGCCGGGCGGGCGAGCAATCGCCGGGTCGACGTCCTGCTCGACATCGACAGATAACAATCTGAAGACACGAAGGAAATAAGTTGTACCAGGGAGTGATTCACCGGGAGTCGAGTGCTCGTTGCGTGACGAACATCTTCCTCGGCCTGTTCGTCCGATGGGTGGGATTTTCGTGGGAGGGCCGTCATTTCCCCGGTGTCGGCCTTTTTTTTTAGTTGTTCGGTTTCTCGTGTCGCTGTGCCGGCGGCAGGGATGAAGCATCCGACAGGCTGGAAATGATGCATCGAGAGGGACCGGGATGACACGGTGCGAATGTGATGGGAGCGCTCGGAAGAGCGGGCAATAACGTGATGCGAGTGGGTATCTCCGTCGTGGCTCGTGCAGGCCAGCCGGCCTGGGACAGCGGTCTTGTCCAGCACGTGGTCGTCCTGGCAAAACTGCTGCGCAAGCTGCCGTTCGTGAAGGATCTCATGCTGTTTTGCAATCGCGATCAGGCCCGGCTTCTCGACGACGCGCAGCGCGCCACCCTCGGCTTGATGGTGCTGCCGCCGCGCGATGCGACGAACCTGGTCGATTTCGTGATCGATATGACAGGCGGACTGGAAGCCGAATGGCTCGACTACCTCGGTGCGCTCGACAAGACGCGGGTGTTGTTTCACCGCGAGGCGCCGGGCTCGTCGCCATTCGGGGGGAAGTTGGAAACCCTCGTCGCGAAGCGGTACGACGAAATCTGGGTGCTGCCCGACGATCTGCCGTCGCTGTCGATGCTCATGGCGTGGTACCGCTGCGCCGCGCACGCCGTGCCCCCGTTGTGGTGTGCGCAGCGTGTCGCGAAGGACGATCGGCCTGATTCGGACTACGCGCCGGGCAGGTCGCGGCGTGCGGCGTCGCGATCGCTGCGCGTCGCGATCTTCCGCTCCGAAGCCATGCAACCCGAGGCGTGCGCCGCCGCGATGCTGATCTGCGAACTGGCCAACGCGGCGGATCCTGCGGTGATCGACGAGATGCACGTCGTCAACGGGATCGAACTGGGGAACGGCGCTCGCGGCGCTTCATTCATGCAATCCCTCGGCCTCTATCATCAGGACCGGATCTGCCTGCATCCCGAGCGCGAGTTCGTGGGATTCATGGGCCGGTACGCGGATGCGCTGGTTTCGCATCACGACTGCTACGAACGCATCGATGTGCTGCTCGACGCGCTTTATGCCGGCTATCCGCTCGTTCACGACCGCCGTTGGTTGATCGATGTGGGGTATTACTACCCCGACGCGGATTTTGCCGAGGGTGCCGCCTGCCTGCTGGAAGCCGCGTATCACCACGACCATCTATGCGACTTGTATCTGCGGCGCACGCGCGCCTTCCTGCAGCGCCTGGATCCCGAGACGCCCCGTAATTGCGCGGCCTACGCCGCGCGGTTGCTGCAGGCGAGCGGTGGCCGTCACGGGGGGGCGCCATGAACGCCTCCAGGCTCCTGAAGGTGGGCGTCGCCGTTCCGTCCGGCGACGCCGACGAGACGGTCGCCCGCATGCGGACGCACCAGCACGGTCGCTTCGTTGCGATGCTGTTGACGCTGGCGCCTGCGATCGAGGCGGTTTGGCTGATCTGCGACGGAGCCGGCGAGGCGTGCGAGGAATTCGCCGTCCCGCTGCTGGACCTGACCACGGCCTGGGCCTCGCTCGACGTCGTGATCGAGTTGAGCGGCCAATTGCCGCCCGCCTGGATACGTGCGTTCCAGGCGCGGGGCGGGCGCGTCGTCGGCTTGGCCTCCGTGGCCGGCTGCATGGTCGAAGCGGATGGGGCGGCGCCGCGGTTTCCGAATGGCCTGCTCGCGTCCGGCGCGTCGTACGACGCCATCTGGACACCGCGCGGGTTGGAGTACTCCTGTCGTCGTTATTTCGAAACCGAGTTGCGGGTGCCGGTCACCGTGATTCCAGAGATCTGGAGTCCGGAATGGTTCGAGCACGCGTCGCGCATGACCGGCGAGGACGGCGCGTTTCATTATCGGCCGGGCCGCGGACACTGGCGGCTGGCGATCCTGGCGCCGAGCGGCCGGTCCGTCGAGACGCCCTGCGCGTCGATGCTGGTGGCCGATCTCGCGCATCGGCAGGATCCGCATTTCATCGACAGCCTGCATATCTATGGCGCGCAGTCGCTCGGCGAGACCTTCCGGACCGCCGGATTTGCCGGAAACCTGGATTTGAACCGACACGGCATCCTGACTTTCGAGTCGTGCCAGCCCGTCGACGAGATATTGACGTGCCATGCGGATGCGGTCGTCTCTAACCAGCGCGCCGGCGTTCAGGACTACGCCTATTACGAGATTCTTTACGGGGGCTATCCGCTGGTCCACTGCTCCGACCTCCTGGGCTCGTGCGGATATCGCTACCTGGAGTCCGACTGCGAGGACGGCGCATTGGCGTTGCGGCGCGCCTTCGCCGAACACGATCTGGAACTGGACGGCTACCTGGCGAGCGTTCGCGACTTGCTGGCCGAACTGGATCCGGCGGCGCAGCCCAATGTGGACGCCTATGACGCCGCGATCGAGGGGCTTCAACACGGTGTCCGGGGAGGCTGTCACTGATGGCACAGCCGAACCGCGGACATTGGTTTCACCTGCCCCGGTTGGCGTCGGCCGTTGCGCTCGTCTTGCCGGCGGCAGGGTTCGCACAGTCGCGTCAGGCCATGGCAGGCGAGCCCGAATCGATGCTGCCGCCCGCGACGCCGCCGGCCGCCACGGTGTTGGCGAGGGCGGTGCAGGCGGTCGGGATCCGGCGCTGCTATCCGGCTGTCGACCAAGTGTCGGGCCGCATGTTCGCGAATACGCGACACGCCGATGTGGCGCTCGACTGGGACCGCGGCGATCCGGGCGGCGAACCGCTGTTCGCGCTGCCGGGGCCGGAGTATGCGGATGCGTCGGCCGTGTTGTCGCTGACCACGGTACCGGCACCGAGCGGCGGCTGCACGATCCTGGTCGAGCGGATCTCGAACGCGCCGATGCCGTGCAGGGAGGTCGCGCGCTCGGAACTGCCCGGTTATCGCGCCACGCCGTTCGTGAAGGCGGTGACGGTCTTTACGGCGCCGAGCCGGCGCTGCGAGACGGTCACGCCGGTCGATGCGCCGCAAGCGTGCCTGATCGCGCGACGGCAGGTGCAGTACCGCTGGGGTGCCGCGCAATGATGAGACACAGCGAACACAGATACAAAAAGGCCAATGGGTAATGAGGAGTCTAGGGGTGTCAACGAGGGATGTGCGATGAAAACCTATAACGAATTGCTGGAACAGTTCAACAAGCTGAAGAAGGAGATCGATGCCGCACGGGAGCAGGAAGCCCAGCTGATTGCCCGGCGGGTCCTGGCGTTGCTGGAAGACAGCGGCGTGGACATCCAGGATCTGCTGCAGGGCCGTCGGCCGGGGCGGCGTGTGGGCAGCCGGGTCGAACCGAAATACTGGAACCCCGACACGGGCGCGACCTGGTCGGGCCGGGGACGCATGCCCAGCTGGCTGGCCGGGCAGGACCTCAAGCGCTTCCTGATTCATCAAGAGGATGAATAGGTTCATTAATGGCTTTTTGTAAACTTGTAAAATAAAGCTAAATGGCCAAGGAAACAGAAAATAGATTTTCCGTAAAAATAAGCGCGTATTGCAGGGAGACGTTGCATCGCGCGATATGGAAATCACCTAATGGTTTTGTCGCGGTCTACGTGCATGCCGACGATTGCGAGATCGCGCGGAAGCGGCTCGCTGCCGCCCTCGGCTGCCTGGGCCTGGATCAGGCCGGCACCATCGATCTCGGCGAGGTGCATTCCTATGCGGAACTGCTCCGGATCGGCACCAGCGAATGCGAACCACTGCGTATTTTCGAGGCTGGGAGCGCGGGAGACGCGGCGGTCGAGTGGGTCGAACGACCGCTGTTCCTCAGTATCGATCAGACCTTGATCGCGCAATGGGTGATGCTGCTGATGCATCGGGTTCGGCTCGCTGCGCTGGCAGTTGCTTCTGTCGAGGGGAGAGCAGGAGGAAGGGGAGGAGAGGCGGAGGCCTGTGCCGAAGGCCGGGAAAAAGCGATTCTGAAGAAATAGTAATGGGGTGAAGATGGTGTGAAAAATATAGCAGTTGAATGCATCGAGTTGTTCTGTGGATTTCTATCGAATATATGGTTTATGCTGATTCAATATTAACACTTTAATGCAATCTTACAATTATTTTAATATAGGATAAAAGTGACGCGGGATTGAAATATTACATTGACAATGGTCTGGTGAATCGGCTGGCTGGCGAGCAATCGAATCGTATGAAATACGCGTCGAAGCTGATTTTTCTTGCGCAGGGGACCTGAGAGACGTCTCTCCATTTAATGGGTTGGGAGGAGTCATGAAGGTTGGCTATGCGCGCGTATCAACGGAAGAGCAGCATCTGGACCTCCAGACCTCGGCTTTGCAGGCTTATGGATGCGATGTCATTTTCTCCGACCAGGGTATTTCGGGGGGCTTGCTTTGATCGGCCGGGGCTCAAGGAAGCGCTCGAGGCGGCGACGGATGGCAGTACGCTGGTCGTCTGGCGCCTGGATCGGCTCGGGCGCTCGCTCAGCCATCTGATTTCCGTTATCGCGCAGCTCGGCGACGCGGGTGTTCAGTTCGTGTCGCTCACGGAGTGCATCGACACGCGCTCGCCCGTCGGCCGCTTCACCTTCCACATGATCGGTGCGCTGGCGGAATTCGAGCGCGCATTGATCAGCGAACGGACCCGGGCCGGACTCACGAGTGCGAGACTTCGCGGCAGCAAGCTCGGGCGTCCGTTTGCGCTGTCCGCGGAAGATCAGTTCCGGGCGAGGGTCCTGCTGAGCACGTTCTCGGAGCCGGAGGTGGCGGCCATCCTTTGTGTTCACGTTCGAACCTTGCGCCGGTACCTCCGGAGCGAGCATGATCCATCCGTCGGCGAAGAGATGAAGGGGTGAATTCACAGCGGGCCAGTCATCGTTTATATTCCTCGAAGCGATCGCCGCGACATTTCCTGCGGTTCCGTCGCGCGAGCGTTCCTTGACTATCAATGTGAGTAGCCGAATGGTGCAAGCCACAGAACCCTACGTTCTCGTCGACACGCGATATGGGCCGATGCTTGCGAACCGCCGCGATGCATACATCGGTCGCGCATTGATCGAATACGGCGAGTATTCCGAGCTTGAAACGCAGTTCCTCCGGCAGTTGATCGACCGTAGCGGCACGATCGTGGAAGTCGGCGCCAACATCGGCAGCCAGACCGTCGCGCTGGCCAAGGCCGCCAGGGCGGCAGGCGCCGATGTCGTCGCCATCGAACCGCAACCCTTCGTATTCCAGAACCTGTGCGCCAATCTGGCGCTGAACGCCCTGGACAATGTGACGGCCTGGCCTGTCGCCTGTGCCGCTCAGGCGGGTACGGTGTGGTTTGAGCGACAGAATTACCAACGCCCGGGCAACTTCGGCGGCGTGTCGGTTCAGGCGGATGCGATGGCGGGCGGTATCCAGGTGCCCAGCGTCAGGCTTGACGACCTGTTGCGTGGGCGGAACGTCCGCCTCATCAAGGTGGATGTCGAAGGGTTCGAATTGCAGGTGCTGCAGGGGGCTGCGGAGACGCTCGCAAACAATCGGCCCATCCTGTATGTCGAGAATGATCGGGTCGCTCAATCCGCCTCGCTGATCGAATACCTGTGGGGGCAGGGTTATCGGCTGTGGTGGCACATCACTTCGCTCTTCAATCCGCAAAACTTCCGGGCCAACGCCGACAACTGCTATCCGCGACTGTCTTCGTTCAATATGGTCGGCGTGCCGCAGGAATTGGACTTGACGTTCCAAGACTGCGAGCAAGTCGTGGACGCGGCGGCTCATCCTCTGGCGGGGCGTCAGCCTTAGCCTGCCGCCAGCACTGCGCCATGACGATGAGTTCAGATCACGCCGGCAGCATGAAGCCCGATACTGCCCTCACCACGGCGCCGGGGCTGCTGCAACCGTTCCTGGCGTTCCTGCGTCACGCCGCGGCGGCGCAGGAGAACGGGCGCTCGGAGGCGCGATCGATCTGGCTGCAGGCAGCCGCGCATCTCCACGGCATCGACGACGATGCGCTCGCTGCGCTCAGATTCGCGCTGGTCGAGCAGCGGCGATATCCGGAGGCCATCATGCTGGCCGATGCGGTGGTTCGGCTTCGACCGGATGCCGCTGCCGCCCGGTTTCATCTCGGGTATGTGCTGCAACTGGCGAACCGTCACCGCGATGCGCTGGCGCACTATCGCCATGCCATGACGATCGATCCTGATTTTCCGCTGCTCAAGAACAACCTCGCCGCCGCGCTCCGGGCTGCCGGCGGCGATCTCGACGAGGCGCTGGAACTGCTCGAGAGCGCTGCCGAGGCGCAACCGCTGAATGCCATGGCGTGGATCAATCTTGCGACGGCGAGGCGCGATCACCTGGACCTCGACGGGGCGCTGGACGCGGGATTCCGCTCCGTGGAACTGGCGCCTGACGATGCCCAGGCGCTGAGTAATCTCGCACTCGTCCTCAAGGAGGCTCAGCGTTGGGACGAGGCTGAACACTATGCCAGGCTCGCATACGAGCGCGCTCCGTGCGACCCGGCGATGCGTTTGAACCTGGCGTTGCTGTATCTGATGCGCGGCAACCACACCGCGGGCTGGCCCGAGCATGAAGCGCGGTGGGAAGGTTCCGCCGAACTGCGCGGAGCCCGTCCCGTGTTTCCCAAGCCGCAGTGGCAGGGGGAATCGCTTGCCGGCAAGACCGTGCTGGTCTGGGGCGAACAGGGGATGGGCGACCTCTTGCAGTTCTGCCGCTACATCCCGATGCTGGCGGCCCGTGTGCATCGTGAAGGCGGCCGCGTGATCTGGAATTCGTTCCCGCAGATGGGCGCGCTGCTGTCGCGCAGCCTCGGCAAGTACGTCGACGGGTATACGGCGGGAGGCGGCGTCGATTCGCTGCCGCCGTTCGACTACGAGATTCCGCTGCTCAGTCTTCCCCTCGTGCTGGGCGTGGACGACGAGACGCTCTCGTCGACGATCCCTTATCTGCGGCCGGACGCCGCCGCGCGCGCCGCGTGGCGCACCCGCCTCGCGGGCGAAAAGCGGCTCAAGGTCGGACTGGCATGGACCGGCAACATCAGGCACCAGCGCAATCCGTTCCGCCGCGTGGGTTGGGAGCGCTATGCCGACCGGTTCCGTGACATCGACGGCGTGGCATTCTATTCGTTGCAGCCGGGCGCCGCGGATGACGTTTCCGCCGCGCGGGCAGCCGGCCTGGCGATGACCGACCATACCGCCGGGTTCGCGACCTTCGACGACACGGCGGCATTCATCGGCGAACTCGATCTCGTCATCACGATCTGCACGTCGGTGGCGCATCTGAGCGGCGCGCTCGGCCAGCGCACCTGGGTGCTGCTCGACGTCAATCCACACTGGCCTTGGCTGCTCGGGCGGCGCGACAGCCCCTGGTATCCGAACACCATCCTGTATCGGCAACGGTCGTTTGCCCAGTGGGACGCCGTGCTCGATGAAGTCGCGCGCGATCTGGGGGCACTCGCGCGTCGGCGCGGATAAGCCGCCACGCCTCTCCGTGGCGCGACCGGCACGCGATGCGTGAGACGTCAAGGGCGTCGTCTTGCGGGCGCATTCGTCCCGTTCGCGTCGATCTTGCTACGCCTCGAGCCTGGGCGGGTTCGCGGACATCCTGCAAATCGCGAATTCGCACGTGCGCCGGCAGCACGGCGACGCCGCTTCGCAATACGAGTGGAAATTCGTGTCGCCGGCGGGCGGTCCGGTCCGGACCAGCAACGGCCTCGCGGTCGACACGCAGGCGATTCGCCCGCGCGAGAAATTCGACCTCATCTTCATTCCCAGCGCGCACTACGCCGGCAGCAGGGCCTTCGGCAGCTTGCTGGCGCGCCAGTCCGTCGCGTGCGATTGGCTCGTCGGCCAGTGGAACGCCGGCGCCTGCCTGGCCGCGAACTGCACCGGGACCTTCGTCCTCGCGGAAACAGGGCTCCTGGACGGACGCGCCGCCACGACGACCTGGTGGCTGGCCGACGCGTTCCGGCACAGGTATCCGCGGGTCGATCTGCAGCTCGAACCCGTCATCACGGAGGCGGACCGGTTGATTTGCGCGGGCGCGTCGGCGTCGTACCTGCTGCAAACCATCCACATCATCGAGCGCCTTTCCGGGCCCGTGATCGCGGCGCAATGCGCGAAAAGCATGCTGATCGACGTCGCGCAGACGAAGCAGACGCCCTTTCCGCCGCTCCTGACCGACAAGGCGCGCGCGGATTCCCTCGTGCATCGGGCGCAGCATTGGCTCCAGCGGAACATGGCCCGGGACGTGAGCATGTCGGGCATGGCCGACGAACTCGGCGTCAGCGGGCGAACCGTGATCCGACGCTTCCAGGCTGCGCCGAATCAGACGCCGCTTCGCTACCTGCAAAGCTTGCGCATCGACGCGGCGCGCGCGCTGCTGGAGAGCGGGGATCTGACTGTCGAGGCGATCGCGGGGAAAGTCGGCTACAGCGATGTCAGTTCGTTCTGCCGGCTTTTCAGGGAGAAGGTCGGATTCAGTCCGGGCGCTTATCGCGGGCGTTTTCGCAGTCCCTCGGCGGCGCGCGACTGAGCAAGCGCGGCAGGCGCCGGGCGTGGCGCGCGGTCGCGCGAGCGGCTGCGGCCAACCTGACGCCCGAGCGATCCCGCGATGCGCATCATGGCGCGCCGCGCCACGCCCGCTGCGCGATCGGTCTCGATCCACACGCCGGCTGCGACGGCCATTTCGCCCGCTCACCCGGGCATCACGCCAATCCGCAGCCGGTCGCGCAGCGCTCCCGTATTACCTCACCTTTTGCTTTGAAGTCGCCGCGATGTAGTTCGGCGCCCCGTTGTGCGAGCCGGGCACCGGCACTTCGCTGATCTCGTCCCGGTAGTTGATCTGGCCGTTGTACAGGGATCCGCCGCCGTCGAGGTTGATGGCGCGCGAGGGGCGGCTCTGCGAATACGAGGCGTTGTGCCGATCGAGCTTGGTCATCGTCTTCGCGAGATCGGCCATCGTCACGCCGTCGCTGTGGGATCCGCGCGTGGTCGCCGTGAAGGACGCCATGCGCACCGCATCCCACTTGGCGCTGTGCGCCGGGCCGGACCCCTGCTGCGACGGGATGCTGTTCGTCCCGTAACCGACGCGCGCGGGCAGGCCGATGGCCGAGCGGGGATTCGGCTGGTTGGCGTGGTCGAACATCTTGCGGCCGCGACTCGGGTCGAACTGGAAGCGCGGCTCGTTCGCATGGTTCTCGGTGAACTGCTGCACGCCGTCGCGCGAGAGCACGGGGCCGCTCTTCAGGCGAGACCCGCCGAAATCGAGATCCTCCATGACGTCCCTGTAGTCGGACGGGGTGCGCAGCGGGGTCAGCTCGCGCCGTTCCAGGGTCTTGTTGTTGCCGAGCGCGGTGGCGCTGGGAAAGCGCGCGTCGACCTGCCGGCCTGCGTTATAGAAGCTCCCGTTCTGCATCACGTTCACGCGTGCATCCGCCGTCTGAGGCGCGCCCAGCAGTTCCGACCGGATGTCGCGCGCCTCCATCTCCATCGGCCGGCGAATCCGGTCGCCGCCCACGACGTCGACGTGGAACTTGGACGCATCCATCGCCTTGTAGTGAAGCGTTTTCGGAAACGCGCCCGACAGATGTTCCAGGCCGATCTTGGCGAAGGTCTCCGGGCCGCCGTGGACGTCGACATGCACGACGCCGTCGCGCGAACTCACCGCGATTTCCCGGCGCGCGAGATGGCCGCGCGCCTGGGCCTGAAACCGGGCGAACACGTCGTTGAGATCGGTGTTCGGCGCCGGAGCCGATGCCGCGCCGCGGCTGTTGAGTCCGTCGAACCCGCTGCCCGGACCGCGCACGTTGCGGCGCGCCCGGCCCGAATTCGACGGTTGTTGCGAGGAGCCCTGCTCCCGCGATTCGGCTGCCTCGGCGTGTCGCGAGCCCGAGGTTCCGATTGGATTGAAGCGATTCATGAAGCCTCTCCGGAAGGAAATAAGGAACGACTCAGCCTGCACAGAAAGGTATGGATCTGCGCATTCGAGTAGGGAATGCCGGGGATGAGCGCGGCAAAGTCGTAGTCCGGGTGATGCTCCGCGAACGCGAGCGCATCGCGAAGGCCTTCCTGTTCGGCGGGCTCGTAGTTCGCGAGGACGCGCGCGGCTTCGTCCGCGTCGAAGCCGGTGAACGTCAGCGGCTCGCGCCGGCTGTCCATCATGGCGACGGGGATGCGCAGGAACGACGGGGCGTGTTCGAAGGTGGTCATGGTCAGATTGAGGTGGAAGAGATGAATTGATCGACGCCGAGGCGCTCAAGGTTATCGACGACCTGCTTGTGCTGGCCGACGGTCGGCCGGTAGTGGCCGCTGCGTCGCGTCACTTCGTCGAGATGGCCGTTCGTCACTTTCAGCGTACCTGCGCCGGCGACCGGTTGTCCGCCCAGGAACGACGAATGATGGAATTTCCCGACCACGGGATTGCACGAGGCGAAGATCCGGCCGTTGTGGTCCATCACGAAAATGGCGTGGCCCTGATCGCCGCCCGGGCTCGCGTGACGCGTGTCGAAGCGCTTGCCGTCGGGCGTGCGCAGGAGACCCTTGTGATCGACGGTCAGTTCCAACTGCGCGCGCTCTGACGACGAAAGATAGCGCACCGTCGTGCCCCAGAGCTGGCGCGAGGTGTCCTCGCCGGCGTACTGCGCCATCATTCCGGACTGCTTGTGATAGCGCGCTCCCGCCGGCGCGGGCGCGGCGGGCAGGCGCTTGGCCAGGAACGGGTCGAGATCGTCGCGGGAGAGCCCTCGGATGAGATGGCCGTTGGCGTTGCATGGATCGCCGCCGCGCAGGCGCACGAAGCCGCTCGGCGAATCGGGGGACCGCGCGATCTGCGCGTGCCCGCTCGCGTCGCAGGGCAGGTCGCCGGCGTCGCGGAAACCCGTGAACGACGAGGTGCTGCGCGATACCGTCTCGTGGCCGTCGCGGTCGCAGGCGACGCCGTCGAGCGTCTTGAAACCGCTGACCGACGAGTGGCTGGACGAGACCACGGCGCGGCCGTTGCCATCGCAGGCGAGCCCGTCGAGGGTCTTGAAGCCCGTCACGGCGAAGCGGCTGGTCGCCATCACGGCGCGGCCGTCGGCGTCGCAGGCGAGCCCGTCGAGGGTCTTGAAGCCCGTCACCGAGGCGCGGCTGGCCGCCATCACGGCGCGGCCGCTGCCGTCGCAGGCGAGCCCGTCGAGGGTCTTGAAGCCCGTCACCGAGGCGCGGCTGGCCGCCATCACGGCGCGGCCGTTGGCGTCGCAGGCGAGCCCGTCATGGGTCTTGAAGCCCGTCACCGACGTCGTGCTGGTCGCCATCACCGTGCGACCGTTGGCGTCGCAGGCGAGCCCGTCGTGAGTCTTGAAGCCCGTCACCGAGGCGCGGCTGGCCGTCATCACGGCCTGGCCGTTGGCGTCGCAGGCGAGCCCGTCGAGGGTCTTGAAACCCGTCACCGACGCGCTGCTGGGCTTGAGCGCGGGGTAGCCGTCGCGGTCGCAGGCGAGCCCGTCCAAGGTCTTGAAGCCTGTCACCGCGAAGCGGCTGGTCGCCATCAGCGCGTGGCCGTCGCGATCGCATGCCAGGCCGTCCAGGGTGCGATAGCCGGTCGCCGAGGAGCGGCTCGCCGCCATCGTGGCGCGGCCGTCGCGATCGCACGCGAGGCCGTTTTCCAGACGGTAGCCGGTCGCGGACGTGCGGCTGCGGCTGAACGCCTCCGGGCCCCGGCTCGGCGCTCCGCCCTTGAGGCCGGCCGCGCCCGCATCGACGGCGACCTTGCCGCCGTCGGACGACGAGACGAGCCGCAGGCGGCCGACATCCCGGCGGGTGTGCTGGTCGTGCACCTCGAAGCTGTGTCCATCGGGATGCGCAATGCCGACGAGGGTCGTGGGCGGCTCGCTGCTGCCCGGCTTGACGTACTCGACGGTCTGAAGCCGTTCGCCGTCCGGATGCCGGCCCAATCCCGCCTCCGCGTCGAAGCGCGCGCCCGGTGGGATCACGAGCGCGTCGCGCCCCAGTGTGAGCGGCGCTTCGGCGCGCCCGGACGCTTTCGGCATGCCGGCGCGCGGCGCGGGCGCGGCATGGGCGCTGGATGGATGGCGCGCCGGCAAGCCGTTCAGCGTGGTGGACGAGCGGCCGCGCGCGGGCGGCGACGTGGCCGGTGAAGCCTCGGCCGAAGGGCCGGCCTCCTGTATCGGATGCAGCGATGGTGACGTGACCTTCATGAAAGCGCTCAAGAAAAGGACGGTTTGGATGACGCCTCGATGCTCGATGAACCTTGAAGGGGGCTGAGGCGCTGGATGAACGGCAGTGCTTCGGTGAACTGATGTTAGGCGCGGCGTTCGATCGGTCCGGGCGGAATCCGAAGTTGAGGCCGCGCAGACGAAGCCTGCCGCGCGCGTCGATTCACGAAGCGGTCGGCGTGAGCGGAGTTGCACATGAAGGGGCGGCGGCTTGCGACGAAACGCGCGCGTGCGCCGACTAAACAGGTGACAGACACGAAAGCGGGTGCGCGCCGGGCAAGGCCGCGATACGGGGTCGCCATGCGCGGACGTGACCCGTGGTGCCGGGTCAGGCCCGGCAATTCATGAGGCAAGGTGCGCGAATCGCGGCGGCCGAATGAACGCCGCATGGCGAAAGCGGCACATCCGTCAGAAAAAAACACATGCGGCCACGTCCGCTCGGCCCTGTCGCGCCCCATCGTCGGTCCGAAACACAGATCGCCACATATCGTCACAAAGAGGCGCAGACGTCGACACTATTTGGAGTAATGCATATGTAATATTCCGGCGTGCCCGCAACACTGCGATCGATTGTTCTCGATGCGAGAACGCACATCGAGGACGCGTCGCTGCGTGCGGGCCATCATTCCAAGCAGGTAGACCCGCTTGCTTGATCAGTAATCCTTGCAAGCGGGCGGAGGAGGAAGCGCAGCACCGTGATGAACATTCTCTATACCAATTTTCACGGCGAGTTCGGGGGCGGGCAGGATACCTACGTCCGCGACCTGGCCGCCGAGATGAGCCGGCAGCATCGGGTGACCGTCGCGTCGCCTTCGGGGAGCCGCCTGTCGCGTCTGCTGAAGGCGAACGCCGACGTGGCGATCTTCGACATGGAATTCAAGCCGCGCTGGCATCGGCTGCTCCCCGAGATTCTCCGGCTGCGCAAGCTGATCACCACGGAGCGCTTCGATGTCGTCCACGTCAACGGCTCCGCCGATCACCGGCAGGTGATGCTGGCCCTGCTCGGCTGCCGGCATCGGCCGGCCGTCGTGTTCACCAAGCACAACACCTATCGCGCCGACAGCTTCGGCAACCTGCTGCGCGCGCGCCTCGCGACGACTCACACCATCGCCGTGAGCGATTACGTGGCGAGCATGCTGGCGCGGCGCTCGCCGTACGGCAACGTCACGGTCGTCAAGCACGGCGTGCGGATTCCGGCCCGCGAGCAGCTCGGGCGCGACGAGATCCGTTGGCGCAAGGCGGCGCTGTTCGGGGCGTCCGGCATGGACGCGATCGTGTTGGGCAGCAGCGCCGGCACCGCGCCCGAAAAAGGCTGGATGGATCTGATCGCGGCGCTGGGCCGCCTGCCCGACAGCCTGCGCGAGCGTTTCCGCGTGCTGCTGGTCGGCGCGGAGCCGTCGGAGGCGCAGCGCGAGCAGATCGCGCTGCATCGCATGGCGGCGCGCACGGTCTTCACCGGCAGAATCGACGATGCGCGGGATCTGTTCTCGATCATCGACGTGTCGTTCGTGCTGTCGTATCAGGAGAGCCTGTCGTACGCGTGCCGCGAGGCGATGTCGCTGGGCTGTCCCGCGATCGTGAGCCGCGTGGGCGGGCTGCCCGAGAACATCGAACCGGGCGTGGACGGCTGGATCGTCCCGCCGCGGGCCCCCGAGGACATCGAGGCGATCCTGCGCGCGCTCGCGCGCGAGCCGGGACTCATCCGCGCGATGGGCCGCAGCGCGCTGCAAAAAGGCAATCGGGAGTTCGGTTTCCAGAAGTTCATCGATGCGACCGTGTCCGTCTACACCCACTCGATCCGGCGAAATCCCCATCGCTGGACCCCCACCATGAGGTCGATGCAATGGCGATGAACATCTGGAAGAAATATTGGGCCCTGCGGACCCAGGAGTGTCCGTGCGACGTGCATTTCGTCGAATGGCTGGAGACGGTGCGCCTCGAGGGCGTGCGCATCTATCACTTCGGCACGGGCGGGCATCACCACGTCGGCGTGGAATGCGCCCGCCCGCACCTGAACAACACGGTGTTCGGGGTGACGGCGTCGCCGAAGGAATACAAGTCGTACGTGGAACTCGTGACGCGGCAGCCGGAGGTGAGCAAGAACTACCTCGCGTATTTCGGCGACATCTACACGAGCAATACGGGGCTGCTGCCGCAGTTCGAGGTCGTCACGCTGTTTCATCTGTGCGAGTTCCGCGACGAGTCGAACAGCCGCTACGGCGCGAAGACCGACGACGAAGTGCTCGACCTGTTCGCACGCCATACCGTGCCCAACGGCCACATCCTGTTCTACAAGGGTTCGTCGGCGTACCGCCAGGCCGAACCGATCATCTCGCGCTGGGCCGCGAACGGCGAGTTCGCCGAGGTCGGCGATTTCAAGACCCTGCGGATTTTCCGCAAGGCCGCCTGACCAGGGCGTCGAGCGATGTCTCATCCGATCCTGATGTATCACCAGGTCCGCGCGCTGCCGCCGCGCACGGATCCGCTGCGCGGCCTGAGCGTCGAGCCCGACGCGTTTCGCCGCCAGATGAAGCTGCTCAAGCTGCTCGGCCATCGCGGCCTGAGCGTCGGCGAGCTGCAGCCGTATCTGCGCGGCGAGCGGCGCGGGAAGGTGTTCGGCATCTCGTTCGACGACGGTTTTCTCAACGTGCTGACGCAGGCGATGCCGATACTCGACGAAGTGGGATTCACCGCGACCTGCTATTTCGTCGCGAACCGCTTCGGCGGCCTGAACGACTGGGATGCGCAGGTCGATCCGGCGGGTTCGCCGCTGATGTCCCATGAGGACATGCTGCAGTGGCGCGACCACGGCCATGAGATCGGCTCGCACACGCTGGATCACGTCGCGTTGTCGCAGGTGTCGGCGCAGGTGTCGCGCGTGCAGGTGCTGGAATCGAAGCGTCGCCTCGAAGCGCTGAGCGGGCGGCGTGTCGCATCGTTCTGCTACCCGTACGGCGATCTCGACATCCGGGTCCGCGATCAGGTCGAGGCGGCCGGCTATGGGAACGCCACGACGACCGCGCGCGGCCGCGCCGATGCGCACGACGATCCGTTCCTGCTGCCGCGCATTCCGGTGGCGGGCGGGATCGGCGTGCTGCGGCTGCTGGTCAAGTGTTCGAGATGGCGCGCACGCCGCTGATCCTGTCATGAGGCCGGCGCGCCGCGCATAGGGGCGTCGACGCGGATGCGCCGCCCGCGCGAAGCGACAGGCAAGACGCCCTGCGATGATCGTCGCGGGGCGTTTTGCTTGGCAGGGCCCCCGGCGCGCGACGGGATGCCCGACCCGCGCGTCGAACGACGATGCGGCGCGTCACCCGTGCCGCGCGGCGGCGATCGTCTCCGGCGAGAACGAAGCGCCGCGCGCCAACCGCCTGCCATGTGCCATACAAGCCGATCGCGGCGGGTAGACGACATGACACGGGCGCGACCGGCGCAGCCGCCGTCGGCCGCGCGCCGAACGATTCATATTGTGAATACTTCGCGATTCAATAAATAAATTTTAAAAATGCGCGCTCGATCGCTAAGCTGGTTGCCATCTATGGGATGAGCAGGCGATGGCTGAACTCTATCTGGTACGGCATGGGCAGGCGTCGTTCGGCACCGACAACTACGACCGGTTGTCCGCGCTGGGCGAGCAGCAGGGCCTGTGGCTGGGCGAATACTTCGCGCGGCAGGGCATCGGCTTCGATCGCGTGATCAGCGGCACGCTTCAGCGCCACGCGCAGACGATCGATGCGATCCGGCGCGGCATGGGCCGCGGCGCCTTGCCGTGCGATCGGCACCCCGGGCTCGACGAATACGACTTCGAGGGCCTGTTTCGCGCCGCCGCGGACGACTACCCGGACCTCGCGCGGCAGGCGGCCGGATCGATGAAGGCGCATTTCCAGGCGCTGCGGCAGGTGTTGCTGCTGTGGTCGGAAGACAAGCTGCACGGCGCGGTGCCCGAGACCTGGGCGCATTTCCAGCAGCGCGTGGCCGATGCGCGCGCCGCGATCCAGCAAGGCGGCGGGCAACGCGTGCTGGTGGTCAGCTCGGGCGGCCCGATCGCGGTGACGATGCAGCAGACGCTCGGCGCGCCCGCGTCCAGCGCGATCGCGCTGAATCTGCAAATCCCCAACAGCGCGATCTCGCAGTATTTCTTCAACGCCGAGGCGTTCCATCTGGCGTCGTTCAATGGCATGCCGCATCTCCAGGATCCGGAACGACACAGTTATCGAACCTACGGCTGATCCCACCCACGACACGGAATCCTCGCGACGATGACGCCCACTCCGCAGCAACTCGATGCCGCCACGCTGACGCGCTATCTGGAACATCACCTCCCCGGCTTCGAGGGGCCGGTCGACGCGGAGAAGTTCGCGGGCGGCCAGTCGAATCCGACCTTCCTGCTGACCGCGCGCAGCGGCCGCTACGTGCTTCGGCGGCAGCCGCCGGGCGAACTGCTGAAATCCGCGCACGCGGTGGATCGGGAGTTTCGCGTCCTGAGCGCGCTGTCGAACACGGCCGTGCCGGTCGCGCATCCGTATCACCTGTGCGAGGACCGCGAGGTGATCGGCAGCCTGTTCTACGTCATGAGTTACGAGGACGGGCGCATCTTCTGGAACGCCGCGCTGCCCGGGCTTTCGCGGTCCGACCGCGCGGCCGTGTACGACGCGGCGCTGCGCACGATGGTCGCGCTGCACGACGTCGACGTCGAGGCGGTCGGCCTGTCGGACTACGGCCGCCCCGGCAATTACTTCGAGCGTCAGATCGGCGTGTGGACGAAGCAGTATCGCGCGGCCGAGACGGAGCGGATGGCGCCGATGGAAACGCTGATCGACTGGCTGCCCACGGCCTGCCCCGAGGACGCGGGCCGGCCGTCGCTCGTGCACGGCGATTTCCGCATCGACAACCTGATGTTCGAGCAAGACAGCTGCCGCGTGAAGGCGGTGCTCGACTGGGAACTGTCGACGCTCGGCAATCCGCTCGCCGATCTCGCCTATTTCTGCATGTGCCTGCGGCTGCCGTCCGAGGGACATATACCCGGGCTGGCCGGACAGGATCGCGACGCGCTCGGGATCCCGCAGGAAGCGGAGATCGTCGCGCGCTACAGCGCGCTGCGCGGAGTCGAGCCGATCCGCGACTGGCATTTCTACCTCGCATTCAGCTTCTTCCGGCTCGCCGCGATCGCGCAGGGCGTCAAGGCCCGCGCGCTGAAGGGCAACGCATCGAGCACGGCGGCGCTGCGCGTCGGCGGCATGGCGCAGCGGCTGGCCGAGGAAGCCGTGGGCGTGATCGACGCGCATCGCTGAGCAACCCGAAGCGGCGCTCGCCGCGCATAGAGAGATGGAGGCAGGGACATGGCAACGAATCTGTTCGACCTGACGGGCAAGATCGCGCTGGTGACGGGCGCGAGCCGGGGGATCGGCGAGGAAATCGCGAAGCTGCTGGCGGAGCAGGGCGCGCACGTGATCGTGTCGAGCCGCAGGCTTGACGACTGCCGCACGGTGGCGGACGCGATCGTCGCGGCGGGCGGCCGGGCGGAGGCGCTCGCCTGTCACGTGGGCCGCATGGAAGACATCGGCGCGGCGTTCGAACAGATCCGCGCGAGGCACGGACGGCTCGACATCCTCGTCAACAACGCAGCGGCGAACCCGTATTTCGGGCACATCCTCGACACCGATCTCGCGGCCTACGACAAGACCGTCGAGGTGAACGTCCGCGGCTACTTCTTCATGTCGGTCGAGGCCGGCCGCATGATGCGCGCGCAGGGCGGCGGCGTGATCGTCAATACCGCGTCGGTGAACGCGCTGCAGCCGGGCGACCGGCAGGGCATCTATTCGATCACGAAGGCGGCGGTCGTGAACATGACGCGCGCGTTCGCGAAGGAATGCGGGCCGCTCGGCATCCGCGTGAACGCGCTGCTGCCGGGCCTCACCAAGACCAAGTTCGCGGGCGCGCTGTTCAGCGATCCGGCGATCTACGAGACCTGGAAGGAAAAGATCCCGCTGCATCGCCACGCGGAGCCGCGCGAGATGGCCGGCACGGTGTTGTACCTCGTGTCGGATGCATCGAGCTACACGAACGGCGAGTGCATCGTCGTCGACGGCGGCCTGACGATCTGAGCGCGCCATGACGAACGACAGCTTTGCGGGGCAGGTGGCGATGGTCACCGGCGCGGCGAGCGGCTTCGGCGCGCTGCTGGCCGGCGAACTCGCGGCGCGCGGCGCGCGGCTCGCGCTCGGCGACCTGAACGCCGAGGCGCTGGCGCGCGTCGCCGCGCCGTTGCGCGCGGCCGGCGCGGCGCTGGTCGCGCAGCGCTGCGACGTGCGCTCGGACGCCGATGTCGCGACGCTCGTGGGCGCGGCGGTCGCGCGCTTCGGGCGGCTCGACATCGGCGTCAACAACGCGGGCATCGTCGCGCCGATGAAGGCGTTCATCGACACCGACGAGGCCGACCTCGACCTGAGCTTCGCGGTCAACACGAAGGGCGTGTTCTTCGGGATGAAGCATCAGATCCGCCAGATGCTCGCCCAGGGCGGCGGCGTGATCCTGAACGTCGCGTCGATGGCGGGCCTCGGCGGCGCGCCGAAGCTGGCGGCCTACGCGGCGTCGAAGCATGCGGTGGTCGGGCTCACGAAAACGGCGGCCGTCGAATACGCGCGGCGAGGGGTCCGCGTGAATGCGATCTGCCCGTTCTACAGCGCGACGCCGATGCTGACCGACAGCGACATGGCCGACAAGCAGGACTTCCTGGCGCAGGGTTCGCCGATGAAACGCCTGGGCCGGCCGGCGGAAGTGGTCGCCACGATGCTGATGCTGTGCGCGCGGGAAAACTCCTATCTGACCGGACAAGCCATCGCCGTCGACGGTGGCGTATCCGCCTTCTGAACGAACGGAAGCGAGGCAATCATCATGGATTTTGGCTACACCCCGAAAGTGGAAGACTATCGCCGCCGCGTGCGCGGCTTTCTGGACGAGCGGATCGTGCCGCGCATCCGCCAATGGCACGAGGAAGTCCATGCCGGCCGGTATCCGGTGTCGTTCATGGAAGACCTCAAGGCGCGCGCGCGGGAGGAAGGGCTCTGGAACCTGTTCCTGCCGCACCTGAAGGACGACGAGCCCGGCACGCGCCTGACGAACCTCGAATACGCGCCGCTCGCGGAGATCATGGGGCGGGTCGGTTGGGCGTCGGAAGCGTTCAACTGCAGCGCGCCCGACACCGGCAACATGGAGCTGCTGCACATGTTCGCGACGCCGGAGCAGCGCGCGGCGTGGCTGGAGCCGCTGCTGCGCGGCGAGATCCGCTCGGCGTTCGCGATGACGGAGCCGGACGTGGCGTCGTCGGACGCGACCAACATCACGACGCGCATCGAGCGGGCCGGCGACGACTATGTGATCAACGGCCGCAAGTGGTTCATCACGAACGCCGCGCATCCGAACTGCCGGATTCTCATCGTGATGGGCAAGACCGATCCGGATGCGGCCGCGCATCAGCAGCAGAGCATGATCCTCGTGCCGCGCGACACGCCGGGCGTGACGGTCGTGCGCAACATCACGGTGCTCAACCACTTCGCGCCCGAAGGGCATTGCGAGATCACCTTCGAGAACGTGCGCGTGCCGGCGCGCAACCTGCTCGGCGAGGAAGGCAGCGGCTTCGCGCTGGCGCAGGCGCGCCTCGGGCCGGGCCGGATCCATCACTGCATGCGCTCGATCGGCGCGGCGGAACTCGCGCTGGAGATGATGATCGACCGCGCCGAGTCGCGCCAGAGCTTCGGCCGGGCGCTGAACCGGCACGGCACCATCGGCGAGTGGATCGCGCGTTCGCGGATCGAGATCGAGCAGGCGCGCCTGCTCGTGCTCAAGGCGGCGTGGATGATCGACAAGGTCGGCGCGAAGGCGGCGCGCAAGGAGATCTCGATGATCAAGGCGCTGGTGCCGACCGTGCATACGAATGTCTGCGACCGCGCGATGCAGGTGTTCGGCGCGATGGGCGTGAGCCCCGACACGCCGCTCGCCGACCACTGGACCTGGGGGCGCGCGCTGCGCTACGCGGACGGCCCGGACGAGGTGCATCTGCAGGCGATCGCGCGGATGGAGATCAAGGGCGGCGTGACGGGCTCGACGGCGGCGTATCTGACGGTGCCGCCGCGGGTTTGAGCGGGCGGCGCGTGGGCGGCCGGGCCTGACGTCGGCTGCGGCGACTGCGTCCTGCGCTGATTGGGCTGACCGTGTCGACTGCGGCAACTGCGCGGTCCGCGGTGACTGTGGTGACCGCGCCCACTGCGCCCACTGTGTGGACCGCGCGGACTGCGCCGATTGCGCCGATTGCGCCGACCGCGCTCACCGCGCTCACCACGCTCACCACGCTCACCACGCTCACCACGCTCACCACGCTCACCACGCCCACCACGCCCACCACGCCCACCACGCCCACCACGCCAGTTGCGCCAGTTGCGCCAGTTGCGCCAGTTGCGCCAGTTGCGCGGGCCGGCCGGCGGCAGCATGGACGCCCGAACCGCGAACCCCGTAAGATGCCGGCGAGGAGGCGCCGTGATGCGTTTATCGAAGCTGGACCTGAACCTGTTTGTCGTCTTCGAGGCGATCTACGACAAACGCAACCTGACGCGCGCGGCCGAGGTGCTGAATATCACCCAGCCGGCCGTCAGCAATGCGCTCGCGCGGATGCGCAAGGCGCTGAACGATCCGCTGTTCGTGAGCACGCCGGCCGGCATGAAGCCGACGCCGATGGCGGAGAACATCGTCGGCCGCGTGCGCGAGGCCTTGCAGCTGCTCGATTCCAGCGTGCACGAAGGCGACGTGTTCGATCCCGCCTCGTCCGCGCGCGTGTTCCGGCTGAGCATGAGCGATCTCAGCGAAGCGCTGGTGCTGCCGGCGCTCGGCGAGCTGCTGCAACGGCACGCACCCGGCATGCACGTGCACAGCTATCACACCGATCGCCGCGAGCTGGCCACCGCATTGGCCAACGGCTCCGTCGATCTCGCCATCGATGCGCCGCTGATCGACGATCCCTATCTGCACCAGGCGTCGGCGGAGCGCGATCGCTATGCGTGCATGGTGCGGCTCGATCATCCGTTCGCGGGGCCGGTGCTGTCGCTCGACGACTATCTCGCGATGGGCCACATCCATGTGTCGAGCCGGCGCACGGGCAGCGGCCATGTCGATGCGGAACTCGCGCGGCTCGGGCTGCGCCGCAATATCCAGATGCGCGTCCAGCACTACATGGCCGCGCCGCTCGTCGCGATGCGCAGCGATCTCGCGCTGACCGCGCCGGTCAGGCTGCTGCGCCGCTATCCGGGGCGGATCCTCGAACTGCCGTTCGAGGTGCCCGCCCTCGAATACCGGTGCTACTGGCATCGCAGCGCCGATCGGGACCAGGCCAACCAGTGGCTGCGCGAGCAGTTGATCCGGCTGTTGCGCGAGGCGGGGCCCTGAGTCTTGCGCGGGAGCGGCGGCGTACCGACACGCCGACACGCCGACACGCCGACACGCCGACACGCCGACACGCCGACACGCCGACACGCCGACACGGCGCACGGCGCACGGCGACACGGCGACACACCGATACACCGACACACATCGACACATCGACACATCGACGCCGCCCCTCCCCGCCCCGCGCCGAGGCTCAGAAGCGATGCCGGATGCCGACGGTCGCCGCCACCTGCGTGTTGGTGGACGACGCGCCCAGCCCCGTGATGCTCGCGAAGCCGAGCGGCGCGCCCGAGGGCACGCCGAACTGGTGCTGATAGACCGTCTCGGCATAGACGTCGGTGCGCTTGCTCAGCGCATAGTCGGCCATCAGCGTGACTTGATGCCACTTCGGACGATGGCCGCCGCCTGCGTCGTCGTAGCGGCCGTTGGTGAACGTATAAGCGCCCGAGAACGACACCGCCGAGGTCAGCGCATAGCGCGCGTTGACTTCGTAGTTGTCGAAGCGCAGCGAGTTCAACGCACCGGACAGCGACGACGCGGCCGTGTCGTCGAACATCGTGTGCGTCCACAGCGCGCCGATCGTCAGGCTGTCGAACGCATAGCTGCCGCCCACGCCGAACACGCGCTGGCGCGCGGCCGGGAAATTCGGCGCGTCGTTGGCCGAGAGCGCGCCGCCGTTCGTCAGGCCGCCGCGATTGAGCTGCAGATAGGCCGCGCCGAGATTGACCGGCCCGCTCGCATACGATGCGCCGAGGCTGTACGCGCGGTTGTTCGAGAAGCCGCCGGCCGCGTTGCTGAGCCCGTAGAGGCCGCCGAACTGCCAGCCCGCGAGCGTCGGGCTCGTGTATTTGAGCGCGTTGTTGATGTAAAACGAGTCGTCGATGTTGTCGTTGTCGAACGGATGCGAGGCGAGGTTGTTGCCGTCGCCGTTGTTCGCCATCGCGAGCGGGCCGAGGTAGTCGACCACGGCGTCGTACTGGCGGCCGAGCGTCAGCGTGCCGTAGCGGTCGCTTTGCAGGCCGACGTAGGCGCGCCGGCCGAACATCGAGTCCTTGTATGCCTGCGTGCCGTTGTTCAGGTTGAAGCCGCTTTCGAGGCGGAACAGCGCATGCAGGCCGCCGCCGAGATCTTCCGCGCCGCTCAGGCCGAACACCGTGTTCGACAGCAGCCCGCTGCCCTGTTGCCACGCGCTCTTGCCGGACTGGTTGTTGGTATAGGCGATGCCCGCGTCCAGCATGCCGTACAGCGTGACGCTGCTTTGCGCATGCGCGGTGACGCTGAACACGGCGAGGGAGAGGGTACCGACGACTGCTTTCTTCATGGTTTGACTTCCTGGAAATACCCGTCGCGACGGGGAAAACGATGCATGACGCGCGCAGCCGGACGCGGCCGGTCCGTTCGGGAGCGGGGCGTTCGCGGCGAATGCGCGTGTCGGATGGGTGAGCGGGCGGTCAGGGCGTCACGTGTCGCATGACGCACCCGGTATGAGCGGCGGGATCGAGCCCCGACGGCGTGCGCAACGCATGCGCAGGTGGTGCGCCGCGTTCTGTCGACGGCCGGTGGCGATGGGGTGCGGATGAGCGACGCCATGCCTGAGTGAAGCGGATTCTGCCTGGATCGAGTTCATGCATCCCCGGTCGCACCGTGCCCCGCGCCGCGGAGATCTTGTTTGAATATAGCGGCCATTCTAGAAAGTGCCGCAACGATACGGTGTATAGACTGGCCGGCTATTCGAAAAGATTGCATAAAGGCGGCTCGCGGTGCGCTTGATGGCGGTAGCCCGCTTCCCACGCGCCTTCCGCCAAACTTCCCACTATCGATGCGCGCGCATCCATTCGGCAGCGCGACCGCTTCCGCGCGCTGCCCCCGGCCCGCCGCGCGAATCCGCATTCGGCGGCGGCGCGATCGCGCCCGTGGTCTTTACAGCTTTTTTACCTCGCACGAGGAAATTGAACACCGCTTTGATGCACGCATTCCTACACTGACGCATCCCCTCCTCCCGACGAGCGAGGGGCGGCGTTCACGCGCGTCGCCGAGACGGCGGCGCGAACCTGAACGCCCGATACGGCGCGGCTCCACCGCGCGAACGCGATAACAAGGGGAAAGCGATGTTGTGGATTGCGGGAGCACTATCAATCGGGCTCTTTATCTATTTGTTCCATGCGTTGATCAAGCCCGAGCGGTATTGATCCGGCGATTCAACAGGCATTCGAAACTATCGGTGAATTTCATGAGCGATCTGCTTTTCGTGCTGGTCACGCTGGCGTTCTTCTCGTTGACGGCCGGTTTCACCACCGGCCTTGGCAGGATCTGAGCGAGCGTCGACATGTTCAATAATCTGATTCAATTCGCGATCGTCCTCGCGATCATGCTGGCCCTCGTGCCCGTGGTCGGGAAGTGGCTGGCGCATGCATTCACGAGCCCGCGCCATGCGTGGGTGGAACGACGGACCTACGCGCTGCTCGGCGTCGATCCCGACGAGGCGATGCCGTGGCAGCGCTACGGCATGGTGCTGCTGCTCAGCAACGCGGGCATGATGCTGCTCGGCTACCTGCTGCTGCGCGTCCAGGACCTGCTGCCGTTCGATGCGCTGGGGCGCGCGTCGCAGAGCCCCGACCTCGCGTTCAACACGGCCGCGTCGTTCATCACGAACACGAACTGGCAGGCCTACGCGGGCGAGAGCAGCCTGTCCAACTTCTCGCAGATGGCCGTCATCACGTTCCTGATGGTGGTCAGCGCCGCGACCGGCGTGGCGGCCGCGGGCGGTTTCATTCGCGGCCTGAGCCGCAAGAGCGCGGCCGATATCGGCAACTACTGGGTCGATTTCACGCGCGTCACCTACCGCATCCTGCTGCCGCTCAGCTTCGCGATGGCGCTCGTGTACGTCTGGCAGGGCATGCCGCAGACGCTGGCCGCCGACGCGTGGGCGACCACGCTGGAAGGCGCGCGCCAGCAGATCGTGATGGGGCCCGTCGCGAGCCTCGAATCGATCAAGCACATCGGCACCAACGGCGGCGGCTTCTTCAGCATGAACGCCGCGCATCCGTTCGAGAATCCGACGCCGCTCACCAACACGCTGCATATGCTGTGCATGCTGCTGATCCCGTCGGCGCTCACCTACGCGCTCGGCAGCATGATCGCGCGCCGGCGTCAGGGCTGGGTACTGTTGGGCGCGTTCCTCGTGATGTTCGTCGGCTTCCTCGCGCTGATCTATCAGGCCGAGCAGCACGGCAATCCGCTGCTCGCCGGCGTGGGCGTCGACCAGCAGCTGAGCGCGACCCAGCCGGGCGGCAACATGGAAGGCAAGGAGATGCGCTTCGGCATCGCGCAGACGAGCCTGTTCGCGACCGTCACGACCGCGGCGACCACCGGCTCGGTCGACGCGATGCATGACTCGCTGACGCCGTTGGGCGGCCTCGTGCCGATCGTGCAGATGATGCTGAACAACGTGTTCGGCGGCGACGGCGTCGGCTTGATCAACCTGTTCACGTTCGCGATCCTGACGGTGTTCCTCGTCGGCATGATGATCGGGCGCACGCCCGAGTTCCTCGGCAAGAAGATCGAGGCGCGCGAGATGAAGCTCGTGATGCTCGCGGTGCTCGCGCATCCGTTCAGCATCCTCGGCTTCACCGCGCTGGCCGCGCTCGTGCCCGCGACCGTGGACAGCCTCGCGAACCTCGGCCCGCACGGCTTCAGCGAGGTGCTGTACGCGTACACGTCGGGCACCGCCAACAACGGCTCCGCCTTCGCGGGCCTGAACGCGAACACGCCGTTCTTCAACACGACGATCGGGCTCGCGATGCTGATCGGCCGCTACCTGACGCTGCTGCCGATGCTCGGCGTCGCGGGGTGCCTGGCCGCGAAGAAAAGCATCCCGGAGAGCGCCGGCACGCTGTCGACCTCGACGGGCCTGTTCGCCGGGCTGCTGGTGTTCGTGATCCTGGTCGTCGGCGGTCTTACGTTCCTGCCCGCGCTTGCGCTCGGTCCGATCGTCGAGCATCTGCTGATGACGAGCGGCCAACTGTTCTGAGGAATTCATCATGGCTCATAGCAATCGCCACACGGCGGCCGTCGCCGCGCCGGCATCCGGTTCGTCGTTGATGGCCGCGACGCGCGGCCTCGTCCGGCCGGTGCTCGCCGCGTCGGTGCTGTTCATGCTCGTCACCGGGCTCGGCTATCCGCTGCTCACCACCGGCGTCGCGAACGTGCTGTTTCCCGCGCAGGCGCGCGGCAGCCTCGTCGCCCGCGACGGCCTGACGGTCGGCTCGGCGGTGATCGGGCAGTCGTTCGCGCGCGCCGGGTATTTCCATCCGCGCCCGAGCGCCACGGTCGGCACGGATCCGGCCGATGCCTCGAAGACGGTCGACCAGCCCTACAACGCGGCCGGCAGCGGCGCGAGCAACCAGGGGGCGATCAGCAAGAAGCTGCTCGGCGACGTCGCCGGGCGCGTGCGCGACTACCGCCGGCAGAACGGGCTCGCGGCCGGTACGCCGGTGCCGGCGGATGCCGTGACGGCATCGGCGTCCGGGCTCGATCCCGAGATCTCGGTCGCGAATGCGCGGCTGCAGGCGGCGCGGGTGGCCCGCGCGCGCGGCGTGGCCGACGGACAGGTGGCGGCGCTCGTCGCGCGCCTCGTCCTGCCGCGTCAGCTCGGGGTGCTCGGCGAGCCGCGCGTGCGCGTGCTCGAACTGAACCTCGCGCTCGACCGCGCGTTCGGCAAACCGGCCGGCGCACGGTAAGAGAAGGTAACCGGAGTCCATTCATGTCCCATATCGAAACCTCGATCAATCCGGCGGCCGCGCCGATCAGCGCGCTGCCGCCCATGCGCCGGAGCGCGATCCTGCGCGAGGCGTTCCGGAAACTCGCGCCGCGCGTGCAGTTGAAGAACCCCGTGATGTTCGTCGTCTATCTCGGCAGCATCGTCACCACGGTGCTGTGGCTGCAGGCGCTCGCGGGCAACGGCGACGCGCCGGCCGGCTTCATCTTCGCCGTGGCCTGCTGGCTGTGGTTCACGGTGCTGTTCGCCAACGCGGCGGAGGCGCTGGCCGAAGGGCGCGGCAAGGCGCAGGCGGAAGCACTGCGCGCGACGCGCAAGCGCGTGTACGCCAAGGTGCTCGACGAGCCGAAGCGCTACGACAGCACCAGCCACCGCGTGCCGAGCGACGAGCTGGCCGCCGGCAGCGTGGTGCTGGTCGAGGCCGGCGACACGATCCCGGCCGACGGCGACGTGATCGACGGCGTCGCGTCGGTCGACGAATCGGCGATCACGGGCGAATCCGCGCCGGTGATCCGCGAGTCGGGCGGCGATTTCTCGTCGGTCACGGGCGGCACGCGCGTGCTGTCCGACTGGATCATCGTGAAGATCACCGCGAACCCCGGCGAGGCGTTCCTCGACCGCATGATCGCGATGGTCGAGGGCGCGAAGCGCGGCAAGACGCCGAACGAGATCGCGCTGTCGATCCTGCTGGTGGCGCTGACGATCATCTTCCTGCTGGTCTGCGTGACGCTGCTGCCGTTCTCGCGCTTCAGCGCGCTCCTGAACGCCTCGGGCGCGACGGTGAGCCTGACCGTGCTGATCGCGCTGCTGGTGTGCCTGATCCCGACCACGATCGGCGCGCTGCTGTCGGCGATCGGCATCGCGGGGATGAGCCGCATGATGCGCGCGAACGTGCTCGCGACCTCGGGCCGCGCGATCGAGGCGGCGGGCGACGTCGACGTGCTGCTGCTCGACAAGACCGGCACGATCACGCTCGGCAACCGCGAGGCCGTGCATTTCAAGCCCGCGCCCGGCGTGACCGAGCGCACGCTGGCCGAGGCCGCGCTGCTGTCGTCGCTGGCCGACGGGACGCCCGAGGGGCGCTCGATCGTCGCGCTCGCGAAGCAGCGTTTCGCGCTGCAGGCGACGGCGATCGACGGCGCGGTGACGGTGCCGTTCAGCGCGCGCACGCGCATGAGCGGGCTCGATGTCGGCGCGCGCCAGGTGCGCAAGGGCGCGGCGTCGGCGATCCGCGCGCATGTGGGCGCGTTCGGCATCGGTTTCCCGCATGAGGTCGAGACGACCGTCAACGACATCGCGCGGCGCGGCGGCACGCCGCTCGTGGTGGCCGACGGCGCCAAGGTGCTCGGCGCGATCGAGCTCAAGGACATCGTCAAGCACGGGATCGCCGCGCGCTTCGCGGAATTGCGCAAGGTGGGCGTGAAGACCGTGATGATCACGGGCGACAACCGCCTGACCGCCGCGGCGATCGCGGCCGAGGCCGGGGTCGACGACTTCCTCGCGGAAGCGACGCCCGAGGACAAGCTGCGGCTCATCCGCGAGCATCAGGCGAAGGGCCATCTGGTCGCGATGACGGGCGACGGCACCAACGACGCCCCGGCGCTGGCCCAGGCCGACGTGGCCGTGGCGATGCACAGCGGCACGCAGGCGGCCAAGGAGGCGGCCAACATGGTCGACCTGGACAGCAATCCGACCAAGCTGATGCAGGTCGTCGAGGTCGGCAAGCAGATGATCATGACGCGCGGCGCGCTCACGACCTTCAGCGTGGCCAACGATCTCGCGAAGTACTTCGCGATCATCCCGGCCGCGTTCGTGGCGACTTATCCGGCGCTCGGCGCGCTGAACGTGATGGGGCTGCACAGCCCGACGTCGGCGATCCTGGCGGCGGTGATCTTCAACGCGCTGATCATCGTCGCGCTGATCCCGCTCGCGCTGAAGGGGGTGAAGTACCGGGCCGAGCCGGCCGAGAAGCTGCTGTGGCGCAATCTGTTGATCTACGGCGTGGGCGGTATCATCGCGCCCTTCATCGGCATCAAGCTCATCGATATGCTGCTGACGCCGTTCGTCTGACCGTCCGGAACCGCGTATGAACGTGAACGCCGTTGCATGGAGGACCGGCGCGCGCGCGCCGGCCACGAGGACAGCCGCCTGCGCGCCGCCCTGCGCGCGTGTGCGGGCCTGGCGGACCGGATCGCGGGCGCGGGCCCCGAGGTCTGGCCCGCGCGCTACGTGCGCCCGCGCACCCATGCATGGCTGTCGCGGCATGCGCTGCCGCTGTTGTGGGCCACGCTCGTGTGCGCGGTCGCGACGATCGCGGCGAGCGCGCTGCTGCGCGTGTTCGACCTGTCGAACGTCGTGATGCTGTTCCTGATGACGGTCGTGCTGATCGCGTTGCGGCTCGGCCGCCTGGCGGGCGCGTGGGCCGCGCTGGTCTGCGTCGCCTGCTTCGATTTCTTCTTCGTCGAGCCGCGCCTGTCGTTCGCGGTGTCCGACACGCAATACGTGTTCACCTTCGCGCTGATGCTCGCGGTGGCGCTCGCGATCGGCCAGCTCGCGGCGCGCCTGCGCGCCGAGGCGCGCGCCGCGCGGGCCAACGAGATGCGTTCGGCGGCGCTGGCGCGCGTCGCGCATGACCTGACGGGGGCGATCGAGATCGAGCAGATCGCGGCGGTGTGCACCGGCACCATCGCGCCGCTGCTCGGCGTGCACGTCGCGCTGGTGCTGCCCGACGCCGACGACCGGCTGACGCCGCCGCGCGAGGCGTGGTTCGTCGATCCGGCGGCGGCGCGCTGGGTCTACGACCACGCGCGCGGCGCAGGGCGCGGCATGCCCGCGTTCGAGCGCTCGGTCGCGTTGTACCTGCCGTTGCAAGCGCCGATGCGCGTGCGCGGCGTGCTCGCGTTGCTCGCCGATGCGCAGCCGATCCCGATGGCTCCCGACGACCGGCGCCTGCTCGATGCGCTGTGCTCGTCGATCGCGATGGCGCTGGAGCGCGTGCACTACGTGGGCGTCGCGCAGCAGACGCTCGTCAAGATGGAAGGCGAGCGGCTGCGCCATGCACTGCTGGCCGCGGTGTCGCATGACCTGAAGACGCCGCTGACCGCGATCCGCGGGCTGGCGGAGACGCTCGAATGGCCGGAGCGACTGGCGCGGGGGCAGGCGTCGGGGCTCGCGCGCGGCATCCGCAACCAGGCCGAGGCGCTGCACGGGCTGGTCGTGAACCTGCTCGACCTCGCGCGCATGCAAAGCGAGGGCGTGCGGCTGAACCGCGAGTGGCACATGCTCGACGAGATCGTCGGCAGCGCGCTCGCGCAAGGGGCCGGCGTGCTGGCCGGGCGCGACGTGAAGGCGGATCTGCCGGCCGACCTGCCGCTGATCGACGTCGACGCGCTGCTGATCGAACGCGTGCTGATGAATCTGTTCGACAACGCCGCCAAGTATGCGGGCGCGGACGCGTCGGTCGCGGTGCGCGCGCGGGTGGCCGACGAGACCATCGTGCTGTGCGTCGAGGACGACGGGCCCGGCTTCGCGGCGCGCGACGCGGAGCGGCTGTTCGAACCGTTCGAGCGCGGCCGGCGGGAGTCGTCGATTTCCGGCGTGGGGCTCGGCCTCGCGCTGTGCAGGAGCATCGTGGCCGCGCATGGCGGGTCGATCCGCGCGCTGCCGCTCGAACCGCACGGCGCGCGTTTCGAGATCCGCCTGCCGCTGGGCACGCCACCCGCCGTCGAAGCGGAGAGCCGGACATGATCAAATCGCGCGTGCTCCTCGTCGAGGACGAGGCGGACATCCGGCGCTTCGTCAGGATGGCGCTGGAACAGGAGGGGCTCGACACCTGCGAGGCGTCGACGGCGCGCGAGGCGCGCCTGTATGCGGCGAGCAGCAAGCCCGATCTCGTGATCGTCGATCTCGGCCTGCCCGACGACGACGGCAAGACTTTCATCCGCGAGTTGCGCGACTGGTCGGCGGTGCCCGTGATCGTGCTGTCGGCGCGGCAGCAGGAAGTGGAGAAGGTCGCCGCGCTCGACGCGGGCGCGGACGACTATCTGGCGAAGCCGTTCGGCGTGCCCGAGCTGCTCGCGCGCGCACGGGCGCAGCTGCGGCGGGCGGCGAGCGTGTCGAGCGACGGACAGTCGTCGTCGGTCGTGCGGTTCGGGGAGGTGGTGGTCGATCTGGGCAGGCATGCGGTGACGCGGGGCGGCGAGCCGGTGCATCTGACGCGGCTCGAATTCCGCCTGCTCGCCGCGCTGATTCGCGGGCAGGGCGGGGTGATCGCCGCGCGGCAGCTGCTGGCCGAGGTGTGGGGCGTTCATGACGCGGAACGCGTGCATTACGTCCGGGTGTACATGACGAACCTGCGGCAGAAGCTTGAGGCGGCGCCGACGCGGCCCCGGCATCTGCTCACCGAGCTGCAGTTCGGGTATCGGCTGGTCGGGTTGGAGGCGGTGGCGGGGAGAGGTTGCTGCGTGGTGGGAGAGTGAGGTGAGTGGCATTCATGGCGATGGCGATCAAGCGCGCGTGAGCAGCAATGCGCGACTCATTTCTCCGATCGGCATCGTGATGATGGAATTCAGCAGACGGGCTTCTCCCGCATCGGGTTGTGCGATATCCCAAACTTCATCGCGGGTTGCATTGAGCATGCGGTCGAGCGGGTCGAGGAAGCGTCGTAGTTCGATTTCTGCGGCCTTGGATTTAAGACCCAGGGTATTGCCGAAAGCGACGATCGCAGCCATGTCGATCTCGGAGAACCGCATTGCATGACCGAGCGGCATAGTGAGTTCGCAATGCGGCCAATGGTCATGAGGGGGGTCGGGCCGATAGGTCGGTGAGTGATACACCACGGTACTGACGATATCGTAGAAGGGGGTGAGGCGATACCCGCGTGTGTTCACGAAGAACGATAGGTTCTTCAAATGCGCATCGCCATTGCCGACCAGAACGTTGAAGACGGTCCACCGGAAAATCGACAGACGTGTCAGCGCGCGTGTGCTGGTCTTTTCGATTGCGCGACCGATCTGTTCGGCGTTCGTTCTCTCGTACTTGATTTCGCTGTCGTAGTTGAGCAGTTGCATCGCATCGATCGTATGTAATCGTGTTGGCGGCGTCTGCGTCGTGTCCCGATCGAATCGATCGATGATGTAGCACGCCGATGGCGCACGAAGAAAATGAACCTCGGGAACGTCGAGCCCCATTCGCTTCGCGAGCTTCATGCAGAAGAACTCGTTGATCGCCGAGTGCGGGTAGCCGGCGGCTCGCATATCGGGTTTGAGCAGATGCATGGATGGCTCGCTGCCTTCCGGCTCGAAGAGCGCGTAGTTCGGCGCTGCGCCGTCGAGAATCAGCAGCAGCTTTTGCTGCGCACCGGCTGCCGACATGCGCTTGGGGGCGGTCACGCTTAGCGGACGCTCAGGCATTGCCTGGATGCGCCGCTCGAGGTCTTCGAGAGTAAGTGGTCTCATCCCGCCATTTGCTTCTTGTTCGCCTTCCGGCAACAGCGTCAGCGCGCCGGCCGATTCACGACCGAAGTAAGCGAGCAAACCCCATGCGTCTGCGTAATCGAGCCGCGCATCGCGTGCAATCGCAGTGCGCATGCCTCGTTCCGGAAGCAGATTGTCGAAGAACCATTGCACGGGGCGATCACTTGAACGATCGACGAAGGGTTCCGGGCGCAGCGTGAAGGTGGGCGAGAGGGCATAGGCGTTCTCGAAATCGAGCCACTGTGCATCGTAGGTGAAGGACCAGATGCCGTTCTCGTCAGTGAGTGAGCCCATGCGCAGACCGTTGGCATAAGCAATCAGTGTTCTAGCTGCCACGGCTGCTCCTGCGACGTTGCGAAGCCTTGATCACAGTCTCGTTGGCGATTGCCACGGAAGACTGTGAGAAAAGACGAATGCCGAGTTCGTTCAGCAGGAAGATGACCTTGCCGATCTGTGCGGTCGGTTTGCCCGCTTCGACCTGGCTGATGAACTTTGGCGAGAGTCCCGTGGCGCTTGCCAATTCATCCCGGGTCATGTCCTGCTCGAGCCTGACCGCGCGAATCAGGTTTCCAAGATCCCACGTTGAGTTGACGGGTGCGTTGTCTGGCATTGCCCACCTCGCTTCGTATCCGATCGGGAACAGTATCGCATATTCGATGACTGGAAAGATGCTTCGTATTCGATCGGAAACGAAAGCAATCGATCGGAATTAAATTTTCCTTTTCCGTACCTGATCGTATACGGGATGACGCTTGAAAAATGGCTTGACCGCCAAGCAGGAAGCACTTTTCCTGCCACGCGCTCAACCCTCGCGCGCCGCCTCGACCATCCGCGCCATCAGCACCCGCACCTGCGGCGGCATCTCCTTGCGCGAACTCACGAAGTAATACTGCAGCGGGCTGACGACCGCGCGCGGGCTGAGCCGCACGAGCCCGCTGCGCCGCAGATGGGCCTCGGCGAGCGGGGTGCGCGCGAGCGCGATGCCGAGCCCGGCTTCGGCGGCGGCGAGCACGACGGTGTAGTCCTCGAAGCGGCGGTCCTGCTGCCGCTGCTTGAGCTGGATGCCGCACGGCGCGAACCACGCGCGCCAGCCCGACAGATCGGAGTCGTGCAGCAGCGGGTGCGCGAGCAGGTCCGCGTCCGTCGCGCCGGCCAGACGCTGCGCCAGTTCGCGGCTGGCCACCGGGTACAGCGTCTCCTCCAGGAACGGCTCGGCGTGTATGCCCGGCCACGCGCCTTGCCCGTAGCGGATCGCCAGATCCGCCTCGCCGGCGTCGACGTCCACGTTGCGCGTCTCGATCTGCAACTGGATCCGCAGGCGCGGTTCGCCCTGCTCCAGCCCGGCCAGCCGCGCGAGCAGCCACAGCTTCGCGAACGACGGCAGCACGCTCAGGCGCACGACCTCGGCGCCGCGCTGCGCGCGCCATTGGTCGGCGGCGCGGTCGATGATCGCGAAGGCCTGTTCGAGCCGCGCGACGAAGCGCTGGCCGTCGGGCGTCAGCCGCACCCCGCGGCCGTGCCGCTCGAACAGCGGGAAACCGAGCCAGTTCTCGATCGAGGCGACGCGCCGGCTGATCGCGCTGTGCGTGAGGCCGGCCGCCTCGGCGGCCGCGCTGAGCGAGCCTTCATGGGCGACGATGCAAACCGTTTCGAGGTTCGCGAGCGGCGGACGTGCCGCCAAGCTGTGCTTCATGATCACATCTCACTGGCGATTTGCGCGCTAGCTTAACATCTCGCGCACTGCGATGATGGCCGCATGAATACCTCGATCTCGTCCCGTTCCCCGTCCGCGCCGTTGATTCCCGCACTTGCCGTCGCCGTCACGGTGATCTCGTGGGCCAGCGCCTTTCCCTTCATCCGCATCGGCCTGCAGGGCCTGTCGCCGCTGCAGCTCGCGGCGCTGCGCTTCGCGACGGCCGCCGTGCTGATCGTCGTGTGGCTCGCGGCCCGGCGGCCGCGCCTGCCGAGCGCGCGCGACGCGCTGCGCTTCCTGCTGTGCGGCGCGATCGGCATCGCGCTGTACAACGCGTTGCTGAATACCGGCGAAAAGACCGTCAGCGCCGGCGCGGCGAGTTTCATCGCCTCGACCCTGCCGATCTTCACCGCGCTGCTCGCCACGGTGTTCCTGGGCGAACGCTTCAATCGCCGGGGCTGGGCCGGCTCGCTGTTCAGCCTCGGCGGCGTGGCCGTGATCGCCGTGGGCCAGCCGGGCGGGCTCGTGCTCGGCGCGGGCGCAAGCCTGATCCTGGCCGCCGCGCTGTGCAGCGCCGTCTATTTCGTGCTGCAAAAACCGCTGATCCCGGTGTATGGCGCGCTGCCGTGCGCCGGCTATACGTTGCTCGCCGGCGCGGTGTGGCTGTCGCCGTGGTTGCCGGGCGCGCTGGCATCGGCCGCGACGGCGAGTGCCTCGACGGTGGCCGCCGCGCTGATGCTCGGCGTGTTTCCGGCGGCGATCGGCTACGCGACCTGGACCTTCGCGCTCGGCCATTTCGGCGCGGCGCGCGCCGCGAACTTCCTGTACCTCGTGCCGGCCATCGCGACCAGCCTGTCGATCGTGCTGACGGGCGAGCGGCCCGGGCTCGCGACGCTCGTGGGCGGCCTGATGGTGATGGCGGGCGTGGTGTGCGTCGCCGTGCGCGGACGGGTGTGAAGCGGGGGCGGCGCGAGCGGCGTGTGTCGCGTCCGGGTTACACCGGGAGGCGCAGGATCGGCACGCGGCGCCCGGGAATACGCGTCGATTCGCGCTCGCCGATCGGCTCCGCGCCTAGCGAAAGATAGAACGGCACGGCGTGCGGATCAGCCTCGATCACGAAACTGCCGATGCCCTGAGCCGCCGCGCCTTCGCGCAGCGCCGCCCATAACGCGCGGGCCACGCCCTGGCCCATGTGGTCCGGATGCACGAACAGCCATCCGGGCGTCAATTGATCGGTATCGCGCACGGTCCTCACCCAGAAGCCGATGATGAAGCCGTCGCGCTCGGCGACGTAGGCGAGCGCGTGTTCGATCGTGTCCGGCGAGATCGTCAGGTCGGCTTGCCACAGATCGAGCCACGCGTCCGGATAGCCCCAGTGCGCCTTCGACAGGCGCGCGAGCGCCGTGAGCGTCTCCGCGTCCGTCGGACGGGCTGCGCGTACGGTGAACGTGGCGGACATGAGGTCTCCTTTCCGGTCGGGCGTGGCGGGCGCGCGCGCCACGCTGCGAGTGCGCCGTGCGACGCGTGTGCGTGTCGGCGGCGTGGATAAGCTGCGCGCGGAGCGTCGCGGGTTCGGCAGCGTGGCAGGTGGCGTCGGCGCGCGACGCGTCATACATGGTACGACGTGTCCTCATGGCGCAGGGGCGGGTTCATCGAACCCGCGCGGCACGAGGTTTGCTCGTATCAAGACTACGATGCGCCGGACTTCGCGTCAGGCGTTCCACCCGACGATCAAGGAGGAGCCATGTTGAGTCCGCATGAAGTGGCCGCGCTTATCCTGATTCACCAGGCGCCGGCCGAGATTTCCAACGATCGCGACGAGGTCCGCGTGCTGCTCGAACGGCGGCTCGTCTCCGTCGAACGCGGCAGTGGTGCGCCGGCGCCCGTGCTGACGCGCGATGGGCTGTCGCTGCTGCGCTGCGTGCGCGGGGTGCGGGATGCCGACGATCGGATGTGAGCGATGCGGCACGCCGCTTGCTGGCGCCATGTCGGCAGACAACTTCGGAGGTGCTATGTGTAAGGACGCTTTCCAGCCCGCATGGCGGGCGCTTCTGATCACCGCGATGGCGGCGGGTGTCGCGCTGGCGACGGGTTGTTCGAAGCGGGACGAGAACAGCGAATCGAGTTCGGCGCAGGGGCCGGCCGCGATGGCCCCGGGGTCGGCGGCCGCGCCCGCGGACAACGGCGCGGCGGCGAGCTTGCCCGGCGGCGCGAGCGCGCCTGCCGCTTCGAGCGACGCGGGTGCGAGTGGCGGGTGAATCGATCGGGCGGCGCGGGGCAAGGGGCCGCATCTTGAACCCTGACGGCAAGCCGGCCGGCCGTGGCGCATCGCGCGGGAGGGCCTGGGCCTGCTTCCGGACCGGGTAACGCTCGGCGAACGCGAGAGTTGGCGGGCGCGCGGCGTTCGCCGGCACGCCTCCCGAAGGTCGTGCTCGCGAGACACTGCGTCCGCCGAGCGCGCAGTGCCGGTCGGCGGCGTGGTCAACGCGAACATGCGCGGGCGGACGGCGACGCGTGGTTTGCGCGTCACGCGGATCCGTCGCGCAACGTATGAGGGGATCCGGATGACGAATCGTCGCGCGTGTAAAAACTATCCACGGTGTGTCATTTCGCATCGATCGAGAGCGGTCCGCGAACACGCGCTCGCGGCCGACGATGCGTGGTTGGCGCGTCAAGCGGATCCATCGCGCAACGCATGAGAGGATCCGGATGACGAATCGTCGCGCGTGTAAAAACCATCCACGGTGTGTCATTTCGCATCGATCGAGAGCGACCCGCGAACACGCGCTCGCGGCCGACGATGCGTGGTTTGCGCGTCAAGCGGATCCATCGCGCAACGCATGAGGGGATCCGGATGACGAATCGTCGCGCGTGTAAAAACCATCCGCTGCGTGTCATTTCGCATCGGTCGAGAGCGGTCCGCGTCTCGCACCCGGTGGCTCGTGCATATTCTGCTGCCGCTGCCGCACCTCCAACGCGCACGGCATCAAATCGCCGAAGCATCAGCGCATCAAGCCCCCGGCTCGCTGTCCCCCGGCTCCCGCATCAGCGCGAGCCGGTTGTACAGCGTCTTGAGGCTGATCCCGAGCGCCTTCGCGGTGCGCTGCTTGTTGCCGTCGAAATGATTCAGCGACGCGGCGATGAAGCGCTGCTGGACATGCGCGAGCGTCGCGCCGATCGGCAGGATCATCGCGTTCTTGCGGATCTCGATGCGCGGCGGCAGGCGCGGGGGCGGCATGACCTCGATCTGCTCGTTCGCGAGGATGTAGGCCCGCTCGATGGTGTTGCGCAACTCGCGGACGTTGCCCGGCCACGGATAGCCGCGCAGGCTTTTCAGCGCCTGCGGCGACAGCCGCTTGCGCGTGTGGTGACGCGCGTTCAACCCGTCGACGAAATCGCGCGCGATGTGCTCGATGTCGTCCTCGCGCTGGCGCAGCGCCGGGATGCGCAGCGCGAACACGGCGATGCGATAGAACAGGTCCTCGCGCAGCCGGCCGTCGCGGACCGACTCGCCGGGATCGTGATGGGTCGCGGCGACGATGCGCACGTCGAGCGGAATCGCCGCGGTGCCGCCGACGCGCGTGATCGCGTTCGCTTCGAGCGCGCGCAGCAGCTTGACCTGCAATGCGCGCGGCATCTCCGCGATTTCATCGAGGAAGATCGTGCCGCCGCGCGCGGCCTCGAAAAAGCCGATGTGTTGCGCGACGGCGCCCGTGAAGCTGCCTTTCTCGTGGCCGAACAGCTGCGACTCGGCGAGTTCGGGCGGAATCGCGCCGCAGTTGACCGGCACGAACGGTGCGTCGCGACGCGGGCTCAGGTCGTGCACGAGCCGCGCGGCAAGATCCTTGCCGACGCCGCTTTCGCCGACGATCAGGACACTGGCGCGGGTGGCCGATATCTTTTCCAGTTTGCCCATCAACGTTTGCATCGAATACGAATTGCCCAACAGCCGCCGGCTGTCGTTGATCTGTTTCGACATGGATCGCTCGCTGTGCGGGAGGCCGCGGGTGGCATGCGCCGCAGTGTCCGCGCAAGAAGGGGGATGCTTGATGATTGCTCAGTACTGACAAGCGTAGCGGATTCGTTCTTCAAATGAATTAAATCTCGCAATGCACCGCACACGGTCGGATAGGAATATTCGATCGAACGTTTCGGCCGGTGCACGGTTCCTATAGTGATGACGTCGCCGCCTCATGGCGTGCGTTTCGTTTTTACTGATTGGATGGCGGACAGGTCAATGTTGCCGACCGGATTCGCGTCGTGTCATCTCGCGTCGCGGTGCCTGCGAATGATGCGATCCATGAAGGAGCCACCATGCCCTACGTACTGATCGTCGAGGATGATGCCGATACGCGCGCGATGCTCGCGGCGCTCGCGCAAGCCCAGCAGCTCACGTGCGATACGGCGGCCACGCTCGAGGAAGCGCGGGCCAGAATGGTTGTGCATACACCCGATCTGGTGTTGTGCGATCTCGTGTTGCCGGATGGAAACGGCATGGACCTGTTCGACGAGCTGCCGGCCGGCGCGCATTGCGAGATGGTGCTGACCACCGGCCATGCGAGCCTGGAGACGGCGATCGACGCGCTGCGCCACGGCGCGACCGATTACCTGGTGAAGCCGCTGAACATGCAGCGCCTGAACAGCATCTTCGCGCGCGTGCCGAGAACCAGCGTGCTGCATGCGGAGATCGCCGCGCTGCGCTCCGAACTCAAGCGCCTCGGGCGCTTCGGCCGCATGCTCGGCAGCGCGCCGCCGATGCAGGCGATGTACGACGCGATCGGCCGAGTGGCCGTGACCGAGGCGTCGGTGTTGCTGACGGGCGAGTCGGGCACCGGCAAGGAGCTGGTCGCGCAGACCATCCACGACCTGAGCCTGCGTCGGCGCGGGCCGTTCCTCGCGATCAATTGCGGCGCGATCGCGGCGAACCTGGTCGAGAGCGAGATGTTCGGCCACGACCGCGGCAGCTTCACGGGCGCGGAGCGCCAGCACAAGGGTTTCTTCGAGCGGGCGGACGGCGGCACGCTGTTCCTCGACGAGGTGACCGAGATGCCCGTCGAGTCGCAGGTGAAGCTGCTGCGCGTACTCGAGACCGGCCGCGTGACGCGGCTTGGCTCCGCACGCGAGATCGACGTCGATGTGCGGATCGTCGCCGCGACCAACCGCGATCCCGAGGCTGCAATGGAGGCCGGCAAGCTGCGCGCCGACCTGTATCACCGGATCAACGTGTTTCCGATCGCGCTGCCGCCCTTGCGCGCGCGCGGCGACGACATCCCGATGCTCGCGCAGGCCTTCCTGCAGAGGCTCAACGAGGACAGCGGCCGCGCGATGCGGTTCGCGCCGGCCGCGCTCGATGCGCTGAGAACCTATGCATGGCCCGGCAACGTGCGCGAGCTGCGCAACCTCGTGCAGCGCGCGAGCATCTTCAACGACGACGACGTGATCGCTTCGCTGCCGCCACCGATCATGACGGAGGCCTCGGTGTCGGGCGACGCCCAGGCCGACGCCGAACGCGTGACGGTATCGTTCGGCACGACGCTGGAGGAGGTCGACCGGCGCATCATCCTCGGTACGCTCGCGAAGTGCGGCGGCGTGAAGGCGCAGGCCGCGGAGGTGCTCGACGTCAGCCTCAAGACGATCTACAACCGGCTCGCGCAGATGGCCGACGGAGACGACAAACCGAATGACTGAGACGCATGGCGCTTCGTTTGCCCGGCGCGCCGGCTTGCCGCCGGCGCCGCCGGATCCGCGCGCGCGGCTGCCGGGCGCGGCGCGGCGGCGCGCGCCCGAAGGCGGCCGCGCCGGCCCGGGCCGGCCCGGGCGCGTGGTGCGGCGGGAGTGAAGGCGATGGTCAATCTGATGCGCGCCCGCGCGGGGCAATCGGGCATCGCCGTCATGCTGGTGGCGATCGCGACCGTGCTGCAGGCGCTGGCGATCCGGCTCGGCGGCGTGGACCTGCCGCTGCTGCTGTACTACCCGCTGCTCGCCGCGATCGCGTGGCTCGCATCGTTCGGGTTCGGCGTCGCCGCCACGCTGGCGAGCGCCGGCCTGATCTGGCTGCTGTTTCTTTCCGATCCGTCGGTCTATACGGCGCCGCTGCCGGCGCGGCTCGTCACGCTGGCCGCCTTCGTGCTGACGGGCGTGGTGGTCAGCGCGATGGCGTCTTCGTTGCGCGGCGCGAGCGTGGCGCAGCGCTGGCGCGGCCATCGCGACGCGCTGCTGCGCCGTCGCTACGAAACGGTGTTGGGCGCGCTGCCGTGCGGCGTGCTGGCGAGCGATGCGCGCGGCCGCGCCGTGTTCGTCAACGACGAGGCGGCCGCATTGCTGGGCGGCGCGCCGCGCGATCTGACCGGGCGGCCGGTGCGCGATCTGCTGGGCGCGCGCGATGCCGAAGGACGGGAGGCGGCCGCGCAGGCGTTCGAGCGCGTGCTGTCCGGATTGACCGAGGTCGCGTCGACGCGGCGCTGGCTGCGGCAGAACCGCAGCGAGACGAACGCGGCGATCGTCGAGACGGCCGCGCCGATGCGCGACGCCGCCGGCGCGATTCGCGGCGCGGTGCTGATGCTGCAGGACGCCGCCGCGGCGGCGTTGCGCGACGCGGTGGTCGATGCCGCGCCGGATGCGATCGTCGGGATCGACGCGCACTATCGCGTCGTCAGCTGGAATCGCGCCGCGCAGCGCCTGTTCGGTTATGACGAGCACGAAGCCGTGGGGCTCGACGCAGGCGGCTTGATCGCTGCGCGCTGGCGCCTGCGTCATCCGCTGCCGGCGCGGCCCGACGCCGCGGGCGACGACGACGGACCGGTCGACGTGCTGTGCGTGCGGCGCGACGGCGCGCGCTTTCGCGCGACGCTCGCGGCCGGCGTCGTGCCGCCGCGCGCAGGCGGCGCGGTGGCGCTGTCGCTGACGGTCCGCGAATCGGGCGAGCGCCGACGTCGTGATCGTCGCGCGCACCGTTCGCTGCGCGGCGCGCGCGACGCGCGCCGGCAGGCGGATACGTCGAACCGGCTCAAGGACGAATTGCTCGCGACCGTCTCGCACGAACTGCGCACGCCGCTCAACGTGATCTATGGCTGGGTCGAGGTGCTTCGCCATACCGGCGACCTCGCCTTGCAGCAACAGGCGATCGATGCGATCGATCGCTCGGCGCGCTCGCTCACGCGCATGGTCGCGGACATCCTCGACGCGTCGTCGCTCGCGACCGGCAAGCTGCGGCTCGATGCAGTGCCGATCGACCTCGTGCGGATCGTCGCCGACGTCGTCGAGTCGTTTCGCACGGCCGCGTTGAACGAAGGCATCGTGCTCGCGACGGAGTGCGCGGTGGACACCTGCGTCGTGTCGGGCGACGGCGAGCGGCTGCGGCAGATGCTGTCGAACCTGCTGTCGAATGCGTTCAAGTTCACGCCGACGGGCGGCCGGGTGACGGTCGGCCTCGTGCAGGCCGGTGCGCGCGTCACGCTGTCGGTGGCCGATACCGGGTCCGGCATCGCGCCGGAGTTCGTGCCGCACGTGTTCGAGGCGTTCCGGCGCGCGGACGAGGCGCCGGCGTCGCCGCGGCGCGGCCTGGGGCTCGGCCTGTCGATCGTGCGCCACATCGTCGAGCTGCACGGCGGCAAGGTGTCGGTCCGCAGCGCGGGCCGCAATCTCGGCGCGATCTTCACGGTCGCGCTGCCGGTCGGCTGGCAGCCGCCGCTCGGCGCGGCCGGACAAGCTTCGCGCGACGAACCGACGCCGCTCGTCGCGCAGCGCGTGCTGCTCGTCGACGACGATCCGACCACCCGCGCGAGTCTCGCGGCGGCGCTGACCACGCTCGGCGCGGAGGTCTCCGTCGCGGCGTCGGGGCGCGAAGCGCTCGCGCAGGCCGAACGCGCGCGGCCGACCGTGGTGCTGTCGGATCTCGCGATGCCGGACGGCGATGGGTTCTGGCTGCTCGAAGCGCTGCGCCGGCGCGGCGCGGGCGGGCCGCGCATCCTCGCCGTCACCGCGCACGCCGGGCAGGCGGACGAGCGGCGCGCCCGCGAGGCGGGATTCGATGGCTACCTGCGCAAGCCGGTCGATCTGCGGATGCTGGCGCGCGTGATCGTGCGCGACTGACGCGCGCGCGGTGCGCATGCGATGCCCCGTGCACGCGCGCCGGCATTCACGGCGTACGCCCGGCGTCGTCCTTGCGCGGGGCGGGGTCCGGCTTGGGATCGATCCGCGTGACGCCGCCCGTCGCCGGTGCGTCGCTGGCGGGAAACGTTTCTTCGAGCGTACGGTCGATGTGCTCCTCGGATTTGCGTCTGCGGGGCCGGTCGTGTTCCTTCAGCGGCGGCGTCGGGTGCGGGCCGCGTTCCGTGCCGGGCCCGGCCGGTTGCATCGAATCGTTCATGGCGTCACCTCCGGATTCAAGATTCAGGCACCGCCTTGCACGCAACCCGCATGCCCGGTCGAGCCGACGCGTGCGCCTGTCGGCCCGGCGCGCGTCCGCGCGACGCCGTGCAAGTTTTGCAGCGCGTGCGGCAGCGATTGCAATGCCCGGCGTCGGAACGGCCGGCGGCCGGCATGCGCGGGCATGGCATGCGGCTTGCGTCATCGGACGGGTGACCAACGCAAGGAGGCTGGATGAAGTACGCATGGGATGCATGGCCGCATCGACCCGATCCACCGATACCCGACGCGGAACCCGATTCGAAACCGCTCGACCCGCCCGAGCCGCCCGAGCCGCACCGCGCGCCGCAGGGCGATCCGCCCGAACCCGAGCCGCCGATCTACGTGCCGCCGCGGGCCGCGCGCGACGGAGCGCGCGCGTGGCGGTCGGTCGTGGCCGCATGGCTCACGGGGGGCCGTGACGCGCCCGACGCCGCGCGGGCGCACCCGGGCCTGGACGAGACGGCGGCGCGGCCACGCAGGGCCTTGCGTTCCGGCCCGGCCGACGGGCGAGCGCGCGGCGCGGGACGGTCGTCCGGGATGACCGGCTGGCGCGAACGCCGGGGAGCCGCTACGCTGGCGGTGCGCACGACCGGAGGCCGCATGATGACGACCCCAAGCTTGTCCCGCACCCGCCAGGCGCGCACGCCCGGCGCCCGACGCCGCGCGGCGTGGTTCGCCGCGTGCTGCTCGATCGGTTCGATCGGGCCGTTCGCGGGCGCGGTGCGCGCGCAAACGCCGTCGCCGCTCGCGGAATGGCAGTACTCGGCCGGCGTGCCGCTGACCAGCCTGCTCGCACCCGCGCCGCTGCCCGCCTGGCAGATCCAGGCCGGCATCGCCTCCAACCTGCAGGCCGCCTATCCGGGCGCATCGGCATACCGCGCGCGGGTCGGGCCGAGCATCGACATCCGCTATCGCGACCTGTTCTTCCTGTCGACGGGCGAAGGCGTCGGCGTGAACCTGCTGAGCGGGCCGCGCGGGCGCGTATCGCTGTCGGCGGGCTTCGACATGGGCCGGCGCGCGGCCGACGACCTCGATCACCTGAACGGGCTCGGCAACATCGGCGCGGCGGCCGTCATCAAGCTGTCGGGCGATTACGTGGTGTCGAAGTCGTTCCCGCTCGTGCTGCGCGCGGACGTGCGGCGCGACATCGGCGGCTCGAACGGCTGGCGCGGCGATCTGTCGGCCTACATGCCGCTGCCGGGCAGCAGCGAACGGTTTTTCTGGTTCGCGGGGCCGAGCGTGTCGTTCGCCGACGCGCGCTACATGGACACGTGGTTCGGCGTTTCCGGCGCGCAGGCCCAGCGCAGCGGGCTCGCGCCGTATTCGTCGCACGCGGGCCTGCGTTCGGTCGGGTTCGGCACGACGGCGGTCTGGTTCTTCCGCAAGCACTGGTTCCTGACCGTCGACGGCGCGATCGAGCAATTGACGGGCAGCGCGGCGCACAGCCCGGTCGTCTCGCGTCCGACCCAGGGCGTGTTCGATCTGTCCGTCAACTACCGGTTCTAGCGCGCCGCCCGTGCGCGGCGCGCGCTCAGGAAAGGAGGTCAACGAGATGCGCCATACCGGAACCCCTACCCACGCCGAGCGGCAGCGCGAGGTCATCGCGAACAGCCCCGTGAAGACGCCGGCGGCCGGCCGCGACATGCCGGATGCGGCGACCCAGGCCGCCGAGACCGCCCGCGCGCGGCCGCTGTCGCCCGAACGCATCGCGGCCAAGGCGGCGACTGGACTGCCGCCGATCGACCGCGATGCGCGCCTGCGCGACGCGGGCGACGATCCGGTGCGCCGCGCGGCCAGCCGGATCGTGTCGCTCGACAACGCGAACATGGCCGCGACCGACAACACCGTCGACGTCGACGGCAAGGGCATGGAAGCGCGCCGTGGCGCATCGAAGTGGCAGGCCAACGTGATCCATTCCAACGCCTCGCTCGACGAGCGCGTCGACACGCCCGAGGTGGGTCTCGCCGGTTTCGAGAGCCGGGCGGGCGGAACCTTGCCGCGCGTCGTCGCGCGGGCGGGCTGGCGCGTGCGGCATGAGGGTGCGGTGACGATCGAGGTGCCCGGCGGCCGGCGTGTCGAGCAGGTGTTCCGCTTCGAACGGTCGAACTAGACGCCGCGGAGTCTGCCTTCCTGGGGCGCGGCCCGTCGGCCGCGCCATCCCCTGTCTTGCTTACTGCGGGCCGAGTTCCTGCGCGGACGTGTCCGCGTCGTTGCCCTGCGCGACCAGCACGTGGATGTCGTTCGGCGTGACGTCGGCGATGCCGCCCGCCGGGATCGTCAGCAGCAGCCAGTCCGCGTTGTTGTTCAGCGAGACCGGCGGCGTGGTCAGGATCGGCGTCTTGCTGCCCGCCGAGGTCACGATCACCTGATAGGTGCCGCCGTTCAGGTAGACCGAATCCTGGCCCGAGGCCGGCGAGGCGTTCTGGTAGGCCGCGCCGGAGACGGTCGGGCTCTGCGTGCCGATGTCGGTGCCGGGCGGCACGACGTAGATGTCGATGTTCTGCGCGTTCGGCGAGGCATTGAAGCCGCGCACGCGCGCCTGGTTCGACAGCAGGCCCTTCGCGTAGGGGTCGTCGATCACCGAGATCGGCGCGGACGTGCTGGGCAGCGCGATCGTCGTGTAGTGGTGGCCCTTCGCGGCGCTGAAGGTCTGCTGTGCGATCGTGGTCGTGGTGCCGGACACATCGTAGGTTGCGGTCTGCGTGCCGGAGCCGACGTCGCGATAGCGCGTGACGCCCTTGTACGCGACACCGGTCGCGTTCGCGGAACCGTTCAGGTAGTAGTCGAGATTCGGTCCGGACGGTACGGCGTTGATGAAGCGGGCCTGCGGGTTGGTCAGGCCCAGCTCGGTGCCGACGTCGTTTCCGTCGCCGCCGCACGCCGTCAGGGCGGCGGCGGCGATGCATGCGGCCGCAACGATGCGAATGTTCATAGAATCCTCCCAGGCGGGATACCGGCCGTGTCGCGGGTTCGTCGCTGCCCGCGTCGTGGTCCGGGGGTGATGGAATGCCTGCCTGTCGCGCACGCGCGGCCGGCAGACCCCGCAGCCGGCGCAAGCCGCATACCCGGCGGCCCAGCCCGCCGGGGCGGGGCGCACGGCGCGGGGCGCGGGAAAATTTGCGTGGGCGTTGAAAAAAGGGAAGGGCGGCGCGTAGGCGCGCGCGGCGGGCCGCCGCCAGGCCGCATTGGCATGAAGGTTGCGGGTAAGTCTCTTACCGTTCAATCCGACTGGAGTCCCGCATGTCCTTATCGCTTGGGCTGCAGATGCGGCAGCATCTTGCGCTCACCCCCAGGCTGCAACAGTCGCTGCGTTTGCTGCAGCTTTCGTCGCTGGAGTTTCAGCAGGAGTGGCAACAGGCGCTCGACAACAACCCGTTCCTCGAAGACACCCGCGCGCCCGACGAGGCGGCGAAGGCCGACGACGCGGCCGTGGAGCCCGATTCGCCGACGCGCGCGGAATCGCCGGACACGGCAACGGTTCACGTCGAATCCGGGCGCGGCGTGGATGCGGCGGACGCCGGGCACGCGGATACCGCGCCGCGCGGCGGGCGGTCCGGCGGCGAAGCCGTCGGCCTGGAGCCCGGCGAATGGAACGCCCCCGAGCCCTCGCTGCGCGCGCATCTGCATGAGGCCTTGCGTCTGCAACCGCTGTCCGGGCGCGACCGCGCGGCCGCGCACATGATCGTCGATGCCCTCGACGACGACGGCTATCTGCGGCAGTCGCTCGCCGATCTCGTGCGCGTCGTGGAACCCGGGCTCGGGCTCGACGAAGGCGATCTCGCGGTGGCGCTGCGGCGCGTGCAGTCGCTCGAACGGCCGGGGATCGGCGCGCGCTCGCTGGCCGAATGCCTGCTGCTGCAACTCGACGACCTGCCGCCCGACACCCCGGCTCTCGCGTGCGCGCGGGCAGTCGTGCAAGACCATCTCGAATGTCTCGCGCGGCGCGAGATGGCCGACCTGCGCCGCCGGCTCGATTGCGATGCGCGCACGCTCGACGCCGCCTGTGCGCTCGTGCGCCGTCTCGATCCGCGTCCGGGCAACCAGTACGGCAGCGTGCGCGGCGAATACGTGGTGCCCGACGTGATCGTGCGGCAGATTCGAGGGGACTGGATCGTGATGGTCAACCCCGATCTGGTTCCGTGCGTGCGCATCCATCGCCGCTACGCGGCCCTGTTCGCGCGCGAGCGCGGCGCACGCGATTCGCTGCTGGGCCAGCAGTTGCAGGAAGCGCACTGGCTGCTCAGGAACGCACGCAAGCGCTTCGATACGATCCAGCGGGTCGGGGCCTGCATCGTCGAGCGGCAGCGGGATTTCTTCCGCCATGGCGAGCGCGCGCTCAAGCCGATGATCCTGCGCGACATCGCCGAGGCGCTCGACCTGCATGAATCGACCGTATCGCGCGCGACCGGCAACAAGTACATGGCGACGCCGCACGGCACTTTCGAATTCAAGTACTTCTTCCCGCGCAAGCTGGAGGCGGTGGGGGCGGGCGTGGGTTCGGCGGCCGCCGCGAAGGCGCTGATCCGTGAGCTGATCGCGGACGAGGCGGCGCGTGCGCCTTGGTCGGATGTGGCGCTGGCGAAGGCGCTCGCGGCGCGCGGCATCGTATTGGCGCGCCGCACCGTGACGAAGTACCGGCAGGCGATGCGGATTCCGGCCGCCGATCTGCGTCGTCGCATGCCGGATTGATGTTGGGGGAGGCTGTCGGTGCGGCTGGATTCGAGGGGTTATCGGGTGTGCCGCGCGTCGTGCGCTTGCTGCGTGTTTCGTGAGTGACGCGCGTCGTTCCTGCAGAAGCCGGCACCCGGCTTTCGCGCGCGCACCGATCCTCATGATCTCGATGAAGCGCGCGCGGCATGGCATGGCGGCATCGGACCAACGCGCCGTCGTGCGCGTCGCCGCGCATGCCCCGCGGCGGCGGCGGGGTGCCGTCGCCACAGGAATCAACGCTCAATGCCGTCCGCCGCGCGGTTCGGCCGCGTTCGGCGAGGCTTCGTGAGGCGGCGCGTCGAAGTCGAGTTCCTCTTCCGCGATCCAGTACGGCGAGCGGCCGTAGTACTGGTGCAGCGTGTCCGCCCATTGCGGGTCGGCCATCGCGGGCCAGTGATCCTTGTCGAAGCCGGGGGCGTGACGGATCAGTTCGGCGGAAACCGACAGCAGGAAGCGCTTGCGGTCGGTGTCGAGCGTCAGCGCGCTCCACGGTATCGCGAGCAGCTTGTCGCCGATGCCGAGCAGGCCGCCGCTCGACAGCACCGCGTACGCGATGCGTCCGGTGCGGACGTCGAGCATGATGTGCTTGATCTTGCCGACATCGTCGCCATCGGTCGTGTAGACCTTGTTGCCTTCCAGGGTGTTGGCCGCCATCACGTCGGGGCCGGGTCCGTTCGCGGTGGCGCGGCCCTTGCCGACGATGCGGGCCTGGCCTTGATCGGGGGTGTGCATGAGTGTCCTCCTGAAGAGGCGAACGCGTCGCGTCCGCGCGGGTGGGCATCGAACCGATGCGGCGCATGCGCGCGCACCGGCCTTCGTCGTGCAAGGCGCGTACCCGGCGCGCGGATGGCGCTGGGCGGGTGTCGGGTGGAGGCCGCCTGCGCAAAACCTACGAGGCTGTGTAAAAAGCGCCGTACGTGCCTGCGCCGCATCGCCGTGCGTGCATGCCGGGCGGATGGCATGGCGCTTGCGCATGACTGAGCGCGCCGCGCCGGTGCTGCGCGTCGCGATGTCATTCAAAGGAGGGCCAGCATGCCTGCAAAATCCCAGGCGCAGCAGCGCGCCGCGGGCGCTGCGCTGTCGGCGAAGCGCGGCCGCATCAAGGTGAAGGATCTGAAGCCGCCGTCGCAGGCGATGTACACGTCGATGAGCGAGCGCGAGCGCGAGACGATGGCGTCGACGCCGAGGCATGGCAAGCCGAAACATGTCCGCGGCGCGTGAGCGTCGAACCGCATTGGACAGGCGCGTCCCATGCCTCGATATGCCGTCATCTTTTTCGTCATCGCGATCATCGCCGCGTTGTTCGGCTTCGGCGGGATCGCGGCCGGTGCGGCGGAGATCGCGAAGATTCAGTTTTATATCTTCGCGGTGATTTTCCTCGTCACGCTCGTGCTGGGGACCGTGCGCCGATGATGCGGGGCCGCCTTCCGCCCGACCGGGTTTCAGCCGGCGCGCGACGCCATTCAGCCTGTCCCTCGACGAGGATTCCGGAGCGGCGCGCGTGCGCCGGTCCTTCATCCAGGAGAGTGTCATGCAAGCGAATCTTGGTTACGGTATCGACTCCGATGATCGGGAGGACGAGGTCGCCGAGCGCAGGCTCGATACGACGATCCATTTCGACGCAGCATCCCGGCGCATCACGTTTCATATCGCCTGGGCGATTGCGGTCGACGGCGTGCGCGACACGGCGCGGCATTCGGTCGAGCTGAGCGTCGACTGCGGGACGGTCGAGCGCTTCGGCCACCTCGACGCCGCCGCGCGCGCACGCGTGCGCGCGATGCTGAGCGCGACGATCTGGGAGATGCTCGATGCGCTGCCGGCGCATGGCGAGGCGCGGACGTTGCGGGTGGAGCTGTCGCGGGCGACGCTCGACGCGGCGTGTCGGCTGCAATGATGTCGGGGTTGAGGGGGGAGGCTGCGCTGGGCAGCGATCGCACTCATCTGCGGAACGACAAGGACTGGGTGCTGGGGGATGCCTGCCCGCGTGAATGCGGCGCGGCGAGGGAAGCGGGGCGCAGTGCGCGGGCGTTGAGCGACCGGGCCGACCGCGCCAGGGAAAGCCCCGATGCGTTCAGGGCCCTGATCGATCAATCCTTCGCGTGTGACTACACGAACCTGCTCGTGGAGGCAGAAGCGAAGCGCGTACGCTCCGCTTCCCGACAGGTGTGGATCTGCGCTATCGCGCGGCTCGCGAGGCGCTGGACGTGCTGGCCACGCGCGCGGTCGCTCACGCGAAGCGGGCGTCCCGGCAGGGCAGCCCGCCCATCACGCGGAACCGACGCCCGGCGGCCCGCGCATCACGCGGCGGGCGGCGCGCCGTCGCCCCGCCCGTACATCACATCAATGCTTTTCCGGCAGGAACCAGTTCATCACGAGCGCGCAGATGCCGCCCGTGGCGACGCCCGACTCGAGCACGTTCTTGAGCGCGTGCGGCAGGCTGGTGAGGATCTCCGGCACTTGCGACACGCCGAGGCCGAGCGCGAGCGACACGGCGATGATCAGCAGCGCGCGGCGGTCGAGCCGGATGCCGGCGAGGATGTTGATGCCGGACGCGGCCACCGCGCCGAACATCACCATCGCTGCGCCGCCCAGCACGGGTTCGGGCACGGCCTGCAGCACGCCGGCGACGGTCGGGAACAGGCCGAGCACCACCAGCATGCCGGCGATCCAGATGCCCACGTGACGGCTCGCGATGCCGGTGAGCTGGATCACGCCGTTGTTCTGCGCGAACACGGAACTCGGGAACGTATTGAACACGCCGGCCAGCAGAGAATTCGCGCCGTTGACGAGCACGCCGCCCTTGATGCGCTGCATCCACAGCGGGCCTTCGACCGGCTGCCGGGAGATCTTGCTGGTCGCGGTCACGTCGCCGATCGCTTCGAGCGAGGTGACGAGATAGATGATCAGCATCGGCACGAACAGCGGCCATGAGAAGCCGAGGCCGAAGTGCAGCGGCGTCGGCACCTGGAACAGCGCTGCTTCGCGCGCGCCGGTGAAGTCGAGGCGGCCCATCGCGGCGGCGGCGAGATAGCCGATCGCGAGCGCGATCACGAGCGCGGTGCTGCGCACCCAGACCACGGGTACGCGGTTGAGCAGGATGATCGAGCCGAGCACGAGGCCGGACAGCGTGAGGTTCTGCACGCTCGCAAAGGTGCCCTTGGCCATCGCGCCGTAGCCGCCGCCCATGCTGACGAGGCCGACCTTGATCAGGGTGAGGCCGATCAGCAGCACCACGATGCCGGTGACGAGCGGCGTGATCAGGCGCTTGACGAACGGCAGGATGCGCGACACGGCCATCTCGACGAACGAGCCCGCGATCACGACGCCGAAGATCGCGGCCATCACGGTCTCGACCGGCGTGCCCTGCTTGACCATCACGCTGCCGCCCGCGATCAGCGGGCCGACGAAATTGAAGCTCGTGCCCTGCACGATCAGCAGGCCGGCGCCGAGCGGCCCGATGCGCCGGCATTGCAGGAAGGTGGCGATGCCGGAGATCACGAGCGACATCGACACGATCAGCGTGGTGTCGCGGCTCGACACGCCGAGCGCCTGGCAGATCAGCAGGCCGGGCGTGACGATCGGCACCAGGATCGCCAGCAGGTGCTGCAAGGCGGCGACGAAGGCGACCATCGGCGCGGGGCGGTCGTCGGGGCCATAGACGAGATCGCGGCCGGGTTCGGCGTCGTCGGTGCCGGCAGAGGCGGGTTGGCGGGGAAGCGGGTTGCATGACGGGGCCGGTCAGGTGGAAAAGCGGAATTTTACGGGAACGGCGCGGCGGCGGGCCAGGAGGGCCGCCGGGCGCCGGCGGCGGCGCGACGCGGGGCGTCGAGCGGGGCGGGCGCACGGGCGGCGCAGGCGTATCGCGCAGCGGGAAATACGCGGGAAAATCGCCGGATTGTCTGTGCATTTGGATAGGACGACGCGATTTGGATAATCGAATGCCCTGCACGAAGGGAATGGGCGCTTTACAGGCCGGTACGACATTTTCCATGCACGGGAAAATCAATCGAATTCGAGTCGCGGGCGAATGCCATTTCCGTTCATGGCTTGTTTATCCGCATGACGGGCCGTATTGAAAGACGCGCGCGTCGTGGTTTCTCCATGCAAGGACCGAAGCCGAGCCGAAGCCCGGCCGCCCGCCGGGGCCGTTGCGCGAGGGGGGCGGATCGTTATCGCACGCCGTTGTGATGCCTCGTCGCTTCGAGTACCCTCTCGGCGATACATTTTTCACCGTCCCGCGCGCCGTCGCGCCCGCCATGAGAATCGTCGCTCCACTCGCCGTCGCCGTTGCGCTGGCCGGCTGCCAGACCAATCGGCCCGACCCGGTCGCCGTGAACAACGCCTCCCTGTGGACGATCGAGAATACCCTGCCCGCGCCGCGCGTCCGGTACGTCGATCCGGCGGGGCGGGCCGCGCGGGCGCTGTACGCGGATCGCGTGGTTCAGCTGCCCGGGGTGGACGAAGCGGATGCCGTCCGACATCAGCAGACGCTCGACCGCCTCGGACAGCGCTTTTCGCAGTGGTGCGAGCGGGAATCGCTGCAGCCCGGCGACGAGACTTACCCGTATGATCGGGCCACGCTCACGCATGACATCGAGTCGATCGCGGGCGCGCAACTGCCGACCGACAGCCCGCTCCTGATCTGCATGGGACGCAACGGCCGCACGCTGGTCGGCGCGTACGTGGTGCTGACGGGCCGTCGCGTGGCGTTCTACAAGGCGGACGATGCGCGTCGGCTGAGGCTGTTCCTGGCGCGCCGGGAAGGCGGCGGGTCGGCCGCGCCGGCGGCGGTGCGCTGACGCGCAGGTCCGCCGGCAGGGAAAAACAGGGTGGCGCCCCGCGCGCCGCCCGGGGAAGATGCTCCGGATGCGGAGCGAAAGGGACAGGCGTGACGCCTGTGATTCAGTCGATGGTCTCGTGGAAGAAGAGGTGGATATGGTGGGGCGTTGGGTGACGGTCGCGCTGACGGCGGCCGCGTTGTTCGCGCTGGCGGGCTGCAATACGGTGGCCGGGGTCGGCAAGGATATTTCGGATTCGGCCCACGCGGTCCAGCACGCGCTGTAACGCGGCAACGGGCGGCATCACGGGGCGGGGCGCGCGGCTGCGCGTTCCCGCCCCGTGTCTTTGGTGGCGCGGCCGCCGCCTGGATTCAGACCGGCCGCAGCGTGATCCCCTGCCATTGTCCGTTCACGTGCAGCTCGCGGACCAGATCGGCGATGCAGCGCCGCACGGCGATCGCGGCCGCGCTGACGGGCGCGGTGTTCGACCAGCACAGGCTCACGGGCCGCCGCAGCTGCGGCTCGACCAGGCGGCGCACCGGCGGCCGCCGCGCGGCGTCGCGCGACGCGAGGATCGACACCGGGAAGATCGCGTGCGCCGCGCCGGAGCAGGCGATATCGAGCAGGGTCGGCAATGAATCGATGTCCGCGATGATGTTCAGCTCGACATCGGCTTGCGCGAAGGCGCGCTCGATCAAGAGGCGCAGCGCGTGCGGCGGGCTCGGCGCGGCGAACGGCAGGTTCGCGAGCTGCGCGAACGTGCAGGTGGGATCGCGGCCCTCGGTCGGGGCGAGGCTGCCGCCCATCACGTAGAGATCTTCGTCGAACAGCGGCGACACCGACATCCCCGTGCTTTCCGTCTCGCGGAACAGGATCGCGAGATCGAGGCGGCCGTTGAGCAATAGCTCGGAGATATAACCGCTCACGCTTTCGAACAGCTGCAGGCGGATGCCCGGGTAGTGCTGGCGGATTCGCTGGAACAGCGGCAGCCCGAGGCTGGCCGCGATCGTGGTGGGAAACCCCACCGACACGGTGCCCGATTCGCCGTGGCCGCCCTCGCGGACGTCCTGCCGCAGATGCTCGATTTGCCGCAGCACGCCGCGCGCGTGCCGGTACAGGTTCTTGCCCGCCTCGGTCGGCGCGACGCCGAGCGAGCTGCGCTGCAGGAGCTGCGCGCCGAGCTCCTCCTCGAGCGCGCGCAGCTGCACGCTCAGCGACGGCTGCGCGACCAGCAGCATCTCCGCCGCCTTCGAGAGGCTGCCGCTGTCGACGATTCCCACGAAATTGCGTAGTTGTTTGATTTCCATAAGCAGCGGTGCAGCCAAGCAGCGGCGCCGGTAAGAAATACGCTACCGGAAAAACGAAACGTGTTCGATTGAGATCAAACCGGCGAACAAATATAAGAATTGATTGCCGAATATCGGTGATTCGGAAAGCGGTTATTAGCTTAACGTATACCCCCCATCGGGTAACGGTATTTCCGCTGGTTACCGGCCCCGCCTATTATGCAAGCACAAAATACCGGCGATAAAAAAAGAGATAAACGAGGCGATGAGAGCGCGACCTTCCTATTTGCAGCCGTCCACAGCCGATAATCCCGGCAATCCATCCCATTCCACGCCGCCCGCGGCGCGCGGCGTCTGGCGGCAGGCCCTGGCGTGGCGCGTCGGCGTGATTCCGCTGCCGGTCTACATCGTGCTGCTGGCCGCGGTCACGGCGGCGACGGCCACGGGCAAGCTCACGGCCGAGCTGCTGCCGATGATCGCGACGCTCAGCGTGTTCGGCTTCACCTGCGCGGAAATCGGCCAGCGCATTCCGGTGTTCCGCAGCATCGGCGGGCCGGTCATCCTGACGACCTTCCTGCCGGCCTACCTCGTGTTCGAACAGCTGTTGCCGTCCGTCTTCGTCAAGCCGATCATCGATTTCTGGAAGGCGAGCAACATCCTCTATCTGTTCATCGTCTGCATCATCGTCGGCAGCATTCTGAGCATGAACCGCAAGGTGCTGATCGGCGGCTTCCTGCGCATCTTCGCGCCGCTCGCGGCGGGGTCGGTCGCGGCGCTCGGCGTGGGGCTCGCGGTCGGCACGCTGCTCGGCATGTCGGCGTTCCATACGATGTTCTTCGTGGTGATCCCGGTGATGGCGGGCGGCTTCGGCGAGGGCGTGGTGCCGCTGACGCTCGGCTATGCCACGCTGCTGCACCGGCCGGCCGCCGAGCTGCTCGCGCAGGTGTTCCCGGCCGTGATGCTCGGCAATCTGTGCGCGATCATGTTCGCGGGCTGCCTCGACGCGCTCGGCAAGCGCTATCCGGGGCTGACGGGCAACGGCCAGCTGATGCGCGCCGGCGGCGACGGGCTCGATGCGCTCACGCAGGTCGAGCCCGACGCGCGAAGCGCGCCGATGGACGTGCCCGCCGCGCTGATGGCGGCGGTCTGCCTGTACTTTCTCGGCGCGCTCGCGCAGAGCGCGTTCGGCCTGCCCGGCCCGGTCGCGATGCTGTCGCTCGCGGTCGCGGCGAAACTCGGGGCCGTGTTCCCGCCGGCCATCGAGCGCGGCGCGGGCGCGCTCTACCATTTCTTCGCGAAGGTCGTCACGTATCCGCTGCTGTTCGCGGTCGGCATCGCGATCACGCCGTGGAAGAAGGTCGTCGAAGCCTGCACCGTGCCGACGCTCCTCACGATCGTCGCGACGGTCGCCACGCTGATGAGCGTCGGCTTCGTGGTCGCGCGCCGCTTGAACATGCATCCGATCGACACCGCGATCGTGGTGGGCACGCACAGCGGGATGGGCGGCACGGGCGACGTCGCGATCCTGAGCGCCGCGAACCGGATGCGGCTGATGCCATTCGCGCAGATCGCGACCCGCATCGGCGGCGCGATCACGATCACGCTGAGCCTGATCGTGCTGGCCCGGATCGTCTGACGCATCCGCATTCACCGAGGAGAGCCCCGCATGCACCCGCTGGATGGAATCACGGTCGTCGCGCTCGAGCATGCGGTCGCCGCGCCGTTCTGCACGCGCCAGCTCGCGGACCTGGGCGCGCGCGTGATCAAGATCGAGCGGCCGCGCGTGGGCGATTTCGCGCGCGCCTACGACGAACGCGTCGGCGGTCTGTCGTCGAGCTTCGTCTGGGCCAACCGGTCGAAGGAAAGCCTCACGCTCGACCTGAAGCAGCCGGCCGCGCGCGCGGTGCTGCTGCGCCTGTTGGAAGAGGCGGACGTGTTCATCCAGAATCTCGCGCCCGGCGCGGCGGATCGGCTCGGGCTCGACTACGAGACGCTCAACGCGCGTTTTCCGCGACTGATCGTGTGCGGGATCTCGGGCTACGGGCCGGACGGCGCGTATCGCGACAAGAAGGCCTACGACCTGCTGATCCAGAGCGAGGCCGGCCTGCTGTCGATCACGGGCACGCCGGACGCGCCCGCGAAGTCGGGCTGCTCGATCGCGGACATCGCGACCGGCATGTATGCGTACAGCAACATCCTGTCGGCGCTGCTGCAGCGCCAGAAGACCGGGCGCGGCCGGCGCATCGACGTGTCGATGCTGGAGAGCATGGTCGAGTGGATGGGCTTCCCGCTCTACTACAGCATCGACGGCCAGGCGCCGCCGCTGCGCTCCGGCGCGGCGCACGCGACGATCTATCCCTACGGGCCGTTCGCGACGGGCGGCGGCGACACCGTGGTGCTCGGCCTGCAGAACGAGCGCGAGTGGCAGGTGTTCTGCGAACGCGTGCTGGAACGGCCCGCGCTCGCGGACGATCCGCGTTTCGCGTCGAATTCGCGCCGGCTCGACGCGAAGGACGAACTACACGCGATCATCACCACGGTGTTCGCGGCGCTCGATGCGGACCGGCTGGTCGCGCGGCTCGACGCGGCGGGCATCGCGAATGCGCGCCTGAACGACATGCGCGACGTGTGGGCGCATCCGCAGCTCGCCGCGCGGCGTCGCTGGACCGAGGTGCAGACGGAACGCGGGCCGGTGCCCGCGCTGCTGCCGCCCGGCGCGGACGCCGCCGCGCCGCCGCCGATGCGCGCGGTGCCGGCGCTCGGGGAGCACACCGACGCGATCCTGGCCGAACTCGGCTTCACGTCTGCGCAGATCGACGCGATGCATGCGACGGATGCCGTCTGAGAGAAGGGAGGAACGCATGCCGCATTGTCTGTTCGGTCGCCGACGCGGCGCGCGCGTCGGCCGCGCGGGCGTGGCGCCCGGCGCGGCGCGTACGCGCTCGCGGCCGGCGGCGCGCCGCCGCTGCGCGGGAGGAAGGGGAAGGGCGCCGGCGCGAGTCCGGCGCGCTGCATTGAATCAATACAAAGAACACACGAGGATGTGAGGGAGCGTCATGAACGTAGTCGAACACGAGTCGTATCAGAGCCTGAAGGAAAAGATGAAGGCGATGGAGCAGGCGGTCGAGGCGGCCCGCAAGAGCGAGATCGAGGCGGCGCTGAGCGCCGTGCGGCGCACGATCAAGGAATACGGGCTGACCGAGCGCGACATCTTCGGCGCGCGGCGGCTGGACGGCGGGCGCGACCGGCGCGTCGGCCGGGTCCGGCCGAAGTATCGCAATCCCGCCACGGGCGAGACCTGGTCCGGCCGCGGCCGGCCGCCGCGCTGGATCGCGGGGCAGGAGTACGCGCCGTTTCTGATCCGCACCACGAATTGACGGCGCGCGGCATCGACGTCGCGGCGCGCGCGTATTAGAGTGACGCGATCGCCCCCGGCTGCGAGGATGGCCATGTCCGCTTCTCCCGATGCGCGTTGTCCGTTCCAGCCGGCGTCCGCGTCCGACGCCCCCGCTTGCCCCGTGAGCGCGCAGGCCGCCGCGTTCGATCCGTTCGGCGACGGCTATCAGCAGGATCCTCCCGATTACCTTCGTTGGGCGCGCGAGCGCGAACCGGTGTTCTACAGCCCACGGCTCGGCTACTGGGTCGTGACGCGCTACGCGGACATCAAGGGGGTGTTCCGCGACAACCAGACCTTCAGTCCGTCGATCGCGCTCGAGAAGATCACGCCGACCGACCCCGAGGCGAACGCGGTGCTCGCGTCCTACGACTATGCGATGAACCGCACGCTCGTCAACGAGGACGAGCCCGCGCACATGGCGCGGCGGCGTCTGCTGATCGAACCGTTCACGCCCGAGGCGGTGCAGCGGCATGCGCCGCTGGTGCGGCGGCTCGCGCGCGACTACGTCGATCGCTTCGTCGACGCCGGCCGCGCGGACCTGGTCGAACAGATGCTGTGGGAAGTGCCGCTGACCGTCGCGCTGCATTTCCTCGGCGTGCCCGAAGAGGACATGGACACGCTGCGCCGCTATTCGATCGCGCATACGGTGAACACCTGGGGGCGGCCGCGCCCCGATGAGCAGGTGGCGGTCGCGCATGCGGTCGGGCGGTTCTGGCAATACGCGGGCGGCGTGCTCGACAGGATGCGCGCCGATCCGTCGGGGCCGGGCTGGATGCTGCTCGGGATCCGCCTGCAACGCGCGCATCCGGACGTCATCACCGATTCGTACCTGCACTCGATGATGATGGCGGGCATCGTCGCCGCGCACGAGACGACCGCGCATGCGGCCGCGAACGCGCTGACCCTGCTGTTGCGGCATCCGCACGCGTGGCGCGAACTGTGCGCGGATCCGGCGCTGATCCCGAACGCGGTCGACGAGTGCCTGCGGCACAACGGCTCGGTCGCCGCGTGGCGACGCATCGCCACGCGCGACGCGATGGTGGGCGGCGTGCCGGTGCCGGCCGGCGCGAAGCTCCTGATCGTCACGGCGTCGGCGAATCACGACGCGCGCCATTTCAACGATCCCGATCTGTTCGACATCCATCGCGACAACCCGGCCGAGCACCTGACCTTCGGCTATGGCGCGCACCAGTGCCTCGGCAAGCATCTCGCGCGCATGGAGTTGCAGATCCTCGTCGATGAGCTGACGCGGCGGCTGCCGCATCTGCGGTTGGCCGCGCAGAAATTCAGCTATGTGCCGAATACCTCGTTTCGTGGGCCTGAGCATCTGTGGGTCGAGTGGGATCCGGCCGAGAACCCCGAGCGCACGCGGCCGGCGGTGGGTGCCTCGACACTGGTGGTTCGGGTCGGCGAATCGAATGCGCGCCGTGCGGGGCGTGGGCTGACCGTGCTGTCGATCACGCCGGAGGCGGACGATATCGTCCGGGTGCGGCTGGCCGCGCCCGACGGCGCGGTGTTGCCGGCCTGGCGCGCGGGCGCGCATCTCGACGTGGCCTGCGGGGATACGGGGCTGTCGCGACAGTATTCGCTGTGCGGGGATCCAGATGTGCGCACGGTCTACGACATCGCGGTGCTGCGCGCGCCCGACAGTCGCGGCGGTTCGGCGTGGCTGCATCGCGCGTTGAGTACGGGCATGCGCGTGCGGGTGCGCGGGCCGCGCAATCACTTCGGGCTCGCGCCCGAGGCCGGGCGCGTGATCTTCGTCGCGGGCGGCATCGGCATCACGCCGATCATGGCGCTGGCGAACGAGGCGCGCACGCGCGGCCTCGACTACGTCGTGCATTACTGCGGCCGGCGTCGGCGGGCGATGGCGTTTGTCGATGCGCTGCACGCGCTGCATGGGGCGCGGCTGTGTCTCCATGTCACGGATGAGGGCACGCGCCTCGATCCCGCCGCGCTTGACGTCGCGCCGGGCGTGCAGGTCTATGGATGCGGCCCGGCGCGCCTGCTGGATGCGCTGGCCGAGCGTGCGCAGCGCTGGCCGCATGATGCGCTGCGGGTCGAACGCTTTGCGGCGGCTGTGTCGGGCGCGGGCCGGGGGCCGGATCGTGCGTTCGAGGTCGAACTGAAGGACTCGGGGCTGGTGCTGACCGTGCCGGCCGACCGCACGCTGCTGTCGGTGCTGCGCGCGGCGAATGTCGACGTGCCGAGCGACTGCGAGGAGGGCTTGTGCGGTGCGTGCGAGGTGCGCGTGCTGGCGGGCGAGGTCGAGCATCGCGACAGCGTGTTGAGCGCGGGCGAACGGGCGCTTAATACGCGCATGATGGCTTGCTGCTCGCGGGCGGGTGGGGGGCGGATTGTGTTGGAGATTTGACGGCGTCGGGCAGCCGGATACGCAAGACGTGGAAAGTGGGAACTCAGCCGGCGTCGTCATGCGAGCCGCCCGCCCGGTATCGCGTCGATTTCCCACGACGTATGACGTGTATAGGTCGAGTCCTGACCGGTCAGTCGACGTCAGATCAGGTGACAATACGACCGTTTGTCGCCAATGGCGGTGATCGACCGAGGCTGTGTGAAAACGCGTTGATCGTCTAGACTGAATCAACGCATTCAGGATGGGCTGCCCATGAAGCGATTCGTTGAAGGCGATGACCGCAAGCAGGTAGCGCTATTGCCCGAATGCCTGGACGATTTCGTTGCCGAGGATAACCCGGTCAGGATCGTCGAGGCCTTTGTCGAAGAGCTTGATCTGCACACACTTGGCTTCACCAGTGTTACGCCTTCGACGACAGGCCGCCCCTCCTACCATCCGGCAGTGCTGCTGAAAATATACATCTACGGCTACCTAAACCGGATTCAATCAAGCCGACGCCTGGAGCGCGAATGTCAGCGCAATATCGAGCTGATGTGGCTGACTGGCCGCCTGGTGCCAGACTTCAAAACGATAGCTGACTTTCGACGCAACAACGGCGCAGGTATTCGCAACGTCTGTAGTCGGTTTGTCGTGTTGTGCCGCGATCTCAAGCTGTTCTCCCAGGCCATGGTCGCCATCGATGGAAGTAAGTTCAAGGCCTCCAATACACGCGACCGAAACTTTACGACGGGCAAGATCGATAAGCGGCAGCAGCAGATCGAGGAAAGCATCCATCGTTACCTGAGCGCATTAGAAACGGCAGATCGAACGCAGCCGCCCGAGGTGGAAGCCAGAACGACTCGACTCAAAGAGAAGATTGCTCAATTGCAGGGGCAAATGCGTCACCTTGAGCAGATCAAAGAGGAGTTGAAAACGCTGCCTGACGGACAGATCTCGCTGACGGATCCTGATGCACGCTCCATGGCGACCAGTGGCCGTGGTTCTGGGATGGTCGGCTACAACGTGCAGATCGCCGTAGATGCCAAGCACCATCTAATCGTTGCGCATGAAGTTACGAACGCGGGTAGTGACCGCGCGCAGCTAAGTCCAATGGCGCAAGCTGCTCGTGATGCCATGGGTAGAACCAAATTGAAGGCCATCGCTGATCGCGGGTATTACAGTGGCCCACAGATAAAGGCTTGCGAGGACGCAGGCATTGCCTGCCATTCTGCCGAAGGTTACGACATCCAGCGCGAAGGCTGATGGCCGCTTTGATCGGGCCGACTTTATTTACATTGCCCGGGATGACGAATATCTATGCCCGGCCGGGCAACGTGCGATCTATCGCTTTACTGGCCTCGAACATGGCATGTATCTACGTCGTTACTGGAGTAGCGCCTGTATCGGCTGCGCCATGAAACCACAATGCACGCCAAGCAATTACCGGCGGATCACGCGCTGGGAGCACGAATCAGTGCTGGAAGCTGCGCAGCGAAGACTGGACCGAATGCCGAATGCGATGACGGTGCGAAGGCGGACAGTTGAGCATGTGTTCGGGACGTTCAAACACTGGATGGGCTACACGCACTTCCTGACTCGCCGGTTTGCCAACGTGAGCACCGAAATGAGTTTGCATGTACTGGCATACAACCTCAAACGCGTCATAGCGATACTCGGGTTCTCGAAAACCATGAAGGCGATGCGGCTGGTGGGTGCGTGAAGCACTCCAGGGTGCGCTTACATTGCCGAGGGGACCACAGCAACTCAGCACTGAAGCTATGGCGACACTCCTCGTTCACCTGAAGGCTGCGAAAATGCGGCACGGGATCTGCTCCCGCCGACGCTGAGTTACGTGTTTCCACACAGCTTCGACCCGAAGCGGACCTTCAACGAAGCACGGAGCGGACATTCAAACGGTCTTGTAACCCGCGTTCGTAGGAACTCTCAACTACGCGTTTCGCCAGCGCTCAGATCGATCTAACTGAGAGCAGAGATCTTGCGAACTTCCCACGGAGAGGATTGTTGTCAACCACCAGCCTTTCATCTAGGCTTGATCAGTCTAGCCGGTCATTCTGAGCACGTAATGTCTGTTGCCCCCCCCCCCCCCAACATAGGTAGTAAAATTTTATTGGGCAAGGCACAGCGTTTTTTCCTATACTTCGCGATACTCAGGCCGAAAGAATTACTAATATCGGATATCAACATATAGCGCTACTCGTTTGTTGCAGTGCGTGGACTTACATGCGTCCTTTTCGCATTGGAGTTACTTATGAAGCTCCGAAATCGTCCAATTTTCGCTCCCTTGTTCACTTTGGCTAGCGTGTTGCTGATATCCGGCTGCACAGGCATTTCCACCCGCGTGTATGCCCCCCCAGGATTCTACTAATCCGGATGACGGCCTCATGTATTACATGCCGCGCCAAGCAATACTCGTCACTGTGACATTGGACAAAGATAAAAATCAGGCCATAACGGTTAGTTCCGCAAAAGCCGAACCTGATCTCAGTCGTCGATTCGTTCTCAAATACAAGAGCAGTTTGGTTGGTACAAATCATGTGACGCTGAGTATAAGTTCTGCTGGCCTGCTCCAGACCTCAAACACAGTAACGACTAGCGGCGTGAACACCATCGCGAAAAATATCGGTGCGGACGCAGGTATATTCAGCGGGGTATTGGCAGCCCTCGTACCCAAACAGACCAATAACTGCCAGGCAAATCAAACGTACACTCTGGCAATTTATCCGGAAAATCATGATGCCCTTCCTCCTTTGTGCAACCTTACCATCGCGATTAGTCCGAGCATGCCGCTCCCAACTTACAACACCGAACATCTATCTGAGAATTCCAGCGATCAGACCGGCATATTCTATCGACAGTTAATTCCTTATCGGATATCAATCACAGATTCACAAAGCAACACAAAAAGTGACTATCTTGCATTTTCCCCCGATCAGTCGCCCACACTGTTTTATCCGGTTAGCAAGTCGTTCTTTGCAAACAACCAAACCAACATCGGCCTTACAGATGGGATAATCACCTCGATTGATCAAAATACAGATGGTGAACTGATTGGGCTGACCCAATTGCCGGCCGATATAATATCAGGCTATTTTTCCGCGATTGGAAATCTTTTTAGTCAAATAGGAACTGCGACATCAAATAAGGCCACAGCCAGCACCGATCAAACAAATCTCACTATGGCGAAGTCAAAACTGGCAGTTTGTCAGCAAGTGATAGCAACCAATAGTCTCGCAGGGAAAACTGGAGACGATTTGACAAATACGTTGACGGCGATTAAAGCCGCGTGCCAATAAGCATACCTCAATCACAAAAATGAAAGCGTATTTTATAAGACGAGGATCACATGAAAAAATTAACGTGGAAACAATTTGCCATTTCGTCAATTTTCATTTTCGCGCTCTCGCTTCTCACAAATTCACGCGCGCACGACCTAGAGACCCACGGCGACGGAGAAAACTATAAGTGGTCACCTGCGCGACTCAATTACATGCCCGCCGACCGATCATATTCCAGCACTTCGATTCGCAAAGCAAATCTACCGCCAAACCTATTTTATGTGGTCGTTCTGCCAAACAGATGGCCACCCGGACAGGTCTTACATATCTGTTTTCAGGGGGGAAACGATGTCATTCGATCGAGAATTCTACAAGCAGCACAAAAATGGTTTGAATTGCAGATAGATTTAACGATGGAATATGGTCCGCCGAACGGTCATGACTGCGCGGACAATGACACAAGTGAGATAAGAATCGGCTTCGATGAGCCTGGATATTGGTCTTACATTGGAACTGACAGCATAAGCAATCAATTGACGAAACAACATCTAACGTCCATGAATTTTCAGGGCTTCGACAAAGCGCCTCCCGCAGAGCCGCGGTTTTCAGGTATAGTTCTGCATGAGTTTGGCCATGCGCTCGGCTTTCACCACCAGCATCAAAGTCCGGCAAGTGGATGCGATAAAGAATATAACTGGCCGGTTGTTTATGCTTTTTATAAGAAAACCTACGGATGGAATAAACAGATGGTGGATACTAACGTACGCCAACTGATCGCAGACCGTAGCGCATTCGATTGGTCAAAGGACGATCCCGCTTCGATCATGGTCTACGCGACAACAGATCCTAAACTTCTTTACAAAGGAACAAAAAGCCCCTGCTTCTTTCACGAGAATGATGTTCTTTCTGCGCTAGATAAGGAGGGTGCGGAAAAGACATATCGAAAAACAGGAGCTGGTACAACGGCTGCTGAACTACATCAGCGAGCAGACGATGTGCAGCGGGTACTGAAGATGCAAATCGACGACTCCTTACGTAAGGCACTGCAAAATCAATTGTCGACGACTTCCCGACGTCTCAGCGAGATTAATTGATCGCTTCACTCAGAAAAGGGAGGGCGCTGGTGGGCAAGCTCTCTCTCGCAGCATTCGTGCGGCGAGTCGTGTAAGTCGAATACATCTGAGGTGCATCCTTGGTTCAACTCGGTCACGCACAAGATTTTTCGGGAAATGATCGCCAGACCGCGAGACATTGTTGACAATCTTGCGCTCTCTGTCGAATGTCGCATGATGGCCGAACTGAGCCAGCCAATCTGACGCTGCCTGTTTGATCTAGTCCAACCTTTTACCCATGACGCGCGTACTCAAGCCCCCGCCGCCTGCTCAGCGACAAGCAGATCGCGAAAAATCCGCGCGCCCGGTGTGAGCGCGCTGTCACGCCGCCAGATGACCGTGAGGTCACGCTCGATCGTCAGGTCCGCGACCGGCAGCGGTACGAGCGCGCCCGTCTGCAGTTCCCGCTCGACCGTGAGCCGCGACACCCACGCAAATGCGCCGCCGCGCACCAGCAGGCGATTCATCGCCTCCGCGCTGCCCACCGACAGACGCGGCGAGAACGTGAGCCCATGCCGCGCGAACGCGGCCTCGACCGCGTTGCGCGTACCCGAGCCCGGCTCACGCGACAGCACATCATGGCGGGCGAGTTCGTCGACAGTGATCCTGCGCTTGCGCGCGAGCGGATGGGCGGGGGCCGCGACCGGCATCAGCGTGTCGCGGCCGAGCCGGGTCGAATCGAACGCCTCGGCGTCGAACGGCCCCTCGACGAAGCCGAGCTGGCGGTCGTAGGTCAGCAGTGCGGCCTCGACGTGCTCCGTGTTCATCTCCTCGACGTCGACCGTGATCCCGGGATACTGCCGGCAGAACGCATCGAGCGCGGCCGGCAGCAGATAGCTGCCGATGGTCCGGCTTGCCGCGAGCTTCAGGTGGCCGCGCACCAGCCCCGAGAATTCATCGAGCATCGCCTCGGCCTCATCTGACAGCGAGAAGATCCGCGCCGCGTAGTGCGCGAGCAGGCGGCCTGCTTCCGTGGGGCTCATGCCGCGCGGCCGCCGGTCGAACAGCGTGACGCCGAGGCGTTCCTCCAGTTCGCGGATCTCGCGCGTGAGCGCCGGCTGGCTGACATGCAGGCGCGCCGACGCGCCGGTGACGCTGCCCGCCTCGACCACGGCAAGGAAGGCAGCGAGGTGCGTGAAGTTCATGGCACGAACGATCCATATAAGAAAAGTATGGATCGTATGTTGTTTATGTATTTTTCATATGTCAAGCCCAACGCTATCGTGTCCTCCATGGATAGCCGATAGCCGATGGAGGCCGCGATGTTCGATCCCGTATCAAGTGCGCCCTGCGCGCCCGCCCAGTCGCTGAGCGACAAGATCAGGCAGTTCACCCCCAACTGGTTCGCGATGACGATGGGCAACGGCATCGTGTCGCTCGTGCTGGTCGCGTTGCCGTTCCACTTTACGGGCCAGCAGGCGCTGGCCGCGACGTTGTGGTCCGTCAACGTCGTGCTGTACGCGCTATGTACGGCGATGCTGCTCGCCCGTGTGCTGCGCCACCCGGAGACGATCCGGCCGATGCTGCATCACCCGTTGCAGTCGATGTTCCTCGGCGCGATCCCGATGGGCCTCGTGCCGATCATCAACGGCTGCGTGCTGTTCGCCGCGCCGCGCGTCGGCCCGGTGGCCTACGACGTCGCGGCCGCGCTGTGGTGCCTCGATGCGGCGCTCGCCGTCGCCGTGGCGGTGCTCGTGCCGTACCTGATGTTCACGGCCCAGAGCCATGCGTTCGAGCGCGTGAGCGCGGTGCTGCTGCTGCCGCTCGTCGCGCCGGAAGTGGCGGCGTCGAGCGGCGCCGTGATCGCGCCGCACCTGCCGGCCGCCTTCGCGCGCGGCGTGGTCGGCGTCAGCTATGCGATGTGGGCGATTTCTCTGTCGCTGGCGTTCGCGGTGCTGACCCTCGTGTTCTTCCGTCTCGTCGTCCACAAGCTGCCGCATCGCGATCTCGCGCCGTCGAGCTGGCTCACGCTCGGCCCGATCGGCACCGGCGCGCTGGGCATCCTCGCGCTCGGCAAGGTCGCGCCCGTCGTGTTCCAGGGCAGCGCGTTCGCCCCGCTCGGCGCGCTCGCGGATTCGCTCGGGCTCGTCTGCGCGCTGCTGCTCTGGAGCGCGGGCGTCTGGTGGTTCGCGATCGCCGCGCTGTTCACGCTGCGCTACCGCAAGGAGGGCATGTCGTTCAACCTCGGCTGGTGGGGCTTCACGTTCCCGCTCGGCGTCTATACGGCCGCCACGCTCGGCCTGTATCGGGCCACCGGGCTGACCGCGTTCGCCGTGCTCGGCACCGTGTTCGCCGCGCTGCTGTTCGGCTTCTGGAGCCTCGTCGCCACCCGGACGCTGCGCGGCGTGCTGCAAGGGCGACTGTTCCAGGCGCCGTGCCTGAATGCCCCCGCCGCCGCGCAGGCGTGAACCGGCCGCGCGCCTTCATCCGCTCCCCACCGTTTCCTACCGCCCGGCCGCGATCGCGTCGCGCGCCCGGCTCACCGACCCAGGAGTTCAAGATGCATGCACCTCAGGTTCCCGCGAAACACGTCGCCGTCACGGGCGCGGCCGGGCAGATCGCCTATTCGCTGTTGTTCCGGATCGCGCGCGGCGATCTCTACGGTCCCGGGCAGCCGGTCGTCCTGCAACTGCTCGACCTGCCGCAGGCAAGCGCGGCGCTGCAGGGCGTCATGATGGAGCTGGAAGACTGCGCGTTCCCGCTGCTGCGTCACATGGAAGCGACGAGCGATCCACGCGCCGCGTTCCGCGCCGCGGATTGCGCGTTCCTGATCGGCGCGAAGCCGAGAGGGCGCGGCATGGAGCGGCGCGACCTGCTCGACGCGAACGCGGCGATCTTCCGCGCGCAGGGCGAGGCGCTGAACGCGGTCGCGCGGCGCGACGCGAAGGTGCTGGTGGTCGGCAATCCGGCGAACACGAATGCGGCGATCGTGCGCCGCTGCGCGCCCGATCTGCCGGACGACGCGATCAGCGCGATGATCCGGCTCGACCACAACCGCGCGGCGTCGATGCTCGCGCGGCGGTGCGACGCGCCGGTCGACGCGATCGAGCATCTGATCGTCTGGGGCAATCATTCGCCGACGATGTTCGCCGACTATCGTTACGCGCGCATCGGCGATGCGTTCGTGAAAGACCTGATCGACGACGAGCGCTGGTATCGCGAACACTTCATCCCGCGCGTCGCCGCGCGCGGCACGGCGGTGATCGAGGCGCGCGGCGCATCGTCGGCGGCCTCGGCCGCGAACGCGGCGCTCGATCAGATGCGCGACTGGCTGCACGGCAGCGATGGGCGCTGGGTGTCGATGAGCATACCGTCCGACGGCAGTCATGGCGTGCCGCCCGGGCTCATGTTCGGCGTGCCGGTGATCTGCGAGGGCGGCGGCTATCGCCGTGTGGCGGACCTCGCACTCGATGCGTTCGCGCGCGCGTGCATCGCGCGCTCGGTGCGAGAATTGCAGGAAGAAGCGGAGGTCGTGTCGCGCTTGTTCGCGAGCGCGTGACGATCGGCCGGATCGTTGCATGAACAACCACCAGGAGCCGTGATGCCGAAGCGTCGTTCTCCGTTGTTCTCCCATGCCGGCCGGCGTGGATTCCTGACCCGCGCCCTCGGGCTCGGCCTCGCCGGCGCGGCGGGCGCCGATGCGTGGGGCGCGGTCGAGCGCATGGTCGAGCTGCCGTTCGGCAACGGCCGCCGCGCGGTCGCCGCGGACTTCCCGCAGAAGGGCGCGCTGATCCTGCAGCGCACGCGTCCGCCGCTGCTGGAGACGCCGTTCGAGGTGTTCGACCGGCACCTGTTCACGCCGAACGACGCGTTCTACGTGCGCTGGCACATGGCCAACATCCCGACCCGGATCGACCCGGCGGCGTTCCGGCTGGTCGTGCACGGGCATGTCGAGCGGCCGCTCACGCTGACGCTCGACACGCTCGTGCGCGACTTCGAGCCGGTCGAGGTGGCGGCGGTCAACCAGTGCTCGGGCAATTCGCGCGGCTACTACGCGCCGCGCGTGCCGGGCGCGCAGTGGGCGCATGGCGCGATGGGCAACGCGCGCTGGACGGGCGTGCGCCTCAAGGACGTGCTCGAACGGGCCGGAGTGCGCGCGGGCGCGCTGCGGGTGCGGATGAACGGCCTGGAGACGCCGATCATGCCGGACACGCCGGCGTTCAAGAAGTCGCTCGCGATCGAGCATGCGCTGGACGGCGAGGCCGTCATCGCGTACCTGATGAACGGCGAACCGCTGCCGCTGCTGAACGGTTTTCCGTTGCGGCTCGTGGTGCCCGGCTGGTATGCGACCTACTGGGTCAAGATGCTGAGCGACATCGAGGTGCTGGACCGGCCCGACGACAACTACTGGACCGCGCGCGCCTACCTGATTCCCGATACGCCGGGCGCGAACGTCCGGCCCGGGCAGACCGGCGTGCGGATGGTCCCGATCAACCGGATGGTGCCGCGCTCGTTCATCACGAATCCGCCCGATGGTGCGCGGCTCGCGCGCGGCGCGTCGGCCGAGGTGCGCGGCATCGCGTTCGGGGGCGACTGCGGTGTCGCGGGCGTGCGGGTGTCGCCCGACGGCGGGCGGACCTGGCTCGATGCATCGCTCGACCGCGACTACGGGCGGTACAGCTTCCGTCGCTGGCGGCTCGCGCTCACGCCGCCCGCGGCGGGGCCGCTCGTGCTGATGGTGCGGGCGACCAATACGGCGGGCGTCGCGCAGCCGCTGCAATCGAACTGGAACGGTTCGGGTTTCATGCGCAACGGTGTCGAATCCGTTGCGCTGCACGTGATCTGATCGGGGAGACCGGCATGAAGCATCGAGCACTGTGTTGGCTGCTGATCGTGGGCGTGGCGGGCGTGGCGGGCGTGGTCGCGTTCCGCGCGTGGCTGCCGGACGGGCGTGTCGGCGCGCGGCGCGAGCCTGCGCGCGCCGTGGCGTTCTCGGTCGTGGATGTGAGCCTGCCGGTGAGCCGTGAGGTGTTTCCGCCCGGGCCCGGCGCGGAGATCGCCAACGGGCAATGCCTGATCTGTCATTCGGCCGGCATGGTGATGCGCCAGCCGCCGCTGACGCTGCGGGAATGGACGGCGATCAACAACAAGATGCGGGTGGCCTACGGTGCGCCGCTGCCGGCCGAGCAGGTCGATACGCTCGCGCAGTACCTGTATCGGATCAACGGCCGCGCGGAAGGGGCGGCTCGGGCCGAGCCGGCGCATTGACGTGAGCGATGGGCGGTGCGGACGGGTGGCGCGCGATCAGTTGCGGAGCGAACGCGGCATGTCGCGTGCAATGCGGCTCAGTCGCGCGCGCGGTTCTGTGCATGCTGCGCCGATCCACTGCCTCGCGGCGACGCGGCGCACGGCCGCGCGCATGTGCTCCTCACCGCAGCTGCACGGCCGCGAGGAACAGCACCATGCCGCCGATCGCGCCGTCGAGCACGCGCCACGCGCCGGCGCGGCGGAACAGCGGCGCGAGCAGCCGCGCGCCATAGCCGAGCCCGGTGAACCAGACCAGGCTGACCGCCATCGCGCCGATCGCGAACGCGAGCCGCGCGCCTTCCGGTTCGCGCGCGCCGGCCGTGCCGATCAGCAGGAAGGTGTCGAGATACACGTGCGGATTGAGCCAGGTGAACGCGAGCGTCATCATGACCACCGGCAGCGCGCCTTGCGGCGCGGCCTGGGGTGCGCCGTTCATGTCGAGCGTCGCGTGATTCGGCCGCAGCGCGCGGCGCAATGCATTGAGGCCGAACCACGCGAGATAGGCGAGGCCGACGTACAGCACCGCATGGATGAAGGTCGGGTAACGCTCGACCAGCACCGCCGCGCCGCCGACGCCCGCGCCGATCAGGATCATGTCCGACAGCGCGCACAGCAGCACGATCTTGCCGACGTGCGCACGCATGATGCCCTGCCGCAGCACGAAGGCGTTCTGCGCGCCGATGGTGACGATGAGCGAGCCGCACAGCGCCGCGCCGTGGGAAAAGGCGATCCAGTTCATGATGTTCCGGGGGAAGAAGACGGGGAAAACGACACTCAGGCGCCTAGTCTGCGTTTTCCGGCAGAATAAGAGAAGCTAAATTGCCTAATGCTGATTAAGGAAATCTAATGCTGGACTATGCCTTGCTCGATGCGCTGGCCGCCGTGATCCGCCAGGGTTCGTTCGAACGGGCGGCGAGGGAGCTGAATGTATCGCCGTCCGCGGTGTCGCAGCGCGTGAAGCTGCTCGAGGAGCGCGTGGGCAGCGTGCTCGTGAAGCGAGGCCAACCCTGCGTCGCGACGCCTTCGGGCGCGCTGCTGTGCCGTCACACGGAACGGGTGCAGATGCTGGAGGCCGAGTTGTCCGGCCGCATGCCGGCGTTGCCCGGCGCGCTCGCCGGCCGCTGGCCGAGCTTGCGGGTCGCGGTCAACGACGACAGCGTCGCGACCTGGTTCATCGACGCGATGGGGCCGTTCTGCACGGAGAGCGGCACGCTGCTCGATCTCGTGATCGACGACCAGGACTACACGGCGGAGCGGATTCGCGACGGCAGCGTGCAGGGCGCGGTGACCGCGCAGGCGGAGCCGATCCAGGGCTGCCGCTCGACCCGGCTCGGCCGGATCCGCTATCGCGCGGTCTGTTCGCCCGCGTTTCACGCGCGCTATTTCGCCGACGGCGTGACGCGCGATGCGCTGCAACGCGCGCCGTGCGTGATGTTCAATCCGAAGGACGGTTTGCAGAGGCGTTTCATGCGGCGCGTGACGCGCGCGGAACTGGATCCGCCCCGGCACTGGATTCCGCACGTGGCGGGTTATCTGCGCGCCTGCGAGACGGGCCTGGGCTGGGGCATGTGCCCGGATCGCATGACCGAGCGGCAATTTGCGGCGGGGGAACTGGTCGACCTGTCGGCCGGGCGCACGGTCGACATCGAGCTGTACTGGCAGAGCTGGCGCCTGTCGATCGGCTGGCTCGACGATTTCGGCGCGGCGCTCAAGGCGCGCGCCGCGCAGTTTCTCGATTGACGGGGGCGCGGCGGGCGTGCCGCGCGGCGCGCATCACAGGTGATGCAGGCCCTCGAAATCGACGATCCGCACCATGCGCCCCTGCATCTCGATCAGGCCGCGCTTCTGGAACTTCGACAGCGTGCGGCTGACCGTTTCGAGTGTCATGCCGAGGTAGCTGCCGATATCCTCGCGCGTCATGCGCAGGTTGAACTCGGTCGCGGAGTAGCCGCGCTTCAGGTAGCGCGACGAGATGTCGAGCAGGAAGGCCGCGACGCGCTCCTCCGCGTTCAGCGAGCCGAGCAGCATCGTCTGCGAGGTCTCGCGCACGATCTGTTCGCTCATCAGCTTGTGCATGCGCAGCTGCATCGTGCCGGCCTCCGAGCAGAGCGACTTGAGCGCGCTGTACGGGATCACGCAGACGGAGCTGTCCTCGAGCGCGACGGCGGTGCGCGGATGCGCGTCTTCGCAGATGCCGTCGAGGCCGAGCGCCTCGCCGGCGAGATGCAGGCCGGTGACCTGCTCGCGGCCGTCATGGCGCGTCGCGACCGTCTTCAGCGAACCGGAGCGCACCGCGTAGAGATTGTCGAATGCATCGCCCTCGCGGAACAGCGCTTCGCCGCGCCGCACCGGGCGCGCCGCGCAGATCACCGCTTCGAGGCGCGTCAGCGCATCGGGCGCGAGGCCCTGCGGCATGCACAGATGCCGCATCGAGCAGGTCGAGCAGTGCGTGGCCTGCCGCGGCGCCCAGCTGCCGGCGGCATGGATGGAAACGGGGGAGCGGGCGGCGAGGGGCGTGAGCATGATGGTGGTGGACTCGGGCTTGAATTCGACGAAACCATTGTCCCACCGCAAGCCGGGGCCGTTCAGCGACAAAACGCCGCGATGCGATGCCCGGCTTGCTTGCCGCGCGTCAGGGACGCGCGGCGCGAACGCTTGTTCAGCTTTCCTGAGCGTCCGGATGCGCGGCCGACGGAATCAGCAGGACGGGCAGCGCGGCCTGCCGCACGCATTGCTCGGCGACGCTGCCGAGCACGAGCCGCTTGAAGCCGCGGCGGCCATGCGTGCCGAGCACGAGCAGGTCGGCCTCGAATGCCTTCACGGCGTCGAGGATCAGCGAGGATACGTCCGCGAGCGACGTCGCCTCGTCGACCTTCATCTCGCCCTTCACGCCGGCCGCGCGCATCTGCGCGGTGAACGTCTCCGCGAGATCGCGGCCTTGCGCGATCAGCTGGGTGCGCAGCACGGACGGGTCGTAGCCCGGCACGTTGTAGTAGATCGAGGCGTTTTCGACGATGTAGTGCGGCTGCAGCTCGGCGCCCGCGGACTTGGCGAGCGCGAGCGCCGCCTCGAACGCGTGCCGCGCGGTGTCGCTGCCGTCGACTGCAACCAGGATGCGCTTGTACATGATGTCTCCGTGATGGGATGGACAAGGTGCCGGCGACCGCGCCGGCCGGGTAGGTGGGCGGTTCCCGGGCAGGGTAACTGATTGCGGCCGCGCGCGCAGCGAGCCAGATCAAGGGCGCGGCGATCGGCGGGCGGGCTTGCTACCATGACGGGCGATCGGCGCGCGACCTACCCGCGCCGGCCCCTTGCCACGGAGTGAGTGCGATGAACGAACCCAGCCGCCGCTATCCCGATCCGGCCATCCGGATCCTCGATCCGCGTTTCGAGGCGCTGCGCCACGCGGCCGCCTCGGTCGAATGCCTGTACCAGGGCGCGCGCTGGTCCGAGGGGCCGGTGTGGTTCGGCGATGGGCGTTTCCTGCTGTGGAGCGACATCCCGAACAACCGGATTCTGCGCTGGGACGAGCCGAGCGGCGCGGTGAGCGTGTTCCGGCAGCCGTCGGACAACGCGAACGGCAACACGCGCGACCGGATGGGCCGCCTCGTGACCTGCGAGCACCTGACGCGGCGCGTGACGCGCACCGAGTACGACGGCACGGTGACCGTGCTGGCGGATCGCTTCGAGGGCCGACGCTTCAATTCGCCGAACGACGTGGTCGTCAAATCCGACGGATCGATCTGGTTCACGGATCCATCGTTCGGCATCGAGAGTTTCTATGAAGGCGAGCGCCAGGCTGCCGAGATGCCTGAGCGGGTCTACCGGATCGATCCGCGCGACGGCGCGGTCACGATGGTGCTCGACGATGCGCGCGGCCCGAACGGGCTCGCGTTCTCGCCGGACGAGACCACCTTGTACGTGGTCGAGTCGCGCGCGCGGCCGCGCACGATCCGCGCTTACGCGGTGACGGACGACGGCCGCGCGGTGCGCGACGGGCGCGGCCTGATCGACGCCGGCGCGGGCACGCCGGACGGCTTTCGCGTCGACGTGCACGGCAATCTGTGGTGCGGCTGGGGCATGGGCAGCGACGAACTCGACGGGGTGCGCGTGTTCGCGCCCGACGGCGCGGCGCTCGGCCATATCGCGCTGCCGGAGCGCTGCGCGAATGTCTGCTTCGGCGGCCGTCATCGCAATCGTCTGTTCATGGCGGCGAGCCACGGCCTGTACGCGCTCTATGTGAACACGCAGGGGCTGGCGGGCGGCTGACGCCGCGCCGCGCGTCAGTACCCGACGCGGAACAGCCGGCCCGTTTCCGCGCCTTCCGCGCTGCGGCTGTACGCGAGCGCGGCGCGGCCGACCGGAATCGCCTCGTGGCCGCGGAACAGCGCGCCGTACGCATCGAGCGATTCCTCGAACACGGTCGGGCTCACCAGGTTGATTCGCAGTCCGCGCGGCAGCTCGACCGCGGCGTTGCGCACGAAGCCCGCGAGCGCGCCGTTGACGGCGGCCGCGTTCGAGCCGCCCCGGAACGGCGCATCGCCGATGACGCCGCTCGTCAGCGTGAACGAACCGCCCGCGTTCAGCAGGTGCTGGCCGGCGAGCACCAGGTTGACCTGGCCGAGCAGCTTGTCCGCGAGCCCGACCGCGAACTGCGCGCTGGCGGTCTCGCCGAGCGGGCCGAAGTGCACCGAGCCGGTCGCGGCGATCACGGCGTCGACCGGTCCGACCGCGTGGTACATGCGCTGCACGCTGTCGATGTCCTTGAGGTCGACCCGCACGTCGCCGTGCGAGCGGCCGGCCGCGACGATCTCGTGGCGGGGTTTCAGTTCGTTGACGATGGCGCTGCCCAGCGTGCCGGAGGCGCCGACGATCAGGATCTTCATGCTGGATTCCGAAACGGAGAATGACCGCCGATTGTCGCGATGCAGCGGCGCGCGAACAAGCCGCCCGCATGATCAGGTGTCGAAACCCAGGGTTTCGAATCGCCCCGCAAGGGGGCGCGCCGGCGTCAGCGCGGGATCGGCGCGAACTCGAACACGCGTTCGGCGCGCACGGGCCGGACCGGGCAGTGCGCGCGCCCGCGGGGCCGGACCCACGCGTCGGGATCGAAGCGGCCGCGCGGTTCGGCCGCGAAGCCTTTGTCGATCACCATGTAGCCGGCGCGCGGCGCGCATTGCGGATGATTGCCGCCGATCCGGCTGTCGTAGCCGGCGAAGCCGTCGGGCGTTTCGGGCATGGCGTTGTCGAGCGAGGCGTTGCTGGTGGCGATCTGGTCGGGCGGCAGCGTGCCGTTCGCGAGGCGCGCGGCGTCGCGCTGCTTGCCGTCGGTGTCGACGGTGCTGTCGTGGGTGGCGTCGTTGTCCAGTTCGACGCTGCGCGGATGCGGCAGGGGCGCGGACATGGTGTTCTTCCTGGCGGCGGGAGCAGCCCGGATCACAGCAAGACCCGTTCCGGGGACCACGGGAAAAGGCGAGCGGGCGGCCGCCGCGGCCGCGCCGGGACCTTCGGGTTCGGGAGGATTTATTTCAACCAGAAGCCCCGATTTCTACAGAGTATGATTCCTTTCCAGCGAGGCCGCACGAACCCGTGCCGGGCGTGCGTCCCGGCCCGCATCGGGCGCCGCAGCACCCCTGACGGACGGGTAGTGAAGAAGAAGTGAAGGGACTAGAGGTGGGCGGACTCATGCACATGACGACTACGGCATTCACGCATCGCGGTTATCTGCTCAACTGCACGCCGGCGCGCGCCGGCGACGGCTCGTTCCAGCCTTATGTGGTGATCTCCCGATCGAGCGACGGCGAGCTGGTCGCCAATCGTTTTTTTCCATCCGACCTGCACTTCAGCAACGAAGACGCCGCGATCGCCCACGCGCGCGATTGGGCGGTGCGATGGATCGACGCGAGCAGCATCACGATCTAGCACGACGAATCGCGACCGTCGCTCGCGCGGAAAAAACGCGGTAATCTTGCGGACCCGTCACTTTTTTTCCGCGGCCGTGCGTCGTGTGTGGCCGTATGTTCCTGTCTATGCCGAAATCAGCTGTTCGAAACTGGGGCCTCGATCAGATCGTGGCCGCATTGCGCGAATCGCGCGAGACCCTGCACCGCACGCGTCACCCGCTCGGCATCCGCGAGCTGCCGTCGCGCGATGCGATCTGCAAGATCGTCAACGGCCTGCGCGCCTCGCTGTTCCCGACGCACTACGGCGCGCCGGACCTGACGGACGAAAGCGTCGATTTTTACGTCGGCCATACGCTTGAAAGCACCCTGCGCATCCTGTCCGAGCAGATCCGCCGCGCGCTGCCGTTCCTGCCCGAGCATGCGGATACGCCGGGCGCCGAGCTGGAGACGCGCGCGTTCGAGATCGCGCGCGAATTCGGCACGCAGCTGCCCGACATCCGCGCGCTGCTCGTGAGCGACATCCAGGCCGCCTACGCGGGCGATCCGGCCGCGCAGCACGTCACCGAGATCCTGCTGTGCTATCCGGGCGTGTTCGCGATGATGCATCACCGGCTCGCACATGCGCTGCATCTGCTCGGCGTGCCGCTCCTCGCGCGTTTCATCAATGAAATCGCGCACTCGGCGACCGGCATCGACATCCACCCGGGCGCGCGGATCGGCCCGAGCTTCTTCATCGACCACGGCACCGGCGTGGTGATCGGCGAGACGGCGATCATCGGCGAGCGGGTGCGCGTCTACCAGGCGGTCACGCTCGGCGCGAAGAGCTTCCCGGCCGACGGCGACGGCGCGCTCGTGAAGGGCAATGCGCGGCATCCGATCGTCGAGGACGACGTGGTGATCTATGCGGGCGCGACGATCCTCGGCCGCGTGACGATCGGGCGCGGCTCGGTGATCGGCGGCAACGTGTGGCTCACGCACAGCGTGCCGCCGGGCAGCAACGTCGCGCAGGGCAAGATCCGCGAGGGCGGCGGCCCGGTCGACAAGGGCTGAATCGAAGGGGCGGGCCGGGCCCGCCGAGAGGCGGCCGGCGCGCGGCGGGGATGCCGCGCGCCGGCCGCCTTGTCATGTCGCGGTGCAAGATCCGCGCATGCCGCGCGGCGCGCCGGCTAGCGCCGGCCGCCCGGCGAGCGATGCTTGTAGAGCACGTCCTGGTCGACGCGGATCAGGTTCTGGCCCGCATCGACCACGAAATCGACGCCGTTGTACGCGGGCTCCGTCAGCAGCAGGATCGCATCGCCGACATCGTCGGGCCCGGCAATCCGCCCGAGCGGCGTCGCGGCGCGGCTCGCATGCTCGAAATCGGCCTGGGTCTGGTCGTCGCTCGGCAGCATCAGGCCCGGAAACACCGCGTTCACGCGCAGCACCGGCGCCGCCGACAGCGCGAGCATCTGCGTCAGGTTGCCGAGCGCCGCCTTCGCGACCGTGTAGCTGAAGTGGTCGCGGTGGAAGTTCTCCTTGATCTTCTGGTCGACCACGTTGATCACCACGCCCTGCGTGCCCGCCGCCTGCGCGCGCGCATGGTAGGCGCGCGTGAGCAGGAGCGGCGCGCGGCAGTTGACCGCCCACGCGGCGTCGAGCGCCGCGAGGTCGAAGCTCGGGAAATGATCCTGCCAGAACACCGACGCGTTGTTGACCAGCACGTCGAGCCGCCCGAAGCGCGTATAGACCGCATCGACGAGCGCCGTGACCGCGTCCGCCCGGGCGAGGTCCGCCTGCAGCGCGACGGCCTCGATGCCTTGCGCGCCGAGCGCGTCGACGGCTTGGCGCGCGGCCTGTTCCGAACGATCGTAGTGCAGCGCGACGCGGTAGCCGCGCGCGCCGAAGCGGCGCGCGAATGCGAGGCCGGCGCGTCGCGCGGCGCCGGTGACGAGGACGACGGGCGCGCCCGTCGGGATAGTGCGGGACGACATTTACGTATTCGTCAGGTTGACGGCCGAGGGGTTGGACACAATCGACAGGAACTCGCGGCGCGTGGCCGGATCGGTGCGGAACGTGCCGAGCATCCGCGACGTGACCATCTCGACGCCGGGCTTGTGGATGCCGCGCGTCGAGATGCACTGGTGCGCCGCTTCGAGGATCACGCCGACGCCCTTCGGCTGCAGCACGTCGAACAGCGTGTCGGCGATCTGCACGGTCATCTTTTCCTGGATCTGCAGGCGCTTCGCGAACGCATCGACGAGCCGCGCGAGCTTCGAGATGCCGACCACGCGGTGATTCGGCAGGTAGGCGACGTGCGCGCGCCCGATGATCGGCACCATGTGGTGCTCGCAGTAGCTCTCGAAGCGGATGTCCTTCAGCACGATCATTTCGTCGTAGCCGTCGACCTCGCTGAAGGTGCGCGCGAGGATGTCGCGCGGCTCGAGCGCGTAGCCCGCGAAGAATTCCTCGTAGGCGCGCACGACGCGCGCCGGCGTATCGAGCAGTCCTTCACGTGCGGGATCGTCGCCGGCCCAGCGCAGCAGCACGCGTACGGCCGCCTCGGCCTCCTCGCGGCTCGGCCGCGCGGGGACGGCGCTCGCGCGCGACGCCTTGCGGGGGGATTTGCCGGCCGCCGCGCGGGGCGCCTTCTCTTTGACCATGCCTGAACTCCTGTCTAGCGGGCCGCGCCACGCGGCCGATCGGGCATTGTTTCATGCTTTCGTCGCACGCGCCCGGTGGGCGGTCATTTCGGCCATTCGTCGAGCGCGTCGTTGAACAGCCCGGCGACCACGCCGCGCAGCCAGCCGACGCGCGCGTCGTTGTGGAACTTGCGGTGCCAGTGCTGGCGCAGATCGAAGCGCGGCAGCGCCAGCGGCGGCTCGACCAGCATGATCGACGCATGCTCGGCCGCGTAGGCGTAGCCGATCGCGTGCGGCACGGTCGCGATCAGGTCGGTGCGCCCGAGGATGAACGGCAGGCTCATGAAGTGCGGCGTCTCCAGCACCGCGCGCCGGCGCAGCCGCGCTTTCGCGAGGTGGCGTTCGAGCACCTCCTGGCTGCGGCCGTCCGCGCGCACCACCGCGTGGCCGCAGGCGAGGAACTGTTCGAGCGTCAGCGCGTGCGCGGCGAGCGGATGGCCGCGTCGCATCAGGCAGATGAACCGATGCGTGAACAGACGCTGCTGGAAGAAATTGCCGCCGTCGAGATCGGGGAAATAGCCGACCGCGAGATCGACGTCGCCGCTTTCGAGGCCGCGTTCGACCTCCGCGTGCGGCAGCGACACCGAGCGCAGGTTCGCGTGCGGCGCTTGTTGCGCGAGCGCCTGCAGCAGGCGCGGCAGGAACACGATCTCGCCGACGTCCGACAGCGCGAGCGTGAAGGTGTCGCGGCTCGCCGCCGGATCGAAGCTCGGCGGCGCGACCACGCCGCGCTCGATCTGCGCGAGCGCGGCGCGCGCGGCGGGCAGCAGCGCGAGCGCGCGCGGCGTCGGCTCCATGCCGTGCGAGGTGCGCACGAACAGCGGGTCGCCGAAGTACGCGCGCAGCTTGCCGAGCGCGCTGCTCACGCGCGGCTGGCTCACGCCGAGCAGCTCGCCCGCGCGGCTCACGTTGCGGGCCTCGTCGAGCGCCACCAGGTAGGGAATCAGGTTCAGATCGAGTTCGGGCATGGCCGGACCACTATTCGGAATCGAGATACAAGTTATCGCTTAAATCGCGTTGTCGCATAGTCGGGAAAGCGCTGACAATCGATTCGACTATTCGAATCAACGTTGGAGACATCCCCATGCGCACTCAGGTCGCCATCATCGGCGCCGGTCCGTCCGGCTTGCTGCTTTCCCATCTGCTGCACCTGCAAGGCATCGATTCGGTGCTGGTCGAGGCCCGCTCGCGCACCTACTGCGAGAACCGGATCCGCGCCGGCGTGCTGGAGCAGGGTACGGTCGACACGCTGAACGAAGCCGGCCTCGGCGCGCGGATGCGGCGCGAAGGGCTCGTGCACCGCGGCGTCGAGCTGCTGTTTGACGGCGCGCGACACCGCATCGACCTCGCCGCGCTGACGGGCGGCCGCGCGATCACCGTCTACAGCCAGCACGAAGTGGTGCGCGACCTGATCGCGGCGGGCGAAGAACACGGCCACGCGATGCATTTCGAGGTCACGGACGTCGCGCTGCACGACGTGACGGACGCGCATCCCCATGTGACCTTCACCGATGCGCAGGGCCGCGCGATGCGGCTCGATTGCGACTACATCGCCGGCTGCGACGGCTTCCACGGCGTCGCGCGCCAGACCATCCCGGCCGAGCGGCTGCGAACCTTCGAGCGGGTCTATCCGTATGCGTGGCTCGGGATCCTCGCGGACGCGCCGCCGTCGCTCGACGAGCTGGTGTACGCGCATCATGTGCGCGGCTTCGCGCTGTTCTCGATGCGCTCGCCGAGCGTCACGCGGCTTTACCTGCAATGCCGTCCCGACGAGGCGCTCGACGCGTGGCCCGACGCGCGGATCTGGGACGAGCTGCGCACGCGCTTCGCCAACGACAGCGGCTGGCTGCCGGCCGAGGGGCGCATCACGCAGAAGAGCGTGACGCCGATGCGCAGCTTCGTGTCGGAAACGATGCAGTACGGACGCCTGTTCCTCGCGGGCGACGCCGCGCACATCGTGCCGCCGACCGGCGCGAAGGGCATGAATCTCGCGGTGGCCGACGTGCGCGCGCTGGCGCGCGCGCTCGGGGCGCGTTATCGCGACGGCGACGAGGCGGCGCTCGACGCCTATACGGCGACCTGTCTCGACCGCGTGTGGCGGGCCGAGCACTTCTCGTACTTCATGACCAACATGCTGCATCCGAGCGCGGACGACACGCCGTTCGTCAACCGGCTCAAGCTGGCCGAGCTGCGCTACGTGACGCGCTCGCGCGCGGCCGCGCAATCGCTCGCGGAGAACTACGTCGGCCTGCCGTTCGACGATACCTGGTCCGCCCGCCTTGACAAGGCGGAGCACGCGACTCTATGATCGCCTCAACGTTCGCTAATCGAATCTGAGTTCGAATATCGAACATTTCGAGAGTGCGCCCGTCGCGGCGCGTTCGTTCGACGAGCCGCGCGCCGGTGCGCGGATGCGTATCAGGAACCCACATGGTCAACAAGATTTTCGAGTCTCTCCAGGCGGCGGTGGCCGACGTGCACGACGGCGCGACGATCATGATCGGCGGCTTCGGCACGGCGGGCATGCCGGCCGAGCTGATCGACGCGCTGATCGCGCAGGGCGCGCGCGACCTGACGATCGTCAACAACAACGCCGGCAACGGCGAGACGAGCCTCGCGGCGCTGCTGAAGGCGAAGCGGGTGCGCAAGATCATCTGCTCGTTCCCGCGCCAGACCGATTCGCAGGTGTTCGATGCGCTGTACCGCGCGGGCGAGATCGAACTGGAGCTGGTGCCGCAGGGCAACCTGGCGGAACGGATCCGCGCGGCGGGTGCGGGGATCGGCGGCTTCTTCTCGCCGACCGGCTACGGCACGAAGCTCGCCGAGGGGCGGGAAACCCGCGTGATCGATGGCAAGCCCTACGTATTCGAAGCGCCGATCCACGCCGATTTCGCGCTCGTGAAGGCGTACCGGGGCGACCGCTGGGGCAACCTCGTGTATCGCAAGACCGCGCGCAACTTCGGCCCGGTGATGGCGAGCGCCGCGAAGACGACCATCGCCCAGGTGTCGGCGGTGGTGCCGCTCGGCGGCCTCGATCCGGAACAGGTCGTCACGCCCGGCATCTTCGTCAAGCGGGTCGTCGAGGTGCCGCAGGCCGCGCATGCGGCCGAACTGGCCGCGCAACGCGCGGCGCATGCCGCCTGAGCCGGCGAGGAGAACACGATGCAACGATTGACCCGCGACCAGATGGCGCAGCGTGTCGCGCAGGACATTCCCGAAGGCGCGTACGTGAACCTGGGCATCGGCGTGCCGACGCTCGTCGCGAACCATCTCGATCCGGGCAAGGAGATTTTCCTGCACAGCGAGAACGGCGTGCTCGGCATGGGCCCCGCGCCCGCGCCGGGGCAGGAGGATGACGAGCTGATCAACGCCGGCAAGCAGCATGTGACGGTGTTGACGGGCGGCGCGTTCTTCCATCACGCGGATTCGTTCGCGATGATGCGCGGCGGCCATCTCGACTACTGCGTGCTGGGTGCGTTCCAGGTCTCGGCGCACGGCGACCTCGCGAACTGGCACACGGGCGCGCCGGATGCGATCCCGGCCGTCGGCGGCGCGATGGATCTCGCGATCGGCGCGAAGCAGGTGTTCGTGATGATGGAGCACCTGACCAAGCAGGGCGAGAGCAAGATCGTCGCGGCATGCTCGTATCCGGTGACGGGCGTGCGCTGCGTGAGCCGTATCTATACCGACCTCGCGGTGCTCGACGTCACGCGCGACGGGCTCGCGGTGCGCGAGATCTGCTCGGACCTGTCGTTCGCCGCGCTCGAGGAACTGACCGGCGTGCCCCTGATCGACGCGACCCGCTGACGCGCCCGGGCCCGGGCGGAGCCCGGCGTCCGGAGGCACAATGCAGATTCCGTCTCCTTTCGTTTCCGTCATGCTAGAAGACAGCGCCCGCCTGACCTCCCTGATCTGCGGCACCGAGCCGCTTAACCGGATCTGGTCGCCGCGCACGACCCTGCAGCGCATGCTCGACGTCGAGGCGGCGCTCGCGCGCGCGCTGGCCGCGCACCGGGTGATTCCGCGCGCGGCGGTCGCGCCGATCGAGGCCGCGTGCGACGCGGCCCGGCTCGATGCCGATGCGCTCGCGCGCGACGCCGCGCTCGGCGGCAATCTCGCGATCCCTCTGGTGCGGCAGCTGACCGCGCGCGTGAAGGCGGCCGACGCCGAGGCGGCGAAATACGTGCATTGGGGCGCGACGAGCCAGGACATCCTCGACACCGGCCTCGTGCTGCAGCTGCGCGACACGTTCGACCTGCTCGATCCGCTCCTGGGCGAGGCCTGCGCCTCGCTCGCGGCGCTGGCGCGCGCGCATCGCGCGACGCCGATGATCGGCCGCACCTGGCTGCAACAGGCCTTGCCGATCACGCTGGGCCTCAAGTTCGCGCAATGGCTCGATGCCTTGCTGCGTCATCGCGAACGGCTCGCCGCGCTGCGCACGCGCGTGCTGGCGCTGCAATTCGGCGGCGCGGCCGGCACGCTCGCGAGCCTGCGCGAGCAGGCGGGCCCGGTCGCGCGCAGCTTGGCCGACGACCTGCGGCTCGACCTCCCGGACGTGCCGTGGCACACGCAGCGCGATCGCATCGCCGAGACGGCGGCTTGCTTCGGCATGCTGATCGGCACGCTCGGCAAGATCGCGCGCGACGTGTCCCTGCAGATGCAGACCGAGGTCGGCGAACTGGCCGAGCCGGCGGCGGCGGGCAAGGGCGGTTCGTCGACGATGCCGCACAAGCGCAACCCGGTCGGCTGCGCCGCCGTGCTGACGGCGGCCGTGCGCGCGCCGGGGCTGGTCGCGACCGTGTTCGCCGGCATGGTGCAGGAGCACGAACGCGCGCTCGGCGGCTGGCAGGCAGAATGGGATGCGCTGCCCGAACTCGCACGGCTCGCGGGCGGCGCGCTCGCGCAGGTGGCGCAGCTCGTCGCGGGCCTCGAAATCGATCCCGCGCGGCTGGCCGCGAATCTCGATGCGACGCGCGGGCTCGTGCTCGGCGAGGCCGTGATGCTCGCGCTCGGCGATGCGATCGGCCGGCTGGACGCGCATCATCTGGTCGAACAGGCGTCGCGGGAAGCGCTGCAAAGCGGGCGCACGCTGCACGACGTGCTCGCGGCGGACCCGCGCGTGAGCGCGCAGCTGTCGCCCGAGGCGCTGCAACGCCTGTTCGATCCCGCTCACTACGTCGGCGCGGCGCATGCCTTCGTCGACGCCGTGCTCGCGCGCCACGCGGGCCGGAACCCAGGAGACCACTGATATGTCCTTCGCTTCAGTCGACGGCGTGCAACTGCATTACCGGATCGACCGCTCGGCGCGCGCCGACGCGGACTGGCTGATCTTCTCGAATTCGCTCGGCGCGGATCTGTCGATGTGGGCGCCGCAGATCGATGCGCTGACGCCGCATTTCAACCTGCTGCGCTACGACACGCGCGGGCACGGCCACTCGGCCGTGCCGGCGGGCCCCTACACGATCGCGCAACTGGCGGGCGACGTGCTCGGCCTGATGGATCAGGTGGGCATCGCGCGCGCGCATTTCTGCGGGATCTCGATGGGCGGCCTGACGGGCGCCGCGCTCGCGGCGCGCCATCCGGAGCGGATCGGGCGCGCGGTGCTCGCGAACACCGCCGCGAAGATCGGCTCGCCCGAGATCTGGGAGCCGCGCGCGCGCAAGGCGCGCACCGAAGGGATGGCGGGGCTGGCCGACGCGGTGCTGCCGCGCTGGTTCACGCCGGGTTTCTTCAACCGCGAGCCGCGCCTCGTCGACGTGATCCGCGACATCTTCCGGCACACCGACGGGCACGGCTACGCCGCGAACTGCGACGCGCTGAACACCGCCGACCTGCGCGCGGAGGTGACGGGCATCGCGCGGCCGGTGCTCGTCGTGACCGGCGCGCACGATCAGTCGACCCCGCCGGACCTGGGCCGCGCGCTTGCGCAGGCGATTCCGGGCGCGCGCCACGTCGAGTTCGACGCCGCGCATCTTTCCAATATCGAGAGCGCCGACGGCTTCAACCGCGCGCTGCTCGACTTCCTGACGGCTTGAGGCGGAGACGCGAGATGGATGACGAACAGCGATACGAAGCCGGCCTGACGGTGCGGCGCGCGGTGCTCGGCGACGCGCATGTCGACCGCTCGCTCGCGAACCGCAGCGCGGTGACGACCGAATTCCAGGACCTGATCACGCGCTATGCGTGGGGCGAGATCTGGACCCGCGACGGGCTGCCGCGCCACACGCGCAGCCTGCTGACCATCGCGATGATGGTGGCGCTCAATCGCGCGGAGGAGCTGGCGCTGCATCTGCGCGCGGCGCGCAACAACGGCGTGACGCGCGACGAGATCAAGGAGGTGCTGCTGCAGGCCGCGATCTATTGCGGGGTGCCGGCGGCGAATTCCGCGTTCCACCTGGCCGAGAAGATTTTCAGCGAACAAGACGCGGCCTGACGCGGCGGCGATTCCTCATGCGCCGCGCGGGCTGGCCGGCCCGCGCGGCGCGTGCATTCCGACCCTGCCGGCAACGTACCGGCGCGGCACGATCCAATAATATCGACGGAGACAAGCATGACCCAACCCATGCGCACGCTCGACGTGCAGCAGTTCATCGACGAGCGGCGCTTCTCGCCGTATCAATGGCTGATCCTGATCCTGTGCTTCCTGATCGTCGCGGCCGACGGCTTCGACACCGCGGCGATCGGCTTCGTCGCGCCCGCGCTCGGCCAGGAATGGCACGTGACCAAGGCCGCGCTCGGGCCGGTGATGAGCGCGGCGCTCGCGGGGCTCGCGTTCGGCGCGCTGGCGGCGGGGCCGCTCGCGGACCGGATCGGCCGCAAGCGGGTGCTGGTCGGCTCGGTGATGCTATTCGGGCTGTTCAGCATCGCTTGCGCGTTCGCGCAGACCGTCAACGCGCTGGCCGTGCTGCGGCTCCTGACCGGCCTGGGCCTTGGCGCGGCGATGCCGAACGCGGCCACGCTGATGTCGGAGTACGCGCCGCATGCGAAGCGTTCGTTCCTCGTCAACACGATGTTCTGCGGCTTCACGCTCGGTTCCTCGGCGGGCGGGCTGGTCGCCGCCGCGTTGATTCCCGAGTACGGCTGGCGCAGCGTGTTCGTGGTCGGCGGCGTGGCGCCGCTCCTGCTGGGCGCGCTGCTGATCGCGCTGCCCGAATCGATCCGCTTCATGGTGCTGCGCGGCGCGCCGGCCGAACGGATCGCGGCCGTGCTGCGCCGGATCGCGCCCGACGCCGCGCTCGACAACGTGCGCTTCGTGCTGCCCGACGATCGCGGCGACCAGCGCCAGTCGGGCGTGGCCGTCGTGATGTCGCCGCGCTACCGCACCGGCACGCTGATGCTGTGGCTGACCTACTTCATGGGCCTGCTCGTCTACTACCTGCTGACGATCTGGCTGCCGACGCTGATCCGCGACAACGGCTTCACCGTGCGCGAGGCCGCGCTCGTGACCGCGCTGTTCCCGCTCGGCGGGGGGATCGGCGCGATCGCCTGCGGCTGGCTGATGGACCGCTTCGAACCGCACCGCGTGATTGCGGCAACCTATGTGTTGACGGGGCTGTTCGTGTGGCTGGTCGGGTTGCAGGCCGGCCATCTGGCGCTGCTCGCGAGCGTGGTGTTCGTCGCGGGGGTGTGCATGAACGGCGCGCAGTCGTCGCTGCCGACGCTCGCGGCCGCGTTTTACCCGACCAGCGGCCGCGCGACCGGGGTCGCGTGGATGCTCGGCATCGGCCGCTTCGGCGGGATCCTGGGCGCGTTCTCGGGCGGGCTGCTGTTGCAGGCGCAACTGGGATTCAGCACCATTTTCTCGATGCTGGCCGTGCCGGCGCTGGTGGCGGCGGGCGCGCTGCTCGTCAAGCGCACGGCCCAGCGGGACGACGGCGCCTCGCAGGCGCCGACCCGCACCGCGTAGACCGGGCGCGACCGTCTGCGCTATTCCTCGGCGTCATGGACCCGGGCGAAGTGGCGCAGATAGGCGCGCAACGCCGCTTCGCGGCCGCGATGGTCGGCGGTGTTCGCCGCGCCCATCCGCTCCTCGTCGCCGAACAGCGCGGCCGGCGCGCCGTAAGTGCCGACTTCGGTGTGTTCGCGCAGGATGCGGATGTCGTGCGTGCGGTGATGGTATTCGGCGATCCAGTGCAGACCTTCGATGCGATCGCCGGCTCTGAGCAGTGTCTTCATCGGCCTTCTCCCGCCGGAGCGGGTTCGCGTGCGGCGAACCGACGCCCGGAAGGAGAGCGTACGCCTTGGCGGTCGCGCCGACAATGGCGGCGTATCGTCAGTGGGACGCGAGCTTCGCGAGCAGCGGATACAGCGACAGGACGAGCAGGACGGCCATCGTCACGTTGAATGCGCGCAGCCGGCGCGGGTCGGCGAGGAAGCCGCGCAGGCCCTGGCCGAACGCGGCCCATACGCTGATGCATGGGAATCCGACGAAGACGAACACGAGCGCCATCCAGGCCGAGTTGCTGCCGTAGTCGACGGACAGCTGGACGGTGGTCGCGGCCGTGAGCACCATCATCCACGCTTTCGGGTTGACCCACTGGAACGCGACGGCCTGGAGGAAGGTCATCGGGCGCGCCTTGGCGTTGTTCACGCGCACCTCGCCGGAGGTGCCGATGCGCCATGCGAGATAGAGCAGGTAGAGGACGCTGGCGATTTCGAGGGTCGAATAGAGCAACGGGAAGCGGTGGAACGCCTCGCCGAGGCCGAAGCCGACCGACAGCATCAGGATCGCGACGCCGATGCTGATGCCGCACATGTGCGGCAGCGTGCGGCGGAAGCCGAAATTGACGCCGGAGGCGAGCAGCATCGTGTTGTTGGGGCCGGGGGGTGATGGTCGTGACGAGCGCGAACAGTATGCCGGCGGGCAGGGCGCTCAGGGTCGCGTACTCCATGGTGCTTCTCCGTCTTGAGGCTTTCGTGGCTTGGGTGAGGAGAAAGTCTAGACCGGAGCGGCGGTACAGTACCGGTACAGTTTGCAGGGAGGGTGCCGGTACGGGGCTGGTGGGTGGGGGACTTTTCTCGGCTGAATTCCTGTTGGTTCTCCGAAAAGATGTCCGCAGTCTCGATATGTTGTCTTTGAATCAAAGGCGAAATTTCTGAGCCTGTGTGCGAGGTCATCCCCATCCTGGAGAAAATTGTCAGTCAGTCTTCTAAGAAAGTGCGCGCCAGCGTAATCTTCGCTCGACGACTTCGTATCTTTTCCGGCTCGCTCGGACATATGTGCACGACTCCAGCACAAACGAGAGATCTGCTTTGCTTCGCGGTTCATCCATGCGTCGCCTCAAAGCGTCGATGTCGACTGGAACCCCCTGACCTGAGGCATTTAAGTCGACGACGGGCTCCGCCGTGACGCGATAGCTGACCAGCGTGCCGGGCGGTGGCAAGAGTGAGCGTTGCTGGTATTCGGCTACTGCCGTCGCAATCTCGAGCGCCAGGTAGAGGGCCGGCGTGCCGATCCGGCTCGCGCGGCCTCCGGGCGTCGCCGCACCGGCGCCGCTCGCGGGAGCGACGGCCCATTCAGGCATGGTGCATGCGGTAGGCGATGACCTCGTTCAACGGCTTGAGGATCATCCGGCCGCACCGGCTTCCAGCGACGTGACGTAACGCAGCACGTCGTCCGCCCGCCCCGCTGCGACCAGCGTTTCGGCCGTCTGGTAATCGAACACGACCAGCGGTTCGTTGCGGAACCAGAACAGCGCGCGGCGCAGCTCGCCGGACAGCTCGGTCGCGGCGCGGATCACGCGGATCGCTTCGCGGAGAAACTGTTGAACCGATTCCGATTCCGATTCCGGCGCGCGAGCCACCGTATTGCGGTGCACGTGCGCTTGCTTGGCCAGCGTCCGCAGATCGATATTCAAGGCCGCGATGTAGCGCCGCGCGGACAACACGGGCGCGGAGGTGTCGGGGTCGTGCAGAGACGTGAAAAACTGGTCGAAGCTGGCGGTCGCGACGTCGATCATCGCAGGTGCGGCGGCCGTCGGCCTATCAGCTGTGGCGGGGGTGCTCATGATATTGCGCTCCATTCATGCGCAATTCGTGAACAGCCATAGCGCAAATTTCGGGCGGGGGAGGGAGGCTGCGTCTACGTTGAGTCAAGGCGCATTCGCTGCCCGGTTCGGGATAAGCTGGCCGCTGTTTCCGACGCACATGTGTTTTCGAAACTCCCCTTGCGGGGCTTTCGTCATGCGGATGAAAGCCCGACCATCCATCATCGGAGGTGAACCATGTCCTGGAGCGGACGCGAACTGCGATCGACGATCGACGAGCACGGCACGCTGGCCTTGTCTCTGGAGCACGTCGAACTGACGGAACCGGGTGATGACGAAGTCATCGTCCGCATCGAAGCGACGCCGATCAACCCCAGCGACATCGGCCTGCTGCTGGGACCGGCTGATCTTTCCCGCATCGAGTCGACCGGCAGCGCCGCCGCGCCCCGGTCCACGCTCGCCGTCCCGCCGGAGCGCCTGACGGGCGTCGCGGGCCGCATCAGCCAGTCGCTGCCCGTCGGCAACGAAGGCGCGGGCACGGTCGTGGCGGCCGGCAAGAACGCGGCCGCCCTGCAGGGCAAACGCGTCGGGATGTATGGCGGCGGCATGTATGCCGACTATCGCAAGATCGGCGTGGACAACGTGAACGTGCTGCCCGAGGGCGCCGGCGCGGCCGACGGCGCGTCGATGTTCATCAACCCGCTCACGGCGCTGGGCTTCATTGAAACCGCCCGCAGCGAGGGCCACAAGGCGATCGTCCACACCCCGGCCGCGTCCAACCTCGGCCAGATGCTGCAGCGGATCTGTCTTGCCGACGGCGTCCCGCTCGTCAATATCGTGCGCTCCGAGGAGCAGGCCGCCATGTTGCGAGGCATCGGCGCGACCTACGTGCTCAACAGCAAGGACGAGGACTTCAGCGCGCGTCTGACCGACGCGATTGCCGAGACCGGCGCAACCATCGCGTTCGATGCGATCGGCGGCGGAGCGCTCGGCAGCGACATCCTGCGGGCGATGGAGCGCGCCGCCGCACGGACCCCGGGCGCCTACAGCCGCTACGGCTCGACCGTGTTCAAGCATCTCTATATCTACGGCAGCCTCGACACGGGGCCGACCGTGCTGAATCGGGGCGGATTCGGCTACGCGTGGAGCGTATCGGCCTGGCTGCTCTTCAACTACCTGGGCAAGGCAGGCCCGGAGGTCGCGCGGCGTCTTCGCCGGCGCGTGACGGACGAGCTGACCACCACCTTCGCCAGTCATTACACGCGCACGATCGGCCTGGCCGAGGTGCTGCAGCCCGACGTGCTGCGCGCGATCGATCGCAAGGCGACCGGCGAGAAATTCCTGATCGATCCCAGTCTCGGCTAGGCCCCGTATCCATGCGCGATGCCTTCTCGTGACAAGCAGCAATGTAAAGGAAACTTGACACCGCCTGGGGCGGTGGATAGCATGTCAAGCATACTTTACATATCGGAGGGGAAGATGGCTTCGAAATCGGCCACGCGCTACTACGTCGAGTTGAGCGCGGCAATGCTGCTGTATGTGGTGGTGCTGATCGCGTCGATATGGGTGCTGCAAGGTATGCGAGTCTCCGATGACTGGCGCTTTGTCATCGCACTGCTCCCATGTGCGCCGATGTTCCTCGTGGTCGTCGCGATATTGAGGCAGTTGCGGCGGGACGACGAGTTGCAGCGGAAGATCCAGTTCGAGGCGCTCGCATTCGCTTTCGCAGGCACCGCGCTCGCCACGTTCGGATACGGCTTTCTTGAAAACGTCGGATTCCCGAAACTGCCGACCTTCGCGATCTGGCCGATCATGGCGGTGCTGTGGATAGCCGGCCTGTTGGTCGTTCGCCGGCGTTATCGATGAACAATCATCTTCGAGCGCTCAGGCGCGAATTGGGTTGGTCGCAGGCGGAGGTGGCGGATCGGCTGTCGGTTTCGCGGCAGACGGTGAACGCCATCGAGACCGGGCGATACGATCCGAGCCTGACGCTCGCGTTCTCGATTTCCCGGTTGTTCAACAAGACGATCGAAGAACTGTTCGAGCCGGACTAGGCGGATGCGCACGCCGGGCGTAGATCGCCCATGCTGCGCCGTGGCAGCCTTTTGGGCGCTTTCGCCGCATTTTGTGGCAGCCCATGCACCGGCCAGCTCCCGATTGATGTAAGCCGGCGCGCGATCACGCATACGCCGGCAACTCCCCGACCTGTGCGGCTACGCTGGTGCAGCGCGGTAACGATTCCTGGTGTAGGCGAGCAGCAGAAGGCCGCCGGCGCCGAACGCCAGCGTCAAGAGCGTGCCATGAAGCCAGCCGAAGTACGGCATCGCTTGGTCTGAATAGGCAAAACGCAGCGCAAGAAAGGTGTGGCTTATCGAATAGGCAAAAAACACGGCGACTGAAAGCATGAACACCGAGATCTCGCGTAAGGATGTTTCCAGGTGCCAGCGAACGATGAGCGTGATCAGCAAGACAGGCAGGATGAAAATGCCCGTGCCGATCCAGGCGACCTCGGCCGAGCGTGTTCGCCGGAACGCGCCCATGATGATCGAGTGAGCCGTGAACACGGCGAATACGAGCAGGAGCGCGTTGATCACGCCGCGCATGGCGAAGGTCGGAGGCTGCCTCTGGGGCGGGTGAAATAAAGCTCGAACGGCAAGGAGAAGAAAACGAGCCAATAGGCGAACGTGCTTCCGGCGAGTGCGAAGAGGAAGCTTGGAAGCAAGGAAACATTTCCGATGGGCGCAGAGAGGATGTAAAGGGAGAGGCTCAAGGCAAGCGACAGCCATCTTGCCCGGTTCCCGCCTCGAAACAGTCCGGCCGTGGCTACGAATGCGAGGCCAATATCGGCGACGGCCCAATTCCACTGCCATCGAACAGGGAAGGCCGATCCCAGGAAAACAGGATCAACGCCAATGTGTACTCGGCGGTCGAAAGACCACACCATCGATAACGCACCCATTAAATTGAGCAACGCAATGCCTGTCACTATGCCTGGTCGTTTCATATCTTCCGAACTTCCGAATTCTCGATGCTCGTTTCATAACCGCCGGATTCTCGCTGCGGCTTGAGTGGCGTGGTTCTCTGTCGCCCTCACCCATTCTTCAAAAACACCACATACCCCCTGAACCACGGATTCGCCGCGAGATACGGCGGCGCGTCCCACTCTCCCCCTTCGATCACGCCGATGCGAAACGGCAGTTGCAGCCTTGCGACGCGCGGAAGGTAATCCGCATAAGTCGGGATCGTCCTGCGTCCCTGATAGGTCTGCACGACGACCTCGTCGACGATCCCCCTGAGCTGATTGACCTGATCCGTATCGATTCTGCTGCTCCAGTCGAGCAGCCCCGTGATGCTCAATCGGCAATCGGCGGGCAGGGTGTCGCGCAGATCGCGCAGGAACGCCAGATAGTCCTGGAGATGACGCGTACGCGCATCGAAGTCGATCTGGATTCCCGCGATCATGCGGCCCGACGCGCGCCAGCGCGCGAGCTGGGCCAGCATGATCTGCGTGACGCGCGGCGTCCAGCGCAGCGTATGCGCGCGATAGACGAGCCAGACGCGCGCGTTCGGCGCGGGCGGCACCGCGACGCCCTGCGCGATGAAGCGCACCTGCGCGTCGTCCCGGGGCGACGCCTCGATCTGCCCTTGCAGCACATAGAGGGCGCGCGCATGGTGCACGACCGCCTGCGGCTTCACGCCCGCCCATAACCAGTACGCATCGTACTGCGCCGGATCGACCGTACCGGCCAGCGCCAAACGCGCGCAAAGCAGCAGAACCGCGAACACGACCCGCGTCACGTCGGATTCACCAGTAGTACTTGAGCGTCTGGGCCCATTGGCTGCCCGGATAGCTGGACTTCAGCGTATTGAACCAATGCTTGCGGACGCTCTTCGGCACTTCCTTCCCGCCGCAGTCGCTGCTTCCCGACGGCGCATAGCAATTGATGGCCCGGAAGAGCGCATAGGCCCGATCGTTGGGATTCGCCTGCGCGTTGTCCATCACCGCCGCGTAGCTCGGCATCCGTTCGTACGGCGCACCCTTGAATTGCGTCGGCGCGCTGCCGAGCGTCGGCGGCGTGCGTGTGGCGCCGGCGGACCGCGATGGCGTCGAGGTGTCTTCGAGACTGACGTCGGACGGATGGAGCCGCACGAAGTCGGCGAGACAGTTCAGGCCCTTCGCGTCGCCGGGATTCTGCTGCAGCGTCGCCGCGATATCGCGCGCCGACGGGCAGGTATAGCCGTCGTCGTTCTTCACGCCGGGCAGCGTGAACGGCTTCAACGCGGCGGACGGCGTGTTGGGCACCAGCGCGGCATCCGAGATGAAATCGGCGTAATGCCCGCGCGTGAGCTCCTTGTACAGCAGCGCGTACAGCGCAACGTTGCGCAGCGCGCCGCTGGCCGACTTGTTCTGCGCCTGCGCGCGCAGCAGGTTCGCATTGGCCGTGCGTTGCAGCAGCACCGCGCGAATCGCGGCGTTCTGGACGAGCGAATCGTCGGCGAAGGCTTCGTCGACGAGGCCCGCCTGCTCCAGGTTGATCGCGAGCGCGAGTTCCAGCGCCTCGCGCTGGAAGCGGAATTTCGCGAGCGGGATCAGATCGCGCCAGAGTTGCCGGGCCTTGTCGCCCTGGCCGCTGTCTTCCAGCGCGAACGCGCGCAGCGTCTGCTGGCTCAGGTTGAAGTAGTTGAGCGGCGCGCCGGGCGTTTGCGGCAGCACGCCGAGCGCCGCATCCGGCTTATGGCCGACATAGACGTACCAGGTGGCCAGCAAGTAGTCGTGGAGCGCGGGAGCGCCGGCGAAGCGCGGCTTCTGCGCCTGCAATTCGTCCAGCGCCAGCGGCTTGTCCTTGCTCGTGTCGTCGCTGCCCGACGTGCGCATGCGCATCAGGTCGACGGTTGCGAGCACCGTGGGCGAATGAATCTGATCCGGGTTGAGCGCCGGGTCGAGCAGCAGCTTGCTGTCGAGTTCGTTCGCGAGCTGCTGCATGAGCGGCACATTCGATGCCGCGGGCGACCAGTGCGCGAACGCCCGGTCATAGAGGTCCGCTTGCCGGGCGGTATTGCCGCCGAGCCACGCGACGCGCCGCAGGAGGCCCGACGCGGAGACCGCATAGCGTCCCTGTGGATAAACCCGCAAGTAGGCGCGAAAGGCCGTGTTCGCGGCGTCGAGCGAAACCTTCGTCACGCGTTCGCGCGACGGCGTCGGGCTGTCGTTGTCGAATGCGTGCGCCTGCGCGGCGTTCAATTGCGCGCGCCCGGCCATATAGAGCCCGGTTTCCTTCAACCAGGGGTTCGCGCTGAGCGATGCGCCGGCGAAAGCCTTGCTGGCGGCGAAGAAGTCATAGCGGTAGAACGCGTTCGCGCCGTCGAGGTAAGCCGCGAACTGCAGCCCGACCGGCGATTTGACCAGGGGGCTTCTTCCAGGCGCCGCCGGCGCCGCCCGAGGCGCAGGTCTTCTGGGCGATGTCGACGCGCGCGGCGCGCAGGCGTGCGGCCTCGTCGGGCGGGAGATCCTTGGCGGCGTTCAGTGCATCACCGAAGGCGTCGTTGCCGGTATTCATGCTGCGGCAGATGCTGCCTTCGCCGTCGGCGTATCGATTCGAGGAGGCATCGGCGTCCGACGCGCCGTCGGCCGTGTCAGGCTGCTTCTGGCCGATGTCGATCCATCCGGAGAAGTCGTACGAGAACGGCACGATGATCCGGTTCACCCGGTCGTCCGGCGGGATGGTTTTCGGATCCGGGAACAACTGCGCGACCTTGCCGCTGTCGACCATGAGCAGCATTGCGTTGAGGCGCGTGTCGTTGGAGGGGCTCAGGATCGGCATGCCGCCGCACGAGTAGCCGCTTTGCCGGAGCGTGGCGGGCGCATAGCAGCTGTCGTCCGAGCTTGCGTGGGCGCTGGAGACGCAAAACAAGCCGGCTGTCAGCGCCGCGATCAGGTTTCGGTTTGGCAACGTGGTTCTCCGCATGGTTGTCGTGTCGGTGTGGAGCCTGACGGATTCGAGTATCCCGGCCGTGGGCTCGACGTTGTTTGTATAGAGCGTGTGCTGGTCAAGCATGGAGGTTCGGGCTGACGTCGACAGCGAAGCCTCCGGTGCTTTGGTGGATGTGTCGGGATCCGGAAAAGGGCGCATGCCAGGCATTCTGGAAGCTGTCGTTATGCTTTCATTCCCGCGTATCGAGCCTTGGGGCGATGCCGATGCGTGGATGAGCAAGGATCAAGCGTTGAGTCGATTGATGATGTGTTGCTGCTGCGGTGCTTGATTCCGAGGCGTGACGCTACCTGATGTCGCCAAGCGCCGTCAATTCTGTCGGTATGGGCGAGCCGTGAGACGTCGTGAAGTCGTACTCCGATGCGGGAGGCCCGATTGTCGATGTCATGCAGCCGATGGCACTGCGTGGCGTTGGTTGCACGGACAAGCTGGCCTGGCTCGCCGGTGTCCGCCGATGGCATGTAGCGGGCGACGACCTTGCCCGGCCGGTGCTTATCGGATCCCTCCAGTACAACGACAGGCGAGGCCCGGTTTGCCGACCCGGCTCAATTGCGCGACCAGTATTCGATCCACGAACCCGATCGCACGCCCGGAGAAAATCACGATGTCGATGCGTGGCTTGCAGAGCGGAACGACGGAAGGAGCGAGGGGGCGCGCGCCGTTGCGCTTTGGGCGTGATTCACCCAGTGCGTGGCAATACCGCCGACTGCGGAGTCCTGCTGCGCAGGATGATGGCCGCGCGGGCGGGGCGGACGTGACGAGAGCCGCTGTTTGATGCGCTATGTCCGTCGTGGATGATGTGTCGACGGCCTGGGTCTATCCGGATGATGGAAACGCGCCCCGCACACACGCGAGTTGCAGATCGGGCTCGATGAAGAACTGGGATTTCACGTGATCGACGACGGAACTGACCACGCCGTTCGTTCTGCGCGTCCGGGGCATGTAATCGAACTCGGTGGCGTGTGCGTTGGCGGCAGCGGGCCTGACGAGAAATACATTCATATCGGCCTTGAACACGTGATGCAGGCGCAGACGGCGATTGACCAGTTCGATGAACTGTCTGGCCGAAATGATGGGCTTGAATGCGGGCATGGCGATGCTCCGGTAAGTGTTTGATCGATGGCGCGGAAGCGGCCGGTGCGCGACGCCGCGAGGTCGGCGGCGAATCCGGCCTTGCAGCCGGATGTGCGTGAATGTGGGATCCCCGGCGGACTGTTTCAATGAGCGGGATGCGTGAGCATTGCCATCCCATCCCGGCCTGCAATGTGCCCCGCGAGGCGCATCCGGCGCCCGGGAAAGCGACTGTCGTGAGCCGCGGCGGGTTTCGCCCGTGTCCGCGATCCCTCCGAACGTATCGACCGATCCCACGTGAAGGCCGATCGACGGTTGCGTATCGATGCGGCTTTCGACGCTTCGGTCAAGCGGTCGTGTGCGCCGCACGGACCTATGCCGGGCGCGGCTGGCAACGGATGCACGCGGCCGGAGGCCGGCTATGGAATATCGACCGGCTCCGCGGCTTCCGCATCCGACCAATAGCCATGCTTGCCGTAGAACTTGTGCAGCTCGATTTCGTAGCCTCGGTGGATCGGCTTCGAATCGTCGTATGCCGGGCTGTTGCGGACCGCGTCGCGCGTGAGCGTGGTGGATACCGTTTGCGCGGCCCAGTCCACCCGGTCGAACCAATGCGTCGCGATCAGCACTTTCTTGCCGATCGACCACCAGCTTCGCGTATCGATCGTCAGATAGCGAATGATCCAGGCTTCATCGTCATAGATGAAGCCGCACACGGATCCGATGCGACCGTTCGTGGCTTCGAGTTGATAGCCCCTGACTTCGTCGGTGCTGCGCAGATGCGTATCCGACGGCGCGTTGGCGGGCGCCGCGAAAGTGGGAACCGGGTTGCCCGCCTCGCTGTCCAGCGACAGTCCGGCGGAGTCGTAGGCCGGGTACGCGCCCATTCCCCACAGGTTCGGTCCTCCCCAGTAGGTCGGATAGTTGTAGTAGCGCAGGTATTCCGCCTCGTGCTGTCGCGAGACCGGCTTGCGCGTGTCCAGATTCGGGCTGTCCCGCACCTGCTGCCGGGTGAGATTGACATGCAGCGTGCCGGAGCCGGGATCGGCGCGCTTGACGGAGTACGGCGAGATCAGCACTTGCCTGTCGTGCAGCCAATCGCCCGTTTCCACCACGAGGTAGCGTATGCACCAGTCATCGTCGTCGAAGTAGGCTTGGTCGACGTGCCCGATATCGCCGTCCTTGGCGCGAATCGCGTTTCCGCGCAGTGTCTTGATGCTTCGTAGCATGATGTCCTCGCCAGATCGATGTGCGGCGCGTCGATGCGTCGGCCGTCATGCCGGCTGGAACCGCATCCGCATCCCATCAGCGTTCGCGTCGCCCTGCTGGCTCACATGCCGAACACCTTATACGGAACGGATGAGCGAAGCGGTACGGCATCGTACAAAGTGGACGCCGGCGCGCATGCGATGGCTGTTGCGTATGGAGACGGGGCGTGACGCGCTTTGCCGATCGGGTCTATGCTGGGGCGTGTCACGTGCCGTGGAGGCGATCATGCGTAATAGATACCGGGAGCAGCATACGAATGCAGACAAAAGCGAGCGCAATGTCGACGAGGCGGTCGAGGCGACGTTTCCCGCCAGCGATCCGCCATCGATCGGCGGCGTCACCAGGATGGTGGTCGCGCAGTCGCATCGAAAGCATGCACGGAAATCGTCGCGGAGCAGGGCGCGTTAGCGCGGCTCGCGCGGCGCTGGCCGGGCACGCTGCGCAAGGCGTCGCCTGCGGCGGCGGCCGGTATTCGATCACGCGGCGGTCTTGAGCGAGGGGCCCGGCGTGGCGGCGGTCGTGTCATACCCGGCAACCGCCAGCGCGAATGCGGGATTCAGGCTGTCCACCATCGAGCTTGGGATCAGGATCGTCGCGCCGCGCTCCTTGGTCGTTTCGTAGATGATGTTCATCGCGCGCAGCTGAAGCGCGCCCGGATGATCTTCATACACCCGCGCCGCTTCGACGAACTTGCTCGCGATCTCGGCCTCCGCGGAACCGAGGATGACCCGCGCCTGCTTTTCGCGTTCGGCCTGCGCCTGCCGCGACATCGAATCCTGCAGCGCAACCGGGATGGCGACGTCACGGGTTTCGACCGAGCGGACGGTGATGCCCCAGTCCATGGTTTTCCGGCCGATTTCTTCGCACAGGTGCAAATCGGCGGCCTTGCGGTCCGACAGCAGCGTGGCCAGCATCGAAGCGCCGATCATTTCGCGCAGCGACGTTTGCGCGATGCGATCGATGGCCTGTCGGTAGTCGGTGATGGCGAGCGCGGCTTTCTGCGCGTCATGGACGTGCCAGAAGATCACGGCGTCGACGTTGACGGGCACGGTGTCCTTGGTCAACGCCTGTTCCGCGTTGAACGCGGTGGTTTGAATCCGCTCGTCGATGACGGCGACGATATCGTCGATGATCGGAATGATCATGAAAAAGCCGGCGCCCTTGACGCTCTGCAGTTTTCCAATCCGAAGGATGACGAATTTTTCCCAGACTTTGGCGACCCGTACGGACAGCGCGACGAGTACGGCGATGAGGAGGAGGGGAATCGCGAGGAACAGGTAGCCCGCCGCGCCGGCGGCGAATGCCGCGAGAACGAATGCGGCGGTCAGTACCAGTGTGATGGCATTCATGATGATGCTCCGATCAGGTAAGGACGACTTGGCGCATGCGGGATGTGCCTGCCGCATGCCCGGCCGTCGTCGTCGACGTCGGGCTCAACGTGGGCGAGGCGTCTGGTGCGAGCATGCGCGGGTGCATGGCGGGAATCGGTACGTTGTCGTACGCGGTTGGCGGGCGGCGCGCGAGCCGCAGGTCGAGGCGATACGGTGCAGGAGCGGGCGCGCCGCGAAATGGTTTGCCCGGACTGTGCTGCAGCGTACCGACTTGCCGGGCCGGTGCGCCGCAGCATGAAGCCTGGCGTGTTTCGCAACAAGGAGTGACGCATGAAATATCCCATCTACATCACCCGACGGGGGCCGGCTCGCTTGGGCGGCACGCTCCCGGATTTCCCGGACGCTGTCGTGGAGGGCGGCTCGTTCGACGAATTGCAGGCGGTTGCCGGGCGGCAGGTCATGGCTTGCTATCACGGACGTGTGCGCCTTATCCCGCCGCCCACCACCGACATGGCCATCCTGCAGGGGCTGGCGCTCGATACGGGGGGTGGAATCTGGCGCTTCATCGACCTCGATCTGACCGGCATGACGTCGAGTTCGGTGCGGATCGAGCTGTGCCTGCCCGCATGCGTCGTGCTCGACATCGACCGGATGGCGCGCGCGCGGCATATGACGCGGGATGCGATCGTGGCGATGGCCTGCCAACATGTCGCGGGCCCGTCCGCGCCGCGTGGCGAGGGCCGTCCTGTCACCGCCGGAAGCGGAGCGACGTGCGAATCGACGTGATCCGTCTGCTCCGATTCGGGTTCCCGCCGGGCTCTCCGTCCGTCCCCGGGCGCGTGGCGCGAGGAAGCGATGCATGCAGACGGCCCGCGTGTCCCGGAGACGCCCCGTCGAGGATTTTCGCTGCGCGCGTCGCGCAGCAAGCCAGCGAACGCGTGCGCCGCCACGACGCGGCGTGGATCGGAAGGTCAGGGAGGACATCGCCATGTCGGCCTTGCTTGCAAACGGGGTGTTGAGTCTGTCCGGGTGGCAGCTTTTCTGGGTGCTGCTTGCGCTTACGCACGTCACCACCATCGGCGTGACGGTGTATCTGCATCGCAGCCAAGCTCACCGGGCGCTGGATCTGCATCCCGTCGTCAGTCATTTTTTCCGGTTCTGGCTGTGGTTGACGACCGGCATGCTGACCGCGCAATGGGTGGCGGTGCATCGCAAGCATCATGCGAGAACCGAGACGCCGGACGATCCGCACAGCCCGCGGACCCGGGGGCTCGCGACCGTGCTGTTCAGCGGCTCGGAACTGTACCGGGACGAGACAGGCAACGAGGAAACGCTGCGCAGATACGGGCCGGGAATGCCGGACGACTGGCTCGAACGGCATGTCTATACCCGTTATCCGAATCTCGGCGTCGCCTTTCTGGTCGTGATCGACGTCGTGCTGTTCGGGCTGCCCGGGGTCTCGATGTGGGCGATCCAGATGATGTGGATTCCGTTCTGGGCCGGCGGCGTGATCAACGGCTGCGGCCATTTCACGGGCTATCGGAATTTCGCCACGCCGGACGCGAGCAGCAATATCGTCCCGTTGGGTATCCTGGTCTGCGGAGAGGAACTGCATAACAATCACCACGCGTACGCGTCATCCGCGCGGCTCTCGAATCGATGGTTCGAATTCGACCTCGGCTGGTTGTACATCTGCCTGCTGGCGGCGCTGAGGCTGGCGACCGTCCGACGGGTGACGCCGAAGCCGCATCTGTCGACGGGCGGCAAGGCCGTGCTCGACGACGCGACGCTGCAGGCGATCATGCGCAACCGCTATGAGGTGATGGCCGCCTATGCGCGCATGATCGAGCGCGCGTGCTGGCGGGAGCTGGGCCGGGCCGGCAACCTGAGCCGTGACGACAGGCGGGCGGTCGTGATGGACGTGAGGCGCTGGATGCGCCGCGCATGGAATTGCCAGGCCAAGCCGGACCTGCGCGCGCTGACGTGCCTCGACGACAACCGGCGCATACGCGTGTACGTGGATATGTATGAGGCGCTGCGCGAGCTGTGGACGTGGCCGCACGCATCGCGCGCGCAGCTGCTGGTTCAGTTGCAGGATTGGTGCCGTTGCGCGGAACAGAGTGGCGTCGAGGCCGTTGCCGCTTTTTCGGCACGCTTGCGCAGGTATACGTGATGTGGGAATGGCTGCCAGGCAGCATGCCGGGCGGCGACGCCGCAACGGGAGGCGCCACCGGCCCGACGTCGCCCCGTATGACTCAACTCGTGCGATGGTCGGGGCGGGAATAACGCCACTTGCTTGCGTTGGAGTCGATGCCGGCATCCTGATCGGTGCGCTTCTGGGCACGTTCGACATCGGCTCGTGCGAGGTCTTCACGCTGCTTCTGGCGGGTTGTCTCGTCGCGTCGATCGGTGAGGGGAATGGTGTAGCGTTTCATGGCATCTCCAAAGCAAAGTGTGCTGCCTGTCCGTGAGGCCGCGTTGAGCCGGACCCTGCGGCTCGATCAAAGGGCTGGCGGGGCGATCTTGCCGTCCACGATGGCCTTGCCGAATTCGATGGCCGGATCGAGGGCAGCTTGCTCCGTTTGCGGCGCGTCGTCGTGGAGCAGGGTGGTGCAGCGCGTCGCGAGCGCCGAAGTGGGCGGACGGGTGTCGATCCGCACGATGGAGGTGAAGCGCCGCGGACCGGGCGCCAGGAGATCGCCGAACGGCGGGGCCAATTTTCGCGCATGGGTGCGGAGTTCATATCCCCGGTATTCGAGGGTGGGGATGGTCATGATGTGCTCCTGACCGAGCGACGGTTGGCGCCGGTGGGTTCGAGGGCGCTGGCGCCCGACAACGGTGGGCGCCTACCCTACAGTGCGCGCTTATCTGCGGCGGCGCAAGCGAAACATCAGGAGGCGAGGTCGGTGCGCGAGCCCGGCGCCTGCGTTGACAGAGGCGCGATATCGTTCGCAGATGTCAGGATGACGAATCGATGGCGACGGATGATGACGCGCTGCGCTGCGATGATCTGCGTGCTGGTTGATGCTTGATGTGCACCGATCCGTCGCGGACTCCATCGAGCATGGATCCGGCATGTGCGGTAAGCGGCATGCGCTAGCGGTGCGATAGACGGGCCATGCCCAGGCGCTTTCGCATATCGGTCCTGTGTTGCCTCGCGGTGCGTGGCGAATCGTTCTCCGCGGAATTCGCGAATGTCGGGGGCGTGAGCGCGGCGCACTGTGCTTCGTGGGCTGCGTTGTCTCGCGTGGTGTACGAGCGTGGCTGGGGCGAATCGAGATCTTTCGCCGTGAGGTCACTCATAAGGGGCTCCGGTGATGCGCGTCGACGGGGCGATTCGCGTGCTCGAACCGGATCAGGCGTGTGCGCGGCCAACGCGCTGTAGCCGCGGGCGCGCATCGGCGGTGCAACAGCCAGCCGTGCGTCATGGAAAGGATGGACGCGCAGGCGGAGAAAATCGGTACGGTGCCGTGCAGTGATGGCTAGAGTTGCTTCAGGTCGGGCAGCAGGCGGTCGAATTCGCGCTTGACCACGCCGTAGCATTCGCACACGCGCTTTTCGAGCCCGGGCCGATCCAGCACCTCGATATGACCATAGTTGTAGCGGATGAGGCCGGCGTTCTGCAGTTTCAGCGCCGCTTCCGTCACCCCCGAACGACGTACGCCCAGCATGTTGGCGATCAGTTCCTGCGTCATGCGCAGCTTGTTCGAGGAGAGGCGGTCGAGGCTCAGCAACAGCCAGCGGCACAATTGCTGGTCGATCGAGTGATGCCGGTTGCACACCGCGGTCTGGGCCATCTGGGTGATGAGCGCCTGCGTGTATCGCAACAGCAAGCGCTGCATCGTGTTGCCGCGCCGGAATTCTTCTTTCAGGATGCTCGACTCGAGTCGATAGGCCTGCCCGGCGCTTTGTACGACGGCCCGGCTCGGGGTGGTCTCGCCCCCCATGAACAGCGATACGCCGATCACGCCCTCGTAGCCGACGATCGCGATTTCCGCGGACGAGCCGTCCTCCATCACATACAGCAAGGAAACGATCGAGGAAGTCGGGAAATAGACGTGATGGAGCTGGCCGCCCGACTCGTACAGAACTTGCCCCAAGGGCATTTCAACGCGTGTCAGGTGGGGCGCGAGGCGAGTGCGCTCGCTTTCCGGCAGCGCGGCCAGCAGTTGATTTTCGGTGAAGGGCAGGTCGTCCGACATGCATCGCTCCTGTGCATGTGCCTGGTTGGCGAGGAAGAGCCCGGCCGATAGGGAAACAACGGGGTCGGCGGGAATGATCAGACATCATATCTCGGCGGGCCGAACGGTCGGGGCAGCATCCCGTCTCCTCTTCCCGGCGGACCCGGGACGCGCTTCCGACGGCGAATCCGCCTTTGAAATTATAGTGTTGGCGTATTTCATCTCAAGGGGGCACATGCCGGAGGAGGTGCGCTGCCCGAGGCATGTCGGGCCGCGCCGAAGGCAGTGCGCCCGGTGGTCGACCCGATGGGGACTTGGCGGAGACGGTGTGCCGGCCCCGATTTCCTCCGCTACGACCTTGATTTCATGGCGATTATTGCCGGGGCGATCGGTTTTAATCCGCAGCGAATTCAATCAATCAAAAAGTTTTTTCAAAAAGTGCTTGACGACTTTGCGGGCGGACAACATAATTCGCCTCCTCCTCTGATGAGGAACGCGAAAAACGAAGCAGTTTTAAGCGATGCGATCTTTAAAAATTAACAGCCGATAAGTGTGGGCGCTTGATGGGATGCGAGTCTGATCTTCGGATCGGATTAAGCAAAAGTATCAAGAGTCTCACACTAAAGTAAGTCAGGTTTATGAAGCAATTCATATACCTGTCAGCTTTGAGTGAGCGACCGGTTTCTAACGAAACCGAAAAACAGTAACAGGTATTGAACTGAAGAGTTTGATCCTGGCTCAGATTGAACGCTGGCGGCATGCCTTACACATGCAAGTCGAACGGCAGCACGGGTGCTTGCACCTGGTGGCGAGTGGCGAACGGGTGAGTAATACATCGGAACATGTCCTGTAGTGGGGGATAGCCCGGCGAAAGCCGGATTAATACCGCATACGATCTACGGATGAAAGCGGGGGATCTTCGGACCTCGCGCTATAGGGTTGGCCGATGGCTGATTAGCTAGTTGGTGGGGTAAAGGCCTACCAAGGCGACGATCAGTAGCTGGTCTGAGAGGACGATCAGCCACACTGGGACTGAGACACGGCCCAGACTCCTACGGGAGGCAGCAGTGGGGAATTTTGGACAATGGGGGAAACCCTGATCCAGCAATGCCGCGTGTGTGAAGAAGGCCTTCGGGTTGTAAAGCACTTTTGTCCGGAAAGAAATCCTTTGGGCTAATACCCCGGGGGGATGACGGTACCGGAAGAATAAGCACCGGCTAACTACGTGCCAGCAGCCGCGGTAATACGTAGGGTGCGAGCGTTAATCGGAATTACTGGGCGTAAAGCGTGCGCAGGCGGTTTGTTAAGACAGATGTGAAATCCCCGGGCTTAACCTGGGAACTGCATTTGTGACTGGCAAGCTAGAGTATGGCAGAGGGGTAGAATTCCACGTAGCAGTGAAATGCGTAGAGATGTGGAGGAATACCGATGGCGAAGGCAGCCCCCTGGGCCAATACTGACGCTCATGCACGAAAGCGTGGGGAGCAAACAGGATTAGATACCCTGGTAGTCCACGCCCTAAACGATGTCAACTAGTTGTTGGGGATTCATTTCCTTAGTAACGTAGCTAACGCGTGAAGTTGACCGCCTGGGGAGTACGGTCGCAAGATTAAAACTCAAAGGAATTGACGGGGACCCGCACAAGCGGTGGATGATGTGGATTAATTCGATGCAACGCGAAAAACCTTACCTACCCTTGACATGGTCGGAATCCTGAAGAGATTCGGGAGTGCTCGAAAGAGAACCGATACACAGGTGCTGCATGGCTGTCGTCAGCTCGTGTCGTGAGATGTTGGGTTAAGTCCCGCAACGAGCGCAACCCTTGTCCTTAGTTGCTACGCAAGAGCACTCTAAGGAGACTGCCGGTGACAAACCGGAGGAAGGTGGGGATGACGTCAAGTCCTCATGGCCCTTATGGGTAGGGCTTCACACGTCATACAATGGTCGGAACAGAGGGTTGCCAACCCGCGAGGGGGGAGCTAATCCCAGAAAACCGATCGTAGTCCGGATTGCACTCTGCAACTCGAGTGCATGAAGCTGGAATCGCTAGTAATCGCGGATCAGCATGCCGCGGTGAATACGTTCCCGGGTCTTGTACACACCGCCCGTCACACCATGGGAGTGGGTTTTACCAGAAGTGGCTAGTCTAACCGCAAGGAGGACGGTCACCACGGTAGGATTCATGACTGGGGTGAAGTCGTAACAAGGTAGCCGTATCGGAAGGTGCGGCTGGATCACCTCCTTTCTCGAGCTTCGCACAAAGTTGAGCGCTCACGCTTATCGGCTGTTGATCAAGACAGACTCGCACTCTGCAGCGAAACCGGTTACAATGCCGGCCGCTTTATCTAATCGTTAATGATAAATATTCGAACGAGGTTGGTTCGAGTCTTTTTTCATTGGCGATTGAGCCAGTCAGAGTGATATGAGTAACACCATATCGGCTGTCGTTCTTTAACAATCTGGAAGAAGTAAGTAATTTGGATAGCGGAAGCGTCTTGAGATGGACGTGGAAACTATCCGGGTTGTGATTGTATCGATGTATCTCAAGATGATTCGAACTTCATGTTCGGCTCAATTGGAATACGGCACAACGCGAGAACTCAACCTGTAACGACTGTAAGTCGAAAGACGAGACAGACTCGTTATAGGGTCAAGCGAATAAGTGCATGTGGTGGATGCCTTGGCGATCACAGGCGATGAAGGACGCGGTAGCCTGCGAAAAGCTACGGGGAGCTGGCAAACAAGCATTGATCCGTAGATGTCCGAATGGGGAAACCCACTCCTTCTGGAGTATCCATAGCTGAATACATAGGCTATGCGAAGCGAACGCGGTGAACTGAAACATCTAAGTAACCGCAGGAAAAGAAATCAACCGAGATTCCCAAAGTAGTGGCGAGCGAAATGGGATCAGCCTGTACTCTTTATTTTTGTTGTTAGTCGAACGCTCTGGAAAGTGCGGCCATAGCAGGTGATAGCCCTGTAGACGAAAACAGCGAGAAAGAACTAAGTGTACGAAAAGTAGGGCGGGACACGTGAAATCCTGTCTGAAGATGGGGGGACCATCCTCCAAGGCTAAATACTCGTGATCGACCGATAGTGAACCAGTACCGTGAGGGAAAGGCGAAAAGAACCCCGGGAGGGGAGTGAAATAGATCCTGAAACCGCATGCATACAAACAGTCGGAGCCTGGAAACGGGTGACGGCGTACCTTTTGTATAATGGGTCAGCGACTTACGTTCAGTAGCAAGCTTAACCGTATAGGGCAGGCGTAGCGAAAGCGAGTCCGAATAGGGCGTTCAGTTGCTGGGCGTAGACCCGAAACCAAGTGATCTATCCATGGCCAGGATGAAGGTGCGGTAACACGTACTGGAGGTCCGAACCCACTAACGTTGAAAAGTTAGGGGATGAGCTGTGGATAGGGGTGAAAGGCTAAACAAACTTGGAAATAGCTGGTTCTCTCCGAAAACTATTTAGGTAGTGCCTCGTGTCTCACCTTCGGGGGTAGAGCACTGTCATGGTTGGGGGGTCTATTGCAGATTACCCCGCCATAGCAAACTCCGAATACCGAAGAGTGCAATCACGGGAGACAGACATCGGGTGCTAACGTCCGGTGTCAAGAGGGAAACAACCCAGACCGCCAGCTAAGGTCCCCAAATATAGCTAAGTGGGAAACGAAGTGGGAAGGCTAAAACAGTCAGGAGGTTGGCTTAGAAGCAGCCACCCTTTAAAGAAAGCGTAATAGCTCACTGATCGAGTCGTCCTGCGCGGAAGATGTAACGGGGCTAAGCTATATACCGAAGCTGCGGATGCACACTAGTGTGCATGGTAGGAGAGCGTTCCGTAAGCCTGCGAAGGTGCGTTGAAAAGCGTGCTGGAGGTATCGGAAGTGCGAATGCTGACATGAGTAGCGATAAAGGGGGTGAAAGGCCCCCTCGCCGTAAGCCCAAGGTTTCCTACGCAACGTTCATCGGCGTAGGGTGAGTCGGCCCCTAAGGCGAGGCAGAAATGCGTAGCTGATGGGAAGCAGGTCAATATTCCTGCACCATTGTTAAATGCGATGGGGGGACGGATCGCGGAAGGTTGTCCGGGTGTTGGAAGTCCCGGTCGCTGCATTGGAGAAGGCACTTAGGCAAATCCGGGTGCAGAATTCAAGGGTGTGGCGCGAGCTTCTTAGGAAGCGAAGCAATTGGAAGTGGTTCCAAGAAAAGCCTCTAAGCTTCAGTTTAACAATGACCGTACCGCAAACCGACACAGGTGGGCGAGATGAGTATTCTAAGGCGCTTGAGAGAACTCGGGAGAAGGAACTCGGCAAATTGGTACCGTAACTTCGGGATAAGGTACGCCCTTGTAGCTTGATGCCCCTGCGGGCAAAGGGTGAAGGGGTTGCAATAAACTGGTGGCTGCGACTGTTTAATAAAAACACAGCACTCTGCAAACACGAAAGTGGACGTATAGGTGTGACGCCTGCCCGGTGCCGGAAGATTAAATGATGGGGTGCAAGCTCTTGATTGAAGTCCCGGTAAACGGCGGCCGTAACTATAACGGTCCTAAGGTAGCGAAATTCCTTGTCGGGTAAGTTCCGACCTGCACGAATGGCGTAACGATGGCCACACTGTCTCCTCCCGAGACTCAGCGAAGTTGAAGTGTTTGTGATGATGCAATCTACCCGCGGCTAGACGGAAAGACCCCATGAACCTTTACTGTAGCTTTGCATTGGACTTTGAACCGATCTGTAGGATAGGTGGGAGGCTATGAAACCGGAACGCTAGTTTCGGTGGAGCCGTCCTGAAATACCACCCTGGTTTGTTTGAGGTTCTAACCTTGGTCCGTGATCCGGATCGGGGACAGTGCATGGTAGGCAGTTTGACTGGGGCGGTCTCCTCCCAAAGCGTAACGGAGGAGTACGAAGGTACGCTAGGTACGGTCGGAAATCGTGCTGATAGTGCAATGGCATAAGCGTGCTTAACTGCGAGACCGACAAGTCGAGCAGGTGCGAAAGCAGGTCATAGTGATCCGGTGGTTCTGTATGGAAGGGCCATCGCTCAACGGATAAAAGGTACTCTGGGGATAACAGGCTGATACCGCCCAAGAGTTCATATCGACGGCGGTGTTTGGCACCTCGATGTCGGCTCATCTCATCCTGGGGCTGTAGCCGGTCCCAAGGGTATGGCTGTTCGCCATTTAAAGAGGTACGTGAGCTGGGTTTAAAACGTCGTGAGACAGTTTGGTCCCTATCTGCCGTGGGCGTTGGATATTTGAAGGGGGCTGCTCCTAGTACGAGAGGACCGGAGTGGACGAACCTCTGGTGTACCGGTTGTCACGCCAGTGGCATCGCCGGGTAGCTATGTTCGGAAGAGATAACCGCTGAAAGCATCTAAGCGGGAAACTCGCCTTGAGATGAGATATCCCTGGAGGCTTGACCTCCTTGAAGGGTCGTTCGAGACCAGGACGTTGATAGGTCAGGTGTGTAAGCGCAGTAATGCGTTCAGCTAACTGATACTAATTGCCCGTAAGGCTTGATCCTATAACAAGTCTGTCTCGATGCACGTCAGCGCTTCAGCGCAGACGAGCATCGAGCGTCGAGTGCAAGGCACTCGATGTACGACGGTTGAAGTACCGCGTACGTGTGAGATACAACCTCACAACCCCAAAATTACTGCTTCTTCCCGGATTGGTCGCGTTGCGAAGCAGCGCGACAACCCTCTTTGCCTGATGACCATAGCGAGTCGGTCCCACCCCTTCCCATCCCGAACAGGACCGTGAAACGACTCTACGCCGATGATAGTGCGGATTGCCCGTGTGAAAGTAGGTAATCGTCAGGCTCCCTCTGCCAAAACCCCCGCCCATCCGGCGGGGGTTTTGCTTTTTGCGCGCCAGAATTCTCTCAGTTCCCCATAACACCGCCCGACCCGGATCAGGACCGGGCGATGAATCGCGGGCGACGTCCGGTTCGTTGCGCGCGCAGCCATGAAGCAGCGCTTCCTCCGCCCGCAGTAACGGACGTCTCCTGCACCTCTCACGCCTGAAGCATCGAGCGGTTTCCCGTCTCGCGTGCACCCCTCCTACCCGCCTCTCGCCCCACCGGTTTCCCCGGTCAGCCGCCCTCATCAGCATCCACGACGCTTCGATCTTGCCGACTCTTCCAGCCACATTGAAGATCCTTCAATCATCCGGCCCATTGTCGACGGGAGTTCCGACACTCAGAATCACTGCACTTTGAACTCGTGAAGCCCCGACATGCAACTCGATCACGCTACGATCGTGACCACCGACATCGAAAGCGTTCGGCGCTTTTTCAATGTCGTGGTCGGCCTGGATACGGGTTGGCGTCCTCCGTTCCGTGTCGATGGCGATTGGCTCTATCTCGACGGCCGGCCGGTCATTCACGTCACGCGCGCCACCCTGCCGCCGTCGGCGTCGCGCATCGATCACGTCGCGATGCGGATTCAGGCGCGCGGCGAGTGGCAGGCGCTGTTCACGCGTCTGCAAGCGCACGGCTTCCGATACCGCGTCAGCGAAGTCCCGTTGTCCGGCGAAGTGCAGGTGTTCGTCTCCGTCGTCCCCGGCGTGAACGTCGAATTCGTCACGTCGCGCGCCGTCGACGCGCGCCGGCAGGCGTGATGACGACGCAACCGGAAAGACGCTCGATCCGAGCAGATTCCCCCCTACTTTTTCATCGTGTCCGGAGAACCCATGAGCATTCGTTTCCCGATCGCCCGCCGCATGCGCGCACTGGCTGCCGCCGCCCTCGTTCCATCCGCGCTGATCGCGCCCGCGCATGCCGCAGGCGACGACCTCGTGCAGCCGGAGGTACTCATCGTCGATCAGAGCCTGCCGGCCGGCCAGGTCGAGCAGCAGATACTCGCGGCGCGGACCTACGACACGTTCTGGTCGACGGGCGACGAAGCGCAGGCGCGCGCCGCGCTCGCGCCCGACTTCACCGATCGGACGTTGCCGCCCGGGCGCCCGCAGGGCATCGCCGGGGCGCTCGCGGCATCGAAGTTCTTTCGCGGCGCGGTGCCCGATGTGCGTTGCGAGGTGAAGCAGATGATCGTGGCAGGGGATCGCGTGATCACGCATTTGCGCTTCACGGGGCATTTCACCGGGAAGCTGAAGGACGTCCAAGGCCACGGGCAGCCGGTCGATTTCATCGCCACCGATATCTACCGGATCCGGAATGGCCAGATCGCGGAAAACTGGCACCTCGAAGACATCCTGACGTTCCTTCAGCAGGTGGGCGTCGTCAAGATGTGAGCGGCGGCCGTGACCGGTCTGCTGCGTGCATGGGCCGTTTCATGAAGGGGGAGGGGGATGGTGATACAGTCGTGCGCCGCCGGCCCAGGTGCCGCCCTTTCCCGAATGAAGTCGCCCCCCGAGGCAGTCGATCATGCCCAATCCCGGTATAGAACACCTGAGCACGGATAACCTCGGCGACATCCGAATGTTCGTCGAGGCAGCCGGCCAGGGCAGTCTTTCCGCCGCGGGCCGGAAGCTGGGCCTGTCGCCCGCGGCCGCGAGCGCGAGGCTGGTGCGGCTCGAAGCCGCGCTGAGTACGCAGTTGTTCGAGCGCACGACACGCAAGCTCCGCCTGACCGACGAGGGGCGCGTCTATCTTGCGCACTGCCAGCACGCGCTGCAGACCCTCGACGACGCGCGTGCCGCCCTGCAGGCGGGGCGTGCGTCGATCGGCGGAAAGTTGCGCGTTTCCGCGACGTCGGACTTCGGGCGCGGTACCCTGCGGCGCTGGCTCGAGGCCTTCGCGGAGCGTCATCCGGACATCCGCATTGCGCTGACCTTGTCCGACCAACTCTCGCATCTCCTGCACGACGACATCGATCTTGCGATCCGCTTCGGAAATCCGCCGGACAGTTCGATGGTGGCGAAGCGGCTGGCGGCGAACCGGCGCGTGTTGTGCGCGTCGCCCGCCTATATCGCAGCGCACGGCGCGCCGGATCATCCGGACGAGCTGGCGCGGCTGGACTTCATCCTGTCGTCGGGGCTCCCGGCAAACGCGTGGCGCTTCACGCGGCATGGCGAGACGGTCGCATTCCAGGCGCCGGAAAGCCGCGCATGGGAGACGAACGACGGCGCGATTGCGCGCGAATGGGCGCTGGAGGGCCGTGGCGTGGTGATGAAGTCGTTGTGGGATGTGCACGCTGATCTACGGGCGGGTCGGCTCGGCGTGCTGCTGCCGGACTGGCGTAGCCCGGACGCACCCGTCAATGCGCTGTTCCAGCGCAGCCGGTTCCTGGCGCCGCGCGTGCGTGCATTGCTCGATTTCCTCGCCGAGCGTTTCGCCGAGACAGCGGTCGAGCTCGAACCTTTTCTGTGAGGCGTGTTCGCGGCCGAGGGAGAGGCGGCCGCGCAGGGGGATCTGTCGCGTGCGGCAAGATCCGGCAGCGCCGCTTCGTCGATGACGCGATGCGCGGGCCGAAGCGAATCGGCGTGCTCGGGCTCATCGGCGAATACGGCTCAGGATCTGCGTGTAGATATCGGGCGTATTGCGGTTCGTTGCGCGCGCAGCCATGCCGAGTTGTTCGCCTAGGAAGCGCCACGCGTGAGCGGGAATTCGTGCATCCCACGGCGCGCCCCAGCCGTCGAGATTGGCGATGCCCATCGCGGCCTCCACATAGGCGGCGTGAAAATCGCCCGCCTGCAGTCGCCAGGCGGACAGCAGGAACCTCGGCTCCGCGCATTGGGGGGCAAGCTGGATGCAGCTCCTGAGCGCCTGCGCGGCATGGCTGGCCGGAGCCGCGAGCGCCTGTTCATACAGCGTGGACAAGCGGCGTTCCTGTACATCGCTGATGCTGGGCGCGTGGAGGAACGATCGCGGCACGAAGCCGATGCTTCGAAATCCTTCGCATACGCTCGACAACCACGGCACATGGATCTGAAGCAGGGTGCGCCGTTGCTCGGCTTCGTTGGCGAGATCGAGCAGCCGCAATGCGCGGCATTGCGCGGCCGATACGCGTAGTTCGCCGTCGCCCACGTGCATCCGTATGCGCAGCGGCTCGCGCGCCGACGCGCGTCCGAGGCGCGCGGAGGTCCCGCGAAGACTGTCTCGATCGAGGACGCAAAACGCATGGGCGAGCGTCTCGGCCCGTTGACCGACGACTTTCGCAACCTTGTCGCGTTCGCGCGGCGCGATGACGCGATGACGAAAGTACTGGGTCGAGTAGATGCTGTGAATCAGGCCGGCGAGACGGATGTCGGGATCGGCTCCCCACCCCGACAGCACCTCGTAGGTTCCCAGCAGATGATCCCAGAGCGTCGAGCCGGAATGGGCGACGCGCGTCGCATCCGCGACGAGGGTCAGCGTGGCGTTCAGGCGGTCTTCGTCGAGGGCGGCGTCGCGCATCGCGGCTTCGTGGTCAGGTGCGTCCGGCTTCGTCCGCGACGCCGGCGAGATGCGGCGCGAGGCGCTTGCTGTCGAACGACGCGAGCGTGTCCCGCAGCGCGGCGATGCACGCCGCGAGGTGCGGTTCAAGCTCGACGGCGTCGGTGTGGCCCGCGCCGGTCAGGAACGGCAGCGACGCGCCCGGCACGTCGGCGAGCGACGCTTTCAGCGCATCGACCAGTACGTCGCCCACGGTCGCGCCGCCGTGGTTGAACGCCATGTTCAGCGCGAGCGATCCGCCGTCGCCCGCCCGCGCCTTGTGCCACAGGCCGGGCGGCAGGCATAGCAGGTCGCCCGGATGGAGCGTCACCTTGCGAATCTTTTGCCGTGCGACGGCCCGATGCACGGCGGCCATGTCGGTGCGCGCCGAATTTTCGGTCGGAAACAGCGTGTGGGGCGACGTGGCGTACCACCAGGTCTTCTCGCCGTCGAGTTGCAGCGTGGTGGCGGTTCTCGCGTCGTAGTGAAAGTCGAAGCCCGAGGACGGCGGCGACAGATACGCGCGGAAATCGACCCGCCCGGCGAAGCCGATCTCGCGCCGGACCCGGCGCGCCGCCGTTTGCAGGGAGCGGTGCGCGAGCTGCAGGTCCGTCACGCAAATGGTGGCCCCCGCCTCATACATTTCCCGTATGTCGGCGGGGCTGATGGTCGCCTGCTTCAATCCGCCGAATACGCAGCGAATCTCGGTCACCTTGTCCAATCCGAAGATCACGTTCGCCGGCTTCATCAGGAAATCGAATTTTCCCGGTTGGCCGCGAATCAGGAGCGGGCGTTTGCCGAAGGATTCGCGCAGAAACGCGTCGACCGAGATCGGATCGAGAATTTTCGCGAGGGTCGCGCGGGGGTGTGCATGCGCTTTCACGTCATGTTTTCCTTTATGCGGCGCACGAGGGCATCCGTGTCCAGACCATGCGCGCGCCTCAGATCGGCGACAGCGCCCGATTCGCCGTGCCATCCCGACGGCCACGACAGGGCGCGGACGGTGATGCCGGGCGGGGCGACCCTGCGAACGGTGTCGGCCAGGCCGCCGATCGGCCCGTGGTCTTCAAGGACGACGATGGCGCGCAGGCGCGGCTCGCTCGTGATCCAATGCGCCAGCGCGGCGTCGCCGAGCTGCGCGATATGTCGCCACGGGATCGGCGCGCCATTGGCCGCCAGCGCCTGCACGGCCTCCTGCGCCCAGTGCGATGCATATCCGCAGGACAGCAGAACGGTCTTGCCGGCCACGCCGTTGCTGCGCACGACGCCCGGCGGCAGCCCCAGGTCGCCGACCGGTTCCCGGCTCGTTCTCACGTAGGCGGGGCGGGGCGAGGCGGTCAGCGATTCGACAGCCCGTTCGACGTCGGCGGCGTCCGCGGGCGCCCAGAGATCCACGCCGCCGATGGAGGCGAGGACGCCGAGATCCGACAGGCTGGCATGGCTCGCGCCGTTGGCGCCGCTCGCCGCGCCCGCGTGCGAACCGATCATCACGACGGGCAGCCCCTGCGACGCGACGCAGGTGCGGATCTGATCCGCGCCTCGATGACACAGGAAAGCGCTGAACGAGAACACCCAGGGCCATTGCCCGGTCGCGGCCAACCCGGCCGCGACGCCGATGAGCGCTTGCTCTGCGATGCCGGCCTGGACGAACCGGGCAAACACGGGTCGCCCCTGCGGGTCGTACAAGCCGTACGAGTCGCCCAGGTCGCCGTCGAGCACCCAGATGCGATCGCTTTGTTCCGCTTTCCTTCGCAGCGCGTCGACGATCGTCAGCGCCAGTCGTTTCATGTGGCAAGCCTCCCATCGATCCGTGGCCTGGAGGGAATCCGCGACGCGCGCCCGTTCATCGCGAGAGGATCGGGCGCGATGACGACGAACCCGACCGCGTGCGAGCCCGAGTGGCGCTGCTCGGCTGTTCTCCGCAGCGCGTCGACGATCGTCAGCGCCAGTCGTTTCATGTGGCAAGCCTCCCATCGATCCGTGGCCTGGAGGGAATCCGCGACGCGCGCCTGTTCATCGCGAGAGGATCGGGCGCGACGCCGACGAACCCGATCGCATGCGAGCCCGAGTGACACTGCTCGGCTGTTCTCCGCAGCGCGTCGACGATTGTCAGCGCCAGTCGTTTCATGTGGCAAGCCTCCCATCGATCCGTGGCCTGGAGGGAATCCGCGACGCGCGCCCGTTCATCGCGAGAGGATCGGGCGCGACGACGACGAACCCGACCGCATGCGAGCCCGAGTGACACTGCTCGGCTGTTCTCCGCAGCGCGTCGACGATTGTCAGCGCCAGTCGTTTCATGTGGCAAGCCTCCCATCGATCCGTGGCCTGGAGGGAATCCGCGACGCGCGCCCGTTCATCGCGAGAGGATCGGGCGCGACGCCGACGAACCCCGATCGCATGCAAGCCCGAGTGACACTGCTCGGCTGTTCTCCGCAGCGCGTCGACGATCGTCAGCGCCAGTCGTTTCATGTGGCAAGCCTCCCATCGATCCGTGGCCTGGAGGGAATCCGCGACGCGCGCCTGTTCATCGCGAGAGGATCGGGCGCGACGCCGACGAACCCGATCGCATGCGAGCCCGAGTGACACTGCTCGGCTGTTCTCCGCAGCGCGTCGACGATTGTCAGCGCCAGTCGTTTCATGTGGCAAGCCTCCCATCGATCCGTGGCCTGGAGGGAATCCGCGACGCGCCCGTTCATCGCGAGAGGATCGGGCGCGACGACGACGAACCCGACCGCATGCGAGCCCGAGTGACACTGCTCGGCTGTTCTCCGCAGCGCGTCGACGATTGTCAGCGCCAGTCGTTTCATGTGGCAAGCCTCCCATCGATCCGTGGCCTGGAGGGAATCCGCGACGCGCGCCCGTTCATCGCGAGAGGATCGGGCGCGACGACGACGAACCCGATCGCATGCAAGCCCGAGTGACACTGCTCGGCTGTTCTCCGCAGCGCGTCGACGATCATCAGCGCCAGTCGCTCCATACCGCAAGCCCCTCATCGATCCGGAACAGGGAACGAACCCGCGACGCGCGCCCATTCGTCTCCCGACAATTGCGTGCAATGGCGACGGAAGCGATCGAGTTCGAGCCCGAGGTTCCGACCTTTGACCGTGCGCGCCAGCACGACGGTGGGCCCACGCCGGGAACCTTCGACCTGGGCGCGCGCAGCGTCGATCAACGCATCGACGTCGTGCCCATCCACCTCATCGGCGGTCCAGCCGAATGACCGCCACTTGGCGAGCGCGTCCGGCAAGGGCGTGGCATCCAGCCGCGCGTCATGGGCCCAGCCGCATTCCTGTTCGCCATTGAGATCCACGACCACGTGCAGGTTCGACACGCCGTAGCGGGCCGCCAGCATCACGGCCTCCCACACCATGCCTTCCTGGCATTCGCCGTCGCCGAGCACCACCCACACGTGGCGCGTCCGCCGCGCGAGGGCCATCCCCAGCCCGACGGCGACGCCCTGGCCCAGCGCGCCCGATGAAAAATCCATGCAGGCCAGCCGGGTGCGATCGGGATGACCTTGCAGCGGGGAGCCAACCGTGCCGAACCTGTCGAGCGGACCCAGGTCGACACCGGCCTGCTGCAACACGGCATAAAGCGCCATGCTCGCATGCCCTTTCGACAGCAGCAGCGCGTCGCCGCCTTCGTCGAGCGCCGCCATCGCACGCGCGGCGAACAGCGCGAGCAGGATCTCGACGCAACTCAAGGTGCCGCCCAGATGGCCGCCGCCGTTGGCGCGCAATCCCTCCAATATCGCTTGCCGCACCCGCGGTGCTACACTGGCTTCGGCCAGTTCTGGCCGCACCAGTTGTCTGTCGGACGTCGCGCGCTTACCGGTAGTGTTATTCATCCTGGATACGATTCCCTCCGCCCGGTTGGGATCGAACTGCCCTGACATTAGGATTCTCAAGGAAAGCCAACATGTCAACTCTCGAGCCGCTCAGCCTGGATATCGTCGTCACCTGGAGAGGGCGGCACGAGCTGCAACAGGCGCTGCCCTCCTTGTGCGAACTCGCCGCCCGGCATGACGGCGGCGTCACCGTGGTCAACTACGGCGGCGATGCCGATCAGCTGCGCGATCTGATGGCCGGGCACGCCGCGCGCGTCGAGGTGGTGCACGTCGACGAGCCCGGCTGGTTCAACAAGGCCCGCGCCCAGAACATCGGCGCCGCGCATACGCATCGCCCGTTGCTGTTCTTCTGCGATTGCGACATCGTCGTTCCGGACGGTCAGCTCGACGCGCTGGTCCGGCAGCTTCGCGCCGAGCCCGCCGCCTTCGGCACCGTCGCGGGCGTGACGGAAACCGTGCGCAACGCGCGCAAGGCCGGCCAGGTCGCGATGTTCGGCTATCACCTGAAGCTGCGCCTCACCAACGGGCGCGCGCTCGAGATCATCGACAACGAAGAGGACGCGGCGGACGGCACGCGCCAGGCGCCCGGCTTGCTGATGGTGCGCCGCACCGGCTTCGAATGCATCGGCGGCTACAACGGCTGCCTCGTGGGCTGGGGTTGGGAAGACCAGGACATGATCGCGCGGCTGACGCTGAGCGCCGGGCTCGCGCGACGCCAGAGCGGCGCCGTGCTGCATGTGTCCCACGACGATGATGCGCGCATCCGTCACTATCCCCCCGTGCAGGATCGTTGGGAAAGCCGCGACCGCATGTTTCGGCAAGCCCTGGCCAACTACGATCGCGGCGATTGGCTCGGGACCTACGAGGAAGACGCCTTGCGCGCGACGACGCGCAGCCCGGTTTCAGCGGGCTGAGCCGTCCGCCGCGTCGAGCGTCGCGCGCAAGTGCGTCAGCAGCGCGACCTGTTCGTCGAGCGCGTCGGCCCGCCATGCGGCGAGCGACGCGGGCAGACGAACGCCCAACGCGCGTTCCGCATCCGCCACCGCGCGGGTCAGCACATAACGCCCGGCTTCGACGGTCACGCCGTCGTGCAACGCATACGTCCCGTTCAGTTGTTCGGCCTGCTCCGGCGTCACGCCGCGCGGCAGCGCGAGCTGGAGGCCGCCGGCATCCGCGCGCACGGGATAGCCGCCGGGCCGGCCGTGCACGCCGGGCGCTTGGCCATGCCACGCGTCGGCGCGGCCGGCCAGCGCGCGCAGCATCGGCGCGGCCAGCGCGCCCGTCAGGCTGTTGAGCGTGGCATCGGCGGGCAGGCGCACGGGCGCGGCCAACGCGGCGGCCTCATGCTCGGGCAGCCGGCTGCCGTCCAGCCACACGGCCGGCGCGGGCAGCCCGTTCCATGCGCCGCGCGTCATCGCGCTCACGTGCGCGTGATGGGCGAGCAGCGAGAGGGGCGCGCGATCGGTGCGGTTGCGCAGCATCGACGCCACGATGGCGATATTGCCGATGCCGCCCGCGACCGGCAGGCCGCGCGCGGTCAGCACGTGGTTGGTCAGGTCCGGATAGCAGCCGTTGACGAGATGCGCCCCGGGATGCGCGGCCGTCGCCGCGCGCATGACCCGGTCGGCGAGCACGGCCTGCAAGGGCAGCGTGCAGCCGTAGCCCAGCTGCGCGATCAGCCGCTGCCAGCCGCGCGTCATATGCCACGGCGACTGCATCGACGCCACGGTCAACACGACGCGCGGGCGATACGCATCGAACAGGCGCGCCAGCGACGCGGGCGCGTAGTCGCATGTCACGGGTGTCACGGCAATGCGGTCCGCGCCGCCGTTCCCGAGCGCATTGGCGAGCGCCGCCATGTGATGCACGGCGGTCTCGTTGCGCGCCGCCGCGACCACGGTCATCGGTACGTCGCCGCGGCCGGCGAGGCTCATCAGCACCGCGTGCGCCAGCGAGCCCGAGCCCACCACGATCAGATCGACGTCGCGCATGACGTACCCGCTCCCTTATCTCGATGCCGAATGGCGATTGATCCAGCCGCATAAAACCAGGATCACCCTCAGCTGCTCGTGCCACCGGTTGTCGTCGCCGATCTCGTCATAAGCGCGCAGCCGCGACAACAGGGTGGCCCGGAACCGGGCGCTCAACGGCGCGATTCTCCACAGGCCGGAGTCGGCGATCTCGTCGAGCACCCGGGTGCGGAACCGCGCGTCCAGCAGCCAGTGCGCGATCGGCGCGAGCAGGACCTGCCGCTTGCGCATCACGATCTCCGGCGGCAGGTAGCGGCCGGCGACCTGCCGCAGCAGGCGCTTGGCCCACCAGGCGTCGGCCTCGTGCCAGTAGTTCAGGCCGGGATCGATCGCGGACGCCCAGCCGTAGACGTCCGGGCGCAGGAACGGGAATTCGAGGCGGGGGCCATGCATGAGCGCGTTGTCGGCGAGCGCCGGCAGCAGCAGCTCGCCGATCCGGAACACATACTCGTGCGCGGACATCGCCTCCGTCGGCAGCGCCTCGGGTTTGGCCGCGAGCAACTGCCGATAGAACCCGACGTCGTCGGCGGGCAGCGTGTCGATGGCGTGCGGATCACGGCTCAGGCGGCGCATCTCGTCGAGGGTGAAGAATTCCGCAATGCCGAGGAACAGCACGTCGTCGAGGCCGAGCAGGCGTGCGAGCGGCAGGTCGTACAAGCCGGCGAGGTCGATGCCGAGCCGGCGTTGATGATGCATCTGCGCCGCGAGGCACGTCAGGGGCTTGTGGTAGCCGCCGAAGCATTCGTCCGCGCCCAGGCCGGAAACCGCGACGGCGTGTCCGTCCGCGACGGTCGCCTCGATCAGGGCCGCGTGGGTCACGGCGGCGGGCGCGGTGAGCGGGAACGGGGCGGCCAGGATGCGATCCAGCAGTTGCCGGGCGTGGTCGACGTCGAGGTGCACGATCCGGTGACGGATGCCGGTGACGCGCGCCACGGTGGCGGCGTAGTCGGTTTCGTTGAGGCCGTAGTCGTCGTCGAAGGCGATCGTGTAGCCGGTGACGGCGTGTCGCTCGCGCAGGAGCGCGGCCAGCAATCCGGAGTCGACACCGCCGGAGAGAAACAGGGCGACCGGGCGTTCCGCGTCGGCGGCTTGATGCACGGAGGTCCGGAGCCGCGCCAGGGCCTCTTCCCGCAGGCAGGCCGCATCGTGCGACACCGGCCGCGCGTGAACGGGCCACGCGGCGCGACGCACGACGGGCGGCTCGCCCGGCGCGCACCTGAGCGCCTCGCCCACGTGCAGCGCCCGGACGCCTTGCAGAAGCGCGTGCCCTGGCCGCGCCCGACCTCGCCAGAGGAGATGCAGCAGCGACCCGACGTCGAATTCGCGCTTGATCCCGAGCGAGCCGACGAGCCGCTGCGGATCCTGATCCCACTCGATGCGGTCGCGCTCGATGCGGAAATAGAGCGGGCCGCGCGCGTGCAGCCCGCGCCGGACGATCAGCGCGCCGTGCGCGTCACGCGAGACGTCGAGGTCGGCGGTGTCGCCGTCCGGCGATGCCGCATCCCAGGCGATCCGTTCGTCGCGCGGGTCGATGCGCCAGCTGGCTGGCCCGCAGCCGATCGGCGCGGTTTCCCGGGCGCGTTCGCGCAGCGCGGCGCAGCCCGCGTCGGTCAACGCCGCCGCGCCTCGCATCGGCAAGGCCTGCTTGCGCGCGCGCGGGATCAGACCTTGGCTTTCGTCGTGCGCTTCTTCGCGGCCGGCTTCTTCGCCGCGGCTTTGGTCCGTTTCTCGGCGGGCCGGATGATGATGCCGCCCTTCGTGTCGCCTTCGGCGCGCCGGATCGATCCGCCTTTCGTGTCGCCGCCATCCAGCGTGATTTCATAGCGCCGCTTGTACAGCTGCTCGAGCGCGTCGAGATCGATGGAAATGGTCAGTGCCTTTTTGCCGCGCTTGGCGGCAGGCTTGGCGGGATCAACAGCGGAAACTTTGTTGGATTTCTTTTTGGTTGCCACGTCTGCTCCTTTCCATAACGATGTGAAGGGAACCCCGGTCAACACACGACGCGCCGCGATATCACGGCAATCGTTGCATGGTGACGGCGTGCAACGATTATAGGAGATATAACCCGACACTCCGTTATTTCGCATAACTCACACAATGCTGACCGCCTGCCTGATCGTCCATAACGAAGCGCGCGTATTGGCGCGGTGCCTGACGTCGCTGGCGCCGTGGATCGACGCGTGCTGCATCGTCGACAGCGGTTCGACCGACGAGACGGTCGACATCGCGCGTCAATTCGGCGCGCAGGCGCGGGTGATGCCGTCGCTCGCGGACGCGCGCGGCCGCATGATCGACTTTGCCGCGGCGCGCAATGCGGCGCTGGCGATGGCGGGCAACGGCTGGATCCTGTCGGTCGATGCGGACGAGGTGCTGGCGATCGGCGATCGCGCCGAGTGGCGGCGCTTGATGGCCAGGCGCGATCTGCAGGCGATCGAGCTGGTGATCCTGTCCGGCGGCACCCGCTGGTATCTGCCGAGGGTGTTCCGGAAGCAGCCGTGGTCGACGTGGCATGGGCGCGTGCATGAATGGATCGTGCTGCGGGAGCCGACCTGCCGGACCAACTGCGCCACGCTGAGCAACCATCCGGACAAGGCGGGCAAGGAATCGGCGGTCGAGCGCGATCTGCGTCTGTGCGCGCAGGCGTTGCGCGACGACCCCGACGATCTGCGCGCCGTGCTCTATCACGCACGCGCCCTGCGGCTCGCGAAGCGCCATGCCGAGGCCATTCCCCTCTATCTGCGCTACTGGCGGCAGGCGGAATTCCAGGCGGGCCGCTATACCGCCGTGCTCGGCGCAGCCACCTGCGCGCTCTTGATGCGCGACCTCGAAGCGTCCCGCCGCTATGCGCTGGCCGCGTACCGCATCGATCCCGATCTCGCCGAGGCGTGCTGCGTGCTGGGGGATGTCGCGCTCGGCATGGGGCGCGCCGACCTCGCCGTCGGCTGGTTCGAGAAAGCGCTGCGCAAGCCGTTGCCCGGGACGGCGCAAACGCTGTTCGTCGACGAGAGTTGCTACGGGCCGTATCCGCGCGATCGTCTTCGCTGGATTCGCGAGCGGCTGCAAGCGCGCTAATGCGCTAATGCGCTAATGCGTTAGTGCGTTAGTGCGTTAGTGCGCCCGCACGCCGAGGGCATTCACGCCCGCACGAGATCGACTTCCGATACCGCCAGCAATCCGGTGAGCCGCACGTCGGCTTTCGTCTGGCGCGGGTTCACCACCAAGCCGCTGCTGCGCACGATGTCGAGCATCGATTCGGCCAGCGGCATCACCATGTGTCGTCCCCAACAGCGCTCGGTCTCGTGGCCGAACGGCAGGTAGCCCGGATGATTGTCGGGGTCCAGGTGGTCCCAGCGCTCGGGGCGGAACGTTTCGGGATCCTCCCAAAGCGCCGGATCGCGATGGCTCAACAGCGGCAGCAGCAGGATGTCGTCGTCGGGCCGGATCCGGTCGTCGATCTCGGGATACTCGGGCGAGGCGTTGCGCAGGATGTTCCAGGACGGCGGCAGCAGCCGTAGCGATTCATGGATGATGTTGCGGTTCGACATGCGATCGTCGAAGGGCGAGCCGAGCCACAGCGCATTGGCGACCAGCGTGGAAATCGTGAAGCAGACCGGCGCGGCCGTGCGCCGGTACAGGCCCATGGCGTAGCGGCGCTCATCGTAGCCGGACGCGGCGGACACGAACGCGGCGGTGTCGGACGCGCCGTTCCGCAGTTTGACGGGGCGCAGCGCGGCTGCGGCGATGACGGCCCAGGTGAGCTTCGGCGTCAGCTCCAGGATGCGGTTCATCAGGAAGCGCAGCCGGTGCGGATCGTCGCCGAGCAGCAGGTCGCGCAGATAGACGTGCCCGACATGCGGCCACGGACCGCGAAAGTCGAGATCATCGGGAAGCGGGCGTTTCAGCGCCGCGCGCACGTCGCGACCGATCGCCTGCATCTGCTGCAAGGCGCGTGGACGCGGGATCGAGCGGCCGTGCAGCGGCTTGAAAGTCGGGCGTTCGACTTCGGTGGCGTGCCGCGCGTCGAGGATCCGGTGGCTCAGTTCGGCCCCGGCGATCCCCACGGTATTGGCGTCCAGCCTGAACAGATCCTTGCCGCGATGCTCGCGCATCAGCGCGTCGAGCCTGGGCGCGAACACGGTCGTCCGCGCGAGCCGGCCGTCGGCGGCCGAGGAGGGGGCGGGCGCGATGGGCAGGGAACCACGCCCGGCGAACTGATCGGTAGCTTCACTGGACGCGGTTCGAGTCATCAGTGCGATTCCTTCAGGAAAAAAAGATGACGGTGCGGCGTATCAATACCAGAGATACCAGGCATAGGCCTTCAGGCTTTTCTTGGAAGCGAGCTTATCTTTGAGCGCAAACAGGACTTTCATGAATTACCCTCGTTTTTCATTGGAAATAAGTCGCCCTGCACAGGCGACATGGATGGGAATCATGCTGCTGTCGAACCCATGCGCAGGGGCCGGACAAGCCTGCCTCGCGCAAGATGCACATATTGAGATATGTGCATTTCGAGAATAAATCAGATCAATATTTGCAAGTAAATCAATTTCATTAACATGAACAATGATGGAAAATAGTCGAAATGCCGCATGCTATTGCCTTATATGATTCGCGCGACAGGACGCCGGCGCGAATCGCCCCGCCCGCGGCGGGGCGATGCGTCCGTCAGAAGCGATGGTTCACGAGCAGTTCGAGGCGGCGGTCCGCGCCGAGCAGATACTGCGGGCCGTTGTAGTACGCCGCCTGCACGTAGCGGCGGTTGAACACGTTGTAGGCCCGCGCGGTCACCGTCGTATCCTTGCGCGGCTTCCAGGCGAGGCCGAGATCGACGGTCGTGTACGACGGCATCACGAGCTGGTTCGCCGCGTCGGCGTAGCGCGTGCCGACGTACTTGACGCCCACGATGCCGGTCCATGCCGGCAGAAAGCGCCAGCTGACCCACAGATTCGCGAGCCGCTGCGGCACCGAGATGGGCACGTTGCCCGCGCGCGAGACCGTCGCGCCACCGGACGCCTGCTGGAAGTCGTCGTATTTCGCGCGCAGGATCGCGATGTTCGCGTCGACGCGCCAGTCCTTCGCGATCTCCGCGCCGACGGTCGCTTCGAGCCCGCGCGACGACTGCTGCCCGACCTGGATCGACTGGTTCGGATTCACCGGATCGGCCGTCACGAGGTTGTTCTTCACGATCCGGTACGCGGCCAGCGTCCATTCGGCCTTGCCGTCGAGGAACGACTGCTTCACGCCGATCTCGATCTGCTTGCCGGTCGCGAGCGTGAAGTTCGCCTTCGATGCGTTCAGCATCAGCAGCGAGCCGACCGGGTCGGCCGAGACCGAGTATTGGCCGTACACCGCGAGGCCGGGCCGCACGTCGTACACGGTGCCGATGCGCCAGCCGGTGTTCGCGAATACCTTCGTGAACGCGCTGCCGTTGACGAGATCGTCGCGGTTCACGCTCGCATGGTCGTAGCGCAGCCCGCCGATGACCGACCAGCGCGGCGTGATCTCAAGGCGGTTTTCCGCGAACAGCGCGTACTGGTTCGCCTGGCTCCGGTACTTCGGATAGGTGCCGGCCGTGTTGATGAAACTGCCCGGATCGAAGTTGAACGGATCGACGGTCGAGGCGCCCGAGTACGGCGCATTGTTGTCGTGCTGGAAGCGCGTGTGGTTGAACTCGAATCCCGCCGAGAAGGTATTGCGCATCCCGAACAGCGCGCTGCTCACGGTGGCCGTCGTCACGTTGCCGTACTGCTCCTGGTCGTGGAAGATTTCCGTGTAGCTGCTGCGCTGGATTCGCCCGCTCGTCGGCAGGTACGCGTAATACTCGGCGTCCTTCCAATGACGGTTGCTTTTCATCCGGTACAGCGTGCTCGTCACGTTCAGGCTGTCGCTCGGCTGCCAGTTCGCCGCGACCGTTGCCCAGCTGTCGCGAAACGCGATGTCGCTGTCGCCGACGTTGTAGTTCTTCTTGTCCAGCGCCCGATCCAGCGCGCCGTTGACGAGCGGGACGCCGAAATACTGCATCGGATGCTGGAAGCCCTGCGCGTAGGACGCCGTGACGTACAGGTCGGACGTCACGTCGTAGCGCAGCGCGCCCGAGAGGGACAGGTTGCGCGAATTGCCGCGATCGACCCAGTTCGACGAACGGTTGCCGCTGATGTCGAAGCGGTAGGACAGCTTGTCGTTGATCGCGCCGCCGCTGCCGAACGCGAGGCGCGCCGTGCCTTCGGTGCCGCCGCCGACCTGCAGTTCATTCCGGATCGGCGCGCGCGCCGGCTTCTTCGGCACGATGTTGACGACGCCGCCGATCGCGCCTTCGCCATAGATGACCGAGGCGGGGCCGCGCAGCACGTCGATGTGATCGACCGACCAGGTATCGAATGGAAACGTGGTGGCGAGCGCGCCATACGGGCGCACGCCGTCGTACAGCTGCGTGACCGACGACGCGCCGACGAAGCCGCGCGCGCTCAGCTCGGATCCGCCGTTGCCGGGATGCGGCGATTCGCCGATGCCGGCGGCCCGGCTGACCGCGTCGACGATCGTGCTGTCGCCGCGCGTATCCAGCTGGGCGCGGTCGATCTGTTCGACGCTGGCGGGGGTTTCGAGCGGCGTCAGGCCGAGATGGCTGCCGGTGTCGAGCGGCTGCTTCAGCGGGGGCTGCCTGCGCGCATCGACGCGGATCGGCGCGAGCGTCGCGCCGGGCGTATCGGCGTTGTCGTCCTGGGCCTGGCCGACGAGCGGGAATGCGATCAGCGCGGCGGCCGCGGGGAGCATCAAACGGTACGTCATGAGTCAACTTCCTTGAAATCGAAGAGAGGCGTCGGGCGGCGCGCATGTCGGCTCGGCCGCCGTCGGCCTGCGGGTTCAATCAGGTGGGCGTGCGCGTGCACCAGGCGGCGCGCGAGGCGGGCGCGTCGATGGCGGCGGGGCGCGTCATCCAGGCGATCCATCCGGCCCAGAGTCCGCACGCGATCAGGGTCGCGAGGTTGAGCGCGCGGCGGTGACGGGCGATCCGGTCCAGCAGGGACGGGCGTGCGGTCATACGTACCTCCAGGGTTCGACGGGGTGGGATGCGCACGCCGGACCGGCGTGCGCGGGCGCGGCGGCGCGCGCATCGGATGCCGGCACGGACGTCGGCGTTCGCATCAGAACGCGTAGCGCGCGCCGGCAAACACGCTGCGCCCTTCGCCCGGGTAGAAGATCGCGGTGTTCGCGGTGCGTGCGTTCGCGACGGTGCTGATGTCGCTGACGTAGCGCTTGTTCGTCAGATTGCGCGCGTCGACGTACAGCGACAGGCCGTTGCGGAAGTCATAGCCCGCTTGCAGGCCGAGCAGCGTGTAGCTCGGCGCGCGCAGCGTGTTCGCGTCGTCGGCCCACGCGCCCGACGGCACCCAGTCGAGCGTCGCCGCGATATGGAAGCCGCTCGGGCGCGCATAGCCGAGCGTCGCGCGCAGCACGTTGAGCGGCACGCCCGCGATCCGGTTGTTGCCGTACTGCGGGTCGTCCTTGAAGCGGAAGTCGTTCAGGTTCCAGATGCCCGACAGCGTGATCGTGTCGCCCGCGCCGCGCCCCGTGACGTTGCGGAACAGCTCGATCGACGCACCCGCCTCGATCCCCTGCAACACCGTCTGGTTCGCGTTGAAGGTCGACGCGGGCACGTCCGGGTTCGTCGTGTATTGCAGCAGCTGGTCGCGCACCAGCGAGCGATACGCGGTCAGGTCCCAGCTCAGGCGGTCGCGCGTGCCGCGCGTGCCGACTTCGAGGGTCCAGGCGTGCTGCGACGCGAGCGGCGTGAAGCGCGTCGTGCTCGCGAAGGTCTGCGCGAGATCGGTGAAGTCGGGTACGTCCTGGCTGCGCGTGATGTCGATGTAGGCCTGAGTGTTGCGATCCGGCTGCCACAGCAGGCCGAGCTTCGGATTGAGCCCACTGTAGGCCGCGCGCGTCGATTTGTAGTTCGGGTCGGTCGGGAGCCCGCCGTTGTCGACGTACTCGCGCACCGAGCGCAGCGCCTTCACGCCAGTCATCAGCGCGACCGTCGGCAGGAAGAACAGCCGGTTCTCGACGTAGGCCTCGTAGTTGAACGCGGTCTGCGTCGAGTCGAGCGTTTGCGCACCCTTGTCGCCGTTGACGTTCACGTACTGATTGGCCTGCGTGCGGCCGCCGAAGAAGCGCGCGCCGACGATCAGGTCGTCGCGCATCCCGCCCAGGGTCAGGCGGCCCGTGTAGCGTGGGGCGAAGCCATAGGTCCAGCCGTCCTGGTCGAGCGCCTGGAAGATCGGATGATAGAGGCTCTTGTGGATCGCCCAGGTGTCGAACTGAAGTTCGCCGGATTCGAGCTTCACGGTGGTCCGGTTCGCGATCCGCTCGGTGCGCGTGTTGCGCGCCTGGTCGCCCGACAGCGCATTCGGCGCGGCCTTGGTCGGATTGTTCAGCGCGTCGGCCAGCGACAGCGTGCCCGGCAGCCGCTGGTCGACCACGTAGGCGCCGACGTAGAAGCGTGTCTCGACCGTCGGGCTGAAGCGGTAGCCGACGTTCGCGTTGAACTGCTCGTACTGGCCGCGCGAATGCGCGCGATAGCCGTCCGTGTGATTCACGCTGAAGGTCGCGAGGAAATCGAGCGGGCCATAGATGCGCGAGAACTGGGCGCTCGCGCGCACCGTGCCGTAGCTGCCGCCTTCGACGCGCAGGAGGTTCGGCGCATCGGCGGTATGGGCGGTCGGCGTGACGAAATTGATCGCGCCGCCGAGCGTCGAAGCGCCGTACGCGAGACCGTTGCCGCCCTTGTAGACCTCGGCCGCCTGCAAGGCGAGCGGGTCGATCTGGTAGTAGTCGCCGCTGCCGTCGGCGAGATTGGTCGGGATGCCGTCCTGGAGGATCTCGAGGCCGCGCGTGTGATACGAACGGGCGATGCCCGATCCACGGATCGACAGACGCAGCTCCTGCCCATAGCGGTTCTCGACGAATACGCCGGGTACGTCCTTCAGCACGTCGCGCAGCGTGAACGCGTAGGTGTTCCGGTAGCGGTCGGCGTCGACGAAGCCGACCGAGCCGACGGTCGCCTCGAGATCGCGCTTGAGCGCGTCGGTCGATTTCGCGGTCAGCGGCCCGGCGGGCCGGGTCGCGTTGACGGCGATGACGGGCAAGGTGGTCGAGGCAGGGGTGTCGGCGGTTTGCGCGCCGGCGGAGGCTGTACAGAAGGCGGCTGTCACGCCGGACAGCGCGACCGCGAGGCGGGATAGAGGAAACATGATGGGCTCGGTATCGAAAATACGTTCGGATGCGGCGGGCGCGGCGCGCGGCGGCCGTCGCCCGGCGCGCGCTCAGGCGCGGACACCGGGCGGCGGATGGCCGGGGCGACGGGGATGCGATCCGGTCCGCGCGGTCGCGTGGCGTGCGGATCGCGAGGGCGGTCAGGCGTGCGCGGGCGGGCCGCGCGGCGAGGCGAACGTATAGCGTGCCGCGACCCGGCGGCCGGGCGTCGGCGGCGGGTCGGGCAGCGCATGCCGCACGACGAGCGGGCGCGGCATCGGTGCGGTGTAGTGCAGCGGCGGATGGCCCGCGAGCAGCCCGCAATAGCCGCATCGGTCGAGATGCGTGGCCGGCGGCGAATAGACGCCGGGATGCGTGGCGGAGACGTTGTCGGTCGCGGAGCAGATCGCCATGAAGGCCCGCTCGCGCGCCGCCGCGCTCGCGCGCAGCTGCGACACGAGCGGCGCGCACAGCGCGAGGGCGAGCGCGAACAGCCCGAGCCACGCCGTGACCCGGGTTCGTCGCGCCGGCGCGCGCGGCGCGCCGGCGCGCAATGCGTCAGGCCGCCGTGGACGCCGCACGTTGGAACAGCAGCCGGTCGACCTGCCAGACCGCGACGATCGTCAGGCCCATCAGCGGAAACACGATCCCGAGCAGCGCGAGGCCGGCGATCCAGCCGCGCATCGGCGGCGCGCCGCGTTCGCGCGCGGGCGCGCCGAGCGTGCCGGCGGGGCGGCGCTTCCACCACATCACCGCGCCCGTCACGGCCATCGCGGCGAGACCGAGCGACAGCGCGGCGCACAGCAGCTGGTTCGCGAGCCCGAAGTAGCGCCCCATGTGCAGCGCGGTGCCATACGACACGGCGCGCGACACCGCGCCGTAGTCGTCGTAGCGGATGTCCTTCAGCACCGCGCCGCTGTATTGGTCGAGGTAGAGCGTGCGCTCCGCCTTCGGATCGGCGGGGAAGTACGACGCGGTGAACACGCCGTCCGGCCCGGCCGGCAACGCGAGCGTGTAGCCGCTCGTCACGCCGCGCGCCGCGACGAGCGCGATCGCGCGTTCCAGCGTGAGCGGAGCGGGCGTCGGGGCCGACGGCGAACGCGGCACGGGGACGTTGCCGACCGCCCAGGGCGTCTGCGGCAGCGGCAGGTCGTCCATGACCATGCCCGGCATCGCATCGTCGCCGCCGTGATGGGCGTGCGCGGCGGGTGCGTCGGCGGCCGGCGTCGCGCCCGGACGCGACGAGCGCAGCGGCAGGCCGCCGAACGCGCCGGCGGGCGCGCCGAGGTTCACGGTGGCCGCGAATTCCTTGAAGTACTTGCCCCACGAGCCCGACCAGGGCAGCCCCGTGAGGATGAAGGCGAGCGCGCCGGCGGCGAGCCAGACGCCGCCCACCGCATGCAGGTTCTTCCACAGCGGCCGGCCGCGCAGCGACAGGTCGGGGCGCAGCGCGCGCCCGACGCGCGCCGCGCCGCGCGGCCACCACAGCGCGACGCCGGTGCCGATCATCACGAGGGTCCAGCACGCGGCCAGCTCCATCAGCAGCTCGCCCGTCTTGCCGAGCAGCAGCTTGCGATGCAGCATCCGGTCGACCTGCATGAAGCGGCGCTCGACGCTCAGCGTGCCGAGCACGCCGCCGTCATAGGGGTTCACGTAGACGCTTTCGCGGCTACCGTCGGCGAGCCGGAACACATACTCGGCGCTGCGGTTCGCTGCCGTGGACACCTGCACCGTGGCGAGCGTCGCGCCGGCCGGCAGCGCGGCGCGCGCGTTCGCGGCCAGGGTGTCGGCGTCGAGTCTCGGCGTGTCGCGCGGCGCGACGATCAGGCGGTGCGGATACAGCAGCGGTTCGATCTGCGGCTGGAAGGCGTACAGCGTGCCCGTGATCGCGAGGATCACGAGGAACGGCATCACGAACAGGCCGGCATAGAAATGCCAGCGCCAGAGCGTCCGGTAACCGGCGCTCGCGGAGCGGGCGGGCGAGATGCTTCGTTCGACGGTGGTCGACATGGGGGTTCCCTCTTCGTTGTCGTCGCCGGCTGGAGCCGGCCGTCGTCACGACGCGGCGCGCGGAACGGTGGGGCGGGCAGGGCGGTGACGGCAGGGTGTCCGCGCGCGGCGACGCGGGCGGACGAGGCAGCGAAACGTTCAGGCGGGAAGCGGCGGGCGCGGAGGGCGGGCGCTCGTCGCGCGCCGATCGCGCCGGCGGACGAGGGGCCGGCGGCAATGGGACACGCCGCGGCGCGGCGGCGGGGAACAGCAGCACGAGCAGCGCAAACGACGCCAGCGCGGCGAACAGCGCCGCGCTGAAGGCGCACAGGCCGGCCTCGTGATCGGCCGGCGCGGCCTTGCCGGCGTGCGTGAGCGTGTCGGCCAGCGCACGCGCGTCGTTGGCGGGCGTGATCGGCGCGCGCGCATCGAAGCGGGCCGTCAGGGCGGCGGCGTCGAGAATCAGCGGGCCGCGTCCGGAGCACAGCACCACCGAGCCCGCGTCCGGTCCATCCGGATCGAGCATCACGGCTCCGGACATCAGCGCGCGGGACAGCAGGACGATGAGGAGACCCCCCCAAATCAGCTGTCGCGCGAGGCCGCCCCGAAGCAGGAAGTGGCGAAGTGCGTTCATGGCGCGCGATTGTACCTCTGTTTCGCGGCGCGAATCGATCAGGCGCCGGTGACGGCCGGCCTCAGCGAGGAACGGCAGGCGCATGCGCCCAGGCGGGCCGCGCGGCGGCGCGGGTCATGACGCCGGCCGGCGGGCCGGGTCAGCCGGACAGCATGACGAGCGCATCGGGCGTGTGGCCGGCGAGCAGCAGCGCCCTCGCTTTGCGCAGGCTGGCGGCGGTGCGCATAGCCGGTTCGGCCGAGCGACATCCGTATCAATGTGGATGCCTGATTGATTGAACAGGATGGGATTCCAGATAGCGGGCGCTGCCGTGTCATTGAGCCCGAGCGCGCAGAGCTCGAACCGCCTCTTGTGAATTCGATGCATCCACTCAATGCCTGAAGCCGGCGTGCGCTCGTCCCGGCAAGGCTTTCCGGGGAATAACCCGCCATGAAAGGTATTGTTTTGGGGATCGGTTCAGGGATATTGCTGAAATCTGATACCTGATGGGTATGGAAATGGATGTCCAAAAGTATTGGACGCTGGTATGGGCCGGGGCTATAAATCCGTTCCATGAACCCCGACCACGCAGCGTGCCCCATGTCCCCCATCGCCATCGAACGCATCGAAACCCGTCTCGTCGATCTGCCGACGATCCGTCCGCACAAGCTGTCGGTCGCGACAATGCACGGGCAGACGCTGATGCTGGTGAAGGTGGTCTGCAGCGATGGCGTGACGGGCATCGGCGAAGGCACCACGATCGCCGGGATGGCCTACGGCCCGGAAAGCCCCGAGGCGATGAAGCTCGCGATCGACACGTATTTCGCACCGGCCCTCATCGGCCAGGACGCGATGCGCATCCAGTCGGCGATGGCGTTCCTCGGCAAGCTGGCGAAGGTCAATCACTTCGCGAAGAGCGCGCTTGAAACCGCGCTGCTCGACGCGCACGGCAAGCGGCTCGGCGTGCCGGTCAGCGAACTGCTCGGCGGCCGCCGGCGTGACCGCCTGCCGGTCGCGTGGACGCTTGCTTCGGGCGACACGTCGACCGACATCGCCGAGGCCGAGCGGATGCTCGACCTGCGCCGCCACAACGTGTTCAAGCTGAAGATCGGCGCGAAAGCGCTCGACGCGGATATCCGGCACGTGGCCGCGATCAAGCGGGCGCTCGGCGAGCGTGCGTCGGTGCGCGTCGACGTCAACATGGCGTGGAGCGAAACACAGGCGGCACGAGGCATTGCGGCGCTGGCCGATGCCGGCTGCGAGCTGGTCGAGCAGCCGGTGGCGTCCGCCGCGGCGCTCGCGCGCCTGATGCGCCGCTTCCCGGTCGCGCTGATGGCCGACGAAATTCTGCAGGGGCCCGACAGCGCGTTCGAGATCGCGAAGCAGCATGGCGCGGACGTGTTCGCGATCAAGATCGAGCAGAGCGGCGGGCTGTTCGCCGCGCAGCGCGTGGCTGCGATCGCCGATGCGGCCGGCGTCGAACTCTACGGCGGCACGATGCTCGAGGGCGCGGTCGGCACGATCGCCTCCGCGCACCTGTTCGCCAGCTTCGCGAACCTGCAGTGGGGCACCGAACTGTTCGGCCCGCTGCTGATCACCGAAGAAATTCTGACGCGCCCGCTGGATTACAGCGATTTCGCGTTGACCGTGCCGGCGGGCCCGGGGCTGGGCATCGAGCTCGACGAGGCCGCGGTCCGGCGCTTCACCCGCGAAGGGCTGACGAAAGTCACCCGGTAGCCCGAACCACGCAACAGCCGTCATTCCCCCAAATACACATGGAGACACCATCATGAGCGTCAAGGTATTCGACACCGGCGAAGTGCGGGACCTGCTGAAAGCCGCCGCCAACGCCGGCGGCAGCGGCGGCAACGCGCGCGTGCAGCAGATCGTGCATCGCCTGCTGGGCGACCTGTTCAAGGCCATCGACGATCTCGACATCACGCCCGACGAAGTGTGGGCCGGCGTCAACTACCTGAACAAGCTGGGGCAGGACGGCGAGGCGGCATTGCTGGCGGCCGGGCTCGGCCTCGAGAAGTATCTGGACATCCGCATGGACGCCGCGGACAAGGCGGCCGGCCTCGACGGCGGCACACCCCGCACGATCGAGGGACCGCTGTACGTGGCGGGCGCGCCGGTGCGCGACGGCCTGTCGAAGATCGACCTCGATGCCGACGACGGTGCGGGCCCGCTCGTGATCCACGGCACGGTGACCGGTCTCGACGGCAAGCCGATCGCGGGGGCGGTGGTCGAATGCTGGCACGCGAACTCGCACGGCTTCTATTCCCACTTCGATCCGACCGGTGCGCAGACCGCTTTCAACCTGCGCGGCGCGGTGAAGACGGGCGCGGACGGCAAGTACGCATTCCACACGCTGATGCCGGTGGGCTACGGCTGCCCGCCGCATGGCGCCACGCAGCAGTTGCTGAACGGCCTCGGCCGCCACGGCAACCGTCCGGCCCACGTGCACTTCTTCGTGACCGGCGACGGTCACCGCAAGCTGACGACGCAATTCAACATCGACGGCGATCCGCTCATCTGGGACGACTTCGCGTATGCGACCCGCGAGGAACTGATCCCGCCCGTCGTCGACAGGACCGGCGGCGCGGCGCTCGGCATGAAGGCCGACACGTACCAGGACATCACGTTCGACGTCGTGCTGACGCCGAGCGTGCACGGCAAGGACGACCAGATCGTCGAGCGTCCGCGGGCGTCGGCCGGGGCCTAGCCATCCGATGCGGCCCGGCGCGGGCGGCGCGCGCGTCGCCACCGGCCGGGTCTTCCGATACTCATCGATACCACCGATATGCAGGCACGCCTTGCAGGGCGAGGTGTGCGCGCAGGAGGAACCATCATGTCCGCGATCATCGACAAAACCGACGAACTGGATCAACTGTTGTCCACCGCCGTGCAGGACGACCGGCAAGCCGGCGTCTTTCGCTGCCGCCGCGACATCTTCACGAATCCGGACCTGTATGAGCTGGAGATGAAGCACATCTTCGAGGGCAACTGGGTGTATCTGGCGCACGAAAGCCAGATTGCGGACAACAACGACTATTACACGACGTGGATTGGCCGCCAGCCGGTGGTCATCACGCGCGACAAGACCGGAGAACTGCACGCGATCATCAATGCCTGCGCGCACAAGGGCGCGATGCTGTGCCGGCGCAAGCACGGCAACAAGGGCAGCTTCACGTGCCCGTTCCACGGCTGGACCTTCTCGAACACCGGCAGGCTGCTGAAGGTGAAGGACGAAAAGACCACCGAATATCCGGTGCAGTTCAACACCAACGGCTCGCACGACCTGAAGAAGGTCGCGCGCTTCCAGAACTATCGCGGCTTCCTGTTCGGCAGTCTCAACGCCGATGTGGCGCCGCTGGAAGACTACCTCGGCGAAGCGCGCGTGATCATCGACCAGATCGTCGGCCAGGCGCCGAACGGGCTGGAAGTGCTGCGCGGCAATTCCTCGTATGTCTACGAGGGCAACTGGAAGATGCAGATGGAGAACGGCTGCGACGGCTACCACGTCAGCACCGTGCACTGGAACTACGCGGCGACGATGGGCCGGCGCAAGGAAGACGGCACCAAGGCGGTCGACGCAAACAGCTGGAGCAAGTCGGTCGCCGGCGTCTATGGCTTCGACCACGGCCACATCCTGCTGTGGACGCAGACCATGAACCCGGAAGTGAGGCCGGTGTTCCTGCATCGCGACGAGATCAAGGCGCGCGTTGGCGACGTCAGCGCGGATTTCATCGTCAACCAGACGCGCAACCTGTGCGTGTATCCGAACGTGTTCCTGATGGACCAGTTCAGCACGCAGATCCGCGTGGTGCGGCCGCTCGGCGTGGACCGGACCGAAGTCAGCATCTTCTGCTTCGCGCCGAAGGGCGAGAGCGAGGCCGACCGCACGACCCGCATCCGCCAGTACGAGGATTTCTTCAATGTATCGGGGATGGGCACCGCCGACGATCTGGAAGAGTTCCGCGCGTGCCAGGCCGGTTATGCCGGCAGCACGGCGATGTGGAACGACCTGTCGCGCGGCGCGCCGCTGTGGGTCGAGGGCCCGGACGAGAACGCGAAGCGGATGGGGCTGAAGCCGCGCATTTCGGGTGAGCGCAGCGAGGACGAAGGGCTGTTCGTGTGTCAGCACGAATACTGGGTGAACGTGATGCGCGATGCGGTGAAACAGGAACGTGACGAGGTGCGGGCATGAACTTCGACTATCGAACCGTTTGCGCGGCGCTGTACCGCGAAGCGCGCCTGCTCGACGATCGCCGGTGGGACGACTGGCTCGCCTGCTACACGGAGGACGTCACCTACTGGATGCCCGCGTGGGACGACGACGATCGGCCGACCGACGATCATCAAAGCCAGATCTCGCTGATGTATTACCCGGATCGCGGCGGCCTCGAGGATCGCGTGTTCCGGATCAAGACCGAGCGCAGCGGCGCATCGACGCCCGAACCGCGCACCAGCCACAACGTGGCGAATGTCGAGGTGCTCGCCGAACGCGACGACGAGGTGGACGTGCGCTACAACTTCCAGACGCTCAACCATCGCTACCGCATGACCGATCACTTCTTCGGCACGATGTTCGTCACGTTGCGCAGGGTCGGCGACGATCTGCTGATCTCGCACAAGAAGATCGTGCTGAAGAACGACTACATCCGGCAGGTGCTCGACGTCTATCACGTCTGACGTCGATCGTTTCGTATTGAAAGGGAAGTGGAGGAGATGGCCATGTCCAGCTATCAGATTGCGTTGAACTTCGAGGACGGGGTGACCCGTTTCATCGACTGCAAGGCAGGCGAGAAGGTGCTCGACGCCGCCTTCCGCGCGAAGATCAATCTGCCGATGGATTGTTCCGACGGCGTGTGCGGCACCTGCAAGTGCCGCGCGGAAAGTGGCCGCTACGATCTCGGCGACGACTATATCGACGCCGCGCTGACCGGGGACGAAAAGGATGGCGGCCTCGTGCTGACCTGCCAGATGGTGCCGCAAAGCGATTGCGTGATCGCGGTGCCGACGTCGTCGGTTGCGTGCAAGACCGGGCAAAGCGGATTTGCCGCGACCGTGAGCAGGGTCGAGACGCATCACGATGCGGCCGTCGTGCTCGAACTCGACGTCGATGCGTCCGTGCCGGTGTTCCTGCCGGGCCAGTACGTGAATATCGACGTGCCGGGCAGCGGCCAGCAGCGGTCGTATTCGTTCTCGTCCGCGCCGGGCGACGCGACGATCAGCTTCCTGATCAAGAAGATTCCTGGTGGCGTGATGAGCACGTGGCTGGCATCGGCGCAGGCGGGCGACCGCCTTGATCTGCACGGGCCGCTCGGCAGCTTCTATCTGCGCGATGTGCAGCGGCCGCTGCTGTTTCTCGCGGGCGGCACGGGTCTCGCGCCGTTCCTGTCGATGCTCGACGTGCTCGCGCGCAGCGGTTCGCAGCAGAAGGTGCATCTGATCTATGGCGTGACGCGCGATCTCGACCTGGTGCTGGTCGATGCGATCGAAGCGTTGGCCGCGAGGCTGCCGGATTTCAGCTTTGTGACTGTCGTCGCGGACGCCGCGTCGGATCATCCGCGCAAGGGGTGGGTGACGCAGCACATTCCGGCCGAGGCGCTGAACGACGGCGACGTGGATGTCTATCTGTGCGGGCCGCCGCCGATGGTCGACGCGGTGCGCCAGTATTTCGACGACGAAGGCGTGAAGCCGAACAGCTTCCACTACGAGAAGTTCACCCCTAACGTCACGGCGAAGGCGGCATGACCATGCAACGATTCTCGGGCAAGGTCGTCGTCGTCACCGGCGCGGCGCAGGGCATCGGCCGTGGCGTCGCGCTGCGCGCGGCGGCTGAAGGCGGCAAGGTGCTGTTCGTCGACCGCGCGGATTTCGTGGCCGAGGTCGCCGCGGAAGCGCCGTCCGGTCACGGCGCCGGATGCGTCGCGGATCTCGAGACGTACGACGGCGCGGGCGCGGCGATGGCATGCGCGGTCCAGACGTTCGGTCGCATCGACATCCTGATCAACGGGGTCGGGGGCGCGATCCGCATGCGGCCGTTCGCCGAATTCGAACCGGCGCAGATCGACGCGGAAATCCGCCGTTCGCTGATGCCGACGCTCTATACATGCCACGCCGTGTTGCCGCATTTGCTGGCGCGCGGCGGCGGCACGATCGTCAACATCTCGTCGAACGCCACGCGCGGCATCCGTCGCGTGCCGTACTCGGCGGCGAAAGGCGGCGTCAATGCGCTGACCCGGTCGCTCGCGATGGAATACGCGGAACACAACATCCGCGTCGTCGCGACCGCGCCGGGCGGCACCAGCGCGCCGCCGCGGCGGGTGCCGCGCAATGCCGCCGGCGACACCGTGCAGGAACAGGCGTGGATGAGCGAGGCGGTGCGCCAGGTGACCGGCTCGACCTTTCTCAAGCGCTACGGCAGCCTCGACGAGCAGATCGCGCCGATCCTGTTTCTCGCGTCCGACGAAGCGAGCTACATCACCGGCACGGTGCTGCCGGTCGCGGGCGGCGATACGGGTTGAGCGGCGCGCGTCGCCGCGAGGCGACGTCAGGCATGCGTGCACGCGAGCGTTGCCATGGCTCGCGCCTTCTGTTCGAAAGCAACCAACCCGCCGGCGCGCGAACGCCGGCCACGGAGACATTCATGCGCGATCGCAAAGCCGTCGTTCCGGTTGGCATGGAAGCGGTGTACGAGAAAAGCGGTTATGCACCGGGCCTCAAGGTTGGCGATACGGTGTACGTGTCCGGCCAGATCGGCCGTGACGCGGCGATGCAACGGGTCGAAGGCCGCGAGGCGCAGACCGCGCAGGCGTTCGAGAACCTCGGGCGTGTGCTGGAAGCGGCGGGCGCGTCGTTCAGGGACGTGGTCGACCTGACGACCTTCCATACCGACATGCGCGACCTGCCGATGTTCATGCTGGTTCGCGACCGCTATCTCGACGCGCACCCGAGACCGGCCTGGACGGCGGTCGGCGCGCACATGCTGGGCGGCGCGCCCGGTTATATCGTGGAAATCAAGGCGGTTGCCGTGTTGCCGGAGTGAGCGCGGCGGCGCGGCCCGGGGCGGGCGGCTGCTCAGCCTTGCGAGGCCGGGTCGTCGCGCCCGGCCGGCGACAGATAGTCCGTGCCTTCCTCGTCGTACAGATCGTAGATGAGGCGGAGCATGCGTTCGAGGTCTTCGGATTCGTCGAGCATGCGCATGCTCATGATGATCGGCGACACGAGCTTCGCGTCGTCGAGATCCTTCTACGACACGTCGTCGCGCTTCAGGCCGTACACGCTGCGCGGGACGATCGACACGCCTTCGCCGGCCGCGACAAGCCCGAGCGCGATCTGCAACTCGCGCGTTTCCAGCACGCGCGCGGGCTTGAGCGAGCGATCGTGGAACGCGGCCAGTACCTGGTCCGCATAACTCGGGCGCGGCGCTTTCGGGAAAATGATCAGCGTTTCGTTGATCAGGTCGTGCAGCGACAGCACCGCCTTCGCTTCGCACAGCCGATGGCCGAACGGCAGCGCCGCGATCATGCGTTCCTCGCGCAGCACCACGCGGCGGATGCTCGGATCGTTGAGGCGGATGCGCCCGAACCCGACGTCGATGCGGCCTTCCTTCAACGCCTTGATCTGGTCCATCGTCGACATCTCGTGCAGGCTCAGTTCGACCTCGGCATGCTGCTGACGATACCGGCGAATGATTTTCGGCAACATGCCGTAGAGCGTCGAGCCGACGAAGCCGACCGACAGGCTGCGTTCGATCTTGCCGACGCGGCGCGTCATCGATTCGAGTTCGGCGGTTTGCGCGAGCAACTGCACCGCATGCTGGTAGAAGAAGCGGCCGGTTTCGGTGAGTTTCAGCGGGCGTGAATTGCGCTCGAACAGCAGGACGCCGAGGATCTGCTCGAGCTGCTGGATCTGCCGGCTCAGCGGCGGCTGGGCGATATGCAGGCGTTGCGCCGCGCGCGTGAAGCTCCGCTCCTCGGCGACGGCAACGAAATAGCGCAGGTGGCGTAGCTCCATGGTCCTTGCCGTCGAATGGTGGAGGGATGCGAAAAACTGGAGCCGAGCCACCGTACGTGAAAGCGCGCGGATGGAACGGGGTTGCGCGCCGCCATCGGCGATTCCACCGGGCCGGCGCATCCGCGCCCGGTTGTCCGGCGGCGGGCGCGGCGGGGGCGGAAACGGTCCGGGGCATGCGCGAATCGCGCGCGTTGCGTTGCCGTTCAGCCGATCCGGACTTCGGGGTTCAGCGTGTAGAGGCCGGTCAGGCTCGCCTGACCGAGCACGCGCGCCTTGGCCAGCGCGGCGCGGACGTTCGCGCCGTTCAGCGGGCCGTCGACGTCCAGCGTCGGCGTGGCCAGCGCATACACCGTGAACACATAGTGATGGACGAGCGTGTCGTTCCACGGCGGGCAGGGACCATCGTAGCCGTGGTAATCGCCCTTCATCTGCGCGTCGCCGGCGAACCAGGCGGTGTAGTCGTTCACGCCGTGACGCAGGCCCGTGGCGGTGCGCGGGCCGGGCTTGCCGCGCGGCGTGACGCCGTCTGACTCGGACCCCGCCGCGATCTCGGTCGTCGCGGCCGGAATGTCGAGCAGCAGCCAGTGGAAGAAATCGACGCGCGGCAGCGCGGCCGGCACGATGCGCCCTTCCTGGTTCACGTCGTCGCCGCGGCTCGGCACGTCCGGGTCGTGGCACACGACGACGAAGGACTGCGTGCCTTCGGGCGCGCCGCTCCAGGCGAGGTGCGGGTTGCGGTTCGCCGACAGCGCGACGTGCGTGGCGGCATCGGGTACGGCGAACGCGAATTCGCCGGGAATCGGCTGGCCGTTCTCGAAGCTGTGGCTGGTGAGTTTCATGTGAGGGTCCGTCCGGAGGAGTGATCGGGGCGGCGCGTCCGTAGCGGAGCGCGACTTCCGCATTGTAGGCGGATCGCCTTTTTCGACGACATCACAGGCAATCAAGGATGTCGCTTGGCCAATCAATTTGATTGCCTGTGCGTCGTTTGTCGTGCCGCTCCGTTTCCATTTCCAACAATCAACTTTCAAAATGGCAATCTGCGATCTCAATACAGATTTGCGTCGTCCAACGTGTTTTCTTTTCCGTATGCCGCTTAGCGGCGCGCCAGCGCCTGTTCCAGCACCCGCGCCACATGCAGCGCGTGCGCCTGCGCGCCGTCCTCGATCTGATGACGGCAACTCGTGCCGTCGGCGACGACGAGCGTCGTCGCCGAGCGCGCGCGCACGGCCGGCAGCAGGGATAATTCCGCCATCGCCCGTGACGCGGCGACGTGTTCGATCTCGTAGCCGAAGCTGCCCGCCATGCCGCAGCACGACGATTCCACCGGCGACACCTTCAGGCCCGGGATCCAGCTCAACACGGTCTGCACCGGCGTGAAAGCGTCGAACGCCTTCTGGTGGCAGTGGCCGTGCACGAGCGCCTCGGTCGCCTCGATGGCCCGCAGCGGCAGCGACAGCCGTCCGGCCTGCTGCTCGCGCACGAGGAATTCCTCGAACAGGAACGCGTGGCGGGCCAGCCGCCGCGCGGCGTCGCCATACCCGTAGGACAGGAATTCATCACGCATCGACAGCAGGCACGACGGCTCCAGCCCGACGATCGCGACGCCGCGTTCGAGATAGGGCGCCAGCGCGTCGAGCGTGCGTTGCGCCTCGACCTTCGCCTCGTCGACGAGGCCCGACGCGAGGAACGTGCGTCCGCAGCACAGCGGCCGTTCGCCGGGCCGCGCATTGACGTGCACCGTGTAGCCCGCGGCCTGCAGCACGGCGCGCGCGGCGCGGGCGTTCTCGGGTTCCTGGTAGTTGTTGAACGTGTCGACGAAGAGCAGCACCTCGCGCGCGGCCTCGCCATGCGGCGCGTACGTCGCGCCGGCTTCCGCCAGGAACGGTCGCGCGAAGGCCGGCAGCCGGCGCTGCGGCGCGAGGCCGATCCAGCGCTTGAGCAGCGCGGTCGCGACCGGAAGCCGCTCGGCCAGCGTCAGCGCGCCGCGCAGGCGCGCGGCCCACGGCGCATAGCGCGGCAGATAGGCGATCAGCCGCTCGCGCGGCGTGATGCCGTGGCTGCGCCGCCGCGCGTGGCGCGCCTCGATCTTGAAGCGCGCCATGTCGACGCCGGTCGGACAGTCGCGCTTGCAGCCCTTGCAGGACACGCACAGGTCCAGCGCGGCCTTGACGTCGTCGCCGGCCAGGCCGTCCGGTCCGAGCTGGCCCGTCACCGCGAGCCGCAGCGTGTTCGCGCGGCCGCGTGTGACGTGCTGTTCGTCGCGCGTCACGCGATAGCTCGGACACATCGTGCCCGCGTCGAATTTCCGGCAGTGGCCGTTGTTGTTGCACATCTCGACCGCCGAGGCGAGCCCGTGCGTGGCATCCGCGCCCGTGCCGGGCGCGCTTTCGACGCCGCTCAGCGGATCGCGCGTGACGTTCCAGGCCGACCAGTCGAGCGCCGGCCGCAGCGGCGACGCGGCGTAGCCGGGCGCGAAGCGGAAGTGCTCGCGCGCATCCATGCGCGGCGGATCGACGATCTTGTCGGGATTGAAGCGATGCTCGGGATCGAACAGCGCCTTGATCTCCGCGAACGCCGCATTGAGGCGCGGCCCGTATTGCCAGGCCACCCATTCGCCGCGGCACAGCCCGTCGCCGTGCTCGCCGGAATACGCGCCCTTGTATTCGCGCACCAGCGCCGCGGCTTCCTCGGCGATGGCGCGCATGCGCGTCGCGCCGTCGCGCCGCATGTCGAGGATCGGCCGCACGTGCAGGGTGCCGACGCTCGCATGGGCGTACCACGTGCCTTCGGTGCCCTGCCGGTGGAACACCTCGGTCAGGCGGCGCGTGTATTCGGCCAGATGTTCGAGCGGCACCGCGCAGTCCTCGATGAAGGACACCGGCTTGCCGTCGCCCTTCATGCTCATCATGATGTTCAGGCCGGCCTTGCGCACGTCCCACAGCGCCTTCTGCGCGACCGCGTCGGGCATTTGCACCACGCTGTCCGGCAGGCCCAGGTCGGCCATCAGCTCGACGAGGCGCGCCAGTTGCGCGAGCAGCGCATCGCGCGCGTCGCCCGCGAACTCGACGAGCAGGATCGCCTGCGGCCGTCCCGCCAGCGCCCGCTCGATGACGGGCCGGAACGCGGGGTTCTCCATCGACAGCTCGATCATCGTGCGATCGACCAGTTCGACCGCGACGGGCTTGAGCGTGACGATGTGCTGCGCGGCATCCATCGCCGCGTAGAAGGTCGGGAAGTTCACGACGCCGAGCACCTTGTGCGTCGGCAGCGGCGCGAGCTTGAGCGTGAGCTGCCGGCTGCAGGCGAGCGTGCCTTCGGAGCCGACGAGCAGGTGGGCGAGATTGGCGTGGCCGTCGTCGGTGTAGGCGCGCGGGTTCTGGCAATCGAACAGGTCGAGGTTGTAGCCGCCCACGCGGCGCAGCACCTTGGGCACGCGCTCGACGAGCGCGTCGCGCTCGCGCGCGGCGATGCGCTCGACGCCGCGCAGCAGCGCGCGCGTGCGGGCGTGCGTCACGGGCTGCGCGAGCGATCCGAAATGACAGTCGCTGCCGTCGGCGAGCACGGCGTCGATGGCGAGCACGTTGTGCACCATGTTGCCGTATTCGATCGAGCGCGAGCCGCATGAGTTGTTGCCCGCCATGCCGCCGATCGTGCATTGCGCGCCGGTCGAGACGTCCACCGGGAACCACAGGCCATGCGGCTTGAGCCACGCGTTCAGGTGGTCGAGCACGAGGCCCGGTTCGACGGTGACGGTGCGCGCCTCGGCGTCGAACGCGACGATCCGGTTCAGCCACTTGCTGGTGTCGATGACGAGCGCCTCGCCGACGGTCTGTCCGCACTGGCTCGTGCCGGCGCCGCGCGCGAGGATCGGCGCGCGGTGTTCGCGCGCGATGTCGAGCGCGCGCAGCAGGTCGTCCTGGTCGCGCGGCACGACCACGCCGAGCGGCGTGATCTGGTAGATCGACGCGTCGGTGGCGTAGCGCCCGCGCGCGGCGCGATCGGCGAACACGTCGCCGCGCAGTTCCTTGCGCAGGCGCGCGAACAGCGGCGACAGCGCGCCGCCGGGCGAGGGCATCAGGTGGACGGGCTGGAGCAGTGGAGCGCGGACGGCGGAGGTCATGGCGGCGGTCGGTGGCGGTGAGCGAAGGGCGAGCCGACGGGCGGCTCAGGCGAGCGTGACGCTGACGGGCGGCAGGCCCGGGAACCGGCCGGTCGCGATGCCGGCGGCGCGCGGAAAGTGCATGCCGGTATAGGAGCCGGTGGTGACGACGCTGCCGGCCGGCAGCGCGATGCCGCGCTGCGTCGCGTGATTGACGAGCCAGGGCAGCAGGCGGCGCGGATCGCCGGCCGGGTTGGCCGCGGGGCCGTCGACGATCGTGTGCCGGTCGAACGTGAAGACGGGCGCGGGCGTCAGAAACGGGAAGTCGGCGCGGTAGGGCACGGCTTCGCCGACCACGAGCGCGCCGTGGTTCTGCAGATCGGCGAGCTGCGCGAGCGGGGCGACGGCCGGCCACTCGCGATAGCGGCTCGTGACGATCTCGATCGCCGCGGCCATCTGCACGATGCCGGCGAGCACGTCGTCGGCGTCGTAGGGCGCGGCGCGCGGCGCGAAGTCGCGGCCGAAGCGGAAGGCGATCTCCAGTTCGAGCCCGAGCGGCTGGAACGCGCGGCGCGGCAGCGCGATGCCGCCCGCGTGCACGCCGTCGGCGGGCAGCGGGGCGGCCTGGATCGGCCCGTCGGGCGTTTTCGCGCCGACCTTCCAGCCGCCGATGGCGGCGCGGCGCGCGTGGAGCAGCTGCGTCTGCACGGCGTAGGCGGCGTCGAGGCCGGCGGGGACGAGTTCGGCGGGCAGCGCATCGAACGCGATGCCGTCCTGCCAGCCGGCGTCGAGCCGGGCGGCGAGTTCCTGGGTAGCGTGGATCATGGCGAGCGGGGGAGCGTGTGGAGGGCGCGGCATCAGGCTGGCGATTGCTTGGTGACGGCCGGGGCGGCGGGTTCGCCCGCGAAGCGGCTGTCGGGCTGCATGCGGAAGGCCAGGACGACGCCCACGCCCATCAGGACCATGCTGCCGATGAAGGGCAGCTGCCAATCGCCGAAGCGGTCGATCACGTAGCCGGAAATCACGGGCGAGAGGATGGCGGCCAGCGCGGAACCCGAATTCATCATGCCGCTGGCGGTGCCGGAGTACTCGGGCGCGATGTCCATCGGCACCGCCCACATCGGGCCGATCGTCATCTCGGCGAAGAAGAAGCCGGCCGCGAGACAGGCCACCGACAGATACAGGTCGTGCGCGAACACCAGCAGCGGGATCAGCGACAGCAGCGTCAGCAGCATGCAGATCGCGACCATCCAGCACCGGGCCTGCTTGAGGCTGCCGGTGCGCGCGTGGAGCCGGTCGGTGAGCACGCCGCCGAGCGTGTCGCCGAGCACCCCGGCGAAGAACACGGCGGACGCGAACACGGCCGATTGCTTGAGGTCGAGCGCGTAGCTGTGCAGGAAGTACTGCGGAATCCAGCTCAGGAACAGCCACAGCGTCCAGCCGTAGCAGAAGTACACCGTCGTGACCGGCAGCATGCGCTTGAACAGCGGCCCCCAGGGCACGTTCGCGGGTTTCTGCTTCGGCGCGGGCAGCGCGTCGAGTTCGGCCTGCGTGATGCGCGGATGATCCTTCGGATGCTCGGTGTAGACGAGCGCCCACACCACGACCCACAACAGGCTGATGGCGGCGCACAGGTAGAACGATTCGCGCCAGCCGTGCACGGCCATGATGGCGACCACCGCGGCCGGCGCGACGGCGTTGCCGATGCGCGAGAACGCGTGGGTGATGCCTTGCGCGAAGCCGCGCCGTTCGCGCGGGACCCAGCGCGCCATGGCCGAGGTCGCGGCCGGGAAGGTCGCGCCCTCGCCGAGGCCGAGCAGCAGGCGCGCGGCCAGCAGCGAGACGAGGCCGCCCGCCATCCCGGTGAGCAGCGTCGCCACGGCCCACAGCAGGCCGCACGCGAGCAGCGTGCGGCGCGCGCCGAAGCGGTCGCTGACCCAGCCGCCGATGATCTGGAATACGAGGTACGGATAGGCGAAGGCCGAGAACACCAGGCCGATCTCCGTCTTGTTGAGGCCGAATTCGCGGCCGAAGCCGGCGGCGGCGGTGCTGACGTTCACGCGATCGAGGTAGGTGATGAAGTACATCACGCACAGCATCACCAGCACGATGCTGGTCGCTCGGAACAGCTTCATGTTGCGTCTCCTGGATGTCATCGGGCGTGCGGCGGGCCGGCTCTGCGTCCGGCTGGTGAAACGGATGAGGGGGCGGGCGCGCCCCGGCCGCGCGGGCGGGGCGTGTCGTGTCGGGCGTCGCGCCGTCGCGCGGGACGCCCGGTCAGGCCGCCGCGCGCAGCGCGGTCGGATGCGAGGTCGAGGCCAGGTAGTCCATCGCCGCGACCGCGCCGCTGTCGGCCAGCGGCACGCCGGCCAGCTTGAGGCCCATCTCGCAGCCCACGAGCGCGGCCATCAGCGTGAGGTCGTTGCAGTCGCCCAGGTGGCCGATGCGGAACATCCGGCCGCGCAGCTTGCCGAGCGCCTGCCCGAGCGACATGTCGAAACGTTCGTAGATGAGCTTGCGCACGGCGTCGGCGTCGATGCCGTCGGGCATCATCACGCCGGTCAGCACGGGGCTGTAGACGGCCGGATCGGCGCACTGGATCGGCAGGCCCCACGCGCGCACCGCGCGGCGGGTGGCTTCCGCGAGCCGCTGATGGCGCGCGAACACGCGGTCGAGCCCCTCGCCGAGGATCATGTCGAGCGCTTCCGACAGGCCGTACAGCAGGTTGGTGTTGGGGGTGTACGGCCAGTAGCCGGTGCGGTTGGCCTCGATGATCTCGTCCCAGCCCCAGAACGCGCGCGGCAAACGCGCCGTGCGGCTCGCCGCGAGCGCCTTCGGAGACACCGCGTTGAAGCTGATGCCGGGCGGCAGCATCAGGCCTTTCTGCGAACCGGAGACCGTCACGTCCACGCGCCATTCGTCGTGGCGGTAGTCGGCGGAGGCGAGCCCCGAGATCGTGTCGACCATCAGCAGCGCCGGGTGCCCGGCCGCATCGATCGCGCGGCGCACCGCCGCGATGTCGGAGGTGACGCCGGTCGAGGTTTCGTTGTGCACCACGCAGACCGCGCGGATCTCGTGCGCGGCGTCGGCGCGCAGGCGCGCCTCGATCAGGTCGGCCTGCACGCCGCGCCGCCAGCCCTCGATGCCGGGCAGGCCGATGAACCCGGGCTTCAGGCCGAGCGCCTCGGCCATCTTCTTCCACAGCGTCGCGAAATGCCCGGTCTCGTACATCAGCACCGCGTCGCCGGGGCTCAGCGTGTTGGTCAGCGCGGCTTCCCACGCGCCCGTGCCCGACGCCGGATAGATGATCACCGGCTGGGTGGTCTTGAACACCTGCTTGATGCCGGCCAGCACCTTGAGCCCCAGCGCGCCGAACTCCGGGCCGCGGTGATCGATGGTGGGGTGGCTCATGGCCCGCAGGATGCGGTCGGGCACCGGGCTCGGGCCCGGGATCTGGAGGAAGTGGCGGCCGGACGGGTGGAAATCGAGCGCTTGCATGGTGGTTCTGTCTCCTGATTTGCATTTTGAATTTTGCATGCAAAATACTTTAGCAGAGCAAGCCGATGGATTCAAAGTGAAGAATTAAGCGGAAATGGCGGTGTTTACCCGTTGTTTGCAGTGCAATATCGCGGGTCAGGGAAGTTGAAGTAGAATCGTTGCGAGCAAGAATGAAGGGTTTTGCATGCAAGATTCAGAAAATTCGGGGCCCGGCGCGACGGCCCCGGCGCTGCCCCGGCTGGAACGCCAGCGGCTGCACGACACGGTGGTCGACCATCTGCGCGGCTTCATCGTCGAGGGCGTGCTCGCGCCGGGCATGCGCCTGAACGAGCGCGAGCTGTGCGAGACGCTGGGCATTTCGCGCACGCCGCTGCGCGAGGCGTTCAAGGTGCTAGCGGCCGAGGGCCTGCTCGTGCTGTCGCCCAATCGCGGCGCGAGCGTCTATCGGATGGGCGAGGCGGAGATCCGCGAGACCTTCGAGCTGATGTCGGGGCTGGAGGCCTTTTCCGGCGAGCTGGCGTGCGAGCGCATCACGCCCGCCGAGCTGGCCGAGATCAAGGCGCTGCACTATGCGATGCTGGCGTGTCGCGTGCAGAACGATCTGCCCGGCTATTACAGCCGGAATCAGGAGATCCACGACCGCATCAACGAGGCCGCGCGCAACTCGGCCTTGCGCAACACCTATCAGTCGATCAATCGACGCATCATGTCGATGCGTTTCCGTTCGAATCAGCTTGCCGAGAAATGGGATCGCGCCGTGCACGATCACGAGGAGATGATCAAGGCGCTCGAAGCGCGCGACGGCCGCGCGCTGGCGGCGATCCTGCGGCGTCACCTGCTGGAGAAGCGCGACGCGGTGCTGCTGATGCACGCGGAAGCGGAAGCCGCGAGCCGGACGGTGCAAGGGCGCGCGTAGCGGGGTGGGACAGGCGCGGGCGCTGTGGGGGGCGGTGTCGCCGCACGGGCGGCCCGCGCAACGCGTGGTGGAAGGTTGATGCTTCTGCCTGCTTCTGCTTCTGCTTCTGCTTCTGCCGCTGCGGCTGCGGCTGCCGCTGCCGCTGCCGCTTCCGCTTCCGTCGCTTCCCCTGCTTCCATCGCCCCCGTGGCTCCGGCCTCTCCCGCTGCTTCCGCCGGCCGGCGCGCTACGCCGATACCTTCGCGAGCCGGCGCGCCTGATCCCGCCTCACCAGCCGCGTCGCCGCCGCGCGGTACAGCGGCGACGGACGCCGCTGGTCCTCGCACAGGCACGTGTAGGTCATCTTGATCACGTGGTCGTCGTCCGATTCCACGGCCATCCGGCAGATCTCGTGCCATTCGAGGTCGAGGTCGAGGTCCAGCGCCGACGCCTCGCTTCGCGCGGGCCTGCGTACGCTCGCATAGGCCGCGCACAGCGCGACCCACAACGGCGGCAGCAAGGCGGCGACCTGCACCTTGGGCAGCCGCGCGAAAACCGTGCGCGCGGCGTGCGTGGCCGTGACCGTGTGCAGGATCGTGAAGTCGGGCGTGCGCCAGTACGCGTCGAGCGTGGCCGCCGCGATGGCGTCGATCAGCGACGCGCTGGGCGGCGGCGCGAGGACGGCCTGCCTGAAACGCGCGTCGTCGCCGACCTTGCGCAGGCGGCTCGTGATCATCTCGCCCTGCACGCCGGCTTCGCCCATCGCGCGCGCGGCCTGTTCGAACGCGGCGCCGACGCTGTCCGCCCGGGGAACGCCGTCGAGCGCGACGTCGAGCGGCAGATGCCCGGCGACCAGCGCCGCGAGACCGGAGGCGATCTCGCCGGCATGGCCGGCTTCGAGACCGTAGGCAAGCCGGATCAGCGCATGAAACGCGCCTGACGCGGGCGCGAACGGGATATCCCGCATCACCGCAACGAGAACGGGCGGCGCGCCGTCCTCCGCGATCCAGTCGAGGAAGACGGCGCGCAATGCGCCGAATGCTTTCGCGTCGCCGAGATGCCGCGCCCAGTCGCGCCGCGCGATGACGGTGTCGACCGGTGGGGCGTCCAGGGCGTATGTGCGCGTCCAATAGTCGAAGAAGGCCCGCAGCCGGGCCGGCGACGCGCCCATCCGGCGCAGCGCGACGAGCGCCATCGGGCAGTGGTTGGTCGTGCCCCGGCCGCCGAGCGCGAAGCGCGCATTGGCGTCGAGCAGTTCGGCCAGGGTCAGGTCTGCATCGCTCTTCCACATGGTTCGGGTTCCGGTTCGAGGAGATGTGTCGCAGTATAGAAGTTGAAGTTAACTTGAACTCAATATGATTTCTTTGTCCGCTTCGTTATCGGCAACGGACGTGCGTGGGCGTACTGCTCGCGGGAACGCGTCGTTGGGCGCGGAGGACTCGCGCGCATGGGTCGCGCGGCGCATGGCGACGATTTGATCGCGCCTTTCCCGCCTGCATCGACCGGGCTTGCCGGGCGCGCCGACGGCGCAATCGCCCTCATGACAAAGGGGACATGGGCGGCGCGCCGATCCGGAAACCGTTCGGTCTCCATTATTGCGCGGGTACGCGGCAAGCCGTCGCCACGGCGCGCGGGGCGTCTCCATTCGACTTGCGCAGGCGGGCATAAGCAAAGACAAATTCGTCATTTCCGGCGTCGCCTTGGCACTTCCATACTGGTTTATTGCGCGAGCCCGCGTGCTTGGCGCGCGAGCCCGCGCACGCGCCGCGTGTGCCATCGTCGCGGCTGTCATCACATCGTCAGGGGGAGCGCCATGAGCGATACGTCGATTCACCGCGCGCATGCGGCGAGCGACACGGCGGCCGGCACGGCCGGACGCCGGCCGTTCGGCACCGAGGACTGGTGGGCCGTCGCGATCGGCCTGTTCGTGATCGTCGTCGCCTATCTGCTGTTCGTCTTCGGCGGCAGCCTCAAGGGGCTCGCGGTCGCGCCGGCGAAGTGGGCGGAGGTCGGGCAACTGGCCGGCGACCTGGGCCGGCACGCGTCGGGCTATGCCGCGCTGTTCGTCGCGTTCGCGCTCGTGTTCTCGGTGGCGATCGCCGCGCTGCGTTTGCCGGTCGCGCAATTCGTGCCGGGCTTTCTCGTCGTGTTCGCCGTCTCGGCCGCGATCGTCGCGATCGGCGCCTGGGCGCGGGCGAGCGCCTACAATCTCGAACCGCCGCTGCTCGCGCTGCTGCTCGGCCTGCTCGCATCGAACCTGTTCACGCTGCCCGCGTGGCTCGCGCCCGCGTTGCGCGTCGAGTTCTACATCAAGGTGGGCATCGTGCTGCTCGGCGCGACCCTGCCGCTCACCCTCATCGTCTGGGCCGGCCCGGTTGCCGTCGGACAGGCGACGATCGTGTCGCTCGTCACCTTCTTCGTGATCTATGCGGTCGCGCGCGCGTTGTCGCTCGATCGGCGCTTCGCTGCCGTGCTCGGCGTGGGCGGGGCGGTGTGCGGCGTGTCAGCCGCGATCGCGATCGCCGGCGCGGTGCGCGCGCGGCGCGAACAGGCCTCGGTGGCGATCTCGCTCGTGGTGGGATGGGCGATCGTGATGGTGTTCGCGCTGCCGGCCCTCGCGCGCGCGCTCGGCCTGCCGACCGGCATCGCGGGCGCGTGGATCGGCACCTCCGAATTCGCGGACGCCGCCGGGATCGCGGCGGCGCAAGCGTATGGCGATTTCGCGCGGCATGCGCCGGGCGCAGTGGCGGGCGCGCCCGATGCGGCCTTGCAGGCGTTCGTGCTGATGAAGGTGGTCGGCCGCGACATCTGGATCGGCATCTGGGCGTTCGTGCTCGCGCTCGTCGCGACCACGCGCTGGGAGCGCGATGCCCAGGGCGAGCCGGTACGGGCCGAGGCGCGCGCGAAGGAGATCTGGACGCGTTTCCCGAAGTTCGTGATCGGTTTCGTGATCGCCTCGGTCTTCGTCACGTGGGTCGCGTCGCACTACACGCTGGCCGACTATCGCAGCATCGTCACCCCCGACTTCGTCGCGCCGATCGTCGCGTTGCGCACCTGGGCCTTCACGTTCTGCTTCCTGAGCATCGGCCTCACGACGCGTTTCGCGTTGCTCGCGTCGACCGGGATCCGGCCGTTCGCGGCCTTCACCGCCGGGGTCGCGGTCAACATCGTGATCGGCTATCTGTTGTCCGCGCATGTGTTCGCGCCATACTGGTCGGCGCTCGGGCAATGAACGCGCGCACGGATCCGGATGCGGCGGTCTGCCGCCATTGCGTGCACTGGCGCGACGATCGCGCGCTGCTCGAGGCGGCCATCGGCGGCCTGGCGTCGTTCGGGTCGGCGTATGGCGCGAGCGTGGGCGACAGCCGCCTGTGCGTGCGGCTGGATCGGCTCGTGTCACCGCGCGACGGCTGTGCCGGGTTCGCGCGCCGGGGAGGCGTGAGGGAGTGACGCGGTGGGTGCGATGTCGTTCTTCGTCGCGTCGGCTTCGGGTGGGATGGGACGGCTGCCGCATTACCCTTGTGTACGGCGGAAAGGGAATTGCGCCGTGTCGAAATGCTCGACGAGATAGTTCGCGAACGAACGGACCTTGATCGGAAGATGACGCCGATTCGAATAGGCGACCTGGATTTCGAGGCTGGTAAGTTCGTATTTCTTCAGTAACTCGGCCGGCGCTCCCGACGCGATGTCGCGGGCCACGGTGTATTCCGACAGGCATGGCGATGCCGACTCAGCAGCGCCACCCGTCGTCGACTGCACGCGGTGCGAGCCGTGTCGGCCCGACACTTCCGCCTCGGCGCGCGCGCGACGCAGCCTGAGCGCGATGCGCCGCGACGCCTGGCGCGATGCGGTGCGGAACGCGCGGAAATCGTGTGTAGTTTCGGTGGAGGCGCAAGAAATATAGTCCCGATTTCGGCGCATCTCATCGCCAGTGTTGAGACAAAATTGAGGTTTCGTGGCGGGCATTGTTCTGTACTCCGGGCAACGCCACCATTGCACGACATTCCCGATTGCTCAACTGCTGGTCCCTACGATGAATTCGCTGATACTGATTGCTGAAGACGAGCCCGAAATCGCGGAGATACTCGAGGCATATCTGGTTCGCGAGGGTTTTCGCACCTATCGCGTCGGCAACGGCCAGGCCGTGCTCGATCTGCATCCGCTCCTGAAACCCGACCTGGTCCTGCTCGACATCAAGCTGCCCGAGAAGGACGGTTGGGAAGTGCTGACCGAATTGCGCCGGCGAGGCAACACGCCCGTCGTGATCATCACCGCGCTCGATCAGGACATCGATCGATTGCAGGGTCTGCGCATCGGCGCCGACGACTACATCTCCAAGCCGTTCAATCCCGTCGAGGTGGTCGCGCGCATCCGCGCCGTGCTGCGGCGCTCCGGCGCCACCGCGAACGGCGACGTGATCCGCGTGGGCAGCCTCGAGATCGATACCGAGAGCTACATGACGAAGGTTCGCGCGGAGGCCGGCGAGACCCTCGTGTCGCTGACGTTGACCGAATTCCGGCTGCTCGCGCACATGGCCAAGTCGCCGAGCCGCGTCTTCACGCGCGGCGAGCTGGTCGACGCCTGCCTGGGCGGCGGCGGCGCGCTCGAGCGCACGGTCGACAGCCACATCAGCCGGCTGCGCAAGAAGCTCGATTGCGCGGGCGCGCCCGGCATGCCGGAAGTGATGCGCGGCGTCGGCTATCGATTGCAGAAAATCCAGTGAACGCGCGCAGCCGGCTCAGCCAGCAGATCGTCCTGTCGATGAGTCTCGCGTCGATCGCCACGACCTTGTTCGTGTTCGTCGGCTCGTTCGTCATCTACGGGGTGGTCTATCGGCTGTCGCCGCCGCGGCACGGCGGCGCGCTCGACAGCGCGATTCCGCAGGCGAACGATTATCTGTTCTTCGCCCTGCTGCTGTTGACGGGGCTGGTCGCCGCCGTGATCGTCGCGACCCGGCTCGCGCGGCGCATTCTGAAGCCGCTCAATTCGCTCGCGGAGAGCGCGCGCCGGATCGCGGCCGGCGACCTGAGCGCGCGGGCCGCGCCCGGCGACCGCTCGCTCGCCGAGACGGCGCTGCTGGTCGACGATTTCAACGCGATGGCGGTGCGCCTGCAGGACATGGCGGCGGAGATGAGCGCGTGGAACGCGGCGGTCGCGCACGAGCTGCGCACCCCGCTCACGATCCTCAAGGGCCGGCTTCAGGGGCTCGGGGATCGCGTGTTCGAACTCGACGACACGCTGGTGCGCAACCTGCTCAGCCATGTCGAAGGGCTGACGCGGCTCGTCGACGATCTGCAGATCGTCACGCTGCAGGACACCGGACGGCTCGACATGAACATGCAGCCGACCGACATCGGGCTCGAGGTGCGCAACGCGGTCGATTCGATCGGCGACACGCTGCACGACGCGGGCTTCTCGGTCGAGCTGCTCGCCGCCGGCGCGGTGCTGCCCTGCGACGGCGCGCGCATTCGCCAGGCCCTGCTCGCGCTGCTCGACAACGCGCGGCGCTACGCGGTGCCCGGCAAGCTGCGCGTCGAACTCGCGGTGCGGGCCGCGAGCGTCGCGCTGCGCGTGGAGGACGAGGGGCCTGGCCTGAGCCCGGAGTTTGCACGCCATGCGTTCGATCCGTGGACGCGCGCGGACGTCTCGCGTTCGCGCCAGTTCGGCGGTTCGGGGCTGGGCTTGTCCGTGGTGCGGGCGATCGCGCATGCGCACGGCGGCCATGCGCGCTATCGCGCCTCGCGCCTCGGCGGCTCGCTGTTCGAGCTGGAGATCCCGCGCCGGGGCCGCTTCGCGCCGCACGCCGGGGCATCCATCGTTCCGCGGCTTTCGTAAAGCGGCCGGCGCGCCGGGCGGACCTCGCGCTATGATGTGCGTCGCCGTTGCGTGGCGCATTCCGGATCGTCGGGATCGGCCACGGGCTCCGATCCACCCTTCCACGAATTCCAGATGACCCAGCGCTTCATCTCTTTCGTTCCATGCCGCATCGCATTCGCCGCCGCGACGCTCGCGCTGGCCGCCAGCGGCGTCGTCCTGGCCGCTCCGCCGCCGGTGTCCGACGCCGCCGCGTCCATTCCGGCGTCCGGGTATGCGCAGCCGCCCAAGCCGATCCTCGACGTGATGCGCGCGCCGCCCGTGCCGATGCCCGTCGTCAGCCCGACCGGCGACCGGCTGCTGCTCGTGTCGTGGCAGGACTATCCGTCGATTTCCCGTGTCGCCACGCCATTCCTGCGTCTGGCCGGCGTGCGCGTGGAGCCCGGCAATCACAGCCGTCACGACACGGAAGGCGGCTACGGGATCACGCCGTGCGCGACCCGCTTCTCGCTGGTCCATGCGCCGGCCGGCGCGGCGCGCACGGTCGCGCTGCCCGCCGGCGTGTGTGCGAGCCGCCCGCTGTGGAGCGCCGACGGCAAACGCTTCGCGTTCGAGAACACCACGGCCCGCTCGGTCGACCTGTGGATCGGCGACGGCGAGACCGGCGCGGTGCGCCAGGTGGCCGGCGTGCAGCTCAATCCGATGTTCGACGACGAACTCCAGTGGATGCCGGACCAGCACACGCTGCTCGTGAAGCTCGTGCCCGCGCGCCTCGGGCCGCCGCCGCCCGCGCCCGCGCTGCCGGAAGGGCCGAGCATCCAGCAGTCGGACGGCAAGTCCGGCCAGAGCAGCACCTATGAAGCGCGCGACACGCTCAAGAACGCGCACGACGTCGCGCTGTTCGACTACTACGCGGCGTCGCAGCTCGCGCTGGTCGATGCGCGCGACGCGCGCGTCACGCCGGTCGGCGGCGTGGGGCGCTACGACGGGCTCGCGCCCGCGCCGGACGGCCGCCACGTGCTCGTATCGACGATCGGCAAGCCATATTCGTACATCACGACGGCCGAGCGTTTCCCGCACGACTTCGTGGTCTGGGATCTCGCGGACCGCGCGCATCCCGCGACGCATGCGATCGCGTCGCGCCCGCTGACCGACCGGGTGCCGATCGGCGGCGTGCCGCTCGGGCCGCGCGCGTTCTCGTGGCGCGCGACCGAGCCCGCGACGCTGGTGTGGGCGGAAGCGCTCGACGGCGGCGACTGGAACGTGGAGGCGCCCGAGCGCGACCGCGTGATGATGTCGAAGGCGCCGTTCGATCAGCCGCCGCGCGAGGTGCTGCGGCTCAAGCAACGCTACGCGGGCTTCGTCTGGGGCGGGCGGCCCGATCTCGCGCTGCTGTCCGAGTACGACCTGAACCGGCACTGGCGGCGCGGCCTGCTGGTCGACGTCGATGCGGCGCAACCGACGCCGCGCGTGCTGTGGGATCTGTCGACCGACGAGAAGTACGGGAACCCGGGCGTGCCGGTGACCCGCGCATTGCCGAACGGCTTTCGCGTGATGCGCGAGGACGGCGGCGCGATCTTCCTGGCGGGCGCGGGCGCGTCGCCGCAGGGCAACCGGCCGTTCCTCGACCGGCTCGACCTCGCGACGCTCAAGACCGCGCGCCTGTTCCGCAGCGACACGTCGAGCTACGAGCAGTTCATCGCGTTCGCGGGCGCCGACTCGCGCCGCTTCCTGACCTGGCATCAGTCGCCGGTCGATCCGCCGAACGTCCACGTGCGCACGCTGGGCGAGCCGCTCGACGCGCCGGCGACGGGCGAGCCCGCGTTCGCCTCGAATGGCGCGGCGCTCACGCATGTCGAGGACCCGGCGCCGGCGGTGCGGCAGATCAAGAAGCGTCTCGTCAAGTACAAGCGGGCCGACGGCGTGGAGCTGTCGTTCACGCTGTACACGCCGCCCGGCTATCGCGAGGGCACGCGCGTGCCGGCGATCCTCTACGCGTATCCGCTCGACTACGCCGACGAATCGAAGGCCGGCCAGATCAGCGGCTCGCAGGAGACCTTCACCACGTTGAAGAACTACCGGCTGCTGCTGCTGGCGGGCTACGCGATCATCGACAACGTGTCGTTCCCGATCGTCGGCGACCCGAAGCGCGCGTACGACACCTATACGGAGCAGCTCGTCGCCGACGCGAAGGCGGCGGTCGACGAGGCGGTGCGGCTCGGCGTCGCGGACCCCGACCGGATCGGCGTCACCGGTCACAGCCACGGCGCGCTGATGACGGCCAACCTGCTCGCGCATTCGGACCTGTTCCGCGCGGGCGTCGCGACGAGCGGCTCGTACAACAAGACGCTCACGCCGTTCGGCTTCCAGAACGAGCGGCGCTCGGTGTGGCAGGCGCAGGACGTCTACCTGAAGGTGTCGCCGTTCTTCTATGCGGACCGCTTGAAGACGCCGCTGCTGATCGTGCACGGCGCCGACGACGCGAACCCCGGCACGACGCCGTTGCAGGCGAGCCTGCTGTACGAGGCGATCCGCGGCAACGGCGGCACCACGCGTCTCGTGATGCTGCCGCATGAACCGCATTGGTATACGGCGCTGGAGTCGAACGAGCAGCTGGTGGCGGAGATGCTGACGTGGTTCGACCGCTATGTGAAGAACGCGCCGCCGCGCGCGCCGGCCGCGACGAAGCCGGCCGCCGGCTGACAGACGGCGAGGGGCTGGACGCGGGTGACGTGTCCGGCCCGGAGGCGGGGCGGGCCGGTGGGACTCCGGTGAGGCGCGGGCGGGTCGGGGCGCGATCGACGGGCTGGGTCGGGGCTTCGCGGTCTGTACGGTTGATGGCTCCGGCCTTCGGCGCTGGGCTCAGAGCTCGTGGCTCCGGGTTCACGGCCACGGCCACGGCCACGGCCACGGCCACGGCCACGGCCACGGCCACGGCCACGGCCACGGCCACGGCCACGGCCACGGCCACGGCCACGGCCACGGCCACGGCCACGGACACGGCCACGGACACGGCCACGGACACGGACACGGACACGGACACGGACACGGACACGGACACGGACACGGACACGGCCACGGACACGGACACGGACACGGACACGGACATGGCCACGGACACGGACACGGACACGGACACGGACACGGCCACGGACACGGACACGGACACGGACACGGCCACGGACACGGCCACGGCCACGGACACAGCCCACGGTCCACGGCCCACGGCCCACGGCTCGCGGCTTACGGTCTAACGATCTATGGCCCCCGGCTCCGCGCGGCCCGGCCCAAAAGGCCAAATGCCCCAAACGCCCCCGGGCATATCCCACCCCGCCCGTCGCTGCGATAATCTCCCCCAACGTCATACCCGGCGCGCCTCCCGCGCGCCGGCCGCCTGTTTCACCCCCCAAGTCATGCAAGGACAACATGGCATCGGATTTCCCCGACGAGATCGCGCCGGGCGCCCGTGATCTGCGGCTGCGCCGGGAGCGCGGCTTCTGGCGCTGGCAACTGGTGAAGTGGTGGATCCAGGGGCACGGAAAGGACGGCTACACGTTCAGGCTGCTGCTGGTCCCGCTCGTCCTGGTGTTCGTCGTGGTGTTCGGCCTGCTGCTGCTCGAACAGATCGTCTGCGCGCTGATCTTCAGCGCCGTGATGACGGTATTCCTGGGCGTCGCCGGCTTTCACGGCACGAAGCGCGAGCTGCTGCTGCGCTCCGCCGCGACGCGCGCGGTCACGAAGGCGCGCGCCAAGCAGGCCGCGGAGCGCTTTTCATCGCTCGGCGTCGGCGCGACGGTGCTCGCGATCTTCGTCAGCGCGACCTCGGTGTCGCTCGCGCTGTACGACCTGCCGCTGCTCGATACCGCGCTCAAGGATGCGTTCTCGATGTTCATCGCGCTCGTGTTCCTGCCGGTCTACGTGTCCGGCGCGGTGCGCAAGCTCGCGGTCGCGCGCATCGAGGAACTGGAGGCCTTGCGCAACGATACGGTCGGCGCGGCGCTGACGCGCGATCGCGCGGGCCGGGTGCGCGCGGTGGCGGTGGTCGGCCCGGCGGCCCGGGCGGAGGTGCCGGTGCGGGCCTATCTGATCCTGCGTTTCGAGCCGCCCGTCACGCAGTTGCTGGAACGCGAGGTCGACGGCGGCACGGCGGCCCGCGAAGCTGCGCGCCCGCCCGGCTAGGCCGCGTGCTTGCGCGCGGGCGGGCCGTCGACCGGCCAGCTCAATTCGAAGCGCGTGCCGCCGCCCGCGGGCTCGCAGCGGGTCTGCCCGCCGTGCGCGTGCGCGATCGCCGCGACCACGGCCAGCCCGAGCCCGCTGCCGCCCGAGCGCACGTTGTCCGCGCGCCGGAACGCCTCGAACACATGCGGCGCGAGTTCGGGCGACACGCCCGGACCGTCATCCTCGACGCTCAACCGACAGACGCCCCGCGCCACCCGCGTGCGGATCCGGATCGCGCCGGGGTCCGCGTGACGCCGCGCGTTTTCGAGCAGCGCGAGCAGCACCTGGCGGATCCGCACCGGATCGCAGCGCGTCGCCCGCGGATCGAGTTCCAGCTCCACGCGCTGACCGGCTTCGCGCAGCGGCGCCTCGAACAGCGTGACGACCGACTGGATGTCGGCGACGAGATCGGTGTGCTGTAGTTGCAGGTCGAGGTGGCCGCTTTCGGCGAGGCTGATCACGCGCAGGTCCTCGATCAGCCGAGCCAGCCCCTCGACTTGGGTCTGCAGGCTGCGGAACTGCGCGGGCTCGGGGCTGAACACGCCTTCCGCGAGCCCTTGCAGCCGGCCGCGCAGGATCGTGACCGGGGTGCGCAGCTCGTGGGCGATCGCCGCGTTCCAGAAGGCCTGCTCCCTGGTCACGCGCTGCAACTGGCCGGCCAGCGCGTTGAAATCGTCGGCGAGCAGGGCGATCTCGTGCAGCGAGCGGTCGCCCGCGATCGCGCGCGCGCCGAGATCGCCCTGCGCGACCCGGCGGATGCCCTCCGCGACCGAGTTCAACGGCACCAGGATCCGGCGCGCGAGCTTGACCGCGACGGCGACCGCCAGCGCGAGGCCGGCCAGCGTGGTCAGGCTCAGCCAGACCCATTCCGGGCCGGTCGGGATCAGCCAGTTGCCGTGCTCGGTGTAGTGGGCCGCCCAGTATTTGAAGGCCACGTAGTAGAACGCGGTCGCGGTCAGCACGACGAGCAGCGTCACGCCCACTGAAATCGCCGCCATCGACAACGCGATCTGGCGGCTCAGGCCATCCAACCTCATTCGGTGCTCCACAGCTTGTAGCCGACGCCGCGCACGCCCACCGGCACGCCCGTGACGCCCAGGTCGTCCAGTTTCTTGCGCAGCTTGCTGACGTGGCTGTCCACCGTGCGTTCCAGCGCATCGCCCTCCGGCAGGCAGGTCGCCATCAGCTCGGCGCGGCTGAACACGCGCTTCGGCGCGCGCGCCAGCTGCGCGAGCAGCTTGAATTCGGTCAGGGTCAGCGTGAGCGTGTGGCGCCGCGCGCCGACCTGCACGACGGCCTCGTGATTGTCCAGGTCGATCTCGAACGGCGCGGCGCGCAGGATGCGCTGCTCCGCCCGCGCGCCCGCCATCGAGCGGCGCAGCACGGCCTGGATCCGCGCGACCACCTCGGCCGGGTTGAACGGCTTGACCACGTAGTCGTCCGCGCCGATGCGCAGGCCCATCAGCTTGTCGAGGTCCTGGTCGAGCGCGGTCAGCAGGATCACGGGCGTGCTGCCGCGATGGCGGATCTCGGCGAGCGCCTGCCAGCCGTCCACCTCGGGCATCTGCACGTCCAGCAGCACCAGGTCGGGCTTGAGCGACAGGTGCAGGTCGAGCGCGCGGCGGCCGTCGGCCGCATGCACGCTGCGATAGCCGCTGCGCGCGAGATAGGCCGCGACGATCTCGGCGATTTCGGGCTCGTCCTCGGCGATGAGGATCAGCGCCTGGCCGTTCTGGGCGGCGTCGGACGGGGAATTGGGATCGGGCATGGCGGGGGCTTCGCGTTTCGGTTGCATCTCCATTGAATCTCCATATTAACGCAGAGGAAACCCCATCGGACCCGTTCACACTGGCGTCCGTGTTGAGCTGGCGATTGGCCGCCGGCAACCTGAGGAACCATTGATATGAAGAACGAACGACTATGCCGCACGGGCGGCGTATGCGCGCTGGTGGTCGCGTTGCTGGCGGGATGTGGACAATCTGAGCAGCAGGCCGGACCGGTCGCGGCGCCGGTGGCCGCGACCGAGGTGAGGCAGGCGCCCCTGCAAATCACCGAGGATCTGCCGGGCCGCGTGGCGGCCGTGCGGATCGCCGAGATCCGTCCGCAGGTGAGCGGCATCGTGTTGCGGCGGATGTTCGAGCAGGGCACCGAGGTGCGTGCGGGCCAATCGCTGTTCCAGATCAACCCCGCGCCGTTCAAGGCCGACATGGATACCGCCGCGGCCGCGCTGCAACGCGCCGAGGCCGCGCTCGCGCGCGCCAAGGTGCAGACCGCGCGCCTCCAGCCGCTCGTCGAGGCGGACGCGATCAGCCGGCAGGTGTATGACGACGCGGTGACGCAGCGCGACCAGGCCGCGGCCGACGTCGCGCAGGCGCGCGCCGCACTCGCGCGCCGCCAGCTCGACCTGAAGTTCGCCACGGTGGACGCGCCGATTTCCGGCCGCATCGATCAGGCGCTCGTGACCGAAGGCGCGCTCGTCGCCAGCACGGACGCCAACCCGATGGCGCGCATCCAGCAGATCGACCAGGTGTATGTGGACGTGCGCCAGCCGGCGGCGTCGCTCGAAGCGCTGCGCGACGAACTCGCCAGGCACGGCGGCGCGAACGACGGCCTGCCGGTCACGCTGCTGCGCGACAATGGCGAACCGTATGCGATGCGGGGCCGCATCCTGTTCTCGGGCGTCAACGTCGACGCCGGCACCGGCGACGTGCTCGTGCGCGTGCTCGTGGACAACCCGCAGCGTCAACTGCTGCCGGGCATGTACGTGCGTGCGCGGCTCACGCGCGCGAACTACAAGGATGCGCTCACGGTGCCGCAGCAGGCGGTGGTGCGCTCGGGCGGCAAGCCGCAGATCTGGACGCTCGACGCGAAGGGCAACGTGCACCTGAAGCAGATCGAGCTGGGCGAGCTGGCGGAGCGCCGCTACCGGATCCGCGCCGGCGTGCAGCCCGGCCAGAAGGTCGTGGTCGAGGGCATGGAGCGTCTCACCGACGGCGCGGCGGTCACCGCGAGCGACTGGACGTCGCCCGAGGCGGCCTCGGCCGCCCGGCACTGAATCACGGGGAGCACAGCGTCATGGCTCAATTCTTTATCCGGCGTCCGGTGTTCGCGTGGGTGATCGCGCTCTTCATCATCCTGATGGGGCTGATCGCGATCCCGCAGCTGCCGATCGCACGCTATCCGTCGGTCGCGCCGCCGTCCGTCACGATCAACGCCACTTATCCCGGCTCGACGCCGCAAACCATGAGCGACGGGGTGCTGAGCCTGATCGAGCGTGAGCTGTCGGGCGTCAAGAACCTGCTCTACTTCGAATCGTCGGCCGACACCTCGGGCGGCGCGCAGATCACCGTGACGTTCAAGCCCGGCACGGACCCGGCGCTCGCGCAGGTCGACGTGCAAAACAAGCTCAAGGCCGTCGAGCCGCGCCTGCCGCCCGTGGTGCGCCAGAACGGCGTGATCGTGGAATCGGCGTCGTCCGGCTTCCTGATGTTCATCAGCCTGCGTTCCGATTCGGGCCGCTTCAGCGAAGGCGACCTGAACGACTACATGGCGCGCAGCGTCGCGGAGGAACTGCGGCGGATCGAAGGCGTGGGCCGCGTGCAGCTGTTCGGTTCCGAACGCGCGATGCGCATCTGGGTCGATCCGAACAAGCTGATCACCTACGGCCTGTCGATGACCGACCTGACGAACGCGATCGGGCAGCAGAACGTGCAGATCGCGCCCGGCAGCATCGGCGCGAACCCGGCGCGGGAAGGCCAGCGCGTGACCGTGCCGCTGACGGCGCAGGGCCAGCTGTCGACGCCCGAGCAGTTCGCCGCGATCGTGCTGCGCGCCAACGCGGACGGCTCGAAAGTCGTGCTCGGCGATGTCGCGCGCGTCGAGCTGGGCTCGCAGTCGTACAACTTCGTGAACCGCGAGAACGGCACGCCCGCTTCGTTCGCGGCGGTGCAGCTGTCGCCGGGCGCGAACGCGGTCAAGACCGCGGACTCGATCCGCGCGCGTCTCGTCGAGATCGGCAAGGCGATGCCGTCCGGCATGACCTACTCGGTGCCGTTCGACACCTCGCCGTTCGTCAAGATCTCGATCGAGAAGGTGCTGCACACGCTGATCGAGGCCATGGTGCTGGTGTTCCTCGTGATGTACCTGTTCCTGCAGAACGTGCGCTACACGCTGATCCCGGCGATCGTCGCGCCGGTGGCGCTGCTCGGCACCTTCACGGTGATGCTGGCGACCGGCTTCTCGATCAACGTGCTGACCATGTTCGGCATGGTGCTCGCGATCGGCATCATCGTCGACGACGCCATCGTGGTCGTCGAGAACGTCGAGCGCCTGATGGCGGAGGAAGGCCTGTCGCCGAAGGAGGCGACCATCAAGGCGATGAAGGAGATCACGGGCGCGATCATCGGCATCACGCTGGTGCTGACCGCCGTGTTCATTCCGATGGGCCTCGCGAGCGGCTCGGTGGGCGTGATCTACCAGCAGTTCACGCTGTCGATGGCGGTCTCGATCCTGTTCTCGGCGCTGCTCGCGCTGACGCTGACGCCGGCCCTGTGCGCGACCATGCTCAAGCCGGTCGAGCCGGGCCACCACGAGAAGCGCGGCTTCTTCGGCTGGTTCAACCGCCGCTTCGACCGCCTCACGCACTGGTATGAAACCCGCGTCGGCCGCCTGGTCGGCCGCGCGGGCCGCGTGATGCTGCTGTTCGTCGCGCTCTGCGGCGCGCTGGTGATCGGGTTCCGCATGCTGCCGTCGTCGTTCCTGCCGGAAGAAGACCAGGGCTACTTCATCACCAGCTTCCTGATGCCCGCGGATTCGACGAGCGAACGCACCTCGGACGTGATGGGGAAACTGGAGAAGCATCTCGCGTCGCGGCCGTCGATCAAGGCGAGCGTGTCGGTGATCGGCTACGGCTTCTCGGGTTCGGGGCCGAACGCCGCGCTGAACTTCAGCGTGCTGAAGGACTGGGACGCGCGCAACGGCGCGACCGCGTATGACGAAGCGTTGCGCGCGCAACAGGCGATGGCCGGCGTGACGGAAGGGATGGTGATGAGCCTGATGCCGCCCGCGATCGACGAGCTGGGCAACAGCGCGGGCTTCACGATGCGCCTGCAGGATCGCGCGAACCAGGGCAACGCGGCGCTCAAGGCGGCCGAAGCCAAGCTGCTCGAACTGGCGGCGCAAAGCAGGATCGTGACGGGCGTCTATCCGGACAGCCTGCCGGCGGGCACCAGCATCCGGCTCGACATCGACCGGCAGAAGGCCGAAGCGCTCGGCGTATCGTTCACGAGCATCAGCGACACGCTGTCGGCCGCGATGGGCTCGACCTACGTGAACGATTTCCCGAACGCGGGCCGCATGCAGCAGGTGATCATCCAGGCCGATACGTCGGCGCGGATGCAGCTCGACAACGTGATGAAGCTCTACGTGCGCAACGCGAGCGGCGGCATGGTGCCGCTGTCGGAAGTGGTCCAGCCGGTGTGGACGGAAACGCCGCTGCAGCTGGTGCGCTTCCAGGGCTACCCGTCCGCGCGGATCTCGGGCACCGCGGCGCCCGGCTATTCGAGCGGCGCGGCCATGGAGGAGATGGAGCACCTGGCCGAGCAGCTGCCGAAGGGCTTCACGGTCGCGTGGACCGGGCAGTCGCTGCAGGAACGCCAGTCGGCGTCGCAGGCGCCGATGCTGATGGCGCTGTCGATGATCGTGGTGTTCCTGGTGCTGGCCGCGCTGTACGAGAGCTGGTCGATCCCGCTGTCGGTGATGCTGGTGGTGCCGCTGGGCCTGATCGGCGCGATCGGCGCGGTGATGCTGCGCGGCCTGCCGAACGACGTGTTCTTCAAGGTCGGGATGATCACCGTGATCGGTTTGTCGGCGAAGAACGCGATCCTGATCGTGGAGTTCGCGAAGCAGCTGCGCGAGGAAGGCAAGGGGCTGATCGAGGCCGCCGTGCAGTCGGCCAAGCTGCGCCTGCGCCCGATCCTGATGACCTCGCTGGCATTCGGCCTCGGCGTGGTGCCGCTCGTGATCGCGACGGGCGCGAGCGCCGAGACGCAGCACGCGATCGGGACCGGCGTGTTCGGCGGAATGGTGACCGCCACCGTGCTGGCGATCTTCTTCGTGCCGGTGTTCTACGTGTTCGTGATGGGCATCCAGGAACGCATCGAAGCATGGCGCGCGGCGCGCAAGCCCGCCGCGCCGGGCCATGCACAGGAGGGTTGAGACCATGTCACGGCCTGTTCTTCACGTTGAGAAAAGAGTGGATGTCATGAGGTTGCTGATTCTTCCCATCGTGCTGGCGCTGTCGGCGTGTTCGCTGGCCCCGACGCTGGTCAAGCCGGACCTGCCGGTGCCGGCGGCCTATACGACGTCGGCGGGCGCCGCCGCGCCCGCGAGCCGGGTGCATGCGGCGGATCTGGGCTGGCGCGGCATGTTCGGCGATCGCCGCTTGCAGCGCTTGATCGAGCTGGCGCTCGAGAACAATCGCGATCTGCGGATCGCGACCTTGAACGTCGAGGCGGCGCGCGCGCAGTACGGGATCCAGCGGGCGGCGCGCCTGCCGTCGGTCGATGCGACGCTGAGCGGCTCGCGCCAGCGGACGCCGGCCAATGCCGATCTCAATCCGCCGGTGCCCGAGAGCATCCAGAAACAGGTGGGCCTGGGGATCGGGATCAGTTCGTTCGAGATCGATCTGTTCGGGCGCGTCAAGTCGCTGTCGGATGCGGCGTTTGCGCGTTACCTGGCGACCGACGAAGGGCGGCGCGCGGCGCAGATCACGCTGGTCGGGGCGGTGGCGGACGCGTATTTCGCGGAGCGCGCCGCGTTCGAGCAGCGGGCGCTGGCCGAGCACACCTTGGCGGACTGGCAGCAGTCGCTGGATCTCGCGCGGCGCCTGAAGGAGGCGCATCAGGCGAGCGGACTGGATATCGCGCAGGCCGAAGGGCAGGTGGCGAGCGCCGATGCCGATCTGGAAGCGCGCTCGCGCGCCGTGGAGCAGGCGCGCAATGCGCTGCGGCTGCTGGTGGGGCGCGAGTTGCCCACGGATCTGCCCGAGCCGATCCCGCTGAATCAGCAGCCGGTCATCACGCAGCTGCCGGCCGGCTTGCCGTCGGAACTGCTGTTCCGTCGGCCGGACATCCTGCAGGCCGAGCAGAATCTCGTGGCGGCGAATGCGGATATCGGCGCGGCGCGCGCGGCGTTTTTCCCGAGGTTGTCGCTGACGACGTCGCTCGGGTTCATCAGCCCGGCGATGGGAAGCCTGTTCGACGGCGATCATCGCACCTGGGCGTTTTCGCCGCAGGTGACGGTGCCGCTGTTCCAGGGTGGGCGGCTGCGCTCGGAGCTGCGGCTCGCGGAGGTGCGCAAGTCGAGCGCGATTGCGGAATACGAGCGCGCGATTCAGGTGGCGTTCAAGGAGGTCGCGGACGGGTTGGCCGGGCAGGAGACGTTCGGCCGGCAGATCAATGCGCAGACTCGGGTCGTGGTGAGCGCCGAACGGCGCACGACATTGTCGAACCTGCGTTATCGCGCGGGGGTCGAGGGGCGGCTGGAGTTGCTCGATTCGCAGCGGCAGCTGTATGCGGCGCGGCAGACCTTGCTCGATCTGCGGCTGGCCGAATTCAGTAATTCGGTTGCGCTTTACAAGGCGCTGGGCGGCGGGTTGACCGAGGCCGATCTGACCGCGTCGACGGATACGAAGCCCTGATTGGCGGGCGGCGCATGCCGCCGGTTTCGAGAGAAGGTGAGCGTTGGTGGTCTTTGGACAGGGAGTTCTCCTGTCCATTTTTTTTGAAGGTCCGGGACATGTCGCCGGCTGGGGCGCGCGACGCCGGCAAGCAGGGGCCGATAGCCTCGCGCGGCGGCCGATGCCGCCCGCGCGGCGCGACGTTTGTCATGGCCGGTCAGCGCTTGCGCGGCAGTGGGTCGGCGCCGCTTGCCCGAGCGGCAAGGTGTCGTTCGAACGGTCGATTCCTCCTGGAATCGCCGCGCATCGCGGGGGGCGCCGGACGCTTCACGTCGAGCCGCGCCGCTGGCGTCGAAAGAAGTCCCACAGCATCGCCGTTGCGTCGGGGCCCTTGTCGGAATGAAACGCTTCGCGAGGATCGCCGCCGCTCCACGCATGGCCCAGGCCTCGAACGATGCAAACCCGCACGACGAGCCGGCCGGATTTCAGGTAGTCCACATAGTCGGCTGCATCGCGGGTGTAGGTTCGCTGCTCGCCGACGCGCAACTCGCCTTCCGCATCGACCAGCCGGTTGAGCCGCGCAAATTCGCTGCTGAGTTGTTCGGCGTTGCGCTTCGCGACGACGGCGTCGAGTTCGCCGTGGACGATGATGGCGGGCATGCCCGGATAGCGGGACAGGTCGACGGACGCCTCGATCAGGCGCAGCGGATCGTCGTGACTGCCGTTGCGCATGATGCGCATGGCGCTCAGGGTGGAATCGGCCGCGCCGAACACGGGCGCCGAGTGCAGGCCCACGGCGGCGAACAGCGCGGGATAGTGGATCCCCAGCACCGTGGCGAGACCCGCTCCCGCCGAGATGCCCGCGAGATGGACGCGCTCGCGGTCGAAGCCGTGTTCCCGGACGACCGCCGCGACGAGCGAGGCGACGGCCGGCGCTTCGGCGTGCTCGGGATGCGCGTGCCAGTGCCAGCATCGATGAGGGTGCGTGGTTTTCGCCTGCTCGGGAAGCAGCACCGCGAATCCGGCGCGATCGGCGAGCTGGCAGATGCGTGTGCCGGCGGCGAACGATTCCACGGTCTGCCGGCAGCCATGCAGCATCACGACGAGGGGCAGCCCCGTCGGCGATGCCGCCGCCGCGGGCGGCAGATACAGTGCGTATGCGAGGTGATTGACGAGATGTCCCGCCAGCGGAGGCGCGGAATGAAACGAGCGGACCCACTGTCCCGCTGTCCGTATCGAAGGCGGGCGAGCCGTGCGTGGTGTGCCGACGCGCGGCGCGGCGACCGGGGGAGCGGTCTTGACCGTCGTCGGTTTGCGCGCGACGGCTTTCCGCTTTCCCGGCCGCACGCCCGTCAGGCTGGAGAGCAGATCGAGACCGCTGAGCCAGACGCTGGTTTTTTTCCTGGGCATGGGAGAGGGCGGTAAGGCGTCGATGTCACGCCGCGATGACGGGGTGCGCTCGAAGCCGCACGGCAACCCGCATACTAACGCGGGCCCGTATGCGGTGTGCCGGAGAGCGGCGGTGAGGCCTATTCGAGTCGTGCGTCGACGTTCAATCGACGGCCGCGCCGGAGCCGGGCGCGGATGCCGGGAACCCGGCGCACAGCCGCCATGAGGGTTTTCGGTAGAATCGCGGCAGCCCGGCTAAACAACAACGCGCAAACATGGCTCACGCTCACCGGTTTATCGGCGCTGTCCGCCGCAGCACCCTGCTTCTCGTCGCAGTCGGTGCGCTGTTCGCGCCGCTCGCGTCGCGCGCCGCCGATGCCGCGCCGCTCGGCCAACCCGGCGCGCCGGTGCTGGTGCCGATTCACCTGCCGGAAGGGATCGACCTGAGCCTGCCGGCGGATTGGCTGCTGCTGAGCGACTCCAGAAAGAATCGTCTGCAGCATGACGTGAGCGAAGCCGCGAACGGCATCGGCGAGCGCCAACTGGCCGCATCGACCCGCACCCTGCTTGCTGCCCGAACCGGCCCCGGGCCGACAGCGGCGTCGATGTCGATTCAATCCATCGATTTGGCGCCCGGCGCGGCGGATGTCGTGCGACGCGAGGCCCAGCAGGAACCGGAAGCCGTGTCGCGCCTGAATCAAGCGCATCTGCGAGAGGCGTTGACGGCCACGGGTGCCAGCTTGATCCGTTTCGACGGGACGAAGCTGGAGGCGTTCGACGGAAGACCTGCCCTGGTGACCCGCTATGAAAGAAGCAAGGCCGGCGAAGCGCCCAGGACGGTTCGCATCACGGCAGTTTTGACGGACCGCCGTCAGATCGTCATCACGCAGGGCTATTCAAGCTTGAACGGGGCCGAAGGCGCTTCGTTGATCGACAAGATCCGCGACACAATCAAGGTGACCGAGTAGGGTTCCGCGCCGCAGATCGCCGGACGGGGTGGTGCATGCCGCTTCGGGGCGTTGGAAAACGGGCGTATCGCGATGCGCGATGCTTCCGGGCAGGCTGGAGGTTTCAAGCGGTTCGTCTATCGTGATCGACGATCAACGCTGAATCGATGCGGCGTGTCGACGGCGTTTGATTGGCGTTATACGCGTTTGCGCAGCGGTTCGAGCAGGCGGGTCAGCCCGTTGTGGTCGATCTCGTGCATCAGGGCGAGCAAGCGGCCGATCTCGCCTCGCGGGAAGCCTTCGCGAGCCAGCCAATTGAGGTACGGCCCGGGCAGATCGGCAATGAGCCGGCCTTTGTATTTGCCGAAGGGCATGGCGAGGGTGACGAGGCGTTCGAGGTCTGGGGCTTGCATGGGCGTATTGTGCACGGATTTCCACTCCAGGATGTCCGGCATGGCGAGGCGGTTCTCATAGCCCGTGTGCGTTGACGCGGGCCGGCCTCCCCATCCTGCGCGGATGGTCAAAAATGCCATTCCTGCTGATGCATGAATTCTTCGAGATCGATACAGGGAATGCCGAAGTGGGCACAAACGTTGGGAATCTTTGCGGCATGCGGTTTCGGCGTCAGTGACGTGCTCGGCCGTGCCCATCCCTCTTCTGTCACAAGGGTTCCATCGCGAACCTTTGCGCATGCGATAACAAATGGATCCGCGACCGGCATGCCTTTCAAGCGTTGCTGTTGACCAATCAGCGCTTGAAAATGCCGAACCTGGAATATCGTCGCGACGAAGCGAAGCTCCTCGGCATTCGGGGTCAAGAAAATCGCGCGATGTTCCTTGGCCCAATTCAGCACGTCGTCGCTGATAGCCTGACGATCGAGTTCGTTCAGGACCTCACGAGTCGAAATCAACCGATTTTGCGAAACAAGTGCTTCAAGACCCTCCCAGATACGCTTGAAGACACGCGGGTAGAAGTGTTGAAGGGAGCGGATGGAAGTCGTATCGAAGACATAGGTCATGTCTCCGCCCCGTGCAGGACACGCTCTTCAAAGCCGGCGAAATTCCTGGGTTTGATGCCGAGGAAATCCGCAGCCTGCTCCAGGGTCAGTTGGTGCTGGTAGTGCCGGCCAACGACTTCCCGCGCAAAGCGATCGCTCACGTATGCGCCCTGGTTCAGATAGTAGCTGCCGCCGGCCCTCTCTTTTTTCTGCGACGCCCACTGGTCTGCCTTGTCGCGATAGAACGACGCACTGACGCGGCCCTGATCGAGCAGGCAGCGCAGAATGGCTTCGCGGCTCACGCCGTATCGGCCGGCGAGATCTGAAAAATCCCGCTCCGAAGCGGATTCGGCGTTGCCGGGGAGCATGGCCGCATGCCGCGAGAAATCCGCCGACGGAATGAGGACCTCGGCGGCAATGGCGTTGCAGAACCGCTCGATGTTCCTTTCGGCCTGCGGAAGATGATCGATGTAGCCTGGATCGAACTTGCTGAGACCGTTCACGCCGAGCAGTATGTGTGCAAGCTCGTGAAGCATGCTGAACGTTTGCCGGGTCTTCGTCGTGCCGTTGTTCAGGTAGATCAGCGGAAACGTATCGTCGATCAGGCAGAAGCCCGAAATATCTTCCTGCTTGAAGGAAGACTTGAATACAAAAACACCCGCCTCCTCGACGGCTTTTCTCCAGCGCTTCAATGCCAGCTCGTCGCTCTTCCATCCGGACTGCTCTTGCAGCGTGATCCCAAGGGCATCGCGGACGCGTTTTGCCTGCTCGACGATCGGGGCGAGTGGAGAAAGGCGGATCGCTTTCCAGACGGGCGCGTCTGCCGGGTTATGGCCGGCAAATACGTCGTCGAGCGACAGTTGGAAGGCGTGTGCGCGACGGATCTGGAGGTAGGTGTCGCGGGCAAGCGACTGCATGTCGCTCTGGGGAAGTGTTCGGAATTCGCGCTGCGGGGCGTGTTCCTCCGGCGGCGTCGGGAGAAAGAACACAGCCAAGGGGCGCTTGTAGACCTGATACGCGAGCTTTTCCAACTGGGCGTAAGTGGGCGCGTCGTATCCGGCCTCCCAAGCCGCGACATCGGCGGTCGCGACCTTGCACATGATTGCCGCGTCTTCGACTGAAAGACCGACCGTCTCTCTGGCCCATCGAAGCAATTCCGGCTGTAATCCTGCCACGGGTTCGCGTTTGGTCATCGTCGCTCCAGCACCGGGATGGCCGCGCTTTCCGCTTCGGCCCGAAGGACTCCATGTTACTCGCAGCAAGAATCGATGGGTACTCCGCGTATGCACGCGGATGAAGCGACGCCCTGCCACGAAGATGAATCCTCCATCTCCGATGGCATCGCATCGGTGGGTGCCGCGGCTGTTTGCCCGAATGGTGTCATCGGGACTGCGAACGTGCCTCTAGGGAAAAATCACGCTTAAAAATAGTAAATTTTCGCCGCGAAACCGAATCCCGCGACGCGCCAATCGATCCGCATCCGGATGCGCAAGCCGCTGCCGAACGCCGCGCATGCGCACCCGTCTCGTCGCCGCGCCTACTGAACCTCGCCCGCCTCCGCAAGCAACGCCCGCAGCACCGCCACCTCCGGCGCGGCAAGCGGCGCGAGCGGCGGACGCGGCGCTCCCACCGGAAGGCCGCGCAACGCAAGCCCGGCCTTCACCGTAGTCGGCAGCCCACCCTTCAGAATGAACTGCAACACCGGCAGCATCGCATAGAACACCTCTCTCGCGCGCGCCAGATCACCCTCGCGGCACGCGTCATACAAGCGCCTCGGCGCATCGGGCAACAGATTCGGCGCGGCCGTGCACCACCCGGCCGCGCCGGCCGCGAATGCCTCGAGCGCCAGCGGATTGCTTCCGTTGAAAAACGGCACGCGCCCGTCGGTCAGCTGCACGATCCGATGCATGCGCTGAATGTCGCCGGTGCTTTCCTTGATCATCGTCACGTTGTCGATCTCGCGCGCCAGCCTCGCGATCAACTCGGGCCGCATGTCGATGCCGCTCGTCGCCGGGTTGTTGTAGACCATGATCGGTACGCCGATCTTGCCCGCGATCGCGGCGTAGTGCGCGAAGATCTCGTCCTCGCTCAGCGTCCAATACGCGATCGGCAACACCATCACCGCATCCGCGCCGGTTTGCTCCGCGAAGCGCGCGCGCCGGATCGCACGCTGGGTCGTCAGGTCCGAAATGCCGACGATCACGGGCAATCGCTTCGCGACGCGCGTAATCGAAGCCTCGGCAACCTGTTCCCATTCCGCGTCGTCGAGATAGGCGCTTTCCCCGGTGCTGCCGAGCGGCGCGATGCCGTGCGAGCCGCGCGCGACGAGCCGGTCGATCAGCTCGCCGAGCGCGGGCAGATCCACGCCGCCATCGTGGCGGAACGGCGTGACGGGATAGGCGATGATGCCGTGAAAAGCAGGGGAGGTCATGAGGCGTACTCCTGTTCAGTGTCGAAATCGCATCAGTTCACACAGTCGCGATGCGCATCGCTGCGCAGCACCCGGCGCGCGAAATACCCGAAGGTCGCCTGATCGCGCTTCGGCGTGGAAATCCAGTCGTGCGCCTCGCGGCCCAGCTCCGGCGGAATCGGCTTCACCTCGCCCGCCGCCATCGCGAGCAGCTGCAACCGGGCGGCGCGCTCGATCAGCAGCGCCAGCCCGCACGCCTCCTCGACCGTGCGCCCGGTCACGAGCTGCCCGTGATGCGCCAGCAGGATCGCGCGCCGGTCGCCGAGCGCGCCGGAGATGATCTCGCCTTCCTCGTTGCCCACGGGCACGCCGGGCCAGCGTGCAAGGAACGCGCAGTCGTCGTGGAGCGGGCACAGATCCATCTGCGCGATCACGAGCGGCACTTCGAGCATCGACAGCGCGGCCACGTGCAGCGGATGCGTATGGATGATGCAGTTCACATCAGGCCGCGCGCGATAGACCCAGGTGTGGAAGCGGTTCGCCGGATTCGGCATGCCTTCGCCCGACACCAGCTTCAGATCCTGATCCACGTGCACGAGGTTCGACGCGGTGATCTCGTCGAAGCCGAGCCCGAAGCGCTGCGTGTAATAGGTGTCGGGCGTATCCGCCCGCGCGGTGATCTGCCCGGCGAGGCCGGAGTCGTGGCCCTGTTCGAACAGGATCCGGCAGGTCAGCGCGAGTTTCTCGCGCGTGGACCACGGCAGTTCGGGGACGACGGTGCGCATCTGCTGGTGCGCGGTGTCGATCAGTTCGGTCTTGGACAGCGTCAAGGTATTGGCCATCGAAAAACTCCCGGTATCGAGGGGGAAGGCGGGCCGGCGTCGCGGATGGGTGGGCCGGATGCCGGTGCGGAGAAGCCATCCTATGAAGAATCTGGATGATTAAAAACATCCAGATTTATAATTTTTACTGGTCCAGATGAGGAAGAGGGTACGGATGCTGCGCAACTGGAAGCTGCTGCTCAAGCCGGCGCGCGACGCCGACGAATCGATGCACGCGCGCATCGTGCGCGCGATTGCCGACGACATTCGCAGCGGCCGCCTGACGCCGGGCTCGGCCTTGCCCGGCAGCCGCGTGCTGGCCCAGGACCTGGGCGTGAACCGCAAGACGGTCGTGCTCGCCTACGACGAGCTGGCCGCGCTCGGCTGGATCGACACCGAACCCAAGCGCGGCAGCTTCGTGTCGTCGCGGCTGCCGTCGCGCGATACGGCGCGGCCGCGCGAGGACGCACCCGTTTTCGACGCGGGGCTCGCGAACGACGGCGTCGCGCTCGGCCGCGCGGCGATGCGCGCGACGGCCGCCGATGCGCCGCCGCGCGCGTTCGGCGACGGCACGCCGGACACGCGGCTCGTCGCGGTCGATGCGCTGTCGCGGGCGTTTCGTCATGCGCTGGCCGCGACGCGCGCGAATCCGCTCGGCTACGGCGACCCGCGCGGCGAGCCGGCATTGCGCGAGGCGATCGCCGCGATGCTGCGCGCGGAGCGCGCGCTGACGGTCACGGCGGACAATATCTGCGTGGTGCGCGGCAGCCAGATGGGCATCTTTCTCGCGGCCCGCCTGCTGGTGCGCCCCGGCGATACCGTCGCGTTCGAATCGCTCAGCTATCCGCCGGCGCGCGCGGCGTTCCTGTCGTGCGGCGCGTCGCTCGCGTCGGTCGAGCTGGACGAGCATGGCCTCGTGCCGGAATCGCTCGATGCGGTGTGCCGCAAGACGCCGGTGCGCGCCGTGTTCACGACGCCGCACCATCAGTTTCCGACCACCGTGACGCTGCCGGCCGACCGCCGCCTGAAGCTGCTCGACCTCTCGCGCCGGCATGGCTTCATGATCGTGGAGGACGATTACGATCCCGAGTTTCATTTCACGCACAACCCGGTGTTTCCGCTCGCGAGCATGGCGGCGCCCGAGCGGGTGTTCTTCATCGGCTCGCTGTCGAAGGTGCTCGCGCCGGGGCTGCGCATCGGCTTCGTGGTGGCGTCGAAGGCGGTGATCGAGCGCTGCGCCGCGCAGGTCATGCTGATCGACCGGCAAGGCAGCGCGCTGACGGAGCTGGCGTGCGCGGAGCTGATGGCGAGCGGCGAGCTGCGGCGGCACATCCGGCGCGCGCTGAAGACCTACGCGCAGCGCCGCGATCTGTGCGCGACGCTGGTCGAGCGCTGCTTCGGCGACGACGTGCGCTTCACGCTGCCGGCAGGCGGGCTCGCATTGTGGCTGCGCTTCGCCGAGCGCTTGCCGGTGCCCGCGTTCGTCGCGCGCGCGGCCGACGCGGGCATTCCGTTGCTGGCGGGGCGGCGCTTTACCGAGCGGGACGAGGACGTGCAGGCGATCCGGCTCGGGTACGGCAACCTCGATGAGCGCGAGCTGCGCGCGACGTTCCGGCGGCTGGGCTCGATCGCGCGCGCCGTGGCGGGGTGAGGCGCGGCGCGACGGACGCGGGACGGTTCAACGGCGGGTTTTCGACTGATTGAGCTGCACGGCGGCGCGGATGAGCGCTTTCAACGCCGTTTCATCGACCGCGTCGCTTTCGTGGAAATCGATCGCGCGGCGCGTGCTGCCTTCGGGGCTTGCGTTGAAAAGCCCCGCCGGATCCGGCAGCGCCGCGCCTTTCGCGAAGGTCATCTTCACGACGCGTTGGTAGGTCTCGCCGGTGCAGATCAGGCCGTCGTGCGACCAGACGGGCACGCCGCGCCACTTCCATTCCTCGACGACCTCGGGATCGGCCGCGTGGATCAGCGCCCGCAGCCGCGCCAGCAGCGCGCCGCGCCAATCGGCGAGTTCCGCGATGCGCGCGTCGATCAGCCGGGATGCGGACGACGGGTCTTGCGATGCGCTGCGCGTCATGGCTCTGTCTCCTCGTGCGTATGTGGCTCCGGCTCCGGACGACGGGCCGAGCGTCGATTATTCCACTACGGCGGCCGCCGCGCACGCCGTGCCTAGACGACGAGCCGCGAATGCCCGATGCCGCCGCCTTTCTCCACGCGGATCTGCGTGGCGATGCGCTCCTTGAGCCCGTCGACGTGGCTGATGACGCCGATCATCTTGCCGCTCGCGTTGAGCGCATCGAGCGCGTCGAGGGCGATTTCGAGCGTGTCGCCGTCGAGCGTGCCGAATCCCTCGTCGAGGAACAGGGAATCGATCGAGGTCCGGTGGCTCACGAGGTCGGACAGCGCGAGCGCGAGCGCCAGGCTGACGAGGAAGCTTTCGCCGCCCGACAGCGTGCGCGTGTCGCGCGTCACGTCGGCCTGCCAGCGGTCGACGATCTCCAGTTCCAGCTCGCCGCTCGGCTTGCGCCTGAGCAGGTAGCGCGCATGCAGGCGGTCGAGGTGACGGTTCGCGAGCATCAGCAGATGGTCGAGCGTGAGCCCCTGCGCGAACTTGCGGAACTTGTCGCCGCGCGCCGAACCGATCAGCGCGTCGAGATGTTGCCAGAGATCGGTGTCCGCGGTCTGCGCCTGGATCTGTTCGAGCAGCGCCTGCTGGCTGCGGCGCAAGGCGTCGTCGCGCGCGAGCAGGCCGCGCACGCTGCCGAGCTGTTCGTTCAAGCCCGCGGTTTCCTTGTCGAGCGCGTCGATGTGTTCGGTCAGCGTGTCGAGCGTCGCGTCGGTGCGCGCCTGCGCGCGCAGGCCGGCGAGTTTTTCCTGCGCGGCTTGCAGCAGCGCGCGCGCCGTCTGCTGTTCCCGTTCCAGTCCGTGCTTCAGTTCATGCAGGCGCTTGCGTTCGTCGGCGGGCAGCAGCGCGGCGAGGAAGGCCGCGTCGTCGGCGAAGGGGCTGGCGGCGCGTGCGGCGAGCCAGTTGGTTTCCGCCGTCGCGACCGCCGCGCGTTGTTGCGCGCGCGATGTCTCGAGTTGCGCGAGGCGGCCTTCGAGCGCGGTGACGTCGTGCGTGAGGGTGTCGATGCGCGCCGCGCAGACGGCGAGTGCTTGCGCGGGGTCGTCGCGCGCGTCGAGGGCATGCATGTCGGCCGGTTCGTCGTGCGCCACGGCCTGATCCGAACTGAACAGGTCCGCTTGCGGAGCGGACGTGTGAGTGCGCGCGCGCCAGTCGGCGAGCTGGGCGCGGGCGACCTCGCACTGGGTCTGTTGCCGCGAACGCGCTTGCGCCAGCGCTTGCAGGCGCTGCTGGGTCCGCTGCCATTCCCGCCATGCGTCGTCGCGTTCGCGCAGCCAGACGTCGGGATCGTTCGGCAAGGCGTCGCGGGCGAGGTCCGCTTCGGCGAGCGAGGTCAGCAGGGCGGCCTCGTCGCGCGCGTGCGCGGCGCGCAGGTCGGCCAATTCGCGTCCAAGACCGTCCAGCCGCTCGGTCAGTGCCTGGATCGACTGCGTGTGCAGCGCATGCGCGGAGCGTGCCTGTTCGAGCGCCGCGACGTTGCCTGCCTCGGCCTTGCGTGCGCCGTTCAAGGTCTCTTCCGCCTGCTCGACGGCGTCGAGCGTGTGTTTCAGCGCGTCCGTCGCGCGTTCCGCCGCGGTTCGGCCCGTGGCGATCCGTTCGCCGTGCCGCCAGTCGTCCGGCGCGAGCGAGCCGTCCGGCGTCAGCGCGGCGCGCGAGGTGTCCCACTCCTGTTGCGCGGCGGCGAGTTCGGTCAGCAGGGCCGTTTGCTGCGCGCGCTGCTGGTCGTGCGTCGCGCGACGCGCGGACAGCGCCTCGGCGTGCGCGCGGACGTGTTTCTCGGATTCGAGCCGCTCGGCGGTCAGCGCCTGCAACGCGCGCTGGGTCGCCGATACGTCGAGCTTGCTGTATGCCGAGATGGCCGGGTGCTCGGTCGCGCCGCACAGCGGGCATGGCTTGCCCGATTCCAACCGGTCGCGATGCTCGGCGAGGCTGCGAATCACTTGCTCCTGTTCGAGCAGGGTCTGTTTGTCCGTCACCTGCGTGCTCAGTCGATCGAGCGCCGCTTGCCGCTCCGTCAGTTGCCCCGCATGCACGGCGATCTCCGCCTCGCTCGCGGCCAGGCGCGACGCCAGCGCGTCGCGATCGGCTGCGCGGGCACGTTGCCGCGCGGCCAGCGCGTCGAGCTTCTGCCATGTGCCGCAAGCAAGCTGCGCGGCTTGCCAGTGCTGTCGCAAGCCGATCAGCGTGCGGCCGGCGAGGCGCTGCTCCTGCGCGGCGTGCAAGTCCCGCACGCGCGCATCGGATGCGGCGCGCGCCTGCTCGGCCTGCTGTAGTCGTGTCTGGTGCTGAGCGAGCGCGTCGTGCGCCGCCGTGCGTTTGCGTTCCAGCTCGGCCCGGGTGTTCGCGCGCGCGTCGAGATCGGCGCCGCGCGCCGCGCGCTGCGCGAACTGCTGCCGCCAGGCGCCGATCCGTTCGCCGAGCGTCGCGCGCTGCGCGTGCGTCGCGCACCATGCATCGAGTTCGCGCTGTTCGGCGTCGAGCGCCTGCAACTGCGTTTGCGCGAGCCGGTCGACGCGTTCCGCGAGGTTGACCGCCGTCACATGCGCGCGGCGCAGCGCGGCCGCTTGCGTATCCCGTTCCTGCCGACGGACGGCAAGTTCGCTGTCCGTGTGCCGGAACGCGGCGTCGGCCTGACGGAGCGCCTCGTGGCCGGGTCGCAGCGCTTCGGCGGGATCGCTGGCCGCCAACGTCGCGAGCGCGCCGGCCGATGCGCCGAGCGCCGCGTCCGCTTGCGTCACGCGCGTCTGCGCCGTGTCGGCGGCGGCGCCGGTTTGCGTCAGGTCGAGACGCCATTGCCGATGCTCGCGCAAGGTCGTCGTCTGCCCGGCGAGCGTGGCGAGCTGCTGCGCGACCGTGCCGAGCGCCTGCTGCATCGCGTCGCGCTGCTCGGGCGCGAGCAGATCCATGCCGTCGGCCTGCGCGCGCAGGTGTTTCAGTTTTTCGCGCGCCGCGCCGGTTTGTTCGTAGACGCGCCGCGAAATCTCGCCATAGATTTCGGTGCCCGTCAGTTCTTCGAGCAACTCCGCGCGATCGTTCGCGGTCGCGTTCAGGAAAGCCGCGAAGCCGCCTTGCGCCAACATCATCGAGCGCGTGAAGCGCGGGAAGTCGAGGCGCGTGATCTCCGTCACGCGCTTGAGCTTTTCGCTGACGTGGTTCGTCAGGATCGCGCCGTCGCCCGTGGCCGGATCCACGCGCGACAGCTCCACGCGCGGCGCTTGCAACGCGCCGTCCACCTTGTCGCGCGCGCGGCGCTGGCTCCAGAACGCGCGATAGACCTCGCCGTTCACCTCGAACTCCACTTCCGCGAGGCAGTCTGCCGTGTGCCGCGTCATGATGTCGTTCGCCGATTGCGAGACGGTCTTCAGGCGCGGCGTCTCGTGATAGAGCGCGAGGCAGATCGCGTCGAGCAGCGTCGACTTGCCCGCGCCGGTCGGGCCGGTGATCGCGAACAGGCCGTTGTCGGCGAATGGCGGCTGCGTGAAGTCGATGCGCCATTCGCCGCGCAACGAATTGAGATTCTTGAGACGCAGGCTGCGGATCTTCATGCCGCCCCCGCTTCGGTGTCCGCCACGATCGACCGGTAGCGTTCGGTCAGCGATGCGCGCAAGGCGTCGTCGAGGTTTTCCTGCGCGAGCCGGCGCGCGAACACGTCGTGCGGATCGAGTTCGTCGAGCGTCACGCCCGCGTTGGCGTCGAGCCGCGCGGCCGCACTGCCGCGTTCGCGGCGGATGCGCAGCACCTCCAGCGGCTGCCCGTCGGTCAACGCCTGGATCCGCGCGGGAAGATCGGACAGGTAGTCGTCGTCCGCCACCGTGATTTCGACCCAGGCGGGCCGCTCGGGCGTCGCCTCCCGCGCGATGCGCGGCAGCGCGTCGGCGATGGCCTTCAGGTTGCCGCGCAGCGGCACGAGGCGCTGGAACACCGGCACCGGCAGCGGTGTCGCGGAGCGGAAGCCGGTTTCATCGAGGTCGACGAGCAGAACTTCCTTTTGTTGCGCGGCTTCGTCGAAGCTGAGCGCGATCGGCGAGCCGCTGTAGCGCAGGTGTTCATGTCCGCCCACCTTTTGCGGACGATGGATGTGGCCGAGCGCGAGATAGTCGACGGGCGGGAAGGCCGCGGTCGGGAACGCGTCGAGGGTGCCGACGTAGATGTCGCGCACCGATTCGGTCGCGCTCGCGCCCACCGTCGTCAGGTGGCCGGTGGCGATCAGCGGCAGCCTGCGGCCGGTTTCGCGCGAGAGCGTGTCGCGCAGCGTTTGCGCGGCATCGAAGGTGGCCTGATAGTAGCCCTGGATCGCGCGCAGCAACTGTTGCTGCTTGTCGGCGGCGCTCTGGCCGAATGCGCTGTGCATGACGTCGCGCGCGCGGATGAACGGAATCGCGCAGACCACGCAGCCGGGTTCGCCCTGCCGGCCCGCGCCGCGTCGCGGCAGGACGCGGACTTGCGCCTCGGGCGCCTCGGCCGACGGCACGACGCTGGCCGACAGGCATTCGAGCAGCGCGCTGCTTTCGCGCAGCGTGGCGACGGAATCGTGGTTGCCGCCGAGCAGCAGCAGCGCGACGCCCGCTTCGTGCAGGCGCACGACGAGCCGGCTGTATAGCTCGCGCGCATAGCTCGGAGGCGTGCCGGTGTCGAAGATGTCGCCGGCGACGATGACCGCGTCGACCGCGTGCGTCTCGACCTGGGCCAGCAGCCAGTCGATCAGCGCCTGATGTTCCGCCTGGCGGCTCTTGCCCATGAAGTTCTGGCCCAGGTGCCAGTCGGAGGTGTGGAGGAGGCGCATGGTGGGAGGGGAATGAATATCGGTTGGGCGAATGGTAACGGATCGGCGCAGTGGGCGAGGGACGGCGTGCGGCGGATGCGTCGCGTGCGCCGAGGCGGGTCGCCGCTCCGATATCGCGCCGGGACTCGACGGCGTCGGTCCGACGGCTGCATCGAGGCGTCGAATGTAGGAAGCAAGGCCGTATCCGGAGCCGAAGGCTTTCTCATTGCCGACAAATCCGATCGCGCCCATTTCAATCCGCATTGCCCCGACGGCGGAGGACATGCGGCCCGGCCATCCCACCTATGGCCGCGACGAATTCGATCCGTGCATCGATGTCGATTTCTCCTGGGATGAGCCGAAAGACCACGCATATCGAGATCGCGGTGCGCGGCCGGAATCGCTTGGCTTGCCGGGGTCCGGTGCCGGAGCGGCTGCGGTCTCCTGGCGGCGTTCGGACGACGCCATTCGCCACCCGCGCGACCGATCACGACGGCGCGACGCGTATCGGCCGGGGTTCATCATCGAACGCGCAAGGAGAGATCAGATGCGCATCGGCATGCCTGTTTACGACGACGTCGACATGCTCGACGTGACGGGCCCTTGCGAAATGTTCGGCTGGGGCGGGATCGAAATCGCCATCCTGGCCGAACGGACGGGTTTGCGGCGCTTTCGCAACGGCTTCGGTTTCCAGGTGGACAAGGCGCTGTCCGATGCCCGCGACTGCGATGCGATCTGCGACGGGATGCGGTACTACGTCGACATCACGTCGCATGCCGCCCGGCTGCGCAGTGAAGCCATGCTCCGGGATCGGCAACTCATCGTTTCGATCCGCCCGCAACGGCCGCTTCCTGTTGGCGTGAGCCTTCATGTCGGCCGGGTGTGCGTGTGCGCGGAGGCGCTCGACGGGCGAAAGGGCGCGTTGTCGCCGGACCGTGGAGGCGATCGCGAAGCACGCTGACGTCGCGCCTCGCCGGCGAGGGCGGCGGCGTGCGCCCGGCGCGCGATGCCGCCGCTCATGTCGCGTGCGCGGACCGTCCGGCTTCCGCGATCTCCTGTTCGATCAACGCCACGAGCGCGGGGCGCGCGGTGCGCTCCGTCGTCACGCCGGCCACCGCGAGCGCGAGGGGCGGCACGTAGTAGACCACCGTGCCCCAGAACCCCGCATGCGAGTAGCAGGTCATGCCGCCGATCGTTCCCACGAACACGCCAAGCCGATACGCATTCGCATCGGCGTGCGAACCGGGCCGCAGCATTTCCTCCAGCGTGCCCGCGTGCTCGAACACGCGGCCGTCGAACAGGTCGAGCGTCAGCCCGGCCAGATCCCGCGCGGACATCACGAGTCCGCCGCCGCCGTAGAGATCCATCGTCGCATTGGCGTCCGTCATGTCGACGCCGTTCAGGAATTGCCGCGCACGCGGCTCGATCGCGGGCGGCGCGGGCTCGACGCACTCCCACCACGTCGAGCCCAGTTGCCGCGCGTCGAGGCGCAGCGCCTGCCGCACCGCCGCCGCGAGCGAGGCGCCCGTCACGCGTTCGAGGATGTCGCCGAGCAGCACGTAGCCGGTATCGGAATAGCTGAACTGCGCACCCGGCTCGCTGCGCGGGCCGGCGGCGCTACCGAGCGACAGGCGCACCTGCTCCTCGCGCGTCCACGCATGCGACGGGTCCGTGAGCAGGGTCTCGACGAAGCGCGGATCCTCGCCGTGGTCGTACAGCCCCGCGCTGTGGCTCAACAACTGCCGCACTGTGATCGCACCGGTGCGATAGCCGCCCGCATCGAGCAAGGCGACCAACTCGGGGCTCGCCAGTGTCGCGATCGACGCATCGAGGTCGATCGCGCGCTGTTCCCAGAGTTTGAGCGTCGCGGCCGCGACGAACATTTTCGTATTGCTGGCGACGCGCAGCGGCGTGTCGACGCCGAGCGGACGGCCGGTGGACGCATCCGCCGCACCGGCGGCCGCGCTCCAGTTCGCGGATGCGCGCCGGCTCGCGACGCATACCGCCATCGGCGTGCCGGCCCGGGCGAGCGCGGCTGCGATCGTGGCTTGTCTCAAACGATTTCTCCTCGGAACGGTTCAGCGATCGGCCGGCGCATGCGCGCCGGACCGCGGCGATTTCAGATGGATTCCCCGCGGGGGCGATCCGCCATCGCGCGTGTCGTGTGGTGATACGGGATAGTCGGCGATACGCCGGCCATTGCCGCGAGTCGCACTCGGCCCGGCGCATCCGGGCAAGCGGAACGGATAACCGCGGTGACGCATGCTGGACCTCGGGGGAAGGGGCGCGGCGGGCATGGTGCGATGCGTGGCGGGCGCGTGAGCATCGGCGCATGCCCACGCCGGTCCCGCCTCATGCATGGCGAAGCACGATGGTAGCGCAATCGAAAGGAAACGGTCGGGCGGCGAATCCGGATCACCCGCCGCCTTGTGGACAACTCCGCCGCAGCCGCCTCCCGCCCGCGATTGCTATTTTTCGAAAGTTCGCGTTACACCCTCGTAATACCCATTCGCTGTGCGCTCCACTAAATTGAAGGCGTCACGTCTGTGATGAGGGGGACACATGAAAGCAGCACGTTGGGTCGTACTGGGATCGGGCGCGCTGGCCGCGTGCCTGTCGATGCATGCCGCGGTGGCGGGCGTTTCGATCGGCGTGGGGATCGGCCTGCCCGCGCCCGTCTACGTCGCGCCGCCGCCCGTCTATGTCGCCCCGCCCCCGCCGGTGGTGGTCGTGCCGCCGCCGGTGGCCTATGTGCCGGCGGTCGTGCCGGTCGGCGTGCCCGTGGTCGGGGTGGGCGTCGGCATCGGCTGGCACGGCGGCCGCTACTGGGATGGCCGCCGCTGGTGGGGCCGCCAGGAGTGGGCGTCGCACCGTCGCTGGTAAGCAGGGACTGAATCGCGCCGAAGGCGGCGCGGCCATTGCGCAGCGCCGACGCCGCCCCACGCGTTCCGGGCGGCGTTCCGTTCCACGGCCGCCAGGCGCGCCGCGCCCGCCGTCGCGCCGCGTTGCATCGGCCCCGCTGCGCGCCGGTTCGCGGTGACCTCCAGCCCGTGCGACGGCGCGCCCCGATCGAGCGCGCCGTCTACAATTCAAGCGATCGACGCCGTGAACCGAAGACGCGGGAGACGGATATGAACGAGACGAACGCAGCGCCCCCGCCTCCCTCACGGCGCCATTGGCGCCGTTGGCTTGCCCTCGGCGTGCTGGCCGCGCTGATCGCGCTGATCGTGTTCCACCTGCTGCATCGCGCGCAGCCCGCGCGCCGGCCGACCGCCCAGGTGGTGAGCGTGGCGACCGCGTCGTCGGGCGACATGCCGGTGGCGCTCAACGAGCTGGGCACGGTCACGCCGGTCGCGACGGTGACCGTGCTGCCGCAGCTGAGCGGCTATCTGACCGAGGTCGGCTATCACGAGGGCGAGGAGGTCGCGAAGGGGCAGTTCCTCGCGCAGATCGATCCGCGCCAGTACCAGATCAGCAAGCAGCAGGCGCAGGCCCAGCTCGCGAAGGACCAGGCGAGCCTCGCGCAGGCGCGCGCCGATCTCGCGCGCTACGCGCAGCTCGCGGAACACAAGTCGATCGCCGAGCAGACCTACCAGGACCAGCAGTTCACGGTGCGGCAGGACGAGGCCGCGGTGCAGGCCGATCGGGCCAGCATCGCGCAATACGATCTCGATCTCGCCTACTGCCACATCACCGCGCCCGTGGCGGGCCGGGTGGGCCTGCGGCTCGTCGATCCGGGCAACTACGTGACCGCGTCGAGCACGACCGGCATTGTCGTGATCACGCAGATGAAGCCGATGACGGTGCAGTTCACGGTGCCCCAGAACGAACTGTCGGCGGTGTTGCAGCGTGTCGGCGCGGGGGCGAAGCTGCCCGTCGCCGCGTTCAGCAGCGACGGCGACCGCCCGCTCGCCACCGGCACGCTGTATGCGATCAGTAATCAGATGGCCACCGCGACGGGCACGGTCACGCTGCGCGCGTCCTTCGCCAACGAAGACGAGGCGCTGTTCCCGAACGAGTTCGTCAACGTGCGGCTGGAAGTCGACACCCTGCACGACGCGGTGCTGGTGCCGACCGCCGCGGTGCAGAGCGGCGCGCCGGGCAATTACGTGTATCTCGTCAATCCGAACCGGACGGTGTCGGTGCACAAGATCACGCTCGGGCCGAGCGACGGCCGCTACACCGCGATCACGGCCGGGCTGGCCGCCGGGCAGCGCGTCGTCACGGACGGCGTCGACCGCCTGAGCGACGGCGCGTCGATCCAGATCGCCGCGCGCCCCGCCGGCGGCGGCGCGCCGGCCTCGGGCGCGGCCGCGGCGTCCGGCGCGGCGCACGCGTCTCACCCGGCCCACGCGTCCCGGCCGGCCGCCGCGGGCGCGGCCTGACGGCCCGGGGCGCGCTCGGCGATGAATATCTCGCGCCTTTTCATCCTGCGGCCGGTCGCGACGCTGCTCCTGACGATCGCGATCGTGCTGGTCGGGGTGGTCGCGGTGCGGTTCCTGCCCGTATCGTCGCTGCCCGACGTCGACTATCCGACGATCCAGGTGCAGACCTTCTATCCGGGCGCGAGCCCCGACGTGATGGCCACCACCGTCACCGCGCCGCTCGAGGTGCAGCTGGGCGAGATCCCGGGCCTGCAGCAGATGATCTCGTACAGCTCGGAAGGCGCGTCGGTGATCACGCTCCAGTTCGATCTCGCGGTGAGCCTCGACGTCGCCGAGCAGAACGTGCAGCAGGCGATCAACGCGGCCAACAGCTACCTGCCGACCGGCCTGCCCGCGCCGCCGACCTACGCGAAGGTGAACCCCGCCGACCAGCCGATCCTGACGCTCGCCGTGACCTCGACCTCGATGTCGCTCACGCAGTTGCAGGACGTGGCGAACAACCGGCTCGGCACCAAGATCTCGGAGGTGCCGGGCGTCGGGCTCGTCACCACGGCGGGCGGCCACGTGCCGGCGGTGCGGGTCGAGGCGGACCCGCGCAAGCTGGCGGCATACGGCCTGAACCTCGACGACCTGCGCACCCTGCTCGCCAACGTGAACGTGAGCCAGCCGAAGGGCAATTTCGACGGCCCCGATCTCGACTACACGATCAACTCGAACGACCAGATCACCGATCCGAAGGATTACCTCGACACCGTGATCGCCTACCAGAACGGCGCGTCGGTGTTCCTGCGCGACGTCGCGCGCGTGTCGCAGGCGCCGCAGGACGTCGAGCGCGGCGCGTGGCTGAACCGCACGCCGGCGATCGTGCTGAACGTGCAGCGCCAGCCCGGCGCGAACGTGATCGCGACGGTCGACCAGATCAAGCGGCAATTGCCGATGCTGGAGGCGACGCTGCCCGCCGGCATGGACGTGCGGATCGTCAGCGACAGCACGGGCATCATCCGCGCCTCGGTGTCCGACGCGGCGACCGAGCTGGTGCTCGCGGTGGTGCTGGTCGTGATGGTGATCTTCGTGTTCCTGCGCAACGTGCCGGCGACGCTGATCCCGAGCATCGCGGTGCCGGTCTCGCTGATCGGCACGGTCGCGATGATGTACGAGCTGCATTACTCGATCGACAACCTGTCGCTGATGGCGCTCATCATCGCGACGGGCTTCGTGGTCGACGATTCGATCGTGATGATCGAGAACATCGTGCGCTACCTGGAGGAGGGCATGCGGCCGCTCGACGCGGCGCTCAAGGGCGCGGGACAGATCGGCTTCACGATCCTGTCGCTGACGGTGTCGCTGATCGCCGTGCTGATCCCGCTGTTGTTCATGGGCGGCGTGATCGGCCGGCTGTTCAGCGAATTCGCGGTGACGCTCGCGGTGACGATCGTGATCTCGGCCGTGGTGTCGCTGACCGTCGTGCCGATGCTGTGCGCGCGGATGCTGCGCGCGCAGGCGGAATCGCATCCGAGCCGCTTCGAGCGCTTCAGCGAGCGGATCTTCGAGCGCACGCTGCATGCGTACGAGCGCGGGCTGCGCTGGGTGTTGCAGCACCAGACGCTCACGCTCGTGGTCGCGCTCGCGACGCTGGTGCTGACGATCCTGCTGTACGTGGTGATCCCGAAGGGCTTGTTCCCGGTGCAGGACGTCGGGGTGATCCAGGGCATCAGCGTGGCCGACACGTCGGTGTCGTACGGCGCGATGGTGGACCGCCAGGCGCAGCTCGCCGACGCGCTGCTGAAGGACCAGGACGTTACGTCGCTGACCTCGTACGTGGGCATCGACGGCGTCAACGCGACGCTGAACAACGGCCGCTTCCTGATCAACCTGCGCGCGCACGACGATCGGCCGGCGAGCGCGGAGACGATCGCGCGGCGGCTCCAGCAGGCGGCGGCCGGCGTGCCCGGGGTGCGGCTCTACCTGCAGCCGGTGCAGGACCTGACGCTCGACACGACGATCTCGCCGAACCAGTACCGCTTCGTGCTGCGCGGGCCGACGCAGCAGGTGTTGCAGCAAGTGGTGCCGGCGCTCGTCGCGAAGCTCAAGCAGATTCCGTCGATCGTCGACGTGCAGAGCGATCTCGACGTCGACGGCCTGGGCGTGCAGGTCGAGGTGAACCGGCAGGCGGCGGCGCGCTTCGGCATCACGCCCGCGACCATCGACAACGCGCTGTACGACGCGCTCGGCCAGCGCATCGTGTCGACCATCTTCGAGCAGGCGAACCAATACCGCGTGATCCTGGTCGCGAAGCCCGAGACGATGCCGAACATCGCCGCGCTCGGCGACCTGTACCTGCCGAGCCAGACCGGCAGCAGCGGGCAGGTGCCGCTGCGCCAGATCGCGACGATCCGGCTCACCCGCACGCCGCTCGCGATCAGCCATCTCGCGCAGTTCCCGGCGGTCACGGTGTCGTTCAATCTCGCGAACGGCGCGTCGCTGAGCACGGCGGTCAAGGACGTGCGCCGCGTCGAGCAGGAGGTCGCGCTGCCGCCGTCGATCCAGTCGTCGTTCCAGGGCGCGGCGGCGGCGTTCGAGGATTCGCTGTCGAGCGAGGTCTACCTGCTGGTCGCCGCGCTCGTCGCGGTCTACATCGTGCTCGGCGTGCTGTACGAGAGCTTCATCCATCCGGTCACGATCCTGTCGACGCTGCCCTCGGCCGGGATCGGTGCATTGCTCGCGCTGATGATCGCGGGCGCGGATCTCGACGTGATCGGCATCATCGGCATCGTGCTGCTGATCGGCATCGTCAAGAAGAACGCGATCATGATCGTCGACTTCGCGCTCGAAGCGGAGCGCGAGCACGGCAAGGCGCCCGCCGACGCGATCTTCGAGGCCTCGCTGCTGCGCTTCCGGCCGATCCTGATGACCACTTTCGCGGCGATGCTGGGCGCGCTGCCGATGCTGGTCGGCTCCGGCACCGGCTCGGAGCTGCGGCGTCCGCTCGGGCTCGCGATCATCGGCGGGCTGACCCTGAGCCAGATCCTGACGCTGTTCACGACGCCCGTGATCTACCTGCTGTTCGACCGGATCGCCGAACGCGTCCGGCGGCGGCGCGCGCGCGCGGGCGGCGGTGACGGCGGCATCGTGCCCGACGCGCCGGGCGACGGGAGCGGCGCGTGAACCCGTCCGCGCTGTTCGTCCGGCGTCCGGTCGCGACCACGCTGCTCGCGATCGCGATCCTGCTGGCGGGCGCGCTCGCCTACTTCCGGATGCCGGTCGCGCCGCTGCCGAACGTCGCCTTCCCGGTGATCGTCGTGCAGGCGACGATGGCGGGCGCGAGCCCGGACATCATGGCGGCGACGGTGGCCGAGCCGCTCGAACGACGGCTCGGCACGATCGCCGACGTGTCGGAGTTGACCTCGATCAGCACGGTCGGCTCGTCGCTGATCGTGATCGTGTTCGGCCTGGATCGCGACATCAACGGCGCGGCGCGCGACGTCGAGGCCGCGATCCAGGCCGCGCGCGCCGACCTGCCGACCACGCTGCGCGCGAACCCGAGCTACCGGCAGTACAACCCGGCCGATGCGCCAGTGATGGTGCTCGCGCTGACCTCGGACACGCTGACGAAGGCGCAGTTGTACGACTCCGCCGATTCGGTGATCCAGCAGCAGCTGTCGCAGATCCAGGGGGTGGGGCAGATCACGCTGGGCGGCGGCGCGCTGCCCTCGGTGCGGGTCGAGTTGAACCCCGGCAAGGTCAACAGCTACGGCATCGGGCTGGAGGACGTGCGCGCCGCGCTCAGCGCGGCCAATGCGAACAGCCCGAAAGGGCATCTCGACCAGGGCGGCCATCGCTACGAGATCCTGTCGAACGACCAGATCGGCAAGGCCGCGCCGTATCGCGACCTGGTGGTCGCCTATCGCAACGGCGCGGCGGTGCAGCTGCGCGACCTCGCGGACGTGCGCGACTCGAACGAGAACATCCGCAACGCGGGGCTCTACAACGGCAAGTCGGCGGTGCTCGTGATCGTGTTTCCCGAACCGGGCAGCAACGTGGTGCAGACGGTGCAGCAGATCCGCGCGCGGCTGCCCCTGATCGAGGCCGCGCTGCCCAGCTCGATCCGCATCGGAATCGCGCTCGATCATTCTCAGTCGATCAACGCGTCGGTCGGCGACACCGAGCGCACCCTCGGGCTCGCGGTGCTGCTCGTCATCGGCGTGGTGTTCGTGTTCCTGCTGTCGCCGCGCGCGACGCTGATCCCGGCCGTGGCGCTGCCCTTGTCGATCATCGGCACCTTCGGGCCGATGTACCTGCTCGGCTACAGCATCGACAACCTGTCGCTGATGGCGCTCACGATCGGCACCGGCTTCGTGGTCGACGACGCGGTGGTGGTGCTCGAGAACATCATGCGCTACATCGAGGCCGGGCTCGCGCCGCGCGAGGCGGCGCTGCGCGGCAGCGCCGAGGTGGCGTTCACGGTGGTGTCGATGAGCCTGTCGCTGATCGCGGTGTTCCTGCCGATCCTGCTGATGCCGGGCATCGTCGGGCTGCTGTTCCACGAGTTCGCGGTCACGCTGTCGATCGCGATCCTGCTGTCGATGGTGGTGTCGCTGACCGTCACGCCGACCATGTGCGCCTACGTGCTGACCCGTCGCGCCGCGGATGCGCCGCCCGCGCGCGGCACGCGCTGGATCGCCGCGCTGCTCGAGCGCACGCGCGAGGGTTATGCACGCTCGCTCGAAGCCGTGCTCGATCACACGCGGCTGGTCGGCGTCGTGATGATCGCGCTGCTGATCGGCAACGTGCTGCTGTTCCGGCTGCTGCCCGGCACGTTCTTTCCCGAGCAGGACAACGGCGCGCTGATCGGTCAGATCATCGCCGACCAGAGCATCTCGTTCTCGGCGATGCAGCAGAAACTCGCGCAGTTGCAGTCGATCGTGCAGAAGGATCCGGCCGTCGCGGCGGTCGCGGGCTTCACGGGCGGCCGCGCGCTGAACACCGCGAACGTGTTCGTGGCGTTGAAGCCGCTCGCGCGGCGCCATGCGTCGGCGACCGAGGTCGTGAACCGCCTGCGGCCGAAGCTCGCGGCGGTGTCGGGCGCGCAGTTGTTCCTGCAGGCGCAGCAGGACCTGCGCATCGGCGGCCGGCAGTCGGCGGCGGAATACCAGTACACGCTGACGAGCGACGATCCGCGGGCGCTGTACACGTGGACGCCGCGCCTCGTCGCCGCGCTCGGCAAGTATCGCGGCCAGCTGACCGACGTGAACTCCGACCTGCAGCAGAACGGCCTGCAGACGATGGTGACGATCGATCGCGCCACCGCGATGCGCTACGGCCTGCAGCCGAACCAGATCGACAGCGTGCTGTACGACGCGTTCGGCCAGCGCACCGTATCGACGATCTACAACCCGCTCAACCAGTATTTCGTCGTGATGGAGGTCGCGCCGCAGTACTGGCAGTACCCGCAGTCACTGCAGCGGATCTTCGCGAGCACGGCGGCCGGCAACGCGGCCGGCACCGCGCAGACGCAGTATTCGTCGGCGATCGTGCCCGCGGCGGGCGCGCTGCCCGCGACCGGCGCGACCGTCGGCGCCACCGTGACGAGCGGCGGCGCGGGCGGCAACGCGCAGAACGCGAACGCGGAAGCCAATGCGACCACCAACAGCATTTCCAACAGCAAGGGCGGCAGCTCGACGGGCAGCGCGGACAGCACGGCGGCCGAGACGATGGTGCCGCTGCCGGCCTTCGCGACCTTCGAGAACAGCCATACCGCGACCCAGGTCAATCACCAGAGCGGGCTGGTCGCCGGCACCATTTCATTCAACCTGCCGGCGAACGGCTCGCTGAGCAGCGCGGGCGAGGCGATCGCGCACGCCGAACAGGACATCGGCATGCCGGCGTCGGTGCACGGCGCGTTCGCGGGCGCGGCGCAGGCGTTCGCGGGGTCGATGAACACCGTGCCCCTCCTGATCCTCGCGGCGCTCGTGGTCGTCTATCTCGTGCTCGGCGTGCTGTACGAGAACACGATCCATCCGCTGACGATTCTGTCGACGCTGCCGTCCGCCGGCATCGGCGCGACGCTTGCGCTGCTCGTGTTCGGCGTGCCGTTCTCGGTGATCTCGATGATCGGCTTCATCCTGCTGATCGGCATCGTGAAGAAGAACGGGATCATGATGGTCGACGTCGCGATCCAGTTGCAGCGCGACGAGGGCGCGGACGCGCGCCGCGCGATCCACGAGGCGGCCGTGAGGCGCCTGCGGCCGATCATGATGACGACGGCCGCCGCCGTGCTCGGCGCGCTGCCGCTCGCGCTCGCGATCGGGCAGGGCGCGTCGCTGCGCCAGCCGCTCGGCGCGACGGTGATGGGCGGGCTGCTGATCAGCCAGATGTTCACGCTGTACACGACGCCCGTGATCTATCTGTATCTCGACCGGCTGCGCGCGCGTCTCGCCGGCTGGTCGGCGCGGCAGCCGTGGAAACGGCGGCCCGAGACGAGGTCCTGAACGATGAAGCGCCTTCCTGCCGTTTCCGCCCCCCGGGCCCGCGCCGTCGCGTCGGGCGTGGCGGCCGCCGTTGCCGTCGCGCTGGCGCTGGGCGGCTGCATGGTCGGCCCCGACTATCACGCGCCGTCGGTCGCGCCGCCGGCCGCCTACCGCGAGCTGCCCGGCTGGACCCAGGCCGCGCCCGACGCGGACGGCCCGAAAGGCGACTGGTGGACCGCCTTCCACGATCCGCTGCTCGACGAACTGGAGCCGCTCGTCGCGGTGTCGAACCAGACCGTGCGGCAGGATTACTACAACTACCAGCAGGCGCTGGCGCTCGTGCGCGAGGCGCGCGCTGGGCTGTTCCCGACGCTGTCCGCGACCGGGTCGGCGACGCGTCAGCGCAGCGCGGCGGCCGGCGTGAGTTCGATCGGGAACAGCGGCGCGCTCGAAGGCAACGTCAGCTGGTCGCCCGATCTGTGGGGCGAGGTGCGGCGCACGCTCGAGGAGCGCCGCGCGAGCGCGCAGGCGAGCGCGGCGACCTATGCGAACGCAACCTTGTCGGAACAGGTCACGCTCGCGACGACCGTGATCGACCTGCGCGTCACCGATGCGAACATCGATCTGCTCCAGGCGACCGTGAAGGCGTATGAGGATTATCTGCGCGTGATCGCGGACCAGGATCGGGCCGGCACGATCCCGCCGTCCGATCTCGTCACCGCGCAGACCCAGCTCGACAGCGCGCGCGCGAGCCTGATCGCGCTCGACGAATCGCGCGCGAAGTACGTGCATGCGATCGCGGTGCTGGTCGGCCGCACGCCCGAGGACCTCACGGTCGCGCACGACGCGACGCTGCCCGCGCTGCCCGACGTGCCGGTCGGCGTGCCGTCGACGCTGTTGCAGCGGCGGCCCGACATCGCGGTCGCCGAACGGCAGATGGCGTCCGCGAACGCGGCGATCGGCGTCGCGATCGCCGCCTACTATCCGACGATCTCGCTGTCCGCGGCCGCGGGCTTCAGCGCGTCGCCGCTGGCGGGGCTGCTGCATGTCGCGAACTATGTGTGGTCGCTCGGCGGCAGCGCGTCGGAGACGCTGTTCGACGGCGGGCTGCGCAGCGGCGAAGTCGCGGCCGCGCGCGCGACCTACGACGCGGCGGTCGCGAGCTATCGCGGCACGGTGCTGGCCGCGTTGCAGAACGTCGAGGACGATCTCGCGAGCGTGCGGGTGCTGGCGGCCCAGGCCGATGCGCTCGCGCGCGCGGTGACGAACGCGAAACGCGGAGCCGAGATCGCGTTCAACGAGTATCAGGCGGGCACCGTCGACTACACGACGGTTTCGACCGCGCAGGCCACCTTGCTCAATTTGCAGCAGAGCGCGCTGAACGTGCAGCAGCAGCGGCTGGTGGCGGCCGCGACGCTGTTCGGCGATCTCGGCGGCGGCTGGAATGTCACGCGGATCGACACCGTGACGCCGCCGGCGCGCGACGCGGGGTGAGGGCAGGCCGGGTCGGCATCCGCCGTCGCGCCTGAGCGCGGCTCACGCGTGGTATTCGATCCGTTCGGCGAACAGGTGCAGCGCGCGCGACACCTGCTTGCTGAAGTACGCGGGCCGTTCGCGCTCGTAGGCGCGCAACAGCGACGTGCATTCGCGTTCCTCCCAGCGCCAGTACGGCCCCTGTTTCGCGAAGGCCGGATGATCGTGCAGCTGCGGCGGGACGCGATGCTCGTCGTCCCAGCCCCAGAAGTAGCTGTTCGTCGGCCCGGCGAACGCCATGCCGAGCGTGCGGGCGACGATCGGATCGTGGCGGAGCGTGAAGTCGACCACCTCCGTGCGCGCCACGCCGCCGGCGTCGGCATGCTCCGCCTCGATCCAGCAGTGATAGCGCGCGAGCAGCGACAGGTGGCGCGCGGTGCGGCGACGCTCGCGCGTCGTGCACAGCACGTAGAGATTGCCCGCGCCGAAATCCATCACCTCGCCGCCCGCGATGGGCCGGTAGCGCGCGCCGGTCAGCAGGCTCAGGACCCGCGCGCCGACGATCGCGTAGTCGGCGCAGCGCATGTAGCCATGCTTGGTGGTCGATTCCGACACGCTGCGATGAATGACTTCATCGAGGACGGGCTGCACGGCGTGAGGAACAGGGACGGTGAGGATGGGCGGCTGGTCGGGCGCGCTGACTTCTCGCATGGGCGGATGCACTTCGCTTCTTGGTGTTTGCTGGAACGACTTTCGCGAAATGTTACCGACGATTACCAATCGTTACGTGAAGAATGTGTGGCCCTGCGTGGAGATTTGTCGATGAATGGAAAGGATCGTAAGTCATTGGCGATCCGAATCTTACAGATGGCTCGCTATCGGGCGGGGCGAGGCCGGCGCGCATGGCCGGCTCATGGCGTCGGCGTCATTCCGGGAACGTTCCGCCTCGCCCGTGGCCGCCGTTGAAGCGCGCCGCGCCTGTCACGCCTTCGCCGTTCACGATCGGCGCGCCGCGCGCGCCTTCCCGGCGCAGCGCGTCCGCCAGCGGCAGATCCCATTGCGCGTAGGCCGAGTGCCGATCCGCGAGCATGCAGGCGCGCGGGAATGCCGCGATCCGGCGGGCGAGGCGGATCGCGTGCGGCACGCTTTCACCGGCCGGCACGACGTAGTTGGCGAGCCCGATCTGCCGCGCCTCGTCGGCGTCGACGGGGCGTCCGGTCAGGATCATGTCCAGCGCGCGCCCCATGCCGACGATGCGGGGCAGCCTGACCGTGCCGCCGTCGATCAGGGGAACGCCCCAGCGCCGGCAGAACACGCCGAACACCGCATCCTGTTCGACCACGCGGAGGTCGGCCATCAAGGCCAGCTCCAGCCCGCCCGCGACCGCGTAGCCGGAGATGGCCGCGATCAGCGGCATGGGCAGCGCCATGCGCGTCGGGCCCATCGGCCCCGGCGCGTGCCCGGCCGGGTCGACACGGTTGCGCAAGGCCGGATCGTCGATGACCTTGAGGTCGGCGCCCGCGCAGAAGTGGCCGCCCGCGCCGGTCAGGATCGCGACGCCGAGCGAGGCGTCGGCCGCGAAGCGCTCGAACGCGGCGTTCAGCCGCGCGGCGGTCGGGCCGTCGACGGCGTTGCGGCGGTCGGGGCGGTTGAGGGTGATGATGCAGACGGGGCCGTCCACGTCGAACAGGATGTCGTCCATGCTGGCTCCTTGAGGCGGGATGGGGAAGGGTGGCCCGGCGGGTCGAGGTCGCCCGCGGGCGCCGGCGCGGGCGGGGATAGGAAGGAATATAGGAGAGACTGGCGCGCGGCGCATGAGGGGCGGTCGCTTCGCGCCTCGTCGTGCGGACGCTATGTGTTATCGGTCTCGACGGAGCAAGGCGACGATGGCGAGCGAGGCCAGCGACAGGCTGACCCAGGCGCCGCCGCCGGCAAATACCCAGCCAAGCGTCGCGAGCGCAATTCGCGATTGGTTGATTGCTATGCCGCTGTAGGCATCTCCCTCGTTGCGCAAGTAAAAGAGATAAAAGAAGCACGGCGTAATCAACAGCAACGCCGCGATCGCCAGCAGATAGCGGGCGTGGCGCTTGAGGTATGCCTGGTGTAAGCGGGCCAGATAGAACGCCCTGTTCCTGAAGTGAAATACCGTCAATATCGGTGTTGTCACGAGCAGCGTCGCGAAATAGAGCGCCGAGATCTCCGGGAATGCCGGGGCGCGACGATAAGCGTCGACCGTGGGAAACCAGGTCGCGACGGCATGCACCCAGCGATCGAGCATTGGCAGACGGTCCAGTATGTCGGTGGGGAGCAGCGACCCGATGACGATACTGACGAACAGGATCGACAGGAACTCCCGGCTCTTGAGCAACAGCCGCAGTTCATTTTTCGGAAGAGGCGAGAGTGTCGTGTGATTCGGCCTGTCGTTGGTCATCGATATCCTCTTGGTCTTGAAGGAAAGCGTCCCGAAAGGCATTGCGGTTGATAATCCATGCCGCGGATTCGCTACCTTGCATCGGGTTGAAACGGATGATCGGCCCTGCTTCGAAGCAGCATAGGTGATGGCGGAGCAGGCTTCATTCCATATCGCGCACACCGTTTCGCCCCGGCGCATTTCCCCTTCCCGCCGCCTTGGCGTAATCTGTCCGCTTTCTGTCCGTGGTCGACGTTATCGAGTGGGGGCGCGCCCGATAAAGTGCAGTCATCGTCCACCACCGAAGGAGCGCTGAAATGTCCACCTCTACCGCCTTGCTCGTGATCGATATGCAGGAGTCGTTCCGCCACCGCCCGTATTTCCGCGAGGCCTTCGTGCAGGCCTACATCGAGCGCCAGCAGGCGCTGATCGACGGCGCCGAGCGCGCCGGCATCCCGGTCGTGCAGATCTATCACGTCATGGACGACGGCCCGTTCTCGCTCGCGTCCGGATTTGTCCGCCCGCTCGATCCGCTGCGCATCCAGCCGACCGTGACGTTCCACAAGCGCCGCCACAGCGCGCTTGTCGGCAGCGGCCTCGAAGACTGGCTCGTGCGCAACGGCATCCGCCGCGTGATCGTGTCCGGAATCCGCACCGAGCAATGCTGCGAAACGACCACGCGCCACGCCTCCGATCTCGGCTATACGGTCGACTACGTCGGCGAGGCCACGCTGACTTTCCCGATGACCGACGCGACCGGCCGCGAATGGAGCCCCGACGAGATTCGCGCGCGCACCGAGCTGGTGCTGGCCGATCGCTTCGCGCGCATCGCGACTGTCGAGGAAGCGCTCGCGGCCGCGACGGAGCCGGTGGCGGGATGAGCGGGCGCGACGCGGCGCGCGTGATCCCGGTCTACGTGGTGGTGCCGCCGCGTGCGTTGCTGCTCGACGTCGCCGGGCCGGTGGAAGTGCTGCGCATGACGAATCTCGCGCAGGCCGGCCTGCGTTTCGAGGTTCGCTTCATCGGCGCCGCGCCGCGCGTGCACAGTTCGGTCGGGCTCGGGCTCGCCGGTCTCGCGCCGCTGCCGGCGCGGCTGCCCGGTGACGCGATGGTGCTCGTGTCCGGTTCCGTCGATGTGCCGCTCGGCGAGCCGCCGGCCGCCGAGCGCGACGACGAAGACGAGGCGGCGATCGTCGCCTGGCTGCGGCGCGTGATCCTGCCGGGCGTGCGGCTGGTCACGATCTGCGCCGGCGCGATGCTGGCCGCGCGCGCGGGGCTGCTCGACGGCTGTGAATGCACGACCCATCATGAAAACATCGACCGGCTCGCGCAACTCGCGCCGCGCGCGCGGATCCGCGAGAACCGGTTGTTCGTGCAGGACGGCGAGCGGATGACGAGCGCGGGCGTGACGGCCGGCGTCGACCTGATGCTCGCGATCGTCGCGCAGGAGGCCGGCCATGCGATCGCGCTCACGGTCGCGCGCAAGCTGGTGGTCTACCTGCGCCGGACCGGCGCGGACCCGCAACTGTCGCCGTGGCTCGAAGGACGCAATCACCTGCATCCCGCGATCCATCGCGTGCAGGATGCGGTGGGCGCCGATCCGGCGCGCCCGTGGACGCTGCCGGCGCTCGCCGAGGTCGCGGCCACGAGCCCGCGTCATCTGTCGCGGCTGTTCAACGAGCATGCGGCGATGAGCGTCACCGATTATGTGAACCGGATGCGCGTCGCGCTCGCGCGGCAGCTGGTGGTGGGCTCGACGCTCGACATGGAGCGCGTCGCGGAGCGCAGCGGCTTTTCGTCGGCGCGCCAGTTCCGGCGCGCGTGGGGGCGGGTGTATGCGGCGCCGCCGGCGCGCCTGCGCGAGGCGGAGGCCTGAGGCGTGCGGTGAAGCGCGGCGGGCCGGCGCGTACCGGTGCCGACTGTCGGCGCGTTGCCGTGTGATGTCCGCCTTGCGCGTCTTGGCTTCACGCCTGAGCCGGGCATGCGCTCGCGCTCGCACACGCGCCGAATCGCGCGGCTCAAAACAGGCGCTGCTGTCCCGACGTCACCGATTCGAAATCATCGCGCAGGAACGGCAGGATCGCATCGGCGACTGGCTGCAGCTGGCGGCTCACGTAGAACGCATAGTCGATCGGCGAACGCAGCGTTTCGAGCGGCTCGGGGCCGGCCGTGGTCATCACGTAGCTGATCCAGCCGCCGCGCTGGTATTGCAGCGGACGGCCCTGTGCGCGATTGAATTCATCCGCGACCCGCGCCGCGCGCACGTGCGGCGGCACGTTGCGCTCGTATTCGGCGAGCGGCCGGCGCAGCCGCTTGCGATACACGAGCAGTGCGTCGTGCGTGCCCGCCAGCGTGTCGCGCACATAGGTCCGGATGAATTCCTGATAAGGCTCCTGCTTGAACACGCGGCGATACAGCTCGCGCTGGAACCGCTGCGCGAGCGGCGTCCAGTCGGTGCGCACCGTCTCCAGCCCCTTGAACACGAGTTCGTCCGTGCCGTCCGCCGCGCGCGCGAGGCCCGCGTAGCGCTTCTTGCTGCCTTCCTCCGCGCCGCGCACGGTCGGCATCAGGAAGCGCAGGTAGTGGCGTTCGTATTGCAGTTCGAGCGCGCTGTCGAGACCGAAGCGTTCGCGCAGTTGCGCGCGCCACCAATCGTTCACGTGCGCGACGAGCGCGCGGCCGATGCGCGCCGCGTCGGCATCGTCATAGGCGCGCTTGAGCCAGACGAAGGTCGAATCGGTGTCGCCGTAGATCACGTCGTAGCCTTGCGCCTCGATCAGCGTGCGGGTCTCGTGCATGATCTCGTGGCCGCGCATCGTGATCGACGAGGCGAGGCGCGGATCGAAGAACCGGCACCCGGTGGAGCCCAGCACGCCGTAGAACGAATTCATGATGATCTTGAGCGCCTGCGACAACGGCGCATTGTGCTGGCGCTTCGCGGTATCGCGGGTGTCCGACACGCGGCGCACGATGTCCGGCAGGCAGTGACGGGTGCGCGAGAAGCGCGCGCCGAGGAAGCCCGGCACGGAGGCCGCGTCCGACGGATCGCTGAGCCCCGCGATCAGGCCCGCGGGATCGATCAGGAAGCTGCGGATGATCGACGGATACAGGCTCTTGTAGTCGAGCACCAGCACCGAATCGTAGAGGCCGGGCCGGGAATCCATCACGAAGCCGCCCGGGCTGTTTTGCCCGGTCACGTCGCCGAGGTTCGGCGCCACGTAGCCGAGCCGGTGCATGCGCGGCAGGTAGAGGTGCGTGAACGCCGCGACCGAGCCGCCGGTGCGGTCGGCGGGCAGGCCGGTGACGGCCGCGCGTTCGAGCGAGAACGGCAGCAGGTCGGCTTTCTCGAAGATGCGCGTGACGAGTTCGCAATCCTTGAGGTTGTAGCGCGCGAGGGCCGGCTTGTCTTCGTCGAAGCGCCGCTGGATTTCGGCCATGCGCTGATATGGGCTGTCGATCGCCTTGCCTTCGCCGAGCAGCGCTTGCGCGACGGCTTCGAGGCTGAACGACGGGAAGCTCCAGGTGGCGGACTTCAGCGCGTCGATGCCGTCGATGATGAGGCGGCCTGTCGCGCCCGCGAAGAAATGGTCGGGCTGTTGGCCGTGCGCGCGCCAGTCGAGCGCGCTGCCGTCGCGGCCGAGCGTGAGCGGGATGCGGCACGCCTCGGCATGCGCATGCAGCACGCGCAGGTCGAACTGGATCAGGTTCCAGCCGATCAGCACGTCGGGGTCGTGGCGCGCGAACCATTCGTTCAGGCGTTCGAGCAGCGCGGCGCGGCTGTCGCAGTAGTCGAGCCGGAAGTCGAGCGCGGCGGGCTCGCCGTTCGGCGGGCCGAGCATGTATACCTGGCGCTGCCCGCATCCTTCGAGCGCGATCGAGTACAGCTCGCCGGCCGCGCTCGTCTCGATGTCGAGCGATACGCAGCGCAGCGCGGGGCGATAGTCGTCCAGGGGGCGCAGTTCGCCGTCGGTCAGCCCGTCGCCGGATAGCCCGTCGCCGCCGTCCGGCACGCCGCGAAAGCGCACCGGCGCGGTGATGAAACGCTCCATCATGTAACGGTCGGGCGGCTGGATGTCGGCTTCGTAAACATCGACCCCCGCTTGTTCGAGACGCTTGCGCAGCGCGCCGAGCTGACGGTGGCGGCGGCAGTACAGGCCGTCCACGGTGCGGTCGCTGAAATCGCGCAGCGCGAGCGGCCGCAGCTCCGCCTCCTTGCCGATCACGCGCGCGGCCGCGTCGCGCTGCTCGGCCGGCACGAACGCCACCGCTTCCTGCGGGCGCAGGCGCACCCGGCGCGGACCGCTTCCGGTCGCCAGCCAGAATTCGACCTCGATGCCGTCCGGCTGGTCCCGCCAGTGGCGGGTAAGGATGAAGCCCTGCTCGAATTCCGTCAAAACGCTGGTCCGCTCGTCGATGCCTGATCTCGAAATTGTAGCGCCCGGCGAGCGTGTTTCCGCTCGCGTGCGGTCGGTTGGGGGCGGCGGTGGGTACGTTTCTGTCGCCGATCGGGATCGCTTCGTTTGGGTTTCGTGCGGTGATGCTCGCGATGGCGTGGGGGGCTTGTGGGGCTGGTGTCGATCGCGTGGATTCGGGCGACAGGGTATTTGACGGCGAACGAGGTGGCAGGGTGGTGAGACTGGTGGTGGGCCGAATTGCGGAGAGAGGGTAGCGCTGGGTCAATCACAAACACAGGCAGCAGTGGACCAGCATTCGCACTACCTAGGCGTATCCGGTGATTGGGACCTTGTAATCAAGTTCTGCATGCGTAGCTGAGGTCTCATCTCATCTGCTCGTGAAAAGAATGGCGTTTATGAACGGAGGTACTAGGCGTCTCAAGCTGCCCGGTGGGAGGCGCGCGGTGATCGGCGGCGAGATTTGTTATGTAGTCTTATATACCTTGGTTACGCGCCCTCGTTGTTTCTCGTGCACGTCAAACGAGGCGCGAAATTAGGCCATTGCGAGCGGCATAGCGGCTACCGAAGCGCACTGTATTGAAACCCTACGGTGTAGTCGGCGTAATTTTCAACATGAAATAAATTCACCATGTCAGTTTGCTAGTTATCGAGAAGAGTTTTCAAATATTCAACTCTTTGCGTGGTTATTTCGACGAGGCAGTCTTTCGTAATTAAGCCCGCTCCAGCACCCTGAGATTGAGATGCCTCAGAAGAAATGTAACCGTTGCATTGCTTTTCTCTGTAATTGAGCCAAGCTTTTTGAGCTTGCTCAAACTTGTCCTTGTGTTGGGTTGAGATATATATTTTTTGATAAATTGCATTGAGGTCTTTTTTGATTGATCTAAGGCGAGATCGACGCAGGATAAATCAGTGTAAACATTTCCGCTGGTAGCGCATATTTCGGAAATTGCGCTTAAGGGTAAGAGTGAAATTGTTAGAACAATGATTTTCTTCATAATGCTCTCGATAGGTTGATGCGTGCATGATGCTTCGCTCGGGTTTTATGTAGCGACGTTCGCGATGGCCGGGGGGCTTGTGTGGAACTGGTATGGATCGCGTGGGAACCGAAGACGCTAGATTTTCGATTTATTATTATTGGTTGGTTCTTCATGTAGATATGCTCTGCCTGTTGTCACCAATCTATTTTTTGATGCCCCGGTATCCTTGAGCAAGGAGGCATCGAATGGGCCGTAAAAAAGTCGCCGTCTGGATTTTTTGTGACCTTCCAGCGCAACTTTCCATTGTGCAGTGAAATATCGGAAATACCATTTTTCGCTCCAAGGAATGAGAAAAAATTGACTGTGGCATACAATCCGTCAGGCGACACTGTTCCGTTCAGGTTGCTGGTTCCCTCAGGATCACATTCTATTCGTCGTCCTTCTTCGGTGATAAAGCAATAGCTCCCGTTGATTTGGTGGGCCGATGTTTTGTACAATTTCAGGACGAAAATGGAGTATGGATTTTTATTTATTTGGTGCGTTGAAGTATATCGCCATTCGCCAAGAAGCGGAATCGTATCAGTCTGAGGTGTCTGTGCAATTGCAGCATTTAACCCGAAAAGATAGTGCAGGCCGGTGCAAAGATGTATCAATTTATTCATGGCTGTACCTGGAGGCAGTTGGTAACGCGGCGTAGCCAGCCATCCAAAAAGCGATCTAGCCAGGAGCGTTGTCGACCAGTATTTGTAATGATTTCACCTGATTTAATCGATATTCTGAAGTAACTGATTCTGGTCTTGAGCCGCATTCATTGCTTTGATCGTATTGGGGCCAAGGCTGCCATTTTCGTCTACGTTGGCTTCTATTTTGAATTGAGCATTTTTTTGAATTTGCTTCATTGCGCCATCCGATGTAGCTGTCCAGCTGTACGTCATAAGAGCGATGCGGTCATCGAAAAACTGGCAGAACCTCTGAGGTTCCCAGAATCGTTTCAAGTAAATTGTCTCTGTTTGGATTTTGGTTATAAATTTTAGTCGAGATCGTTGCTCTGCAGTCTGCTACTTTTTACCCAGCCTCGAACGGGACTGGTCATCTTGGAATTTTGGTAAGTGACTAAGGTAAATCCGAAGCGGCTGGTATATGTATCGACGGATTCGCCAGCCAAAATGAAGATTCCTGGCATTTTGCATGAGTAGTTCGGTGCCGAATAAAATTGAAGCCGGCCACTTCCAACGACTGTCATCTCTTTCCCAGAATGAGGTGTGTCGGTGGTGGGTTCTGAGACGCGCTTGTTGAGGTCATCACAGTTCGATTCGGCTGTCGGTTGATTGGGAATGCAGTCCGAAATGAATGCTTGGTATTTGCCTGTATTCACCTTTAGCGTGGACGGATGTTCAGGATCTCTCGTCATATCTAACGCTTTCATTAAATTTGTATCCAAATTCACCCAGCCGATCGATACTTGCTTGTCAAGATTGTCAGGGCTATCCGCAGCAACATATAACCTAACGCTATAGATGCCATTGGAAATGTCCTCAATTTCCACTTGTATTTTTTTCTTTGTTCATCGTCGGGTGTTTAAGTGGGGGGATAATTATATTTTTTAATTTATCGTTGCATGTTTCTGAGGACGCGTAAGTGCTGTATGGGATAATTAAAATGAATATTAATGATATTATTTTTGCGGAATATTTCATGTTATATAAATGGAATAAATTTACGATTTTTGGCGTTATGAGATCAAGTGCTTTTCTGTAGGCTGCCTGAGCATTTGCGTCTTTCGAAAACCATCGCGCATAATTTCCATTGAATTGAGTCAGCCCGTCGAATTCTTCGTTCGCGCCCGCGTGACTGAACCGAATCTCCGGATCGGGCAGAGACGGGCCGGAGTACAGGTCGTCCATGATGACGACCTGATGTGACTTGCCGTCCTCCGCGAAGTCGAAGCGAGGAAATGCGCCGACCTCTTCCAGGCTCCGATGCACGAAATTCCAGTCGGTTTCCCCACTGCACGCGATGCGAGTACGCCCGCATCGGCTCGCGTATCTCGAACGCGTAGTGGCCGTTCGCCTGCGGATGCTTGTCGAACACGTCGATCAAAATCTGCCAGCCGCCGGTTTCCTGCCAGTCGCGCCGGTCGCTGCTGAGCTTGAGGAAGCTGAGCCAGGATGAGAAATGGAGCTGGAAATAGGCGACCGGACCGTCACTTCCCAAGCGGCGTACCCGTTGCACATAACCGTGAATGGGGAGATAGCCGCCGTCCGTCTGGCGAATCCGGAGCGTGACGGGTTGGAACATGAGGGCATTGAGCTTGATCTTGCCGCCGACAACCGATGACGCATCGACGATCACCTCGAAATTGCGCCCGAGCCGTGCGTGAATCTTGACGTACAGCGGTACGAGCCAGTCGTCGCCGAGCGGTGTGTCGAGTTTGACGATGCGATCGAACTGCGCGTAGCCGCCGCGTAGTACGTTCAGCAAGACTTCCCCGGCCATGCGGTCACCCCATTTTTATGGAGAGCGAGTTCGACCGCTACCAACATCCCGAGGCCGAGACTGCGTGCGTCATATCAGAAGAAATGCAAAGACCCGACTGCGGGATGGAGATCGAATGCCGGTCTTTTAAATCTCGGGGCGGGTAAGAAGAGGCGCTGGATAATGCTGTCCCGATGCCGGGGGAGCATATCAAAGTCGATTTTTTTGATAGGGAAATAGTGACGATTTTTGACAAATAATGAGGAATGCTTTCAAGCCATTGATTCATTGTCGCGCGATCGTTTCGTCCGGCCGGCGATTCGCGTAGATCGCTTGGGTCATCGAAATCCACACGCTCAAACCATGGCTGCAATCCGCCTATCCCCCTTGGGTCGGCGCGGACAGCATGCGAATCGTCCGAAATCCGGCGCGAGTGCTGCACGGTGGTTCACCACGCGCTGACTGATGCCGCGCCTCGCGAGGCTGCGCGACGCGCATCCTGGCTATGAACCGAGTCTCACGACCCGCCTGCTCGACTGAGCCGTGTGCGTCGGCGGCGGCGAATGGGACGGCCTCGACAAGATGCAGGTGATGCACGAGCGACGCGTCGCCGTGTGCGCGACGGCCCGATCGACCTGGGTCGCTTCACGCTGCTGCACGTGCTGGCGGCCCGCGTCCAGCGCTACCCGCCCCGGCAGCACGCGAGCGGCCGGCATCGACGACATCGACACGCGCGGCGGCCATGAATTCGACCTGTTGAACCACGCGATGCGGCAGACCGAGGCGTGGGGTTGCGCGGGAGATCCGGAACCGGAACGACTGAAAAAGGGCCGACACCGGGGCGTGACGGCCCTGCCATGCACATCCCGCTCGTCGGACGAACACGCCGAGGCGGATGTTCGCGACGCAACGCGCCCTTGGCTCGCGGTAAAGCGCTATTGCCTGTCGATGTCGAGCAAGACGTCGACCCGGCGATTGCTCGCCCGCCCGGCCGCCGTCGCATTCGAGCCGACCGGATCGGCCTTGCCGTAACCGTGGCCGGCGTATTGGCCGGCCTTCAACCCGTGCTCCTGCAGATAAGCCCGCACCGTCCGGGCCCGGCGCTCCGACAGATCCAGGTTGTAGGCATCCGAGCCGACCGAATCGGTATACCCGTTGACCGTCACCGTCTTGATCGAGACGCCGCGCGCCTCGTCGATCAGTCGATCCAGCCGCGCGCGGGCGGCCGGCGTCAGGCTCGCCTGCGCCGTGTCGAAGTTGGCGTCGGTGCTCAGCGTCGTGATGGCCGGCGGCATCGGCGCAACAGGCGCCGGCGCGACGGGCGCGGGCGCGGGCGCCGCCTGCGGCGCGCCGCATTGGAACAGCAGGTTCCGCACGTCTGCCTGGCCGCCCGACGTGGCGCCCAACAGTGATTGCCCCTCCAGCACCCTGACGGGCTGATCCTTGCAGACCGCCTCTGCCGCCTTGCGGCACGCGCCGGGGCCTTCCAGCAGCCCATAGCAGGTCACCCGATACGCCTGCTCGCCGTTCGGCATCGACACCGCGTAGCGGGTGTACGTCGGGCCCGAGGAGGTCGTGCAACCCACGAGCGCCATCGCGCCCAGCAGCATCGCTTGTCTTGCGTTGAACATGATGTTCCTCTTCCTTTGTCTTGGACGATCCGATCCGCATCCGGGTAACGATGAAGTGCGGCGCATCCGAACCGACTCGCATCCGGACGCGCCGCGCCCCACTTCACCACTGGTAGCCCGCACCGACGCCGTACGTGTAGCCGGCGTTGCCGCCGCTGACGCCTCCTCTCAGCTTGATGTTGTCCGTCAGGCGCGCGGTGAAACCGATCGCCACGGCGCTGTAGCCCTGGTAGCTGCCGCCGCCTATCCCCACCGCGATCGTTCTGCCGGCATCCACTTCCGGGATCATCGTCAACGCGGTCGCCGCCGCGATACCCGAGTACGCCGTGCGTGCGACGTTGTTCACCGTCGTTTGCAAGGCCCCCAGCTGGGACACGTTCACCGCGTCGGTCGGGTTCACGCCCGCCGCGACATTGGTGATGCGACGCTCGCTGCCGGGCGCGCCGACCGATACGGTATTGGCCTGATTCGCCACCGAGTTCGCACCGATCGCCACCGCGCCGGCCGCCGAGGTGGTCGCGCCCTGGCCGATCGCCGTGCCGCTCGCGGCCGACACCACCGCGCTCGCGCCGATCACCGTGCCGCCGTCCGAGTTCGCGCTCGCACCGTTGCCGAGCGCCACGCCGTTCGCGCCGGACGCTGCCGCGTTCGGACCGATGGCCAGCGCGTTGAGGCCCGTCGCACCGTTGTTGCCGAAGTTCCCTTGCTGCGCGCCGTTGTCGTTCACGCTGTAGTAGTGGCTGCCGGGCCCGTTCGACAAGGTCGAGGTCGACAACCTGCTGATCGACGTCGACAGCGACGTGAGCTGCGTCGTGTTGGAGCCCTGGCTCGTCGACAACGAGGCGATATCCGACATCGTGGACGTCGACAGGGTGTTGAGCGCCTGGATCGTCGAATACAGCTGCGAGCCGTTGATCGCATCCGTGCTCGACGATCTCACTTGTCCCGCCGCGACATTCGTCACCTGCCGCTCCGCGCCCGGCGAACCCATGCTCACCACGCTCGCTGGCGTGCTGCCCGCGAAGTTGTAGGTGGCGCCGCCGATCGTCGCGCTGGCCGTCGGATTCGCGGCCGCCGTCGTCGAGCCGTAGCCCAGGGCCACGTCGCCGGCATTGTTCGCCACCGCGTTCGGGCCGATCGCGACGCTGTTCAACCCCAGCGCCTGACTGTCGGGCAGCGTCGAGTTCGCGTGGAAGTACTTGATGCCCCCGCCGTTGGTGATGTTGTTCACGGTGTTGCCGAGCGAGTCGACCGCCTGATCCGTGGCGTACAGCTGCGAACCGTTGACCGCATCCGTACTCGTGGCGCTCAAGCGGCCCGCCGCGACGTTCGTGATCTGACGTTCCGCGCCCGGCGCGCCCACGCTCACCACGCTCGCCGGCGTCGTGCCGGCCAACGTGTAGGTCGTGCCGTTGATCGTCGAGGTCGCTGTCGGATTCGCCGCCGCCGTCACCGAGTTGGAACCCAGCGCGACGTCGTTCGGGTTGTTCGCCACCGCGCCCGAACCCATCGCCACCGAGCCCGCGCCGTTGGCCGTCGAGGTGTTGCCCAGCGCCACCGAACCCTGCCCGATCGCCGTGTTCGCATTGCCCAGCGCCACCGCGCCCTGGCCGTTCGATGTGTTGTTCGCGCCCATCGCGATCGCGCCGGTGCCGGTTGCGCTGTTCGGATCGCCGATCGCCACCGCGCCGTCGCCGTTCGCCGTATTGCCCACGCCGATCGACACGGCCTGGCCGCCCGTCGCCGTCGCGTTCTGGCCGATCGCGACCGCGCCGCCCGAGTTCGCATTGGCGCCGTCGCCGACCGCCACCGCGCTCGCGCCCGCCGCTGTCGCGTTGGTGCCCGCCGCCAGCGCATTGATGCCCGTCGCGCCGTTGTTGGCGTAGTTGCCTTGCTGCGTGCCGTTGTCGTTCACGCTGTAGTAGTGCGTTTTTGCCGCATTGACCGCGGTCGAGGTCGAGGTCGACAGCGAAGCGATCGAGCTGTTCGCCGTCGACAGGCCGGTCGATAGCGAACCGATACCGGTCGAGGTTGAAGTGGACAGCGACGCCACCGTGCTGTTGGTGGTGGACAAGCCCGTCGACAGCGAGCCGATCGAGCTGGTCGCGGTCGACAAGCCGGTCGAGGTGGAGGTCGACAAGCTGTTGATCGCGGTGTTCGTCGCGAACAACTGCGAGCCGTTGATCGCGTCCGTGCTGGTTGCCGTCACTTGGCCTGCCGCCACGTTCGTCACCTGACGTTCCGCACCCGGCGCGCCCACGCTTACCACGCTCGCCGGTGTCGTGCCCGCATAGTTGTACGTTACGCCGCCGATCGTGCCCGTCGCCGTCGGATTCGGCGCTGCCGTCACCGAGTTGGAACCCAGCGCCACGCTGTTCGCGTTGCTTGCCACTGCGTTCTGTCCCAATGCGACTGCTCCTGCAGCGCTGGCGTTCGTGCCATCCCCCACCGCGACTGCGCTCGCGCCTGCTGCCGTGGCGTTCGTGCCCGCTGCGAGGGCGTTGATGCCCGTCGCGCCGTCGTTGTTGTAGTTCCCTTGTTGCGTGCCGTTGTCGTTCACACTGTAGTAGTGCGTCTTCGCCGCGTTGATGGCGGTCGAGGTTGAGGTCGACAGCGACGAGATCGCGCTGTTCGCCGTCGACAAGCCAGTCGACAGCGAACCGATACCGGTCGAGGTTGAAGTGGACAGCGACGCCACCGTGCTGTTGGTGGTGGACAAGCCGGTCGACAGCGAGCCGATGCCTGTCGAAGTTGAAGTGGACAGCGACGCCACCGTGCTGTTGGTGGTGGACAGGCCGGTCGACAGCGAACCGATGCCTGTCGAGGTTGAAGTGGACAGCGACGCCACCGTGCTGTTGGTGGTGGACAAGCCCGTCGACAGCGAGCCGATCGAGCTGGTCGCGGTCGACAAGCCGGTCGAGGTGGAGGTCGACAAGCTGTTGATCGCGGTGTTCGTCGCGAACAATTGCGAACCGTTGATCGCGTCCGTGCTGGTTGCCGTCACTTGGCCTGCCGCCACGTTCGTCACCTGACGTTCCGCACCTGGCGCGCCCACGCTTACCACGCTCGCCGGTGTCGTGCCCGCATAGTTGTATGTCACGCCGCCGATCGTGCCTGTTGCTGTCGGGTTCGACGCGCTCGTCACCGAACCATTTCCTAGCGCCACGTCTCCCGCGTTGTTCGCCACTGCGTTCGGGCCGATTGCCACACTGTTCGCTCCCAGCGCCTGACTGTCGGGGGCAGTTGAGTTGGCGTGGAAGTACTTGATTCCCTGGCTGTTGATGTTGTTTATCGCTGACCCGACGTTGTTGACGGTGCTCGTCGTGCCGTTCGCGTTGTAGGTCGTATAGGCCGGCGCGCTGATCGTTCCGGTCGCCGGGTTGTAGGTTGCCCCTCCGCCCAAGGCCGACGCCGTACTGCTGCCGAGATTGCCTGTCACGGTCGACAGCGATGCGACCGTGCTGTTCGTCGTGGACAAGCCCGTCGACAGCGATGTGATGCCGGTCGAGGTCGATGTGGATAGCGAAGCAATCGAGCTATTGGCGGTCGACAAGCCTGTGGAGGTCGAGGTCGACAGCGATGCGACCGTGCTGTTCGTCGTGGACAAGCCCGTCGACAGCGATGTGATGCCGGTCGAGGTCGATGTGGATAGCGAAGCGATCGAGCTATTGGCGGTCGACAAGCCTGTGGAGGTCGAGGTCGACAGCGATGCGACCGTGCTGTTCGTCGTGGACAAGCCCGTCGACAGCGATGTGATGCCGGTCGAGGTCGATGTGGATAGCGAAGCGATCGAGCTATTGGCGGTCGACAAGCCTGTGGAGGTCGAGGTCGACAGCGATGCGACCGTGCTGTTCGTCGTGGACAAGCCCGTCGACAGCGAACTGATGCCTGTCGAGGTCGATGTGGATAATGAAACAATCGTGCTGGTCGTGGTACTCAATCCAGCATACAGCTGCGATCCATTGATTGCATCCGTGCTCGTTGCCGTTACCCGGCCCGCCGCCACATTCGTGATCTGCCGTTCGGCTCCCACTGCCCCCACGCTCACCACGCTTGCCGGAGTCGTACCGGCGTAGTTGTAGGTGACGCCTCCGATCGTGGCGCTCGCGGTCGGATTGGCGGCCGCCGTCACCGATCCAGAACCCAGCGCGACATCATTCGCATTATTTGCCTGGGCGCCTGAACCCAGGGCTACGCCCTTCGTTGCCGCCGCCGCGACAGTCGCTGTGTCGCCAAAGGCCAACGAGCCCGCGCTGCCGGCAGTCGACGTATTACCCAAGGCGACGGAACCTTGTCCCGTCGCCGTGTTGGCGTTGCCTTGCGCGATCGCGCCCTGGCCCGTCGCCGTGTTGTTTGCGCCAACCGCGACTGCGCCCGTGCCGGTCGCGGTGTTCGGATCGCCGATCGCCACCGCGCCATCTCCCGTTGCCGTCTGCGCTCGCCCGATCGCCACCGCGCCGCCGGCTGCCGTCGCGCCGTTTGCCGTCGTCCCGCTGGAGCCGACGGCAACATTCTGTCCGGTGGCGCCGCTGACGATGCCATCGCCTTGCGCGATGCCGAATGCTCCGTTCACCGTTGCGCCGCGCCCGATCGCAATACCCGACGTGTTGGCTGTCGCCACGGACGCCTGGCTTCCGATTGCAATTGCATTGCTCGCGGAAGCGTTTGCGCTGGTACCCACTCCAATTGCATTGGTTCCCGCGGCGGCCGCGGAAAAACCTTCAGCAAAGGACGCAGTACCACTGGCTATCGCGACATTTCCGAGTGCGACAGCGCTTGCCCCACTGCCAATCGTCCCGTAACCCACGGCAGTCGCGACGAGACCAGACGCCGTCGAGGTCGCGCCGATAGCGGTCGCTTGAGTATTGTTTGCCGTGGCGCTGCCGCCCACGGCAATCGAATTGCTACTCGTTGCCGACGCGAGATAGCCTTCGGCGATAGCCGCTGTGCCACTTGCCAGAGCGACATTGCCGAGCGCCACTGCGCTTGCGCCACTGCCGACCGCCCCCCAACCCACAGCCGTCGCGACGCTGCCGGACGCTGTCGAGGTCGCGCCGATAGCGGTCGCTTGAGTATTGTTTGCCGTGGCGCTGCCGCCCACGGCAATCGAATTGCTACTCGTTGCCGACGCGAGATAGCCTTCGGCGATAGCCGTTGTGCCACTTGCCAGAGCGACATTGCCGAGCGCCACTGCGCTGTCCCCGCTGCCGATCGCGCCCCAGCCCACGGCCGTCGCAACACTGCCAGACGCGGTACTGGAACTCCCAAGGGCGACTGATTGAATATTGTTAGCCGTGGCGCCGGTGCCCACGGCGACAGTATTGGTGTTCGATGCGAGAGCGTTAAAACCAAACGCGTTGCTGGTCGTGCCGGATGCGGTGGCTTGAAAGCCCACTGCCGCAGCCTCGGTACTCGCGTAGGAGTTGAAGCCGAGCGCCAAGGCGCCATTACCCGAGGCACTTGAGTACGCCCCGAATAACGTTACGCTGGTAAAACTGCTCCCTCCCCCATTTGCGCTGCATCCAGCGACAGTGGAATATGTTCCGTTTCCATCAACGGGACCAGTTTCTGCCGGTAATGATCTGCCGGTCAGGCTCGTTGCAGCTCCCGTGCTGCAAGTGACTGAATCCCCCGCTTGGGTAAAGCCAATGGTGCTCGCATGTGCAAGTTGGAACGCGCCAGCAAGGAGCACGCCGGCGACTACTTTTGCACCGCCGCCCCCGCTGCGCTTTCCTCGCGCGGCCGTGAGTTCCGAGACCGCCACCCAAGCCCCGAGGGTCTCACTCCAGATCGTCCGGTACGACTTGTTCATTTTCATCACCTCATCGGCTCATGCGGGGTCTCACGGCATAGACGTGGATTTCTCGCGTCGTTAAAATTACTTAAAGGAATACTAATTAAATACCCATCGGCTTGACGGTTTCATCATTCGATCAGTAGTAGAGGGGCGCTCTACGTTCCGTGATTTCCCGAACTGCTGCTGTCGTCCGAAGTCGGGGGTTTTTTATCAGCGTGCCGCGATACGGCCTCGTCCCAGATTGCCCTGCCGTGTTTCCAACCTGCACGTGCCATCGTCTTCAGCAAGGCGCCGGAGTGACTGTCTTCCATCCGTTTCCCCCCGGCGTCGCCATCCACTGGGGGATTGACGCCGTACAGTCCAGCCGCGATGCCTGCCTTGTAGGCGGATCGCGCCGCACCGCGGCTTGCGCTGTCGACATGTCGCGCCAGCAGCTCAAAGACGATTGATTCAATTGCGCCGACGTAGGTGTCGACGTCTTCGAGGCGATCGAGGGGGGCGGCGCGAAATAGATGAACCACCATTTGGTCCGCTGAAGCCAGCATGGATGCTTTTTCCACGCGGTTGGAATTTGAATTCGGCATATTCATCTCACTCCACTGTTCGTCAATGTCGAAGCACGTTCAGCCGGAAAACTCAATTCTCAATTTCAATGTGAACCGATTTCTGTTTTTATGAAAATTGATAGATCGGGCTCGCCGATTAAAAGAGTGGCGATGAAATAAATTGCGCATTTTGATATTCTGATTGCCGTCCTGCCTGCGCTCGAAGCCGACAACTGATTTAACGTCCTGATTTGTTGCGAGTCGACATCACTGACTTCCTTACGAAACTGCTCGGAGTAGCTGTCGATCAGCTTCATATCTCCATCGTACTCAGGAAAAATTTCCCTGAGAAAATACTCCGCGAGGTCGAATTTTCCGTTTTTAAGATTATTTTCGGGCCTGAACAAAGGTGCTATTCAATCCAACAGCCAGTGGAAGATAGTGATCCTCACTAGTTTTTAGTGGAAGGCGCGTAAGGATTTCTCGTGTGAATTTGATACAACGGATCTGCTTTTGTCCAGTAAAATTTTCACCAATCGTTTGGTGTTAACTTTTCTCAATTACCTGACGATTTCGATGGGAAGCGGTATTCATCGTATGGGTGTTTAAGATGTATTTAAAATAAATCTTTATGAGGATGTGGTCACGGCGTGCTTGTTGAGTGTGTTGTTTGGCTGAATCTCGGGGAGGCATGAGTATTCATGCTTGATTCGGGGAAGCCGATACGCTCTTCCCGATGAGGCGTGGCGAGAGACCGAGACGAATGAGACGGATGAAAAGAGCGCGTTGAATGAGCGCCTGGGAAGCGCCGGCCGACGGTACGACAACATGATGCCCCCGTCTTTACACACCAGGAATTCCCGGCGCCGCTGTTGTCGTCGAAGCCGCGTTTGCCGGCTTGCGGCGCATCCATCGTCTGTTTCTGCATACGACGACAGCCCCAGGAGCGTGTTTGAAATGGGGTGCCGAATGTCGGGCTGATTGCGTGCGCCAGCCGCCGTTGGTGGAATAGAGGCGAGGGCGGGGATAGGCGATGCGACGCCCGTCCGCCCCGCATTCCGCCCCGCCGCAGTATCATGCGCGCTACGCGGCGCGCGCGCCGCGCGACCGTCCCGTTCGCATTTCCTCGCATGCATCTGACCGGCACCACTGTCCCGATCTCCCTCGTCAACGGCTTCCTGTCGGGCGCCGGCGCGCGTCCCGACGTCATCACGCGCTACCTGAGGCAGGCGGGCATCCCGCCGGAACTGCTGAGCGAGCCGGGCGCGCGCGTGACCGAGGAGCAGTTCTCGACGCTGTACCGGATGCTTGCGATCGAACTCGACGACGAGATGCCCGGCATCTTCAGCCGCCCGTTTCGCAGTGGTACGCTCAAGTTCCTGTGCCTGAGCCTGCTCGACGCGCCGAACCTCGACACGGCGCTGCACCGCTTCGGCCAGTTCTTCCATATCGTGTTCGACGATTTCCGCTTCGTGTCGCGTCGCAACGACCTGGTGGCCGAGGTCGAACTGCGCCCGCACCCGGATTTCGGGCCGCCCGGCGCGCTGGGCCAGGAACTGATGCTGAAGCTGTCGCACGGCGTGTCGTCCTGGCTGATCGGGCAGCGCATTCCGCTGCTGCAGGTCGATTTCGCCTGCGCACGCCCCCCGCATGCGCACGATCACCGCTATTTCTTCTCGTGCCCGGTCCGCTTCGGCGCGGACGCGACGCTGCTGCGCTTCAGCGCGGCCTACCTGGATCTGCCGATCCGCCAGAGCAAACGCAACCTGCGCCAGTTCCTCGCGCGCGCGCCGGGCGACTGGATCTTCGAATCGTTCAGCGAGCAGCGCGTCAGCCACCGCGTGCGCCAATATCTCGCGGGCACGCTGCCCGACCTGCCGACCATCGAGTTGGCGTCGCGGCACCTGCATTGCTCGGTGCGCACGCTGTGCCGCCGGCTGGCCTCGGAAGACACCTCGTTCCAATCGCTGAAGGACGAACTGCGGCGCGATGTCGCGATCCAGCGCCTGACCGACACGCAGGACACCATCGCCGCGATCGCGGGCGACCTCGGCTTCGACGATCCGAGCGCGTTCCACCGGGCGTTCCGGCACTGGACCGGCAGCACGCCGGGCACCTACCGCGACCGCGCTTAAAAGGGGCGCGAACCGAGGTCGCGCGCGACGCGTTGGCCGGATTTGTCACTAGAAGGGCCGGTTTGGACAGCCCGCCGGAGCGGCTTTGGGCTAGGATAGCCCGAACTTCGCGCCCGGCCACGGCCGGCGCGCGCCCCTACTCCGTGATATTGGAAGGTTCCAGATGAGCTATAGCGCCCCCGTCAAGGACATGCTGTTCGTGATGAAGGAATTGGCCGGCCTCGACGCGGTTGCGCGGCTGCCGGGCTTCGAGGACGCCGGTTTCGAGACGGCGCGGGCGGTGCTGGAGGAATCGGCGAAGTTCTGCGGGGAGGTGCTGGCGCCGCTGAACGTGGAGGGCGACCGCAATCCGAGCAGCTGGAAGGACGGCGCGGTGACGGCGACGCCGGGTTTCGGCGAGGCGTTCCGGCAGTTCGTGGAAGGCGGATGGCAAGGATTGCAACACCCGACCGAATACGACGGCCAGGGGTTGCCGAAGCTGGTGGCGACGCCGTGCATCGAGATGCTGAACGCGGCGAACCTGTCGTTCGCGCTGTGCCCGCTGTTGACGGACGGCGCGATCGAGGCGCTGCTGACGGCGGGCACGGACGCGCAGAAGCAGCGCTACGTGCCGAAGCTGATTTCGGGCGAGTGGACGGGGACGATGAACCTGACGGAGCCGCAGGCGGGCTCGGATCTGGCGCTGGTGCGGTCGCGGGCGGAGCCGCGGGCGGACGGGTCGTACCAGGTGTTCGGCACGAAGATCTTCATCACGTGGGGCGAGCACGATATGGCGGAGAACATCGTGCACCTGGTGCTGGCGCGCACGCCGGGCGCGCCGGAAGGGGTGAAGGGGATTTCGCTGTTCATCGTGCCGAAGTTCCTGGTGAACGAGGACGGCAGCCTGGGGGCGCGCAACGACGTGCAGTGCGTGTCGATCGAGCACAAGCTCGGGATCAAGGCGAGCCCGACGGCGGTGCTGCAATATGGCGATCACGGCGGCGCGGTGGGGTATCTGGTGGGCGACGAGAATCGCGGGCTGGAGTACATGTTCATCATGATGAACGCGGCGCGGTTCGGGGTGGGGATGCAGGGCGTCGGGGTGGCGGAGCGGGCGTACCAGAAGGCGGCGGCCTTTGCGAAGGAGCGGGTGCAGAGCCGGCCGGTGGACGGTTCGGCGAGACAGTCGGTCACGATCATCCATCACCCGGACGTGCGGCGCATGCTGGCGACGATGCGGGCGCTGACGGAAGGCGCGCGGGCGTTGGCGTATGTGGCGGCGGCGCACAGCGACCACGCGCATCGTCATCCGGACGAGACGGAGCGTGCGCGCCACCAGGGGATCTACGAATATCTGGTGCCGGTCGTGAAGGGCTGGAGCACGGAGATGGTGAACGAGGTGGCGAGCCTGGGCGTGCAGGTGCACGGCGGGATGGGCTTCATCGAGGAGACGGGTGCGGCGCAGTACTACCGCGACGCGCGGATCCTGGCGATCTACGAAGGGACGACGGCGATCCAGGCGAACGATCTGGTGGGCCGGAAGACGCAGCGCGACGGCGGGGCGGTGGCGCAGGCGCTGCTGGCGGAGGTGCGCAAGACGGTAGAGGCGTTGGGCGCGCAGGAAGGCGCGGCGTTCGCGTCGATGCGCACGCAGCTGGCGCGCGGCGCGCAGTCGCTGGCGGCGGTGGTGGAGTACGTGGTGGTGACGGCGAAGCGTGATCCGAATGCGGTGTTCGCGGGCAGCGTGCCGTACCTGAAGCTGGCGGGGATCGTGCTGGGCGGCTGGCAGATGGGGCGTGCGCTGCTGGCGGCGCATCGCGAGCGTGAATCGGACCCGGCATTCCACGACGCGAAAATCGCGATCGCGCAGTTCTACGCGGAGCACCTGCTCACGCAGGCGGGCGGCCTGGAGGCGGCGGTGCTGTCCGCCGACAGCGCGGGCGGCGTGCTCGCGCTGAGCGAGGACCAGTTCTGAACGGTTTGAAACAGGAAATAGCACGATGACTTCGGATCAGCTGATTGCGCAATTCGGCCCGCGCGAATCGATGGAATATGACGTCGTGATCGTCGGCGGCGGCCCCGCCGGGCTGTCGGCGGCGATCCGGCTCAAGCAGCGCGCCGCCGAAAAAGGCGCGGAGATCGGGGTGTGCGTGCTGGAGAAGGGGTCGGAGATCGGCGCGCACATCCTGTCGGGCGCGGTGATGGATCCGCGCGCGCTGACCGAACTGTTCCCCGACTGGCAGGCGCAGGGCGCGCCGCTCAACGTGCCGGTCACGGAAGACCGCTTCCTGTTCCTGACCGAAACCGGCGCGAAGTCGGTGCCGCACTGGGCGCTGCCGGACAACTTCAAGAACGAAGGCAACTACGTGATCAGCCTCGGCAACGTCACGCGCTGGCTCGGCCAGCAGGCGGAAGCGTTGGGCGTGGAGATCTTCCCGGGCTTCCCGGCCGCGGAAATCCTCTACAACGAGGACGGCTCGGTCAAGGGCGTCGCGACCGGCAACCTCGGCGTCGGCAAGGACGGCGAACCGACCGAGAACTTCCAGCTCGGCATGGAGCTGCACGCGAAGTACACGCTGTTTTGCGAAGGCGCGCGCGGGCACCTGGGCCGTCAGCTGATGGAGCGCTTCAAGCTCAATGCGAACAGCGAGCCGCAGTCGTACGGGATCGGCATCAAGGAACTGTGGGAAATCGATCCCGCGAAGCACAAGCCGGGCCTCGTGATGCACACGGCGGGCTGGCCGCTCAAGCGCGACACCTACGGCGGCTCGTTCCTGTACCACATGGACAACAATCAGGTGGTGGTCGGCTTCATCGTCGGGCTCGGCTACACGAACCCGTACCTGTCGCCGTTCGAGGAATTTCAGCGCTACAAAACCCATCCGGCGATCCGCCAGTTCCTCGAAGGCGGCAAGCGGGTGTCGTACGGCGCGCGCGCGATCACGGCGGGCGGGCTGCTGTCGCTGCCGAAGACGGTGTTCCCGGGCGGCGCGCTGGTGGGCGACGACGCGGGCTTCCTGAACGCGGCGCGGATCAAGGGCAGCCATGCGGCGATCAAGACCGGGATGCTGGCGGCCGACGCGGCGTTCGACGCGGTGCAGGCGGGCCGCCAGGGCGACGAGCTGAATGCGTATCCGGATGCCTTCAAGCAGTCGTGGCTGCACACGGAGCTGCACCGCGCGCGCAACTTCAAGCAGTGGATGAGCAAGGGGTTGTACCTGGGCACGGCGATGGTCGGGCTCGAACAGAAGGTGCTGGGCGGCAACGTGCCGTGGACGCTGCATCACCAGCACGCGGATCACGAGATGCTGAAGCCGGCGTCGCAATGCGAGCCGATCCAGTATCCGAAGCCGGACGGCAAGCTGACGTTCGACCGGCTGTCGTCGGTGTTCATCTCGAACACGAACCACGAGGAGAACCAGCCGGCGCACCTGACGCTCAAGGATCCGAAGGTGCCGGTGGACGTGAACCTGCACGTGTACGCGGGCCCGGAGGCGCGTTTCTGCCCGGCGGCGGTGTACGAGTTCGTGAAGGCCGACGACGGCGCGGAGCGCCTCGTGATCAACGCGCAGAACTGCGTGCACTGCAAGACCTGCGACATCAAGGACCCGACCCAGAACATCGTCTGGGTCACCCCCGAGGGCGGCGGCGGACCGAATTATCCGAACATGTAAGTCAAACCGGCGCGCGTTGGCGCGGCCACTTCGATAAGGAACGGACATGAGCAAGGAAGTCGTGGTAGTGGGCGGCGTGCGGACCGCCATCGGCAAGTTCGGCGGCAGCCTGAAGGACTTCGCGCCGACCGAACTGGGGGCGCTCGTGGTGCGCGAGGTGCTCGCGCGCACGGGCGTGAAGGGCGAGGACGTCGGCCACGTGGTGTTCGGCAACGTGCTCGCGACCGAACCGAAGGATCTCTATCTGTCGCGCGTCGCCGCGATCGACGCGGGCATTCCGGAGACGACCCCGGCGTTCAACGTGAACCGCCTGTGCGGCTCGGGCTTGCAGGCGATCGTGTCGGCCGCGCAGACGATCCTGCTCGGCGACGCGGAAGCCGCGATCGGCGGCGGCGCGGAAAACATGACCCGCGCGCCGCATATCGTGTCCGAGGCGCGCTTCGGTGCGCGGATGGGCGATATCCGACTGGTCGACATGATGCAGGGCGCGCTCAGCGATCCGTTTCACACCGTGCCGATGGGCGTGACGGCGGAGAACGTCGCGCGCAAGTTCGGGATCACGCGCGAGCAGCAGGACGCGCTCTCGCTCGAATCGCATCGGCGCGCCGCGCACGCGATCGCCGAGGGCCGCTTCAAGGCCCAGATCGTGCCGGTCGCGCGCACCGTCAAGGGGCGTGAAGTCGTGTTCGATACCGACGAGCACGTGCGCACCGACGCGGTGCCCGAGGACTTCGCGAAGCTCAAGACGGTGTTCGCGAAAGACGGCGGCACGGTGACGGCCGGCAATGCCTCGGGCATCAACGACGGCGCGGCGGCGGTGCTGCTGATGTCGCGCGAGGCGGCGGAACAGCGCGGGCTCAAGCCGATGGCGCGGCTCGTCGCGTATGCGCACGCGGGCGTCGATCCGCAATACATGGGCATCGGCCCCGTGCCGGCGACGCGCACGGCGCTGCAGCGCGCCGGGCTGCGCGTCGAGGATCTCGACGTGATCGAAGCCAACGAGGCCTTCGCGGCGCAGGCCTGCGCGGTGTCGCAGGAGCTGGGCTTCGATGCGGCGAAGGTGAACCCGAACGGCTCGGGCATCTCGCTCGGTCACCCGATCGGCGCGACCGGCGCGATGATCACCGTGAAGGCGCTGCATGAGCTGCAACGCGTGGGCGGGCGCTATGCGCTCGTCACGATGTGCATCGGCGGCGGGCAGGGCATCGCGGCTATTTTCGAGAACCTCGGCTGAAGAAAATAACCGGCCGCGCGGAGGCATGGCCGCGCGGTGCGACGAGGAACGGGCCGGCGCGTGGGTTGCGCCGGCCCATTTTGCATCCGGCGCTTCATCGCGCGTGCATCAAGCCGGCAGCGCGCAGGTTCGCAGGAACGATTCGAGCGTCGCCGCCAACGCGAGCGGTGTTTCGTTCATCGGGTAGTGGCCGGCGTTGTCCAGCACCTCCAGCGTGGCGAGCGGATAGCGCCGCAGATAGGTCCGCTCCATCAGCGCCGCGTTGAACATCGCGTCGTGCGCGCCGACCAGCACCTTCATCGGATGCCGTCGGTCGAGTTCGTCGCTGAAATCGGTATCGGCCCACGCGGCGAAGTAGGCGGCGAAGGCCTCCGGCGCGGCGCGCTCCAACGAGTACGCCGCCTTCCACGTCACCCACGCGGCCGGCAGGCGCTGCCCCGTGCTGCGGGCGATGATGTCCCGGCGTCGCGCCGGCGAAGCGGCGGCGGCGTCGAGCCACGCGCGATGGTCGGGATCGAAGGCGATCCCGCCGCATGGCACCGGCGTGATCGGCGCCAGCGCGCGTACCCGCTCGGGCGCGCGCGCGGCGATGCGCTCCGCCGCCATCGCGCCCATCGAATGACCGACGAGACTGAAGCGCGGGCAGCCGAGCGCATCCGCGAGCGCGAGCGCATCAGCGGCGACTTCGTCGATCGTGTACGCGCCGGGCGCGGCGCGCATCCCGCCGTAACCGCGGTTGTCCATGAAGACGTAGCTGAACGCGTCGGTCGAGAGCCAGGGCTCGATCGGCTCGAACGCGTGCGCATCGCCGAACCAGCCGTGCAGCACGAGGACGGCGTGGGGACCGCTTCCCACGCGATGAAACGTATTGGGCATGTCGACTCCGGAATCGAAAGAGAGGGGGTTGCAATCCGACGGGCGGCGCGAGCGGCCCCGGATCGACGACGGATTGTGCGTCGGGCGCTGCTGGCCCGCCTGCGTTGGCGGGTCAATCACTATAGAATCCGGGCCATGAGAGATACGCTGCTCGATCCCTACGAAGATCTCCCGCGCGACGTGGTGGTGACCGCCAACGACTACGCGCCGGGCGAGACCTTTCCCATGCATGCGCACCGGCGCGGGCAGTTCGCGTTCGCCGCGCGCGGCGCGATCAGCGTGGCGACGCCGCGGGGGCGCTGGCTCGTCCCGCCGCAACGCGCCTGCTGGGTGCCCGCCGGCGTCGCGCACGACATGACGATGAGCGGGCCGGTCACGATGCTCAATACCTTCATCGCACAGGCGGCGGCCGACGCGGCGGGCTTGCCCGATCAGTGCGGCGTGTATGGGGTGTCGGCGCTGCTCGGGCAGTTGCTCGCGGAGGCGGTCGATGTGCCGCCGCTGTATGCGCGCGATGGGCGGGACGGCATGCTGATGGGGCTGCTGGTCGCGGAAATCGCGTCGATGCCGCGCCTGTCGCTGCATGCGCCGCTGCCCGCCGATCCGCGTCTCGCGAGGGTATGCCGGCGCGTGTTCGACGCGCCGTCGATCACGCGCGATCTCGACGGCGTGGCGGCCGAGGCGGGGATGAGCCGGCGTACTTTCACGCGGCTCTTTCGTGCGCAGACGGGAGTGAGCTTCGCGGCGTGGCGGCAGCAGGTGTGTTTGCTCGCCGCCGTGGCGCGGCTGGGCGAGGGGCAGTCGGTCACGCGGGTCGCGCTCGATCTGGGGTATGCGAGCCCGAGTGCGTTCGCGTCGGCGTTTCGCGGGGTGCTGGGGGACGCGCCGAGCCGGTATGTGGCGGGGCGGGGGGCGGCGACATCGAACCCGGCCGAGCCGCTCGATGCCGGTTGAGTCGATTCCGCCGGCTGCCTTCAGCGATACCGCTCACCGCCGTCGGCCCGCGCGAATGAATTCCAGGCGTCCACGTCGAGCCGAAGCGGCATGCTGATGTCGTCCCGATAGGCGAACCGGGCCACGCTATTGCACGCTCGATCGAGCGACGGCCAAGCTCGGGATGAGCCCATCGATTGTCATGAGGCGTAGCCACGCATCTCACGCGCGCGCTCCATTCGCTTCGCATGCATCGACACAGCTTCGCTTCCTCCTTCGCGCTCCCACATCGCCGCAGAGCAAGATGCTTTGCGCGAAACCGATCGCCTGCCGCGCACGGGCAGTCGGCTTCATGCACGGACATTCCAGTCGGAGGACTACCTCATGGCGAGCAGAATCAATGGCGATCCCGGCAATGTATTCGACATGCCGATCGTGCCGGCCCACGCATTCAAGCCGTCGCAGGACGCGGAAGCCGAATCGTCCGACGCGCTGCGCCGGATCCTGAAGGAGTCGATCGAGCTGTTCAAGGTCGACGGCGATTCGAATCAAGCGCTCCCGAGCGATAGCGGGCCGGACGGCGGCGGGGATGCCTCGTTCAATTTCAAGCCGACCGGGAAATTCGCGCAGGCTCCCGCCGCGCCGCCGCCCGAGCAGCGTTGCCCGGCGTCGCCGGACCCGTCGATGGCGCGCTTCGCATCCGCGCCGCCCGACGCGAACACCTCGCGTCCTCCCGGCGACGCGCGCAGCGCGGAGCAGATCATCAAGGACAACCCGCTGCTCAAGCAGCTCGGCAACCAGAGCGGCATTCGCGACAAGCTCAACCAGCTGGTCGGCGGCCACATGGACAGCGATCCCGATCAGGCATACCGCGCGGCGGCCATGCTCACCTACGTGAAGAGTTCGAACAACCGCGAGGGCGGCGTGCGTTCCGATTCGCAGCTCGGCAACGGCAAGATCGACGGCTTCACCAAGGACGGCGACGCGCGCCACGGCACGGAAGCCGGCATGCTGCAGGACATCTGCAAGAACGGCTGGTCCTATGCGCAGGAAATCCAGGGCAAGGGGCACCAGCTCGATCAGACGAGCGACACCCATGTCCGCCTCGACGGCACCAACAAGGACAACCTGCAATGGGGCTTCGAGCAGGTCGGCAAGTATCTCGGCGCGATCGTGAAGGGCATCGGCAAGACGCTGATCGACGTCATCACCAAGGGGCGCTTCAATCCGGTGTCGGCGGCGATCAGCGCGATCAAGGACATCGGCGGCGAAGTGGCCAAGCAGGCGGTGAAGGACAGCGGCTTGTCGGCGGACGCGAAGCGCACCGCCGACAAGGTGTTCGACGTGCTCGATCGTTTCTAGCCCCGCTTCGCCTCACCGCGACGCGGCCCGGACGCCGACGGCGCGCCCGGGCCGCGAACCTGCGCTGATCCACGCTACACGAGCGTCACGTCGACGCGGAACGCATCCGATTGCGCCAGCGCCAGCTGCGCGAGCCGGCCGGCGGCGACGAGGTCGTCGCGGACGGCCTCGATCAGCGCGAGGCGCGGTGCGCTGTCGCCCACCGAGGCGCACGCAACCTCGGCCTTCATCGACACCTTCGCATCGGACTTGGCCTTGCGGATCGCCCGCAGCACATCGGTTGCCGCGTACGTCGCGGCGGCGCTCGCGGACGCGCCCGCGAGCGCGCGCGCAGCCGCGCCGTCGGGCCATGCCGCGCGATGGATCGAGCCGGCCTGCCAGCGCGACCAGACTTCCTCCGCGACGAACGGCAGGTACGGGGCGAACAACCGCTGGATGATCGACAGCGAGGCGCGCAGCGCGTGACGCGCGGATGCGCCCGCCGCGTCGGCGCGATGCGCGCGCGCCTTCACCAGTTCCACGTAATCGTCGCAATACCACCAGAAGTCCGCCTCGATCTGCGCGAGCGCCTTCGCATAATCGAGCGATGCCAGCGCCGTACCCGCCTGCTCGGCGCAGGCGGCGATCCGCGCGAGCATCGCGCGATCCAGCGCGGCGCTCACGGCGTGCGGCCCGCTCGCGTCGAAGCCGAGCACGAAAGTCGACACGTTGAGCAGCTTCAGCGCGAGCCGCCGGCCGTTGCGCATCTGCGTCTCGTCGAACGCCGCGTCGGCGCCCGGGCGGCCGAGCGCGGCCCAGTAGCGCACGCCGTCCGAGCCGTAGCGTTCGAGCAGCGCGGCGGGCGTGACCACGTTGCCCTTCGATTTGGACATCTTCTTGCGATCGGGGTCGAGGATCCAGCCCGACAGCATCGCATGCCGCCACGGCAGCCGGCCGTGTTCGAGATGGGCGCGGACGGTCGTGCCGAACAGCCAGGTGCGGATGATGTCGTGCGCCTGCGGCCGCAGGTCCATCGGGAACACCTGCTCGAAGCAGCCGTCCGGTTCTTCCCAGCCGGCCGCGATCTGCGGCGTGAGCGAGCTGGTGGCCCAGGTGTCCATCACGTCGGTCTCGCCGACGAAGCCGTTCGGCTGGCCGCGCTGGGCTTCCCGATAGCCGGGCGGCACGTGCGAGCGCGGATCGATCGGCAGCGCGGCTTCGTCCGCGTGGAGCGGTGCGTCGTAGTCGGGCGCGCCCGTCGCGTCGAGCGGATACCAGAACGGCAGCGGCACGCCGAACACGCGCTGGCGGCTGATCAGCCAGTCGCCGTTGAGCCCGTCGACCCAATGCGCGTAGCGCTGGCCCATGAAACCGGGATGCCACTGCAACGCGTCGCCGCGTGCGCGCAGCGCGGCGCGCAGCGAGGGATCGCGGCCGCCGTTGCGCAGATACCATTGGCGCGTCGCGATGATCTCCAGCGGCCGGTCGCCTTTCTCGAAGAACTTCACGGCGTGCGTGACCGGACGCGGCGCGCACGCCAGCGCGCCGGCCTCGGCGAGCGCGTCGGCGATCCGGCGGCGCGCGTCGGCGGCCGTGTGGCCGCCGAGCCGCGCGTAGTGGGCCGCGCCGTCGGGGGTGTCGATCCAGGCGGGCGTATCGCGTCTCAGGCGACCGTCCTGATCGAGCACCGCGCGCGTCGGCAGATCGAGTTCGCGCCACCAGATCACGTCGGTGAGGTCGCCGAACGTGCAGGCCATCGCGATGCCGCTGCCCTTGGCGGGATCGGCGAGCGGGTGCGCGAGGATCGGCACGTTCAGGCCGAACAGCGGGCAGCGCGCCTGCCGGCCGAACCGCGCCTGGTAGCGCGCATCGTCGGGATGCGCGACGAGCGCGACACAGGCGGGCAGCAGCTCCGGGCGGGTGGTCGCGACCACGATCTCGCGGCCGGCGTCGTCTGCGAAGCGCAGGTCGTGATACGCGCCGCTGACTTCGCGTTCCTCCAGTTCGGCCTGCGCGACGGCCGTGCGGAACGTGACGTCCCACAGGCACGGCGCTTCCTGGTTGTACAGTTCGCCGCGCCGGGCGTTCCGCAGCAGCGCACGCTGGCTGGCGCGCTGCGCGCGCGTGCCGATCGTCGTGTAGGCGAGCCGCCAGTCGACCGACAGCCCGAGCCGCACGAACAACGCGCGGAAGGCCTGCTCGTCGTGCGCGGTGAGCTGATGGCACAGCGCGACGAAGTTGCGGCGGCTGATGCGCGCGAACCGGCCGCGCTGCGCGGCCGGCGTGGCCGGCGGCTGGTAGGCGGGATCGTAGGGGATGGCCGGGTCGCACACGACGCCGAAGTACTGCTCGACGCGGCGCTCGGTCGGCAGGCCATTGTCGTCCCACCCCATCGGATAGAACACGGCGCGGCCGTTCATGCGCTGGAAGCGCGCGACGATGTCGGCGTGCGTGAAGCTGAACACGTGGCCGACGTGCAGCGAGCCGGACACGGTCGGCGGCGGGGTGTCGATCGAATAGATCGCGTCGCGCGGTGCGCTTCGATCGAATGCATAGGTCTGCTGCGCGTCCCAGTGGCGGGCCCATTTGTCCTCGATGCCTTCGAGGCGGGGCGGTGAGGCGGCGTGGGCGGTATCGGTTCGGTCGGTCATGCTGGATTCGTCATGGGCGGAAGGAATGGACGGCCGGGGGCCTTCGCCGCGCAGCGGGTGCGGGCGGAACGGGCCGGTCGAACGGCGGCGTGCGTCGGGGAAGACCCGGCGCGCGGCGGAGCGGATGGCTCAGCGGCTGACGTGGACGAGCGTCGCGGCGCGCGGGGGCGGGAAGCGCCAGCGCGGGAAAGACATGACGAACAGCGGATCGGGGGCCGTGTGGCGAAGCCGGGAAGGCAGGCGGGAATGACGCGTGCAGCGCGCGAGGAAGCGGACGAGGAAGCGGACGAGGAAGCGGACGAGGAAGCGGACGAGGAAGCGGACGAGGAAGCGGGCGAGCGGTCGGATGAGGTTGGCGCTGTTCAGCGCGCCGTTACGTTTAACGGTGACATAGCATCCTCCGGAGGTCGGGGGGAAGAAAACGAGGTGGCCGGCTGTTGGCCGGACAGACCTTTATAACGGATTGGCGCGCGTTTCGCAATGCATGCGGCGCACCGCGCGGTGCGCGTTCCGAATGACGCGAGGGCCGAGGCGGAGGCCGTGTGCGAGCGCGTTTGCCGGAGGGGCGGTCCAACTATTGCGCACGGTTCCGCAGGATGCGCACGCGGATCTCTCGCATGAGGCATACCGCCACGCGGGTTGTCCAGCCGGAATCCGAAGCGCGCGGCGATCGATCCCGCGCGCCGCACCGTCTCCGGCGTCGTCAGCGCGCGGCTGCCGAGCGGCATGCGCGAGGCCTTTGCATCGGTGATGCCGAGGCTCACGCTCGCGACGCAACCCGACGCGGTCGCCGACCGGCCGTCGAGCGCGTTCGCCGTGCAGCGGGCCGCGTGCGGCATGTCGAGCGTGGTGCAGCCGATCGAGGTGAGCACGTTGCGCCCGACGTGGAACGGGCACACGTTGCGCGAGCGCATGGAAGCCGGATACCGGATGCGCGAGAACGTGTTGTCCGTCACCGCGAAGCCGGCCGCGCGGCCGGAATTCGTGCTCGCATCGATTCCCGCCATGCAGGCCGGCGGACGCGGATCGTCGGGCGTATTCGACGTTACGTCAGGGGCCGCGATCGCGGTGCTTCAGTGCGCAAGGTCGCAGTCGTGCAATCGAAGCAGCGAGAAAGGAAGCGAGGCGGAAAGGACGTCGTCGTGCGATCTCAGTGAAGCGTGTCCGAATCCCGGGCAACTTTGATAAAGCGATCATCGAGCGTAATCCGGCCGACCGGAAATAATGCGAGACATATCAAATTCGTTCTCAAAGAAAATCCTGTGCAGTAAATCGAAAAGGTGAGTGGCTATTTGAATGGTTCCTCTGTAAATGGCTCACGAATTGAAAGCCGCGCGGTAAAAGGCCGGCGTCGATGTTGCATAACGATCAACGGCTCCGAAGTGTGAAGGAAGCCGTGTTTTGGTTTGCAAAGTTCAACAATTTGTCCTAGTCTCAAGCACGCTGTTTCGACGACCGACGGTTTCATTACCGAGGAGACGGATCGAGCCCCCAGGCCGGCGGGCCGTGCTTTGCGCGGCGCACCGGCCGGCGCCATGGTGTCTTGGCGGACGTCCGCGCAGGTATTGCGCGGCGCGTCCGGCGGCCAGCGATCCTGAAATCGACGAGTCGCATAACTAAATCGGTTCCATTGGCGCGCAAGCGCTGAATCGGCCAAAAAAAGCGAGAGATGGAGGAAGGGATGTCTGCGCAGGATGTCATGGTTTTCCTCGAGAAATCATTCAAAGCGGCGCCTATTTCAAAGACGATGGGATTGCGCATCGCATTCGACGAAGAGGGCCATGCGACCATTTCGATGGCGCGCCGGCCGGATTTCGATCACGGCATGAACGACACGCATGGCGGCGTATTCGCGGCGATGCTCGACAGCGCGGGCTGGTTCACCGTGGCCGCGCAGTGTCGCAAGCTCGTCGTGACGGCGGATCTGCACGTCCGGATGCTGCAGGCGGCGAGACACCAGGATCTCGTCGCGACGGCCCGCCTCGTGCGGGGCGGCGGCAAGCTCGCGGTGGCCGAGATGAGCCTGAAATCGGCCGACGGCGAACTGGTCGCGACAGGCACCGCATCCTTCTCGATTCTCAGCGACCTACCGATCTGAGTCCGTTGCCGCGGACTCATTGAGTCTGCCTCACGGGCAGGGCGGTTTTTTTCCGAGCGGATCGATGCGCGCGCCTTCAGCGGCGCAGACATGCATTGGGCTTTCCATGACTTTTCATTTAAATTCGGATAACTAATGGATGACGAATCCGTGACGCCGCCGCATCGGACCATCATCGAGCGCCTGCGCCATTGGGCCGCGACGCGTCCGGACCGGCCGGCCTACACCTTCCTCAAGGAGCGCGCGCAGTTCGAGCGCGGCATGACCTTCGGCGAACTCGGCGCGGCGGTCGATGCACGCGCGGCCGACGTGCGCGCGCGCGGGCTGGCAGGCCGGCGCGTGATGCTCATGCAGCCGTCGGGGCTCGATTACATCGTCGACTTTCTCGGCTGCCTGGCGGCGGGCGCGGTCGCGGTGCCGATGTATCCGCCGTCGACGCAGCGCGACTGGGACAAGCTCGCGGCGGTGATCGGGAACTGTCGTCCGTCCGCGTTGATCGTGGATGCGAAAACGATCGCGCGGCACGGCGATGCGTTGCGCGCCCAGCTCGGGCTCGACGCCGGATGCAGCGTGCTGACGGGCGCGCCCGGGCCGTCGCCGATGCGCGCGAGCGACGACGACATGCCGCCGCTGGAGTCCGCCTCGCTCGCGTTCCTGCAATACACGTCGGGGTCGACCGGCACGCCGAAGGGCGTGATGGTGTCGCACGGGAACATCCTGCTCAATGCGCGCCAGCAGGCGCGGGCGATGCGCTGCGACGGCGATGCCGTGATCGTCAGCTGGCTGCCGTTCTATCACGACATGGGGCTCATCGGCATGATCCTGCAGGCGCTGTCGGTCGGCGCGCATGCGGTGCTGATGTCGCCGTTCAGCTTCCTGCGCAATCCGTCGAGCTGGCTGCTCGCGATCTCGCGCTATGCGGGGGCCATCGCGGGCGGGCCGAACTTCGCATTCGATCTGTGCGTCGATAAGATCGACGATGCCGAGCGGGCCGAACTCGACCTGGGCAGCTGGCGCGTCGCGTTCAACGGTTCGGAGCCGGTCAAGGCGTCGACGCTCGCACGCTTCAGCACGCGTTTCGCGCCGGCCGGATTCCGCGCGGATGCGCATTTCCCGTGCTACGGGCTCGCCGAGGCGACGCTCTACGTGTCGGGCGGGCATGCGGACGCGCAGGCGGTGCTGTCCGTCGCGCGCGCGCCGCTCGGCGCGAACCGGATCGTGCCGGCGGGCGATGCGGACGCGGGCGAGGCGCTCGCCTCGCTCGTGAGCGTGTACGCCACGCCCGCGGAACTCGATGCGCGGATCGTGGATCCCGCCACGTGGAAGGCGTTGCCGGACGGCGTGGTCGGCGAGATCTGGCTGAACGGGCGCGGCGTGACGGGCGGCTATTGGCAGCGGCCCGTCGAGACGGCGGAGACGTTCCGCGCGTATCTGGCCGACACGGGCGACGGGCCCTTCCTGCGCACGGGCGACCTGGGCTGCGTACGGGACGGAAGGCTCTACATCACGGGGCGCATCAAGGAACTGCTGATCGTCAACGGCGTGAATTACTACCCGCAGGATCTCGAGGACACGGTGCAGGCGCTCGGCGACCTGTACCGCGCGCACAGCGGCGCGGCGTTCCTGCTGGAGGACGGCGGCCTCGCGATCGTGCAGGGCCTCAATCGCGCGAAGCTCGATCCGGAGGCGATGCGCGCCGAGATCGGGCGCGTGCGCCGCGCGATCTGGGAAGGTCATGGGCTTGCGGCGGCGTCGGTCGTCTTCGTGCAGCCGGGCGAGATTGCCAAGACGAGCAGCGGCAAGATCCAGCGCGACTTGATGCGCCGCCGGCTGGCAGCGGGCGAACTGGCGGTTCTCGCGCAGTGGCGCGAGACGGATGATGAGGCGGCCGGTGTCGCGGTAGCCGGTGCCGAGGTGGTTGGTGCCGTTATGGCCGGCGCTGTGGCAGCCGATGACGCAATAGCCGACGATGCGGCAGTTGATACCGAGGTGACTGGTGCTGCGGCAGCCGATGCCGCAACAGTCGACGGCGCGGCAGCCGGTGCCGAGGTGCTTGAGGCAGCTATGGCTGGTGCCTCGATAGCCGACGCTGCGGCAGTCGATGCCGCAACAGCCGACGATGCCGCAGCCGGTGCCGAGGTAGTGGGTGCGGCCGCGACCGGTGCCTCGGCAGCCCATGCCGCGACGACCGCGCCCTATGCGGAGCACACGCCCGAAGCGCCGCCCGCCGCGCTGTCGCCGCGGGCCCGCGCGCTGATCGAATGGCTCGACGACTACGTGCCGCGCTGCGTGAATTCCCTGCAGATCGACGAGCGCCGCTGCATTCCGCCGAACATCGTGCTCGACTTCGGCAATCGCGGCCTGCTCGGCATGCTCGCGCCGCGCGAGGCGGGCGGCCTCGGGTTCGGTACCACCGATTTCACGCGGGTCGTGGAAGTGCTCGGCGCGAAGGACATGACGCTCGCCTTGTTCGTGGGGCTGAACAATGCGCTCGGCATCCGCCCGCTCGCCAAGCATGGCGGCGCGGCCTCGCGCGCGCGCCATCTCGCGGCGCTCGCGACCGGCCGCGAGCTGGCCGCGTTCGCGCTGACCGAGCCGGGCGCCGGGTCGAATCCGGGCGCGATCGCCGCGACCGCGCGCCGCCTGCCCGACGGACGCTACCGGATCAACGGCACCAAATACTGGAGCGGCTCGGCCGCGTGGGCGGGCGTCATTCACGTGTTCGCCAAGACGCTCGACGCGGATGGCCAGGTGACGGGCGTCACCGGTTTCGCGATTCCGGCCGCGAGCCCGGGCGTCGTGCAGGGGCCGGAGGCGCTGACGATGGGGATGCGCGGCATGATCCAGAACACGGTCCGTCTCGACGGCGTGATCGCTCAAGCGGATCAGGTGCTGGGCGAACCCGATCACGGCATGGCGGTCGCGCAGGACACCATGTGCTATGGCCGGCTGGCGATCGCCGCGCTGTGCGTCGGCGCGATGAAGACCAGCTACCAGCTGATGCTGCGCTATGCGGGACGGCGCGAGATCTCCACCGGGCCGCTGCTCGCCAATCCGCACGCGCGCGATGTATTGACCGAGACGATGCGCGCGATCCGCGCGCTCGAACGGCTGGTGCGCGGCGTCGCCGAGCGCGTCGACGCCGGCGCGCGCGTGGCGCCCGAGCTGCTGGCCGCCTGCAAGTGTCTGTCGACGGAATGGCTCGGCGTGACGATCGACCGGACCCTGCAACTGGCCGGCGGGCGCGGCTACATCGAGACCAACCTGATTCCGCAGATCTTCCGCGATGCGCGGATCTTCCGCATCTTCGAGGGGCCGACCGAGGCCCTGCATCATTTCCTCGGGGCGACGGCGGCGCGCGCGCCCGAAGCGTTGCGCGCGCATCTGTCCGCCGGGCTGCGCGACGAGGCGGCCGTCGCGCGCCACTTCGACGCGGCGCTCGCGGCGGCGCGCGTCGCCGCCGAGGCCGATGCGGGCGATGCGCACTGGCGGCATCAGGCCACGGGGGCGTACCTCGCCGAACTCGTGCTGTATGCGGCGGGTGCGGCGCAGGCGCGCGACGACGCGGCCGCGCGCGCGTGGTTCGACGCCCGCCTCGACGCCGCGCGGCGCACGCTCGACGGCGCATCCGCGCGGCTTGCCCGGCTGGCATCGGTGGATGCGCTGCGCGACTACGGCGCGTCGCTCGACGGCGAGATCGGCGTCGACCGGCGGCGCGCCGCGCAGCCCGCGTTCGAGTGCGATCCGCTGCTCGCGCCCGATGCGCCCGCGTCGCTGGCGTCGGCGGTGGTCTCGCCTGCGTCCCACTCGACGCCGCCTCCATCGATCCTGCATCCGGCGCGGCGCGACGACGGCTTGCGCGCCGCACCGCTCGGCATCGACGTCACGGCCGCGCGCCCGCGCGCGCCGCAGCCGGCCGCGCTGCGCGCGGGCGCCGACGCGCACGGCGAAATCCGCGACTTCATCGTCGGTTGGATCGCGGCGCGCTGCAAGCTCGCGCCGCAGACAGCGAGCGCCGACCTGGAATTCGCGATGTTCGGCCTGGGCTCGATCGATTCGACCGAACTCGCGGAATCGCTGTCGAGCCGTTTCTCGCTCGACCTCGATCCGACCGTGTTGTGGAACTATCCGACGCCGCGCCAGCTCGCGGCCTTCATTCATCACAAGCTGCCGTCCGGATTCGCGGCGCGCGCGCCGCAGGCCGCGCTCGCGAACGGACAGGCCAAAGCCTGAGGGGATGCCGATGCTTGCCAAGCTGTTTCGTCAACCGGTCGATGTCTGGCCCGCGCTGTTGATCAGCGGCCTGTTCGCCGTGCTGCTGCTGCTCTATTTCTTCGTCAGGGACCGTGCTTGGCTGATCGCGCTGTCGATCCTGCTGCTGCCGGCGCGGGTCTCGGTGGTCGCGTACAACCACAATCACATCCACTGCCTGACCTTCGTGCGGCAGGCGCCGAACCGGCTGCTCGAACTGATGATGTTCCTTGAAGTCGGCACGTCGCCGTTCTCCAGCACGCTGAACCACATCGTCGGCCATCACACGCACTACTTCAATCCGGCGCTCGATACGCTGAACTGGCGGCGCAGGGACGGCTCGCAGCAGGGGCGCCACGAGTTTTCGCTGCGCACGATGCTGTGGCACTACCCGTCGTGCATCACGCTCAGCCGCGACCGGCCGTCGCTGCGCGCGAAATTCATCGGCTACGGCGTACTGAGCATCGCGCTGCTCGCGACGCTGATCATCCACGATCCGTTCGCGGCGCTCGTCGTGTTCGTCGTGCCGATGCTGATGATGCTGTACCTGCTCAAGTACTCGGCCTACGCGCATCACAGCGGGCTGCCGCTCGGCGACGACTTCACGGCGTCGCGCACCAATACCGGCCGCTTCTACAACTGGCTCACCTGGAACGCCGGCTACCACGCCGCGCATCACGTGAGCCAGGCGCTGCACTGGAGCGAACTGCCCGCGTATCACGCCGAGCTGGCCGCGCGCATGCCCGCCGAGCTGCAGGGCGAGCGCTGGGGCGAGCAGTTCGCGCGCCCGGTCAGTGCCGCGCCGGCGCGTTGACCCGATCCCATCGCCCTTCCTCCGGGCCGACGTCCGGAGGCCGGAATTTCCCCCGACTCTCACGGAACCACCGACATGTCCGACACCGCCCTTGATTCGCGCACCGCCACTCGCCAGCTGATCCGCGACACCGTCGATCCCGCGCTGTGGGCCCGCAACGAAGCATTCACGCGCGAGCTGGTGAGCGATACCATCCTCGCGCACCGCCTGCATCGTCATCCGATCCTGCAAGCGTGGGAGAACGGGGAATTCACGCTGCGCGCGATCCAGCTCGTGCACACCGAAGTGCGCGCGGCCTTTCTCGAAGCGTTCAGCGAGTCGCTGCTGCGGCTGATGCAGACCGCGTCGCAGCTGGAGCCGACGCTCGGCTACCGCGCGAAGCTCGCCGCGCGCTTCCTCGTGCAGCTCAACGTGCTCGACGAGATCGGCTTCAAGCTCGACGGCGGCGACGGCCGCGCGCTCGGCCATCCGTCGTTCGCGCACTACTGGCTGCTCGCGGACGCGATGCGCACGCTCGGGCTCGACGAAGCCGGCTGGCGCGCGCACACGCCGTCGCCCGAGGCCCGCGCGACGCGCGCGACGCTCGACGAGAACCAGAACGATCATCTGCGGCTCGCGGTGCTGCTCGCCTGCATCGAGACGGTGTTCATGCCGTACTACGGCCCGTGGGCGAAGAACAGCATCCGCGTCTGTCCCGCGCTCGCCGAGCCGAACGGCTATCACTCGGTGCACGTCGAGGACGATGCGGGCCATTTCGTCGACGACGATCATTCGGAGGACAGCTGGTACGTGGTGCGCCAGGCGCTGACGGCCGAGCGCTACGATGAGATCCGGCGTTTCACGGGGGCGCTGCTCGACACCTGGGCGACGCTGTTCGACCGCCTGCACGAACTGCGCCGCCTGCAATGACGCCCATCCCGACGCACGACGCGGCCCCGGCCGCGTGGCTGATCGGCGCGGCGTGCCGGTTTCCGGGGGCGGACGACGTCGACGCTTACTGGCGTCTGCTGCTCGACGGCCGCGTGGTGGCCGCCGAGCCCGGCCCGGAGCGCGCGGACCTGTGGGCGGCCGCGCGCGCGCGCGCTCGCGGGGCGCGTCACGACGCTCAAGGGCGGCTATCTGCGCGACGTCGCGGGCTTCGACGCCGACTACTTCAGCATCGCGCCGCGCGAGGCCGCGCGGCTCGATCCGCAGCAGCGCATGCTGCTGACCGTGACCCACGATGCGTTCGAGGATGCCGGCATCACGCGCGCGGCGCTGCGCGAACTGAAGGTGGGCGTGTTCATCGGCGCGGGCAGCACCGACTACATGACGCTGTGCGGCGGCGACAAGACGGCGATCGATGCGTACCACGGCATCGGCAATTCGCACAGCCTGCTCGCGAACCGCCTGTCGTACTACTACAACCTGAAAGGCCCGAGCCTGACGATCGACACCGCGTGCTCGTCGTCGCTGACGGCGCTGCACGTCGCGATCCAGGCGCTCGAACGCGACGCGCTCGATCTCGTGCTGGTCGGCGGCGTGAACCTGATCGCGGCGCCGGATCTCACGCTCGCGTTCTCGCAGGCGGGCATGCTGTCGCCGAGCGGCCGCTGCCGGACCTTCGCGGCGGATGCGGACGGCTATGGGCGCGCGGAAGGCGTCGGCGTGGTGGTGCTGACGCGCCGGCCGGCGTTCGCGCCGAGGGCGCGCTGCGCGATCCGCGCGAGCGCGGTGAACCAGGACGGCCGCAGCAACGGCATCACCGCGCCGAACGGGCTGAGCCAGGTCGAGGTGATCCGCGCGGCGCTGGCGCGCGCGGGCCTCGGGCCGGCCGATCTCGGTTATGTCGAGACGCATGGCACCGGCACGCGGCTTGGCGATGCGATCGAGATCGACGCGGTGCGCGTCGCGCTCGGCGCGGGCGAGGCGGAGGCGGACGCCTGCTGGCACCTCGGCTCCGCGAAGGCCAACGTCGGCCACATGGAAGCGGCGGCGGGCATGGGCGGATTGATCAAGGCGATGCTGATGCTGGAGCATGGCATGGTGCCGCCGCATCCGATCGCGCCGCCGCACAACCCGCTGCTCGACGCGGCGCAAGGGCGGCTCGCGATCGCCGCGCGTGCGACGCCGTTGGGCGCGCACGCCTGCGTCGGCGTGAGTTCGTTTGGTTTCGGCGGGTCGAACGCGCACGTGATCGTGGCGCGCGCCGACGTTGAACGCGCGGAGCAATCGGTCGCCGATGAGCCGGGGCCGCATTTGCTGCTGCTGTCGTCGCGCAGCGCCGCGCTCGCGGAAGGCGATGCGCGTGCGCTCGCGGCGCGGCTCGCCACGGGCGAGGTGTCGCTCGCGCGGGCGGCGGCGACGCTCGCGCGCCATCGCGAGCCGCTCGGCCATCGCGGCGCGCTCGTCGCGCACGATCTCGCCGACGCGGTGCGGCAGCTCGATGCCGCACCGCCCGTCGCGGCGCGTGCGCGCGCGCCGCGCCTGGCGTTCGTGTTCACCGGACAGGGCAGCCAGTACGCGGGCATGGGCGCGGATCTGTATGCGCGTCATGCGACGTTTCGCGCGCACTACGACGCCTGCGCGGCCCATATCGCCGCATGCAGCGGCTGGGAGATCGCGGACCTGATGCAGGGCGGGGCACGCGGCGAGCGCGCATTGCTCGACGACACGCATCTCGCGCAGCTTGCGCTGTTCTGCCTGGAATACGCGCTTGCGCACTGCCTGCTCGACGCGGGTGCGACGCCGGAGGCGCTGATCGGCCACAGCCTCGGCGAACTGGTCGCGCAGGCGGTGGGCGGGATGCTGACGCTGGAGGATGCCGTGGCGCTCGTGCATGCGCGCGGCCGCCTGATGCAGGCGGCGGACGGCGAAGGCGCGATGCTCAACGTGTTCGGCGCGGAGACGCAGGTGCGCGACGCGATCGCGCGCAGCGGCCGGCCGGTTCACGTGGCGGGCATCAACGGCGCGCGTGCGATATCGGTCAGCGGCGCGCGCGCGGCGATCGAGGCGTTCGCCGCGCACGCGCAAGCCGAAGGGCTCGCCTGTCGCGCGCTGTCGGCTCGCCATGCATTCCATTCGCCCGCGCTCGGTCCGGCGGCGGCGCGGCTCGCGGCATTCACGCGCACCCTCGCGACGGCGCCCGCGCGGATTCCGGTGATCTCGAACCTGGACGGCGCGCCGCTCGATGCGCTGCCGCCCGGCTCCGACTACTGGAGCCGGCAACTGGTCGCGCCGGTGGAATTCCGGCGTGGGATCGAGGCGCTCGCGGCGCGCGGTTGCGACCTGTTCGTCGAGATCGGGCCGGACCGGGTCCTGTCCGGATTGATCGCGCGCGACCACGGCGCAGCGGGCGTGCTCGCGGTCGCCACGCAACGGCGCGGCGCCGACGGCTTCGCGTGCCTGCTCGACGCACTCGGCCAGTTGCACACGCAACAGGTGACGCTGCGGCCCGAGGCGCTGTCGGCGGACTACACGCCCGCGCGGCTGCCCGCGCGCGGGCTCGATGCGCAGCCGTATTGGGACACGCCGCCCGCCGCGCCGGCGCGGGCATCGGCGTCCGCGCCCACGTCCGCGACCACGTCCGCGCCCACGTCCGCGCCCACGTCCGCGCCCACGTCCGCGCCCACGTCCGCGACCACGTCCGCGACCACGTCCGCACCCACGTCCGCACCCACGTCCGCGACCACGTCCGTACCCACGTCCGCGCCCACGTCCGCGCCCACGTCCGCGACCACGTCCGCGCCCACGTCCGCACCTACGTCCACACCCACGTCCGCACCCACGTCCACACCCACGTCCGTACCCACGTCCGTACCCACGTCCGCGACCACGCGGCCGGCGGGCGCGTACGACGCGCTGGTCGCGCGCCAGCTCGACGTGATCGGCGGCCAGCTCGCGGTGCTGCGCGCGCGACGTGCCGCTTCCTTACCTCCCGGGAGTCCACTCCAATGACTGACGTTTCATCGTCCGCCCTCGCGCGGATCACGGCGCATGTCGTCGGCGAGCTTGCGCACGGCCTCGGCCTCGCGCCGGACCGGATCGATCCGGAACGGCCGTTCGTCGATCTTGGCGCGGATTCGCTGATCCTCGCGGAGACGCTGCAGGACATCAATCGCCGCTACCGGGTCGCGCTGTCGATCGGCGAGATCTACGAGAGCGTGAACACGGTGGCCCGGGTCGCCGCGCATCTGTATCAGCATGGCCGGTGGCAGGCGGTGCTCGATGCGCGGCCCGGCGCGGCGTCCGCGGTCGCGACGACGCCTGCGGCGTTCGCGGCGGAGGACGCGCCGGCGCTCGCGGCGCCGCTCGTCGCCGACACGTCGGGGATCGAGGCGCTGTTCCGGCGGCAGCTCGACCTGATGGAGCAACAGCTCGCGCTGCTGGGCGGCGGCGCGCCGGCGCGTGCGCCGACGATGCCCGAGCGCGGGCCGGCCGCCGTCGCGCCGCCCGCGCCGACCTCAGCCGCCGCGAGCTTCCCCGCTGCGCGCGAATCCGGCCCGCTTCACGCGTCGGCCGAGGCGGCCGCCACCGCCGCGCAGTCCATCCCCGCTTCCGCCGCCGACGATCGCTTCAGCGCCTTCGCGCCACGCCTCGAAGCGGACCGGCGCGGCGACGATGCGCGCACGCGCGCGCATCTCGATGCGTTCGTCGCCTGCCAGGACGCGCGCCTGAGCGCCTCGAAGGCGCTCGCGCAGGCTTACCGCTCGCCGCTCTCGGACAACCGCGTGTCGGCCGGCTTCCGGCCGCTGCTGAAGGAACTCGTGTACCCGGTCGCGGCGATCCGCGCCGAGGGCGCGCACGTCGTCGACATCGACGGCAACCGCTATGTCGATTTCACGATGGGCTTCGGCGTTCACCTGTTCGGGCATGGGCCGGCCTTCATTGCCGATGCGCTGCGCGCGCAGCTCGACGTCGGCATGCCGGTCGGGCCGCAATCGCCGCTCGCGGGGCGCGTGGCCGAATGGATCACGCGCTTCACCGGCCACGAGCGCGTGGTGTTCTGCAATTCCGGCACCGAGGCGACGATGACCGCGATCCGGCTCGCGCGGCTCGCGTCGGGCCGCGACAAGCTCGTGATCTTCCGCAATTCGTACCACGGCAGCTTCGACGGCGTGCTCGCGCGCCGCGGCGCGCATGGCGAGACCCGGCCGGCCAGCCTCGGCACGCCCGATTCGTTCGTCGCGGACACGATCGTGCTCGACTACTGCGACGACGCGTCGCTCGACTTCCTCGACGCGCACCACGCGGAGATCGGCGTCGTGCTGGTGGAGCCGGTGCAAAGCCGCGCGCCGTCGCTGCGGCCGGGCGCGTTCCTCAAGCGGCTGCGCGCGCTCACGCAGGCGCGCGGCATCGTGCTGGTGTTCGACGAGGTGATTTCCGGGTTCCGCTGCGCGCGCGGCGGCGCGCAGGAATACTTCGGCGTGCGCGCCGACCTGTGCGCGTACGGCAAGATCGTCGGCGGCGGCATGCCGATCGGCGTGGTCGCGGGCAGCGCGCGCTGCATGGACGGCATCGACGGCGGCTGGTGGCGCTACGGCGACGACAGCTATCCGGAACGCCCGACGATCTTCTTCGCGGGCACCTTCTCGAAGCATCCGTTGACGATGGCGGCCGCGCTCGCGGTGCTCGAACGTTTCGCGCAGCTCGAACAGACGGATCCGGAATTCCACGCGCGCCTGAACGCACGCACCGAGTCGCTGGCCGAGCGCCTGAACGCGGCGTTCGCGGAAGCCGGCGCGGCGATCGCGGTCGAGCATTTCAGCTCCCTGTTCCGCTTCGCGTCGGAAGGCAGCCTCGATCTGTTCTATCACCATCTGCTCGCGCACGGCATCTACATCTGGGAAGGGCGCAACTGCTTCGTGTCGGCCGCGCACACCGACGCGGATCTCGAGCAACTGGTCGAGACCGTGCGCGCGGTGTGCGCGGCGCTCGCGCCGCTCGGCCTGATCCCGCTCGCCGCGAAGCCGGATGCCGCCGCGCCCGCCGCCGTACCCGATTCCGTGCCGCTGACCGACGCGCAGCAGCGCTTTCTCGCGCTGGAGCGCTCGCGACCGGAAGGGCGCATCGCGAATCACATCTGCTTCGCGTTCCGCTTCGACGCGGCGATCGATGTCGTGCGTCTCGCGGCGGCCGTCGACGAGACGCTGCGCGCGCACGATGCGCTCGCGTGCCGCATCGACGTCGACGCCGGCGTGCAGCGTTTCGGCGGCGCGCCGCCGCGCCCGACCGAGCGCGTCGAGCATGCGGAGCCGCTCACGCCCGAGCGCGCGGCCGCGCTCGCGGATCACGAGCAGGCGGAGCCGCTCGACGTCGACGCGGGCGACAACCTGCGCGCGCGCGTGCATGTGTTTCCGGACGGCGCGCTGCTGTGCGTGTCGGTGCACCACCTCGTCTGCGACGGCTGGGGGCTCGATGTGCTGCTGGCCGGCTTCGCGCAGCGCTTCAACGGCGAGCCGGTCGAACCCGCGCCGTCGTATGCCGAATGGATCGCGCACGAGCGCGACTATCGCGCGAGCGACCGCTACGCGGCCGACCGCGCGTACTGGGCCGGGACGATCCGCGAGATCGCCGCGTATCAGGCGCGGCATCCGCCCGGCGCGGTGCATCATCCGCGCGACGCGGCCGCGCGCCCGGGCGGCCGCGCGAGCGTCGCGCTCGATGCCGCGCGCTCGGTCGCCGTCGCGGCCGCGGCCAAGCAGGCCGGCACCACCACCTTCACCTGGCTGCTCGCGTGCCTGCAATGGTTCGTGGGCCGCGTGTACCGGGGCCGCCTGCCGGTGGTCGGGATGCCGTTCGCGAACCGCACGAGCCGGCTGCGCGGGCTGGCCGGCAACTGCGTGAACCTGCCGCCGCTGCTGCCCGCGCGCGGCGAGGGGGCGGGCTTCGACGCGGTGCTGCGCGAGGCGCGCGCGGCGTTCAGCCAGGTGATGTCGCATGCGCGCTTCCCGCACCACGAGCTGCGCGCGCTGTATCTGGCCGAAGGCGCGCCGGAGCGCGACACGCCCGTCGACATCACGTTCAACGTCGAGCCGCTCGCGCAATTGCCGGCATTCGGCGCGACGACGCCGGCGCTGGTCGTGCCGGTGAACCGCTGGATCGAGTTCGACCTGATGTTCAACCTGTTCCTGTTGCCCGACGGCTTGCGCATCGAACTGGATTTCAACACCGCGCTGTTCGCGGCGGACGAGGTGTACGGCTGGCTCAACCTGTTCGCGAAGCTGATCGAGAACGAATCGGCGCACGCGGCGGAGCTTGCGCCATGAGCGCCGCCGCTCCGCTCGCGCTGCGCCGGCGCATCGAGGCCGCGGCCGCGCCGCTGCGGCGCGCGCTCGTGGTCGACCACGTGCTCGGCGCGCTGCGCGAGGCGCTCGCGCTCGATCCGCACGAATCGCTCGACGCGCAGGCGCGCTTCGCCGCGCTCGGCATCGATTCGCGGCGCGCGCTCGAATTGAAGGAGGATCTCGACGAGGCGCTCGGCTGCGTGCTGCCGACCACCTTGTTCTTCGATCATCCGACGCCGGAGCGGCTCGCGGCGTTCGTGGTGGAACGGCTGTTCGGGGTGGCGGCGGCCGCGCCGCCGGCAGGGGCTGCCGCCGCGCGCGACGCGCCGGACGGCGAGGACGATGACGAGGATCTCGATGCGGCGCTCGCGCGCACGCTGCGCAAGTACGACCTGTGACCGCGGCTCCCATTCCGCCGGACGAACCCATGACCCGCACGGACCAGCAGGACCTCAGGCAGGCGCTGAAACTCATCCGCAGACTCGAAGCGGACCTGGACGCGCACGCACGGCGCGCGTCCGAGCCGATCGCGATCGTCGGCATCGCGTGCCGGCTGCCGGGCGCGGACGGCCTGGACGCCTTCTGGTCCCTGCTGGAGGCGGGGCGCGATGCGATCACCATGGTGCCGCCCGAACGCTGGGACGCCGACGCGCTGTACGCGGCCGATCCGGACGCGCCGGGCCGGCTCGTCACGCGGCACGGCGGCTTCATCGACGGGGTCGACTGCTTCGACGCGGCGTTCTTCGGCATCACGCCGCGCGAGGCGGCGCTCATGGACCCGCAGCAGCGCCTGCTGCTCGAACTCGCGTGGGCCGCGTTCGAGGACGCGGCGATTCCGCCCGACACGCTCGACGGCCGCGCGGGCGGCGTGTTCATCGGCATCTGCGCGTCCGACTACGGCCGGCTTGCGCTCGCCGATCCGGCCGGCGCGAATGCATACTGGGGCACCGGCAACGCGCCGAGCGTCGCCGCGGGCCGCCTCGCGTACACGTTCGGGCTGACGGGGCCGTGCATGTCGATCGATACCGCGTGCTCGTCGGCGCTCGTCGCGGTGCATCAGGCGGTGGAGAGCCTGCGGCGCGGCGAATGCGGGTTCGCGCTGGTCGGCAGCGCCAACCTGCTGCTCGCGCCCGAGGCGACGATCGCGTTCTCGAAGGCGCGCATGATGTCGCCGGACGGGCGCTGCCATTCCTTCGACGCGCGCGCGAACGGTTACGTACGCGCCGAGGGCGCGGCGATGCTGGTGCTGAAGCCGCTCGCGCGCGCCCGCGCGGACGGCGACCGGATCCACGCGGTGATCCGCGGCAGCGCGATCAACCAGGACGGCGCGAGCGGCGGCCTGACCGTGCCGAACGGGCCCGCGCAGGCGGCGCTGATTCGCCGGGCGCTCGCGAACGCGGGGCTCGCGCCGCGCGAGATCGCGTATGTCGAGACCCACGGCACGGGCACTGCGCTCGGCGACCCGATCGAACTCGGCGCGCTGGGCGAGGTGTTCGGCGCGGACCGCGCCGGCGCGCCGCCGCTGTACCTTGGGGCGGTCAAGTCGCTGATCGGGCATCTCGAAGTCGCGGCGGGGATCGCGGGGCTCATCAAGCTCGTGCTCGCGCTCGGGCGCGGCGTGATTCCCGGCTACCCGCATCTCGGTGAACTGAATCCGCATGTGCCGTGGGATCGGCTGCCGTTCGCGATCGCGCGCGCCGCGACGCCGTGGCCGGATGCGCGCCGGATCGGCGGTGTCAGCAGCTTCGGCTTCAGCGGGACCAACGCGCATGTCGTCGTGGAGGCGCCGCCCGCGCCGGAGCCGGAGCCGGGAGAGGCCGCGCCGCCGCCGGCCGCACCGCCGCTTCATCTGCTGTGCGTGTCGGCGCGCAGCGATGCCGCGCTGCGCGTGCTCGCGGCGCGTTACGCGGCCCGCGTGCGGGACGGCGGGGACGATGAACTCGATGCGCTGTGCCATGCCGCCGCGACCGGCCGCGCGCATCTGCGCCATCGGCTCGCGGTGGTCGCGCCCGACGCGGCCGGATTGGCCGCGCAGCTCGACGCGCAGGCGGCGCGCACCGCCGCGCCTGACGCGGCCGCGTTCGCGACGCCGCGCATCGCGTTCCTGTTCACCGGGCAGGGCGCGCAGTACCCGGGCATGGGCGAGGGGCTGTACCGTCGCCATCCGGCGTTTCGCGCGGCGTTCGACGCATGCGAGGCCGCGTTCGCGGGCGAACTGGACCGACCGCTGCGCGACGTGATGTGGGGCGCCGACACGGCGCTGCTCGCGCAGACGCGCTACACGCAGCCCGCGCTGTTCGCGCTCGAATACGCGCTCGCGCGGCTGTGGCTGCAATGGGGCGCGACGCCCGTCGCGGTGGCGGGCCACAGCATCGGCGAATTCGCGGCGGCGTGCATCGCCGGCGTGCTCGGGCTCGACGACGCGGCGCGGCTCGTGGCGGCGCGCGGCCGGCTGATGCAGGCGCTGCCGGCGGGCGGCGCGATGGTCGCGGTGGCGGGCGCGTCGCGCGCGCAGGTCGAGGCCGCCTTGGCCGGTCTGGCGGAGCCGGTCGCGATCGCCGCGTACAACGCGCCCACGCAGCTCGTGCTGTCGGGCGCGAGCGGGCCGCTGCAGGAAGCCTGCGCGCGGCTCGCGGCGCGGCACGCGGTGGTGACGACGCCGCTCGACGTATCGCATGCGTTTCACTCGCCGCTGATGAGGCCGATGCTCGACGCATTCGGGCAGGCGGCGGCCCGGGTTCGATAGGCTCCGCCGTCGCTCGAATTCGTCTCGACGGTGACGGGGGCGGGCGCGGCGGACGCGGTGGGCGATCCCGCGTACTGGGTCGCGCAGGTCGGCGCGCCCGTCGATTTTCACGCGGCGCTCGAACGGCTCGCGGCCGATGGCGTGAACCTCCTGATCGAGATCGGCCCCGGCGCGACGCTGACCGCGCTCGCGCGCGACACGCTCGCGGGCCGGCCGGTGCGCGCGGTCAGCAGCCTGCGGCGGCGCGGCGACGACTGGACGACGCTCGTGGGCGCGCTCGGCGAGCTGTATGCGGCCGGCGCGACGTTCGACTGGCGCGAGGCGGGGCGCATCGCGCCGGCCGCGCGGCGCGCGTGCGCGCTGCCGGCCTACCCGTTCGAACGGCGTCGCCACTGGTTGCCGGCTGCGACCGCATCGGCTGCCCGCGCGGGCAGCGAGACCGACGCCGGGCCTGACGAGGCGCATGCGCACCCGCTGCTCGGCGCGCGCCTGCCGACCGCCGCGCTGGCCGACGGCGAGTGCCTGTACCAGGCGTCGCCCGATCCGCGCGAGGTGCGCGACCACCGCGTCTACGAGCGCATCGTGATGCCGGGCGCGGCCTATGTCGATCTCGCGCTGCGGGTCGCCTCGACGCTGTATCCGGAGACGCCGCCCGCGCTCGACGCGCTGTCGATCAGTCAGGCGCTCGTGTTCCCGCCCGCGCGGCGCACCGTGCTGCAAACGCTCGCCACGCGGCGCGGCGACGGCGGCCACGACCTGCGCGTGTTCAGCCGGCGCGCGGACGAGCCCGGGGCCGGCTGGCGCGCGCATGCCGGCGCGCGTCTCGGCGCGCCGTGCGCGCCGGTCGCGAACCCCGATCTCGGCGCGTTGCGCGCCAGCTTCGACGCATCGGGCGAAACGCTGCCGGTCGACGCGTTCTATGCCGACTACGCGGCGCTCGGCCTGGCCTACGGCCCGGGCTACCGCTGCGTGCGCGCGCTGTCGCGGCGCGCCGACGCGCGGGCGGTGCTCGCGCGGATCGCCGCCGACGTCGCGCCGGACCCCGGCTACCTGCTCGCGCCGCCGCTGCTCGACGGCTGTTTCCAGGCGGTGGGCGCGATCGTTGGCGCGCCGGGGGGCGAGACGGCCTACCTGCCGGTGTCGATCGAACGCGTGTGGGCGCCGCGCGCGACGCCCGCCGCGTTCTGGTGCCATGCGACGCTGCGCGCGCCGCGCGACGACGCGCCCGCGCGGGTCGTGGCCGACCTGCGCCTGATCGCCGACGACGGTGGCCTGATCGCGGCCATCGACGGCCTGGAGGCGGTGCCGGTCGAGCGGCGCGCGCTGCAGTTCGCGACCGCGGACTGGCGCGACCTGCTGTACGAGGTGAACTGGCAGACCCGCCCGGCGCGCGCAGCCGAATTGCCGCCCGTGGCGGCGCACGGCGGCTGGCTCGTGCTCGGCGACGCGGCTGCGGCCGCGGCGGCCGCGCAGTTCGAGGCGCGCGGCGCGCAGGTCGTGCGGGTCGGCGCGGCCGAGGCGGAAGGCATGACCTGCGGCGACTGGCGGCAGTTGTTCGCGCTGCGCTTCGACGCGGCGGGCGTGCCGTTCGCGGGCGTGGTGCACCTGTCGGCCGCCGACGCGGCCGAGGCCGGCGCGCCGGCCGCCCTGGCGGACCCCGCGCTCGGCGCGGGCGCGCTGCTGCTCGCGCAGGCGCTGGCGGAGCGCGCGACGGCGGCCGGGCCGCGCCTGTGGTTCGTCACGCGCGGCGCGCAGCGGGTCGACGAACAAGGTCCGACGCATCCCGCCCACGCGCTGCTGTGGGGTTTCGCGCGCAGCGTGGCGCTCGAATGCCCGGCGCTCGCGTGCGCGTGCGTCGATCTGCCGCCCGGGGAAACCGGCCTGCCGCCCGGCTTCGCCGACGATCTGCTCGCGCCGGACGCGGAGCCGTCGAGCGCCTATCGGCAGGGTCGCCGCAGCGTGGCGCGGCTCGGCCCGCTCAAGGCGTCGCCGTTCCGGCCGGGGCTCGCGCGGCCGGCCGGCCCGTTCCGGCTGCGCGCGCTGCGCTACGGCGGCCTCGATGCGCTGGCGCTGCTCGGCTGCGCGCGGCCCGCGCCCGGCCCGGGCGAAGTCGAGATCGAGGTGCAGGCGGGGGCCGTCAACTTCAAGGACGTGCTGTTCAGCCTCGGGATGCTGCAGGCGTTCAGCGAAGGCCGCGGCATCCGGCGCGCGCTCGACCAGCCGCTCGGCTTCGAGTGCGCGGGCCGGATCGCGCGGCTCGGCGCGGGCGTGACCGGATTCGCGCCGGGCGACGTGGTGTTCGCGATGGCGCCGTCGGCGCTCGCCGCCTACGTGAACGCCGATGCGCGCCTCGTGCGTCCGGTGCCGCGCGGCCTGACGCCCGCCGAGGCCGCCGCGCTGCCGACCGTTTTCATGACCGCGATTCATGCGCTGGAACGGCTCGCGCGCGTGCGGCCCGGCGAGCGCGTGCTGGTGCACGCGTGCGCGGGCGGCGTCGGGCAGGCGGCGTTGCAGATCGCGCGCCGCGCCGGCGCGACCGTGTACGGCACCGCGAGCCCGTCGAAGTGGGCGGCGCTGAAGGCGCAGGGCGTCGCGCACGTGATGCACTCGCGCACGCTCGACTTCGCCGACGAACTGCGGCGCGTGACCGACGGGCGCGGCGTCGACGTCGTGCTGAACAGCCTCGGCGGCGCGTTCATCCCGCGCAGCGCGGATGTGCTCGCGCCGGGCGGCCGCTTCGTCGAGATCGGCAAGATCGACATCTGGGATGCGGCGCGCATGCAGGCCTACCGGCCCGACATCGCCTATGCGGCCTTCGATCTCGGCGAGCTGGACGACACGGCGGGCGGGCTGCAGGCGGATCTGCTCGATGCGGTCGCGCACGGCTTCGAGGCGGGCGAGTTGCGCCCGCTGCCCGTGCGGACCTTTCCGATCGCGCAGGCCGAGGCGGCGTTCCGTCATCTCGCGCAGGCGCGTCAGGTCGGCAAGGTCGTGCTGGATCTGGCGGCCGCGCCGGACACAGCCCGGCCGGTGCGCGCTGACCGCCGCTATCTGGTGACGGGCGGCTTCGGCGCGCTGGGCCGGCGGCTCGTCGCGCGGCTGGCCGACGAGGGCGCGCGCGACCTCGTCGTCGCGGGGCGGCGCGCGGACCCGGCCGCGCTGGACGCCTGGCGCACGCGCTATCCGGCGGTGCGCTTCGAGGCGCTGGAGATGGACGTGACGGATGCCGCGAGCGTCGCGGCCGGGTTCCGGCGCATCGACGCGGACGGGCCGCCGCTCGGCGGGGTCGTGCACGCGGCGGGCGCGCTCGACGACGCGACGCTCGCCAACCTCGACTGGGCGCGCTTCGCGCGCGTGCTCGCGCCGAAGCTGGCGGGCGCGTGGCATCTGCACGAGGCGACCGCGGCGCGCGCGCTCGACTGGTTCGTGCTGTTCTCGTCGATCGCGTCGGTCACGGGCGCGCCGGGGCAGGCGAACTACGCGGCGGCGAACGCCTGCGTCGATGCGCTCGCGCGCTATCGCCACGCGCAGGGCCTGCCCGCGACCTGCATCGGCTGGGGGCCGTGGGACGACGCGGGGATGGCCGAGCGCGCCCGCGACGCGAACCGCGCGCGCTTCGACGCGCTCGGCGTGGCGCGGCTGCCGGCCGGCGACGCGCTCGACGTGTTCGCGTTCCTGCTCGGCGCGGACACCCACGCGGTCGTGGCGGACGTCGCGTGGCCGCGCTTTCTCGGCAGCCTGCCGACGACGGGCGATGCGCCGTTCTACGCGCTGCTCGGGCGGCGCGCGGCGAGCGCGGCCGCCCGCGAGGACGGCGCGCTCGCGAAGCAGTTGCGCGCCGCGCCGGCCGACGCGCGCGCGGGGCTCGTCGCGACGGCGCTGCGCGCGCTGCTGGCGGACGTGACGGGCGGCGCGGCGGAATTGATCGACCTGGGCCAGCCGCTGCGCGAGCTCGGCATCGATTCGCTGATGGTGGTGGAACTCAATCATCGCCTCGAAGCGCGGCTGGGCTGCAAGCTCGGTCCGAAGCTGCTCGTCGAGCAGCCGACGCTCGAAGGGCTCGCCGCGCGCCTTGCCGGGCTCGCGCTCGGCGAGGGCGGGCGGGGTGAGGCGGGCGCCGTCGCCGGGCATGACGCGGCCGACGGGCAGGGCGCGCGCGCCGCGGGGCAGCCGGCCGATGCGCAGGATGCGCCGGGCGCGCGCGACCTGCCGGGCGAGCATGATCCGACGGCCGGGCGCGACCGCGCCGAGGCGCGCGGCGCGCGGCTGCCCGCCGCCCCGCGCGAACCCGCGCCGGCCCCGCTGGCCTCGATGAGCGACACCCGCCTGGACCTCGACGGCCGTCGCATCGGCTTGTGCCGCTGGGGTTCCGCCGTCGCGCCGATGCAGATCGTCTGCGTGCACGGGATCCTCGACCAGGGCGCGATCTGGGCGCCGTTCGCGCAGGCGCTCGCGGCGACGGGCGTCGGCGTGGTCGCGCCGGACCTGCGCGGCCACGGTCCGCTTGGCGCGCCGCCGGGCGCGCCGCCGCCGAGCATGGCCGAATTCGTCGCGGATCTGCTCGCGGTGCTCGACCACGTCGCGGGCGCGGGCCGGCGCGTGGTGCTGGCGGGCCACTCGCTCGGCTCGATCGCCGCCGCGCTGGGCGCGGCGCTGCGGCCCGGTGCGATCGCGCACCTGGTGCTGGTCGAGCCGGTCGCGCCGTCGCTGCGCGAGGCCGCCGATCCGGTCGAGCGTCTGGCGCAGGATCTGCGCTACCTGACGGACGCGCCCGCGCATCCGGTCTATCCGGACCTCGCGTCGGCCGCGCGCATGCTGCTGCTGCGCCACCCGGCGCTCGACGCGTCGCTCGCGGAGGCGCTCGCGCGGCGCATCGCGCGCGACGTGGCGGGCGGCGTCAGCTGGCGCTGGGACGCGCGGCTGCGCAACCCGCTCGGCGTCGATCCGCAGTGCAGCCAGGCCGACTATCTCGCGGTGCTGGGCCGGCTCGCGATGCCGTCGACGCGTTTCTACGGCCGCGCGAGCGAATTCGCGGGCACCCCGGTGCTGGTCGCGCCCGACCTCGCGCTGCCGCGCGGCGCGAGCGTCACGCTCGACGGCGGCCACAACCTGCATACCGACGCCGCGGCGCGGCTCGCCGACGCGGTGAGCGCGCTGTGCCACGACCTTGAACGAGGATGACCCGATGATCGACGCCTACGACGCCACCCGCACGCTGTCCGACATTCCCGACCTGCACCCGTCGCGCATCGCGCTGATCAGCGAGGGCCGCGCGCTCGGCTATCCCGCGCTGTCGGCGGCCGCGAACCGGGTCGCGCACGCGCTGGCGAGGCTCGGGCTCGCGCGCGGCGCGCGCGTCGCGTTCGTCGGCCACGACAGCGAGAAGAGCTACGAGCTGCTGTTCGGCTGCGCGCGCGCCGGGATGGTGTTCGTGCCGGTCAACTGGAAGCTGGGCGAGGACGAGGCCGCCTGGATCGTCGACGATGCGGAGGCCGAGGTGCTGTTCGTGACGGCCGGTTCGGCCGCGCTCGCGGCGGGCCTGCTCGCGCGCTGTGCGCGGCTGCGCGCGGTCGTGCAGCTCGACGGCGCGCCCGCGGCGGATTGCCTCGCGTACCCGGCGTGGCGCGACGCGGCGCCGGCCACGCGCCCGGCGGACCCGCGCGATCCCGAGACGCCCGTGATCCAGGTGTACACGAGCGGCACGAGCGGGCGGCCGAAGGGCGTCGTGCTCGCGCATCGCGGCTTCATCGAGCTGGTGCGCGAGGTGGTGCGCGCGGGCGACGAATTCATCGACTGGCGGCCCGGCGACGTCGCGCTGCTGGCGCTGCCGACGTTCCACGTCGGCGGGCTGTGGTGGGCGCTCCACGGCCTCATCAACGGCGCGACGGGCATCGTGCTGCCGGCCTTCAGCGGCGCGGCCGCGCTCGAGGCGATCGTCGCGCATCGCGTGACCAAGCTCGCGTTCGTGCCGGCGATGCTGCGCTTCCTGCTGTCGGAGCCCGGGTGCGCGCAGGCCGATCTGTCGTCGGTGGACCTCGTGGTCTACGGCGGCTCGCCGATGCCCGCGCCGTTGCTCGAACTGGCGCAGGCGCGGCTGCGCTGCCGCTTCGCGCAGAACTACGGGATGTCGGAGACCAGCAACATGGCGATCTTCCTGCCGCCGTCGGAGCACGCGGCGCTCGGTTCCGCGGGCAAGCTCGCGGCGGGGCGGCCGCTGCGCGGCGTGGCGGTGCGCATCGTCGATCGCGCGGGCCGCGAGCTGGGGCCGGGCGAGCCCGGCGAGATCCTGTTCCGCACCTCGACGCGCATGCTCGGCTATTGGAAACAGCCCGACGCGACCGCCGAGACGATCGTCGACGGCTGGGTGCATTCGGGCGACGCGGGCTATCTCGACGCGGACGGTTATCTGTCCATCACCGACCGCATCAAGGATCTGATCATCTCGGCCGGCGAGAACATCTATCCGGCCGAGCTGGAGCAGATGCTGCTGAGCCATCCGGGCATCGCCGAGGCGGCCGTCATCGGCGTGCCCGACGCGCGCTGGGGCGAGGTGCCGGTCGCGTACGTGGTGGCGGCGCGCGACGCCGGGCTTACCCGATCCGTGGTGCTCGCGCACGCGCGCGCGCGCGTTGCCGGCTACAAGATGCTGTACGACGTGATCTTCGTCGACCAGCTGCCGCGCAATTCGACCGGCAAGGTGCTGAAGCGGGTGCTGCGCGAGCCGCATTGGGCGGGGCGCGGGCGGCAGGTGAACTGACGCGCGGCGGGGCCGGGCGGTTCGACCGTCGAGCCGGTCAGCGTTATCGGTTCGGCGGCCCAACGGGTCGATGCCTCAACGGCCCAACGCCTCAACGCCCCAATCCTTTCGCCGTTCACCCCTCATCCGCTCACCCTCACCTCGTTCGGTGTCCGCCCGGTCCAGCGCTTGAACGCATGCCGGAAGCTGACCGCGTCGCTGAAGCCGAGCGCGAGCGCGATATCGTCGACGCTGAGATCGGTGGTGCACAGATAGTCGAGCGCGAGCGCATGCCGCACGCTCGTCAGCAGCGCGCCGTAGGACGCGCCTTCGGCGTCGAGGCGACGGCGCAGCGTGCGCGCGTTCATGCCGAGCAGGCCGGCGATCTCGTCGAGCGCCGGAAACCGTCCGGGGACGCGCGTCAGCTCGCCGAACACCTGCCGGGTGGTCTCGGCCCGCGCCTCGAACTCCTCGACCATGCGCGCGCAGTGCACCGACAGCTGGGCGGCGGTGATCGGATTCGCGAGCCGGGGCGCGCGGCCCGCCCAGGCGAGCGGGTAGCTGATCCGGTTCTGCGGCTGGCCGAACTGCAGCGGACAGCCGAGCAGGTCGGCGAGCTGCTCGGCGTGCCGCGGCGGCGCGGACGTCAGGGTCGCGTGCAGCGGCGCGCACCACGCCCCCATCACCTCGCGGATCAGCGTCGCGTGGACCAGGAACTGCAGGTCGATCAGGAAGCGGTACAGCCGCTCGTCGATGTCGGGCAGGCGCAGCGCGTGCTGGGCGGGCACGATCCACGACACCGCGTCGTCCTCCTCGATCCAGTGGATGTCGAGCATCCCGTTCGCGAGCTGGTGGTACTTGACCGCGGTGTCGAACGCGTCCGCCATGGTCGCCGAGCACAGCAGCGCGTAGCCGTACATCCCGTAGCTGGACACGTGCAGGCGCTGCCCGACCCGCATCCCGAGATCCTCCTGCCCGTAGGCGCGCACCGCGTGGCGCGCGGCGTCGAGGAATTGCTGCGCGGAAGTCAGCTGGAACGGGTCGGCGAGCGCCGCGCGGTCGAGCCCGGTGGCGGCCAGCACTGGGGCGGGGTCGACCCCGACCTCGGCCGCCGCGTCGAGCAGCGCGACCAGCTTGGACGTCGAAAAGCGCTTCTGCCGCAGCATGATGGCGGACGAAGCATCCGCCCAGCGGGCGCCGGGCGGAGAGAAAGACGGGAAAACTTCGGGCGTGCTGTGCCGCATGACGAAATCCGGGGTACGAGCCGAGGGCGTCCTGAGCGACAGATTTTGCCCGTGAATCGGCCGGCTTGCCACGAAGCGCCGCCGCGGGCGGCGTGGCCGGATGTCGATTGCGGACAGCGGCGGCGGCCGGATCCATCATAGGCAAGGCCGGGGCGGCATGGGATAGTGCCCCGGGGCAGGACGGCCGCGCACGGACACGGCTCCGCCGGGGGAGACGACGGAATCGCCAGGCGCCCACGCGCGGCGGCCGTGCGCGGCCGGCGGGTCACCGCTTGCCGCGATGCGCCGCGCGGATCGCATCGGGACCGATCGCGCCCGCCCGGGCCGAGGCCGCAGGCCCGCCCGCCGCCTTTCCGCCAACCGCAGAGACATCGATGAGCAACCGATACTGGATCCGATCGTATGGCGCGATTCCGAGCGAGATCGACGCCGACCGCCACCCGTCCGTCACCTCCCTGCTGGAAACCGCGATGCGCGCGTTCGCCGCGCAGCCGGCCTTCCGCGCGTTCGGCCTGACGCTGACCTACGCGGACGTCGACTGTCGCTCGGCCGCGCTCGCGGCCTACCTGCAGCAGGTGGTGGGGATTCGCAAGGGCGATCGCGTGGCGGTGATGCTGCCCAACGTGTTCGCGTTTCCGCTCGCGCTGATCGCGCTGGCCCGGATCGGCGCGGTGCAGGTCAACGTCAACCCGCTCTATACCGCGCGCGAACTCACGCATCAGCTCGACGACGCGGGCGTCGACGCGATCATCGTGTACGACGGCGCGACCCGCACGCTGGCCGAGGCGCTCGCCGCGGCCCGGGTGCGCGCCGTGATCACGGCCGGCCTCGGCGACGGCAGCGGCATGGTGGTGCCGGGGCCGGCCGTCGATCCGGCGCTGCATGGCGCGATCACGCTGCGCGACGTGCTCGTGGCGGGCGAGCGCCTGCCGCTCGAACGGGTCGAGGTGCGCGGCGAGGATCTGCTGTTCCTGCAATACACGGGTGGTACGACCGGCCCGTCGAAGGGGGCCTCGCTGTCGCACCGCAACCTGGTCGCGAACATCGAGCAATTCCGCGCGTTCATGCCGGGCGTGCTGCGGCCGGGCCGGGACACCGTCGTCACGGCGATCCCGCTGTATCACATCTTCGCGTTGATGCTGAACTTCCTCAGCTGCTTTGCGGCGGGCGCGGAAAACTGGCTCGTCGCGAATCCGCGCGACATGGACGGCTTCGTCGAGGTGCTGAAGGCGGCGCGGCCGTCGATCTTCGTCGGCGTCAATTCGCTGTACGCGGGGCTCGTCGCCCATCCGCGCGCGCGCGAGGTCGACTGGTCGCGCCTCTCGCTCAGCGCGTGCGGCGGCGCGGCGGTGATCGACGTGGTGTCGGCGCGCTGGGAGGCGCTCACGGGCAGCCCGATCCGCGAGGGCTACGGCCTGTCGGAGACGTCGCCGATCGTGTCGTTCAACCCGGTGTTCGTGCGCGTGTTCAACGGCACGACCGGGCTGCCGCTGCCGTCCACCGACGTGCGGCTGCGCGACGACGACGGTCGCGACGTGCCGATCGGCGAAGCGGGCGAGATCTGCGTGAAGGGCCCGCAGGTGATGTCCGGCTACTGGCGCAAGCCCGAGGCGAACGCGCAGGCGTTCACGGCGGACGGCTATTTCCGCACCGGCGACATCGGTGTGTTCGACGCGCTGGGCTTCCTGAAGATCGTCGACCGCAAGAAGGACATGGTCATCGTGTCGGGCTTCAACGTCTATCCGAACGAAGTCGAGGCGGTCGTGACGGCGTGCCCGGGCGTGGCGGAATGCGCGTGCATCGGCGTGCCCGATCCGAAGACCGGCGAGGCGGTGATGCTGTTCGTGACGCTCGGAGCGGACAGCGCGTTGAGCGAAGCGGCGCTCGTCGCGTATTGCCGCGAGAATCTCGCGGCGTACAAGGTGCCGAAGCAGGTCCGCTTCGTCGACGCGTTGCCGAAATCGAATGTCGGGAAGATTCTGCGGCGGGCGTTGCGCGAGGCGGTGTGACGCGCGCCGCCGCCCGGGGCGGCGACGCGCGCGAGGCTCAGCGGTCGGTGCGCAGCACCACCGAGAAGCTGACGGGCGCGGAGCCCGACAGCACGTTCAGGTTCATCAGCGTGCGCAGCGCGTCGACGCCGTCCTGCAGGCCGTAGTCCTTCAGGTTCACGATCACGGGCGTGCGCGTGGTGACGAGCAGCGCCTGGTCCGCGAGCTTCACCACGCGCAGCGGCGCGGTGAGCGGATGGGTCTTGCCGGCGAGCGTGAGCGAGCCGTCGAGGTCGAGATCGGTCGATGCGCCGACCGGCAGCGCCTCGAAATGGCGCGGATCGACCGAGCCCGCGAAGGTCGCGCGCGGCTGCTCGGCGACCTTGAACAGCAGGGTCTTGATGCGCTCGTCGCGCAGCCCGATGCGCGTGTCGACGCTCGCGAGGTCGACGGTGAAATGCAGGGCGCCATCGTCGGCGACGGTGCCGCCGACCTGCCTGAACGACTGCACTTCCTCGATCGCGGCCGTGCCGGCCGCGCCGGCCTTGGTCGTGACGAAACTGAAGCTCGACTGCGCGTTGTCGACGTGCCAGGCGGCGCCGGCGGTGGTGGCGGCAAGACCGGCGGCGGCGGCCAGGGCCGCGGCGATGAGCGTGGATGCACGCATCGGTGGTTCCTCGAACGGTCGGCAGCCGCCTGCGTGGCACATACGCGCGGCGGCTGTCCGGTAGGGTTGGGTGGCGTGGCCACCCCGGGCGCGGAGAGGCCGATGGTGCGGCAGGCTCCGGCGCGGGGGGCGGGGGACATCATACCCCGGGCGACGCGCTGCTCGCGCTGGGCCTGCGTCATCCGAACATCGAGGTGGCGTTGCACCGGGACGCTTCGGGGCAGGTGCTGAACCGCGTGCGCGGTGGCGATCTCGACGGCGGCTATGCGCTGATCGACGCGGCGCCCGAGGATCTCGCGGCGGACCGGCTCGCGCCGATCGGGCTTGCGGTCGCGTTGCCGATGCGTTTTGCCGCGCAGGCGGCGTCGCTGTCGCGCGCGGAGGTGGTGGGGTTGCCATGGATCGTCAGCGTGCCCGCGTGCGCGGCGACGCTCGACCTGTTCCGCGACGGCGGGCGCGCGCCCGAGGCCCGCCATGTGGCCGACAGCGACGGCGTGCTGCGCAGCATGATCGTCAGCGGGCTCGGCGCGGGCATCCTGCGGTGCAGCGAGGCCGAGGCAGGCGAACGCGCCGGGGAGATGGCGATCTGGCCGCATTGGCGCGGCTCGGCCTGGCTGTGCTGGGTGCAGGCGGCCGCGAACGCGAGCCCGGCGGTCGCGGCGATGCGGGAGGTGGTGGGGGAGAGCTGGCGGGAGGCGGCGGCCCGATGCGGCGTTCAACGCGGCCCGAGCGCCATGTCGTCGATCCGGCCGTTTTCGAGCGCGGCGAACGCGGGCGGCGTCGCGGCGGCGGACGTGCCGCCGGTTGCGCGCTCGAAGGTCCGGACGTCGGGATTCACGGTGCGCAACGCGGTGTGTCATCGATCCGCGCGAACCTGTCGTATCATCCCAACGACCCCCGCCACGCGGCTTTCCGCCCCATCATGACAGGCACGCCCCACCCGGCAGCCCCCGCCAGCGATCCGCCGTTCGACGTCGAATGGGACGCGGGCGACCTGGGCTGCGGCGAGCTGCTGCTCAAGCTGCGGGTGCGGCTGCGCACGATGCCGGGCCGGGTGATCCGCGTGACCGCCCGGGATCTCGGCGCGATCGAGGACCTCCCCTCGTATTGCCGCGTGACCGGGCACGCGCTGCTGCACGCCGATGCCGCGCGCAGCCTGTTCTGGATCAAGGCCAAGGGCTGACGCGCCCGGCGCGGCGGCCGTCCCTGATCCCCCATCCCTGTACAACCGAGGAGAAACATCGTGTCTGGAAAATTCGTGGTCAGTCTGACTCGGGCCAAGGACGACACCGACCGCGCGACGGTCGCCTTCGTGGTCGCGAACGCCGCGGTCGCGAGCGAGAAGGACGTCGTCGTGTTCCTCAACATCGAAGGCACGCGCCTGTCGCAGCTCGGCTATGCGGACGAGATCCACGAAGCCGGCTTCGCGCCGCTCAAGGAACTGATGACGAGCTTCGTCGATGCGGGTGGCAAGATCTACGTCTGCTCGCCGTGCTTCAAGAAGCGCGCGCTCGACGAAAGCAAGCTGATTCCCGGCGCGCGCATCGTGGGCGGCGCGATGCTCGTGGAGTTCATGGGCGACGCCTGCCCGAGCCTCAGCTACTGAAGCGACGCGCGCCGCGACGTCGCCGCCGTGCCGCGTGACGCGCGGCGGCACGCTGTGCGAGCCGCCGCGCGGATCTCGCCGAACGACGTCCCGCGCGCGCCGCGCGCCGAGTACACCCCATGACCCCATCCGACCATCACGCGCACGCGCCCGACGTCAGCTTCGACGGCGGCGATCTCGATTGCGGCAACGGCCTGCTGCTGCTGATCCGCAAGCACATCGACCCGCTCGCGCGCGGGCAACTGCTCGAAATCCTGTCGACGGAGGCCACGGTCGAATCCGACCTGCCCGCGTGGTGCCGGATGACGCGCAACGAACTCGTGTCGTACACGCGGCGCGACCGGCAGTTCAGCTTCCTCGTCTGCAAGGGCGGCCTGTCGGAACGGACGCCGACGCCGGAGGCGGCCGCGCCGCGCGCGGCGGCCGCGATCGCGGTCGTGCCGGTGTCGATTCCCGCGTCGTTGCCGACGCCCGCGGCCGTCGCGCCGATCCGGCCGCTGTCGGTGATGGGCATCGGCAGCTGGCCGAGGCCGCGCTGGATGCTGCAGGCGCTGCACGAACACACGGAAGGCCGGCTCGACGACGCGGGCTTCGACGCGAGCGCCGACGATGCGGTGCAGCTGGCCGTCGCGGCGCAGCTGCGCGCGGGCGTGGACGTCGTGACGGACGGCGAGCAGCGGCGCGACAGCTACGCGAGCTTCGTCGGCGGGCTGCTCGACAACTGCCAGCTGATTCCGCTGACCGACCTGCTGCCGTATGTCGACGACCCGGAGGCGTTCGAGCAGGAGCTGCGCGCGCTCGACGTGCCGGCGGGCGAGGTGCGGCATCCGGCGGTGTTCGGGCCGCTGGGCCGGAGCCGGCCGCTCGCGGGCCGCGAACTGGCGTACCTGCGCACGCTCACGGACCGCCCGGCCAAGATCGCCTTGCCGGGACCGTACCTGCTGACCCGCACCATGTGGATGGAATGCATCTCGGATCGCGCGTACGCCGATCGCGAGACGCTCGCGGCCGATGTGGTGCGGGTGTTGCGCGAGGAACTGGCGGCGCTGCTCGCGGCGGGCGCGGCGCTCGTGCAGTTCGACGAACCGGTGCTGTCGGAGGTCGCGTTCTCGGGGGCGTCGAGCCAGCGCAGTTTCATGTGCGGCGCGCTGTCGGCGAAGAGCGATCCGGATACCGAGCTGGCGTTCGCGCGCGATCTCGTCAATGCCGTGGTCGAGGGTTTTCCGGCCGAGCGGGTGGCGCTGCACATGTGCCGCGGCAACTGGACGGCCGACGAGAGCAAGGCGCTCGCGGGCGACTACCGGCCGCTCGTCGGCACGCTCGGCGCGTTGAATGTCGGCACGCTGTTCCTCGAACTGTGCACGCCGCGCGCGGGCGAGATGGAGGTGCTGCGCAGCCTGCCGGACCGGCTGCGGATCGGCGTCGGGCTGTGCAACCAGAAGCACGCGCGGGTCGAGCCGCTGGACGAGATCCTGCGCCACGGCGAGCAGGCGATCCGCCTGTTCGGCGCGTCGCGCGTGCTGTTCAATCCGGACTGCGGATTCGCGACGTTCGCGGATGCGCCGGTCAACAGCAGCCGGATCGCGGAGGCGAAGCTGCGCACGCTCGCGGAAGCCGCGCGGCTGTTGCGCGAGCGGCACGGCGTGTAGCGGTTGCGCGCGGGGGCTTCGACGCGCCGGCCGGGCGGCGCACGCATGGAGCCCGCCCGTCGCCGGCAGCCCGTCGCCGACATCGAGCAGAGGGGCGGGCGGGCCATCATCCGGACGGCGATGCCGCCCGGATGATGGCCCGCCGATCAATTGAAGCGTCGACCCGCACCGCCTCGCCACGCCTCCCTACACCTCGGCATGCATGAGCTGCTCGTAGCGCGGCGCATGCAGGCCGTCGGCGCGTCCGGCGAAATACAGTTGCTCGGCGCGCGACGGCGCCAGGTGCGTCGCGGCCGTGAAACCGAGTTCGAGCAGCCACGCGCGCAGCGCCTCGGGTTCGAAGCGGGTGAGCCATGGTTCGTCATGCGATGCCGCGAGCGCCGTGTGCGCGAGCGAGACGTCGAGATCGACTCCGCTGAGCACCGCGTCGGGCAGCACGAAGGCGAGCACGATGCCGCTGCCCGCGGGCAGGGTCAGCACGTCGCGCAGCGTCGCGGCGAGCGCCTCGCGCGTCAGGTACTGCGTCACGCCGAGCAGCGACAGGAAAGTCCGCGCATGCGGGTCGAATGCCACCGCCTCCAGGCCTTGCCGCAACGTGGTCCGCTCGAAATCGATCGGGCAGAAGGTGACGTTCGCGGGAACGGCCACGCGCCCGCGTCGCAGGGCGTGATGCTTGAGCGCCTGGGAGGCGGGATGGTCGACCTCGATCACCCGCACGTCGCGCGCCCACGCGGGCTGGCGATAAGCGAAGGTGTCGAGGCCCGCGCCGAGGATCACGTATTGCGTCACGCCGTCGGCGACCGCCTGCGCCAGCCGGTCTTCCGCATAGCGGCTGCGCAGCACGAGGATGGCGCGGGTCTGTTGCTGCACGGGTTGCCGGAACGTGTCGGCCTGAGCGCGGAGGTCGGTTTCGGCGGCGCCCTCGATCAAGCCGATCGAGACGGGGTCGTCGAGGATCTTCGGCGCCGCATCGAGGCATTGATGCGCGGCGCGGGCGATGGCGGTGTACGTGGCGGTCCAGCTGGCTTGTCCTTCTTGCATCGTTTTCCCCTTGGCGTGGGCGTGACCGCATGCAACGCGCGGGTCCGCCCAAACCGTATCGACATCGATGAAATGAGCAAACGCGGGCAAGTCGGGCGGGGGCCGGCGGGGGCCCGCCGACCTCGGATCCGCCGTCTTGCGCGCTTCTCCGGATAACCGCAGGCATGATGTCAGTACATTTGCGGGCGGCTGAACAAGTCCCGGCCGCATGGCCTCGCATGCCATACCGTCTGCATGGCGATTTGCGTAAGAATGACAAAATGGCATGTCGCATTATTGCAAGCACGACGCACTATCTCTTCCGCCCTGCCCGCCGCGCGTTAGTTTTTGAATGTCGCGGCCATTGAGTAAACCTATTTCCGCCGTCAGTTGAGAACCCGTACCATGCTCGGGCGACGCCCGGCGTGCGAGCCGAGCCGGGCGATCGTGTCCCCACGATCCAAGGAGAGCAGATATGTCGACTGAAACGAAGTGTCCGTTCAAGCATACCGCTGGCGGCGGCACATCGAACCGGGACTGGTGGCCGAAGCAACTGAACCTGAACCTCCTGCGCCAGCATTCCTCCCTGTCCGATCCGATGGACAAGGATTTCAACTACGCCGAAGCGTTCAAGCGCCTCGACCTCGCGGCCGTCAAGCGGGACCTGTTGGCGGTCATGACGAATTCCCAATCGTGGTGGCCCGCCGATTTCGGCCACTACGGTCCGCTGTTCATCCGCATGGCATGGCACAGCGCCGGCACCTATCGCACGGGCGACGGGCGCGGCGGCGCGGGCTCCGGCCAGCAACGTTTCGCACCGCTCAACAGCTGGCCCGACAACGTGAGCCTCGACAAGGCGCGCCGCTTGATCTGGCCGGTCAAGCAGAAGTACGGCCGCGCGCTGTCGTGGGCCGATCTGATCATCCTCACCGGCAACGTCGCGCTCGAATCGATGGGCTTCAAGACCTTCGGCTTCGGCGGCGGCCGTGTCGATGCGTGGGAGCCCGACCAGGACGTCTACTGGGGCGACGAGCATACCTGGCTCGGCGACGAGCGCTACAGCGGCGACCGCGACCTCGAGAATCCGCTCGCGGCGGTGCAGATGGGCCTGATCTACGTGAATCCGGAAGGGCCGAACGGCAATCCGGATCCGGTCGCGGCGGCCCGCGACATCCGCGAGACCTTCGCGCGCATGGCGATGAACGACGAGGAGACGGTCGCGCTGATCGCGGGCGGCCACAGCTTCGGCAAGACGCACGGCGCGGCGAGCGCGTCGCACGTGGGGCCGGAGCCGGAAGCGGCGGGCCTCGAACAGCAGGGCTTCGGCTGGAAGAACGACTTCGGCACCGGCAGCGGCGACGACGCCATCACGTCCGGCCTCGAAGTGATCTGGACCGCGACGCCGACGAAGTGGAGCAATCATTTCCTGGAAAACCTGTTCGATCTCGAATGGGAGCTGACCCAGAGCCCGGCCGGCGCGCATCAGTGGAAGCCGAAGGGCGATGCGGCCGCGGGCACCATCCCCGATCCGCACGATCCGTCGAAGCGCCGTTCGCCGTCGATGCTGACGACCGACCTGTCGCTGCGCTTCGATCCCGCCTATGAAAAGATCGCGCGCCGTTTCCGCGACCATCCGGACGAACTCGCCGACGCGTTCGCGCGCGCGTGGTTCAAGCTCACGCACCGCGACATGGGGCCGCGCGCGCGCTATCTCGGCCCGGAAGTGCCGAGCGAGGAACTGCTGTGGCAGGATCCGATTCCCGCGCCGAGCCATCCGCTCGTCGATGCGCAGGACGTTGCGGCGCTGAAGGCGAAGATCGATGCCGCGGGGCTGTCGGTGGCGCAGCTGGTGTCGACGGCATGGGCGTCGGCGTCCACGTTCCGCGGTTCCGACAAGCGCGGCGGCGCGAACGGCGCGCGCGTGCGGCTCGCGCCGCAGAAGGATTGGGCGGTCAACCAGCCCGACCAGCTGGCCGGCGTGCTGAAGACGCTCGAAGGGATCCAGGCCGGGTTCAACGGCGCGCAGGCCGGCGGCAAGCGGATCTCGCTCGCCGATCTGATCGTGCTGGCGGGCGGCGTGGGCGTCGAGCGCGCGGCGAAGAACGCGGGCCATGCGGTCACGGTGCCGTTCTCGCCGGGCCGCGCGGACGCTTCGCAGGCGCAGACCGATGTCGAGTCGTTCGCGGTGCTGGAGCCGATCGCGGACGGCTTCCGCAACTACGAGAAGGCGAAATTCACGGTGCCGGCCGAGGCGCTGCTCATCGACAAGGCGCAATTGCTGACCTTGACCGCGCCCGAAATGACGGTGCTGGTGGGCGGCCTGCGGGTGGTCGGCTCGAATGTCGGGGGGAGCCGGCATGGCGTGTTCACGCAAAAGCAGGATGCGTTGAGCAACGACTTCTTCGTGAACCTGCTCGACATGGCGACCGAATGGAAGCCGGTGTCGGGCGCGCAGGATGTCTTCGAAGGGCGCGACCGCGCGAGCGGACAGCTGAAGTGGACGGCCACGCGCGTCGATCTCGTATTCGGCTCGAACGCGGAGTTGCGCGCGCTCGCGGAGGTGTACGGCAGCACGGACGGGCAGGAGAAGTTCGTGCGCGACTTCGTGGCGGCCTGGAGCAAGGTGATGGACCTCGATCGCTTCGATCTCGCGTGAGCGACAGGCCGGGCGCGGGTGGCCCGGCTTGGAGGTGAAGCGGCCGGTCGGCATGACCGGCCGTTTTTTTTGCGCCGCGCGAGTGGGCGCGGCGGGTTGCCGATGCGAAGCGGGATCGTGAGCGACGCGATTCGAACCCCGGCGCGGACACAGGTCGATGCGTTGATGCGGCGGTTGGACTTCGCGATCGAAGGAGCAGGTTTTCTTCGATCAGGATTTTTCAACGACGCCTTGCCACAGCGCGCGAATGGCCGCGATGCCGTGCGCGCCCGCGTCGCGCGCGTCGGCCAGGGTCTCGGCGGACATCCCGCCCAGTGCATAGACGGGGATCGAGGTCAGGGCCGCGAGTTCGCGAAAGCGCGCCCAGCCGAGCGGAATGGCGGTGGGGTGCGTGGCGGTCGGCAGGACGGGCGAGAGCGTCAGCAAGTCGACCCCGATGCGCTCGGCATGCCGGATCTGATGTTCGTCGTGGCAGGCGGCGGACACGAGGCGCCCGGGAGGCAGCGGCCGGCTCGTGCAGGCCATCAGGCGCGTGCTGGTGAGGTGCATGCCGTCGGCGCGATGCGCACGCGCGACGTCGGGCGGCGCGTTCAGCAGCACGCGCGCGCCGTGTCGCCGGCAGCATGCGAGCGCCTCGTCGGCAAGCCACGCGTACTGCGCGGCCGTGACCGTCTTGGCGCGGAGTTGCAACAGGCGGACGCCCGTCGTCAAGGTCCGCTCCAGGTCCGCGATGAAATCCGTCAACGGCCGGCTCTCCGAGGGCTCGGGCGTGATGAGATAGGTCGACGGTAAGGCGTTCGAGCGCGTCATGGGTGACTGGAGAGGGGAGAACGCCGGACAAGGCCGTCGGCGTTCCGCGGGGCGTCTCGCACCGTCCTGCTTGCGGCCGACACGATCGAGACAGCGGCCACTATACGCCGGGTCGTGCGTTGACGTTTGCGCGCGCCCCCGCCATGTCGGCCCGAGCGCGACCACCGGCATGACAGCCGCACCGCGCTCGGCGACAATGACGTTTCCGTCTCCGCCCTTCACCCACGACTCACGCAGATGACGCCGACGCTCGACGCCCATGCCCTCCGCGAACTGGCCGCCCACGCAGAAGCCCACGCCTTCGCCGCCTGCAACTGCCAGAAGACGCCGCTCGACGGCTGGCAGTCCCAACCCCTGTCGCTCGACGAAGCTGCATTGACGCGGGTCGGCACGTTGCGCGCCGATGACGACGCGGATCCGTCCGATCGGGAATGGCTGCCGGACGGCGTCGGCTATTGGTCGCCGGACGCGCCCATCGCGCCGCGCTACTTCCCGTACAACCGCTGCGACGTGTGGGCGTGCCGCGACTGCGGCCGGCTGCTGCTGCGCTACACCGAAGGCGGCGGCTATTTCTTCGATCCGCGGATCCGCATGGTGCGCGCGAGCCTCGTGATCGACGCCGCGCTGTAGCTCAAAAGCAAAAATACGCGGCTCGGGTCGTCCCGTGCCGGCGCGCTGTGCGCGTCCCATGCCCGATGCCCGCGCGCGATGCGTCGTCGCGGGCATCGTCGTCGAACGCTATTGATCCGCGCGACGCCTGCCGAGCGGCGAGTGAGGGCGCCATATACATCCGCAGGAAAAATCGTGGGAAGCGCCGCACTGAACACGGCCGCTGTTGATGCTCGCCAATGACGTCGCCGGGTACGCCAATCCTGCTAATCACGCCTGTTACCCGCAATTCCATTGTGTAGAAATGTAGGGATAACAAACACATTAATGCACAAAAATTCATAAATTATGTTCTCCTTGAAAAGGAAAGGTAATCGTATTGATTTTTTATTTTTTCGATGCCAATCTTTGGCCGTCAAGAAGGAGCGTCGAATGCATGCTTCTGCTTGATGAGGCCAATTCGCAGCAACATCGAAAGATAATGTTCATCCGGGATGAATATTATTCTCCCGATGCTCGTTTTGTTTTCTGAGTCGCGATGCGGCGACAATAAAAATTGGTATGAATAAATTCGAGACGGCGTATGCGGATTCGCCATATGTAAGAGCTTGATGCCAGCGAGATTTTTCTGGTTGGCAGTGGCATCGGCAATTTGATTTACCCCGCATCTTCTTCTGGATGTGGGCGGGTGGCTATAGGGTGCTGTTCAACACAAGGTGCTGCTCGCGGGACTGCCGCCATGAGGCCCGGCATCACCGATGGATAACCGTACTTCGGCTAAGAAATCTTCGTCGCAGACCCTTGGTTCAACGGGGATTTCCGTGCGAACTCTGACACAACAAACTTAATTATAAGAATGGCTACCTTAATAATTGGCAAATTGATTCACGTGGAGAATTCGCATGGCGACGCATAACAACCGCCACTGGGCGCCCCGCTCCACGTCGATGCTGCTGTTCCAACTCCTCGTCGTCGCCGCCGTGATTCCAAGGCCGGCCGCCGCACAGGCCGCGCCGTATCAGGAGCCCGGAAAACGCGGCGATCCCGCGAGCTGGCGCACGCCGGAGTTCACCAACGAATGGGGGCTCGGCGCGATGCACGCCGAGTATGCGTATGCGGCGGGTTTCACCGGCAAGAACATCGCGGTCGGAGTACTCGATTCAGGCTATTACGCACAACATCCCGAACTGTCCGCCAGCCGTTTCGTGCCCGTCACCGTCGACGGCGTGTCGGGTGTGCTGAATGCGAAGAACAACAATCACGGCACGTTCGTGAGCGGCGTGATCGGGGGGGCTCGCGATGGTGTCGGGATGCACGGCGTCGCGCCCGACGCGACGGTCTACGAGGGCAACACCAATGCGACCGACGGCTTCCTGTTCGGTGTGTCGGATCCGAAATTCCCGACGTCGAACGCGAAATACTTTGCCGACGTCTACGACGCGCTTGCGGCGAAGGGCGTACGCATCATCAGCAACAGTTGGGGTTCGCAGCCGGACGAAGAAGACTACAGCACGCCCGCGACTATCACCGACGCATACAAGTTGCACGAGGCGGTGCGCACGCAGACCGGACAGGGCACGTGGCTCGATGCGGCGGCAAAGGTGTCACGCGGCGGCGTGGTCAACAATTTCAGCGCCGGCAATACTGGTTACGACAACGCGAGCCTGCGCGGCTCGTATGCATACTTTCATCCGGAACTGGAAGGACACTGGATGACGACGACGGGCTACGACCAGCAGAGCGGGCAAGTCTACAACCAGTGCGGCATCGCGAAATGGTGGTGCGTGATGGCGCCGACAGGCGTGCCGTCCACGTCGTATTCGGGCCGTTCGTCCGCGCCGACGGGCGCGGTCTACGCGAACTTCAACGGCACGTCGGCCGCCGCGCCGCACGCGTCTGCGGCGCTCGCGCTCATCATGGAGCGGTTTCCGTACATGACGAGCGAGCAGGCGCTGTCGGTGATGTTCACCACCGCGCAGAACATGGAGCCGGACCCGAGCCGGCCGGATTACGACAGCAACAACAGCCTGTATTCGCCCGTCCACCCCGCAAAGCCGGGAACGACGAACGTGCCGAACACGTTTGGCGGCTGGGGGCTCGTCGACCTGCGCAAGGCCATGAACGGGCCGGGGCAACTGCTCGGCACGTTCCGCGCCGCGCTGCCGACCGGCGTCGCCGACGCGTGGTCGAACGACATCTCGGACGTTGCACTCGCGGCACGCAAGATCGAGGACGACGCCGAGCATCGCGCGTGGCTCGGCACGCTGAAGGCGAAGGGCTGGGAGCAGGGGCTGCCCGCCGCTGCGAGCGATGGCGACAAAGTGGATTATGCGACGGGCGTCGCTCGCGAGGCGGCTTATCAGGCCCGCGAATACCAGGGCAGTCTCGTGAAATCGGGCGGGGGCGTATTGACGCTCGCGGGGGCGAACACCTACCGCGGGCTGACGACCGTCGACGGCGGCGAACTGCGGATCGATGGCTCGATCGCGTCCGGCGCGGTGGTCAACGCAGCTGGACGGCTCACGGTGAACGGCCGTACGGCCGACGTCGCGGTGAACGGAGGCGTCGCGACGATCGCGGGTACGAGTGCGCGTCTGTCGATCGACCAGGCGGGCGCCGCCGCCGTGAAAAGCACGGGAACGACGGGCGATGTGCTGCTGACGAACGGCGTCGCCGCGCTGGGGGGCGTGAGCGGCAACGTGAATATCAAGGCGCTCGGCGTGGCCGCGATCACGGGTCGGACTGGCAACGTCATGGTCGATGGCGGACGCGCGTCGCTCGACGGCGCGAGCGGCGATGTATCGGTCGGGAACGGTGGCCTCGTGAACGGCAACGGCGCGATGCGCTCGCTGACCGCGACGGCGGGCGGCACCGTCGCGCCGGGGCACTCGATCGGCGCGCTGTCGGTGGCGGGCGACGTGCGTTTCGCACCGGGCTCGACCTACGCGGTCGAGTTGTCGCCGAGCGGCGCGAGCGACCGGATCGACGCGGGCGGCAAGGCGCGCGTGGCGGGCGGAGCGTTGAGCCTCGCGCTCGAGAACGCACCGCCGCCGTTGAGTGCGGAACAGTCGCGCGCCGTGCTGGGACGTCGCTTCGACATCCTCAACGCGGCGGGCGGCGTCGAAGGCCAATTCGCCGCGCCCGGCGGTTATCTGTTCGTGTCGCCGGCGCTGACGTATGGTCCGACGAGCGTCAGTCTGGTCGTGAACCGCAGCGCCACGCCGTTCGCGAGCGTCGCGCGCACGGACAACGAACGCGGCGTCGCGAACGCGCTGGAGACGTTGAATCCGGGCAGCGCTGTATACAACAGCGTGCTGTTCGCGACTTCCGCACTGGCGCCGCAGGCGACGCTCGCTCAATTGACGGGCGAGATCTACCCGGCCGCTTATGCGACGCTCATCAACGAAAGCCGGCAGGTGCGCGACGCGGTGCTCGACCGAATCGCGACGACGCGTGACGCGGTCGCGTCGCAGCCCAGCGTCTGGGCGCGATTGCTGGGTTCATGGGGTAGCGCGCGCGGCGATGGCGTCAGCGGCTACACCAGCTCGACGGGGGGGCTTTCTCGCAGGCACGGACGCGGCGGTGCGCGACGACGTCCGTGTGGGCGGCCTCACGGGCTATAGCCACAGCGGCGTCAGCCTGCGCGGTGCACCGTCCTCTGCCTCGTTCGACAGCTTTCATCTCGGCGGGTATGCTGCGTGGCAACCCAATGCATTCGGGTTGCGCGCGGGCGTGGTGCACGCATGGCACCGAGGTGGCGTTGACCGCTACGTTCAGTACGGCGCAACGTCGGAAAACGAGACTGGCACGCTGAACGCCGAGACGACCCAGGTGTTCGCCGAGGCGGCCTACCGGCTCGCGACCGGAGGCGCGGCCGAGGTCGAGCCATTCGGCCGGTTCGCGTACGTTCACCTCACAAACAATGGGATGACCGAGACTGGCGGCGCGGCCGCGGTGCGCGTGCAGGAAGGCAGCAACGACGTGTCGTTCTCGACGCTCGGCGTGCGCGGCACGACGCGGTTGGCGTTGACGTCGGCGCTGCAGCTTACGCTGCAGGGCAGCGTGGGGTGGCAGCATGCGTTGACGAGCGGCCGTCCGGTCGCGACACTCGCGTTCGCGTCTGGCAGCAGCGGGTTTACGGTCGCGAGCGTACCGGTTGCGAAGGACGCGGCGGTGGTCAGCGTGGATGCCGGCTTCGCGTTCGGCAAGGGTGGCCGCGCGAGCATCGGGTACTCGGGCGCGCTGGCGAGCCGCCAATCGGATCACGCGGTGCAAGGCAATCTGAGCTGGAAATTCTGAACGGCGGGCGGCCGCCGCCTGCGGTCATCGACGGAGTAGGGATGAATCTCGACACCCTGCCAGGCGCGAGGCGCGCCTGGCAAGACATCACCATCATCGACGACCTGCTGCCCCGCGACGAGCAGGCGGCGGTCTATCAATTCCTGTCGGACGGTGCGTGGCACCACGGCTGGCGCTCGCACAACGGAGCCGGTGCCGAATCATTCTGGAACCGGCACTTCGCCGGATCGCGGGATCCTGTGCAGCGAGACGGGCATCACGACGCAAGCCATGAACTGGCCGCCTGCGCGCCGCTGTTGCACGCGTGCTGGCAGCGCGTCGCGCGGTCGTATCTGCCGCGTCATGCGCTGCAGAGCTGCTACGCGAACGGCTTGCCCTACGGCACCGATGGAGCGGTGCATACCGATTCACTCGCGATGGGTGCCTGCACGGCGGTGTACTACCCGCACGAACACTGGGATCCGGATTGGGGAGGCGAAACGGTCCTCTTCAACAAGGACCGGACGGACATTCTGGCGGCGATCTATCCGAAACCGAATCGGCTGCTGGTTTTTCCCGGTTTCGTCTACCATGTCGCGCGCGGTGTGTCGCGCACCTGCCCGACGATGCGCATCACGCTGATGTTCAAGACGCAGAGTGGCGCGATCAACGCTTGCGATGATTCACCGATGAAAAAGCCCGAGGAAAAATAAGCTTGGCAAACCGTCGGTCAGACGACCCACTGCCCGGAAAACCGCCACGGTTTCCCGCGATGAACCAAAAAAAAGCCGCTCCCAAGGGTGGGTAAGGGAAGGGGAGCGGCCCGTCGAATGCCGGTGGTGTGGCCGGCGATCAGAACTTGTAGGTGGCGCCGACCTGCACGAAGCGGCCGTAGTACATGTACAGCGACTGGTCATACCCGCCCTGGCTGAGCGCGTTCTGCCAGACCGGATCGAACGGCGGCGCACGGTTGAAGATGTTGTTGATGCCGCCGTACAGCGTCCAGTTCTTGAAGCCGTTGTAGTTCACGAACAGGTTGAACTGGCTGTACGACGCCACGCTGTCCTCGGCCGGCGACGGCGCGGCGACGCCGAGCGCCTGCGAGTACGGTCCCGTGTATTCCCAGGTCAGCGTCGCGCTCCACTTGTGGTACGCCCAGTTCAGCGACGTATTGCCCTTCCAGCGCGGGAAGCTCGCGCCGAACGGCTGCGTGATCGCGAAGTTGTTGCCCGCCGAGTCGACCGTCGGGCTGCCCGGGAAGCCGATCTTGAAGTGATGCACGTAGGCCCAGTCCGCCGACAGCGTGAAGGTCCCGATCTTGGTCGGCAGCGCCTGGCGGAAGGTGCCTTCGAAGCCGTCGGTTTCGAGCGTGCCGAGGTTCTGGTACGGCAGGATCACGTAGGTGATCTGCCCCGTCACCGGATCGCGGACGACCTGCGACGGGTTGTTGGCGGCCACCACCGTGTTCAGGTTGGCCTGGCCGATCACGTTGTCGATGAAGATCTTGTAGAAATCGAAGCCGAAGTCGGTGTTGCGGGTCGGCGAGGTCTCGAAGCCGATGTTGATGTTGCGGGTGCGCTCGGGCTGCAGGCTCGTGTTGCCGGTCTGCAGCGTGTTCACGAGGGTGTTGCCGTATTGCTGCAGGCCGATGTTCTGCGACGGCGTGTTCTCCACGAAGGTCGGCGCGCGGAAGCCGCGATTGTACGAACCGTACATCGTGAATTCCTTGATCGGCTGGTAGCGCAGCGCGAAGCGCGGCGAGAACGCGCCGCCGAAGTCGCTGTAGTGATCGTAGCGGCCCGACTGGCTGAAGGTCAGGTTGCGGATGATCGGAATGTCGAACTGGTAATACACCGCCGCGACGTTGCGCGAGCCGCTGACCGACTGCGTGAGCGGGTTCAGGACCAAGCCTTCGAGCGACGGCGCGCTCTGGCCGATGAATTCGCTTTCATGCAGGAACTGCGCGCCGAGGCCGAAGCCCACGTCTCCCGTCGGCAGCTTGAACAGGTTCGGCGTCGACAGCGTCGCGTCGATCGCGTCGAGCTTCGACACGCCCTGGTTGCCGGTCTGCATGTACAGCCCGTTGAACGCGTTCGGCGTCGCGGACGGGTTCGCGAAGTTCAGCGTGCCGTTCTGGTACATGTTGTTCACCACGCTCGCGTTCAGCACGTTGTTGAGCGTGTTGGTCACGATGCTCTGCGAATGGCTGTACGCGGTCGACCAGTCCCAGTCGCCGTACGGCATCGTGAACGATCCCTTCACGCCGGTCGCGAAGCGCCAGAAGGTCGAACGCGTGACGTCGGAGTCCGTGCCCGGGAACGTGTACGCGAGCGGCGTCGCGGCGCCGGTCGTGTTGTACGGGTTGCTGACCGGCACGACGCTGTTGAACTGGCTCAGCTGGCCGGTCGCCGGGTTGAGCGTGAGCGTCGGCGAGGACGGGCTGCCGACGGTCGCGACGCCGTTGTTCTGGTCGGTGTTGTTCGAGCTGACCCACAGGTCGCCGAACGCGGTGATCGCGTCGTTGACCTTGAAGTCCGCGTGCACCTTCGCGCTGAGCCGCTCGGTCCACGGCGCGATCGAGGTGGATTCGCCCGAGTTCGCGCCGCAGATCGTGCCGCCCATGCCGGCGCCCGCGGTCAGATAGTTGCTCGCGGCGGGCTTCACCGAGCCGCCGAACGGGCAGCCGGCGAGCGCCTGCGCGGTCGCGCCGCCGTTGGTCTGCCAGAACGAAGGCGCGAGCAGCGACAGGCCGCCCGGCTGGCCCGTGAAGTCCTGGTTCTTGGTGGTGTCGCGATCGGCGATCGTGAAGCCGGTCGCGCGGTAGAAGCTGGCGGCCGCCGTCACGTTGAAGCGGTCCGCGTTGAGGTCGCCGAAGCCGCCGAGGATGCTGAACTTGGTGGTGCCCTGGCCGCCCTGGGTCGCGCCGCCGTAGCTGCCGTCGAGCTGCAGGCCCTGGAAGTTCTTCTTCGTGATGATGTTGACCACGCCCGCGATGGCGTCGGAGCCGTACTGCGACACCGCGCCCGTCTTGACGATCTCGATGTGGTCGATGATGTTGAGCGGCAGCGTGTTCAGGTCGAAGAACGTATCCGTGCCGTTCGACGCGAACGCATACGGCGCGACCCGCTGGCCGTCCACCATCACCAGCGTGTATTTCTCGGAGAGGCCGCGCAGCGCGATGCCCGCGCCGCCCGCGGCGAAGCCGTTGGTCTGGCCTTCGCTCCAGCTGCTCGCCGAGTTGGCCGACACGCCGCGCATGAAGTCCGCGACGTTGGTGTAGCCGCTCTCCTGGATCTCCTTCTGGCTGACCGTCTGCACCTGGTTGAAGCCGACCTTGTCGGCGCTGCGGATCAGCGAGCCTGTCACTTCGAAGCGCTTGATCTGCGCGACGTTGCCCTGGCCGGCCTTGACCGGGGCGGCGGGCGCGGCGGCCGCGTCCGAGGCCGGCGCGGCCGCGTCGGCCGGCACGACGGAGGGTGGGGCGGCCTGCGCGACGGTGGTCGGCGCCTGCTTGGCCACTTCGGCCGCGACCGCGACGGCGCCCGGCGCGGGCTGGCTTTGCGCGAACGCCGGCGACGCCAGCGTGGCTGTCAACGCAAGCTCCGCCCACACGATTCTTCTGATCGCCACCGCCAATGCTCGTTGTTTCATCTTGCTCCTCTCACTCGTCGGTAAGACCCCATCCGCCGCGTACGCCGGGGCCTCGTTACCCCGGGGTCCGGATCTCGGCGCTCTTATGCGATGCACGATCGCTGCCTGCACCCCTACTGCCTGATACCTGTGGACACGGCGCCGTCATTGAATGCGTCGGTTCATTGCTTGAATAAATGATTCGTTATGCGAAATTATCTATAGAGAAATCAACCCGCATGCAGATGAATATCCGGCGGGACATGATTTTCGATGGGAAAGAGGAGGTCGAAATCGATTGCGACGAGCCATCAATCAAATGAAGAGGAATCCTTACATTTTGATTGATGCTTGCCTGCAATTCGATTGAATGTCGGGAACCCCACCTCTGTCGCGTCCGCCGGTCGCATCGTCGCGTTCGCCGGCGGCTTTTTCGTCATGTACCGCGCTGCCCTTTCCAGGCTGTCCGGTGCATTCGTCAGGCCGTCCGGCAAGGGCGGGGCGGCGTCTCGGAATGGTGACCGAACTGGCTGGTCGGGTGCCGAAACCATAGCAAGACAGAAACGCGTGGTCAAAATATGTTTGATGCGGACGAATTGTTTTTGATTCGTCTGATTAAGCCGGATTGCATAATCCTTACGTTTATTTTGTAGATACGGAATGACGCTATCGGCCACGCAGTTGAAGAATAAGGCGATTTGCCGCGTTCGGTTCTCGCCGCAAGGAATGGTCTGAATTACAAATCGGACATGCGCTGTCTTGTGGCTGGCTTGATGTGACGGCAAGGGCGCAAGCGTTACGTCATGCAGCGTGCCTGCATGGGGTCGAGTATAGGTAGCGTAAGAACAAAAAACAGCGCCGCGCGCGAAGTAGTCGAGCGCTTATTCGAATTCGCTGAATGATGCGGCGCGGAACGACGCGCGGCGAAATGCGCGAGGCGCGTACCGCCGCGAAGCGCGCACCGGGGAGGGGCGCTTCGCGGCGATGCGGCATTACTTCGGCAGGTTGGCGATCCGCTTGCGGAAGGTCGCGAGGATGCGTTGCTCGAGCGCGACGTAGTCGCGGCCGAAATGGTGATCGCCCTGTGTGGGGATCACGTCGACGCCGGTGCCGGTGAGCGCCGGGCACAGCGAGTCCTTCTCCGTCGCGCCGTAGAAGCACTGCACGGCGGCAGGCGGCAGCTTCGCGAGTTCCGGCCGCGCGGGCAGCGCCTTGTCGCTGGCCGGCATGCCGAGCCAGCCGGTCACGCGGATCTGGAAATCGGCGGCGGGCGCGAGGCCGAGCAGCGAGATCACCCGGACCTTGTCCTTCAGGTCGTCCGGCAGGCGGTTGTACGCGAACGGCATCACGTCCGCGCCGAACGAATAGCCGATCAGCGCGACGTGGCGCGCGTGCCAGCGCTTCATGTAGGTGCGCATCACGCGCGCGAGGTCGCGGCTCGTCTGCGCGGGCGGCTTCTCGCTCCAGAAGTAACGCAGGCTGTCCCAGCCGACCACCGACACGCCGTCCTTCTGCAATGCCTCGGCGATCGTCTTGTCGAGATCGCGCCAGCCGCCGTCGCCCGAGATGACGATGGCCAGCAGGCCGTCCGGATCGGGCTGGCGCGCGGGCAGCGGCACGAGCGGCAGGTCCGAGACGTCGAGTTCGTCGGCGCTGCCGTCGCGCAGGTGCGGCGCGACGAGCGCCGCGACCTTCGCGGCGTCGCCCGTGGGCGCGCTCTCGACGAAGCCGGGTGTCGCGCGGCGGCTGACCGACGGATCGGGCTGGCAGGGCTTGAAGCGCGGATCGAGCGGACGCGATGCGCCCACCGCGACCGCGCCGGCGATGGTGTTCTCCGGCGCCTGCTGCAGGATGCGCCGCGCCAGTTCACCGCCCTGGCCGCTGCCCGCGACGATCGGCGCGAAATAGCGCGGCGAGCGGATCTGCCGCTCGAGCTGATGGCTGACCGCTTCGGCGTCGCCGTCCAGGTGATGACATGCCTCGACCTTTTGCGCGAGATTCGCCGCATAGCGCGGCGTATCGACGCCGACCACCATCGCGCCCGCGTTCGCGAGCGTGTCGGCGGCTGTCTGGTCGCTCGCGCGCCAGCCGCCCTCATCGGAGAACAGCACGACGAAACCGCGCATCGCGCCGGCCGGACGGGTGACGCTCACGTCGCCGTAACGTCCGCCGGACATCGTTTCCGGCTGCGCGGCATGCGCCAGCGCGACCGTTGCCGCCATCGTCGCGCCTACGAATGCGCGCCGCCAAACTGAATACATCATGAACGCCGACCTCCCGCCAGCATGGATAAATCGGCCAGCGCGACGAACACCCCGACCGAGCCGGATGCCGCGAGATAACGCGGCTCCCAATGCGGCTCGAACTTGCTCTTGAACGCGCGCAAGCCGCGGAAATTGTAGAAACGGCCGCCGAAGCGCCAGACGATCCGGCCGAGCCGGTGCCACGGCGACGACATCGGCGCCGCGCCCATGCCGGAGAACGGCGCGATGCCGAGGCTCAGGCGCAGCAGCCCGTCCTGCTTCAGGTGCAGCGCGAACTGCGTGAACAGGTATTCCATCGCATACGGCGATGCGCCCGGCACGTGGCGCATCACGCCGACCGTCGCCTCGGTGTTGAGGTCGGTCGTCATGAAGGTGACGAACGCGATCGGCGCGCCGCCCTGGCGCACCAGCATCACCGACTGGGTCGAGAGATAGCCGTCATGGAACGCGGCGACCGAGAAGCTCTTCTCGCGCGCGTCGCGGCTGTCGAGCCAGTCGTCGGAGATGCCGCGCAGCACGGGGAGCGCGTCGGGCACGTCGGCCGGCGCGATCGTCTCGACGCTGAGCCCGTCGCGCTCCGCGCGCCGCAGCGCGTAGCGCAGGTGCGCGCGGTGCGGGCCGTTCAGGTCGAACGCGTCGAGCGCGATGTGCGCTTCCTCGCCGAGCTTCATCAGCGTCAGGCCGGCATCGAGATAGAGCGGCAGCGCGTTCGCGCGCACTTGGTAGAACGCCGCGCGGCCGCCGTGCGCATGCGCGAGCGCGATGAACTTGCCGATCAGCCCGGCCCACTCCGCGCGCGGCCCGACCGGGTCGTGCAGCGCGGCCCAGGTGCGGCCGTGCTTCGCATACATCAGGAACGCACCGCGCGATTCCGAGAACAGGAAGCTCTTGTCGCCCATCAGCGCGAGCCCGGCGTCGCTGCATTCCTGCGCGCGCACGATCCGCTCCGCGTCGGCGAGATCCTGCTCGGAGGGCGTCACGAAGCGGCCGGGCGCGGGGCGCAGCAGCTGCCACAGCGCGACGATCGCCGCGCACAGGCCGGCGGCGAGCGTCGCGCGCAGCGCGCGCGAGGCGCGCTCGTCGAACGAGAAATGCGACCTCAGCTCGCGGGTGTATGGGATGTCGCGGAACGCGAACAGCAGCACCCACACGGCGAGCATCAGCACCAGCGCGACCGAGGCGAACCAGCTTGCGGTGAAACGCTCGGCGAACAGCGACGAGTGGCGGTTGAAATGACCGCGGCTCGCGACCAGCAGCCCGAGCAGCGAGCCGAGCACGCCGGCCTCGACGAACGCGAGCCCCTTCGTCAGCGAGAGCGCGAGGCTGATCGCCGTGATCGCGAAGGTCATCCACCAGGCGGCGTCGAGGCGGCGCAGCAGCCCGCGCGCGACGAACAGCAGCGCGACGCCGAGCACGCTGCACAGCACCTGCGAGCCTTCGAGCACCCACAGCGGCACGAGGTCGTGCAGCACCGCGATCCGATGGCGGAACGCGGGCGTCGCGCCCGAGATCACCAGCATGCCGCCGACCGAGAAGGTCACGAGGCTCAGGAACAGCGGCGCGAGATGCGGCACGCGCGCGGCGCGTTCGCGCAGCGCGCGCCCCTCGAACAGCGCGAGCAGGCCCGCCGACAGCACGAGCGGCACGCCGAAGTAGATCGCGCGATAGGCGATCAGCGCGGCGAGCATCGCGTTGGTGGGCACGCTCTGGCCGAGCGCGAACACCATCGCCGATTCGAACACGCCGATCCCGCCGGGCGTGTGGCCGATCATGCCGAGCAGCAGCGCGGCCGCGTAGATCGTCACGAAGCTCGCGAAGCCGACCTCCGCGTGCGGCAGCAGCGCCCACAGCGCGAGCCCGGCCGCGACCACGTCGATCACCGCGTAGCCGATCTGCGCGACCAGGTCGCGGCGCGCCGGCACGTTGAACGACAGCCAGCGCCAGCGCGTGCGCACCGGGCGCGGCTCGCGGCCGCACAGCGCGACGAGCAGCACGAACGGCGCGAGCAGCGCCGCGCCGCCCCAGGCGAGCGAGGCGGGCGCGGCGTGCAGCATCGGCGCGAGCTGCGCGGCGCCGCCGAGCATGCCGGCAGCCGTCATCAGCACGAGCGCGCCCGCGAGCGTGCCGCTCATGAACACGGTCATGCGCCCGACCTGCGCGGGGCTCACGCCGGACGTGCCGTACACGCGCGCGCGCACCGCGCCGCCCGTGAGCGCGCCGAAGCCGGTCGCGTTGCCGAGCGCCGAGCCGGCGATCGCGCCGACCCACAGCGAGGTGCGCGGCACGCGCGCGTCGACATAGCGCAGCCCGACCGCGTCGCGGGCGACGAGCGCGAGATAGCTGAGCGCGGTGGCGGACAGCGCCGCGCCCCATTCGCCGGCCGACAGCCGGCGCAGCTGACGGATCACGGAGCGGTAGTCGACGCTCGAGGACAGATGCTGGAAGACGAGCAGCAAGGCGATGCCAATGCCGATCGCGAGGAGCGGCGACAGCAGACGATCGCGATACGGCAGGCGGGACGTGCGTGCCAGCATCCCCGCCGCCCGTCGCGCCATTTCGGTGAATTTCATGAATCCGTGGAGGTATGCACGCACCTGGTGCGCCGTTTCAGGGCGCGGCTCGGCTTGTTCTACGTGGGCGTCGGCCCGGTTTATGCAAGCGGTGCGTGATTACAGGAGGGTTGCAGTTTACAGGGTGCGTCTTACAGATTCATTAATCATATTGAGGGGATTTGTCGCGAAGTTTGTGGGTCGCGATCCGGGGTATCAGGCGGGCGCCAGCGGCGCGCCCCGTGCGGCGCGCCGCGCCGTGCGCGAAGCCCGCGACGGACGGGGCGTGCGGGCGGCGGCGCGTTGATTTGGCCCTATGTCGATTCGTGTGCGCGTTTACGCGATTTTTATGTCCGGCGGCGCGGCGAGGGCCGCGCCGCCGGCGCGGGGCGGGCCCGCTATTCGTTCATCATGCGGACCTTGACCTTCTTGCCCTTGAGCTTGCCCGCGTTCAGCTTGCGCAGCGCTTCGCGCGCGATGCCGCGCTCGACGGCCACGTAGGTGGAGAACTCGGTCACGTTGATCTTGCCGATCTGCGCGGCGCTGAAGCCGGCGTCGCCGGTGAGCGCGCCCAGCACGTCGCCCGGGCGGATCTTCTCCTTGCGTCCGCCGAGGATCTGCAAGGTGTCCATCGGCGGCAAGAGCGGCTTGTCGTTCGCGGGGGTGAGCGATGCCAGCGGCTGCCATTCGACCTCGCGGCCCTGCGCCTGCTCGATCGCGCCGACCCGGCCCATCTCGTTCATGCTCGCGAGGCTCAGCGCCCAGCCGTCCTGGTCCGCGCGCCCGGTGCGGCCGATCCGGTGCACGTGCACCTCGGGGTCGGGCGTCACGTCGACGTTGATCACGGCTTCGAGCTGCGCGATGTCGAGGCCGCGCGCGGCGACGTCGGTCGCGACCAGCACCGAGCAGCTGCGGTTCGCGAACTGGATCAGAACCTGATCGCGGTCGCGCTGGTCCAGCTCGCCGTGCAGCGCGAGCGCGTGGATGCCTTGCGCGACCAGGACGTCGAGCAGGTCGCGGCACTGCTGCCGGGTGTTGCAGAACGCGATCGTGCTGACCGGCCGGTAGTGGTCGAGCAGCAGGCCGACCGCGTGCAGCCGTTCGTCCTCGGTCACTTCATAGAAGCGCTGGCGGATCTTGCTGTCGTCGTGGCGCTCGGCGAGCTTCACTTCCTTCGGCTCGCGCAGCAACTGGCGCGCGAGCTTCGCGATGCCGTCCGGGTAGGTCGCCGAGAACAGCAGTGTCTGGCGCGTGGCGGGGCAGCGGCGCGCGACCGTGGCGATGTCATCGAAGAAACCCATGTCGAGCATGCGGTCCGCCTCGTCGAGCACCAGCGTGTTCAACGCGCCGAGCGCGAGGGCTTCGCGATCGAGGTGATCCAGGATGCGGCCCGGCGTGCCGACCACGACGTGCGCGCCGTGCGCGAGGCTCGCGGCCTGCGGGCGGATCGGCGTGCCGCCGCACAGCGTCAGCACCTTGACGTTCTCTTCGGCGCGCGCGAGCCGGCGGATCTCCTGCGTGACCTGGTCGGCCAGCTCGCGGGTCGGGCACAGCACGAGCGCCTGCACGTCGAAGCGGCTGGTGTCGAGGCGCGCGAGCAGGCTCAGCGCGAACGCGGCGGTCTTGCCGCTGCCGGTCTTGGCCTGTGCGATCAGGTCGTGGCCGGCGAGCGCGAGCGGCAGGCTGGCCGCCTGGATCGGCGTCATCTCGGCATAGCCGAGCTGCGCGAGGTTGGCCTGCGTCGCGGGCGACAGCGGCAGTGTGCTGAACGGGGCGGCGGCGCTCATGGGGCCATCCACAGATCCGGGCGGCCCGGCAGCTGTTCATAGGCGACCGTGCCGTCCTCGGCCTCGAAGCGCTCGACGTAATTGCGCGCGCCGCACAGTGGGCAGCGGAACAGGAGGCCCTGGCCTTCGTCCTTGATGACGACGTCGGACAGCGCCCATGGCGAGCCGCAGCTCTGGTTTCTACAGGTGAACACGATCAATCTCCAGCTGGATTCGGTGGCGCCGGCAGGGGGCGCCGGGCGGTCGGGCGCGCGGAGGGCGCGGGCCTGGGTGGGGTGGTCGCGAAAGCGCGAAGGCCGTCATTTTAACGGATGCGGGCCATCGAGCGGTGCGCGCGGGTTGTGCCGCGTGTGCGGGGCCGGGGTTCGGGGGCGGCGGGCGGCCGTCGGCGTGTCAGGCACGGGGGCGGCGGCGCGCGGCGGCCGCGAGCGCGTCGTGCATGAAATCGACGAAGCGCGCGGTCACCGGCTTGTCGCGGCCCGCGTGCCACGCGAGCCCGATCTCCCAGCGCGCGGCCGCGTCGCGCAGGCGCAGCACGCGCGCGTCGCGCAGCAGGTGTTCGGCGCGCGACGGCACGAAGGCCGCGCCGACCTCCGCCACCACGGTCGCGAGCACGGTCTGGATATCGTCGGCGTGCTGCGTCACGCGCGGCGTGAAGTCGTGCGCGGCGCACCAGCGGTCGATCTGCGCGGCGATGCCGGAACCCTGGTTGCGTGTGAGGGCGACAAAGCCCAGCGTGTTCAGCACCTCGAGATTGGCGGGCAGCCGCGTGAACCGCATGGACTGCGGCAGCGCGAGCCCGAGGTATTCGTCGACGACGTGGAAGGCGTCGAGGTTCGGGTCGTCCGGCATGCGCATGAAGCCGACGTCGAGCCGGTCGGCGAGCATGCGGCTGGTTTGGATGTCGGACGGCAGGTCGTGCAGCGTCACGTCGACCTGCGGATGCCGGCGCCGGAACTCGGCGATCAGGCGCGGTGCGAGCGGCAGCACCGAGATGCACACGCCGATGCGCAGACGCCCGCGCGCGCCGCTGCCCACCTCGCGGGCGCGTGCGAGCAGCGCGTCGGCGTCGCGCACGAGTGCCTGGGCGTCGGGGAGGAAGGTCGCGCCGAACGTGGTCAGCTCCGCGCCGTGCCGGCCGCGCTCGAACAGGCGCGCGCCGAGGCTCGATTCGAGCGCCGCAATCTGCTTGCTCAGCGCGGGCTGGCTCAGCGCGAGCGCATCGGCTGCCTGACCGAAATGCCGGGATTCGACCACCGTGAGGAATGCGCGGAGGAGTTTGAGTTCCATTCTCTTGGGTTATTAAAACCGTCAAAACATTCATTTTACGTATTTAAGGCGTCGCGCTTCAATGGGGGTGTGCCGATTTGGGCATGCGTCTACGGGGGAGACATGAAGGCAGCAGCATCGGGAGGGGTGAGGATCGCGTCGGTTTCGTTGCCTGCGCTGGCGGGCGATGCCGACGCGCGCGCTGCGACGCTGGCAGGGGCGTTGCGGCGGGCGGCGCGGGAGGGGGTTGAGCTGGCGGTGTTTCCGCCTGCGTGTCTGACGGGCGGTGTCGATCCGGCGGCGTTCGGCACGGGTGCGCTGGCCGCGCTTGCGCAGCCGGTTGACGGTCCGGCGCTGGCCGCGCTTGCGCGCGCGGTTGATGCGACCGGCGTGGCGGCGGGTGTCGGGCTGATCGAGCAGGGGCGTGATGGTCGCCTGTACGACAGCTATGCGCTTTGCGCGCCGGGCGGGTATTGGCACTGGCACCGTCAGCTGCATGCGCGCGATCCGCGCTTCGCGCGCGGCGACAGCGTGAGCGTGCAGTCATCGCCGTGGGGGATGAGGATCGGGATTCTGCTCGATGCGGATGTGTTTGTCGCCGATACGATGCGGGTCGCGGCGCTCGCGGGGGCCGATTTGCTGATCGCGCCGCATCGGTTGTCGACGCGTGATTCCCATGCCTGGGCGCGTTGCGTGCTGCCGGCGCGTGCGCTTGATAACGGGGTTTATGTGGTGGCGAATGGGGTGGGGGTCTCGTCGGCGGTCGAGCCTCTGGCCTGTGTGATCGATCCGGCGGGGTGTCTGGTCGCGAGCGATGCCGAGGCGGTGCTGGCGGATGCGCGGATCGCGGCGCGCAGTGCGGGCCGCGCGTGGTTCGGTGTGCGTCGGCCGGAGTTGTATGGGAGGCTTGCTGCGGCGCATGCCGACACGCCGCCGCGGCGACGTGCGAGCGTTGCAGGTGGATCGATCGCATTGGGCGTGGCGATCGTACCGCGTCGGCGTGATGTGGAATGAGGTGGGTGCGGGGCTTGGTGTTGGGCGTCACGCGGTGAGCGTCGGTCTTTGCGACTTATCTGACAAGAACTCAATCAGAAAGCTACGCCGAAACCTGCGCCTGGTATTTTCGTGGACGTCCGAATTCGTCATTCGAGTCGCCGTGCAAGGAACGGCCGTTCTCAAAATCCATCTTTTGGGATGGGCCGATGCCGACTCGTTTCGGTCAATCACAAGATATTCGATACAGGATCGCCCGAAGCTGGTGCAGGCAGCCCGGATTGCTATGCGTTTCGCTTGGGGTTCCACGCCTTGTGTACGAACTCAAGACGATTGCCATCGAAGTCAGCAACATTGGCGGCGTAGTATCCGGGGGCGAAATAGGTACGATCTGCCGGCTTCCCTTCATCGATGCCGCCGGCTTTGATTGCAGCTGCGTAGGCGGCGTCGACCAGTTCATTCGTGTCGCAGACGATCCCGAGGTAAAGCCCGGTCTCGCCGTGCCTGCGTTGACGTAGCCAGATGCTCGATCCAACACCCTTTCCGTTGCCATACACGTCGTCGCCGATGCCGTAAAGATCCGGGATGCCATCCGGGCCCGAGGCGGAGTCGTAGTTGCCGAACACTCTCCAGCCTAGTGGCTTCAAGGCTTCCGAATAGAACGCCATCGCCTTGTCGATGTCGGTGACTGAGATGTAAACGTGGTCGATCATTTGGCGTCCTTCGAGGTGGATGGGTGCTGCGTGTGTCCAACTATATGTGACAGTTTAGCGCTCATGCACCAGCTGGCGATCGAGCGTCTTCTGATGGACCTGTGCGGGATTTTGTGGGCGGGGCATATCATGAGAGGTAAAAGTCATGGATATGCCGATGCCGAAAAAACGAACAGCCGCTGCGCAGGCGGCGGAGCGGGGCCCGCTGCCGGACCTGCCCAAAGAACTGCTTGACCAGTTGGTTACTGGTCCAATGACGCCAGCCGAGGTGCAGAACCTGATGCTGGCCTTCAACAAGGCACTCATCGAGCGCGCCATGGGTGCTGAGATGAATTTGCACCTGGGTTACCCGTCCGGACAGCCCAAGCCACCTGGACAGGCCAACGAGCGCAACGGTGCCAGCGGCAAGACGGTCATGACGGAGCGCGGCCCGGTCCGGGTCGAAGTGCCTCGTGATCGCGACGGTAGCTTCGAGCCAATCCTGATTCCCAAGCACGAGCGCCGCTTTACCGGTTTCGATGAGCGCATCATCGCGATGTACGCGCGCGGCATGAGCGTACGCGAGATTCAAGCGTTTCTGGCAGAGAGCTACGGTACCGAGGTGTCTCCCGATTTCATCAGTTCGGTAACCGACGAGGTCATGGCCGAGGCTTTCGCCTGGCAAAGCCGGCCGCTCGAAACGATGTATCCGGTGGTGTTCTTCGACGCGCTGCGGGTCAAGATCCGCGATGACGGAATCGTCAGCAACAAGGCCGTGTATCTGGCACTGGGCATCCAGGCTGACGGCCAGCGCGACGTGCTGGGGCTGTGGATCGAGCAGACCGAGGGCGCCAAGTTCTGGCTCAAGGTATTCAATGAACTGAAGGTACGCGGCTGCCAGGATATTCTGATTGCCGTGGTTGACGGTCTGAAAGGACTTCCCGAGGCAATCGGCACGGTTTATCCCCAGACTACCGTGCAGACCTGCATCGTGCATCTGATCCGTAATAGTTTGGAGTTTGCCAGCTACAAGGATCGCAGCGTACTCGCCAGAGCGTTGCGCCCGATCTATGCCGCGGCCAGTGCGCAAGCGGCCCAGCAAGCGCTACAGGATTTCGCCGAGGGTCCATGGGGAAACAAGTATCCGATGATCGTCCAGTGCTGGCAGCGCGCCTGGGAGCACGTCACACCGTTCTTCGTGTTTCCGCCGGACATTCGGCGAGTGGTTTACACCACAAACGCCATTGAGAGTTTGAACATGCAACTGCGCAAGATCATCAAGACCCGCGGTCACTTCCCACACGACGAAGCCGCCGTCAAACTGCTCTGGCTCGCGCTGCGCAACGTGCTGGCCAAGTCGGTACGAACGACCTTCGACTGGAAATCCGCGATGAACCAGTTTGCTATTCTGTTCGGGGAGCGATTTACGCAAGCCCGCTGATCACTGGTTGTTCAACCGCCTCGCCCACAAAAAATGCGGACAGGTCCTCTTCTGATCCGTGATGCATCAGGCGCTGAACCTCAAGACCCGACCACTTACCCATCGACCACCCCCCCCCCCCTCCCGCATCCTCTCGACCCCAGGCGGATGCCCCACAACCCGCTTGAACGCACGACTAAACGCCGCAAGCGACCCATATCCCAGCCGATAAGCGACATTCTCAATCGGCTCACAGTCACGCGCAATCCACTGCGCAGCGAGCCGCATACGCAACTCAGTCAAATACCGCACCGGCGTCATACCCGTAGCCGCCAGAAAGCGTTCCGCGAACACCGTGCGCGAATGCCCCATCTCGGCCGCGAGTTCCGCCACAGTCCAATTCCGCCCCGGCTCGCGATGCAGCGCGACGATCGCGCGGCCGAGCCGCGGGTCGCGCAGCGCGCGCACCCAGCCCGACGCATCGCCGCAGCCGCACTCGACCCAGCCGCGCACGATACAAGCGGCGACCACGTCGGCGAGCCGCGCGAGTATCCCGGCGAATCCAGCCCGTTCCGCGCACGATTCGCGCTCCATCGCGTCGAGGATCGGCCGGATCTCCGGATAGCGGTCGACCAGCGTGCCGACATGCATCACCTCGGGCATCGACGCGACGAGCGGCTGCATCCCGCCGAGATCGAGGTCCATGCAGCCGCTGAAAATCAACGCCTCGTCCGCACCCGGCGCGCCCGCGCGGACGTGCTCGAACGGCTGCGCGGCGCTGACGCCGGTCACGGCATCGCAGATCGGCACCGCCTCGAACGCGGTGATCGCACGGCACGGCACGTCGGGCGCGGACAGCAGCGCATGCGCGCGCCCGTGCGGCAGCAACAGCGCGTCGCCGGCCGACAGCGTCCACGGCGCGCCACCCTCGACACTCAGCAGCACCGCGCCGCGCGCCACGA